>NZ_PYWB01000009.1 GCF_003056345.1 Devosia submarina | reverse complement strand
TTACATCGAAATGTTCTACAACCCAACACGCAAGCACGTCCGCAACGGCATGCTCTCACCCGTCGAATTCGAACGGCGACACCAAATCTAACCCCGAAGGTGTCTACAGAACGCGGGGCTATTCAGAACGAACGATCAATCTTGAGCCAGGACACTGGGAACTTGTTCAGATGGGTCAATGACGCGAAGCCCGTGCCGAAGTCATCCAGCGCAATCTGAACCCCTGCATCATGCAGCTTGTCCAGGGCATGCGCCACTGCCTCGGAACCGTCGCCCAGAAACACAGACTCCGTGACCTCCACTTCGAGATCACGCGGCTGCAGTCCTGCGTGTGCAAGGCTCGTGAGAATAGTTGTGGCAATATCGGTTCTGAAGAACTGATCGGCAGACAGGTTGATGGCGACGCTGCCGAACTGCACGCCGGTGGACCGCCAGGCGTGCATATCCTCAATGACACGGTCAAGCATGCGTTTGCCCAGTTCCAGTGAGAGCACAGGATCGTCAAAGGCTTCCTTGATCAAACCAGGGGGCTGGATGCCCTCGCGTGGATGTTCCCATCTCAGCAGTGCCTCGAAGCCGCAGATCTTGCCTGTCTCCAGCGACACTTTTGGCTGGTAGAACGGCATAACAGCGTCTCGTGCGAGCGCATCTTTGGCGCAGGCCAGCGCAGATATCCGGTTCTGGACCACCTGACGGATCTTGGGGGTAAAAAATGCATATTGATTACCCCCAGCTCGCTTGGCTTCGCAGAGCGCCAGATCGGCGTTCTTCATCAACTCACCGGGACGCTCGTCGCTTTGTGGATAAAGCGCAAGCCCCAGACTAGCCTTGCAGGACAGTTCGTGCCCGTTGAACGGCACTGGGGCACCAAATTCCTTCATCAGACTGCGGGCAAGCGCTTCGAGAATTGCCGGAGTACACTGCTCGGGATATATGACCGCGAACTCATCACCGCCAATGCGCGCTGCAAGGGCATTGACCGGCAAACTTGCCTGCAACGCCTTTGCGGCTCCGATCAGAACAGCGTCACCAGCGTCGTGACCGAGCGTATCGTTGATATCCTTGAATGCATCCAGATCAAGATAGATGACGCCCACGGAAGCCGAATGCTCCGCTGCTTGCGCCATTGCCTTCTCGAGATGCTCCAGGAACATGGCCCGGTTTGGCAATCCGGTAAGTGCGTCGTGGTGAGCCTCACGCTGGAGACGAGCTTCCGCTGCTCTTTGCGTGCTGATGTCATGGACCGCTCCGACTATGCGAAGCGGCGTTCCGGCTGAGCTGCGCACGATGACGCAACGCTCGATAACATCGGCATAAGATCCGTCTGTTCTCCGAAAGCGGTACTCACCGTGCCAGTACTCGCGAGCTCCATTGATGGCGCCGTAAATGTCTAGCGCGATCCGGTTTCGGTCATCTGGGTGGATACTGCTTGTCCATTCGGCACCGGACCGCCCAAATTGGATATAGCCGCCGGCAGATTGATGTTCATGACCAGCAGCCCACATGAGCGTGTCCGTGCCCAGGTCCCATTCATACATTGCATCACTTGATGCTACTGCTGCCAAGCGGAACCGCTCTTCGCTTTTCACCAATGCCACACTCTTGCGGTGGGCATAGAGCTGGTCCACCACAATGGCAGCAAGGGTCTCCAGCAGTGCAATCTCGTTTTCTGAGATCGAGCGAGCCTTGTTATAGATTACGCACAGAGTGCCCACCGCAGACTCATCGATGACGAGCGGAACACCTGCATAGGCGCATACATGAGGAGCGCCGACAACAAACGGATTGTCCGCGAAGCGCTCATCCTCTGTCACGTTCGGGACCACTAAAGGACCTGAAGAGCGGATCGTTTCATTGCAGAATGCCACGCCTCTTGGGACTTCCCCCCTTGGAGCCCCGGCACAGGATTTAAGCCACTGACGATGTTCATCGATCAGTGAAATCTGAGCTATGGGAGCAATCAGCAGCTTCGCTGCCAATTCAGTTATTCTGTCAAATTCCAGTGCCGGCGGAGTATCCAGTATCTCCAGGGCCTTCAAAGTTGCGACACGACGAGATTCTTCAAGATTGGAGAACTTGGCTTCGGCGGTCATCAAGTTGTCTCTGTGGGTTGAGAGAAGAACGGCTGCAGGGTGCACCGGTAGCTTGAGGGCGAACGCACCTATGGTGCGCTTATAGAGAGGACAAGAGGCGAATTCTGCTGACTAAAGCGATGATGTGAGTTCACGGGGGTGCCCTCAAGTGGCACCCCCGCTCACTCTCGGCGGCTACCCGGTTCAACTACGGCGAAGAACCGAGCCGGCATGGAGGCTTGCCACCGCCGAGTGAGAGATTGTCAATAAGTTTGCTCTTTGGACGCGCTGTTTCATAAGCTAAGAGTTATGGGTGTCTACGGCAGGTTCAAAGCTGGCAACTCAAGCTCCCTGTTATCTATTCAGCGATGGTGCGCAATTCCTGCCACACGTCTTCAACAGCCTGATTGTACCGAACCGCAGACTTGACCTCGACCGGCAGAGCCAGATCGGGTGCAGTCATGTTCCCGATGGCGGCAAGGAGGGAGAAGGTCGCAACGACCTTGTTCGCGGATGCGGTGATCAGTCCCTCACGCGCCGTCGTCAGTTCGGCCTGGGCATTGAGAACATCCAGCGTGGTGCGCGTTCCAAGGTCGCGTTCCTGGATCACGCCTTCAACGACTTCACGTCCGGCAGATACTGCGGCGTTCGCGGCCGAGATCTGTGCATCGGCGCTCTGGATGCCGGCCCAGGCGGAAATCACCGCCTCGCGGATTTGATCGTAGGCGGACATGGCGTCCACCTCGGAGCGGATCTGCTCGATATTGGCACGGCGGACGGAGGCCCCGATGGCACCGCCGGCGTAGATCGGCACCGTGATCTGGAAACCGAGGGAAGCGGAAAAACCATCACCGGCGCCATTGGGTTGGCTCCAGCGTGAGCCCACCTGCCCCGTGACCGTCGCGTTCGGCCCGAACTCGGCCTGCGCGCCATCCGAGTTGGCCTGAGCCGCGCGGATCGCAGCCTTGGCGCCAAGAATAGCTGGATGCCCTACTTCGGCCTCAGCGATGGCCGCCTGCAGATTGGGCGGGATCAGCCGACTGTAACTATGAGAGGCATCCAGGTTTTGTGGCGGGACGCCAACATATCGCTGAAAAGTCGCCTCGCTGATCTCAAGACTGTTGATGGCGGCGTCCAGGGTTGCCTGGCCTTGGGCAAGGCGTGCCCGAGCCTGTGCAACATCGATGCGGGTCCCTTCACCAACCTCCAACCGATCCTGCGAGGATTGCAGTTGAGCTTGGAAGAAGCTGAAGTTTTCACGCCGCAGTGCCACCAACTGACGGTCCGACAAGACAGACATATAGGCCTGGATGACGGAAAGTAGCACGTTTTGCTCGGTATTGCGGATCTGGAATTCGGCCGCTTCGGCACCTGCCCGTGCTGCCTCGATCTCCGCGTCGGTGCGGAAATTATCGAAGATGGTTTGGTTATAAGTGAGGCCGGTCGTCAAGGCAGTTCCGCCATTAAAGCCAGCATCGGTCAATGAGCCCGAGTAGGTTCCGCCGACGGAGGCGCCTATCGTCGGCAATTTGCCGGACTTGGCCAAAGCCACGTCTTCGGCTGCGGATTTGGCGGCTAGCAGAGCCGACTGCAGATCTGGCGCATAGTCGTAGGCTCGGGTCAGTGCCTGCGTAATCGACTGTGCCTGAGCGCCTGTAACGGCCAGCGAAGCCACTCCAAGCACCATGACGCAGGAAAAGAACTTAATGCACAAACTGAACGCCCTCTTCATCGACGATACTGGCGTGGAAGACTTGAATATAGAGCGGCTGGGGAACGGCGCGTGACGATCGTCGTCTCGAGAAAGCAGGGTCGATTGCTCATTGCGCATCAACTCGCGACGGCGAGACCAACATCGATCTTGTAGAATCGTAGACCAAGAGACCGGATCGAGTAGCAAAAGGTACAGCTGTACCTCGGTCGGAAGCCAGACGACCCAAAAATGTTGCCATGCTGGCAAATCCATCATGTTTGAACAGATCACCTGGCTGCGCTGATGTGATGTCGAGGACCAGCACACCAGCTTCTTGCACCACTGCTTGTACGCGAGGATCACTTACATCCAACCTGCCTACTCGGGGGCGATCACCACTGAGGAGACCTGCGATCTCGAGGGCTCGATCCTCCCGAGACACCATAATCAGTATCGGTGGGTTCATTCGCCCCACCAGAGACAGTTGCGTCTTGAAAACCTCCGGATCGATATCAGGCGCCGCAAGGACAATGCCAATCTTGTCCAGAACTGCTCTTTCATTCGCAAGTTTGATCTGGCGTGTGGCTTCCATCACGAGGAACCCGCCCATGCTATGTCCGGCAACGATAAGTTGCCTGATCGGCGTCATGCCGGAAATGGTTCTGATAACGTCAACGAGATCGTCGCGTGAGGCCAAGCTCGCATCACGATCTGCGACGTAGCCAAGCAATGTCGCGTCTGATGGCCAGGAGAACAAGATTGCTGGACCGCCCAAATTTGAGTCGGCCGAGACCTGTGCCAGTCGGAAGAGCGCTTCCTGGTACGTCTGATTATATCCATGGACATATAAAGCGGCAGAACCGGTCGCAATCGACTTTCTACTGACCGCAGTCACAAATTGTTCTTGGTCCAAGGATTTCCTCGAGAGAACAACAAAGTGGCTTGTTGGATCTGGCGACGATTTGGGAAACGGGATTTCAGTTGAATGCACACCAGCAGGTACCGAGATCTCGTACAATTCATAGGTCAGGGTTCCCGAGCGAACAGCGCTGAAACCTCCGTCCGTAGTTAAAGCCCGATTGGTTGCAGTAAGGATTTCAACAACCTGGTGAGTGGAGATCACCTTACTGGGGTGGAGCACCGTAGTGGTTGGCCGTATCGCAACGCATGCCGACAATAGCAGCATGATGGCCACGCTGCCGACTAGCTTGAAGAAGATTGGGCGCAGGGTGCCAGTAACCGCTTTGAGGTTCTGCGACCGATCCGACTGGTCGCTGCTGTTGCGCATTCTTATCATGCGTTGACTGCTTCCATCTCAGCCAAGTCGCCCTCGACAGGCTCCTTTATGCGAAACCAAGCTACGTAAAGAGCCGGGAGAAACAGCAAGGTCAAAACTGTACCCACGATAATGCCACCCATCATGGCGTAGGCCATCGGACCCCAGAATACTTCCCTGGAGATTGGAATGAGCGCCAAACTTGCGGCAGCGGCAGTGAGAATGATCGGGCGCATGCGATGTTCGGTAGCTTCGACCACAGCATGCCAGGCGTTCATCCCAGTCTTGAGCAGATCCTCAATTTGAACCACCAAGATCACGGAGTTCCGGATCAGGATACCGACCAACGCGAGCACACCGAGAATTGCGACAAAACCCATTGGGGCGCCACTCAAAAGAAGGGCAGCAACAACTCCGATCAGGCCGAGCGGCGCAACTGCGAAAACGATGAACAATCGCTGGAAACTCTGCAACTGGATCATAAGGAGTGTTGCCATTGCGATGAGCATCAGCGGAACAACTGCCACAATAGGTCCTTGACCTTCTGCACTCGATTCTACGCTGCCGCCGATCTCAACCGCATAGCCGGCTGGTAGCTTGCTGATGAATTCGTCCACGGTGGGTGTCAGATTGGCAACCACCGTGGCTGGTTGAACACTTCCCAATACCGTCGCCTTCAGTGTGATGGTTGGTACGCCCGCTCGGCGCTGGATCACCGGCTGCTCCAGCTGGAAGCGGAAAGTTGCAACACTGGCAAGAGGTACAGAGTTACCACTGGCGTTTGTGATCCTTATGTTTCTCAGAGCTTCGACAGATGATCTCTCATCAGCCGTGGCCCGGGCAATTATCGGAACCAAGTAAGTCTCGTCCCGCACCTGTGTGATGGTTGAACCACCAACGATGCCATTGAGGGCATAGGCAATATCTTGTGACGTTATGCCCAGCTGAGCTGCATTGTCTTGCAGCACGTCCACCTTGATGACGCGGGACGGTTCATTCCAGTCAAAGGTTATGTCTCCCAATTGCTGATTATGCCCGATGGCGGACGCTAACTCGTTAGCCAAGCTCCGAACCATTTCGACGTCAGGGCCGGAAACACGATATTGCACCGGACGGCCTACTGGTGGGCCAATATCCAGGAGTTTTACGAACGCGTCAGTACCGGGAAAGGCCTCCTTGAGCCAACTCTGCAACTTTGGACGAATACGGTTCCTGGCTTCAAGATCCTTTGTGACGATGATGATCTGGCCCACATATGGATTGGCGGGCGTCGGATCAAAGGAAAGAAGAAAGCGTGTGGCTCCTTGGCCCACATATGAGCTCCAGTGCTCGATGTCGGCGTTGCCTGCCAGTTGCTCTTTCTCGAAGCGATCCATCTGGGCTTTAGTTTCAAGAATGGTGGCATCTTGAGGTAGATTGAAGTCGACCACCAATTCGGCACGGTCCGAAGCGGGAAAGAATTGTTGCTGCACGGAGCCCATCAGGTAGATGGAAACCGCAAGCGCAGCAACGCAAACTCCGATGGTGAGCCACCGGGCGCGCATACAGAATTTTAGAACAGCGCTGAAGGTCCTTGTAAGCCTTCCGGGCTCCTCGCTCTTGTGTTTCATTTTCTTGGGCAGGATGAGCACGCCCAGGAGAGGCGTAAAAACTACTGCAACGACCCACGAAACGACCAAGGATACTGCAATGACGACGAAGAGGCTGAAGGTGTACTCGCCCGCAGCACTGCCGTTCAAACCAACAGGAATAAAGCTGGCCACCGTAACCAGGGTACCAGTGAGCATTGGGAATGCTGTCGAGGTATAAACAGCCGTTGCCGCCTTGCGAAGCGTGTCACCGGCTTCCAGGCGAGACACCATCATTTCAACTGCAATCATGGCGTCGTCCACCAACAGCCCTAGCGCAATGATCAAGGCTCCAAGTGAGATACGCTGCAGCGAAATGCCAAAGTACTGCATGATGAAGAAGGTGATGGCTAAGACAAGCGGGATGGCCAGAGCTACGACAAAGCCTGCTCTCATCCCTAAGCTCACGAAGCTTACCGCCAGGACGATGGCAATAGCTTCCATCAGGCTGCGAACGAAGTGGTCGACAGAATGCTCCACTACTTCAGGCTGATCCGACACCTTGTGTAAATCGATGCCTATGGGCAAGTTAGCCACCGCGTGATCGATGGTTTCGGTGAGCGCCTCGCCGAAAACCAACAGGTTCGATCCAGCAACCATTCCCACCGCAAGACCGATCACCGGTTCACCATTATAGCGAAACATAGGACTCGGTGGATCCTCATAACCACGGGTTATGGTTGCTACGTCAGCAAGCCTGAAGAATGTTTCACCTACTCGAAGGTTGATATCGCGAATGGAATCCTGCGAGGTGAAGCCGCCACCAACCCGGATCGCCACACGCTCAGCTCCAGCTTGAATGACGCCCGTTTGTGTCACTGCATTCTGGGCTTGTAAGGCCCCTATAATGGATTGCTGGCTCACACCGTAAGCCGACAGTTTTTGCGGCGAAAACTCGAGAAAGATGACCTCGTCCTGCACCCCGAGAAGGTCTACGCGGCCCACATTGGGAACGCGGAGCACTTGCTCGCGTACATCTTCCACATAATCGCGAAGCTGCCGATCCGTCAGACCGTCCGCAGTAAAGGCGTATATGTTACCATAGACGTCGCCAAAGCGATCGTTAAAGAAAGGTCCAATGACCCCGGGCGGGAATTCACCAGCTATGTCACCTATGAGGTTGCGCACCTGTGTCCAAGTCGCAGTGACCTCTCCACCCGCGACCGAAGCGTCGAGGTTGACGTTAACCACGGTCTGTCCAGCGGTAGTGGTGCTGGTGGTATAGTCGAGCTGGCTCAATTCGACGAGCTTCTGCTCGATACGATCCGTGACCTGGTTCGTCATTTCCTCGACGGAGGCGCCCGGCCATTGTGCGGCGATGACCATGGTCTTGATGGTGAAGTTCGGATCTTCTTCACGCCCCAGGTTCATGTAGGCCGAGATGCCTGCAACCGTGCAAACGATCATGAAGAACCAGACGAGGGACTTGTGGTCCAACGCCCACTCAGACAGGTTGAAGGTCTTCAATTTGTATGCCCTTCGTTGATGAGGACCTTCTGTCCTTCTTTGAGGCTGTTGGCTCCGGCAGTCACCACGATATCGCCTTCTGCCAAACCCTCTCTGATGATGAAGTCACCGGATTCCTGCTTCTCGGCGACCACGGTGCGTTTGGCGACGCTTCCGGTGGCAACGTCCACCACCCAGAGAGCTTGCATAGCGCCATCGGCAAAGATTGAGGTTGCTGGCGCAACCAGATCCAAACGACCCACGTCCGCGCGTGTAGCTATGATGGTGGAGCCAAGCCGGAGCATTCCTGCAGGATCGTCCATGGCAATTCTGACAGTAACTGTGCGGGTGGTCGGGTCGGCTTGGGGGGAGATTTCGCGTACAGTTCCGGGCACTGAGACGTCAGGATCAAGCTGTTTGGTGATGGTGAATTTCGTCCCAACTTGAAGCGAGCTTCCCTCAGACTCAATCACTGCAATTACCGCCTCGCGTTCCTCTGGCTGCACTCCAGTCACAATAGCTTCACCAGCCGCCACTGTCTGACCTGGTTCAACCCACACCTCAGTAACAAGCCCTGCATTGTCGGCACGCAGAGTGGTGTAGTTCAACTGCTCTTGTGCCTTGTTCAATTGGGCTTGCGCCTGAGCCAGGGAGGACTCCCCTGCCCGGCGGGCCTGCCGCGCTGTTTCGAAGACAGCAGGAGAGATGTTGTTCTGCTCGAGCAGGGTTTGCTGCCGTTGCTCCACAGCCAGCAGATTGTTGAGCTGTGCCTGGACCGATGCGAAATTTGCCTCGGCGGTCCGCACGGCAAGCTCTTGCTGGGTGGAGTCAAGTTGCGCGATCTGTTGACCGGGCTCCACTCGATCCCCAACCCCAACGGAACGACTGACCACCCGGCCAAACGTTCGAAAGCTAAGGGTTGCCTTATAGCGCGCTTCCACTTCCCCGGCAAAACGGTCTGCCGCCAAGCCTTCGAACGCCATGGTTTTGGTGAGCACTGGCCGCACGACCTGCGCCTCGGCGGCGCTCTCAGGAGCAGGTTGGCAACCAGCAAGGGCCAACATCAATACGAGGCTGGCAGCTGAAAAGGAGCGGTTCATCATGGTTCTTGTTTCACGCGTACAAGTTGTCCGGGAAACACAAGGTTCGCTCCTGACGTGACTATCAAATCACCAGGTGCAATGCCGCCGCTGACTACTAGGGAGTCGTTGTCGAAAGCATTGAGTTCAATCCTTCGCTTGGAGGCGACGTGACTTTGTGGATCAACCACCCAAACAGCAGGAAGGGCATCCTCTGACGTCAAGGCCGATGCAGGCACAACCACTGCCGGAACGGTTGCATATTGACCGGTTGTCGTCACCACCGAGCCGAGGGACATTGCCCCTGGGGGTGAGTTCACAGTCAGCTTGATCTCAACGGTCCCAGTCGACTTATTGATGGTTGGAGAAATTTCGCTAAGGGTAGCAGTGGCGGTCGAGCTTGCATTGTTCACAGATTGAACGATAAAATTCTGCGCAGCGAACGCATCGCTTAGAACGCCTTCATCAACTGCGAAGACTGCCTCGCGAGGACCATCCGCCGCAACGGTGTATGCCGGCTGCCCAGCTTGTATCACCTGCCCAACTTCAATCTGTCGACTGATGATCGTACCTTTGACGAAGGCTCGGAGCGTTGTCTGTTCGATTGCCTCTGCAGAGCGCTCAAGCGCGACTTGCGCACTATCCACGGCACTACTTGCCGTAGAGACTGCTTCGGACGCGGAATCATATGCGCTTCTCGTCGTTAGGCCCTGATCTAGCAAACCCTGCTGCCTGCCCAAATTCGTTTTAGCTTGGTCAAGAGCGAACTGCGCTGCATCCAAGGCCGCCTGTGCCGCATCGCGATCGGTTTCCTGCTCAGAGGAACTCAAACGAGCTAGAATTTGGTTAACCTCAACTTTGTCCCCCACCTCGACAAAGCGTTCCACGATTTGACCACTGGTCTGGAATGCCAGGTCGGTCGAAGTGTTTGCCCGTATCTCACCTGTCAATGTGATGCGCGACGAGTAGTCGCTCAACTCAGCCACGACGACATCAACAAGAAGCGGTTCTTTTTCGGAGACTTCCAAAACTGGCTGACATCCCGCCAAGGCGCCGGCGCAACCAAGCAGGGCTACCGCCCTCCATATAGTACTGGAAGCAGATGGTAAGCGCAGGTGAGTTGCCGTCATGCATCCACTCCAATCACCTGACAAACAATATATTTGACTAAACGGATAGTCAATGAAAATGTGCGGATGGAGTGGCTGTGTTAGGCTATGGAACGCGAACAAGGATTGGGACAGCTAATGGCGCAAACCGGCACGCGGGCAGAACGTAAACAGGCAAGACCACGCGAGATTCTACAGGCGGCCTTCGAAGAATTCTCCTTGCGAGGCTATGCGGCAACAAACGTCGAACATATCGCTGACCGTGTTGGAGTGACAAAGGGAACGATCTACGTCTACTTCCCCAGCAAGGAAGATGTGTTCGAGAACATGATCGCTGAACTGGCGCAGCCGTCAATTGACAGTTCTCTGTACTTGAAGGTGCTGAATACAGGGACAGCAATCGACACGTTTGATGGGTTCTTGCGCGATCTCTATCAGGTCATGGTGCAAGATCGGTACACGAGTGAAGTCTGGCGTTTTTTAGTGGCAGAGGCGAATGCTTTTGGTAGCCTGAGACGGAAGTACAGGGAGGCCTTCGCCTTGCCGGTCCTTTCCACCGTGCAAGCTATTGTGAAACATGGTTGCGAAAAAGGTGAGTTCCGAAAGGAAGCAGCTGACCTGGATCCCCTTCTGCTAATCATTCCGCTCTTGGGCTTAAATGTAGCAAGGCACATCGATCCCGAATTCGACGTTGCACCGGACCGGTTCATTGAACAGCATATCCTTTTGATCCGCTACTTTCTGGAAGAACCAGGCAAAGGTTAGTCTTCAAAGTTAAAGGGCTAAAAACCGCCTGGTTTTCAGTACGAAGCGGGTGTGAATGTGAAGCTTCACGCCAAGCGGGACAGTCGCGCTTCTAACGCCCCTATTATAAGCGCACCGCCAATCTATGAGATCGCATTGTCAGGTCACAAGTGCCGTGACCTTGGATCAAGTGTGAAATAGCTCATCGTTTGTACGGCCAGTGACCGTCCCACGAAGAAGCGGTCGACAATCAGCTCAATGCAGAACAAAGAGATCCGATGTTTGCGCAAATCTTGATCGTCATGGTTCTAGCTACTGCCGTGACTATCGTCGCGCACAGACGGGGCGCTCAACCCAGTCTCTTGCTTGTTCTTGTGGGCCTTGTGGCGTCCTTCGTTCCCGGCTTGAACCGACTGGAACTTGAGCCTCACATCATCCTGAACGTGGTTCTGCCGCCCTTGTTGTTTTCTGCAGCGACGGAGTTCTCCTACTTCAGCTTCAAACAACGCTTGCGTTCCATTTTGAACCTGGGGGTGATGCTGGTGGCGGTGACAGCAGGAGCGGTAGGTCTGGCTGCCACTTGGATCTATCCCGAGATGAGCCTGATCGTGGCACTTGTCCTTGGCGCGGTCATATCGCCTCCGGATGCGGTCACCGCCGTTGCGGTGGGCCGTAGTGCCGGATTGCCCACGAAAATCATGACGGTGCTAAAAGGAGAAAGCTTGATCAATGATGCTGCAGCGCTCACGCTGTTTACATTTGCCACAGCGACAGTCGCCAGCACACACCTGTTTACATCGAACCTGCTGGTTTTCTTTGCATATGGCGCCGGTGTAGGCGTCGCTACCGGCTTGGGAATGGCGGTACTTGTGCATTGGACTCGCAGCAAGCTGTACAATGCCACACTCTCTACAGTTCTGTCCGTCCTAGTCCCCTTTACGGCGTATATGTTGGCGGAAGAGATTCATGCTTCCGGGGTACTCGCTGTTGTCGCTGCTGGATTGTACTTGGGCCACACCTCCAGCCATGAGCTGCCAACCGCCCGCAACCAAGAGCGCCAGTTCTGGCTCACAGCCGATGCGTTGCTGGAGACCTTTGTGTTCGCCTATATAGGCCTTCAGCTACGCTTTGTTATCGAGGACGCATCCAAGAGCGACCTGACGTTACCTTGGCTTGCGGCCCTCACCGCAACGACCCTGGCGGTCGTGATTTTGATCCGCATGGTCTGGATCTACTCCAGTGCTTCCTTGCTGCGCATGGTACAGGGCATCACAGGCAAGCGGTTTTATGATGCAGACCCGTTCGGGGCGCGAGAAAATTTCATTATCGGGTGGACTGGGATGCGGGGGGTGGTCACCCTGGCGGCGGCAGCTGGCATTCCACTGTCTGTGTTGGATGGCTCCGCATTTCCCAACCGTGACGCAATCCAGGCTGTGGCGTTCCTCGTAACTATTGGTACCCTACTCGTCCAAGGGATCAGTCTGCCTTACATCATCAGGATCTTTGGTCTTACATCAAGGACTGAGGAGGCCCGAGCGAAGCAACAAACTGCTAAGCTGATGGAAATCGCGCGCCAAGCTGGGATTGATGCGATTGGTAAGTTCCGACGGCTGCATGATAGCGAAGATGTTGGAACATACGCCGATCTGGTTCTGAAACGCATAACGAGCAGCAGAGACGTCGATGCGGAACTTTCGGTGGATCCGTCGCTTCGCTACCGACTTGTTGAACAAATCCTCCTAGCGAGACGGTCAGCGGTGATCCGGGCACGCGACGATCGGGCAATTGATGACGAGATCGTTCGTGAAGTCTTGCGCCAGTTCGATGCTGAGCAAATGGCCCTTGATGGGTGGTCAGCGTTCCGCGCTCCAGAAAGCGAAAAGTGAAATCCGGAGCCATGCAAACTGGGAGGCCCGATAACGCTGAACTATGAGATATTAGCAATCAGCCGTGCACCAGTAGTTCAATAGCCGTATCCACTCATCTAAGGCAGTCACCGCCTCTGGTGCGACCCACTTTTGTAACAACAGCTGTTATGGCTGGCGAAGGTGAGAGCACTTACGAATGATGATGAACGTGGTGGTTTCACGCTAGTCAATCAGGTTGTTCCTGGCGTGGCAGGCGGCGTCGAACGTGGCCTCGTAGTTAACGATGAACAACCATCGGGGAGCCGCGCTCTCCAGAACTGAACCCGGTCGCAACGTCTGGAAGTACTGCAGACAGAACTGGCGCTTGGACACGTTTAGTCTAGATATTTTTGATTGACGTCAGATGCTCAGCAAGCCACTGCCCTGCAGGTCCAAGCACCTTGGTTTTCAAGTGAACGACGCTTAGGGCAATCTCGGGCCAGGTTGTGAATGGATCTCTGTCATATAGCTTTAGCGCCACTAACCGCCCTGCAGCTATGTCGTCCTCCTCCATGTGCAGGGGCATGCTGGCCCACCCCAGGCCAGCGATGATGATACTGTAGCGCAGGGAGATATCGTTGACCCGCCACCGGTTTATGGCGAACGCCATTGCATCATCCGTGCCCGACGAGCCAATGTCGGATGACAACATGACCTGCATGAAGTCGCGCAACCGGTTCTCGTCAATTATTCCATCAATCTTCCCGAGCGGATGGTCGATTGCGGCGACTGCCACCATTCTCGCTCGCCCATAGCGGCGCCGCAGGAAATCGTCCTCGCCTTGCCGCCCAGGGGGGTCGCCCACAACGCCGAGGTCTGCCAATCCGTTCTTCAAGGTTGCAATAGTAGCCTGCAAAGGCTGGCGCATGATTGACACCTCGACCATCGGATATTCTTCCTGGAAATCCCGCAGGTGAGCGACGAACGGTGTCATGGGAACGCCAACGTCAACGGCGAGTGCAAGACGGCTTTCTATTCCGGCAGTAAGACCATGAGCCTGCGTGCGAAACTCCAGCGCCGCATCCAGAACCCTGCGGGCGCGTGGCAAAAGGACGGCACCTTCTTTCGTCAAAGTCGGCCGGTAAGCGGTACGATCGAATAGCTCTGACCCCGTGTGCTGTTCTAAGGCCTGGATCGCATAGGTGACAACCGACTGGGCTCGGTTCAACTTCCGAGCTGCTGCCGAGAAGCTGCCTGCATCGACGACAGCGACGAAGACCGCAAGATGGTCAAGCGATAAGCCGTCGACCCTCAACTCAGCCATGACAAACTCCATCAACTCAGTTGCTGGAGATGATCCACACTTTCTGGCTATTTTGCAATGAGCTGTACACCTAGTTTCCGGATCAAAGGAAATAGGCACATGAACACCGAACAGAGAACGGAAGCAAGTCGGGCCCCTTCAACGGGCATTCGGATAGGTCACATTCATCTGCACGTCGCCGATCTAGACCGGTCCGTTCAATACTATCGCGATGTCATCGGATTTGATGTCGTGCGCCAGATGGACGTGGCCGCCTTCCTCAGCTCCGATGGCTACCATCACCATGTGGCCCTAAATACTTGGGGAACCCTGGGCATGAAGCCAGATTGTTGATTGCCGTTTGGATTTGACCCGGGATTGTCATTGAGAAGTGACCCGGTTGGACGATAGTTTCCCGCGGTGCGGGGATGGTCAAGTAGCGAGTTTTTCCTTTCGCGTTTTCGGCGCTGCAGCGCTTGCCCTGAAGCGGAAGCTGTCATTGCCGGTTTCCAGGATGTGGCAGTGATGGGTGAGCCGGTCGAGCAGAGCGGTTGTCATCTTGGCGTCACCGAACACGCCAGCCCATTCGCTGAAGCTGAGGTTGGTAGTGATGATGACGCTGGTCTGCTCGTAGAGTTTGCTGAGCAGATGGAACAGCAGCGCACCGCCTGATGGGCTAAACGGCAGATAGCCCAGCTCGTCGAGGATGATGAGATCGAGCCGCAGCAGACGCTCGGCAAGCTGGCCTGCCTTGTTCAACGCTTTTTCCTGCTCGAGTGCATTGACCAGGTCGACGGAAGCGAAGAAGCGAACCTTCTTGTGGTGGTGGCGAACCGCCTGGACGCCTAGGGCTGTGGCGATATGGGTTTTGCCAGTGCCAGGTCCACCGATCAGCACCACATTGTCCGCTCCTTCGATGAAGGTGCCGCGATGCAGTTGCTGGACGGAGGCCTCATTGATCTCGCTGGAAGCGAAGTCGAAGCCAGTCAGATCCTTGTAAGCAGGGAAGCGGGCCCCCTTGAGGTGATAGGCAATGGACCTGACCTCCCGCTCGGCGAGCTCGGCCTTGAGCAGTTGAGACAGGATGGGCACGGCCGTATCGAAGGCAGGAGCACCCTGTTCGATCAACTCGTCCACGGCTTGGGCCATGCCATACATCTTGAGGCTGCGCAGCATGACCACCACGGCGGCACTGGCGGGATCATGACGCATGGCGAACATCCTTGCCACGCAGCGTGTCGTATCGCGCGACGTTGGCTTTTGGTTCCTGACGCAGGGCCAGAGCCTGGGGCGCATCGATCAATGCAACCTCAGTCTCTTTGCCATCCACCAGGCGATGCAGCAGATTGAGGATATCGGTCTTGGTCGGAACGCCTGCTTCGAGCGCAAACTCGACGGCACACAAAACCGCCTGCTCGTCGTGATGCAGAACCAGGGCCAGGATCTCCACCATCTCCCGATCGCCACCTGGGCGCTTGAGCAGCAGCCCCTGCAATCTCCGGAACGCCTCAGGCAGATCGAGGAACGGCGCTCCATTGCGCAGGGCGCCAGGCTTGCGCTGGATCACCGCCAGATAGTGCCGCCAGTCATAGACTGTGCATCCTGGCTGGCGATGGGACCGATCGATGATACGAACGTGCTCGCACAGGATCTGGCCCTCGGCCACCACGACGATCCGCTCAGGGTAAATCCGCAGGCTGACCGGGCGGTTCGCAAACGAGGCCGGTACGCTGTAACGGTTGCGTTCGAAGTTCACCAGGCAAGTGGGTGATACGCGCTTGGTCTGTTCAACAAAGCCATCGAAGGGTCGTCCCAAAGGCATCAGGCTCGCAACCTCACCGGCATGCGCATCGGCAACGCTGCCAGGAAGGTTGCCATGCACGATCTGCGCTCCATTGGGCGATGCATCGCTCTTCGACCCAGGCGTTCAAGCCATCGAGGTTCGCGAAGTTCGGCAGTGGCTGCCACAGGCGCCGGCGGGCATCCTGCACGTTCTTCTCGATCTGCCCCTTCTCCCATCCTGATGCCGGATTGCAGAACTCGGGTTCGAACAGATAATGGCTGGCCATCGCCGCGAACCGGGCGTTGACCTGCCGGGCCTTGCCAGAGCCGATCCGGTCCACCGCGGTCTTCATATTGTCGAAGATGCCGCGACGGGGAACGCCGCCAAGAACCCGGAACGCCTGGGTCATCGCATCGAACAGCATCTCATGGGTCTGCAGTGGATAGGCCCGAACAATGAACGCCCGGCTGTGCGAGAGCTTGGTATGGGCCACCTGCAGCTTGGTGCGCTCACCGCCCAGGATCGCCCAGTCCTCGCTCCAGTCGAACTGGAAGGCTTCGCCCGGTTCGAACACCAGCGGAACAAAGGTGCCACGCCCGCTGGTCTGATGCTCGCGTTGCCGATCGCCCTTCCAGACCCGCACGAACGCCGCGACGCGCTCATACGAACCCTCATAGCCCAGCACCACCAGATCGGCATGCATCTGCTTGGCCGTGCGCCGCTGCTTGCGCGATTTACCCGCTTCCACGCGCAGCCAGTCGGAGAGCTTCTGCGCAAAAGCGTCGAGCTTGCTGGGCCGCACCGGAACCCTGAACTTGGGCTCCACCGTGTCGGCCCGCAGATACTTGCGGATGGTATTGCGGGACAATCCCGTGCGTCGCTCAATCTCTCGGATCGGCATCCCCTCACGGAAATGCCAGCGCCGGATTACGCTCAGTAACGCCATGTCGATCACTCCAAGCCCCCCGACCAAAAGCCAAGGGGGCGATCAAAACATGGGTCAAATCTCAGTGAAAACTTAAGCCCCTAAAGGGTCAGATCTCAGTGGCAATCAACACATTGGCCCCTGCATCATCTGGCAATGCCGCCGGTCCGCCCCCAAATGCGACAAGCTCCGCGCAGCCGGGCATGCCGGCACCATCGAAGCCAAGACCGGCCTCGCGCTCGACCCCCTGTTCCCCGCCGGGAAGATCGCTTGGTTGCTCGACCATGTCCCCGGCGCCCGCGCACGGGCCGAAGCGGGCGAACTGCGGGCCGGCACCGTCGACAGTTGGCTCCTCTGGAACCTTTCTGGCGGCGCAGTCCACGCCACCGATCATTCCAACGCCGCGCGCACCCAGTTGTTCAACACCCAGACCCTGTGCTGGGACGCCGCGTTGTGCGAGCTCTTTGGTGTGCCACTCTCGCTGCTCCCCGAGGTGCGCTCCTCCAATGCGCAGTTCGGCCATCTTGCGGGGGGAGCCACCGCTCTCCCAGCCGGCGTTCCCATACACGCCATGATCGGGGACTCCCATGCAGCCCTCTTCGGCCACGGTGTCCGCACACCCGGCACCGCCAAGGCCACTTATGGAACTGGCACCTCGCTCATGGCACTGACATCCGACCGTGTCGGCTCGACCCATGGCCTCTCCAGCACCATCGCCTGGAGCCAGGGGGGCAAGGTGCAGCATGCGCTCGAAGGCAATATTTCCGTCTCCGGCCAGGCCGCCGCCTTTGCCGCCGAACTCCTGGGTCTCCCCGACGCCGCCGCACTGTCGGCGCTTGCCGAAACCGTTTTTGACAGCAATGGCGTCGCCTTTGTTCCCGCCCTTGTAGGCCTGGGTGCTCCCTATTGGCGCGCCGACGCACGCGGCAGCATCACGGGTATGTCGCTCGGCACCAAGCCCGCCCACCTCGCCCGCGCTGCCCTTGAAGCCATCGCCTTCCAGGTCGCCGATGTTTATCGCGCTATGGAAGCCGACATGGACGCGCCTCTGGGGGAACTGCGCGCCGACGGTGGCGCCTCGCGTAATCAAAACATCATGCAGTTCGAAGCCGATATTCTCGATCGCCCTGTCGCTGCAGCCGCAGCCCCGGAAGTGAGCGCCCTAGGCGCTGCAGCACTCGCCTTCTCCGCCATTGGCATCTCCGTACCAGGCGTACCCGCCGCCAGCCGTTTCACGCCGCAGATGGACGACGCGACCCGCAACAAACATCGCCAGCGCTGGCAATCCGCAATAACCCAGACCCTGGCGACACAAGACAATCAGAACAGTGGAGGAACCCCATGACAAACCCACGCTTCGGCGCCGGCATCTGGCACTTTGCCACCTATCTCGACCGCTATGCGACGGACGGCTACGGCACGCCGCGCAACATCATCGAAGCGATCGACCTTGCCGGCCAGGTCAAGGACCTTTCCGTCGTGGATCTCAACTGGCCTTATTTCGGCGGCAAATTCTCTGACACGCAGATCAAGACGGCGCTCGATCGAAATAATCTCTCGGTCATCGGCATCACGCCCGAAATCTACACTCGCGACTTCGTCAAGGGGGCCTTCACCAATCCCGACGCCGGCATTCGCCGCAAGGCGCATGAACTAATCACCGCCTCATGCGACGTGGTGCGCTTCCACAAGGCCGACTACGTCAAGCTTTGGCCCGGTCAGGATGGTTGGGACTACCCGTTCCAGGTTGATTATTCGACCCAATGGCAGCGCTCGCTTGACGGCGTCGCCCAGCTCGCAAGCGAAAACCCCGACCTCAAATTCGTCATTGAGTACAAGCCCCGCGAACCCCGCGTCCGCATGAGTTTCGGCTCCGTCGCTCGCACCATCTTGGGTATTGAGAAGATCGGCCTGCCAAACGTCGGCATCCTGCTCGATTTCGGCCACGCCATCATGGGCGGCGAATCCGCCGCTGACTCGGCCCAGCTTGCCATCGACCACGGCCGCCTCTTCGGCATGGACGTCAATGACAATTACCGCTCCTGGGACGATGATCTCGTCGCGGGGAGCCTGCACCCGATCGAGCTTTTCGAGTTCTTTTATGTCCTGAAGAAAAACAACTGGGAAGGCGTCTGGCAGCTCGACCAATTCCCGTTCCGTGAGGACAGCGTCGCCACGGCGATCCACGCTATCGATTTCCTCAAGGCGGCCGCCAAGGGCCTTGATCGCCTCGACGTCGACGCGCTGCAGGAAGCCCAGAGCCGCCATGATGCCATCGGCGCGCTCAAGATTGCTCAGAAAGCCTTATTCAGCGCGATGGGAGAGCAATAGTGAGCAGTCTTCCCCTCAACAAGCGCGCGCGTCTTATTCTCAACACCGACGCTAAGAACGAGGCAGACGACCAGTTCACCATCGTTCATGCCCTATTGACCCCCACTTTTGATTTCCATGGCCTCATCGCGGCGCATTTTGGCGATCATCGCTCAAAGACATCGATGCAGGACAGCCGCGTCGAGATCGATCATATCCTCGAGCTCATGGACCTTTCGGGCCGCATCGTGGTCGCCAATGGCGCCACCGGCGCACTGCCCGACGAGAACACGCCGGTGCCCTCCCCCGGCGCCCAGCTCATTATCGATCAAGCCATGCGCGATGACGACCGCCCGCTCTATGTTGCCTTCCTTGGGCCGCTGACCGACATGGCTTCGGCCCTGCTCATAGAGCCGCGCCTCAATGAACGCAAAATTATCTGCGTCTGGATTGGTGGCGGCGTCTGGCCTACAGGGGGCCGCGAGTTCAACCTCATGAACGACATCGCTGCGGCCAACGTCGTCATGCGCTCGAAGATCCAGGTCTGGCAGATCCCCTCCACCGTTTATCGCATGATGGCGGTCAGCTATGCCGAGTTGCAGGAGCGCTGCGAGGGCAATGGGCCCATCGGCAAATACCTCGTGGACCAATTGATCGACTGGAATCTGCGCGTCCACCAAGGCCCTATCGAGCACCGCTCGCTTGGCGATACGCCTGCTCTTTCTGTCATTCTCAATCCGATGGGAGGCGTATCCGAATGGCGCCCCGCGCCTGAGTTCTCGCCCCAGATGCACTACATCCACAATGGCCAGAACCGCCCGATCAAGGTCTACGACACCATCGACGTGCGCTATATCCTTGAGGATTTCTACGCCAAGCTCGCCCGCTTCCATCGCGGCGTGCAGGAATTGGCTAATTTCGGCTGAACATTGAGAGGACGCCAGTATGCGCTGGCGTCCCGTCCGTAGCCTAGCGTGCCACTCCCGCCCGATCGAACAGCAGGGCATGGTCCGGATCGAAGCCCAGTACTATATTCTCCCCTAGCCGCAGAGCCCGATCGCCGTCGAGAACGGCCATCAAAGGCATGCCGCCCGGCGGGTTTACGCTGACATTTGTTTCGTTGCCGAGCCGCTCCACCAGCGCCACCTGACCCACAATACTGCCATTGGCGTTGGGCACGAGCGCATGGGGGCGCACGCCCAGCGTGACGCTGTCGCCGGGCTTGAGCCCATCGTTGCGCGTCTTGATGGCGGTTGCGGCGAGGTCCTGCTGGATACACGCACGATATCGGCCTCCACGGCATCTACGGTCACGGGCAGCAGGTTCATCTTGGGCGAGCCGATGAACCCGGCAACAAAAAGATTGGCGGGGCGCTGGTAGAGTTCGATGGGTGAGCCGACTTGTTGCACCACCCCGGCGTCGAGCACCACAATCTTGTCGGCCAGGGTCATGGCTTCGACCTGATCGTGGGTAACGTAGATCATGGTCGAGCCGAGGTCCTGGTGCAGCCGCGCCAATTCCATGCGCATGTCGACCCGCAATGCTGCATCGAGATTGCTGAGCGGTTCGTCGAACAGGAACACTTCGGGCTGCCTTACGATCGCCCGACCGATGGCAAGACGCTGCCGTTGGCCGCCTGAGAGCTGGCCGGGTTTGCGATCCAGCAGATGCTCCATCTGCAGGATGCGTGCCGCGTCCCAGATCTTTTGTCCGAACATCCTTGGGCGTTTTGGCCAGTTTCAGCCCGAAGCCGACATTGTCATAGACCGTCATGTGCGGATACCCGCCAGGGCCGACCACAGGCATCCGCCCTGACGTTGCCCACTGCGCCTAATCCAGTTTGAAGTAGGCTCTGTTTAATAAGGACCAGAGATGAAATCGCCGACAACTATCCAAATACGGCCCTGCCCCGTTCCACCGCTCCATGCTCACCTGCAACATTGTCGATCATGACTTGACCTCTCCGTTCTGGAGCTCGTCTTGGTTTATTGGGTGCCTCGCCATTATGGCATTGCCAACATCGCGGACCGCCGCAATGCAGCGGCAATGTCCAGTGCTATTCTTGGCGCATCAAAAGGGAAGCACGATGCGCATATTGCTTGTTGAAGATGAGATGGACATGGCCCGGGCACTCACCGCTGGTTTGAGCCGCCAAGATGTTGTTGTCGACCACGCGCCAACACTCGAGATCGCCGAGGAAGCAGTCAGGAGCGGCGTTCACGATGCCGTCCTGCTCGATCGCAAACTCCCAGACGGAGATGGTTTATCCCTTATCCCAAAGATCCGAAGCAGCCATCCTGGACTACCCATCATAGTGCTTTCGGCTCTTGGATCTTCCGATCAGCGCATCGCGGGGCTCGACAGTGGGGCCGACGATTACCTACCAAAACCGTTCTCAATCGACGAGCTGTTAGCCCGGTTACGGGCGGTACTTCGGCGGCCAGCGCAGATGGGTGCATCCCTCGTGAGCGTTGGGAACCTCAAGTTCAATCTGACAGAGCGAGTAGCTTCGGTGGATGGAGTTCCGCTGGACTTAACCCGGAGAGAACTGCTGACACTTGAGGTTCTCGTTCGACGCAACGGGCGGACGGTTCCCCGCGCCTCTGTGGAAGAGGCGGTCTACGGTTACGATGACGAGATCGCTTCCAACACTCTGGACGCCCACATTTCGCGACTTAGACGCAAGCTGGCCGGAGCCGCAGTTGAGATACACGCAATCCGTGGCCTGGGCTATTTATTGAAGGCAGCCAAATGAAGAGACATCGGCCCCGTTCGCTGAGAAGCGCACTGACTCGCGACATGATCATTATGCAAGTCTTGGTGGTGCTGGCCTTCACTGCAGCCGCTGCTGTTCCAATCATCAACCTGGTTTCGGAAGGGCAGGGTCTTGATGCCGGTGTCATCCGTGAAATCGCTGCGGCGGTTGAACCCGCCACAGAAGGAGAGCTGATGGTGCAAATCACTCCCGAGCTTGGCAGGATCGTGGATCAATATCCAAACTTTTGGTTCTATGCTGCAGATTCAGAGGGTCAGTCGGTTCGCTTCGGAAGCGTGCCCGAGCACGTGGATCTGATGGCCGAGAATCTCACCCGTGTCACTGTGGCAAACATCTCGGATATTGGTTCTCCTGAGACGCCTATGGCGATTATCCGGCAGCACGATAGTGCAGTGGGACGACTTTGGATCATCACAGCGGGCGGGCCAACGATTGGGCTGGGCACTGTGCTGTTCGCATTGTCTAGGCCCCCATTCCTAATCTTTATCATCCTTCTGACTGCAGCGACGTTCCTCGCGATACCGCTTTTCGTGGGCCGCCAGTTGCGTGGAGTTGATGAACTCGCAGCCGAGGCGAACACAGTAGGGGTTGACCAACGGGGCGTTCGCCTCTCCATGGACCGTGTGCCCACCGAACTGCACCCGATGGTGCGGGCAGTAAATGAGGCGCTGCAAAGGCTCGACAGCGGGATGGCACAACAGCAACGCTTCATGGCGGACGCAGCTCATGAGCTTCGCACACCTATCGCCATATTGCAGACGAGACTGGAACTCCTAGCAGACACTGACGAGAGCAGGCGGTTGCTCCTTGATGTCGCGCGATTGAGCAGCATGGCTGATCAATTGCTCGATCTGCAGCGAATGGATCTGTCGCTTGTAAGCTTCCAAACGGTGAATCTGGTCGAACTCGCGTCCAACGTCACCGCCGACTTGGCTCCACTGGCAATCGCGGCTGGAGATGAAATTATCTTCGAGGCGGAAGGTGACAAGATCGAAATCTTAGGGGATCAAATGGCGCTGTCGCGGGCTCTTGCCAATCTGATTCAGAACGCCATCGCACACGGTGGCAAGAATACCGAGATCACCATCAGAGTTTGCAGCGACGGCCGAGTCGAGGTCGGAGACACAGGACCGGGTATCGATCCCGCTCACCGCGAAGACATTTTTGAGCCATTCCATCGAGTTGCCCCTCTGCAGCATGGGGCCGGCCTGGGTTTAAGCCTGGTCCGCGACATTGTGCAGCGCCACAACGGTCGTGTGGTCGCTCGGCAGAACGAGGGCGGAGGAGCGCTCTTCGAGATACTCTTGCCCTTGGCACGTGCAGATAACTGACCTCTTTTGCAGGCACAGCAGAGTACTTCACGGCGAGTGACGGCTCATGCTGTCACCGGAATAGGATTAGCCGCAGCTTGACGCCGTGAATCTCACATCACACGGCAGCGGTTGTGCCGCGGCAAAAAAATACACTATCTCCGCAAGCGCAATGTTCACGCAATCCGTCAGGGCGAGAGTGAGGATGTTCAAAAGAAAGGAACATCCAATGAGTATCAAACTTGCAGTCGTCGCCGCTGCCGTTGCCTTCGCTCCGGTTTCCTCTTTCGCCATGGATGATCACGAGATCCACGGCCGCTCGGAGTTCAGCCTGACCGCGAGCCTCGCAGAAAAGGGTATCGCAGCAGAGCGTGTTGAGGAGTGGGGCAACGCAATCCGCGTCGACATCCGCAACGAGGACGGATCAGCCGGCTTCATTTTCGTAGATAAAGACACGCTTCAGCATCTGAATGCCGCGACAGCTGTGGGGACGCGGGTTGATCTCGATAACACCGGCTCAGGTTGGTCCGCTGCCGAATTTAACAGCTCCACCGCAAGCCTTACTGAGTAGGTTTCCGGCGTCAGGTCAGCTACCGAGGACATCTCCTGTCCTCGCACGCTGACCGAGGCCTGAGATGCCGAGTGCGGTCACGAGCGGGCACTGCTGGCGCTCCGCGACAGCGAGAAGCGACTTGCCAATGTCCCGAAGCGCACAAACCTGCCACTGCCGAGTCGCAGCTTTGCGCCTCTCTTCGGCCATCTCGCGCTTGCCGCGGTGATCCAGAAGGCGAAAGTGCGCCTTGGGCAAAGCGAGCATGCTGTGGAGATGGAGATGAGATCGTCTTGTAGCACGGGTAAGCTCTGTGCTGGTCAGGCTCTGGCTATGTTTGCCCCTGTCTAGCAAGCACTAGCCCTCCCTCGCAGATGTAGGACAAAGAAGTTTCATGCCCCTCATAAAGGTGGGGCGAGGCAAAGCATCTGGTTCTACACGGCTCTCATCGCAACAACAGCTAAGGTCTGCCGCGGCGATGAACAGGTTCTGAAAATTCTTCTCGGAGCCAATTCAAAGCGCCGCGGGCAAACAGCCACGCATGATGAATATGGCATATTGGCCGGGAGAAATCGAATGAGCAAAAACCAGGAAAATGTTTTGGTTGCCGCCTTGTGCGGGATCGTTATCACGGCAGCCGGCGCGTTGGCTGTGCAGCCAGCGATGGCCGCTGGGTACCAGGTGGACAAGGTAGCGGAGGCCACGGGTGTCCTCCAGTGGGACGTTCTCAATGTACGCAAGTGGCCCGAACCACAGTCGCAAAAAACCAGCGCATTCAGGGTTGGCGAGAACGTTTTGGTGGAACGCTGCGTGGCAGCTGAGACCGGAGCGGACTGGTGCCTTGTGGATGCGCACAATACCCGCGAGTGGGTGCACTCAAGCTACTGGTCTATAACGACCAACCAGGACCGATAGCGGCTCTGCTCCGGAACGAGGCTCAATCATAAATCGCGCTCTGCTTCTTTCGTCACTCTACGTCATGTCGCTCGGCTATACATTGATGAGCTCCATATAGAGCTAGCCGCCGATCGACTTCCGCGCCAGCACAACAGAGATACGGAGAGCAGAACGGACAAGTTTAGCCGCGAGCTGGATAAGGTTTCCCCTAAACGCCTCATTTCACGTCATCGATGCAACTTTGGCCGGCACCCTAAAGCAGGCAACAGATCTTGGACGCCAGCGCGTCGGTCCAACGCCGCCATCGATCCATCGCCCCTACGCAAGTCGGTTACGAACGAACTCCCGATAGTCTCTAGTTGGCCGCAGCGCTTTTCGACGGTGCCGCAGGCTGTTACAGTGCCAAGAAGCGGCCACGACGTTCTGGGCAACATCTTTGCCACCGTCGCGGCGCGCGCAAAGGTGTTCTGCAGTGCACCCTTATGAAACTGTGTCTGAGGCCGGCTCACGATGCAGGGTAGGCAAACTCCAGTAAAGCTATCATTGTTCTAGACGAAGGATCTCCAAAGCCTGAGCCACTTCGTAAGGCTGCGACCTCCCGTTCCGCTCAAGCCAATCTTCTACCTCCCGCTTGATCATAGAGAGCCGACGACCCTCATTAGTGTCGGTGGCAGTTGGATTGAGCTCCAGCCACCGTTCGCAGCCCCACAATAGCATCTTGAGGCTTGCGCGGGATTGTGGGCCATCCAAGTCTCCGGCGTAATCTCGCCAGTGGAAGATGCCGAGTAGATAATCGGAGGTCATTTTGGTCGTCTCAACGGACTGTGCACGCTGCATAACGCAGATCAACCCGCCCTGAGTTCTGCAGTTCCCTACCTTACTCACCGACAGTTGGCGCAAAAGGGCGACCAGGTCAGCTTTTAGCGCACGATCGTCTTCTCGGCGCCCCAATTCGGTCCTTGCCGGTTGGATCGCCCACTCCCAATAGCTGCCATCCCCCCTTATCGTGTGATACATTCGGCTCCATGCCGAACAATCTGCACACCATTCGTCCTTTTCCAAGCGCCCTTGCGGGCATCGAACCTGTGTTCGCCCGGACTAGCAGGATCTTTGCCCGTCATTTTCACGATTAGTTCGGAGTCGGACTGCTCTTATCTGACGCGCAGCGCTCTGCAAGCGGTAGTGGGACAGTTGAAGCTAGCCGATGATCCTGAAAAGCAGGGTACCGCAGGGCGCGAGTAAGGATGGCAAGTGCAATGGGCCACCCAATCACCCGGCGACTCCCCGTCAGCGCTCTAGATGACCACTTCGGATCCTTTTGCTGTTGCCACCGAGCGGTCGGTGACTGGCGGTCCCATGCGTTTGTGGTGATCGACGAAATCGACACCTGGGGCGCTGGATTGGTGGTCCCAACGCCTTAGCCAATGGAGTCCGAACTGCAGCCTCATCTTACACCGATCAAGATCGGCGCGGGGCGCACGTACACAGCGTAAGTCAGCACCGCATGCTGGTTGCAGAAGCTCTCCATCGCGAATTCGTGGCGACTGCCGTTCACATCGGTCAGCACGATATTTCCCTCGAAAATGGGCCCTTTTCTTGAGCCCCCGCAGTTGGCGCGCAGGAGATTCCATGAGAACTCTGGTGTGATGCCGGGGAACCGGTTTCGGAAAGCTTCAGATCGGATGAAATATCGTACGTCCTTGCCGTCCGGGTCGCGTCCGATGTCGGAGTGAAATGGATGGGCACTGACCATGCCGAAGGCTGGCTGCTGCCTGTCGCGTTCTTCCACCACGCGCCAAAGCGTCGTGGTGATGGTGTTGCCATACCGCTTGGCCATCTTCTGGATGGTCTTGAAGCTTGTGGCGAGATCTCTCGCCTCGGTCGCGAAGCGGTCCTGTAGGAACAGCAACCGCGCAGCGGCGAAGTTCGCTTCGGCCTCGACATCGGCGTGGCAATCGGGATCCAAAGTGTACTGATCGTCGCCGAAGAGAAAGTTCTTGTGCCAAGGAATGAAGCTATGGCCGACTTCGTGGGCTTCGATCCAACGCTTCTTGGGGTCGGGCACTCCTTCGTCGATCAGGATGCGATTTCCGTCCGGCACCCACAGGGCTGATAATTTGGCCTTCTTAACCACATCCACCAATAGAGTGGGACGCGCAATCACCTGCTTGCCGGCCACTTTCATTCTGTGGGCAATTTCCTGGAGCAGCGAAGGGTTAGTCAGGCTGTAGAACTTGAGGTCGAGTTCAAGCAGCAAGCGAACGTCGCTGAGACGGAGGGGCGGCTCGGGATTTCCCAAATCGAGAAGAATCCGATCGACAAGCCGACGGATATCTTCTGCTTCGTAAGCTCCGACCGTCCCTCCGTTCATCACGTCACTTCTGGCTCTTTACCAAGAACTTGACGAAGCCCTCCAAGTCCTGTCGCTCCTGCCTTGAAAGCTTGGAAAGGTCGTCCGACTTCGCAGCGAACTTCTGAGCCTCTTCCTGCAAGGCCTCGTCCCGAGTCACGGTCGCTCCCGACAGCTTCATCAATGCCTGCGGCGGCATGGCGAAGTGCTCGGCCAGTTGGTGAACCGTCCGTGGTCTCGGCTTGTAGTTGGGGTCGAGCTCGATCAACCTGATCTCGCGCGCTTCGACACGCGCCTTTTCAGCCAGTGCTTCGACCGACAATTGGTCGCGTCGGCGCAACTGGCGAATGAACACCCCGAAGGCGTGCTTGAGTTCGACCACGTTTCCGGCGTCCGACACCAGTTCGGACGGCAGGAACATTCCTATGTTTTCGATGGCCTCGATCGGCCATCCCGCGTCATTGTCCGTATCCGGATCGGACTCGATCTTTCGCCGGAGCCAGTCGCGTGAGACAAGCATCTCCATCATCTGCTCCTTTATTGTGCGAGGAACGCGCGCGCTTGGTCTTCGGTCAGTTCGAAATAGCGCATGCGTGTGTCATCAATTCCCAGGTCGGCCATTCCAACCCTATCACGATACCAAGCTTCGGCTTGTGGCAAGGCATGCAGCCCAACCCTTCCCCGGAATTCCTCTTGGACGCTTAGGCTTATGGCGGCGGCCATCATGATCCGTCCTACGCCCTTGAAGCGAGGAGCGGCGTCGAAGCCCCTTCTGTTCCATGGCGCGGTAGCCAGGAGGTCGATCATGACGAGTGGTTTGCCGTGCTGGGAGGATTCCTTGGCGAACCCTGCGGTCGTGACGAGCATGAGGCCCTGGGTGGCGCCTTCGGTAACGATCGCGAATGATTGTCGGTCAAGGCGGTTCGACGACATCTCGATCTTCTCGGACCATCGCCAATGAGCGTCCTGAAGTTCGCTTTCGCCAAGCGCTCCGATAGTCAGTCGGTCTTCGGACCGCAATTGCTCGATCCTGGCCTGCATGAGTGGGCGCCAGGATCCGTCTATGTCGGCTACGTTGCTCGATCCGGCAGGGCTCACCAGTTGAGCCTCGACGAACTTGCCGGTTCTGCGGTCCAACAGGTCGAACGTGCCGATCAACGATCCCGACATGGCTTAGCTCAGCACCATTAGCTCAGCTTTTTCCTTGGTTGCTGGGTGTTCGAAGAACACCTTCTCGCCTCTGTCTATTCTGTCAGTGATCGACTGATAGAGCCTGAGTGCCTGCCGGACCAATGCCGTCTTGGACAAGCCTTTCTCGTCCGCAAGACGATCGACTAAATCCATCTCCTGCGTACTCAAGTTCAGCGTCATCGTGCGCTTCTCAACCATGCGCGTCCTCCGTGTTGACGCGCGTTTCTACAACTCACCATTAAATTTGTCAATATCAATTAGCCATCCAATGATGGTTGACTAGCCAGATTTTAGCTACTATTTGATGATCTATCGATACGAAGGAGTCATCGGAATGAGTGACGTGAATACCAATCGCACGATCGAGATCGCGGGCACGGATCTTGTTTTCCGTGCGGTCCCCATGACGGACAGGACGCCCTCGGGCGACCAAATCGCCTTGGCGGCCGGCTTTGCATCCGACGATCATGCCTATGTCCTGCAGTTTCTCAACGACGGGGAACTCGAGGATGTCCGGCACCGTGAATCGGTGCCTCTATCGGAAGGCCACCGCTTCCTGGTTGCTCTCGGCGATCGTTCTTACCGCGTCGCTTTTGCGGGCGACGCCATCGACTGGCCGGCCCGCTTCATCACCGCGGCGACGCTCCGCAAGCTCAAGAACGTAGCGGCCGACAAGAGCATCTACCTGGAAAAGACCGACGAAGCCGACATTCCTCTCGACGAGGAAATGCTGATCGATCTGGACGAGGCCGGGGTGGAGAGTTTCAAGCCCGGCAAGCTCGCCGGTCCGAAGAAGCAGACGGTTCGGGTCAAGCATCTCGGCGAGCTCGAAACCGCTCGCCTCAAGGTGGAAGCCTCCATCACTCTGGCCACACTCTGGGAGCAGGCCTACCGGGAACTCGAGGTCACGCGTACGGAGCGCGACGTGCTCCAGGCCGACACCGCCGCAGGGCCGGTGAGCCTCATGGATCACCTGTCGCTCACGCTCGAGGCGGCGCAGCAGCAGGGGTTGTGCGACAAGAAGTTCGAGATCGCCGCCCGCACCGGGGGTGCCTGACATGGCAGTCCATGGATCACGGCCGATCCTCGATTTGCAGGCGGGTAGGCAGGTGCTGGATCAGCACCTGCCGCGCGTCCTCGAATTCGAAGGTCGGAGCATGGAGGAGCTGGGTTGGACCAGGCCATCCAACCGCACGCTTCTCATCCCCATGCGCGGCATGCGCGATGGGGCTGTTGACGAATATCTTCTTCGGCTGGACTTCATCGCTGGGGCCGAATGGCCACCCAGCGCCAGGTTCGTCAATCCTGAGACCTTCGAGTACGCAGGGTTGTCCGACCAGCATCACCTGCCGCAGCTGACCTCGCCGGAGGTGCACGTGCATGCCGCATATCCAGGGCCGAACGGCGAGATCCAACTCGTCTGCTGCTCGGCTGTGTACGAGTACTACGACGTCAACCATGGTGGTGACGACGCCACTCTCTGGCGCGACGGCGACACGTTCCGCACCACCCTGTCGGCGATCGAGCGCGCCTTCAGCACGAGTTACCAGGGGAGGTTCGGGCGCCATGCAGGATGAATATCTCTTGCGCCGTGCTCCCGCGCCCAGTCCATTCATTCCCAGTGGACTGGTCCTTCAGGTGCCCCCGGTTGCGATCACGACGACGCGCGACATGCTGCAGCGCGCCGGTCGGCGGGAAGCGTGCGTGTTCTGGTACGGCGACCGCGACGGCAACCTTGCGACAGTTCGCTCGGTGCGTGCCCCCCGTCAACGCTCGATGCCCGGCAACTACCACGTAGAGGCCGACGCAATGAGCGAAATGGTGCACGACCTTCCCGAAGACTGGAAGCCTCTGGCCCAGATCCACAGCCATCCCGGGACGGGTACCGAGCACTCCCGATACGACGACGCCATGATCTCCAGTCGTCGCGTCCTGTCGCTCGTGTTCCCGGCCTATGGCAAGCAAACGGCGCCTTGGCCTCAAGGCATAGGTGTTCACGAATGGCAGAACGACTACTGGCACATGCTCGCACCCAAACAAGTTCATGACCGTCTGATCGTGATGCCTGGCCCTGCACTCGACGCGAGGGATTTCCGATGACTGATTTGACACTGGGCGAACGGCACCTGAGGCCGCTCGAAGGTCTGGGCGATGTGGCCGAAAGCAAATCCATCCACGTGCGTGCCGGCAATGTTACTGGCGACATCGGCCGTCAGCACATGCTCGTTTGCCTGATCAACCTGCTGGCAAGGCTGCATGGCGTGGTGCGCGATATCCGTTTGAGCGTGGAAGGCAACATTTCGGTGATCCGGCCGAACGCGGCTGGGGTGGCTCACGCCATCGATGCGCTGGAAAGCCTGGCGACCTGGGCAAACGGCGGACGGATTCCGGTTCTCAGAGGCGCTGGTGGATCGGACATCGTCATCGACGTGTCCGGCGAAGGCGTAGGCGGTGCTGATATATATGGCTGGGGGGCGGGGTGGAGGGCCTGGATCGGCTCCCAACCGCAAAGGTTTGAGCGTGACCCCGGTCGCACCAAATGCATCGGCCCGTATCTCGCGGCCTGCTTGGTCGCTGGCGAAGTATTCAAGCGAGCGAAAGGATTGAAGAAGGGGCGCTTCGCCGAGGACGATGCCTATTCGCTTTGGGACGGCTCGACGGGCCGATGGCCGGATCTGGTGGATGGACCGGACATGGCTGGTATTCGTCTGCCACCGCTTTATCTTATAGGCGCAGGCGCCGTTGGCCAGGGGTTCATTCAGATCCTGGGCGCCAGCGACCTCGTCGATGGCTATGTCGTCTCGGTGGACCATGATCACCATGACAAGGAGGGGACGAACCTTAATCGTTGCTTCCTGGCCGGCATCGCCGATATCGGCCATCTCAAGACCGATGCCGTAACTCGTTATCGGGCACTTTCCGGCTTGGGTGGCATGGAGCACGCTGGGACGTTGCGAGACTATGTCACAGCCTCTCACCCCCGTCTGGATCCGCGCCTCGCCAAGTCGGAAGCCAATGACGAATACGACACCGTCATTTCTGCAGTGGATATCGACACTTCGCGTCAGGACATCCAGGGCCTGCACCCCCGGGTCGTCGTGGGCGGCAGCACCGACAGCCTGAGGGCCCAGGCGGTCGTCTACGGACTGACCGAAGGGGCCGAATGCCTCGGGTGCTGGAACGTACCGGATGACATCTTGGCCCGAGCGGTCGAGCGGGAGAAAGACCTGCGCGCCATGTCCGAAATGGAGCGTCGTCAGGCGCTGACCGGCAAGGTGGAGAACATCGAGGCCGCCATGGCCTTCCTGGCATCGGAAAGTCCCAATTGCGGGCAGTTGGGCGAGCGCGACGTCAAGGACTTCATCGGCCACATACCCTCGGAGTTCTCTGTTTCGTTTGTGTCAATGACCGCCGCCATCCTTACGGCTGCCAGCCTCTTCCGTCAGGTTTCGGCCAAGACCTTTGCACATCCACCCAAGACCGTTTTTCAATTCAAAAATTTGTCGATGGACAAAAGCACCATGTCGCGGCGCGATGGCTGCCCACATTGCAATCCAAAGCGGCCAAGCCCCTGACACTCACTTCGAAGCCGTGGCGCCGCAGGTAGAACTGCGCTCCCTCCGCATCCAGGTGCTCGTTATGACAGGGGTGCTGTGCCAATGTTCAAGCAACCTGCCGATATTGTTGCCGACGCTGGGCCTCTTGGCTAGTGCCGCGTCCTGGACGGTCAGACACATGTTGCCGATTCCGTTATTTCTCGCTGCTGAGATCGCCGGGCGGCTTGGCAGAGCGATGGCGGAATGCCTCGACGAAGGCTCCGAACGGCGGTGAGTGGTGGCGACGGCTTGGGAATTAGAGGTGATAGCCTTGGAAGGTGGGGCACCACGGCGCGAGCACGCTGGTCAGGCTGCCGGTGTGAAGGTGTTCGCGCACCAAGTCCCTGAGGCTGTACCTCGCTTGCAGGATGTCCGCCTAAGTCGGAGTGTCGCACAAAAGCCGACACTCCGCTAGCGGCCCCAACTTGGTCATAAGTGTGCAGTGCATACGCACTTGATGATTTGGAGCCCAGACCGATGTTAGTGACGAAGTTTACTGCGTCACCAACCCACGCCCGGCAAGCAGCGGGCCCACTTCAGGGTCCCTGCCTCGGAACGAACGATACGCTTCCTTGAAATCCCGAGTGCCGCCGGCTGAATAGATAAACTGGTGCAATCGGGTTGCAGTCTCCCGATCGAACGCATCGCCCGCTTCCTTGAACGCCTCGAACCCGTCAGCGTCGAGCACCTCACTCCAGAGATAGCTGTAATAGCCGGCGGCATATCCATCCCCTGCAAAGAGGTGGAGAAAGTGCGTGCTCGCATGCCGAAGCGCGATCTCGCGCGGCATGTTGATGCCGCTGAGCACAGCGCCCTCGAACTCCGCCACCGAGCTCTCCAGAGGCTTGGAATGGTAGTCCATGTCGAGGATCGCGGAGGAGACGAACTCCACAGTTTCAAAGCCCGTGTTTGCCAGGCGAGCAGCCCGCATCCGCTCGAGCAACTCATCGGGGATTGGCTGCCCGGTTTCTACATGGATGAGCCGGCCTAACACGGCTGGTTCTTCAAGCCAGTGTTCGTAGATCTGGCTGGGGAGCTCAACGAAGTCCCGCGCCACGCTCGTCCCTGAGAGCCTTGGGTAGGTCACGTCAGACAGCAACCCGTGCAGCGCGTGCCCCATCTCATGAAAGACGGTGCGCGCCTCATCAAGAGAGAGCAATGCAGGCTGTCCCGCTGGTGGCTTGGAGAAATTACAGGTGTTGACGATCAGCGGCAGCTGCTCGCCGTCGAGCCTGGACTGATCGCGGAACGATGTCATCCAGGCGCCTGACCGCTTCCCCGGCCGAGCAAAATAGTCGCCATAGAAGAGGCCGATGATTTTGTCCTCACGGCTGACCTCCCACACACGAACATCAGGATGGTAGCCAGGGATGTCGCCGCGTTCCTTGAGCGTGAGGCCAAACAGCTTCTCGGCAACCCAGAAGGCAGAGCCGATGACATTTTCGAGCTGCAGGTAAGGCTTGAGCTCGTTTTCATCGAAGCTGTAGCGCTGAACACGGAGCTTTTCGGCATAGTACCGCCAATCCCAAGCCTCGATCGGGGCACCCTGCCCTTCCGCTCGAGCAAGCTCCTGCAAAGCCCTTAGGTCCTCTTGGGCCCGCGCTAACCCACCGGCCCAAACCTGTTCCAAAAGGGTGCGAGCCGCCTCTGGTGTGCCTGCCATGGTGTCGGCCAGCTTGAAGTCCGCATAGCTCTCATATCCCAGGAGCCGCGCCTGCTCGGCTCGCAGCCGCACGATTTCTTCGACAAGCCTGGAGTTGTCGTTCTTGTTGTCATTGGCGCCGCGCTTGACGAAGGCGCGCCATACTCTCTCGCGGAGATCTCGGTCCGTGGCGAAGTGCAGGATCGGCTCCACGCTCGAACGGGATGGCGTCACGGCGTAAGGCGCGTTCAAGCCGCGATTGCGAGCCGTCTCAGCGGCAGCGGCTCGGGCAAAGTCCGGTACCCCGTCCATCTCCCTTTCGGTCAGGGCAAAGACGTTTTCTTGCTCGTCGGCCAGAACGTTTTGGCCAAACTCGGTGCCCAGGGATGCAAGCCGCTCGGTGATGACCGCAAACCGCTCCCGTTCGGAGGCCGTCAAGCGTGCGCCTGCACGTACAAAATCAAGATAGTAGCGCTCGAGCAGCCGGCTCGCCTCTTCGTCAAGACCGAGCTCTGCACGACGTTGATAAAGTGCCTCGATGCGGGCGAATAGCTTTGGATTGAGGAAGATGGCACTTTCATGCCGAGCCATAATGACCGTGACATCACGTTCAACAGCCTGCAGCTCCGGGTTGGTCGCTGCAGAGGTCAGTTGGCCAAAAACCATGGCGACCCGTCGCAAGCCCTGGCCTGATCGCTCGAGCGCGACAATCGTGTTGTCGAAACTAGGTGCGGCATCCCGATCGGCGATGGCGCCGATCTCTGAATCATGTTCGGCAATGGCTTGCTCGAACGCCGGCGGGAAATGTGCATTCTGGATCGCTGAAAAAGGAGGCGCTTCGAAGGGGGTGTTCCAGGCAGAAAAGAATGGATTGGTCACTGGCGGCTCCTTTGGTGACTCAACTTGGAGCGGGGTGAGCCATTCGGCAAGACCGCAAACCGTGCTTCGGGAGTCATTATCTCACCAACCATAAAGCACAGGCATGAGCGGCAAGGCTGAGGAGCGCGGCCACGACTACCCTGCCCTTCAAGGCCGCGAACAAAACGGTAGTATCGGGGTGGATTGCAGTCTGACCGCTTAAGGCTCTAGCACAACGCTAAGCGGACGTTGCAGAGCAGCCCCAGCAAGCCTTCAGGCACTGAGGGCACCTACATAAAGCACTTCCGACTCGGCGACGTAAGCCGACTACCCTCTTTGCCGGTGTTTTCTTGCCGGTGACGCTCCGATCCCGATGTCCGCACCGCATCAGACGGCGAGGTTCAGCAGGTTCGTCGCCAAGCCATAGGCCAAAAGCTCTACAGAAAGCTCGCCTTGAAAAGCTGCTTTGAATAGGGATGGTGTGTCTGGCCCTGTTCTAACGCGCCCTTATCGAGTTCGTCGACGAAAGCGCCATCCTTCATCACCAGCACGCGGTCGCACATATGGGCGATGACTGAGAGGTCGTGGCTGACAAGGACGTAGGTGAGGTTGCGTTCTTCGCGAAGATCGGAGAGCAGGTTCAGGACTTCGGCCTGCACCGATACGTCGAGCGCCGAGGTCGGCTCATCCAACAGTAGGATCTCGGGCTCGAGCATAAGGGCGCGAGCAATGGCGACGCGCTGACGCTGGCCGCCAGAGAGTTCGTGCGGGAAGCGCTCGGCGAAATTGGCGGGAAGGCCAACCTGTTCGAGCGAAGGCGCAACGCGGCTCCATCCATCACCGATCTTCATGGCGCGGGCTGGTTCGGCAAGGACGCGTTCGATGCGGTGGCGCGGATGGATGGAGCCATAGGGATCCTGGAACACCATCTGCGCCAGCTTGAGCTGCTCGCGGCTGCGCTCCCGGTCGACGGCATTACCGGCGAGGCGGATTTCGCCTTCCCAATGGCGGTCGAGACCGGCCAGCGAACGTAGAACGGTGGACTTGCCGCAGCCTGATTCACCGACGATGCCGAGGGTCTCGCCCTTGCCGACGACGAAGGAGACGCCCTTAACCACCTGGCGGCGGGCTTCGCCGCTGCCGAAGGAGACGGAAAGATTGCTGACTTCGATCATGAGCGCGCCTCCAGAGCGTCGATGGCGCGGCGGTCGAGCGTCTGCAGGCGCTGAACCGGATTGCGCGGATCGGGCATGGCTGCGATCAGACCGCGCGTATAGGGATGCTGCGCTTCGTCGAGCCGGGTGAGGGTTTCGACCACCCTACCCTTGTACATAACGAGAATACGCTGGCAGAAGGCGGCGACCATGCGGATGTCATGGCTGATCAGCATCAGGCCCGAATTGTTCTCGCGCACGAGTTCGTCGAGCAGATTTAGCACATCGCCGCGAACCGACACGTCCAGCGCGGAGGTTGGCTCGTCGGCAACGACCAAACGGGGCTTGGCGAGCAGCATCATGGCGATCATGACGCGTTGCCCCATGCCGCCAGAAATCTGGTGCGGATAAAGGCTCATGACGCGCTCGACATCGGCGATGCGAACACGAGCCAGCATATCGGCCGCCTTGGCATAGGCTTCCTTCTTGCCGATCTTGCCATGCAAAAGCGCGGCTTCGGCGACCTGCTTGCCGACGGACAGTACCGGGTTCAGCGAATAGCGCGGATCCTGCATGATCAGCGCCATGCGGTTGCCGCGGAGGGTTCGCATTTCGCGCTCGGGCCGGGTGAGCAGTGGCTTGCCGTCGAAATCGAGCGTTGCCGCCTCGACATGCGCCGCATTGGGCAGGAGCCGCATGATAGCGCGGCCGAGCGTCGACTTGCCGGAGCCCGATTCCCCGACGATGCCGAGACGCTCGGTGCCAAGATCGAGGCTGACGCCATCGACGGCCCGCAACTTGGAGCGACCGAAACGGACCGCGAGATTGCGGACGGACAGGACAGTTTCAGGAGCGGGCATGGCGAGGATCCAGAATGTCGCGCAGCGCGTCGCCGACGAGATTGAATGCAAGACTGGTAAGAAGGATGGCAATGCCAGGCATGACCGCGACCCACCAGTTGTCGAGCATGTATTGGCGACCGCTCGAGATCATCGCGCCCCATTCCGGTGCCGGCGGCTGCGCGCCGAGCCCTAGGAAGCCGAGAGCGGCGGCGGTCAGGATGATGCCGGCCATATTGAGCGTCAGGCGCACCACAACAGAGGGAATGCACATCGGGGCGATGTATAGGAAGAGCACGCGTAGCGGCGAGGCGCCATAAAGGCGTGCGGCAGCCACGTAATCAGTGTTGCGGACGATTAGCGTTTCGGCACGGGCAAGGCGTGCGATGGGTGGCCAGCCGGTGAGCGAAATGGCAATGATCGCCGTTTCAAGCCCGGCCCCAAGCGCTGCGGCAAAGGACAGGGCTAGGATCAGCGAGGGGAACGAGAGGACGATATCGGTAAAGCGCATGAGGATAGCGTCGGTGCGGCCGCCTACGAAGCCGGCGACAATGCCGACCAGCATGCCGATCGGCCCCACAATGACCGAGACGGCCAGCACGGTCTGGATGGTGATGCGGGTACCGTAGATGAGACGCGAGAGAATATCGCGGCCATATTCGTCGGTGCCGGCCCAGTGTTCCCAACTGGGCGCCTGGAGCGCGTTGGGCAAGTTCTGGGTCGTGGGGCTATAAGGCGCGATCAGCGGCGCCAAAATGGCGACTATGATCAGCAACAGGAGCACGATGAAGCCGAAGAGGCCGACCGGCTCGCGCGACAGCTTGATCAGAGCGTTCTTAAGACTGCGGCCGATGCGGGCAAGGAGGATGCCCGGCTTACTGCCGGCACTGGCGGAGGTGACAAGGCTCATGCGGTCACCTCACGGGTGCGCGGATCGAGCACGAGATAGGCGAGATCCGAGAGGAAATTGAGCATCATGAAGATGAAGCCGATGATAAGGGTGCCGGCGACGACGGCGTTCATGTCGCCGATCATCAGGGCGTTAGTCATGTATTGACCGATGCCGGGCCAGGAGAACACCACTTCGGTGACGACGGCGCCTTCGAGCAGGCCGCCATAGGAAATGGCGAGCACGGTGACGAGTTGCACCGCGATGTTGGGCAACAGGTGCCCGGTGACGATGCGCCAGTTGGACGCGCCTTTGGCGCGTGCGGCGACCACATAGTCCTGATTGAGTTGTTCCAGCGTAAAGCTGCGCGTCATGCGGGTGATGTAGGCCATGGCCGAATAGGCGAGGATACAGGCTGGCAGGATGATGTGATTGACAGCGTTCCAGAAGACTTCGGTGTCGCCAGCAAGGAGGCTGTCGATCAGGAGGAGCCCGGTTTTCGGTTCGACGAGTCCTTCGAGATAGATGTCGATGCGGCCCGGTCCGCCGACCCAGGCGAGGGTGGCGTAGAAGATGACGAGGCCGACTATACCGAACCAGAAGACCGGGATCGAATGGCCCACAAGCGAGATGACGCGGGCGAACTGGTCGAACCAGCTATCGCGGAAGAAGGCGGCGGTCATGCCGAGCGGCACACCGATGACCGTCGACAGGATGACGGCAAGCGTTGCCAGTTCCAGCGTGGCCGGAAAGGCACTGCTCAGGTCCTTCGCCACCGGATTGCCGGTGAGGATGGCGGTGCCGAGATCGCCCTGCAGCAGCGAGGTCACATAGACGAAGAACTGCTGGTACACCGGCAGGTCGAGGCCAAGGCGCTGGCGCATCGCCTCGTAAGCGGCGGGATCCGCCAGCTCGCCGACAATTGCGCCAACGGGATCGGTGGGAAGCACGCGGCCGATCACGAAGGTGACGACGAGCAGGAGAAAGAGGCTCACGAGCAGTTGCCCGATGCGCTTGCCCAGCTCTAGGAGAGTGAATTCCTTCATGATCGGCCGTCCAGCTTAGTTCGCGTCGCCCTTGGTGACGCCTTCAAGGCGGGTCAGACCCCATGGATGGGCGTCATACCCTTCGACACGCACATTGACCACCACCGGCTCGAAACGCTCGAACATCGGGAAGACGGCCGGGCTCGAGGCGATGAAGTCTTCCTGGAGCTGGGTGACCATCTCGCCGCGCTTGGTCGCGTCGAGTTCGGAATTAGCGGCAACGCGCAGGGCGTTGAGCTCGGGGATATCCCAATCCGAACGCCAGACGAAGTTGCCGGCATTGTTAGCTTCAGCCGAATTGTCCGGATTGTTGGTGAAGTTATCGAGCGCGCCGAGAGCGGTCGGGTCAGCGGCCGAGGTCTGGGGGATCAGGAGGTCGAAATCGCGGGCGCGGTGCTGCGCCACGATATCTGCACCATTGCCCTGGACTACGTTCACCTTGATGCCAATTTCAGCAAGGTTGGCCTGGATGGCGGTTGCCATATCGACGCGCGGCGGCTGGGCGATGGTCTTGATAGTCAGCGTGAAACCATCGGGATAACCAGCCTCGGCTAGCATTTCCTTGGCTTCTTCGGGACGGAAGGACCAATTGGGATTCGGAATGGCGAATTCCCAATCTTCCGGCGCCGGCACGTTGCGCACACGGCCATAGGGACCAACGATGGTCTGGGCAATGCCGGCATAGTCGATGCCATACTGCGCGATGATTTCGCGCACCTTGGGATCGTTCAGCGGTTCGCGACCGGCATTCATGGCCAGGGCATAGAAACCGCCGGTCTTTGCCTGGTCGATGGCAAAACCTTCCTGGGTTTCGAAGTAGCGCACGTCGGGAGCGGTCAGGGCATTGGCGATGTCGATGTCGCCGCGTTCGAGCATCAGGCGAGCTGCCTGGCTCTCCGGCACGTGACGGAACATGACGCGGGTCATGGTCGGGGCTTCGCCCCAGAACTTGTCGTTGCGCTGCAGCAGCACGATTTCGTTGGGCGACCAGCGGTTGAGAACGAACGGGCCCGAACCGGCGGTATTTGTGCGCAGCCACTCGTTGCCGTAGTCGTTGTTGGCGACGTGCTTGAGCACTTCGACGCTGTCGACGACGCTGCCGACACCATTGGCGAGGCGATAGAGCAGCGCTTCGGGGATGACCTTTTCAGCGAAATCGATGCGGAGCGTCTTGTCGTCCACCGCAGTGATCAGGCTCTCGGCATTGTCGGCGTTGAAGCCGAACGTCTTGAGGCCAGCGGCGGCAGACTGGTCGAGCTTGAAGAGACGAACGAGCGAGAAAACGGCGTCTGCGGCGGTCACCGGGTTGCCGGAAGCAAACTGGGCATCGCGCAGGTGGAAGGTGATACCGGTATCATCGAGGTCCCAGCTTTCGGCGAGTTCGCCGAATAGCTCGCTGGTTTCAGGGTCGAAGGCGACTAGACGGTCATAGACGTTGGCGAGGATTTCCTGGGTCTTGACCTCTGTCCCCTGCTGCGGGTCGAGCGACAGCACCTGCGCGAGCGAAGTGCCAATGATGAGCTGGTCGTTCGGCGTCGCGGCAAAGGCGGCAGGCACGGAAGCGACCATGGCAAGGAAGGCAGCGCCCATCATCAGGCGCTTGGAAACATGCTTCATAAATTTTCCTCCACAGAATACCATATCGACATACGATGTCGTTGGTATGTCGTAATATGATTATGGCCTTTCATTGCTGAAGGCAATAGGGTGAGCAAATCACCGATCGAGGAGGACTGAGCGGAAATGGACATTGCCACCACGAGACGCCGGCCGCGTTTGGCGCAAAGCGTTATCGACGCACTGAAAAAGCAGATCGAGAGCGGCGTGCTTGCAGTGGGCGACCGCCTGCCGACCGAGCCACAACTCGAGGCGCAGTTCGATGTCAGCCGCACGGTCATTCGCGAAGCCATCGCCGAATTGCGCGCCGCGGGCCTGGTAACTCCTATGCAAGGCAAGGGCATGTTCGTGACCGAGTCGACTTCGGTCACCATCCTGACGCCAACCGAGATCCAAAGTATCCCGCAGACACTTGAAATGATTGAGTTTCGTATTGCGGTGGAAACCGAGGCCGCAGCGATTGCCGCCTACCGGCGCTCGGCGCAACAGGAAGCCGATATCCGCACCGCCAACCAGTTTTTGAGTAGCCGTGTCGAAGCCGGAGAGGCAACGATCGAGGCGGATTTTGCTTTCCACGAAGCCATTGCGAAGGCCGCGAATAACCGTCATTTCGTCGATGCGCTGCACCGATTCGGCGCCCGCTCCATTCCGCGAAGCCAGTTTCCGACCCTGCCCGATGCCGAGAGCCGAGACTATCTGCAGAAGGTCATCGGTGAGCACGAACGCATTCTCGAAGCCATTTCCGAGCAGGATCCAGACGCTGCGCGCCAGGCCATGCGCGCCCATTTGACCGGGAGCCAGAAGCGTTATCGGCAGCTCGCGCGCTAAACAAACGCTCGACACATCACTGAAGTCATATTATGTCATATCTCATTCGAGGAGTATGGCATGTATGCAGGGTCACATAGTGAAGCGCGCGGATACGGGAACGGACGCGAGCGGATTCTATCTGGTGGCAAGCCGATAGAGGCAAACTGATCATGCCCCATCACGCGCAGTCCATCTGCGGGATTCTGCAAGCACTCGACACCTACCGATCTCACTTCCAGGATTGAACTAATGACTCCCAACGAAGTCAAAGCCGCGCTCGGCAGCGGATTGCTGTCTTTCCCCGTCACGACCTTTACGTCGGACCTCAAGTTAAATGAAGCGGCTTACTCCGCCCATATCGACTGGCTCGATGGTTTTGGCGCCGCGGCCCTCTTCGCGCCGGGCGGAACCGGCGAAATCTTCTCGCTGACCCCCGACGAGGTGGCTCAGGTGACCAGGGTCGCCAAGAAGCACGCCGGCAAGACGCCAATCCTTGGTGGCGCTGCCTATGGTACCGCCATGGCCGTGGAAATGGCCAAGGCCGCCGAAGCTGCCGGCGCCGATGGCGTCCTGCTATTGCCGCCCTACCTGATGTTTGCTGAACAGGCCGGGCTCGTTGCCCATGTGGAGGCCGTTTGCAACGCAGTCGGCATCGGCGTCGTCGTCTATAACCGCGACAACATCATCCTTTCCGCCGACAGCGTGCAGCGCCTTGCCGACCAGTGCCCCAACCTGATCGGTTTCAAGGATGGTCATGGCGAAGTCGACCGCGTGATCGAGATCACCACCAAGCTCGGCGATCGCCTCGTCTATATCGGCGGGATGCCAACGCACGAACTTTATGCGCAGGCCTACTTCTCGGGCGGCGTGACCACCTATTCGTCCGCTGTCTTCAATTTCGTTCCGGAGCTGGCCCAGAAATTCTACACGGCGCTGCGCGCCGGCGAGAAAGCCACGACTGACCAGATTCTGAAGGACTTCTTCTTCCCGCTGGTCGAACTGCGCAACCGAAAGAAGGGCTATGCTGTCTCGATCATCAAGGCAGGCCTTGAGGCACGCGGCCGCCAGGCTGGCCCGGTCCGTCCGCCGTTGACCAATTTGACCGCTGCTGAAATGGACGAGCTCAAGGCGCTGATTGCCAAGGTCGCCTGATCTGTCGAACAAGAAACTGGCCTCCTCAAGATGGGGGCAAGCCTGAGGAGGCCAATATGTATGTAGGAACACAGCTCAGCGGTGGCATGGTCGAAGAATTCGGCGATGCCCACCTGCGCCAGCTCGCCCAGCTCGGGCTCTACCACGTCTGCGTCGATCCGGTCGGCAATCCGCGCGACTGGACCCGCGACGACATTGCCCGTCATATCGAGCGCGTCGATGCAGCCGGGCTCAAGCTCGACATGGTGCAACTGCCGTTGGCTTCGCTCATCATTGACCGCGAGGACATCAACAAGGTCAGCTCCCCCGCCATCGTGCTCGGTGAGGGCGACGAGCGCGATCGCCAGATCGAAGCGATCTGCAAGCTGATCGAGAACCTCGCTTCGCTGGGTGTCCACTCAGCCAAGTACAATTTCAGCTATCTGGGCGTGCCGCGGACCAAGTCCGAACGCGGCCGTGGCGGTGCGCTGGTGCCAACTTTCCGGGCCGACCAGATCACCAATGCAGACGAGATCACCCGTGCAGGCCATGTCAGCTCCGATGCATTCTGGGAACGCATCACCTATTTCCTCGAACGCGTCATTCCCGTTGCCGAGGCCAACAAGGTGCGCCTTGCCTGTCATCCCAACGACCCGATGACCCCGCCGAACTATCGCGGCATCGAGGAAAGCGTGATCTCGCACGTGGAAGGGTTGAAGCGTTTCGTCTCGATCGCTGAAAGCCCCTATCACGGCCTCAACTTCTGCCAGGGCACGATTGGCGAAAGCCTTGAAAATCCGCGCGAGGAAATCGGTGACGTCATCCGCTGGTTCGGGTCACGCGGCAAGATTTTTAACGTCCACTTCCGCAACATCAAGGGCAAGCGCTTCTCGTTTACGGAGGTGTTCCCCGATGACGGCGACATGGACATGCCGGCCGCGCTGAAGCTTTACAAGGAAGTCGGCGTCGACTGCATGATCATGCCTGACCACGTGCCCGAGATAGACGGTATCTCCCCATTCGAGACCGGCTTTGCCTTCTGCTACGGCTATATCATCGGCCTATTCCAGGCGAACGGCTGGGATCCCTACGGCCGCGCCTAAGTCCATTCGGGCTTCGCCTCCTCCCTCGTCGAAGCCTGGTGGCTCCCTGGTTCATGCCGGGGAGCCATATTCTTAAAACCTCCTCCAGGACCACAAATGTTCACTCACAAGCGCGCCGATTTTGGCCCGGACTTTATCTTTGGCGTCGCCATGGCCGCCCACCAGATCGAAGGCGGCCAGACCGATGGCCGCGGCCCTTCCATCTGGGACACCTTTGCCAATACGCCGGGCAATACCCGCAATTTCGACAATGGTAACGTTGCCTGCGACCACTACAATCGCTGGGGGGAAGATCTCGACATCATCCGCGATGGCGGGTTCGATGCCTATCGCTTCTCGTTCTCCTGGTCGCGGCTCATGCCCGAAGGCACCATCGCCATCAACCAGGCCGGCGTCGATTTTTATGACCGGCTGATCGACGGCATGCTCGAGCGCAATATCAAGCCGCTCGCAACGCTCTACCACTGGGATCTGCCCTCGGCGCTGCAGGATCGCGGCGGCTGGATGAACCGCGACACCACCGCGGCCTTTGCCGACTATGCCGCTTTTGCCGCGGAAAAGTTCGGTTCGCGGCTCGAAAGCATCGCGACCTTCAATGAGCCGTGGTGCATTACGGTGCTCAGCCATTTCCTCGGCGCGCATGCGCCGGGCTATCGCGACGTTCGCGCCACTGCCCGCGCCATGCACCATGTGCTCTTGGCCCATGGCCTCGGCATCAAGGCCATGCGCGAGGTCGGCACCAACAAGAACCTTGGCATCGTCGTCAACATGGAAAAGTGCGACCCGGCCAGCGACAAGCCTGAGGACATCGAAGCGGCAGCGCTAGGCGATGCCATCTTCAACCAGTTCTTCCTCGATGGCGTCCTCAAGGGCACCTACCCCGAGAAGGTCACCAATATTCTCGAGCCGCACCTGCCCAAGGACTGGCGGGACGATATGGCGACGCTCAACCAACCGCTCGATTGGGTCGGCATCAACTATTATACGCGCTTCCTCTATACAGCCGATCCAAAGGTGCCGGTTTTCCCGTTCACCCAGGCGCGCGGTCCGCTTGAAAAGACGAATGTCGGTTGGGAGATCATCCCCGAAGCGCTGACCGAGTTTTTGGTTCGCGTGTCCAACCGTTATCCAGGCCTGCCGATCTATGTCACCGAAAATGGTGCCTCGGAGACAGACGAGGCCAAGCGCATCAACTTCTTCGACCGGCACTTTGCCGCGATGGTGGAAGCCAAACGTCACGGCGTGGACCTCCGCGGTTACATTGCTTGGACGCTCATTGACAATTTCGAATGGGCGGAAGGATTCACGCCAAAGTTCGGAATCGTTGGCATGGATCCGGTGACGCTCGACCGCCACCCGAAGGACAGCTATCGCGCATTCCAGCAGATGCTGGTCAAGTAGCAGCGCGATCGCCGCCGTGGCCGATCCTATCCTAGGTCGACGACGCCTCCACATTCTAGAAACTGAGCAAATACGATGCGCTTACCCACCTAGCCGCACTACGAGACAGTATGTGCACCTTTGAAGCTGCCCATCAGCAATGCAGCCCACTTCGGCCGTTCAGCCGGCCTCTCCGCCTCCCGAAAGTAATCGGTCCGATCAAGTCAAAAATGATGGCGATAACGGGGTGGTTTCCAGTCGGTCCGTTTTTGGCTCGGCATCGCGTAAAAGCGGCGCAGACCGCCTCTGTCACCTGAGACTGTCAAATTTGGTCGCGATCGACCGACCTTGATGCCGCCATCCAGAAGGTCACGACCATGATCACAGACAGGACGAAAACCACCATCATCGTGCTGGAATAATTGCCTGTGGCCGACCACAGGGCGGCTGCACCCAAGGGTGCCAATGCCCGGCTGATCGTCATCGGCACGACCAAGGCGCCATTGATGGCGCCATAGGCTTCCTTATTGATCAGCTCTGGGATGATGATCCCGCGAACGATCGTCATGATGCCGTTGGCCGCGCCATAGACCAGAGCCGCAGCCGCGACGAAGGCGAACTCTGCTGGCGCCCATGCGAATATGCCCATGGCGACGGGGAAACCGATGGCGATGATGGAGCCAATCCTTCGTCCCGAGGCCTGCTTGCCAAACGACATAATGACGATGCGACCAGCGACCTGGGCTGGGCCGATGATGGTCATCGCCGCGACCACGTCATACTCGCTGAAACCACGCTCGAGCAGCATCGGGTAAAAGTGCAGGAGTAGAGCCGAAAAGGACGCCGTGTAGCAGGTGAACGAGACAGCCAGCCACCAGAACACCGGGTTCCGAAGTGCATCTCGCAGGTGTGCCTTAGGTGCGACGCCTGCGGTAGGCTTGGCGCGTGGCGCATCGGCGTTGGGATCAATCACCGAAAGATAGAGGCTGGCACAGAGGAGGATATTCACCGCCGCCAGAACTTCCAGTGTCCCCCGCCAACCAAAATGATCGAGCAGGATCTGAACGATCGGCACAAAGACGGTGGAGGCGAAGCCTCCCCAAAGAGTCAGAGCGGTAATTCCCGATCGTGCTGCGCTCGGGCCGCTGCGGCGAGCGATGACAGCGAACGCGGGCTCATAGAGGACTGCAGACTGCAAAGCGCCCACCCCCGCCGATCCGAGATAAAACAGAACAATGTTGTCCGTCAGAGCCCAAAGGATCAGCAGGAGCCCGGCTGCCACCGACGAGCAGGCCATGACAAGGCGACCATGGCCACGGTCGATCGCCTGTCCAACGGGGATAGCCAGCAGGGCGGACAAGAGCGCGCCGAGTGTCGCCGAGCCATAGATCAGCGTCTTGTCCCAGCCAAGGTCGTGCTCCATGGCTGTCGCGATCAGCGGGAAAGAGTAATAGAGGCTGCCCCAGCTCGCGATCTGGCCGATGCCCAGACCGGTGATGAACCAGGATTTGCCGCTGACGGGGGCCGGTGCAGTTATGTCTGCCATGATTCCAAGAGCCGCCTAAACCGGCTCTCTCCAATGATTTCGGCGCTGATCGCCAGTTTCAAATGACGTTTTGATTGCCGGCCCAAGTGCCCGAAAAGATTGTAATCAGATCGATTTGAGCGTTACCCGTTCATCGAGCTTCGCAGCGTCTTCTTTGCGCTCGCTGTAGCGCGAGGTCAGGTATCCGGCGACGCTGCGATTAATCAGCGTGAATTTGACCAATTCCTCCATCACGTCGACCACACGATCATAGAAGCTGGACGGCTTCATCCGGCCGGCTTCGTCGAACTCCTGGAACGCCTTGGCCACGCTGGACTGGTTGGGAATGGTCACCATGCGCATCCAGCGGCCGAGAATGCGCATCTGGTTGACGGCATTAAAGCTCTGACTGCCGCCACTCACCTGCATGACCGCCAGCGTGCGCCCCTGTGTGGGGCGAATGGCGCCACCGGGAAGCGGTATCCAGTCGATCTGGCTCTTCATCACCGCCGACATGGCGCCATGGCGCTCGGGGCTGGTCCAGACCTGCCCTTCACTCCAAAGCATGGCCTCGCGCAGTTCCTGCACCTTCGGATGATCGTCCGGTGCATCGTTTGGCAAAGGCAGGCCATTGGCATGGAAAATCCGAACTTCAGCGCCGAACGCTTCCAGGAGTCGCTGGGCTTCGAAGGTCAGGAACCTGGAGTACGAGCGCTCCCGCAGCGAGCCATAGAGCATGAGGATACGCGGCTTGTGGGTGAGCACCGAGGGCACGAGGCTGGCAAAATCTGGAACCTCGAAGGCGCCATCGTGGATATTGGGGAGATCAGACAATACGATTTCCCTCGGCGTCGATGACGACTTCGCCGTCTTCCTTGACGAACGGGCCAATGTCGGGGTTCTCGAGGATATCCAGCACCACCTCGCTCGGGCGGCACAGACGGGTGCCGATGGGCGTCACGACGAAGGGGCGGTTGAACAGGATCGGATAACCTTGGATGGCATCGAGCAGGTCGTCATCGGTCTTTGCTGGATCAGCCAGGCCAAGGTCCTCAAACGGGGTATCCTTCTTCCGCAGCGCTTCCCGTAAGGTGATGCCGGCGTCCTTGACCAGCTTGAGGATGGTGGCGCCATCCGGCGGCGTTTTCAGATATTCGATCACCGTTGGTTCGACGCCTGACTGGCGGATCATCTCGAGGGTATTCCTGGACGTCCCGCAGTCCGGGTTGTGATAGATTACGACGCTCATTCTGCGGCCCTCGCCTTGGTGTTGCGGCGCACAGCGGCACCATTTTCGTACCAGCCCTTGGACCGGTTCACGATCCAGACCACCGACAGCATGACCGGCACCTCAACGAGGACACCGACCACCGTGGCCAGAGCAGCCCCGGAATTGAAGCCAAAGAGGCTGATGGCGGCCGCGACGGCCAGCTCGAAGAAGTTGGAAGCCCCAATCAGTGCCGAAGGACCGGCGACGCAGTGCTGCTCGCCGGTCGCCCTGTTGAGGAAATAGGCCAGGCCGGAATTGAAATAGACCTGGATCAGGATGGGGATAGCGAGCAGGAGGATCACGCTCGGCTGGGCGATGATCTGCTCACCCTGCAGAGCGAACAGCATGACCAGGGTCAGCAGGAGCGCAACGATCGATATCGGCTGAAGAACCGAGAGCACACGGTTCATCGCGTCGATCCCGCCATGGCCGAGTACCCATCGGCGATAGAGTTGCGCGATCACGACCGGCACCACGATGTAGAGCGCGACCGATAGCATCAGCGTGTCCCAGGGCACGGTGATGGCCGAGAGCCCCAGGAGCATCCCGACGATCGGGGCAAAGGCGACAATCATGATGGCGTCATTGAGCGCCACCTGGCTGAGGGTAAAATGGGGTTCGCCTTTGGTCAGGTTCGACCAGACGAACACCATGGCGGTGCACGGCGCCGCAGCCAGGATGATGAGGCCGGCGATGTAGCTGTCGATCTGTGCCGCAGGCAGTAATGGCCGGAACAGCCAACCGATGAAAAGCCAACCGAGCAGTGCCATCGAGAACGGCTTGATGGCCCAGTTGATGAAGACGGTGACGCCGATGCCACGCCAGTAGCCCCCGACATGCTTGAGGCTGGCAAAATCGATGCGAACCAGCATGGGGATGATCATCAGCCAGATCAGCACCGCCATGGGCAGATTGACCCGGGCATATTCCAGCCCGCCAAGCGCCTGGAAAACGGCGGGGAAGAAGTGCCCGGCAGCGATGCCGACGACAATACAAAGCGCGACCCAGACGGTCAGATAGCGTTCAAAAATGGACATGGCATTCCTAGACGGCTCGGGTCAGCAGTGCCGCCGATGTGCAAATGGACGAAGCCTGGCATGTGGCAAGAATGGTGGTTGGCGCCTCGGCCCGGTCGATTGCACGGAAGCCGAGATGGGCGAAGAAATCGGCCGCCGAGGTGGTCAGCAGAAAAGCGCGTGTTCCGCCATTTTCAACGATCTGGCGTATGATTGCTTCGGTCAGGATACGGCCATACCCTTTGCCCCGATTGGCCTCTGGAACGACGATGGAGCGCAGCAGCGCATCATCGCCATAAATCTCGAAACCGCCGAAGCCGATGAGACGCCCTTGGTCTTCGACGCGATAGAAAAAGCGCCCCGGCTCTTCGATATCGTCGATCGGCAGGCCGCCAGCCAGAAGAGCTGCTTGCAGATCGGGGTCGACGCCGGGAATCTCCTGGGTGGCAATCATGCGGCACCTTGCGACTTCGACGTGGAGCCCTCCATGGCGCCGATGCCCTGGAGCTTCGAGGTCAGTGCCATGCGATCAATGCTGGCGAGAGGTAGGCTCATGAAGGCGGTAATGCGATTGCGCAGATAGCGGAGAGCATCATCGAATGCTGCTTCCTTCTGGAACTGCGGGCCGGCAAAAGCGGCAGGGTCTTCGATACCCCAATGCGCCGTCATGGGCTGCCCAGGCCAGACCGGACAAGCTTCGCCTGCGGCGTTGTCGCAAACGGTGAAGACGAAATCCATCTTCGGCGCATCGGGCGTGGCGAACTCGTCCCAGGGCTTGGATCGCAGGCCCTCGGTGGAAATCCCTGCATTTGCGAGGGTTTTAAGCGTCAGCGGATGCACCTCGCCCTTCGGCGTTGAGCCGGCCGAGAAAGCCCGGAAACGGCCTTCACCGACATGGTTCATCAAAGCCTCGCCCAGGATCGAGCGGGCAGAATTACCGGTGCAGAGGAAGAGGACATTGTAGACGCGGTCATCAGCAGGCACAGGAAGTCTCCTTGGCAGCAGGTGAGCAATTGGCGGCGGCAATGGCGGGAGCGCAGATCTCCGGGCGCCCCGAGCAGCAGTCCGCCATCAGGAATTCGATAAGGCCGGTCAGCGTGTCGTAGCTGGCGCTGTAGATGATTGATCGGGATTCGCGACGCGACTGGATCAGGCCGGCGCGTTCGAGATGGGCCAGATGGAACGACGCGCCCGACGATGAAGCGCCGACCGCTTCGCCAACGGCGCCGGCCGAAAGCCCCTCGGGTCCGGCCTGGACGAGAACGCGCACCATGCGGAGGCGGGTTTCCTGGCTCAGGGCGGAAAAGACATCGAGGGCTTGCGGTTCTTCAAGTTTCATTTCAATATCTCAATGATCATTGAAATAATGGATAGCCCAAGATGAACGCCCACGCAAGTCTGCCCTATGTCGAAGTCGAAGCAAGCCTCGCTCAGGTGCTGGCCGCGCTCGATGGTCACTATGAGATGCCCTTGAGCATTCGCTATGATGATCGCGAGGTTCAGGCCGGCTATCACATTACCGAGGTGAAATTTGCCAGCCTGCAGACCCTGGATTGTGGGGGAAATCCCGACAGCTGGCAGGAGACGATTCTGCAGGTCGAGGACATCCCGGCCGAGCAAGACAAAGCTCAGATGACGGCCGGCAAGTTCCGCTCGATCCTGGCCACAGTCGACAAGAAGGTTCGCCTGAACCATGACGCCCGGCTTACAATCGAGATCGGCAAGCCAGGGGAAGCTATGCGCGTCCTTGACGTGGCTGGCGTTTCAATCGAGGGAGATGTGGCCTGCCTGACGCTGGGAGTACGGGCAGCAATTTGCAAGCCAAGACACAGGGCTACGAAGGCTGCAGCCTCAACCTGCTGCTCACCCGCGAAATCTTCCGGCTGCTGCTAGACCAAAACCTCGTCAGGTCCGCTTTCGGGAAATTGCTCCGAACCGTTAGACGTCTGAAATGGGGTCATAGCAGTCCTGCGCTCATCCAGCAGAGCAGTTCATCATTGGTAACGTGACCTGCGCCTTGGTCCTTGGCAGCACCAATAGCGCCGCCTAGGAGCTCCCACTCACGCTGGCGCTTGTGTACGAGGTCTAGCACCGATACGCCTTGGGAATGGCACGACGTTGCCGAGCCCTGGCGCTGGTACCACCACCGGGCTGTCGGCATGAACAGCCGGGGTCGTGCCGAAGAACACCTGGAACGGCGCAGCGTCCGGCTTTAGCAAGGGTCTGACAGCTGTTCTAGTCTGCTCGGATGAGCCGTCGTTGGCTGGCTCAATGGTCCAATCAGAAGCTATCTCCGACTTGACTTCGGTTTCCTCGCAAGCTTTGTCGGCTTCTGCCATGGCCTTCCTGAAACCCATGAAAGCGGCATATGTGTCAGGATCGATGGCTTTGCCGTTGTAGATGATGCCCAGACGCTTCTCGTCGAACTTGATCTGCTTGTCGCTTTCCATCTTTCCGACCTCTGCCAGGGCCTTCGCGTCGGCTTTGCCGCGTTCCTGCAGCGATCCCAGCACGACATCGATCTCATGCTGCTTCGTCGGCTGCCCATAATCTTTGAGGCGAGCGAAACGGGCCAGCCGTGCTGTTTTCACGATCGGCATCCGGATCAGCGTCCGGGTTTTCGGCCCCAGTATACCCATGACCTTTTCAAAGTGCTCGACCGGCTCAGCGCCGTCGCCTGCAAACACCCACCCCCGGAATTCGTCGTGGCTGCCTTCGATCGTGTAGGTGATTTCATGGAAGCCGCGGCGCATGCGGGGGTTACCGGCGAAGGCCACTCCCAGCTTCTGCACGGCGGCATCTGACGCATGCGGTTGGTACAGGTTCAGCAGCTTGTGGCCCGCTTCCGTGACTACGCCGCCGGCTTCCTTGACCATACGGAATGCCCGCGTGCTGCGACCTGTGGGCCGTGCCAGATCCCGCAGCGAAATGATGTCGTCGACAATGATGCCGTCGGGCAGAACCTTGCCGAGCACGTACCAAACCGGTGCCTCTCCCTCGCGGTAAACAGGACGCAAACGGCCGACAAACTGGCCCAATTCCTCCTCGCGGATCTGCTGCTGCAGCATGCGGGCCCATGCGCCTTCATACTCATGAATTCCAGTGACCAAAGCGGTCCCGCCATCCCGCAGCGGATATGGGCGATCTATGTAGCGACGCTTGATTTTCGCTGACGATGGATCCGCCGAGACCCGGCCATTGCCGTGCGGGTCATTGAGTGCCTCGGGCTCATCGTCATCATACGACAAGGCGGCGACATACGCATCAATGTCGGTATCGCGTGGTGTCACGGATCCGATCGAGACGGCTGCCCCATAAAACTTCGCAAAGTCCAGGCCGCGGACTGCCCCGAAGTGCATAAAGTGCGTGTTTGCTGGAGCAGCCCAACCGGAGTTGAGTTGGGACCTCACACCTTTGGCGGCGCAAGCCACGACTGCACTGTCACCATGCATCAAGCCGAGCGTATAGATTGCCTCACGATTGAGGGTCTGCAGTTCGGCCTTCGCCAGCAGCGTCTCGGCGTTGTCATCCTGGCTCGGGATGATTGAAGTCTTTGACTGGCCGAAGTCGGGGACCAGAACAGTCCGCAAGTGCAGAGGCGCGTTCACTGTGACCGTCCGGATTGTGCCGCCCCAGATTTTCTCAAGGATTTCTTTGCGACCAGAGGCGTCCAGGAACAGCGTCGGCAAGGATTCGAAGTTCCGCTTCTTGCGCCACACGACGGTCACCTGGTCGTCGGCACCTGCCAGGTAGATGATGCGGCGGTCGCGGTCGTTCGTGACTTCGAGGACGGGCGGCTTCGGAGACTTGCGCAGGTCAACGCCGTGCCTGGGCTTGGTCTCTTCGAACAGCTTCATGTGCAGATTGTACGTCTTGAGCAGCTCCCGATCTCGCATCAGGGCGTCCACGCGCTCCTGGATAACCGTCCAGAACTTGTGCTCTTCGACGATGTCAATTGCTTCTGGGGTGCTACAGAGACGGTCAATAACCGCCATCTCGACACCAGGCATCACGTCAAGGACGGTGCCCTGATTGCGACCGGTGACGGCCCGGGTGTGTGCCAGGAGACCGTCGCCAGAGATGGACTTTTCAGGCGTATAATGGTGCCGGTGATCAAGGATGACCTCGGCCACGTCCTTGCCCTGCCGCACAGCGGGGATCACAAGATCTGTCAGCCAGCCCCGATCAAAGACGTATTCGATGGTATCCAGTCCAGCCGCTTCCTCGCTGTCCAACGGCTTAGGAGCAGCACGGCCGCGGGTGAGGTTCTCGGCCAAGCCGAAGGTGTAACTCCCCAAGCATTTGTCCCAGATCTTTTCGTCGATCACCACGGCAGCAACGTTCTTGAGTGCCGCCGGAATATTGGTCTGGATGAAAGCGTGAGGTGCCAGGATCAGGTCGTGCTGAGGCACCTCGAGCTTCTGCAAAATGGCTTGGCAAGGTCGGACTTCAGCGGTTTCTACGAAGTCAGAGTTCTCCGGATTGAAGCGGCAATAAACCGTCTTGGGCACTCTCTTGCCGTTCTCATCCTCCACGGAGATCGAAGGGTCCTTAGCCTTGCACATGCCGGCCGTGCTGTAGCGCTTTGCCATGAGCTTTTGCGTTATCTCTGGAAACTCGCAACCCGCAGCCAGCTTGCCCTTGAACGTCATGACCCGGATGAGATCGCCAGCATTCTTGAGCTCAGCTTTGATCTCATTGGCCCGTTCTTCCTGCGCCTTTGTCCAGACACCGAGATCCTGCCGGGCCTCCAGTTCGGACGTGTTTTCATAGCTGGGCAGGAGCATCAGGATCGGACCGATTTTGCCGCCCCGCTTCTTGAAGCGCACCAGTTCCTGGAGCAAAGCCGTGGTCTTCCCAGCCCCGGTGGGTGCCTTGATCAGCAGCCGGGGTGCAGGCTTGCCGCTTTCGGGATTCCAGCGGGCGGTCCGGATCAGCCAGCCACGGATTGCCAGACGAACTTTGCGGCTGGTCCCGGTGCGGATCGCTTCCCGGTTACCGATCAGTTCACGGGCCTTGGCCAGTTCCGCGTCAGATGGTGACAGCGACCATTTCAGCGTGCGCTTGGTTTCCTCATCCTTTTCGACCCCTGCCCGCTTCGCCGCTGGCGGCAGCCACGACAGTTCCGGATCGCGGCACTCCGGATAATGGCGGTCCTTGGAGACCACTACCACGGATCCGTCCGCAGCCTGAACCTTGCGCTGCGTACCCTTGGGCTTGAAGCGACCATCCACCAATTTGACGGCAGCCGACCTGATTAGCTCACGGGCTTTCGAGTAGGCTTCTGTCTCGCTGTAGTTGGTGTACTCGATAGCTTCGCGGGCCATCGCACGCGCAATGCGGCTGACGCCTTCGCCTGACACCTGGCGGACATCGCCACTCAAGGGCGCAACGATGCCGGCGTTGAAGGTGGCCCAGGACACCGAACGGGGCAGCAGCCATTCTTGGCGGCGGCCGCCGGTCAGCGGGGATGCCGACAGCTTGGCTTCGGAGATCGCGGGGGTGCGGATGTCACTGACATCAGTGTCGACATAATCGAAGTCGGCAGCGATGCCCTTGCCGGCGAGGAGCTTCTCGAAATCCTTGAAAGGATAGACCGCATGGACACGGCGCAGGAATTCGAGAACGCCATCTTCATCGGTGATCGGGGCGCAATCGGGAGATGAATTGTATGGTGACCGTTCCGGCCACTCGAAGAACTCGCCGGTCTTGTGATGGAAGCCAAAGAAGGTGATCGGCGCACCGTCGTCCAGGATCTCGATGGCTTCATCCTTGCCTTCGAACAAGGATTCAAAAACGAACCGCTTTGGCAGGTTCAGCTTGCCGATCGGGCGGCGGTAGATCCATGCTTCTTTTGCCACGGATGGGCGGCCGCGGCGCAGCGGTGACCAACCCAAGGTCTCTGCAGCAATCTCGCTGATGACCCGCATCTTGACATGATCATATACGTCGACGTCAGCGGTGAACCAGCCGTGAGTACCGGCCGTATCACCAGTGACGCCAGCAATGTTAAGATCCCGCACGCCTTTGTTGTCGGACCAGTGCTTGACCGTTTCAGCCAGGGGCAGCTGCTGGTGCAGCTTGTAATATCCCTTATAGGCGATCTTCTTGGCACCGTGCGGAGTGCCAGGCTCCCGCTTTTCTTCGGTGAAGTCATCGCCGTGATGCTGCGGAAAGATCGACCAGCCGTTGGCGAGGACCGAGGGGCCCATCAAGCCAAAGCTTTGGTATTTCCAATTGGGGTTCGGCTGCTTGAGTCCGGTTTCGGGAGGCGTACCTCCGCTGCCGGACTTATTGGGTGTCCAGTGCTTCATCTCTATTCCATGCGGTCAGCGGGGTGCTTATGTCCGCCGGTTTTTATTGTCGCCTCGGGTCTACTGCCCTTGTGCTGACATCAAACATAGTCCGTCCCGTGCAAGAGTAAAGGGGCAAAAATCCTTCGAAGTTTGAAGGATCGGAGACAAATTCCGGAATCGCGGGCGAAGAGGCCCCAATCACACCGCAAAAAAATATGTTCAGAATTGTTTAGTCCGTGGGACTTTTTCTTTGGGCGGTGACATTGACGCAAGAATTGGTGGCCAGCAGGGCGCATGAAAGCTTGGGCCAACCCTTTGTGATCACGTACACAATCCATCGATACTTGGAATAAACACTGTGAAGCTCGCAGTGTAAAGTCCGATCGTATCCAGCAGATTGCAGTAATCATTGATCAGTACGGGATCACCCTAGAGCAGATCTCGACTTACAATCCTTCAGTCAACGCACGCACTTTCAGAAATCTAGAAGCGGGCCGCGAAGAACACTTTGGACCGGATCGCCTCAAGGATCTGCTGAAGGATTTCCAACACGTTGCACTGCGCAAGATTACTGCAGAGGCCGCATAATGAGCGAGCCTCGGCGCAATGCGAAGGCCAAATGCACCGAATCTATCAAGCGCAAGGCCGCTGGATTCGTGCTGCAGGAGAAATCCAAGCAGCGGATTAAGACGTCGGTCCTTGCTGAACGCGTCGGTCGCAAGAATTCTGCATCATTTTATTCCCACTTGAGCCAGACCCAAGGGCGCGGACTTCAGCAGCATCGGTCTGGACTATCTCTTCCGGCTCGTCGAGGCCCTCGACTACGAAGTCGACATCGTCATCAAGCCGCGAACCGGCCGGGTGGCAGCATGAACGCGTGCACCACCATCACCCTGCCCTTCCCGCCATCCGTCAACGGGACCTTCCGCAAGCACAATGGCAGTCACCTGTCCGAGCGCTATCGTGAATGGCGTGATGCTGCCGGCTGGGAACTCAAAGCTCAGCGCCCGCAGCCGATCAAAGGCAAGGTCCCATATCGAGATGCAGCTGGTCGCTCCCGATCGCCGGGCCCGCGACGGCGACAATCTTCTGAAAGCGCCACTGGACCTGCTCGTGAAGCACGGGATCATTGAGGACGACAGCAACAAGTTCGTCAGCAAGGGCTCCTTCGAGTGGGTCGATATCGGCGCACCTTGCACCATCACCGTGACGGCTGCTCCCAGCGCCTCCGGAACAAATTCCGCTGCCGGTCAGACCGGACCTGCCTCGCCCTCAAGCACCCCCATAGCAGTCGCTATGGCACCGGCAGCGGATACCCCATGCTCTGGAGACCCATCCTGATGTCCTCTCGATTTGATGCTTGCCTGACCCCGCTGCTCAAGCACGAGGGGGGCTATGTGAACCATCCGGATGATCCAGGTGGCGCCACCAATATGGCCATCACGCACAAGACCCTGGCGGCTGCACGTGGCGTGCCGTCGGTGAGCAAAGAGCAAGTCAAGATGTTGACGCTCAGGGAAGCGGCATCGATCTATCGCCGGTCCTATTGGCTGCCGATCCGCGGCGATGACCTGCCCTATGGGTTGGATTACGCGGTGTTCGATTTCGGCGTGAACTCGGGCGTCTACCGTGCCGTCCTGAAGCTGCAGGAAGAGCTCAAGGCCCGCAAGCTGTACGACGGCCGTATGGACGGGGTTCTGGGTGACAAAACCCTGCAGGCGATCGCTGCCGTAAATGATGTCAACGGGCTGATCGAAGGCTATGTCGCCCGTCGGCTCCAGTTCCTCAAGAAGCTGAAAGGCTGGTCCACGTTCGGCAAGGGTTGGCAGCGTCGTGTCGACGATGTGCTCGAGCTGGCGCTGACAATGGCCGCGTTCAAGACCACGCCAAAATTTGAACCCGTCCGCCCTAAGGGTGTCTCTGACAGCCGCACACCCCACGACATCAAGAACGCCGGCAAGGTTGCGGTGACCAAGACCGTCGAAGGTCAGGCTGCCGCCGGCGTCGGTATCGGCACGGTTGGTGCCACCCTGTCTGAAGCTGCCGGGCAGATCGTCCAGCTGTCGGACTATTCTCAGGTGCTCAAGGTCATCTTCGTCGCCCTGCTGGTCGCCAGCATCGGCACCAAGCTGTGGGTGACGCTCAAGAACGCCCGGAAAGCGGAGGCAGCATTGTGATGCGCCGTGTAGCTGACGTATCGACGAAGTTCACAGTTGAAGGGGTACGTCCTCGTCGTCGGCCCTGGCTGCACATCGTGTTGGACATCATCTGCTTCTTCCTGACCGGCGTCGCTGCTGCCCTTTCAGCCGTGGCAGTCCTTGCGGGTGTTTGCGCTCTGGTCGGGTTCGGTCCCGGCTGGCTCATTGCCATGGTGGCAGGCTCCGTCTTTCAGCTCCTCCTGGGGCTGCTCCTGATCGTGATCTGGTGGGGTGAGCGTTATGCGTAAAGCGTTCATGCTCATCGCCGCCGCCATGACCATCCTGCAGGTTCTCGTCATCCTTGCCGTGATCTCGGGAATGTCCGTGTCCTGGCTCGGTTGTGCCTGGCTCTAAGTGTTCACCGGTGATGGCTGCACCCTGACGCCGCATCTGTCGGTTCTGATGGACCGAGCGGGGTTGGCTGCAGTGCTGTGCTTTCTGATGTCCTGGATCACCGGCATTGCCTGGGCAGTACTTGCGGATGGTCCCAATGCTTGAGCTCATCCTCGCCTTTGCCCCGATCGTCGTCATCGCCCACGGCCTCCTCGCCACACCATGGGGCCTGCCAGCGCTGTCCTGGCTGATCGGCAATCCTGTGGTCCGTGTGGTTGCCGTCATCGGCATTGCGATTGCTGCCGTCTGGATCGCGTACCAGATCGGCCGCAAATCAGGTGTCGACCGGATCAAAGCCCAGCAAGCCAAGCGCAATTTGGAAGCCCTTCAGGAACGCATCCAGGTCGACGAAACCATTGCCAAGATGCCTCCCAGCAAGCGCAGGGAGGAGCTCAGCAAATGGGTCCGATAAGAATCTCCTGGTATCGATTTGCCTGCTTCCTAGCCGACTTGATTGTGGTCCTGGCGATCATCGCCCTGCTGACCGGCTGCACCACAACCGCCGGCGACTTCTGCACCGTTGCCAAGCCTATCCACCCGTCGGCTGCCGACATCGAAAATGCCTCGGATCAGCTCGTCGAAAGCGTGCTGCCCCATAACTCGTACGGTGCTCAGCACTGTGCCTGGAGACCGTAATGGACTGGTTTGCTCAACTCCCCTGGGGCGGCATCATCACTGCTAGTGTCACCCTTGTGCTGGGTGCGTTGGGCGTCTGGACCACTTACGTGATCTTTCGCACGTCCACGACGAAAGACCTGGCCGTCCTGACCGAGGCAATCGCCGATACCAATCGCCGGGTAACTGACCTGGGTGCCGGTGTGTCGCTGCTCAAGACCGAAGTCGTCGAGATCAAGCAGCACGTTGAGCGGCACTATGTCGAAAAAGACGAGATTGCCGAGCTCAAGCTGTCATTTGAACGATCGATCGACCGCATGCAGTCGAGCCTTGATATCGCCACCGCAACAATGGGCGACGTTCGCGATGCTGTTCTTGTCCTGACGGCCAAGGGCAACAAACCATCGGTGCCGCCTGCCCGCCGCAGGCCTGCCAAGGCGATCGCGTAAATGCATTGGGCTTGGGCGACGGCGCAAAGCTGGCGGTGCATTGCTGAAGCTGCCGATCGCAAGGGGCAGGACAGCAGCTACGCCTGGCGGCATGTCTGGCACTATGAACTCGTGGCCCGGAGCAGCGGACAATGAACACGCCCGCCTTCGATCACGACCTGGTTCCGGAGAGGTCGCTGACAGGCGCGATGTTCCTCCGCATTGTTCCCCGGTCTGAGAAAGCCAACCGCCAGGAACGCCGCCGTCGTGTTGCGGTGGATCGCAAGCGGATGGAAAGGAAAGCAGCATGACAGGCTTCATCTATCCCGTGGGTTTCCGCGTTCGCCTCGGATCCGGCTCACCGGTTTTGACCGTCGTTGATGTTCATCCTGAAGCATCCGAAATCACAGTCGAATGGCCCGGCGACGAAGATCCGCTGCGGGCCAAAACCATTATGTTCGACTTCGATCGCATGGCCCATTTCGGCCACCTGTCTAACGCAGAGATGGCGGAGTGCCGGCGGCTGACCGGCTGCCTGGATAGCTAGATAGCTAGGCGGCCTCGGCATCGTCATCTGGCGGAAATGCGATCAGGGCGCCGAAATCAATGCCCACCTTGCCGTCGATCTCGATGGTAGGATATTGCCGCTGCGTATCGGGAGTTCCCAGAGACGCAAGGTGAAATGACTCAATCCTGGCCATCAGTGTGTCGAACTGCTCTTTCCGCTCCCGTGCGACCTCTTGCAGCAGAAGCACCTGCCGGATCAAATTCTCAATGATTTCGTCTTTGCTGATCTCGTCGTTGGCCATTTCGCGGCACCTTTTTCTTGTTGTGGCAACAGCTATACAGTGCCGCGGTTAGTTCCCGGTGAGCCGCGACATCGCAATTTGTTTGCAATTTTACCACCGCCGCCAGAGCTGCCACAGCCGCCGGCGGGCAGGCTTTGCTGGCACGTCATCGGGATCAACTTCGCCCTTCGCCAGCTTGCCGACCTCTGCTTCATGCTCTCGGCGATCCCGACGCTGCACTTCGACTGTGAAATCATCGGGTGTGATTTTGCCTTCGGGACGGATTGTGCCGTCCCGGTCATGTCCGGGCTTGCCATGCGGTTTATGCCGGCGGGTGCGGCTCATTTGACATCATCGTCATCGATCACAATCGACGTGTCGATCCATCTGCAATTGTCTTTGAACAGCCTGCGGATGTAGGAATGGCCGCCGTCCACGGCGATGCCACCACAACTGCATCGCACAAATCATGGCGATACGTGCTCTCGATCTCGTCGCCGCACTGCAAGCATTTTGCGGAATTGCGCAGGATTTTTCGGCCGGGTTTCATTGTTCGTCATCCGGATCAAGGCTGTAAGTCGGCCTCGGCCTGGGCGGCCAAGCTCTCCAGACAGCTGCCAAAACCTGGTCGTATGGTGCAATGTGCTCCACCCGGGCAACATAGCGCCGGGCTTCACGCTCGAGATCAGGTGGCAGATAGCGGCCATCACGCACATCGTCATGATACTGGCGCAAGATCTCCGCCAGCGTCATCCAGCCCGCCCGCGTCGCCGCCACATCGTAAAGGTTGGCCAGCCTGTCCATGCTGACATTCTCATAGTAGGTGGTGACGTGGTGAGCGAAAAAATCCTCCCTTTCGCCCATCTCACGCGCAAATGCCCGCTGCTCCCCGCCTTGAATGCCACCGCTCTGCAGGGCCATGACGATCAGCCGCAAGAGTTCCTGCCGTGCTTTACGCATGATCGAAGCCTCCCGCCCGCACGCAATCGAAGAAGAACTCGCCAAGCTTGTCGAAGGCGTTGTCGCTGAGGTGGCACAGGGTCTTGTAAACCGTCCATGGCGACAACTCCGCCAATGCTCTTTCGGCCCACGTGCGGGCGTCCTGGTTGGCGTGATGGACGGCAATTTGACGCAGGGCATCACGCAGCATCTCGCGTGCCTCAAAATAATCAGGCATTTTCAATCCTCAAAAATGGGGGCAGGCGTTAGTGGCGGAGCAGGCGGTCGCGGCCGTCGATGACGATCCGCACGATCCTTTCGAGACGGCGGATGCTGCCGCCAGGCCAGTTCCGCTCTACGATTTCGAGCTCGTCGCCTGCGAGATCCGGAAACCAACGGGGGTCGAGCCCCCGCTCCTCCGCGATCTTGTTCAGGATGCTGCGGCTCAAAACACCCACGTGCTGCCATGTGGGATCAGGCATGCGGTAAACGGTGAACCGGTCCTTGAGCGGGCTGGGGATGCCGTCCAGGCTGTTGGCCGTCGCAAGGATGGTGATCCCGCTCAGATCGCATTCGACCTCGAGCGCCGGATCGCGGAAACGACGTGCCGTGTGCACCTCGAGCAAGGGCAAAACGACATCCAACGCCGAGCCATTGTGCCGCGACTCCGCCGCCTTTTCGATCTCGTCCAAAATCGTCACGGGATTTGCAATCTTCTCCCGCCGGATTTGCTGCAGAAAAGCGGCTTCGCGGGCTGTTGACCATTGCGCCGACGTGCCGCCGATCGAGCTATCGGATGCGCCGGCAAAATTGTGCACCGCGGACGGGACACCAAACGATCTCGCCAGCAGCTTGCAGAATGTCGTCTTGCCGCTGCCCGGGTCGCCCAGCAACAGGATTGGCGGCAGCTTGAAAGCCTTGCCAATCTGCAATTTCATGGCGATCTGCATCGCCAATTCACCAGCATGCGGCATCTCGGCCTGGATGGCTTTCAGTGGCTCAACAATATCGTCGACCATGATCAGCGGCAGCGGCTTGCCGGCGATCCCGGCCCACATTTTCGCGATGTCTTTCTTGTGCCCTGTGGCCACCGACAATATCGGCACGACAGCCATCCCCGGCACCTCCGGCTCTGGATCTTCGGGCTCGATTTCCGCCCGGTCCTCGGCGACATCGGCCAGCACCAGGTCGGCCAGGGACTTTTCTTCTTCCGGGGCATCCAGGATCTTGGCCGCAGCACGCATCCATTCAATGTCAGCAGCAGCCGTCTTGATCGCCGCTTCAGTAAATACGGACCGCAGCTCGCCCGTCAGACCGCCAGGATTTCTCGCCAGCGACAACCCGAAAATCAGCCGACGCGTTTCGATTCTGCCGAAGCGGATGCCCAGCGTTGCGACAACCACACGCTCAAGCGCTTCTTTATTCCCCGCAGCTGCGAGATAGAAATCCAGCCTATCGATGGCATCGTTGTCGACAAATTCGAGGGCCGTCCAGCAATCCTTCAGGGCGACCTCGCTGCACGTCTTGCGCAGGTGTGCGAGGCGGTCGTGCGCTTCTTCGAGAGCATCATTGATCAGCTGCTCATCGCACCAGACGCGGCAATCTTGCTGCCAGTCTTTCGCGAGAAAACCGATGCCGCTGTAAAGCTCGTCGAGCGTCGGCAGCCGGATGCCAGCGGCAACATCTGCCACGGCTTTACGCCAAGCCTTCAGATCTTCAATATGGGATTTGGTGACGCGTGCAGCGTCATCAGAAGGTGCCATGATCAGCCTCGAAACATTTTCGATTTGCTGGACCCAATGGATCGCAGCGGAGGCGTCATGTGTCATGAATTGATGGCTCAATCAAGCGGAGCCGTTAAGGATTGTTAACGAGATCCTTACTCGATCTCGATCCCGGTTACTTTCTTGTACTGGGCGGCAAGATGGCTGGCGATGATTTCAGGATGCAATCCTGCTGCGGTTGCTTTCGCGATCGCCGCATCCAGGTCGGCGGGGAAAGAGCTATTTTTCAGCAGTTCGGCTTGGGCTTCAACTTGGTGGAAGACATCGTCGGGCACAGGCATTTCGTCGGACAGCCACTTTTGGGCGACGCGGTGCGACTTGCCCGTCAGCCGTCCTATTCGCCGCGATGTCATCTCCGGCAGCACGGATTGCAGCAGAGCTTTGATGAGTAAATCCACGCGATCCCCCGGATTGATTCTCCGAGGGACAGGTTTGCGTGAAATTGTTGAGGCTGTCAGCATCATCGGTCAGAACTTCTTCAATGCGCCGACGGCAATGCCCGGCTTCAGTTTTGTGAACCGACCCGCCGCAATGGCTTCATCGATCAGCCTCTGGTTGTCAGCCGATGTTCCTGCCGGCAGCTGTTTCCGCCGCCGGATCGGTCGCCATCTCCCCGTCGGTGCAGTGGACGGGGTCTCCATCTCTGGATGCCCTTTGATGGGCTGGATCTGCACACGCTCGACCGGAACGATAGCCGTCGTTGTGAGCAGTCCCGGATCCGGGATTGCTGGTGCTGGCGGTTCATACCGGGGCCGCTCAACAATGTCGCCGTCCGCGTCAACGTGCCAATATCCGAGCTCGAGAGCACGCAGGCCATTAGCTCTGCGGCCTCGGGATCGACGCGGTAGTCAGCTAACCAGTTGAAACCTGCCTTTGGCTTTCGTGCCGGCGACCTCCCTGGTTTTTGGCTGCCGCGGCGGGAACTCGTAACCAAGCCGCTTTCTGTGGACATAGATATTGGGCTCGGAAACGCCCAGCATCCTTGCCGCTTCGATGGCACTGCCGGCTTCGTTGAAGGCAGCATGGATGTCATCGTCCGACATGCTGCTCAAGACGCCTCTGCGACGCTTGCGGACCTTGGTCTGATCAGCTCCAGTCTCCGCTGCTTCCGGAACAGGCTCAGGCTCAACAGGTGCAGGCACGGGATCGACGACCGGCTGCTCCGGAACGGCAACGGGTGCCTCGACGGGTGCAATCGGCGCCGGCGCAGCGATGGTCGGCTGCGGAGATACCTGGATCGGTGCAGCCGCCGCAGTCTGGGTGCCGCTCTGAAGCAGGACAATGAGCTGCTCGGACGTCACGGGCACAATCACGGATGCTGAACCCGTCATCGTGTGACCGCCGATGGTGACCGGCAGCGCATCAAAATTGATAGTGATATGGAGGGTCATATCGCGCCTCCCAGCCTGCCCTCGGGCAGCCCGTTACCCTCGAGATCGGCGAGCTCGGGCATGAACGGCAGCAACTGCTTTGTGTGCCTCCCGACTAGAGTGCGAGCCAATTTGAGTGCCGCTTCGCGATGGCGGGCATCTTTGAGAGCCCCATAGCACCAGTGGCCCATTGACGTGTGAAAGGCGTCCCACCCCTGGAAATCGCGCTCTGTTGCGTGATCGGCATCGGCCAAAGTCAGCAATTTAACGGCACGGATGACGACCTCATCAGGCCATGTGACGCCACCGGATTTCGCTGCTGCCGATGCTGAGGTACGCTCAATCTTGCGCTCCGCTGCGGAAATAGCTTTCTGCAGATCGGAAATCATCAACGGGCTTGGGCGGCAGGCCAGCATTTGGGCAATGCGGTCTTTGTCGTGCAACGACTCCCCGAACGTGGCCTGCAGGTGCTTGGCTTTGCCAACCGTGCTTTGGATCAGATCAGCATTGTCTTCCAACCATTCCTCATGGCGGCGACGGGCATCTTCGCGACGGCGTTCTTCGGCCTCTTCTTTCGCCGCCTTTTCTGCTCGGAGCTCAGCGATTTTTCCGGCGTAAGCGACCTCGAGCTGCGGGCACAAAGCAGCAGCGCCTGCTTTGTCATAACGAGGGTCATAGTAGACGTGCCAGGTGTTAGCGCTCTCTGTGCCGCACTTGATGCCGGCAGCCCATAGCTCGTCACGCTCCGCTTTGTAGATGGCCCAGAAATCTGGCACCGGCATTACAGCTTTATATCCGCCGTAGCCGTCTTCGCGCCAAGTCATGCTCAGGAAATCTGGGGGTGTTTTGTCAGTCATCTGTGTCGCCCTCCTTTGGGCACCGCCGGACCCAAAGGGATCGAAGCGATGGCATTTAGAGTAGCGATGATTCTGCCAGTTGCAAGAGCAGTTGACTTAAAATCCGCGTCACATGCCAAAGTTGTTGCCGATGAGAAGCTATCTCCGAATTAGCTTCCCCCTGACCTAAAATCCGCTTTCAGTTGACGTATTGCTGTTGACTTTCCCAACCGTTGACACAATATTGGTGTCAATGGCGATGATACATGGTGTGTCGAGCCAGGGGAGTTACACAGATGACCGCTTCTTCTTTCACAATCACCGCCCGCAACGCTGCCCACCTTTCCGCCCAGGTCGACCGGTTCATTGCCACATTGCCCGAGGGCCACTCTTTCCCCGTCAACTTTGGTCGTGACCGCACGACATGGTGGTACACATACGCCGGCCACCACGAGGTCACAGATCTGACCTTCGACGGCCTGGTCGCCCTGATCCAGCAGACAATCGACGACACTCTGCTCGGTCTCCAGCCCCAGCCCGAACCCTTTTATACGTGAGGCCATCAATGGACCCCGTTTCCGCCCGCCTTGCCGATCCCCGGCTGGCTCGCTTCAAGCGTGCCGGCATGGTCCTGGGCGGCTGCCCGCTCGACGATAAAGGCGAGCCGGTCGAATCCCCGGGCTGGATCGGACGCTTTGCAGACGTGCTCAAAATTGACCGTGGCAACTTGTCCAAGGTGCTGCTCGGTCAGCGCAATCTGAGCACGGAAACAGAAGATCGGCTGGAGATGGCCATCCGAGGCTGGGTTGAAGCTGAAAAGGCCCGCATCCGGATCCCGCTGCGGGTGGCAGCTGAAATCGCCACGGAGAGGCAGTTTCAGCGGATGGCGACTGAACTGGACAATGACAATGACGGCCCCGAGCCGCAGATGGGAGGTTGATCATGCACGAAGATATTATCCTCGAGACCCTGCAGCCGGATTACCAGCCGTTCGAATACCGACATGACGGAGACTACTTCCGGAACAAGGATATTCTCGCAACGTGGGGCGACATCCCGCATTTGCCGATCGAGATCTCGAAGCTCGCGACTCTCTACAACCCGGCGAACGGACGGCACTATCGGATGGAATTCGACGCACGGCGTGCCGGCGAAATGATCCGCCGGGGCATTGAGAACGGTATCGTCAAACAGTCGACGCTGGGTCGCGAGATAGTCTTCCGTCTCCTCGAAACGGAGCCGCTGTATGTCATGGTCGGGCCCAGCAATAACCGTCGCCAAGTGCGGGTGCGGCGTTGGCGATCAGCTGAGGAAGAAAAGCAGTCGCTCAAGGAACTGAAGCGTGAAGCCGACAGGATCGAACGAGCCCGGCTGAAGCGGATCGCCGATCTTCGTCGCAGGGCTGAAGGCATGATGATCAACTTGTTTGCCCGGGACATCGATGTCGAAATCCGCGGCACGCTGGTACACTATGCGACACCTGGGATTACCCGGCTGGTCGAGATCCAAAACTTCCTGCTGCAGCAGATTGAAAGCCAGGACGAAGAGGTTGGCCGGCAGATCGTCTTCAACCTCGAGTGGAAGTACAAGGACGTTTTCCAGCGCCCTCTGCCCACACCGCCGGAACCGGAAATCAGTGAAGAAGACCTCGACATCTTGGCCGGTCTCTGATCACCACCACCCCAGCAACGAAAACAGGCGGTCTTCGGACCGCCTTTTTAATTGTGTAACGGACCGTTGCACAATTAAGCCGCCGGCACGGGGCGCATACCGGCGGCCAAGGGAGAGACCACCTTGAGGGAGGAGAGGCGGTCATGGACCCAATACATGTGCCCCGGTATGAGTTCCCCATGAGCTGGTACCAAGCAATTGTCGCCCCCGAGGGTGCCCTCGGCAAGGTGGGCAGGGAGCTGCCGATACTGTTTTTCGACACGCGATCACTCCGGCAACTCGACGCTGATCTGAAGGCCTACGGCTTCATCGAGGTCGAACGGGCCAGCGCTGAACGCAGGATTGAATGTCGCGGCATGATGCTGCTGCGAGACCCGCACGTAATGGTCATCCAGCAGCGGCCCGACCTCGACCACAAGCATCCTCACGGGCCGCCGCCCTTCCAGATGCGGGACCTGTCCAAGAAGCTGAACCCTCCGGTCGAATGATGCCGTACCAGTGGACCACTGATGACGACGAGGTGGCACTCGACGCCATTATTGTCGGCATCGGCTCGGACGAAAAAGCGTTTACCGCTGCCGGCATTGAATTCGGTGAAGTCCTGGCCTCCATCTATCCGGAAGCCTTGGAGCGTGCGGAAACCCTTTGTGCCCTATGGGCATTCAAGCGCGTGATCATAGCGATCCAAGACCGCTCAATATGGCAGCCGGAATGGGGAGAGCTGGCGGAGATGGAGGGCCTGGACTGAATGTGCGGACGCTTCACCAACGAACTGACCTGGCCTGAGCTCCACGCCCTGTACAAGCTGACCGATGAACTCCATCCCGTTGCGCCGCACAACATGCAGCCGCGGTACAATATTGCCCCGACGCAGGATGTGGATTTCGTCCACTTGGACAAGGCCGGCAACATGGAGCTGGACCGGGGCCGGTGGTGGCTGGTGCCGTTCTTCGCCAAGGAGCTGCCGAAGGCGGCCATGTTCAACGCCCGGATCGAAACCGTGGACACCTCGGGTGCCTTCCGCGAAGGCTTCAGGTCCCGTCGCTGCCTGATCCCGGCCGACGCTTATTTCGAGTGGACGACCAATCCTGATGACGGCAAAAAGGATCCGTGGCTGCTGCAGCTACCAGAGGGGCAGCCATTCAGCTTCGCCGGCATCTGGGCACGCAACGACAATTTGGGCGTCACCAGCTGCACCATAATCACGGCACCGGCGGTGCCCGAGATCGAGCACATCCACACCCGCATGCCGCTGATCATCGCCCAGGAGAGCTATGAGCGTTGGCTGTCGTGCGAAGACCAAGGCAGCCATGCCAAAGCCCTGCTGCTCGGATCGCAGTTGGACAGTCAGTTGGAGTTCTACCAGGTCGATCGAGCGGTGAACAACAGCCGGTATGAAGGCACCGACACCAAGAAGCCGCTGATCAACTCGCTATAGCTGATCGGAATCGGCTATGCAGACGGCATGACCATCGAAGAACTCACTCCCGAAGCGGTCGCCATCCTTAAGAGCCTGGTCAACAACCCGCACCCGATCGACGACAGCCCGATCCTGCAGCTGCTGTTTGCGGACAAATTGATCATGGGATCCCCCAACAAGGTTCATGCCACCCAATCCGGCTTGCGGCTGCTGGCGCAATATGAGGCCGCCCGGCTGGCTCAGGCTTGAAAGTCGACACCCTGCACGACCGCGTGCCGCATCTTGTCGGAACCCTTCAAGTACCTGACTTTTGCCGTCATTCCGGGCTGCAGCCATGTCGCCGATTTCTTGAGCCCGACGATCGGCGCCACGGCTGCAGCCTTGCCCTCGACATATCGCCAGAACTCACGCCGGAGCCCGACGGGCAAGCCAACGAAAGCCGCCCCCTGGTAGCCACGCTCGTTCGCTAGTAGGGCATACGGCACTCCAGCCTTGTCCCGCTCGACGCCAATCACGGCCATGGTGCTGACTGCCCAGCATTTGGTCTTTCTCCAAGCCTCCGAGCTGCCTGACCAATATCGGCTGCCCTTGCGCTTGCTGACCATGCCTTCCAGATCCAGGTCGCTCACCAGATCGAAGAAGGCGGCACCATCACCATCGTACTCATCCGACATCACTATCCGGCTGCCGGGCACCTGGCTGATCAGCAAGCGGAGCTTTGCCCGCCGTTCCTCCAGCGGTGCTGGTCGCAGATCCCCACCATTCAGGTGCAGGAGATCGAAGGCAAAGAACACCAGGTCCTGCGGCCGTGACTTGATCGCCGACTGCAATGCCGAAAAATCGGTGACGCCCCGCTCATCCTGAACGCAGATTTCACCATCGATGATCGCCTGCCGTGCCGGGATTGCCCGAGCGGCTTTGGCGATCGGCCCGAACTTGTGCGTCCAATCATGGCCATTGCGGGTATAGGTGGTAATTTGGCTGCCATCGATGTGCAGCTGGCACCGGTATCCGTCGTATTTGATCTCATGCAGCCATCCCTCGCCCGCCGGCGGTTGGTCGACCAGCCTGGGCTGCATGGTTGGGATGAACTTGAGCGGTACGGAATCGAGAGTAGATTCAGAGTCCCGGCGGACTGACCGCCTTTTTGCGGGGGCTGGGCTTACGCCCGCCATGGGGTACTCAAACACATCATGGGAGTCGAGAACTCGTGCAGATCGATTCGGTTGCTGCAAGGATTGTTGATTCTATCCAATGCCTTGAGTCGGTGTACTGACATCTCATGTCCGACTCTGCCGACGATATCACTGCCCTTTTGAAACGCCTTGCAGCGGGACCGTCCCCTGCAAGGCTGGAGCAGCCGAAACGAATCCCCAAGCCGATCTCCAGCCTGTCGATCGACGACCCGGATGAACGATCAATTATCCTGATCATCCGCACCAGCGGTGATGGAGTGATCCGCGGAATGATCTCGTTGCCTGCATGGCACGAACTGCCAGAGTTTTGGGAAGGTCCGTACGACGTCGGCGATGCTCTCAAGCTGGCCGACGATTACGCCTGGGAATATGGCTATCGTGGCATCGCGATCGACATTGAAAGCAGTCAGCTCTGGGATCCGTCTTGGGGCGTGCTTGAGGTCTCCGGAGCTGAATAAAGTTCATCCCGCCAGAGCTGCGTCCGCCGGACACCTGCAGGTCGTCGCACGGTCAGCATGCCCACATCTTCATAGGAGGGAAAGCGTTGGCGGACGGACCAACAATCGGGCCTGCCGCACCGGGGGCAGCGGCCGCCGAACAGGTCAGCAATAAAGGTTTCCGGGTGGTAGATCTGAACAAGGTCGCTGGCGATATATGCCCGTGACTGCCGGCACAAATGGCAGCGGCAGATGATCAGCAGGCCCTTGGCCGCGGCCTGTCCGATTCGCGGGCGATAAAATTCGGAGCTCGGCGGGCTGTTCGTCATGTCGGCAGCTAGAACGAAATGAGAACGTACGGCAATGCAAATCCTGGTTTACCCCCACTGTCCACAGAGTTCACAACGAACTGTTAATCGTTTGTTAAACAATAAAATTGGGGGGCTTCAGGCATTTAGCGGAGACTGGCCCCGGTGGTGCACAGAAGGGGAACATTAGTCCTGTTCACAACCTCACGGGACACAAGCGGGCTGCCTGTCAATTGATCTATAAGAGGTTGTTGGCAGCGGGACGGGCAGCCTGCAAGCATCACCCGTCCCCCGCCGCTATGCCGGTGTTACGCCGACTGGTCGGAGTAGGATGCCTGGGCTGCATAGAGCTCAGGCGTCCCCAACGTCCGCATCATTGCGCTTCCTGGCACCGATGTGAAGCGAAATCACCGGAACATACATTGATCAATTTGCCGGCTCAGGCGGTGTTTTTTGCGAGTGTCACCAATCTACCTCAGCGGACGTGTTTGAGGCAGATTACTGTCACTCAGCAGCGACCGGGATCAGCGGCACGCAGGCGTTCCGCCGGTGCTTTGGCAGCCGCTTGTTCCGGGCAACTTCACGGGCAACGAACTCTTGATCGAACAGCCGCGGCCTCTCAGCCAAGAGCCGATCGATCTCACGCTGCAGTGCCGCAGCCCATGCCTCCATGATCGGCCAAGTGCGGTGGGTACCGTCATGGAGGGAATAATGGATGCCTGTCATGCCGGCGCTGGGGGCAGCTGAACGGTGAGTGACTTCCCGCACGCTGAATGGTTCGTCTTCGTGATCGAATAGCAGTTTGGTGTCCTGGCGCATGAAGCCGAGGATCGATTCACCGTGCGTACCGAAACCGCGGCGCATGTCGTGCGGTGTTGCCCTGATGCCGGGTAAATAGCTGAGGTAGTGGGTCAGGGTCGACACGTGCATGTGGCCCTGCTCTCCGTCCGCCGGGAACAGCCAGGGACTGTCCGTCTCCCCCCTCGCAGCTGCAGCGGCCAGGACGCAGTTCCAGATCGGTTCGGGCAGCGGGATCACGAGGGGCCGTTTCCTCTTGCCGTTCTTCTTACGCCCTTTGCGGCTGGCAGGCGGCACCGACCACAATCCCGTCTTGCCGTCGGCACGCGGGACAAAATCCTGCACCCGAGCTTCGACGATCGCCCGCCGTCGCTGCACGGTCCACACCAGCAGTTCAACAGCGCCGGCAATACCCGGAGACAGTGCGCCTGATCTGGCATTCAGGATGACGGATGCCATTTCTTCAAGCTCGGGAACGTAGGTGCCGTGATCGTCCTCATCATCGTCTTCGACACGGGATCGCGGGGGTGCCTTGAGCCCGACAAGCAGCCCGGGCGTCACACCCGATTTCGTGACCTGTGCATCGTCGCCGAGCCATGCCCAGAACGGCCGCAGGACACGCAGCACGTGATCGGAATGTGTTTCACGACCTGAGCGGTGAACAGCCTTCAGAATCTCGGCCAGCTCCGGCCTGGTGATCGACTGCAGCTGGCGACTTTCGAGGTGTTTAAGATCGACGCTTTGCAAAATCTGCCGGTAGTCGTTGAACGTCGCGATCGATTTGGTTCGCTTGGTCTCGGCCAGATATTCCGTCCTGCCCTCTTCGAACGTCCAGGCGATTGGTGCCAGCACGGGAGCAGCCTCGAGCTTGCCGAGGTCAACGAGGCGCTTGGTCATCCAGCCCTCGTCCAGAAAACCGCCGGACCGGATCACGGCCTGGGCGTCACTGGCCACTTGGCGAGCTTCGGCAATGGAGAGCAGATCAACGGATCCGATCGTCAGCCTTTTGCTCTTGCCCGCCACCTTGTAGCGCAGGCACCACATAGCACCACGCGGACGCACCCGTAGCTCGAGACCCTGCGAGCGGGCGTCGGTGATCTCATATGCGCTGCCGCCGGGAACGGCGTCCGTTTTAGCCTTGGCAAGGGTGGAGTTTGTGATCGTGATCGGCATGGTCTACACTGGGGCGCAACTGGGGCGCCGCAATATCGATCATCAATCCGGTGTTCCGGCAAGGTCACCGGCAGGATTGTGGTTAAGTTCCTTGGTTTCGCTGGGATTTCAGGCAACTTGATCTAAATGCTGAGGATCGATACACACCTTACCACCGGATTCCTAATCCGGGGGTCATGGGTTCGAATCCCGTCGAGATCACCACCCAAACACCGTTTGCCCAAATCAACACAAGGAACAACTCCCTCTCCGGCTGGATTGCTCGGGAAAAGGAGCTGGCCTTGCGGAATGTGGTTCTTTTGGGGGATTCGATCCTGGACAATGGCACCTATGTGCGCGCTGGCGGCGAGGTGGTGGCCAGGTTGAGGGCAAGGCTCCATTCGGGAGATGCGGCGACCCTCCTGGCACGGGATGGAGCGGTGATCGAGGGGGTGCATCAGCAGCTTTTGGCTTTGCCGGGTGATGCGACGGATCTGGTTGTCAGCGCCGGGGGCAATGATGCGCTGCGCTCGACGGGTGTGTTGGTGGAGCCGGCGGGAAGTGTTGCGGCGGCGCTGGGCAAGATCCTCGTGGTGCGGGACCGGTTTGCGCGAATTTATGGGGCGCTGCTCGATGCTGTCGAGGCGACGGGCAGGCAGGCGAAAATCTGCACCATCTATGATGTGTGGTCGCCCGAGGCCGGGCAGCGGCGGGTGGCCAATCTGGCCCTGGGCGTGCTCAATGATGTGATTACGCGAGAAGCCGCGCGCCGCAGGATGCCGCTGATCGACCTGCGCGTGATGCTGACAAAGCAGGAGCATTTCGCCAACGCCATCGAGCCGTCCGAAATGGGCAGCGAGGTGATTGCTGCGGGTATCGTGGCGTCGCTAGCACACGACCATTCAGGGCCTTCAGCCATGTACGTGGGGGATGCCCGTGAGGTCTGAGGTGGAGCAACGGGCGCTTGCTTTTGCCAGCGAGGCGCATGGATCCATCGATCAGCGCCGCAAATATACGGGCGAGCCCTATATCGTGCATCCAGTGGCGGTGGCGGAAATCGTGCGCTCGGTGCCTCATACCGATGCAATGATCGCGGCTGCGCTCTTGCATGATGTGGTGGAGGATACGCCGGTGACCATCGAGGATATCCGCGCCGAATTCGGAAAGGATATTGCAGAGCTCGTGGATTGGCTGACCGATGTGTCCCGGCCAGGGGACGGCAACAGGCGCAAGCGCAAGCATCTTGATCTGCTGCATACGGCCAAGGCACCTGCTGCTGCCAAAACCATCAAGCTGGCAGACCTGATCGACAACACAAGGACGATCTCGGCACATGATCCAAGCTTCTGGCCGGTTTACAGGCGCGAAATGGAAGACCTGCTCAAGGTGCTGATCGAAGGCGACGCCTCGCTTTGGCAGAAGGCTGCGAGACAGGCTAGGCCGCGCCAAGGACGTTAGGTCTGCGCCAATTTTCCTTGGCGCCAGACTGTTTCCATCTTCATGTCGGCGTCCTGCACCACCACCTCGGCGTCGGGGTCATCGGACTGCCCGGCGGCAGCAATGGCCGATTCTATGGCTTGCTCCTTGCTGTCGAACGGGCCGGTGATGTTGCCCTTGTGGCTGAACTGCCATCCCGATATGGCGGCTGCGGCAACGAGAAAATGATTGCTGCTCATGTTTGGGTCTCCTCCACGCAGCATAATGCCAGCGCGATTGATCGGGTTGCTTGGCGCGAGCCGGAACCCATCTGCCCAAACCGGAGTTGCGAAGGGCGAAACAGGATGAACTCGCGATGACCACGCCCAACGATCTCAGCGACAAGGCACTCGCCGTTTTTGCCTTCGCCATCTACCACCAGCTGGAAAGCGGCGACGCCGTTTCGGGCGTGACCGCGCGCGATGAAGCGGGTCACCGTGCCGATCCCGAGGCGCTGGAGGAACTCAAGCGGCTCGATCTCGCCAATGTGGAGGACGGCCGGATCATCTTCACGCCGGCAGGACAGCTGATGCTGAGCCAATTGCTGGACCGGATGCGCGGCAGCTGGTAGCCCGGCCATTAAGAGGATGGCAGGGCTCGGGGGTTATGAAGGGCGGACATGATAAAGCCTTCGTGGCTCGTCAAAAGCCGCAACGCTCTCGTTTCAGGAATTCCGCCATGCCTTCTCTGCGTCTCCTCCAGCCGGCCTGTTTGCCCCTCGCAGCCATAGCCATCGCAGCAACCCTGGCGGCCTGCAGCATGGGCGGGCTCGCCCCAAGCTCTGGAATGGCGCTGGCGCCGGGCTTGTCCGCGCGCATGGACCAGCCCGGTGCGGTGCTCGATCGCGAGCAGGCTATCGGCATCATCAATGCCTATCGCGCCACCAATGGCTTGCCGGCCCTGATCCCCGATCCGGCGCTGGATGGCACCGCCCAGGCGCTGGCCAACCAATATGCCCAGACCGGCACGCCGCCCACGACGCCGCAGAATCTTGCCGGCATGAAGCTGAGCGCCGGCTATGCAACCTTTGCCGAAACCTTTTCGGGCTGGCGCAACAATCCCGCGGACGCAGCGGGCCTTCGCACCAATGCCACACGGGCCGGCGTGGCCGTGGCGTTCAACCCCAGCTCCAGCTACGGTATTCACTGGGTGCTGGTTCTTGACCAATGATCTGATCGACGCACGGGGGCTCAAATGCCCCCTGCCCGTGCTGAAACTAGAAAAGCGGATGGCTTCGCTTGGCGCAGGCAAGAGCTTGACGCTTCTGGCTACCGACCCGATGGCCAAGATCGATATTCCGCTTTATTGCCGCCAGAACGGGCACCAATGCGAAACAACAAGCGAAGGCGAAACCCTTCGCTTCGAGATCATCAAATCAGCCTAGCGCAGGGATGCGGGGCGCTGCCGTGGAAATGGCACATTTGATGTGCTTGCCGGCTGCGCCGCGGCCTCAAGCGCTGCAGCAGCAAGGGGCGCGGGAAAACGCGGCTGGTGTGGCGGGCGGGGGCGCGGCAGGCTGACGCCGACGGCAATACGTCCCAGATTGGTCGCGACATAGGGCGTGGAAGGAACGTCGTCGGTCAAATAAGTTGGCTGGCCCTTGAGGCCCATGGGGAATGCCGCCTGCTGGGCCGCGGCATAGGTCTTGGCCTCCTTGCCGCAGATCAGCGGCCGCATGTCCACCGGCATGGATGTGGGGCTGTTGGCGAGGCTTAAGATGGTTTGACCGTTGGGCTGCGCGGCGCCGGAAAAGCCCTTGAGCAGCAGTTCGGCCGCCCGCTCATTGCGCTCGCGGGCCGAGGAAGCGCCCAAGACAACCGCCAGCAAATTCCTGCCGCCACGCTGAACCGTGGCCACCATGTTGAGGCCAGACGCGCAGACATAGCCCGTTTTCATGCCAGTGGTGCCCGCGAATTTTTCTAGCAGTTCGTTGTTGGATTCGAACACCGCCTTGCCCAGGCGCACGCTTTCGGTGCCAAAGATCGGCATGAATTGTGGGAAGTTCTGCCGGATATAAAGGGAAAGGATCGCAAGGTCCCGCGCCGATGCCACCTGCTGGGGATCGTGCAGGCCATGCGGATTGGTAAAGCGCGATGCCGTCAAGCCCATGCGGCTGGCCACATCGTTCATTTTGGCAACAAAGGCCGCTTCGCTGCCGCCAATCGTTTCGGCAATGCCCATGGCAACGTCGTTGGCAGATTTCACGATCAACACATAAAGCGCGTCCTGGAGCGTCATGCTCCCACCGGCCTGAAGGCCCGATCTGGACGGGGCCTGGTTGACCGCGTGCTTGGAGAGGATCACGGGCGTATCCAGCGTCACCGTGCCCTTCGATAATTCCTCAAAGGCCACATAGGCCGTCATCATCTTGGTGAGGGAAGCCGGATGCCAGGGCTGGCCGGCCTCTTGCGCATACAGCACCTCAAAACTGTCCATATCGACCAGGAGCATGGGATTGGCCTTTGCCGGCACAAGGCCTGCAAGGATCAACATGGAAAGAACAACAAGGCGACGGATCAAGGGCACGGGAAAAACGGCTCCAGGGCAGGACGGGCTTCAAGACCGCGCCCTTCTAGCAGCGCCCTCCCCCAACCTCAAGGAAACCGGGCCGGGGTGACAGCCATGTGAAGCTGCTGGCATTAGGGGCACCCGCAGGCTGCCAATCGTGTATCTGCGCCGGCCCATAGATGTAGCCTAGGCACAGAAAGGAACTGGCACTATATTGGGGGCTAATCAGTTCAGCAGGATGCCAGGCGCCATGTATTTGCAAGACACCTCGAAGTCGGACAATTGTACCGCGATGTCGGACGTCCTCAACCGCATCGGGGACAAGTGGAGCGTAATGGTTGTGGGCATGCTGGGCCGCAACGGAACGCTGCGCTTCAATGAACTCAAGCGCCTCATTAATGGCGTCAGCCAGCGCATGCTGACGCTGACCCTGCGCAATCTGGAGCGTGACGGACTCGTGACCCGCACCATCTATCCCGAGGTTCCGCCGCGCGTCGAGTATGGGCTGACCGAACTGGGCAAGACCCTTCAGGGCCCCATCAGCGAGCTGTGGAACTGGTCGGCCGAGAACCATGCGGCGATAATCGATGCTCGGGCGATCTATGATGCGCGCGAAAATGCCATCGCGCAGGCCGAGCCACGCAAGATCGCCTATATCGGCAGCTAAGAACGCCGCGATGTGGACGCGTCCCGCCTTGGCCGAGCATGTGCAAGCGCTTGGGTTGGGGCGCGGGGATTCTGTTCTGGTTCATGCCGGTTTGCGATCGGTAGGGCCGATCCTGGGTGGGCCGGATGTGCTGATTGCAGCCATCGGGGATGTGATCGGGCCCACGGGCACGATCCTTGGCTATTGTGACTGGAACTACGACGATCGGGACCTCCCCGATCCGTCGCTGCGCCCGCATGTTCCTCCGTTTGATCCTGAGCGTTCGCGCGCCACGCGCGACAATGGCGCATTTCCCGAATTGCTGCGCACCACGCCAGGTGCCTGCCGCAGCGGCAATCCCGGTGCATCCTGCGCAGCCCTGGGTGGCCGCGCGCAATGGTTCACCGCCGATCATGCGCTCGATTATGGCTATGGTCCCCATTCGCCCCTGGGAAAGCTGGTGGAGGCAAGGGGCAAAACCATGCTGATCGGCGCGCCGCTCGACACCATGACCTTGCTGCACCATGCCGAACATTTGGCAGACATTCCCGGCAAGCGCGTCAGGCGCTATGAGGCGCCAATCCTGGTTGACGGCAAGGCAGTGTGGCGCCCATTCGAGGAATTCGACACCTCCGATCCGGTGGTCGCGGGCCTTGAAGCGGATTATTTCGCGGACATTGTCGAGGGCTTTCTGGCCAGTGGCCGGGGCAAGCGCGGCTTGGTTGGCTATGCGCCATCGGTGCTGGTGGAGGCCGAGCCAATCGTGCGTTTTGCCGTCGATTGGCTCGAGCGGCGCTTTGCGGCTCCCAATCATCAGCCCCGCGAATAGGGCCATCACCAAGTCTCATCGGGCGCGGGCAAGTTGGCGCATGCTTTGCCAACGAACTGCGGCTATTGATCCCTCATGACACAAGCCACATCGCTTCCTCACCAATTCTCCGATCAGTTTTTTGCCGGCGCCCGCGCCTGCGTGCCCGTGGTCATCTCCGTTGCCGCCTATGGCATTGTTTGGGGCGTTCTGGCGCGTGGTACGGGCTTGAGCCTGCTGGAAGTAATGCTGATGAGCGCCCTGGTGTTTGCCGGCTCGGCGCAATTCGTGGCGCTCGATCTTTGGACCACGACGCCCGCAAGCCTGCCTATTGGGCCGTTGATCGTAGCGGCGCTGATCGTCAATCTGCGTTATCTGCTGCTGACGGCGACCTTGCGCCCCCTTTATGGGCCCGGCGAGCAACTCAAGGGCGCCCTCACCATGGCGATTGTTTCCGATGAAACCTGGGCCATGACCATTGCCGAGATGCGCAAGGGTCACGGCACGGCAGCCTTTCTCCTGGGCGGCGGTGTCCTCGCTTATTTTTGCTGGCTCGCAACAACGGTGATTGGCCACACCCTCGGCTCATTTATCGATAATCCCGCGCGCTACGGACTGGATTTTGCCTTTACCGCGACTTTCCTCGCGCTGCTTTTAGGCATGTGGAAAGGCAAGGCGGACCTGCTGCCCTGGTTGACGGCGGCCCTTGCCGCCATTGTAGCGGCAAGGCTGATCGAGGGCAGCTGGTATATTCTGGTGGGCGGTCTGGTTGGCAGCTTCGTTGGTGCTGTGAGTGACAAGGTGCGCCATGTTGACTAGCCCTGAGGCGCTTCTCGCCATTTTCGGCATGGCGCTGGTGACACTGGCGATCAAGGCAGGCGGTCTGCTGCTGGCCGGGCGAATGCCGCAAGCTGGCTTTGCTGCAGCCTGGCTCAAACATATTCCTGGCGCCGTGATGGCCTCGCTGGTTGCCCCGGCCCTGGTAACAGGGAGCGCCGCCGAAGTGATCGCCGCAGCGGCGACGGCCCTGATCTATGCCCTGACGCGCAATCTTTTTGCCGCCATGGCAATCGGGGTTGCCGCAGTTTACCTTGCACGGCTCGCTTTAGCAGCCTGACCCTTGCGGGAATCCCCGCGCTGCGCTAGAGACCTGCCCCGTGCCCCTCTGGCGGAATGGTAGACGCAGAGGACTCAAAATCCTCCGTCGCAAGACGTGCCGGTTCGAGTCCGGCGGGGGGCACCACTTTTGTCATGAATGGGTTCGATCCGCTCCAGCACACGTCCGACCGTGAGTTTTTTCGTTTAATCACGGTACTTTAGAGTCGATTACCAAGGGCCACTTCTATTTGGCAGCGCTCATTGTTCCTTACAAATCCGGCTTATTGCCGAGGCGTTTTGGCTCCGTCACCGACAGTATTGGGACACCCCGGGCTCGCTGGCATGCTCAGGATTCGCTAATTTCTTTCGAGTCAGGCTAGAGAAGCGCCCTTACTGCTCGATAAATCCGTTGCCTGTTTGCGGCTTCCAATAGCGTTCCTCCGCCAGCGCAGGTTGCCATGCAGGGTTGACGTAGCGCTCCTCGCGTACCGATATCTTTAGGTGTCGATGAAAAACAGCGACATAGTCCAGATCGGTTTGGAGGTCTGATTCCTCAACGGCGATCATCCTGCCGACCTCCAGTGCCGCTCCGCCGGTAGACAAGACCGGGACCAAGGTTGCACTGGGATGAAGCTTGCTGAAAAGCTGGTACTCGTCAACGATGCCCTTCATGCCGCCTATGAACACTGCCGCCGAGTACTCGTGCTCCGCAAGCATCCTGTTGCGCATGGCCTCGATGCTCTTGTCCACATCGTTGTCCACGGCATCAACGTAAGTGACGTTCTGGAACTTGGCGTTGTCTTCGGGAAACTCGTCCTTCCAGAGTTTGGATTGGTAGAGGCTGACCCACTGCCCGTACTCGACACCAAGCTCCTCCGCCATCGCCCAAACTATGGGCGTGATCGCCGGGTGGCCACCCCATACAAGCCGACGGCGGCCGAGAACCACGTGAACAAGCGCGGACACCGCGGCAGCGATCGCGACCGTGTCGGCAGTAGCAGCGTACTGCGGGCCTCGTTTGGGATCCGGTATGCCAGCGGATAGGAAAATAGAGGCGGCCATCGTCAGTCCTCCAATCCGCTTAGGGTCCAGGCAGCTTCCGAAAGCTTCATGGAGCGAACTACCTTGATGTTCTCTTCAAGCCACTTGAGATGGGTGCTCCACGTGTCCCTGATACCGATGCTGTCGTAGACCAAGATGGGAATGCCACCCTGATTGGCCTGCCTAGCCTTATGAGCGACATCATTGAGGGTTTCGGCTGTAGGCACGCCAACGACCGGGTAGGCCCAAACTCTATTCTCATTCATAAGGGTTATGGAAATCGCCCTGTGGGCCCCCACCCCGTCCACCCGCGCACCGACCCTCTCGGCATCAGCCCTCAACCGTCCCGTGAACGACATGTATCGAGCGGCGATGCTGCGGCTGCGTAGGTTCTCCACCGCCAATGCGATCTGCTGTGCGGCTTCTTCTGCCAGCGGCCCGTCAGCACCCACTAGTTCTGCAGGTTCAAGGTAGATCGTCTCGGCCAGGTCCATCATCTTGGTTGGTTTGTGCTCAGGCCATATGACCCTGAGCACATGGATCTCTTTCGACAATGCCCTACCAAGCTCTTGCCTAGTCCACTTGCTGTCGAAGTAGGATGGAGTGTCCAGCATTACCATGACATCAGAATCGCAGAGACGGTGCCAGAGGACGTCCTGGAATGGGTCCCCTGGCCGGATATCGTGAGTGTCCAGGAACACGTCAAATCCCTTGCTGCTCAGCAGATCGTGCAACTGCAGCGCAGCTGCTCGGGCTTCCGGGCGCCTATAGCTTACGAATACCCTGCGCTGCCGCCGCAGCAACCCAATGCATTCCATCAAGGCGGAAGCTAGAACCTGCATACTTGGGTCGTCGTTGTTGAGGCGGATACCATTGGCGGTTTGCATGAACGCCGGAACATCCCGCACGAAATCGCCATTGCTTGAGATAACTGGAACAACAGGTTGGCTGGAAGCTACCAGCTCACTGGCAATTGGTTCATCGCCGGATTCGGCACCCCCGAAATAGGCAGCGGCGAAGGCCGCTCGTGGATTGCGATGATGGATCGTTCGGGCGTCGTGAAGAACGACATCTTCGCCAAGGCGGAGCCCGAAATCGTTGATCTGATCGTCAAGCGTGGCCTGCAGAACTTGACGCTGATGCTCAGTGGCGGATCCCAGAATAGCGACTTCATAAACGCCCATGGCAAGTCTCACTTGGCAGCATCGTTGTACAGCTACACGATACTGCGGACCTTACCGATTATCCACGACAACTATAGCCTGTGGTGATCCACGGAATTGGCTACACTTACTTTACCGGTAGGATTCGCGGGGAAGCATGCCAAGACAGACAATCTTCATTAGCCACGCGAAGCCCGAGGACAACGACTTTGTTCTATGGCTTGGAAGCCGCCTCATCGGCGAGGGGTACCAGCCATGGGCTGAGCTGACCGATCTCGATGGCGGGGCGCCGTTCTGGGCCAATATCGAGAGAATCCTCCACGAGGAAACCATCCGGTTTGTGAGCGTGATCTCAAGCAGCAGTGTCGCTACTGATCGAAGGGGGTTCCGGAGCGAACTATCGATCGCCGACGGCGTGGGCCGTCAGCTCGGCGACGACAAGTTTATCATTCCCGTCAGGCTTGACGATACGCCCAACTCTCGACTCCCAGCACAGTTGAACCAATTGCATACGCTGGACTTTTCCCGCAGCTGGGGTGAAGGCTACCTTGAGCTGCTCGCGACCCTCGAGCGGTCTAAGGTCCTCCGCGGGGCGGGGTCGACGACTTTCGAGCAATGGCGGACCGACCACGCGGCCGCCAGTTCCTTGGTCACCGCAACTCCAGAAACAGCAGTCACAAACCTCTTGGCAATAACCAAGCTCCCAGAACGCGTATCTCTCTATTCCTACGAGGGCAGCAGAGAGAGCTTCCCGAAAGCCATCAGGGACACCGGGGTACCGCATACCCATTTCCACCGGTTGTGCATTGCCTTGGCGGACAAGGACCACATCCAGGAACTCATGGGTGAGAGCCACCTTCTCAAAACCGAGGGCGTCTTCGGCTTCAGCGAGTTCCTTGACGGCCCGAAGGCGAACGAAACGCGTCCACTTAGGTCCGATGCCAAGAATAAGATAACGGGCCTACTACGAGAGCACATTGAACGTCATCTGCTCGCACGCGGCCTCGTCTGTTATGACGCTGCCGGGCAAAATGCCTTCTTCTTTCCGAAGAGGCTGATCGAAAACGACAAGGTGCATTACAGGACCGCATGGAACACGCCGACGTGGAAAAACGTGGTCGGGAGGAGCGAAAAGCTGGGTGTCTACTGGCACCTCGCGATGAAGGTGAACGTATCCCTGGGTGAGCAAGCCATGGTGCGCTTCAAGCCCTACCTGTGCTGGTCCGAGGACGGGCAAAAGGCCATTACCGACGCGAAGCGGACGTCATCCTTGAGGAAGCGCTTCTGCCGTAACTGGTGGAATCCACAGTGGCGTACCCTGCAAGAAGCTTTCGTGGCGTTCCTGGCTAACGGCGACGAAGAGGTCGTCATCGATCTCGGTGGCGCCAACATCATGGCACTCGCTGCGAAGCTGTCCGGCGTTCAGCTGGCCCGCAGCATGCCCGCCGATCTCCTCCTGCATGACCAGTCAGAGGATCCGGAGGAGCCAGATCAACTTGATGACGATTTCCATGCCCGCGACGAGCTGGAGGAAGAGGCATGAAGGGCTGGCGCGTGATCCATGTCGACGAGCCGCAACTGAGCTTTGGCTTCGGCCAGAGATCCGAGCACCCGAAGGACGGCCTGTTCCTATACGGACCTCCGGAATCGAACCTCAACCCGGCGCGCATGGACGTCGGGGTGATCGGCACCCCTGAGGGGATACAGCATTTCGAAGCTTGGGTCTCATCCATCCGTGGCGCCATCGCCGCTCCAGAGACCGGCAAGGCCGAGAACCGCATGATCTGGCCGGGCTTCCAGTCGGTATTCAACATAGAATGGCCTACGACTCCGATGGCCAAATGCGTCATCGATGGTGCGGAACTCAGCAGCCGCATTCGCTCCAGCGATCGCAGCGAGGCCATCTACACTGCGGTGGACATCTACGATGAGGCCCTCCGTACGCACCGGACGAACGAGGAGAGCAGACCGCTGCTCTGGTTCGTCGTGGTGCCGGAAGAGGTCTACAAGTACGGGCGTCCAAACTCCCGGGTGCCAAAGGCGGAGCAGGTCCCCTCCAGGGCTGTTGGAAGGCGCAGCGCCAACAAGATGCTGCGTGACGGCTGGCTGTTCCAGGAGGAAGTGGATGAGCTCGAAATGTACAAGTACGAGGAGAACTTCCACAACCAGCTGAAGGCGAGGCTTCTCGATACAGGCGAGATCCTGCAGGTGGTGCGCGAGACCACACTGCTCGCCGGATACATCGATGAGAACCGCCGCAGGTCCCTGCAGGATCCCGCCTCAGTCGCCTGGAACCTCTGCACCACGTCGTTCTACAAGGCAGGAGGCACGCCATGGCGCATAGCCGACGTTCGCCCGGGCGTGTGCTATGTCGGACTCATCTTTAAGCGTGTCGAAAGCGCATCGGGTACAGACAATGCCTGCTGCGGCGCCCAGATGTTCCTGTCCTCCGGTGAAGGGGTGGTATTCAAGGGAGCAGTAGGACCGTGGTTTTCGGAGGCAGACGGCACGTTCCATCTCGGGCGTGCCAAGGCCGCGGAACTCATGGGGCTCATTGTGAAGGCCTACACGAACATGCACGGAGCCCCTCCTGCCGAGCTCTTCATCCACGGGCAGACATATTTCGGCGACGAGGAATGGGCGGGTTTCATGGAGTCGGTGCCCGAAACAACCAAACTCACGGGCATACGCATCCGGCGTCAAACCGAAGTGAAGCTGTTCAGGTATGGCAAGAATACGGTTCTCCGCGGGACAGCGATCGTCACGGGCGAGCGAAGCGCCTATCTCTGGACTGTTGGGTTCATCCCCCGTCTCAACACCTACCCTGGACGAGAAATTCCTAATCCAGTCACGGTAGAAATTGTTCGGGGGACCGAGGATATCGAAACGGTGCTGGGAGACCTCATGTCGCTCACCAAGTTGAACTTCAATAGCGCCGGCTTCGCGGACGGCCTTCCGGTTACCTTGAGGTTCGCCGATCTGGTGGGGGAGATACTCACCGCCGCACCGGTGGGTGACCGGCCTCCCCTTCCATTCAAGGCCTACATCTAGGCGGCGTCAGGCCGAGAGCTTCGCTACGACCGCCAGGATGACGATCACCGTGGCGAATGGCAGCGCAACCACGAATTCCAGGGCGGTCCGAAACGGGCCGGCAGAGTGCTTGTATGTCCGCCAATCCATCGTAAACGGCTCGATAGGTCTCCCCGTACGGATTTCGTCGTAGAGGTTGCGGTAGGACCGCTCCACATGTAACGCGAAAGCGTTCTGCCACCAGAACAGGAGGCTCGGCGCGATGCCCAAGACCGCGAGCCAATGGGTTGCGGCACTGCCCGTCTGGGCGACAGCTATCATGGCGGCAGCCAAGGTGATGGCCAACGTTCTGCTGTTCTGGGCATCCGAAGCCACCCTGGAGATGACTCCCTGGATCATGCCCAGATGCGCGATCCTGGCGTCCTCACTTATCATCGGTGCAGTCGTCATGGCTCCTCTACGTCAAACCAGTCTAACCTAGGCTTTCAGCCAATTCGCAAGTTCGGACGCGGTGTTCTGGACGTGGTCCAGAACCAACCAACGATTTCCCGAGCGTTGCTTGGTTTCACCCCAAACAATGCGACGGTAGAGTCCCAGATACTCCCAGTCTGCCCATGTCATGTCATCGGCGGTTTCCGACGATGGGAACAGGGCGATGTTGTCCATGGCCTTATATCCATCGGCAACGCCGAGTTCCCAAGGTACCCACCTGCTGTCCTTGCTGTTTTTGCTGGTAAGGAGCACGAACTTCTTCGACTGCCGGATGCGGGTCTTCAGTATGCGAGCTGTCTCGGCGCTTGTGTAGGGGGGCATTTGCGGGTCTACCTCGTCCACGTACACATGTGCCCCATGGTTCTCGAGCACGATGGTGGCGCCTACGACAAGATCATCGTCCTTGCTGGAGTGGGACAGAAAGGTGGCGCCTTCAGGGGACCGGTTCTCCGCGTTTTTCCTTATCGATGCCTGTTCGGTGACAGGACGCGAGGCGGCGAACGACCGGAGTTCCGCCGAGGTAACGAACTGGACCATGCTTCCACTCCCGGCTCACCTGTCAGCGGTTAGCTGCCCGCGCCGCAGCCTCGACCCAAAGACCGATGTTGTTGTAGCCATCGTCCAACACCCAGTCATATTGGCTATACAGTCGGTCCATGGGTGTTGCCTCACGACCCACCGTAAACGTGGAAAGGGGGTTCGCTCCGGGAAGATCGGTGCCGTTCTGAGGGTGCTTCACATTGTGGATGTCTATGGCGAGCAGCCCTTTGCCGAGTTCAAAGCTGCGCTTGATCTCGTGACGCACCCAGCGCCGGGTCGAGGTTTCTCTGCCGAACAGGACGACGGTCACAGAGGTGCCGGCAAGCTGGTCCTCGATCCAACGCTCGATGCCCCCGGCTCTTCTCTTCACGTCCTCGAATTCAGCCTTGTCATAGAACGGGGACGCTTCGCCACCCGGACGCAGCAGCCAGGAGTTCCTAACCTGCATCACTCGATGCACGTCGCGTTCGTAATGAAAACTGAAGAATACCCTTCTCGGCACAAGTTGCCCCCTTGATCATCTGCACGGCACGACCTTTGTCGAAAAGCTGGCTTTGTAGCTTGGCCACTCGCCGACTAGTTCGCGCAATATGCCATATGCATATGCCATTATGGATGTTGTACGAGGATTACACCATCCATGAGACGGCGGCTTCGCCCGTGGTGTTGCAGTTTATCCAAAGGCACATTGTGCGAAACGCAAGGGCCTGTGATTACCGGAAGACGACCGCTCTGCCTCTTGACTGGAGGGCTATGACCACCCCGGTAAAGCCACTTGAAACGGTTCGAGGCGCTGCGGCGAATCCGTTGTAATGTTGGCTCATTCAGTGCACGCATAAGGCGATATCCAGTTCAGGCATCGTGCAGGTGATGCTTGCACTTGCCGTGGTCTGCTAGGATTTCGATAACCTGGCAGGTTTCGACACGTCCGTGAGAACAGCCTTCCACCATGCGCTCCAGTTCAGCCTCCAGTGCTTTCAAGCTGGCGATCTTGTCCTTCACTTCCGCAAGGCGAGCCTTCGCGATCGTATCGGCCTCACTGCAAGACTGATCCGGGCGATCCTGGAGCGAAAGCAACGTACGAATCTGGTCGATCTCGAAACCGAGTTCGCGGGAGTGGCGGATGAACGTCAGCCGGTCAGCATCCTTCCGGTCATAAGTCCGGCGATTGCCTTCCGTGCGAGGCGGTGCAGGCAGAAGGCCGATCTGTTCATAGTATCGAATGGTAGGAACCTTAACTCCCGTCGCCTCGGAAACCTTCCCGATCGCAATCACGTGATTCATTTTGCGCTTGCTCCTCTAGTGACTTGAGGATGTAGGCACAGCGACAGGATTGCAAGGAGTCGCTGTCATGGACGCAAGGATTGAAACCACACGCTTCCGTGTAGAAGGCATGGATTGCGCTAGCTGCGCCACGAAAGTCGACACGGCAACACGTCGCGTCAGCGGTGTGGAAGACGTTTCCGTTTCCGTTGTGAACCAGTCCATGACGGTCAAGCACACACCCGACGCGGATCTAGCAGATATCGCTACCCGCATCGGCAATCTCGGGTATCCCACAAAGCCTGTTCGACCGTCCGGCAGTGCTGGAATTGACGAAGTCAAGGGGGAGCCGGCGGTTCACATGCACGGCGATCATGATGACCATGACGGCCCTTGGTGGCGCAGCCGGAAGGCCATCTTGACCGGCGCATGTGCCGTTGCCTTGGTAGCTGCATACCTCCTTGGCCGCGCCGTGCCCGGGTTCGGTCATTGGGCGTTCCTGGTCGCGTTGCTGGTGGGCCTGGTGCCGATCGGCAGGCGGGCCATCGCCGGCGCCTTGGCCGGTACGCCGTTCTCGATCGAGACTTTGATGTCCATCGCGGCCATAGGCGCCGTCATTATCGGAGCCACCGAGGAAGCGGCCACCGTCGTGCTGCTGTTCCTGGTCGGAGAACTTCTGGAAGGTGTCGCCGCCGGACGAGCTCGTGCCAGTATAAAGGGCTTGGCCGATCTGGTGCCCAAGACCGCCCTGCTGGCGGATGGTGACCAGATACGGGAGGTGCCGGCTGCCGACCTCACAGTCGGCCAAGTGGTGATGGTCCGACCCGGCGACCGCATTCCCGCCGACGGCGAGATCGTTGAAGGCAACAGCGCTATCGACGAGGCGCCGGTCACGGGCGAGAGCGTACCCAAGAGCAAGGGTGTCGGGGCAACCGTTTTCGCCGGCACCATCAACACCGACAATGCATTGCGGGTCCGGGTCACCGCCCGGGCATCGGACAACACCATTGCCCGCGTCATCGCTTTGGTGGAGGAGGCACAAGAGAGCAAGGCACCTACGGAGCGGTTCATCGACCGATTCTCCAAGTATTACACTCCAGGTGTTCTCCTGGTTGGCGCCCTGGTGGCGGTGGTGCCGCCGCTCCTCTTCGGTCAAGGCTGGAACGAGTGGGTCTATAAAGGTCTGGCCATCCTCCTCATTGGTTGCCCTTGCGCCCTCGTGATCTCCACCCCGGCGGCCATTGCCGCTGCCCTATCCGCAGGCGCACGTCGCGGCCTCCTGCTCAAGGGCGGCGCCGTGCTGGAACAACTGCGCAGCGTCACCATGGTCGCCATGGACAAGACCGGCACGCTGACCGAGGGCAAGCCAGTGGTCACGGATATCGTGGCACTGGCGCGCACAGACGCAAAGGTGCTTGCCATGGCTGCAGCAATCGAGACGGGGTCGAGCCATCCCCTTGCCCTGGCCATCGTGAACCGGGCCAAGGCGGACAAGGCGCCTATTCCCCCGGCTTTCGATCTCAAGGCCATCCCCGGAAAAGGGGTAAGCGGCAATGTCGGCGGTGAGTCCGTCTCCCTCCTGTCCCTCGAGGCGGCGACCCGCGAGACAGACATCCCCGCCGACGTGCAAGCCCGCATTGCCGCCTTCAACGACGAGGGCAAGTCGGTTTCTGTCCTTCTGGCCGGGGACACCCTCGTGGGCGTATTTGCCATCAGGGATGAGCCACGTCCTGACGCATTGGCAGGCTTGGCGGCCCTGCATGATAAGGGTGTGTTCACCGTCATGCTCACCGGAGACAACGAGAGGACCGCCAAAGCTATCGGTTCTACCTTGGGCATGGACGTCCGAGCAGGCCTGCTTCCGGAGGACAAGCAGCGCATCGTCAAGGAGCTGCAAGCCCAGGGACATGTGGTCGCCAAAATCGGTGACGGCATCAACGACGCCCCCGCCCTTGCGGCAGCCGACGTAGGCATTGCAATGGGTGGCGGTACCGACGTGGCGCTCGAAACCGCTGACGCCGCGGTTTTGCATGGCCGTGTCACGGACATCAGCGACATGATCGGCCTTTCCAAGGCCACTATGTCGAACATCTGGCAGAACATAGCGCTGTCGCTCGGGCTGAAAGCAGTGTTTCTGGTGACGACCGTCATCGGTGTCACGGGCCTGTGGCCTGCGATCCTGGCAGACACTGGCGCAACCGTGCTCGTCACGGCCAACGCCATGCGCTTGCTTGCATGGAAGGGCAGCAGGGGCAAGGCGTGAGGAAAACGATCGGGGTCACCTTCCTGTTCGACAGCATGCTTACGGGATCACGGCGACAGGTGAGCCAGAAAGCATCGATCACACCCCAAGAGTTGGATGGCGGCCATGGCTTATAAACCTCCTTTATCGATGCGATTGTTCCACTATGCCCTGTGGGGCACCATGCTCTTCGTGGTCATCTGGTTTATTGTCCTGCCGCTGTCCTTCAGGGCCACCACACCAAATCCGACAGCACAGGTGACGGTGCCTTCACCGGCCAGCGTTCCGGCAAACACGCCATGAGCGAGCCCTCCTCCTCGCGTCCACCTCTCCGTCGCATGCTTCTGGCCGGCATTCCCCTGATCATACTGCTAGCGCTTGTCGGCACTTTCGCGGTGGCCCTGAAGGACACATCGACGGACCTGCCCTCCGTTCTCATCGACCGCCCGGCGCCTGAATTCGAGCTTCCGCCAATCTCGGCTTCGGGGATCCCCGGCTTAGCCCGCTCCGATCTCTTGGGCAGGACAAGCGTGGTCAACGTTTTCGCCAGCTGGTGCATTCCCTGCCGCGACGAGCACGCCTTCCTGGTCGAGCTCAAGCGAAGAACGGGCGTCGCCCTTTTCGGCATCAACCTCAAGGACGAGGAGGCAAATGCCACGGCCTTCCTCGAGGAACTGGGTAATCCATACGATGCCATCGGCGCCGATAGAGATGGCCGTGCCGCGATCGATTGGGGCGTATACGGAGTGCCGGAGACTTACCTGGTAAGGGCAGATGGTCTGGTCATGCGCAGGTATGTCGGTCCGTTAAACCAGACGTCTCTCGATGAGTTGGTGACGGCTATCGACGCCCTTGCGCCTTGAAATGGCGGGGGCCATCTCGCCGCATTCCATCCCGTCGCGAACTTATCTAAGCAGCGGGATAAACAGACGAACAGATCGACTGGGGAACATGCACAAGATCGTCATAGCAGCATTTCTCGCCTTCGCTCCCACGGCGCAGGCACACGATTTCACCGCCGGCACGATCTTCATCGATCATCCCATGATCGAGGAAGCGCCACCGAACGCCCCGGTCATCGGTGGCTATGTGACCCTCCACAACAATGGTGGCACGGATGACCGCCTGATCCAAATCGAGAGCTCGGCTGCCGAGAAGGTGGAGATCCACAAGACCACCGTTACCGATGGTATCGCCCGCATGCAGCCTCTTACCGAAGGTCTCACCATCCCCGCCGGTGACATCGTCTGGTTGGGCGACGACGGCACCCACGCCATGTTCGTGAAACCGGCCAAGCGGTACCAAGTGGGCGATGAAGTTCCCGCCACCCTGGTATTCGAAAAGGCAGGTCGGATCGACATCACCTTCAAGGTGGAGGAACGCTCCCTAACAGACGGTCCCGGTCATGAAGGTCACGGTCAGTGAGCGCGATGCCGTCAAGTATGCGGAGACTTAGGGTACTTCTGTGGATGCTGGTCGCCGTGGCGGCTGCCGGCGGTGCGTTTCTCGCCTTCGGTCCCCGTCAGTCGCCTACCAGCGCCTGGGAAGCCATTTATGCCAAACCATTCCAGCTGGTGGACCAGGACGGAACTCCGGTTACCCAGGCCAACTTCCTCGGCAAGCCGTCGGCATGGTTCTATGGCTTCACCCATTGTCCTGACGTCTGCCCTACTGCACTGGCGGAGATGTCGGGGATATTGGAAGCGCTTGGGGCTGACGCGGACAAGTTGCAGGTCGTCTTCGTGTCCGTCGATCCGGAGCGTGACACCCCGGAGATCATGAAGGATTACGTCGAGTATTTCGACGCTCGCATCACCGGCCTGACCGGCCAATTGGACCAGGTAACCACCATGGCCAAGGACCGCTACATTTTCTTCGAGAAGGTGCCTTTGGAAGGCGGCGACTACCAAATGGAACATCAGGCGTCCATTCAATTGGTCACTGCGGATGGGCGGTTTTCCGGCACGCTTGCTTCCGAGGAGGGATTCGAGACGCGACTGGCGAAAGTGCGCCGCCATATTGGCAACAACTGATCTGACGAACCGCCAGCTCGCCGCGAAGAGAGAGCGACTACTTACTACCCTCTCGGCCCGAACAGGATGATCGCAGCCGCCACCAGTGCAAGTGCCCCCCCGGTCAGATCCCAACGATCGGGCACATGCCCTTCTGCAAGCCATAGCCAAAGCAGCGAAGCAAGGATGTATACGCCACCATAAGCCGCATACGCCCGGCCCGCGTTCTCCGAGGGAGCCAGCGTCAGCAGCCAAGCAAAAGCAATCAGTGACACGACGCCCGGCAACAGCCACACCGGGGAATGCCCTTGGCGCAGCCATGACCAGAACGCGAAGCAACCGACGATTTCAGCCATTGCCGCACCGGCATAGATCAGGGCTGTGCTGGCGTAGACGGGCATGGGTGCACCTCGGTTCGGGACGACCTATGAAATGCGTGATGACTAGACCGACGTTGGGAGTGAGACAAGCCGGTCAAGAGCCAACCATGGCAGATGGCGCACCGGTCGAGATAGATCTGCCTGCCTCACTGAGCCCAGGCCGATCCGCTCGGACACATGTGATTGCTGCGATTAGGACAATGGCGTGTCGAGCGCTTCAATGACCCGACATTCCGCCACCATTCCCTTCCTGCATTCCGCCACCATCCTGGACAATTCAAGCTGAAGGCTCTGCAGCCTTGCAATCCGTTGCTCTACTTCGTCCAGTTGCGCTTGGGCGATGCGGCTGGCATCGGCACACGAAGCCTGCGGCTGCTCCTGCAAGGCCAGCAAGGTCTGCACCGACTGCAGGTCAAATCCCAGATTGCGGGCATGCCGGATAAAACCAAGGCGGCGAACGTCTGAGGCGCCATAGACCCGCCGGCCATTGTCCTGCCGCACTGGCGTAGGGAGCACTCCCGAACGCTCGTAGTACCGGATGGTCTCGATATTGACCCCGGTTTCACGCGACAATTCCCCGATCTGCATTTTTCTCTTGCTCCTGTAGTCACTACAGGTTGTAGCCGTCATGCCGATCTACCTCAAGAAGGAGCACGAGCATGAGTGCTACTGCGCAAACCATTCGTTATCACGTCACCGGGATGGACTGCTCGTCCTGTGCCGCAAAGATCGAGGGCGCCGCTCGCAAGGTCGAGGGCGTGCAGGACGTGAAAGTATCCATTGCCTCCCAAATCATGACGCTCGAGGTGGACGATCCAGCCCGACAGTTGCCGGTGCTGGAAACCGCCGTCGCCGACCTCGGCTATCAGCTCGACCGGCTTGGTGGGCAGAAGGCTTCAGGACGCGAGCACGATCATGACGAAGACGGTGATGACGATGAGCACATTCCCGACCTGTCGCATGTCACCCCCGCCTACAAGCGCGCATTGTGGATAGTGGTCCTGCTCAACGTCGGGTACGGCGTTGTCGAGATCGTCGGCAGCTTCCTTGCTGGGTCTCAGGCGCTACAGGCGGATTCGCTGGACTTCCTGGGGGATGGACTGATCTCATTCCTCGGATTGGTCGCCGTAGGCTGGGGCCTTGCGGCCCGTGCCAAGGCGGCCCTGCTGCAGGGTGTCTTCCTGGGCCTGCTTGGATTGGGTGTGGTGGCCTCCACAGTCTTTCGCGTCTTCATCGACCACCAACCCGAGAGCTTGTTGATGGGCGGTTTTGCTTTGGTGGCCTTCGTGGTCAACGTCCTGGCTGCCGTGGTACTGATCCCCCATCGCAAGGGTGATGCTAACATGCGAGCCGTTTGGCTGTTCTCCCGCAACGATGCAATCGGCAACCTGGCTGTGGTCGCAGCTGCCGCCCTGGTCTGGTGGACCGGATCGCAATGGCCGGACCTGGTCGTCGCCTTCGCGGTTGCCGGGCTTTTCCTGCAATCGGCTTGGTCCATCATCCGTGACGCCCGCTCCGACCTAAAGCAGGCCGCAAGATGAGCCAGCGCGGCGCCTCCCTCTTCCTGATGCTGGGCGTAATCGGCCTCGATGCATCGACCAAGGAAGCTGCATTGATGTATCTCGACAGCAATATTGTCCCGGTGCTGCCGGTATTGAACCTTGCACTGGGCTTCAATACCGGTGTGAGCTTCGGCATGTTCGCGTCGGATGAAGCGCGAGGCTGGTGGACCATTGTCCTGGCCACTTCTGTGATCTGCGCAGTGGTGGGATGGCTCTGGCACAGGAGCAGCCTGCAGCTCGAGCGCCTCGGCTATGCGTCCATCATGGGCGGGGCGCTTGGCAATCTGGTTGATAGGCTTCCGGACGGCGCCGTGACCGACTTCATCGACTTCCATGCCGGTGGCTGGCACTTCCCGACGTTCAACCTTGCCGATATCGCCATCACTGCCGGCGTCATCCTGCTGCTGGTGTCGAGTGTTCGAGGCGTCTTCGCCAACCGCGGCAGGCGCCAGGCATCGCGGCCTTGAGGCGGGGTGCCGTGGCCGATGTCCAGCGGGTCCTCTCCCGCGCCCTCAGCGGACCACTGGGCTTTTGCGGCCTCTATCCAGTCGACGGTATTCCATGCAAACTCGCCCGAGGTTCCTGGTCAACCGGCGATATCGCCTCATAGAATGAAGTCCCGTGGGCAAATCAAGACCACTTCCGCTGGTCGGAGCCTCATGGGAACTTCACCCTATCACCCAATATTGCTCGAAATCCGGATGGTCGCTGGCACAAGTTCCGGACAGCAACCCCACAGGAGACTCAATTAGCGCCTGCACGGGCAGGTCAGACCAGCGACACCACCCTGCCCCGTCGTCGCAGGTTCGACTATGTAACCCAGAGCCGTAATCGTCGAGATCAGTCGGGGCAGATCCAGACCCGGACCCGGCCTGATCGTCATGGTGCCGCCCGAAAGCGACACGCCGACGTAGTCCACACCCTTGAGGGATAAGGCGGCATTCTCGATGACGCTGATGCAATCCGGGCAAGCAATGCCCGAAATCGCGAATGTCAGTTTGTCGGGGCGGCTCATGTCTCGAAAGTGACCTTGCCGGCTTGGTCGAATTCGTAGACGTCGTCGCGGAAACTGACGACGCCGTTCCGGTTCGCCCAGGCCGAGATATAGGTGGTGTGGAGCTCGGGTGGGTTGCTGACGTTTACGTCCTTCCTTTCACCGGTCGAGAATACGGTCGCCACCTCATTTGGTCCCCAATCCCCGTTGTCGCGGAGAACCCACGTCACGAAGTCATGCACTTGGTCCACCCGCACGCATCCCGAGGAATAGAAGCGGGCATTCTCGCCGAACAGGCCTTTGGTGGGAGTGTCGTGCAGATAGACCGCGTGAGGGTTGTGGAAGTTGATCTTGACGTTCCCCATCGAGTTTTGCGGCCCTGGGTCCTGACGGAAAGAGTAGTTGACTGCTTCTTCCGTCTGCCAGTTGATCTGGCTGGGCTGGAGCTCGTTGCCGCTGCCATCGAAGATCCGGATCTTCTGCTCGGTCAGGTAGTTGGGGTTCTCGTTCATGTACTTGATGAGATCCCGCCGGATGATCGATACCGGGACGTTCCAATAAGGATTGAAATTGATCTGGTGGATGCGGCTCTTGAGGATTGGAGTCTGCCGGTCGATGCGCCCCACGACCGCCGTGTGCCGGCGTTGCACCATGCCCCCCTCCACTACTTCAATGAAGGCTGCAGGAATGTTGACAACGACGTAACGGTCGGCCAAGGCCGGCGCCATGGCTTGGACCCGCAGCAGGTTCAGCCGCAGCTGGTGCAGGCGTGTTTCCGCCGGTACGTTGAGGGCGTACCAGGTCGCTTCGTCAACCTGGCCATTCACCTGCAGTCCGTGACGGGCCTGGAATCGACGCAGGGCGGCATCGGTCGCGGCGTCCATCGAGTCGTCGACATTGTCCACCATTGGCATGTCCGCGGAGGCAAGCAAGCGTCTCTTGAGCTGGACCACTCCGTCACGGGAAATGCCCATGGTGACCCCATAGGTTTCCTGCGGTACCTGCTCCCAACCGCCTCTCGCGACAAATGGCTCATACTGCGCGATGGCCATCTGCAAATTGTTGACCGTGTCATATGACAGGATGGGCTCGACTGTATCGATGGCCTGGATTGCTGCGGCGCTGTTGGCCTCGCGTTCAGCGTCACTGAGGCTCTTGGTCTGGTTCATCATGTCCCAGAGCGACTGAGCACGGGCCGGACCGGTGAGGGGCAGCAAAGCTGCCATAGGCATGAGCTTGAGGAGGTCTCGTCTTTTCATTTTCGTCTCGCAAGAAGGGATGCATGGACTGCCGGCCTTGAAGGGCAGCGATCATAGGACGCAACCGGCCTGGGCCTTGGTGACCGCAGGACCGTTCTTCATGATGCGATCGGAGGGCGGAACACGCTCGAGCGAACGGAAAGTTGGCGGGAAACCGAGGTGCCTCGTTCGGGGCTCGAACTGGCAGCACTGGCGGGAAGGCGTAAGGACGCCGCAGTAGGGATGACCGCTCCGGGGCAACAAACTGGAGAGTGGATGGCCGTACCGCCGCAATGGTGCTGAACAAGCGGAACACTCTGGACGATCACGGATCCGCCCTGCTCAGCCTCGGCAGCGAATGTCGCGTGATGAGCACCAAGAATCAACAGGAGCATGGTCACAAGGAGGGCACAGGCACGGCGCACAGAGCGTCCCGCCACGGCTGTTCCGGCGATCGATCCGTGCTCATGGGACGGCTGCTTCATAACGCCAGACACCATAGCCAAGACTTCGGCAACAATAGGATGATCTGTCCTTATGCGGTGGCCGGCAGGTTCTGCGTGGCCAAGTCGACTTCCTCGAACGTCGGGCGCACTTCGGACATCAAGGCCTTGCGACCGAACTCCACGGCCATGACTGGCACCTGGCCGGAGATGTGGGCAAGGAGCCCGGCCTTGAGCGAAAGGAAGTATTTGCTTTCGGACTCGTAGATCCCACGCAGCGATTGGGCCATCGGCCCGAAGAAACCGTAGGCGATGAAGACGCCGAAGAAGGTCCCCACCAAGGCGCCGCCGATCATATGGCCGAGTACCTCGGGTGGCTCGTTGATCGAGCCCATGGTCTTGATCACGCCCAACACGGCAGCCACGATGCCCAGCGCCGGAGTACCGTCCGCCAGGGTTTGCATGGCATTGACCATGCGTTCCTGTTCCTGATGGTGCGTCTCCAGCTCTTCGTCCATGAGCGCATCGATCTCATGGACATTGTTGGCGCCCATGGTGACCATGCGCATGTAGTCACAAACAAACGTTACGGCGTGGTGGTTCTTCGCGAACGTCGGGAAGGCATTGAACAACGTGGATTCATGCGGGTGCTCGATGTGAGCCTCGAGCGCCAGGATACCCTTGGACTGGACGAGCTTGTACATTGCGAATTGCATGCCCAGCAGTTCCAAATAGGCCTTCTTGTTGTACTGCGGCCCTTTGAACAGCTTTCCGAACACCCCCAGCGATCCCTTGAGCACTGCACCCTGGTTGCCGATGATGAAGGCACCGAGGGCTGCCCCGAGAATGATGACGTACTCGAACGGTTGCAGAAGCACCTCGAGGTGCCCCCCCATTGCGGAATAACCGCCGAACACACAAACAAAAATCACGACGATGCCAGCAAGAAGGCGCATATTGGTTTCCGCTCATATACACGTCCCAAAGGTATGCTGCTGTGCAGACACCTTCAGGACTCGCGGCATGATGCGGTGTTAAGCTTAAGCCGCCGTAAAGGTGCGAGTTCAAAACGCACCACAGGATTTGCGAAGCGCGCGACTCTGCTATGGGTGAGCGGAACTCAATCGACAGCAAGCCCGCCCCATGAACATCCTTGCCGATCCTTTACATATTCACACCGGGCTCCTGGTGTTCTTCACAGTGTGCATTGTCGGACGCCGATTCAAATCTACGGCCTTGCCTCTGATCTGCGTTATAGTCGTTGAGGTGGCGCTCCTTTGGCCTGGGCTGACCGGAAGCTCCGATCAGCGTCAGATGGCCCTGGCAAGCTTCCTTTCCGCGATCGTCTGGCCCTTCGCCATAGTGGTGCTGAGCAGGCTTGGTCTGTTGAACCTCCTTTCCGGAGCACCTCCATCGCACCGCGAAGGAACCTCGGGGAACAGCTAGCCTAAATTTCGCGTCTTCGTCTCCGGTGAGCTGCAGACGTGGGCGACACCAATGGAGAACGGGATGAAGGTGGTGATCGAGCTGACGACCGATTTGCCGCGACAGTACTCGGGTCACTGGGTTCACGCTCGTCATAATGCCGATGAGGTAGCTCGAACAGCTGCCCCAATGAGATCAGAGTACAAAATCAACCAGGAGCTTCGCGTTCAAACCAGCGATCACGACAGCTATTAGGACAGCGAACGCGATCAGCCATTTCGGCGCAACCATCGCTCCCATTTTTTCCCTGTCCGAAGTGAACATCACCAGCGGAAACACCGCGAATGACAGCTGCAAACTGAGTACGACCTGAGTCAGGATCAGGAGCTGCGCAGTGCCTGACTGTCCGAACCAGATGGTGACACCCGCCGCCGGAACAATCGCGATGGCACGGGTGATCAGGCGGCGAAGCCATGGTGGAAGCTTGATGTCGAGGAACCCTTCCATCACGATCTGACCCGCCAACGTCGCGGTCACGGTCGAGTTGATGCCGCAGCACAGCAAGGCGATGCCGAACAATGTCGGCGCTATCGCCAGCCCGAGCATGGGCGCCAAGAGGTTGTGCACCTCTCCCAATTCCGCCACTTCCGTCTGACCGGCTACATTGAAGGTAGCTGCGGCGAGGATCAGGATGGAGGCGTTGATGCACAAGGCGAACATCAAGGCGACCGTGGAGTCGATGGTGGCGAACTTCAGGGCCTCGCGTTTCTCAGGCAGGCTGTTGCCGTAATCCCGCGTCTGCACGATGCCTGAATGCAAGTAGAGGTTGTGCGGCATTACCGTGGCACCGAGGATACCCAGCGCCAGGTAGAGCATCTCGGGGTTGGTGACGATCTCCGTGGTCGGTGCGAAGCCGCGGACGACATCGGCCCAGTTCGGATCGGCCAGCGCGATCTGCACGACGAAGCATGCGGCGATCACCGCCAGCAGCGCTATCACCAAGGCTTCCACCCAGCGGAAGCCGAGCTTCTGGAGGTAGAGGATCAGGAACACGTCGAGTGCCGTAATCAGGACGCCGATCTCCAACGGGATGCCGAAGATCAGGTTCAGGCCAATCGCCGTTCCGATGACCTCCGCTATGTCGGTGGCGATGATGGCGATCTCGGCCAATCCCCATAAGGCATATGAGACCGGTTTGGGGAAAGCGTCGCGGCAGGCCTGTGCCAGGTCCCTCCCCGATGCGATGGCCAGTCGGGCGCACAAGGACTGCAAGACAATGGCCATAATGTTGGACACTAGGGCGACCACTAGCAGTGCATAGCCGAACTTGGATCCACCGGCCAAGGAAGTAGCCCAATTGCCGGGATCCATGTAGCCGACCGCAACTAGGTAACCGGGCCCCACAAACGCGGCTGCCCGCCGCCAAGTCGAGCCGGTGGTACGGACTGGAACTGTCCTGTGCACGTCGGAAAGCGAAGGCCCACTATCGCTCCGAGCCCAACCGGTAAATTCTTTCGGAGCACGTTCGTCCATCCTCCGCCTCACATGCTATTGCAAATCATTTGCAATAATGAAGTATTTCTCGCCATGTTGGCAAGCCTCATTCATATTTGTAGCAAGACGAGCGTAGCCATTATGCGAATAAGTCTAAAGCTTGCGCCTGCGCAAAGACTTGGCCCAAAGAGGCAGTTAAATCCCGCAGCGAGAATACCTGTCAACTTGCCAGCATGAGACATTCACCCCATGATCGCCGACCGGCGAACTTAGTTGAGTGATCCGATGGAAGGTGAATTTGCCAAATCTCAACTGTGTTTACCATTCTGCATCAAGGAGCCTCTCGAATGAAAAATGTTCATATCCGCCGCTGGGCCCCAGCCGCTATCGCTCTTACCTTGCTCCTTGTCGCAGCTCCCCTTCCTGTCTATGCGCATGCTGAACTGCTTGAAACCGTACCCGGTCAGGAGCAGCCCGTCTCCTCAGCTCCCAAAGAGCTGCGTCTCGCCTTTTCGGAAAGTCTGGAATTAGCTTTCGCGAATGTCACGGTAACGGGAGATGATGGTCAGCAGATAGAGCTCGGCACCTTGAGCCTTGCACCGATGGATAATAAAACAGTCATCGTTACAGTGGCGGACGAGCTGCCTAGCGGTACGTACATTGTGGAGTACTCGATGGTGTCCAATGACGGACATAAAATTGAGGGTAGTTATACCTTCAAGGTCGCCCCATAAGATTGGACCAGTTACTCTACGCCGTTCGGTTCCTCCACTACTCGGCGGCTTTGCAGCTGTTCGGTCTGGCGATCTTCCAAACATGGATTGCGCCCCCTCGCCTGCAGCGGACCCTTGCCGGTCCGTTGCGGCAACTCGCGATCGTGGCTGCAACGATACTTCTGGTTAGCGGTGTTGCATGGCTTATGCTTATGGCCGGGACCATGGGATCAGGTTGGACTGATACTGTAAACCCGGTTGTCATCAACGCAGTAGCGTCCAAAACATCATTTGGCCAGGTATGGTTATCGCACCTGCTGATCTCGGCTTCCCTTCTGCCTCTTGCCGTGTTCGGTCTGGGCAGCAGTGCTGGTTGGGCAGCACTTTCATTGCTGTGTGCGTTCGCTCTTGGCAGCCTTGGACTGATCGGGCATGCAACCATAGTCGATGGCTTTGTCGGACTTCTGAATCGCCTCAGCCATGTCCTTCATGCACTGAGTTCCGGGTTCTGGCTGGGATCGCTGCTGCCGTTGCTATTGTCGCTGAAATCGCTCTCATCTCTCGAGCTGGGGAGTGACGCGAACCTAGCCTTGCGTAAATTCTCAGGCCTGGGCCACTACGCTGTGGCAATCGCACTGGCGACCGGTGTCTTCAACAGCTGGATCATTTTGCGCCAAGCGGAGCTCAACATTGCGGTGCCCTATCAAGCCTTACTCGCTGTAAAGGTTGGACTGGTCGGCGTGATGTTGGTTCTCGCCTTGGTCAACCGCTATATTTTTGTCCCGCGCATCCCGAACAACGGTCCCGGCGCCCGTCTGCTGTGGAAGGGAACGGTAGCCGAGATATTCGTCAGTGCCGCAATCATTGCGTTGCTGGCCGTCCTTGGAGTTTTGTCACCCACTTGAGCAAGCCTTGGATGCCAAGGCAGGACAACCATAAGCTGCACACAACATAGCTCGTGGGGACACCATCGGGAATCGTTTACTGATCGTTTCCGAACCGACCGAGCCTGCTGACCCCCATTATACCAAAATGTAGCACTCGGTTCCTCTTTGCTATGTGGACAACAATCAGGCATCGCAGGCGTTGAGTGCCCGACCTGCGACAACATCGTCCTTGCTCCTCCAGTGGCTTGAGGTTTTAGCCTGCAGTCAGTGATTGGAGTTTCGCATGTCAGAGAACCGAAACGCACCTACCCTACTGCTCCTCGCATGGACGTTGGCGTTGGTCGCGACGCTTGGCGCCCTGTTCATCGGCGAGGTCATGGGACAGATGCCGTGCGTGCTGTGCTGGTATCAACGGATCGCAATGTTCCCCCTGGCCCTGCTACTCGGGATAGCTGCTCTCCGCGGTGACCTTGCGGCTTGGACATATGCACTGCCGATTTCAGTCATCGGGCTGGCCGTCGCGGGCTACCACTCCCTGCTCTACGCCGGGATCATTCCGGCGCCGATCGTTCCCTGTCAGGCGACCGGCCCCTCCTGTGCCGGAGAGGGCATGCTCTTCGCGGGCATCCCAATTCCCTACCTGTCGGCACTTAGCTTCGCGGCTATCTCCGTTCTCCTGCTGCCACTCAAGAGGAATACCCCATGAACTCCCGCACTGCCGTTTATGTCGTCGCCGCAGTGGCCATTTTGGTCTTTGGCGTCGCTACATGGCTTTATCAACAGCCTCAGTTGCAGTCATCCAGTGCAGCGCCCGTGTTCGCCACGATCGAAGAAGCGGGTTATGTGCGCCCCCACTCCCCGGTCATCGGTGCTGCCGATGCGCCGGTGACCATCACAGAATTCTTCGACCCGAGTTGCGAGGCCTGCAGGGCGTTCTACCCCATCGTCAAGCAGATCATGGATCGACACCCCGGCCAGGTGAAGCTGGTGCTACGTTATGCGCCGTTCCACGAGGGATCCGACCAGGCCGTCAAACTCCTTGAGGCGGCCCGGCTGCAGGACAAGTTCATCCCGGTGTTGGAGGCTCTCCTTGCACGGCAGCCTGAATGGGCGGTGCACGGTGCACCTGACCTCGATCTCGCCTGGGGAATAGCGGGGGAGGCGGGCCTTGATGTCGCACAGGCTCGGCAAGACGTGATGCGTCCGGGCATGATCGGTGTCATCAATGCCGACATGGCGGACATCGAGACATTGGGCGTGCAGCAGACCCCGACCTTCTTCGTCAACGGCAAGGCTCCTGACAGCACGGATCCCCAGGCGCTTGCCACCTTGGTTGCCAACGAGGTCGCCGCCGTTCGATGATCGAAAAGGTCGACGTGCTGGTGATCGGGGGCGGCCAGGCCGGCCTGGCGGCTTCATGGCGGCTGCAGCAGGCCGGCGCCTCGCACGCGGTCATCGATGCTTCTGACAAGGTTGGCGACAGCTGGCGCCGGCGATACCATAGCCTGACACTCTTCACCCCCCGGCACCTTAGCGCCCTGCCCGGCTCGCCTCTGCCAGGCGATCCGAATGGTTACGCCACCCGCATCGAGTTCGCAGATTATCTCCAAACCTATGCTGCAAGGCATGGCTTGCCGGTGATGAGCGGCACCAAGGTGATCCGGTTAAGTAAAACCACCAAAGACTTTATTGCCGAGCTGGACAACGGTCCGATGGTAGAGGCGGGGTCAGTGATCGTTTGTACGGGGGCCTTCCAGCAACCTATTGTTCCCGGGCTCGCTTCTGGCATCAGTACCGACGTGGTTCAGCTGACAGTCTCCAACTACAGGAACTCGATGAGCGTTCGGCCCGGACCGGTGCTCATCGTGGGCGACGGCGCCTCGGGACGTGACATCGCCATCGACTTGGTCAAGACCCACAAGGTCGTGCTCGCGACGGGTAAACCCCGTCGGCTTTTCCCCGAGCGAATACTCGGGCGAAGCACCTGGACCTGGATGGACCGCCTCGGCCTTCTGTCTGCATCCGCGACATCGCCGTTGGGCAGGATCATGCAGGCCACGGACCCGTTCCCCGATCGAGGACGGAGTTTGACGGCCCTTCGCGAGCTCGGCGTCGAAGTGCGGCCCCGCCTCGATCGTGTGGAAGGCCGAACCGCATGGTTCGGTAATGGAAGCAGGGCTGATGTGAACACGCTCATCTGGGCGGTCGGATACTGGAATCATGATGACTGGATCGATGTTGATCGCAGCAAAACCGGGATTTTCTTCTTGGGTCGCCCATGGCAGCGCAACCGAGCCTCAGGTCTTATTGTGGGTGCCGGTCGCGACTCCGAGATGGTTGTCAAAGCGGCTCTGGAAGCCGCCGGCTAGCCGTGATCGTAATCGTGGTGATCGGGAACGTCTTCTCCTGGAGACAGTACCCTGGCATCGATCAATGTCGGAGCAGTCCCGGCGACAGAGACACTGACCGGGACTGTTGCGCCAGGTTCCACGGCTGTTGTGGCTAGGATATATACGCCGCCTGGCTGCATGTAGAGCTCGGCACGTGCGGGTATTACCGGGGCGATCTCCGCTCCTGACGCAGAACGCAGCTCTGTTTCAGATGCGCCCAAGACGTCAACCTTCAACGAGCCAACTTCGGTCAGGGTCCGGTTGTTGATGACAAGAAAGACCTCCAATCCGCCCTGTCCATCGCTTGTCGCCCAGGCCTCTTCGAGCACAACGCCATCTTGGATGACGACTGGCAGCTCGGATGCACCCGCGCCTACAATCATGACGGCCAACGAAAGAAGCGTAGCTGAAATAGTCTTCATAGGGGCAATGTCACACTCGGATCTCGTGCTGGCAAGGCTTCATCGATCCGGTCAAAACATGCTTGCTCCTCTAGCGGCTGCAGGAGTTAGGCTCCTCGTCTCTTCACCAAGGAGGTATCGATGGGCCATTCGCACGGAACTAACGACCGGAGCCCGGGTCGGGGCAACAGGCTGCTGATTGCACTGGTGCTGAACTTGGGCATTACCGTTGCCGAGGTGATAGGCGGTGTGATGTCAGGCTCCCTGGCATTGATCGCGGATGCCGCCCACAATTTGTCCGACGCCGGTTCGATCCTGGTCTCCTATATTGCTTGGCGCATCTCGCAGAGGGCGGCAACGCAACGGCGCACCTTTGGCTATGCCCGGGCGGAAACCGTAGGGGCGCTGATCAATCTCACTACGCTGATCATGATCGGACTTTACCTGCTGTGGGAGGCAGGCTCCCGCTTCCTTCAACCTGCGGAAGTGGTGCCGACAACGGTGCTGATCGTCGGTGCCATAGCGTTCATTGAAGACGTTGCAGCAGCTTGGGTTCTTCGCAAGGATCTCGGCAGCCTGAACGTCCGCAGTACGTTCCTGCACATGATCGCCGATGCACTCGGCACCGTGGCGGTGATCGCCAGCGGCCTTGCCATCATGGTCTGGGGTCCATCCGCTACGTGGGTCGATCCGGCAGTCACGGCGCTCATCGCCATTTACGTTCTCATTCACGGCAGCAGCGAGATCCGGGCGTCAATTTCGGTACTGATGGACAGTGCACCCAAGGGCTTCGATCATGATGGTTTGCTCGCCCATCTTCGCGCCACCGATGGTGTGGTTGACGTCCATCACCTTCATGTTTGGGAGATCAGCGAAGGCCGCACCGCCATGGAAGTGCACCTGGCCACCGACAGGAACGATCTGGCGGCGGCGACCGACATGAAGGAAGCGCTGAAAGAAAGTTTGCACGACCATTTCCAGGTTGAGCATGCAACGATTGAAATCGAACATGCGGACCGGGTGGAACACAAAAAGGGTCAGGACACGACCTAGCATCGGAGCGTGGCGCGCGTGGCGACGAAGGCGGTGAAGCTGAATGGCGCCCCTCAGAGTTGCCCCGCTATCGTGCCTTGGGGCGTACCGGCGCCTTCAGGTAGTTGCCGTGCAATGACTTCGGTGCATTCTGCGGTGCACGGACGTAGGCCCTTGGTCCATTTTGCCCTGGAACTTACCGTGTTAGCATTTCAGTGGGGAGGTAAATGAAATGGACGAGCGCGCCCGTCCAAGGATGCTCTTTACGGAATCCATGTTCCAGTTCCTGGTTGCCCTGTCTGTTCTGGCGATATTGGCCCTCCTGGGCTGGCACATTTATCATCTGCTTTTTCCACACTGGCATTCGCGCTGAGCTCCGGCACAGAACCATACGGTAACCATGACGCGCTAGGATGACGGACGCTCAAACGGACTTACCGATGCTCATCCACATTCTACGTGCCGTCACACTGATCGCAGTTGTTTTCTTCATTGGTGGCTGCAGCCAGTTCGTGGGTGACAATCGCCACAACGTGCCTGTGCCCAAGGCCCTACTGGATCGCATGACCGAAATCGGATCCTCCCCCACCGAGGCCATGGCAATCCGCGTGTTCAAGGAGTCGTCCGAGCTGGAAGTCTGGAAACGGACGAACACCGGACGGTATGCCCTGCTCAAGAGCTATTCGATCTGCAAGTGGTCGGGCGCTCTTGGACCCAAGATCAAGGAAGGCGATTACCAGTCACCGGAAGGCTTCTACGAAGTTACCCCCGGATTGATGAACCCGAAGTCGGCGTATTGGCTGAGCTTCAATGTTGGCTTTCCGAACAAGTTCGATCAGGCCTGGGGCCGCACCGGCACCAACTTGATGGTGCATGGAGACTGCAAGTCGGTGGGGTGCTTCGCCATAACGGATGCGGGGATCAAGGAAATCTACGCCATGGTTCGCGAGTCATTTCGCGGCGGCAATCGCTCCGTTCATCTGCAGCTGCTGCCGTTCCGCATGACCGAAGCCAACCTAAGCGCCAAGGCATTCAGCCCTCACGCTCCATTTTGGCGTAATCTCAAGGAAGGCACCGATATCTTCGACGCGACAGGGCAACCGCCTGCCGTTGATGTATGCGAGCGGAGATATGTCTTCAACCGCAACACGCCCGGCGCCCCGCCCTTAGATCCTAACGGCGTCTGTCCTGTGCAGTCTTACTCGACCATGGCCGCCATCTGAGACCAGGCTCCATCCGTCGCAGCTCCTTCGAGGTACCAGCCTTTCGCAGCATCCGGCCAAACAAGTCCGAGAGGCTATCTCCTCTTGAGACCCTCCGTGCCGCCATTTCCTGTGAAAACTATGCCGCCGGCTTCCAGGGCGGAACGCACGGCTTCCATGGTTTCGCTGCTTACGATGCCTCCACCCTCGAGTGTGGCTAGCGTACGGCGGCTAGTTCCGCTCGCCTTGGCCAGGTCCTCTTGGGACCAGGCCAACAAGGCTCGCGCTGCTCGCACCTGGGCAGCACTGGGAAGATGATCGGTCAATGCAAATGCTCCGAATCGGATCGGTAACCATAGCTTAACCGAAAAATTCGCCGTTGCACATTTTGAGAAAGAAGGCTTGACTTTCTTTGCATGCTCCTATAGTGACTATACATACGGAAGCAGTGAGCGCCTCTCTTAAGTGGCAGCCGCAATAACAGTCCTTCCCTCCGCGTCCATACGGACGACGATCCCAAAACTGGAAGACCGATGGGCTTGTCCGCAAGGACAAGGAGGAGAATTCATGCTGTTCAAACAAGATGCGGGTCACTCGTCCAATAAGAAGCCTCGCCGGCGTAAGAAGAGCCAACGTTCCCGCATCCAGCACGACCTGAAGCAGATGATGCAAGGTCAAGAGCAGGTGACGTTGGTTGGCGAAGACCTTTTGTTCCGTGCTGTCCTGAATGATCTCGGAGGTGAGCCTCCCACGACCGCACCGTTCCAGGTCCTGTGCAACAACACCGCCGTCACCGTGGTGGGCATTCCTGACAGGCTCTGGAACAAGCCGATCGCCATGGCAAGGCTCGAACGGGCCAGAAACCGCATGCACGCTCTAGGGCGACGCTGCATCTTGTTGCCGCAGTCTGGCCTGCGTCCCGCCGGCTTGGACCTCGGTGGCGGATCCGGCCTGTTGCTTATGCTCGTAGACGAAGCCAGCATCATCCACGATCTAGCCTGTCCACCCGGACGGCGCCACGATCCTGCTGGATGCTTCGCTCACTTGATGATGTGTGGGGCTTCCTGCCCGACGCACTAGTACCCTGACACTCGCCGGGCATGTTCAAGCTGCGTCTCTCTCGTGAGACGTGGGTGGTTGCACACGTCCGGCTTCAACTAACCACCGCCTCCAGGCACTTCGATCTGAACACGTGCTCACGCACGAGAGGAGAAGTCATGTCCATAAACCAGCCACTCCAACAAGCAACGGACGACAATATCCGTAGCGCTCGCCGCAAGAAAGCCGATCGCCTTCGTCACAGTCTCGAGGCCATGCTGCGTAGCCATCGCGGCCTTGTCGTGCTCGGTACCAACCAGCTCGTAACGGAACTGGCGCGCCGGCAGGAATTGGACGAGCACGACTTCTGCCAGTTCGATATCATGCTCAAGAGCCGCCGCATCTGCCTGGTCTGCGTGCCGCAGGTTCACTGGAACAATCCCGCATCCATGACCCTTTTCAACGAGGTCAAGGCCGCCGCAAAGGCGTCGGGGCATGAAGTCCTCCTGGCTCCTGAAGCGCTTGTTGGCAGGCCGCAGCGGTTGGACAATAGCCGCGTCACCTTCGGGCCGGAGTACGAGGTCAGCGGGACCGATCGAATGACCGTGATCTCCTACCTGCTCAAGAACGGCGGCGGCACCCTTGCGCAACTCGCCGGCTTGCTCCGCCATCCTGATCCGGTCGGGGCTGTTCTCCACCTTGGGGTGATCGGGGCGATCGACATCGATCTCAACGCGGCCATCGCTCCGGCAACCACGGTTCGCTTCAAGCAGGTTCGTTGAGCTCATGCCAAAGAACATCGATTTCCTGGGCTGCGACCCAGAACAGACTGCCGCCATATTGGAACGGCTGGCGACTGACTTGCGCAAGTTGGGGTTGGGACAACATCCTGCCCCAGCCCTGCTCCGGGAAGCGCCGCTCCTTCGTGGCTGGTCATTTGAGCAGCGTCCCCGACCCTGCCTCACCGGTTACATGTTCAACCACCCGCTCATCGCGGAAGGAAGGACAGGAGTCACTTCGGAGATCTACGCGATCGATCCGGGACGTCGCTGGGTCAGGACCCTATCCCGCTTCTACGAACTCGGTCCGGCAACCCTGCATGGCTTGGTCGACTAAGCATCCGCCCCACGTTCCGCCGACCCACTCTCCAACACGACCAGGCAGGCACGACCATCTATTGAATTGGTCGCCTGCAGCTCAGGATAGGAGCCAAACATGGCAGACAACGAACCAGACGACTACTTCGACGATGATCTCGAACCTTCAGACGACGCTGTGAAGTGCCTGCCCCTGGCGTTGCTCGAAAGCGTGGTGGGGGCCAAGGGCATCCAGGAAATCTCGACACGCAACGGGTTTTGCCTCGTCGTTCAAGCCCCTTCGGTTGACTGGGTCACACCCATCTACAAGGCCATCAAGCGGCTGGGCGACTGGGACTACTATGTCAACAAGAGCTCCATGAAGCGTTCCCGTTCCGATGACGACACCTCCGAACGGATGGTCGAGGCGCTCGCCGGTGGTGGGCGTGTGTTCGGCGTTTCGCAGCAGCCGGCGGAGCTGTTGCCTTCCGCCATGCTGACTGCTGCCGACAAGACGATCGTTCTCCCGCCGATTCCCCCGCAGGCGATCAGCAAAGCCATCAAAGCAGTCACGGGAAACCTTCCGGTGGAGGTGCCGCCAACGCTCGGACGCGGTCTGACGTTCGACGAAATTGTCTCGTGCATTCGTCGCAATGCCACTGCGGCAGAATGCGTCGATCGACTTCGCCGCGCTGCGGATAGCAAGGTGTCTGCCGTTACATCGAGCGAGGACGTCCCGCCGATTCAAAGTCTTCATGGCATGGGTCCAGCAAAGACCTGGGCGCTTGAACTTGTCGATGACCTGGAGGCATGGCGCCGGGGCGAGATCTCCTTCGGCGAAATCAGCAGTGCTTCCTGCATAATCGCGGGTCCCCCAGGGGTTGGCAAGACAGCACTACTTCGTAGCTTGTCGAAGAGCACGGGACTTCCTCTTGTCGCGACCTCTGTAGGTGAGTGGTTTGCAAGTAGTCCAGGGTACCTCGACAGTATCATCAAGAAAATCGACGAGACATTCTCTGCTGCCAAGGCCGTTGCACCAGCGATTGTTTTCCTGGATGAGCTGGATGCTGTGCCGTCCAGGGCGACTATTTCCCCACGCGGAGCAGACTGGTGGTTACCCGTCATCACACATTTGTTGACAACCTTAGATGGAGCAGTTTCCGGCAAGACCGACAAACTCGTGGTAGTAGGCGCTACGAACCATCCTGAACGCCTCGATCGCGCCCTGACCAGGGCTGGCCGTTTCTCCAGAATCCTAGAGGTTGGCCCTCCGGACGAGGAGGCCCTTGCCGGTATCCTACGCCAGCATCTGGGGAAGGATCTAGCTAACGTAGATCTTCGCGAGGCCGCCCGACTTGCAGCAGGTAGTACAGGAGCGGTTGTGGTCGAGTGGGTGAGGGCTGCAAGGCGACGTGCACGCATTGCAAAGAGATCCATGTCGATGGCTGATCTCCTTGAGGTAATCGCCCCGCCTGATGTTCGCACGCCTGAATTGGTCTGGCGCATCGCGGTTCACGAGTCGGGGCATGCCGTGGCCGCGTATGCAAGCGGGCTGGGCCGAGTGAATGCAGTGTCCATTGTCCAAGGTAGTACCTTCGGTGGCTACACCATGGTGGAGCACGACGGAAAGGCACCGACACGTCGGGAGATGGAGCGGATGGTCGTTCAACTACTGTCCGGGCGGGCCGCGGAAGAGGTCATTCTGGGCGAAGCTGGAACCGGCTCGGGCGGTGGGCCGCAAAGCGACCTGGCTGTTGCGACAAGGTCCATTGGTCTCTTGCACTTGGGCACCGGTCTGGGCAGCCACTTGGTCTACCAGGCCAATCTTGAAGAGGTGCCGATGGTGTTGGCAACCAACCCGGACGTTCGCATGGAGGTGGAGAAGGACCTTCGCCGCTTGTACGCCCGCGCTGTGGCGCTCGTGCGCGAGAACAGGGTCCGGGTGGAGGCGCTGGCAACGGACCTGGTGAAACAGCGGCACGTCGGGACCGAGCGCTTCCTGCACATCATGGGCGAGAGCTCGACCGCTCTCGGTGGGAAGGAGACCGCGAATGGATGACACATTGCTGATCCGGGTGCTTGCCCGCCTGGTTCAGGTACGCGTCCAACTGGGTGACAAATGCTATGAGGACGCCGTTCATGGCGCCCTCACGGCTATTGCCCGATCCGCCATCCGGGAAGCCGAGAGGCGGGCAGGCCTGCCGGAACCTTATGGAGTAAACGTCATCCCTCTCGGATCCCGCCGCCTTGAACATGGGGCCGAGACCGATCGACCTTCATGAGAGGGCGTCAGTGTGCCGCTATGAAGTCACGTAGTGCCGACCACGTTGGAACTGTGCAATGTGGTCGGACATCACTGGCTAACTGCCGGCGGCAACCGGTGGCTGCGCTCTCTTTCCGGCTTCATAGCCTGGCGCCGCAGTTCATCCCCCCTGAACCGTCACCATGATCACTGAGGTTCTATACCCCTGCGTAAGCTTGTTCCGGTGTTGCCACCACACAAGAAGTGTCCTGCCTAACTTCGCCGCAAGACCGACGGACCCAGGATGTGGCAATGACAATCCCGCCTAGAGATCATGCCCGGCGCCTACGATCAACTACACCGCGTCCTTCTTGGCCACCCCCCGGCTGAAGCGCCTGAAAGCTGCGCTCAATGGTACGACTGTCGAGGTTTTCGGCGCCGGCCGGTGCGTGATTTTTGGCTCTTCTTCGTATTCCTCGGAAGGATGGCATGGCGGGATCGCCAACGTTACCATGTCCTGTGTGTCGCTGGCTTCAGGCTCGAATACTTCTTCGTTGAGATACAGTCCCAGATCGTAAACAGAAGATGTGTCATCGCGGGAAACAGTCACCATGCGGTGTAGTTGCCTGCGTTCTCGGCGCAGAAAACCTAGCACAGCATACAGGTCCTCATCGGATGGGCGCTTACCACCTGGCGTTGGTGCAACGGCTCGCGACGCAACACTGACATAGCCCGCCACCAGCGAAGCGAGTTCTCCCAGGAGCTCTCCGGCGAGCGTCATCTGACCGCCAACGTCTACAGGGGTCATGTCAGGATGCGGGGCCCCGTTCGGCCTTGGCCTACGAGGGCCGTGCAGGTGGACTTGGAACTGCTCCGGATGATGGTACTCCATTCTGGTTTCTTGTTTGCTCTTCGGTCGCTTGACGAAGAGGTATTCGTCGAAGTCCTTTTCGAGCCGCTTAACCGTTTCAGCGAACCGGTCAGCTGTCAGTTCCGAAGCGTGCTGCTTGACGAATTCGGTGCCCGCAAGCTTTTGACCCATCGGCCTGGCACGCGCGTAGCGGTGCAGGACGAGCAGATCATTCAGTCTCGGTTCTGTGGTATTTGCCTGGATCTTCTTCTTGGTCATGGATTGTCCCCCTATTGCGAGGACCATCCCATCTAATTCTTGACCGGCGGTGAATCGAGTTCACCGTCCGAACTTGCTTGCCCTGGGAATGACCACGCCATCCACCCGATCGATGTCGTTGTCGAAGTCGGGATCCATGAGGCGGTCGGCGGTGGCCTGGAACATCTCTGTTACGTCGGCAACGACTTGCTCCTCTATGGCCGCACAGATCACGTAGATCGCTGCATCGAAGGACTGCGCGTTCTCGCGCTCAAGAAGCTCGGGCTTCTCGCGAAGGATCGGGACGGCCCACTCGAAATCGGCGTCCTCGGGGACAACCATCTCTTTCACCTCGTTGTAGGTCAGGTGGAAGAAATGTTCCGGATCGCGCCACTCGTCAGGGTTCTGCTCCAGGTCGGCAAGTACGGCTTCACGGGCGTTCAACACGAGCTGCTTGTAAGTGGTCTTGGCGGGCATTCGGCTATCCTCGATGGGGTGAATTCCCTGATCATCGATCGACGCGACGAAATAATCCAGAACGCATACGGAACCTTTTTCAGCGTTAATTTTGGGACAATCGTTTCGGCAGGCGGTGGCATCCGGAACCGGCCCGGAGGCATCTCTCGTGCCTGTTCCCCCTGCCGGACCGGATCCGGCACGCTCCGTATAAACGCGCCAGATAAGCGCGCCGCTCCGGACCTGATCCGGCACCGAGGTGCATTCCCGCTACACGGTAACTCCTTGAATAAACACATATTTTTCGTTTTTCTTCGGTTGCTTCGAAGGCAAACGTCTGGATAGTCACGACCATCGGCAGCGCAACTCCTCCTCCTCGCTTGCCACCGAAAGGAATGATCATGAAGTCTCCGCCCGTCTTGAACTGCTCCGCTTTTGCCCTTGTCCTGGGCATGGGATGGGGTTCTTGGCAAATGTACTTGGGATGGACTTGGGCACCTATCCGCCCGCATGCACGCATGAAGGCGTTTGGTCATCGTAGCCTTAGTTCATCCAGTTTCGCCGATTGGTCTCTCCATCTCGAGGGGTCTTGCTGGGATCGCTACCTCCAGCAGTTCCTGATTTCTCTTTACAAGAAGTCGGTGCGGCCTCGGCCCCTTGTGCCACTCGTCCCGGTTGCGCCGGGCCGGCATTCTCATGCTCGTGACCGCGGCTTCCTGCGCATCAAGTCGCATGGGCCGGTACGGCGTCCCCGCCTTCGCTTGCAGATCGCCAGGCGTCGTGACCGTCGCAAGGCGATCGACGCAGTCCGCACCGTGCCCAAGCAGTCAGCATAGCTTGAAGCAATGGGAGAGCCCGGGTCCTGGCAGACCCGAGCCCTCCACTTAGCAGATCATCGGGCCCAACCACTCGAGCCATTCCGATGATCACCAGTCAAGGCGCTCACCGACGAGGTGTCGCCACCCTCGATACAAGCGTCATGCCCCTCATGGATGCGGCCCTCCTGGATCGGAGTCAAGGTCGCGTCCCTGTCGAGTACGACGGGAAAGAAAATCATGCTCGATCTTCCATCCACTCTTTCTGGGTCCTTTTCTGTAGGCCGTGCACCGGCCACTGGCATGCAGATGGTATCGCCCGTGCCTGCCAACGATACGCAATGGCCTGTCGGCCAGCCGGACCGCTGCGATCTCATCGTCGAAGAGTTGGTGCCCTCCGGGGCGTCCCGCCTCTCTCCTTTCGACGAGGCCGGCAACCCTCGCGCCCAGCACGTCTCGACCAAGGCGAGCACCAGCATCGTTTGCGACCTGCTCACGACCAAGACATTCGTGGCGGAAAGCACAATCGAGTCCCGGTTCCTTCTCACAGCCATGGCGGACCGCACGGTGATCCACATCCAGGATCAACCATCGGCGATCCAGGTCGTGGGACCCGATGGCAAGCCCTTCAGCCACACCTTCGATTTCCATACGACCATCGAGTCGGGCACGAGGGTAGCGGTGTTCGCCAAGCCCAAGGACCGCACGACCACTTCCGAAGCCCAGACCCTGCTCCAATGCTTGGCGGACTCGTTGCCGGTCGATTTCGCGGACATGCTGGCCCTGGTCACGGAAGAAGACCTTCCGGCCTGGTTGGTCGCCAATGCGGTCCTCCTGATTTCGGTACAGCGTGATCCGTGGACCCATCTTCACGACGCAGTCCTCCACACGGCGAACGGCTTGGGCGGTTCGATCCAGATGCGCGACCTTGCTGCCATGCATGGTGGAGGTCGCAAAGCCTTCCGTCCCTGCGTCCGCCTGATCGCGGACGGATTTCTTGAACTCGTCGAACCCGCTCGCATCGACAGCGCCTGCTTCGTGCGCTCCAGCAATGAAAGGCAAGCTCGTGAAGCTGCGTAACACAACCCCACGCATCGAACCCGGCCCGTTGGCCGCCGTAATCGACGGATCCTGCATCTACAAGGTGCTCGTCCGCGACGAGTCTGAATTCGTGCTCGTTACCTTGGACGGTGACGCCGACGAACGTACCATGTCCCGCACCGAGATGGACCATGGTGTCCGCGATGGCAAGCTGCTTGTCGAGGAAGGTTATTTCACTCCGAGCGGCAGCATTGCCGGTCGCAAGTCGCGCTTCCGGGTGTTGGGCGAATACCGCAACCAAATCCAGGTGCAGGTTCTGTGCGACCTTCGGTGGGCCGAAAAGCTCAAGCAAAGCCGTGACAAGACCGGCAGCCCCTCGCTCTCGCACAATGCGCTGACGCTGTGGATCGAGAAGGAATATCCAGCCATGCTGGTTGAGCTTCGCCCGATCCTGGCAAGCTTGTCCACGGATGGCCAAGCCGTCAGTTCCGCTGAGGCTGCCAAGCGTACGAAGAAGCGCAAGAACCGTCGCTGGACCACCATCGATGCACCCGGTGCGACCGCTCTTCGGGATGCCTTGCGCAAGCTCGAGGCCAACAACTGGGACGTGATGGTCCTGGTACCGGGCTGGGAGAATTGCACCGAAGGTGGCCCCCGGATCGACCCCGAGATCCGGAACGCGCTCAAGGAGATCGGCGAAGGCTACAAGACAGAAATGAAGCCTTCCTATTCTGGGCTTCGCCGTAAGCTGCGCGGCAAGCTCGATGTTCTGAACGCAGGCCGTCAGGTTCCGCTGAAGCTTCCCTGCCTCCAAACGGTCATCAGGGTCGTGCGCGATACCATGCCCGAGGTCGAAGCCCTGGTCGGCCGCGAGAACATTGCCGCGGCTCGCCAGAAGTTGGCTATGGTCGGCGAAGGTCCCAAGTACACCCGGGTCGGCGAGCACGTCATGATGGACTGCTGGCAGATGCACCTGATGTCCATCTACAAGGAGTGCGGTCGCTGGAGCCTTCTGGGCCCCGAAGAGAAGGATATCATCAAGCCATTGCGGGTGTGGGTCGCGGTTCTCCAAGACAGCGCCACCGGTTGCATCCCCGGCATCTCGTTCTCCATCTCGGAGAAGACGGACGCCGTGCTGGGGGCGTTCCGCATGGCGTTGATGGACAGGAGCGGCATTGCCCGGCTCCTGGGCTGTCAGCAGGACTGGCTTGAGCCCTTCAGTTTCGATTGCGTCGAAACCGATGGAGGTCCTGTGTTCACCACAAAAGACTTCTGGATGCCAGCCGCGTCCATCGCGGGACACGTCCGCAAGTCCGCAGGCGACCACCCTCGCCTCCGCGGCAAGATCGAGCGCCTTTTCGGCACCATGGACAAGATGTTCCTGCCCGATTTCACAGGCAGGACAGGGTCCAACGTGTTGGACAAGGGAGACTACAATCCTCAGGCCAGGGCGACCATGGCCGTGGATGCAGTCTGCAACAGCCTTATCCGCTGGATCGTGGATATCTACCATCTCAGCCGGCCAGCAGCCGTAGGATCGCAGTCGCCCTACCGAAAGTTCAAGCGCCTCGCCGACGAGACAGGCCTGAAGCCGGCGCCGACCAAGGAACTCCTGCGCAAGTCCTTCGGGATCGAAGTCGAACGGGAACTCGGGCGCTGGGGCATTAGGCATGCCAATGTCATGTACTATCGCAGTCGCCGGCTGGAAGCCTTCCTTCAACAACACGGTCCACAGACCGTGAAGGTACGCATCGATCCCCTGGACATCGGGCAGATCAGCGTCCTGCTGGACAAGACATGGGTCACCGTGGGCGGACCTCCCGAACTCGATGGCTGCGGGCTGCACGAATGGATCTCCGTCAATCGCGAACTCGAGCGCCGCTACTTGGCCGAAGAAGCGCTTGATTGGCCTACGGTGGCGCGTGCCATGCGAGATATGGAATCTGCCAGCGAGGCGGCAATCGCGGAAGCTCATCTCCGGGATCTGCAGGTCACCGGCAAGAACCTGGGTCCTCTCGTTGCCTCCCTGAAGCTGCACGTCGTCTACGACAACGATCCTGGTGCGCACCGCAACGTGCCCTCGATCGGTGCCGGCACCATGGGGCGTGCCTTTGTCCCATCGGGTGAACGCCCTGCCGTGTCGAAATCCTATGAGCCGCCAGCGCCCCAGACCTCTTCCAGTTCTGGCAAAGCGGCCCCCAAGGGCCTGTGGAATCTGCTCGACGACTGACCCCCTGCGCAGCCGAGGTCGGCTGCGCCAAGAACTCAATGGAGTATGCTCATGACTGTCCAATTGCTCGACGAAACCCATCCCATGCTGAAGCCCGTCGTGGAGATCCTCAGCGCCTATGTCCTGCCCACACCCGACGTTGCCAAGGTAAAGTCTCGCGTGAAGGAACTGCACGATACCGTGGCCCTCCGGAACGATCCCGACCTTCCGTTCGATCCCGGCAATCGCCTGGAGTGCCGTGCGCTGGCCTTCACCGCCCCGAGCTTCTACGGGAAGTCGCGCTCGATCAGGGAAGCGCTGAAAAGCCTCCCCCCGATCGTTCTGCCTGACGGATCGCATCTCGAACCGAAGGTACTTCGCTTCCGCTGCCCGAGCTATGCGAGCATGTCAACCTTTCTCAACAGCCTGCTGCGGGCCACCGGCTACCCCGATGGACGGGACATGCCGCCTGGGGCGGCCCTGTCTCGTCTCATGCCCGCTTTGGCAACCCGTCGCTACACCGCCCTGTGGCTCGACGAGTTTCAGTGGGCCCTGTATCCGGCTACGTCTCCGGGTCGATCCCGCCAGGAGGAGGAGAATGCTGTCTGGAATACGCTCAGCGGCATCCTTGACAGTGCACAATGGCCCATCCCGGTAGTGGTCAGCGGGCTTCCTTCCATCGTGGCCAGCATCAATCATGACAGTCTCGAGCGACAGGCTCTGCGGAACCGGTTCGACTTCGAGTCGCTGACCGCCATGACCCTTGCGAACTCGGGGGACGTGACCGCGATCTTTACGATCTACAGCGGGCTCGTCGGGGTTTCCGTACAGGTGGATACCGCCCTGGAGATCGAGAAGCGTCTCATCCATGCGGCCAATTACTCTCTGGGACTGGTTCTTCTTCTGATCAAGATCGCTTTCGCTCGTGCCGCGGCGCGCGATGACAAGACGGTCGCCATCGATGATTTCAAGGCAGCTTATGCGGTCAAGATGAACTGCCGCGATGAGGCAAATCCGTTCGCGGTCGACCAATGGCGCGAGATCGACCCCACCTTGATCATGGCACAGTCCGCTGGCGAACGGCGTCCTGCTCCGCCTGCCCCTTCTGCCAAGAAGAAGAAATAGGAAAGAGGATCGACATGCACGTTTCGCCGCTCTCCATCACGCTCGACTTGGGTCGGGAAGAAACTGGAACCAGCTTCGCCTGTCGTCTGAGTTCACTGTGGAATGTTGCGCCGGGCCAGTTCTGGGACGACGTTGGCGTTGGCTTCCGTAAGATCGTCGCTGGTGACGCCACGACCTTGGCGACGCTTGCGGAAATCGCCGGCGCCGACGCGATCCAACTGGTCCGTAACTCGCCCGTGAGGCTGCACAGATCGATGCTGCTCGTTCGAGGTGAGCAAGTTACACCCTTCGAGTACCCCAGGGGCCGCTATCGTCTTTGTCCTCTCTGCGCCAAGGAAGACATCGCGGCCAATGCCGACCTCCGACCAGATCAGGCTGTGCACGACCGCGTTTGGTGGCACTCGTTGCCCTTGCGGACGTGCCCCATCCACAGGCACCCCCTCGTGGAGGTCAGGACCGACTTGCCCGAAGGGTTCGGCTATCACGATTTCAGCTTCAGGGTGGGCGAGTTCTTCCACGACCTGGACGCGCTGGCCAGCGTCTCTGACCTGCGCGACCCCTCGCCCTACGAGGTGTACTACATGGAGCGACTGGAGGGACGGGCTCCCATGCTCCCCTTCCTATCCGACCTGAAGCTCTACCAGGCCGGCTCTGCGTGCGAGATCTTCGGGCGCCTTGCACTCTATGGCCCCAAGCGTCGTTACGCCTCGTTCAACGATGGCGAGCTTGCAGATGCGCGGGACGCCGGCTTGGCGGTACTTACCAAGGGTGAGGATGGTATTGGCGAACTCTTCGAGCGCCTGCTCTGCGAAGGGGACCAGCGGCTGACCCGCAGTCACACTGCCGCGGGCTCCCTGGGCACAGCTCTGACCTGGTTGCATTCCGTGAGCGAGCAGGAGGAACTGAATGCATTGAGGAAGGTGGTAGCGACCAAGATCTATGCCACTTTCCCGACATCCGGGCATGAGTGCTATTTCGATGTGCCCAACAGCGCCCCGCGCCTTCACACCGTGCATGACATCGAGCGTCGGTTTGGTGTGGACTGGGTCACGGCGGGCCGGGTCGGCAAGTTGGCCGGGGTCATCCGCCCTGTTCGAGCTGGGCCGCGGCCAGGGCCCATGGTGATCATGGCGGACGATGCTGAGCGCCTGTTCGGCGACTTCGTCGATGTTGTCTCCATTATCGCCCTGGCTCGCGAGCTCGGTGCCACCCAGGAGCAGATCCTGGCTTTGGTGGATGCAGGCTTTTTGAAGCCTGCCTTCGAGGATCGGAAATTGTTGATGTCGTTCCGGCGGCCAGAGGTCGACGCCTTTATCGACCGTATCTCTAAGGGCGCCGAACAGGTTCCACTTCGCGGCAAGGAAATGGTGAGTCTCCGTCGCGCAGGTTGGCGGTCTGCGCCCCATATGCTCGAACTCGTCCGCGCCGTCTTGGAGGGTAAGCTGTCCTGGTTGGGAAGGCTATCAGGGGAAAGGCTGTTCCAAGGTCTCCTTCTCCTCCGCTCCGAAGCATACGGTCTGTTCGGGAAGTCGACCACCGGCAAGCTATTCCGTTCAGCCCACGAGAATGGACCAAGTGGCGTTGTGCTGAGCTCAACCTTAACCCAGACCGAACTCTGCAAGCGGTGGCAGGTCAAATCGGAAGCGGTTGTGGAACTTCTCGACTCCGATGAACTCGTCGCACCCTCTCGCGGCTCAAAGGGGGTGAACTACTTCATCGATCCACTATCGGTGGCCCAGTTCGAAGCTCGCTACATCTCATTGGGGATGTTGGCACGGCAACGAGGGGAAGATCGTCGAAGGACTAGCGCGGTGGTCAGAAAAGCAGGAGTGGACAAAGCTTTCCCGGAATTGAGAGGGTGCTTCTTCCCAAAGGTCCACCTCCAGGACGCGGGCCTGCTTTAAAATCAAGGCCGGGACACTCCCGGCCTTCTTTTTTGGCCAGAATCTGAGCGGGACTATGGTAGAGAAGTGCGGGCCCTTTTCATTTAGAGCTCGTCAAAGCCCCGGATTCCTTGGGCTAAATCTCGCCGATGAGCGAAACGGCGTCACTCGTGACAACTTTCCTCATCCTCGAAAAATCAGTTGTTCCCTGCTTGATCGGTGGGCCACAAGCTGCTGCGCCGACGGCCATGTTCAAGCTATCGCTTGGCTCTATGTGCCGGTGGTGAGCGACATTTGCCGCCATGAAATGGCGCTTTCCACAAGCGCCAGCGCGTTCCATGCGCCTCACGCAAACGTCAGCATGAGCCATGCGTACCAAGCGCGCCGTTAACCTTGTTTGTTACCGCAGTGTTAACGGGACCGGTCGCATTTTGCCGGAAATTTCGACGCCCCCTTAATCATGCGAGGACACCCATGAAGCGTATCGGCATCATGCTTTCCGCGGCCCTGCTGCTTTCCGGCGCTGCGGCCCATGCTGCGGATCTGAACTGGAACAGCAGCCCCGGCAATATCTATTCGGCGACGCCCGCCAGCGACTGGTCGGGCTTTTATGCCGGTGTTAACGCCGGCTATGGCTGGGGCAGCACGACCAGCGAACCGACCGGCGGCGGGCCGGAAATCGACAACAATTCGGACGGTTTCCAGTTCGGTGGCCAAGTCGGCTACAACATGGACATGGGCGGCTTCCTAGTGGGCGCGGAAGCCGATCTGCAATGGGCAAATATCGGCTATTCCGAAGACATTCCCGGCGGCAGCGTTTCTGAATCCAACATCGACGTCTATGGCACCATTCGCGGTCGCGCCGGTATGACCTTTGGCGCCGTGATGCCTTATGTAACCGGCGGTTTCGCTGCAGGTCGCGGCACGACCAGCATCACCAATGCAAGCAATGTCGTGACCTCCCAGTCCGCCAACCATGTCGGCTGGACCGTTGGCGCAGGTCTCGAGGCCAAGGCGAGCGACAATATCACCGTCAAGGCCGAGTATCTCTATACCGACCTGGGTGCCCAGACCTATAGCGGCCTGCCGGGTGGCGATATCGACGTCACGCAGAACTTCAGCGTGGTTCGCGCCGGTTTGAACTACAAGTTCTAGCAATAATACTTCGGAAGCATGGAGGCAGGCGCATGTGGCGCCTGCCTTTCTTTTTGCTCTTAGCGGCTGGCGCCTGCGGCCTTCAGCGGCAGCACCTGGGCAGAGTTCTGCGTTGGCAAATGGCGCTTCGGCAACACAGACGGCACCGGCGCTGCTTCGTTGACGCGGAACACATCCACGATCCGGTCCAGTTCCCCAGCCTGCATTTCGGTCTGCTCGATAGACGCATTGATCTGTTCCACGAGCGCTGCATTGTGCTGGGTCATCTCGTCCATGACGCGAACGGCGACGTTGACCTCCTCGATGGAGGAGGCCTGATCGCGGCAGGCATTGGCTATGCCGTCCAGTAGAGTCGTGTTTTGCCGAACGGCTTCCAGCATGGCGGTGAGCTTGGCAGCGGCATCGGAAACGAGCCTTGAGCCGCCACTGACTTCCCGCGCGCTCTGATCGATCAGCGTCTTGACATCAGCCGAAGCTTGCGCGGCCGATTGCGCAAGGCGCCTGACTTCCACCGCAACAACCGCAAAGCCCTTCCCCGCTTCGCCTGCCCGCGCCGCTTCCACCGACGCGTTGAGCGCGAGCAGATTGGTCTGGAAAGCGATGTCATCGATCATGCCGATGATGGAGGAGATCTTAGCGCTTGAACTGGTGATTTCTTCCATGGCCCGGTTGGCCAAGCGCATCACCTCTCCGCCCTCTTCGGCAGAACGTGATACATCGCCCGCCTTTGCCGAGGCATCTTCGGCTTTGCGCGCATTTTCCACCACGGTGATGGCAAGCTGATCCATTGCGGCTGAGGTCTGCTCGATCGTAGCCGCCTGCTTGGTGGTGCGCTCGGACAGATCGTTGGCGCCCGACAAGATCTCGCTGGTGGCAAGCTTGACCGAACGCGAGGTTTCCTGCAGGCCACTCACAATGGTTTTCAGCTGTTCGACAGTTGTATTAAAGGCCTGGCGCAGCTCTTCATATTGCCCGCCGAAATCATCTTCGATATGGCCGCCGAGGTCCCCCCCGGCAAGGCGCGAAAGCCCGTCCTCAAGGCGCAGGACCAGCCTTTCGGCTTGTTTGCGCTGCGTGATATCGGTGGCGTATTTGATGATCTTGGTCAGCCCGCCACAGGGCGAAAAAACGGGATTATAGGACGCGGCGATCCAGACCTCGCGCCCGCCCTTCCCGATGCGATGAAATTCCTGCGCCACGGGCTTGCCCGCGCGAAGATTATCCCAGAACGCCTTGTAGTCGGGGCTTCTGCTGTAATCCTCCGATACGAACATGCTGTGCTTCTTGCCCACGATCTCATCGAGCCGATAACCCATGACATCGAGGAAGTTCTGGTTGGCGTCCCTGATCGTACCGTCAAGATCGAACTCGATCACAGCCTGCACGCGCGAAATAGCCGCGACCTGCCCCTGGTGGTCGGCATTGCTCATCGCCTGGCTGGTAATGTCCCTGGCGAACTTGACGACGCCGATCACCTCGCCGTTATTGCCGACAAGGGGATTATAGCTGGCCTGAAGCCAGACCTCGCGATTGCCCTTGGCGAACCGCTGGAATTCGTCGCTGTGGAACTTGCCCTTCTTGAGCTCCTGCCAGAACGCCTTGTAGGCAGCCGACCGGGCATAAAGGGGGTCCACAAACATGCTGTGATGCTGGCCAATTATCTCGTCGCGGGCATATCCCATTACCGCGAGGAAATTGTCGTTGGCCCAGCTGATCGTGCCGTCCGGTTTGAACTCCACAACGGCCTGGCTGCGCGAGATGGCCTCCTGCCAGCTTTTCATGCGCTGTGTTTCGCCACTTCCAGAAAATAATCGGAACAAATTGCTCTCCTGCGTCCGGCGCGCAGCATAGGGCATCATGGTTAATCAGCAGCAAATTAGCGCAAGGGTTTCAAGCGCTAAGGGCAGATGGGCGACCTACGCAGAACCGCGCAACTTCTTGGCGGGCGAGCGGGCCAAGTTTCATCAAGGCCGCTTTTTTAACGGTCCGATTAGCGAAGTATTGCGACGCACCGTGGGTTTCTGGATGGAGTTACCAAGCGGCTAGCCATGACTTACAAATTTAACAGACTAGATGCCCTGCGCGCACTCAATTTGCTCGATATGCCGCCGGCCGAGAGTTTCGACCGCATAACACGGATGGCTTCCCAGCTGTTTGGCCTGCTCATTGCGGCGGTGTCACTGACCGACACGGACCGGCAATGATTCAAGTCGCGCGTGGGGGTGGATCATTGGGAGATTCTACGCGAGCTGGCCCCCTGCGCCGAAGTGTCCGATACTTCGGGCACGCTGGTTGTGCAGGACCTTCTGGTCGACCAGAAATACAAGGACAGCGTGCTGGCCAGAGCGGTGGACGATTTCGGGACTGGCTACAGCAGTCTTGCCTATCTGCAGCGGCTTCCCGCTTATTGCGTAAAGATCGACCGCGCCTTTGTGATACCGCTGGCTGCAAGCAGGCCTGAGCTCCAGCTGGTCACCTCCATGACCAAGATGCTGCAGACCTTGGCTTCCGCGTGGTGGCAGAAGGCGTTGAAACTGCCGAAAGCTATGGGCTCCTGCGCGATCTGGGCTGCGACGAGGCGCAGGGCTATTTCCTCGCGAAGCCCCTGCCGCTTGTGGATTTCGAGAATTGGCTTGCCCAGCATAATAGGCGGCGCCTGGTCGCCTAAGGGTATATCAGCCGGCTTAGCCAACAGTGCCCAGCACGAAGTTCTGGTCCTGGTCGATCAAGGCGCCGGTCATGGGAATGGAGGCATCGCCCAAGAGAAACAGGGCCAGCCGCGCAACATCGTCAGGCTCCACAAGCCTGCCCCAGGGCATGCGCTTATTTGCCTCATCGAGCCAGCCGGGACCCTTGCCCAGAGTTTCGGCCTGCATGACCCGCTCGACCGGCGTGTCAGTCCAGCCCAGATTGATGCCATTGATCCGGATGCGGTCAAACCGGTGGGCGAAGGCTGCATTCTTGGTGAGGACCAAGGTTGCAGCCTTGCTGGCCGAATAGACCCCGAGTTCAGGCGTTCCGCCATGGGCGTTGATCGAGAGGATGTTGACAATGGAGCCCGGCGCCTTGCGTGCCTTGAGGTGCTGGATCAGCTGCTGCATCAGCAGCATGGGTGCGCGTGTGTTGGCAGCAAACATGCGGTCAAAGAATTCGGCATTGGCATCAACAACCGATCCGCGATCGGTAAGCGCCGCTGCATTGACGAGGCAATCGACCTGCCCGAATTTTGCGAGCGCTGACTCAAAGATCGCCTGCGGGGTGGCGCTATCGGCGAGATCTCCGGGGACAAATAACGCGGAGACGCCCAGCTCTTCGAGCATACCCACCGTCTGCTCGCCGCGTGACACATTCCGGCCGCCCACGACAATCTCGCTGACGCCCGAACGCGCGGCGCGCAGCGCAATGGCCTGCCCGACGCCCTGTGTGCCGCCGGTGACAACAAGAACTTTCCCATCCAGGCCGAAATCCATTCAACGCTCCCCCTCACCGTTTGCCGCTACTGTGCCGCTCTCCCTTGCCTCAAGGCAAGGGGAGTGAGAACGTGCCCGCCGGATGGATCATCGGGAGGCAGCATGGCCAAGGCAGGGATTGTGCGCACAGGCACGGCAGGATGGGTGTTCGCGCCTTGGCGCGGCACGTTTTTCCCCCAAGGCCTAGTTCAGAAAAAGGAGCTTGCCTATGCCAGTTCCCGCCTCGGGAGCATTGAGATCAATGCTACTTTTCGCGCCAACCAGAAGCCGGAAAGCTTCCAGAAATGGGCGGGCGAAATACCTGAACACTTTGTTTTCTCGATCAAGGGTCCGCAATTGGTGACTCACATCAAGCGGCTCAGGAACTGCGAAAGCGAGCTGGCCAATTTCCTTGCATCGGGGCCTTTGGCCTTGGGTATGAAGCTCGGGCCATTCATCTGGCAATTACCGCCCAATCTAAGCTTTGATGCCGGCGTGATCGAAGATTTTCTCGCCCTGCTGCCGCGAACGCCCGAGCAATATGTTGCGCTCGCCAGCAAGGCCGATGGCCGGCTCAAGACGGAGCCATTTCTCAAAACGGCCGGCGTTGGGCCGATCCGGCATGCCATGGAACTGCGCCACCCGAGCTTTGATGCGCCAGAGGTGAACGCGCTACTGACGCGCTTCAATGTGGCGCGCGTCATTGCCGATACCATCCAGCATCCCGATCGCACATCGACGGCTGATTTCGCCTATTGCCGCCTCCAGGGGCCAGCCCGACCCGACGCACAGGGATATGGCGAGCCCGACATCGCTGATTGGGCTGAGACCTGCCGGAACTGGGCAGACGAGGGCAAGGATGTGTTCGCGTATTTTGTCCATGAGGACAAGCTTCATGCCCCCGCCAACGCCATCGCTTTGCGCAAGGCGCTGGGCATCAACTATCCCGCTGATTGATCAAAACGCTGTTTCCCGCTGGAGTTCAGGGAGGCTCCGGTCTATCCAACGCCAAAGCGTCACCTGAGAATTTTGCCCATGGCCTCTTCCATTCTCCTCCCGCTCGACAAGAAGTCTGCCGGACTCGCCTTTGTTATCGGCTTCTTGACCATTGCCGCAGCCTTGGCGTCGCAAGTGATCGGCGGGCTGGTGCCGTGCGAATTGTGCCTCGAACAGCGCTGGCCTTATTATTATGGCTTGCCCTTGTTGCTGGCGGTGCTCGTGTTCTGGAACCGGTTGCCCCTGACGGTCTGGTATATCGCCATGGCGATCGTCACGGCGATTTTCATTTGGAGCGTTTATATGGGCGCCTACCATGCCGGGGTGGAATGGGGCTTCTGGCCCGGCCCCACCGCCTGCACGGGGGTGGGCGAAATCATGGACTTCAACGCGCTCAACAACATGACGCCGGTGATCGGCTGCGACGTGGTACAGTTCCGCCTGGCCGGCATTTCACTTGCAGGCTTCAATGCCCTGATTTCGCTTGGGATCGTTGCACTACTACTGGTTTCGATCTGGGCACAAATCCGGCATAACCGGCGGCGCTAAGGCTTAGGGCTCGAGTTCGATGTCCCAGTAGAGGTAGTCGAGCCAGCTCTGGTGCAAGTGGTTGGGCGGGAACGCACGACCATTATTGTGCAGATCATACACTGTCGGATGATAGGGCGCCTGATGGGGGAACATCTTAATCTCGCTGGGCATCCGATTAGCCTTTTTGAGATTGCAGGGGGCGCAGGCGGCTACGACATTTTCCCAAGTGGTCAATCCGCCCTTGGAGCGGGGGATCACATGATCAAAGGTGAGGTCTTCCCTGGCGCCGCAATATTGGCACTGAAAGCGATCGCGCAGGAACACATTGAAGCGTGTGAAGGCTGGATGGCGGGCGGGTTTTACATAATCCTTGAGCGACACGACGCTCGGCAGCTGCATTTCAAAGCTGGGAGAATGGATGATCGTGTCGTAATTGCTCACGATGTTCACCCGATCCAGACACACAGCCTTGATCGCATCCTGCCAAGACCAGAGCGACAGCGGATAATAGCTGAGCGGTCTGAAATCGGCATTCAGCACAAGCGCGGGACAGGCCTCAGGCGACACATGGATGGTCACATCAGGCTCCCGGAACGGGAATCGAGTAAGTCCATAGCTCCGTTATAATAGGCCCTTTGTGTCACCGCTGTGAAGCTGGATTAACACACTATTTACGCGGCAAGTTCCTGCAGGAATGTGCTGGCAAATTGGAGCCCATCGGGCGCTATTCCATGACGCGTCCCTCGGCTCACATGATAGCTGACGGGGACCCCTGCCCCACGCAAGGCAAGGTCGGCATCGGCGCTATGCTGGGGATCGACCACATCATCGAGATCGCCATGTACAAGGCAGACCGGTGGCTTAGGCAATTGATCCGATCCAAAGCCCTCAGGCGGCAGGAAAGCACCGGAAAAGCCGATAATGCCCATGAGTCTTTGCGGCAGGGACAGCCCCACATGCAGCGCCATCATCGCACCCTGGCTGAAGCCGGCCAGCACGGTTTGCTCGGACGCAATGCCAGTCTGACTCCAAAGGTCCTGAAGGAACTCCACGAGCACGGGCCTCGCCTGCGCAACCCCGGTCTGCCGCTTGGCGAGGCGGTCGCCATCAAAGCTGATGTCGAACCATTGAAAGCCGAACGCCGACTGCGCGCACATTTCCGGTGCATTGGGCGAAACAAACAAGGCGTGGGGTAGGATCGGCTGCCAATGCGGCGCAAGGCCAATCAGGTCATTGCCATCGCTGCCATAACCATGGAGCAGCACAACGGCTTGGCTCGGATCTTTGCCCGATGCAGGCGCCAGCATGGGTCCCGAAAGCTTGGTCACAACAAAATTCCTTCTCGGTCCCGCAGGACCGCAAAATAGCGCCAGAACATCAAGGCCGCAGCAGAGCGATGGGGCGACCAAGCCTCGGCAATGCCGATCATGTCCTTGATGGTTGGGCGGGCGTCAAGACCAAGGCCGTGCTGCACTGCCTTGAGGAGAGCCAGATCGCCGGCGGGGAAAACATCGGGATGCCCGGCGCAGAACATAAGGTAGACCTCCGCCGTCCAAGGACCGATACCCTTATGTGCCACAAGATAGGACACAGCTTCCGGGGCCGGAAGGGTTTCGAGATGGGTGAAGTCGAGCTCACCTGCCACGATGGCTTGCGCAATGACGCGAACGGTGCGGAACTTGCCGGAGGAAAAGCCCGTGGCCCGAACCTGCTCTTCAGTGAGCAAGAGATAGGTCTGCGGATCCAGGGCACCGGGCAGCGCCTCGAAACGCTTCCAGATTGCCGCAGCGCTGACGACCGACAATTGTTGGCCACAGATGACCTTGGCGATGCCGGGAAAGCCAGGCTGGGTGATGCGTGGCTCGACCGTGCCGGCGATTTCGCGCACGGAGGCGAGACGCGGATCCAGCGCCACCAACGCCTCCAGATGTGCGCTGACGGCCGCGGCGCTTTCAAGACGCGGTGACGGCTCGGCCAAACTCATGTAAGAAAAACCTGTGCCGCAATCATCCGCTAAACCCATTCTTCGTTTTGCCCCCAGCCCCAACGGGCGGCTCCATCTTGGCCATGCCTATTCGGCGCTTTACACCTGGAATGCTGCAAAGCTGCTGGGTGGTACGACCTTGCTGCGGATCGAAGACACTGATCCTGAACGCAGTAAACCCGAATTTGTCGCTGCCATCTTCGAGGACCTCCAATGGCTGGGCCTGCAATGGCCCGAGCCTGTGCTGCAGCAATCGGAGCGCTTCGACATCTATGCTGATGCCGGCAATGATCTGCGCGACCAGCATCTGCTCTATCCCTGCTTTTGCAGCCGCTCCGAAATTGCAGCCAAGGCTACCGACAAGGATCCAGATGGTGCGCCTTTGTATCCGGGCACCTGCAAGCATCTCAACCGCGGCGAGCAGATCGAGCGCCTCGAACGCGGCGATCCCGTGCAGTTCAGGCTCGATACCGCATCGGCCATGGCGCGCGTGGGCATGCTGACCTTTACCGTGCTAGGGCCGCTCGTAACTGATCGCCCGCAGATCCGCCACGCCCGTCCCGAGCGCTGGGGCGATGTCGTACTGCAGCGCAAGGGCACCCCCACTAGCTATCATTTGTCTTGTGTGGTGGATGACAGCGAACAGGGAATTACCCATGTGACGCGCGGGCGGGATATGGAGGCGGCGACGGACCTGCATGTGTTGCTGCAAATGCTGCTGGGGCTCCGATCACCCATCTACCATTTCCACAAACTGATCCTGGACGATGCTGGGCGGAAGCTGGCCAAGTCTCGCGACTCGGAAAGCCTGGGCGATTTGCGGGCAAAAGGCTGGACGGCCGCAGACGTGCGGCGGGCGGTGGGGCTCTAGGGCGAGTGCGGGCCGCGCCCGGCGAACCTCATCCATGCCTGTCGGAGGACGAGGTCGTGGCACCTGAAGTCTTCACTCGCCAGCCCTACTGCCCCTAGCTCCATTATGAAAAGCCCGGACGCCACTACTGGCATCCGGGCTCGTTGGTTCAATGGCTGCTCGACGCAGGTCGCGATGGGAGGGACAGCGCCCCGCGTCAGGATGTTTAGAGCTTGCCGATCGAACGGAAAGCGTCGGCATCGATGCCAAGGGTCCTCAGGGCCCGGGCCTTGGGCTGCCGCCCCGCCTCAACCGCCGACGCAGCGGCAGCGGCGCTGCCAAACACGTCGGCAATCGTGCCGAGGGTCGCAAACAAGCGATTGTTGCGCAAAGTGCTCATGACCATTTCCCTTTCAGACCCGATCGGATTGCCGGATCGCTTCATGACTAGGAAGATAGGCCTCGAAGGGGCGCTGGAGTAGGTCGAGACCATCAAGCCAGCCATGCACTGGGGTCATCGATCAGATCACTTAATTTAGTTTTCTGTAGAGTTAGGAGCTAAACACAACCGTACCCATGCGTACGGCGCATAGCGTCAACGCTGTGGCGATACGATTTCGCCCCAGCTATCGAGAAAGCGCTTTCGGCGCTGCTGGTCCAGGGACACAAGCAGGGCCGGACCCAGTGCTATGGGCTGGATGACCCCGAGTCCGCGCGCTGAAATGGCCTGGCTCGTCCAATCTCCCTGTGAACCAGGCATCAGTGATCCCAGGGCGGTTTCACCCGCGGCGATGTCCTGGCCGGCAGGCGACAGAGCGAAGTCGATGAAAGCCTTGGCGAGATCGGGAAAACGAGCTTCGCGCGGGATGAGCATGGACCGCGTCAGCACCAAGACATAGTCGTCGGGCACCACAATTTCGATGGGCGCCCCAGCGGCCTTCCGGGCAAAAGCGTAGGAGCCCAACACATTGTAGCCCAGGGCGAGCGATCCGTCGGCGACGCCGTTGAGAATGGCCGGGCTATGACCGGAGAAACGGGCATTGACGCGGCCGAAGGCGGCTGCCAGGCGCCAGAAATTGGAGGAGATCACCTGGTCCTGCGAAGCCAGCAGGTAGCCTACGCCCGAAAGGGCAATGTCATAGGTGGCAACCTGGCCGCTGAAGCGTTCGCCTTCTGCTTCAAGCATTTCGGCAAGACGGAGATGTGTGCGGGGCACTTCGGCAGGGCTGATCCGCTCGGGGTTGAAGATGATCACGGCCGGCTCGAAGGTGAAGCCGAACACCTCGTCGCGCCAATGCGCCCATGGGGGAAGCTGGTCGAGCCAGGGGCTCTGGTAGGCCATGGCATAGCCGTCATTGGCAAGCTTAACCTGAAGATCGGATGCCGAACTGATCAGCAGGTCCGGGGTGGGATCAAGTTCGCCGGCCAGGAACCGCTCATAGAGCGGGACGGAGTCCGTTTCTTCGTAGATCACCGTCACATCGGGCCGCACCCGCTGAAAGCCTTCGATGAAATGCCGGAAAAGGGGGGTGTCGGTCACACCCAATATGGTGAGCTCGGCAGCGCTGCTGTTATCGGGCGCGGGGTAGCGCGTGGTGGCGGCATGGGCCTGCTGAGGGTTGATTAGAAGCAGGCACACAAACGCGCCGGCAAGGCCAGCCAGCGCCTTGCGCAAAGGCTCCGCCTTCCCATCGGCTTTTACGACAGGCAATTCGATCTCCACCGTCAGGCCACCGCCAGCGCGCCCATGGAGCCGCAAGGCGCCGCCATGGGCCTCGGCTACGCGCTTGACGATGGACAGCCCGAGCCCTGAACCGGCCGTAGCGCCGCTCGCGCTGCCGCGCTTGAAGCGCTCCAGCACCATGCTTTTCTCGCTATCCGGGATGCCGGGACCCCGATCGCTGACCTGCAGGCGCAAGAGACCTTGCCCGACAGCGCCGCCGATCTGCACCGGTCCACTGGAATAAACCAGCGCATTGTCCATCACATTGCGCAGCATTTCGCGCAAGGCAACTCGATCCCCGCGCACCCGGGTTTCGCCAAGCGCGGCTGGACACTCAAGCACCAGGCGCTTTGCCTGCTCGGGATCGAGCCTTTGGCAGACTTCATCGATCACCGAACCGATGGCGCTCGTTTCTGTTTCGCCATTTTCCAGACGATGCGAAATGGTCGCTTCCATCAACAATTGGCTCACCAGTTGGCTGGCGTGAACGGCGCCCTGGTGGATACGTCCGACCCGGCGACGCAGCGCCTCAGGGTCCTGCTCCTCCATGGCGATTTCGGCCTGTGCCCGCAATGACGCCAAAGGCGTGCGCACTTCATGGGCTGCCTCGGCAACAAGGCCGGTGACCCGCTCCACCGCACTGCCCAGGCGCGCCATGAAGCCATTAAGAGCACCCACGAGGTGACTGACCTCATCGGGCACGGGAACATGGACAAGGGATAGATCGTCCGGCGCCCGGCCGCGCAACTCTCGCTCGAGCTGGTAGAGCGGGGTGAACATCCGACCGATGCCGAACCAGACAAGGGCAATCGCCAGAAGGGTCAGCGCAACAACCGGAATAAGGGCATTGCCGAAGATCTCGGCCGCCAGCGCCCCGCGCTCGTTCTGCGTTTCAGCGACATGGATGGTCACCCAATCGGTGTCGCCCCCCGAGGAGGTCAGCCGGCCAACACTGACCACCCGGACCAACTCGCCGCGATAGGTGATGTCGGTGAACAGGGGTCCTGCTTCCCGCATTTGCGGCAGCATGGCGGAGAGGTCTGCATAGCCCGTGACGGCAGCTCCAGCGGGATCTTCCACGGCATAGAACACCCGGTCGCGCCCTGAGAACATACCGAAGGAAGCAAAGGGCAGTTCCACAATGACATTTTCGCCCTCCACCTGCACCGCCCCGGCAATGGTGAGCGCCGAAGCGGCCAGCAGCCGGTCAAAGGCTCGGTTCGCCGATTGGTCGGCGTAGTCGCGGATGAAGATGATCAGCACCAGGGCTGCGCCAAGAAGAAGCGCCAGCGCCAGCGCCAGAATGCGCCGGCGGATGGAAAAGGGTCTAGCCGGCATGGGGCGGCCGCACCACGTAGCCGACGCCGCGCACCGTGCCGATTTCAATATCGGCCGCCTCGAGCTTGCGGCGCAGGCGCGAGATATGGAGCTCCAGCGCATTGACCGAAACAGCTTCGTCGAAATTGAACAGCTGGTTCATCAGCCGTTCCTTGGGCACCACCCTGCCAAGATTGGTGACGAGGATTTCAAGGAGCCGAAACTCGCGCCGGCCCAGCTCGAGTGACACCCCGCCCACGCTGGCATTGAGGCCCGCCAGATCCATTTCGAGATTACCGGCCGTCAGCAGGCTGCTGGTTTGCCCGCCCGAGCGCCGGATCAATGCACGTAGCCGCGCCTCGAGCTCGCGCAGATCAAAGGGTTTGACGAGGTAGTCGTCGGCGCCAAGATCAAGCAGGCTGACCTTGTCATCGATTTCCGAGCGCGCCGTGATAACAAGGATAGGCGCGCTGAACCGGCGGCGGCGCAGTTCGGCGATAAGGCTGATGCCGTCGCGATTGGGCAGCATGAGATCCAGCGCGACCGCATCGAAATCATCGCCTTGGGCGGCATGGAGAACCTCATTGCCGTCTCGCACCCACTCTACCGAATGGCCGGCATTGCGCAGGCGCTTTTCGATCGCCTCGCCCAAATCCTCGTTGTCTTCAACAAGCAAAATCCGCATGCATGCCCCAGTCTTTGGAGCGCACATTAAGGTTTGTGGATCGCCCTGTCTAAAAAAGAGTGCCCATCATCGCAGCCGCGACGGCAATGATGCCGAATGCGGCGAGGCCTGAAGCCACCATCATGATCTGGGCACGATGAAGATGCCCATGAGCGCGAGCGCGGCGGCGGGCCTCGGAAACGGAAAACATGTGGTCGGCATCAAGATTTGCCATGCGCTGGGCCCCTCAAGCACACCGGTCCGCAAACCGGCTGAACACATTCCTGGGTCGCCGCTTTGCGCTGTTCTCACCCTGCGAAATTAACGGTAATCCTGTAGGGCCAAGCCACGAACCGCATCTTCCAAATGGGGTTAATTTTACTCAAATGCGCGACAATCCTATCTTGTATGGAAGATAGTTGATCTCCAGCAGGGATCGTGGCAAGAACGCAGCCATGACCCATCTGCACCCCGATCGTCTGTTTCCCGCGTCCGAGCCCGCCCAATCGATTGCGCGTGAGCTCTATTATAATATCGCCGACTTGCCGCTGATCTGCCCGCACGGGCACACCGATCCGGCATGGTTTGCCAATAACGGGCGCTTCTCCGATCCCGCGGCATTATTCCTGACCCCCGACCATTACGTGTTGCGCATGCTACGCAGCCGCGGGCTGACCTATGACGATCTGGGCGTGCCGCGCAAGGATGGCAAGCCCGTTGCAGACGGTCGCAGCGCATGGCGCCTGTTTGCGGCCAATTATCATCTTTTTGCCGGTACCCCATCCAAGACCTGGGTCGACCATTCGCTCGACTGGGCCTTTGGCATCAAGGATGAATTGTCGAGCGAAACGGCCGACGCGATCTACGACACGATCGATGCGGCGCTCGCAACGCCTGAACTACTGCCCCATGCCCTGCTGGACCGCGCGCGTGTGGAGGTCATCGCCACCACCGAATTCGCTCTTGATCCACTGCTGCATCACCAGACCATGGAAACCAATGGCACCATAGGCCGCGTTCGCACAACATACCGCCCCGACGACGTCACCGATCCAAGCCGGCCGGCAATCGTTGAAAACCTACAAAAGTTCGGCGAGATCACTGGCGAGGACATCACGACTTGGGATGGGCTGATCAATGCCCACCGCAAGCGGCGCGAATATTTCCGTCACTATGGTGCTGTCGCAACGGATCATGGTGTGCCTACAGCCATGACCGCGGACCTGCCGCTTGTTGAAAAACAGGCGCTGCTTGAGAAGATTCTTGCCGGACGTCACGACGCTGCTGATGCCGAACTGTTCCGCGCGCAAATGATGACGGAAATGGCCTTGCTGTCGGTTGAGGACGGCATGGTCATGCAGATCCATGCCGGTTCGCGCCGCAACACCGACCCGTTGCTGTTTGGTGAGCGGGGCCCGGACCTCGGTGCCGACATTCCGGGCCCCACAGACTATGTCAATGGTTTGAGGGCGCTGCTGTCGCGCTGCGGCAACGAGCCCAATCTGCGCCTGATCATGTTCGTCCTCGACGAAACCACCTATGCGCGCGAGCTCGCGCCCATGGCTGGCTATTGGCCCTCGCTGATGATTGGCCCGCCTTGGTGGTTCCATGATTCGCCGCAGGGCATTCGCCGCTATCTCGACCAGGTCGTCGAAACTGCAGGCTTCTATAATCTGGCCGGCTTCAACGACGATACGCGGGCTCTACTTTCCATTCCTGCGCGCCATGATGTTTGGCGTCGCGAGGTTTGTGGCTTCCTGGGCCGCTGGGTCGGCGAGAACCGCATCACCAGGTCGAGCGCTCGAGATATCGCTCATCACCTCAGCTACCAGGCGGCCAAGGATGCCTACCGCCTGAGCTAGCCAGTTTGTTTGCTCCGCAATTATCGGCTATTGCTCGATAGCCGATAAGGGGCGGGCTGGCATGGACAGGGAACCAAATTGGGCGCTGTGGCGCAGCTTTGCCGCCGTGGTCAGCCATGGCTCCCTTTCCGCCGCCGCGCGCGAGCTGGGCATCAGCCAACCTACGGTCGGACGCCACATCGAGACGCTGGAACGCGATCTGGGCCTCACGCTTTTTGAGCGCACGCTGAGCGGGCTCAAGGCCAACTCTGCCGCGCTCCGCATTTTCGAGCCCGTTTCACAAGCCCAGGCAGCGCTCGCCCAGGCCAGCATGATGGCCGAAGGCGCACAAGCCGAGTATAGTGGCACGGTGCGCATCACCGCCAGTGTGATGATCTCGCATTATGTGCTGCCGCCCATGCTGGTTGCCATCCGTGAGCGCTATCCCCGCATCGCCATCGAGATCGTCCCCGCGGACTCCACTGAAAACCTGCTGTTGCGCGAAGCCGATATCGCCATTCGCATGTTCCGACCCACCCAGCTGGAACTGGTGACACGCCATTTGGGCAACATCCCTCTCGTGCTGGCCGCGCACCGGAGCTATCTGGACAGGCGCGGTACGCCGCAAACACCACTTGAGCTCACCGACCATGATCTGGTTGGCCTCGATCGCTCCGACGCCATTATCGATTTCGCGCAAGCGCGTGGACTACCTTTGCGACGCGATCATTTCGTCTTGCGTACCGACAATCAGGCAAACCAGTGGGAGCTGGTTCGAGCGGGGCTGGGCATCGGCATTGCCCAGGGCAATCTGTTGCATTTGACGCCCGGCCTTGTTGCCCTGCCCGTTGACCTAGGCATCCCGCCGCTCGAGGTTTGGCTCACCACGCACAAGGAAGTGTTCACTTCCCATCGCATTCGCGCCATTTACGATGCTCTGGCCGAGGGGCTCGCTGCGTATATAAGAGGCTAGCCCGACCCCACCGAGGATTCCATGGAAACCCTTCTCAATATCGCCATCGCCTTGGCTCTGCTTTTCGTCGTGATCGTGCTGATCATGGGATTGTGGAACATGCTCAAGGGCGGTCCGGGCAATACCAGCCAACGCCTGATGCGCTTGCGCGTTATCGGCCAGGCCGTGGCACTCGCCCTGCTTTTGGGTGCGCTCTTCCTGTTTGGCGGGCGCAGCTAGGCAATGGTCAAGATCAACGTCATCTACACCCGCACTGGCGACGACGGCACGACCGGCCTGGTCCGCGGCCCTCGCCGGCCCAAATACGATATCCGCATCGATGCCTATGGAACGGTGGAGGAGGCCAATGCCACCATTGGCCAGGCGCGGCTGCATACCGGCTCCATGCCCAAGATCGATATGCTTTTAAGCCGCATTCAGAACGACCTTTTCGATGTCGGCTCCGATCTAGCCACACCGGGGCAGGACGACCCCGCGGCCGAGCACCCGTCCCTGCGCGTGCGTCCCGTGCAGACACTGTTTCTGGAAAAACAGATCGACCACTACAATGCCGATCTGCAGCCGCTTAAAAGCTTTGTCCTCCCGGGTGGCACGCCGCTCGCGGCATGTCTCCACCTCGCCCGCACAATCACGCGCCGGGCCGAGCGCCTGACAGTTGAACTTGCGGCAGCCGAGCCCGACACCAACGGGGAAGCTGTGCGCTACCTCAACCGCCTGTCGGATCTCCTGTTCGTTCTTTGCCGCGTTGCCAACGGCAATGGCGCCCGCGACGTGCTCTGGGTGCCGGGCAATTACGGAGACCTCAAGAAGGACAAATAGCCCAAAGCTTTGTTTACCGCTTGGCTCTAGGTTCGTTCCTGGACATCACCCAAGGAGGTCCGGATGAACACTGACCTGAGCATGCAGGTGATGGCGATGAATTCGGCCAAGCTGCAGGGCAGCGTGCAGATTGCCGTCTTCAAGAAGACGCACGAGATGCAGGCCGAATTGCTTGATACGCTCATGCAGTCGGCGCGCTCGGCGCCACCCCCAGGACAGGGCGCGCTAGACAAGCTCGCATAAGGGGCTGGAGGACGGCGATGGGCAATCCGCTCGGCATCGGCTCAAGCGTCATGATCAACCGCATGGTGGATCGCTCCGGCACGCCAGTGGAGGCCCAGCTTGGCAAGGTGGCTGAACTCAGCCTCGCGCTCCAGCGGGCTATCAGTGACGAGCAGGCTCGGGCAGCGCTGCTCAGCCCTGATGGAGAAGCCGAGACGCCTGTGGTTGACTCAGGCGCCGTGGTGGACCGGCTGATCTAGCTGTGACCTCTCACCGTGAGGCTATTGGACGGGCCGCTTAGGCGCCCAAGCGGAGCAGTGTTTCCACCACCGCACGCCCGTCATCGCTGTTCCACTCGGCCGGGCCCTGCAGCACGGCAAGCTCGCACCCGTTCTCGTCCAGCACCAGCGTTGCAGGTAGCCCCACGGCCACGGCCTGCTGCTTGAGCCGCTCAAACGCTGCGAAAGTGTTGTCGGCATAAAGCGGCAGATTGCTGAACTGGTTCTCGTCCAGAAACGCCTGCGCCTTTTCGAGCCCGCCGGCACCAATATCGAGATTGATCGGCAGCACCATGAACGCATCCGAATTGTACTGCGTCGCCAAGGCGTCGAGCGCCGGCATTTCCTCCCGGCAGGGCACGCACCAACTGGCCCAGAAATTGACGAGGAGCTTCTTGCCCTTGAAATCAGCGATGGTCACCGGCTGGCCCGCAGCGTCCTTGAACGCCATCGTGCCGTAGCCACGCCCTTCCCCCGTGCCATTGAGCGCGGCGAGCTCACCCACTGCTGCGTCCCCGATTGCTGTTGCCGCTTCTTCCTGCACGGGGCATTCCCGCGCCTCTCCGGCATTGCCCAGCATCACCCACGCAGCTATAGCTAGCACCAATCCAGCCAAGCCCAGGATGATCGCCAGCCGGACGCTGCGTGTTGCTCCGGGGCGGGGCGCATGCGTATCGGTCATAAACGGTCTCCGAGGTCATTCAATGAGCAACAAGATGTGGGGCGGCCGGTTTGCAACCGGACCCGACGCCATCATGGAAGAAATCAACGCATCGATCGGATTCGATCAGCGTCTCTTCCGCCAGGATATTGCCGGATCGATCGCCCATGCGACAATGCTCGGTGAGACGGGCATTCTGACGCATGAGGACCGCGACAGCATTGTTGCGGGTCTAAACGAGGTATTGGCCGAAATCGAGGGCGGCACTTTCACCTTTTCGCGGGCGCTTGAAGACATTCACATGAATGTCGAATCGCGCCTGCGCGAAAAGATCGGCGATGCGGCCGGTCGCCTGCATACGGCGCGCTCGCGTAACGATCAGGTCGCGACCGATTTCAAGCTCTATGTCCGCGACACAATCGATACTCTGGTGGTTCAGGTACACACCCTTCAGCTCGCGCTGGTGGAGCGCGCAGAAGCGGAAGCCGAAACCATCATGCCGGGCTTCACCCATCTGCAAAGTGCCCAGCCGGTGACCTTTGGCCACCATCTGCTGGCTTATGTCGAAATGCTGGGCCGCGACGCGGGACGGCTGCTGGACGCCCGCAAGCGCCTCAACGAAAGCCCGCTTGGTTCTGCGGCACTGGCCGGTACGCCCTACCCCATCGACCGCCATATGACGGCTGAAAAGCTCGGCTTCGATCGCCCCACTGCCAATTCGCTCGATGCCGTTTCAGACCGCGACTTCATTCTCGAGACGCTGGCGGCTGCAGCCATTTGCGCCATGCATCTTTCCCGCTTCGCCGAGGAGATGGTCATCTGGAGTTCGGCGCAGTTCGGCTTTGTACGGCTGTCGGATAAATTCACCACTGGCTCCTCCATCATGCCGCAAAAGCGCAATCCTGACGCCGCCGAACTGGTGCGCGCCAAGATCGGTCGCATCCTGGGCGCGCTGACGAGCTTGCTGGTTGTGATGAAAGGCCTGCCGCTCGCCTATAGCAAGGACATGCAGGAGGACAAGGAAGTTGCCTTTGACGCGCTTGATGCTCTCTCGCTTTCCCTCGCCGCTATGACCGGAATGATCGGGGATATGATGGCCAATCGAGAGCGCATGCGGGCTTCGGCTTCGGCCGGATTCTCGACGGCGACCGACATTGCCGATTGGCTGGTGCGCGAGCTCAATATTCCCTTCCGCGATGCCCATCACATCACGGGGCAGGTCGTGGCTCTCGCCGAGCAGAAGGGCTGTGAATTGGAGGGCCTCACTATCGAGGACTTCAAGACGATCGATGAACGCATCGACAGCCGTATCCACAAGGTGCTGACCGTGGAAGCCTCCGTTGCAGCGCGGCAGTCCTATGGCGGCACGGCACCAGCAAATGTGTTGGTGCAGGCAGCTCGCTGGAAAACCCTGCTAACGGGACAAAGCCATGAACCCAAGCTCTTGGGCAAGAAAAAGCATGGCGGCCATGGCGATGGCGGGGTTGAATAGGTCGGGCGAATAAGTCACCGTCTGCCCAAGGCAAACACGGAGCGAGCGGTGCCCAGATCAACCCGACAGATGCGGCTCACCGAGCGTCATGTCGGCTATCTGCAACCGCTTGATCTCGCCGAGGAGATGCCGCCACCGCCCGAGGGCTATCATGCGGCAACGCCCGAGGATCACCAGCGCACCATAGCCGAGCTGATTAGCCGCGAAGGCGACATGGGGGAGGTCTGGATCTTTGCCTATGGCTCGCTGATCTGGAAACCAGCCTGCGATTTCGTGGAAATGCGCACCGGCCTGGTACGCGGCTGGCACCGTGCCTTTTGCCTCGGCTGGAACAATCGCTTCCGCGGGTCGGACGAAAATCCTGGGCTGATGCTGGCACTTGATCGTGGCGGCGCCTGCAAGGGCGTCCTTTATCGCCTGCCGCCTAATCGGATCGAAGAATGCATGACGCAGCTCCTTGAGCGCGAAATGGCCTGGCTGCCTTCCGCCTTCCCGCCGCGCTGGGTCAATGCCCGCGCCGGCGACAGGACCGTCAGGGCATTGACCTTCTGCATCGATCGGAATTCGGGTCGCTATGTCTCGGGCCTTTCGGTTGAGGAGATCGCCCACGTGCTCGCAACGGCTGTCGGCTCGCGGGGTTCGATGGCCGAATATCTGTTTGCCACCGTCCAGCACCTTGAGGAAATGGGCATCCATGATCCCCATCTCTGGCAGCTGCAGTCCCTGGTAGCCGACCGCATCGAAGCCGCTTATGAGCCGGACCGGTAAGTCTTGCTTTTGTTTTTGCCATCACTGCACTAGAGCATGACAACCCTTCTTTCTTGGGGAAGAAGCGTGTGCAGCATTGGTCCCGGGTTCAACTTCATGGTGAGCCTGTCGAACCACAAGGTTGAACGGCACCATGCCACGACCTCGTCTTTCGACAAGCTCAGGATGAGGTCTGTTGCGGGACCCCACCGGGAAGAAACAACAGCCTTGGTCCACCATTTCGAACATCGCGGCGACACGCTTTTTGCCGAGGACGTCAACCTCAATGACCTTGCGACGGAGGTGGGCACGCCCTTCTATGTCTATTCAGCAGCGACGCTGCGCCGACATGTGCGCGTGGTGAAGTCTGCCTTTGAAGGCATTCCGACCCTGCTCGCCTATGCGATGAAGGCCAATTCCAATCAAGCCGTGCTCAAGCTCATGGCTGCCGAAGGCGCTGGCGCCGATGTGGTGTCATTGGGCGAGCTGGAGCGCGCCCTGGCGGCAGGCATCCGGCCGAACATGATCGTGTTTTCTGGTGTGGCCAAGACCATCGCGGAAATGCGCCGGGGACTTGAGGCTGGCATCAAGTGCTTCAACGTCGAAAGCGAACCCGAGCTCGAGCGGCTCTCCATGGTCGCGGCCGATATGGGGCTGACCGCAAGGGTATCGGTGCGCATCAACCCCGATGTCGATGCGCGCACGCACGCCAAAATCTCCACTGGCAAGGCCGAAAACAAGTTCGGCATTTCCTATCAGCGTGCCCATGAGGTTTATCAGCGCATTGCCGATCTGCCTAATGTCGAGGCTGTCGGCGTTGACATGCATATCGGCTCGCAGATCACCGACCTTGAGCCCTTTGGCAACGCCTTTGGCCTCATGGCCGAATTGGTGACGGCGCTAAGGGCGCAGGGTCACCACATCGAGCACGTTGATGTGGGTGGCGGCTTGGGCATTCCCTATAACGTCGACGAAACCGCCCCACCCCTGCCCAGCGCCTATGCCGCTGTTGTCCGGGACAAGATTGGGCAGCTCGGTGTCAGCCTTGTAATCGAGCCGGGCCGCTTGCTGGTGGGCAATGCCGGCATCCTTGTCACCAAGGTCGAATACGTCAAGGAAGGCAGCACCAATTTCGTGATCGTTGACGCAGCGATGAACGATCTTATCCGCCCCACCCTCTATGAAGCGCACCACGATATTGTGCCGGTAAACCATTCCAATCTCGCCCCAATCAAGGCCGATATTGTTGGGCCCGTATGCGAAACGGGTGATTATTTGGCCAAGGCGCGCACCATGCCCGGCGTCAAGGAAGGCGACCTGCTCGCAGTAATGAGCGCGGGGGCCTATGGCGCTGTTATGGCGTCGACCTATAATTCGCGCGCCCTCATTCCCGAAGTGCTGGTGGATGGCGACCGCTTCCATGTGATCCGCCCGCGCAAGTCGCTGGAGGAGCTGATCGCGCTCGACAGCGTGCCTGACTGGCTCTGACTCCCTTTGCGTTCGGCGGGCCCTTTGACTATGGTCCGCGCGCATTCAACCCGGCGTAATATCCATGTCCGATCATCCCGTCCCGCAGCCCGGCATTCTTGACATTGCAGCTTATGTGCCGGGCAAAGCCGGCGCACCCGGCAGCAATGCGGTCAAGCTTTCGTCCAATGAATCTCCGCTGGGGGCGAGCCCTAAGGCGATCGAGGCTTACCGGGCCGCAGCAGAAAAGCTCGACATCTATCCCGAGGGCTCGTCCAAGATTCTGCGGACGGCACTGGGCGAGGTGCATGGCATCGACCCCGATCACATCGTTTGCGGCAATGGATCGGACGATCTGCTGCACCTGCTCGCCCAGGCTTATCTGGGCGAAAGCGACCAGGCGATCATGAGCCGCTACGGCTTTTCAGTCTATCCCATCATCACCAAGGCCGCCGGCGCCGAGATCGTCATGGTGGATGAGGACCAGTATACCGCCGATGTCGACGCGCTGCTGTCGGCTGTGACGCCCCAGACCAAGATCGTCTGGCTGGCTAACCCCAACAATCCCACCGGCACCTATCTGCCCGACAGCGAGATCCGACGTCTGCATGCCGGATTGCGACCCGACATCCTGCTGGTGATCGACAACGCTTATGCCGAGTACGTAACGGCGCCCGATTTCACGACCGGGCTCGACCTCGTCAACGAAGCGCAAAACGTTGCCATGGTCCGCACCTTTTCCAAGATGGGCCTGGCCGCCGTACGTATTGGCTGGATGGTCGGACCAGTTCATCTGGTTGATGCCATCAACCGCATTCGCGGGCCATTCAACGTCAATCTGCCCGCGCAGATGGCGGGCGCGGCAGCCACTCGTGACACTGAGTTCACAGCCAAACTCAAGGCACACAATGCGCAATGGCGCGACTGGATAACGGCTGAACTCGACGGCAATCACATGCATGTGGTGCCGAGCCAAGCCAATTTCGTGATGGTGCTGTTTCCCGATGCCGAGCACGCATCCCTTGCTTTCGAGACGCTGCTGGAGCGCGGGCTGATCGTGCGTGAAATCGGCGGTTCTTATGGCATTCCACAAGGTTTGCGGATTTCCATCGGCTCGGAACAGGCCATGCGCGGCGTTGTTGGTATCCTCAAGGCTTTGGTTCAAATCTCATGAGCGTGCACTTCCGCAAACTCGCCCTGATCGGCATCGGGCTGATCGGCTCGTCCATTGCCTTGGCCGCTCGGCGCCAGGGGTTGGTGGATGTGATCTCCATTGCAACGCGCAAACCCGAGACACTGGACGAAGCGCGCGAGCTCAAGCTGGGCGACATCTATACGCTCGACGCGGCCGAAGCCGTGCGCGGGGCCGATCTCGTTATCATCTGCACGCCTGTGGGTGCCTATGAAGGCGTGATGCGCACGATCTCTCCAGCTCTCGAGACGGGTGCGATCCTGTCCGATGTGGGCTCAGTTAAAGGTCATGTGGTCAAGACTGTTGCGCCCCTGGTTCCTGAAGGCGTTCATTTCATCCCGGGCCATCCGCTGGCTGGAACCGAGCATTCCGGCCCCTCCGCCGGCTTTCCCGAATTGTTTGCCGGCCGCTGGTGCGTGCTGACGCCTGGGGCCGAAGTCGATCCGGCGCAAACCGAGAAGCTTGCCGCTTTCTGGCGTGCCATGGGCAGCCAGGTTGAAGCCATGGATGCCCCTCACCACGACATGGTGCTGGCGATCACCAGCCATATCCCGCATCTGATTGCTTACAACATCGTGGGCACGGTGGCCGATCTTGAAGCTGCGACACAGTCCGAAGTGATCAAGTTCTCGGCCTCTGGTTTCCGTGATTTCACCCGCATTGCCGCGTCTGATCCGGTGATGTGGCGCGATATTTTCCTTACCAACCGCGATGCAGTGCTTGAAATGCTCGGGCGCTTTTCAGAGGACCTGTCGGCCTTGCAGCGCTCCGTGCGCATGGGTGACGGTCCCGCGCTGGAAGCCATGTTCACCCGCACCCGTGCCATCCGCCGCTCGATTATCTCAGCCGGCCAGGAAACCGCGGCGCCTGATTTCGGCCGCCCGCATGACGCCCCACCAGCCCCGGACCGCAAACTGGTTCGCGAGCACGGCGGTGGTGACGACGCCTAGAACAGGGGCGGCACACTGGCGATCGGCACAAGGCCCGAGTAAACGCTGCCGCCGCTGAACCGGATCTGGTTGGCAAAGGAGCCATCCTCTGCCGGCGTACCGAATACCAGTGTCCGCCAAGGCTCGGCCAGCATGGCCCCAAGCCGTTCTGCAACCCCGACAGACTTGATGTCGATGGCGCCATCAGGCAGGCCTTGTGCGTCGAGCGTGAGCGCGCCGCTGGCGTCCAATACGGAATCGGCGTCCGTAGCGTGAATCGAGACAATGTTGAGCCGCGCGCCGGCCTGCTGCATCAGCAGCAGGAGCTGCGGATCACCCCAATTCCTGATATCGTCGGGTAGCCCGGTGAGTTCGAGCTGGACCTCGGCTGCGGCATTGGTCAGCGTCATGCCGGGATAGGACACCTCGTTGGCCAGGGCATAGCCGGCCAGAGCTGCAAGCCCGCGCTGCGGATCATGCTGCTCGGGGATGTCAAACAGATGCAGCTCCACGAGCGGGCTCTGCGCGATGGTGGTTTCGCCCATCAGCGTGTCGGACCATTGAAGGTCCTTGCCCGACACAGAGGCGCGCGCAATGCGCCAATCATTGAGGCGGATGCTGGCATCGAGCGCTGACCAGGCCACGGAATTGCGCGTCCCGGTGAAGCCATCGGTGAGCTGCAACGGACCTTGAGCTGATAGGCGGATTGCTGTTGGCGAAAAAACCACGAACCCGGCGCGGATCTCGGGAACATCCACAGCAATGTCCCCCATCGCGATCTGCGCCGTTTCGCAACGGACATTGAACCGGAACGGAAAGCCACTCACATTGAGCGTACCGCAGACCACTCGAGGCTCCGAAACGCCGTCAGCCATGGCTTGGGCCTCGATATTCTGCCGGATCATGCCGGCGAGGACAAACCAGGCCACGCTCCAGATGACCACGATGAGAACAACGGCGCTGCCCAGAACAATGATTCGTTTTTTCATGATGGCAGTCTTACCTTTGCCATCCGGCTGGTTGAAGCGCTGATCCACTTCGTTCGGCAAATCCAACCAAACAAAGAAAGTCTGATATTGGGGACGCATGACCAGCACCATAACTGACGCCGCTAACCATTGGGTTTTTGGCTACGGCTCGCTTATCTGGAACCCGGGCTTTCCTTATGTCTCCGCGCAACAGGGCCTGTTGCGCGGCGCCCATCGCAGCTTGTCTATTGTTTCGCACTATCATCGCGGCACTGTGGAGATGCCGGGGTTGGTGTTTGGCCTTGTGCGTGGCGGCTCCTGCCGGGGCATGGTGTTCGAGGTGGCCGACAGGGAATGGCCGGCCGTGCGCGCATATCTGGAGGAGCGCGAACAAGTAACGGCTGTTTACCGTGATGTCATGCGGCCGGTGCGCTTGGCGGATGGCAGAAGGGTAAGTGCCCTGGCTTTTGTGGTGGATGAGCAACACCATCAATTTGCCGGTACCCTCACCCCTGAGCAGCAATTGGCCATGGTGCGGGCGGGCGTTGGCTTATCGGGGCGCAATATCGATTATGTGCTTAATACCGCACGGCACCTGGCAGAACTAGGCATTCGCGACCGCGCCCTGATGACCTTGGCCGCCGTGCTCGAGCAGGAAGCTGTCTAAGCGGCCACTCTGGCGCTCAACTGGGGCACGGCACCTTCCAGATCCCAGATCGTGGAAAGCCGCTGATCCGCTGCACCGGGGCTGATCAGGCGGAAAGCGCGCTCACCACAATCGAGCGCAAGGCGGAAACGCGAGCGGCTCATGGGGTCGCTTACCAGTTCATCCGTTGAGCCAACCCACAGCACATGACTGCCCTTGGCGATCAGGTAGAGCTGGCCATCATTCATGGCAAATTGTTCAAGACTTTCGCTGACGGCGCCATAAGCCCGGCCGGAGCGGCCGACCCAGTTGCTGTGCCGGTTGAAGCCGTGTGCAACGATTCTGCTTTCGGTAATCATCATTTCACGCCAGCCCCAGAGCGCATCAACTTAGAACAAAACTAGAACAAATTAAAACGCGCGTCAACTCGTCTGCCTTTGCCTACTACATCTATGGCTTCTGCAGCAGAAGCGTCAATATGTAGTTTGGTCAGCGTTCTGTTGGCCCGCCTTAAGATCTTCCAGCTTTGCCCGGAAGTCGCCATCCATCGGACGAGCGAGTCCTTGCTCGGCAGCCTCCAGAATCAGTGCATCCGAATCGGTTTCGATGGCTTTTTTGAGTCTCTGCATAAAAACATCCGGCGGGAGCCCCGCCTCGATAGGTGGGAGGAAGCGCGCCTTTGCCGTGCCGGGCCAGATCACAGGGCTATTACGACCCCAGAACAGGCCTGAATTGAGTGCCACCGGTACAACAGGCACATTGAGCTGGGCATAAAGCCGGGCGATGCCCTGCCGATAATCCGCCTTAGCCAGCGGAGCCTTGCGCGTTCCTTCGGGGAAAATCACGATCCGGCAACCGCGTTCGATCGCCGCGTGGGCCTGTACCATCATCAAGGGGATGGCTTCAGCACCGCGCTTGCGGTCCACTTCAATGCAGTCCATTGCACGTGCGGCCCAGCCGAAGAAGGGAATGTTCATCAGCTCCTTCTTGATCACGTAGGCGGGCCGGCCCGTATAGGGGAAAATGGCGAACACATCCCAATCGCTCTGGTGCTTGGACGCGATGATGCAGCCGCCCGGCGGGATATGCTCTGCACCCGTAACTTCCGTGCGCACGCCGGTTAACGCCCGCAGGATAACAAGGCTGGAACGGCACCAATACACCGCCAGGGCCCAGCCAAGCTTGGTCCTGCCGCGGATCAGCGCAAGCGTGCCGATAACAATGGCGACTACCGCCGTTTGGCCGATAAACAGCAGATAGAACAATGCCGTGCGAACGGCCTGGATCAGCTTCATGCTTTTGGCTCCTGGGACGGGGCGGCGGCCCCTCGCTTTCCATAATGGTCGGCCGCGCTCATGGCGAGCCTCAACCTTCAGGAGGTCTCGCTCAAGAACCGCCGTACCGTCATGCGCGATGTAATCGCGGTCAAGGCGGCAATAACCGGGATTACCGCGACAATGCCGATAATGCCGTCATAGCCCAGGGCGAAACGGCCAAACAGCACGCCGACCTGTGCACCTGCTTCACTGGAAAGCATGTTGCCGGCAGCGGTACCGATCAGCGCGAAAAACAGGAGGGCCGCCGTTGCACCCAGGAGTCCCCCTTGCAGGCCGATGGACAGGAAGCGCCCCTGAAATTCGCCGGCGATGAATTTGTTGGACGCCCCGATATAATGGAGGACGTCCACGATCTCGCGGTTGGTGGCCATGGCGCCTCGCGTGGCGAAAATGATCGCGAGCACTGTGGCCGCCCCGATCAGCACCAGGACCAGAAGGCCCGAAAACACGATTGTGCCCGCCATGGTGTTGAGCTGTTGCCGCCAGGCAGCATGGGTATCAAGGCTCGCGCCATTGATCGCGGCGAGATTGCGCTGGAGCGATTCGATATCGGCGTCCTGCGGATCGGTGAGTTGGACGACCACCAGGCGCGGGATCTCGATGGAACTAAGATCAAGCCCTGCCCCAAGCCATGGCTCGAGCAGCGCTTGGCTTTCCTCGATGGTGAGCGCGCGAGCCGAGGCAACGCCCGGCGTGGTTTCGGCCAGCGTCACGGCGGTACGCAGATTGCTGTCCATCACCTCGCCCTCAACAGGGCGGATCTGGATGGTTACTTCGCGCCCCACATCGGCAGACCAGGCAATGGCCGATTTTTGCACCAGCACCACGCCGCCCAGCGTCACGGCGGAAAGGAAGCTCATGATGGTGATCATGAAAAGAAGTGTGCGGCCGGCGACACTTTTTTCGGGAACAATGGGGGCAGCGCCCTTGCGGCGGGGCAGAAGGGCCAGGACGCGCTCAATCATGGATCACCAACTCGCCCTTGCTGAGCAGCATGCGGGGATAGGGAAATTTATCGAGCAGGGGCAATTCATGGGTTGCCAGAATAATCGTCATGCCCAGGGTCCGGTTGAGTTCGGCAAAAAGGTGCACCAGCCGGCTCGAGAGTTCGGGGTCTACATTGCCCGTCGGCTCGTCCGCCAACAGCACTTTGGGCCTGGCGATCACGGCGCGCGCGATGGCGGCGCGCTGCTTTTCGCCACCCGACAAAAGGGATGGCAAGGCATCCATGCGCTGGCCTAGCCCAACCCATTCCAGCAATTCGGTGACATTGGGACGATATTCGTGCTCGGGCTGGCCCAGCACGCGCAAGGGCAGGGCAACATTCTCGAATGTCGTTAGATGATCGAGCAGCCGGAATTCCTGGAACACGATGCCGATATGGCGACGCATCTGCAGCAGGCGGTCCTGCGTCAGATTGCTCACATCCTCGCCAAACATGGTCACCTTGCCGCGTGATGGCTTGAGCGACAGAAGGAGCAGGCGCAGCAGCGAGGTTTTCCCTGCGCCAGACGGACCGGTCAGGAAGTGAAAGGAGCCGGGTTCGACGGAAAACGTCAGGTCCCGCAGGATTTCCGGGCCATTGCCATAGCGCAGGCCCACATCGGAAAACTCGATCAAAAATGCAGGCTCCCCAAAAGGTCTGACCAAATACACGAATCAGGCGTTGGGCCACCATAGCAGCGCTGCCGCCCTGTTGGACCAAAAGGCACCCTTGGCGGCACGAAATCGGCGTAAATGTGGTGGATTTCTGCCCCGCTTGCGCGGTTTGAGGAGTGTTAACCCCCCAGGCTCTAGAGTGGCGAACGCCTCTTTTTGCAACGGCACCATTCCGTCCGGCCCCATGATCATTGCGTGTCCACATTGCCAGACGAAGTACCAGGTGACCTATGAGGCCATCGGATCGGCCGGTCGCAAGGTGCAGTGCGCCCAATGCCAGCAAGCCTGGCAACAGCCACCCCCGGCCCAACCGCCCGGTGCCGATCAGATCAATATCAACAGTTTCGTCGAAGACGGGCTCGATGAAGCCTTCTTGGCCGAAGAACAGGCCGTTTCGGCCGATCGTGCCAAGCGCCTTGCCGAGGAAAGTGGCAAGGCGGAAGCGGCCGCAAAGATCGACCCGGCGCTCGCCCGAAATCGCCAGCGCGCTTTCACCAAGCGCCAAAGCGCCATCGCCGCGAGCCAGCCCCTGGCGCAAACGCGCCGTGCAGTGCGTATCGGGCTGGCGCTCTTGCTCGGCATAGTTTGTGCTGCCGCCTTTTTTGCCCGTGTCCCGATCGTTGCGCGCTTTCCCGCCATGGCGGGTGCCTATGAGGCTATTGGCCTGCCGGTAAACGTGCTTGGCCTTGATTTCACCGATGTCGAAACCCAACGCAGCCTGCGCAACGGCAAGGATGTGTTGATCGTTTCGGCACAGATCCTGGGCCTCAATGCCGCGCCGACGCCGGTGCCAGCGATTGTTGTGACGCTGCTCGATAGCCATGGACAAAGCATTTATGCCTGGAGCATAGCCCCGTCCGTTTCCGATCTCATGGCGGGCGAACGGGCCACCTTCGATACGCAATTGGCCATGCCCCCGGGAGATGCGCAGCGTGTGCGGCTCAGCTTTGCCGACAATGCCCCGGCACCCGCTGCATCCGCCGCCCCGGCGCATGGTGAACCGAACCAACAATCTTTTTACCATCCGGCTCCGGCGACCGCCCACGCGGCCCCGCACGCCACCAGCACACCGGAGCATCATTGATGGCCCGTATTCTTGTTGCCGAGGACGATCCCTCCGTTCGCGCTTTTGTGGTCAGCGCCCTGACCATGAAGGGGCATGAGGTCGTTGCCGAGGAAGATGGCGGGCTGGCCGCCGAAACCATGGACGCCGAAGAAGGGCGGTTCGACCTGATGCTGTCCGACATCAAGATGCCCATCATGGACGGCATTGCCCTGGCGCTCCATGTCGCGGCCAAATTCCCCAAGGTCGTCATTGTGCTGATGACGGGCTTTGCCGACCAGCGCGAGCGCGCCCACGGGCTCGACGCGCTGATCTATGACGTCATCGTCAAGCCCTTTACTCTCGCTGAGTTGCTGGGCAAGATCGATGACGCCCTGGCCGGCAAGCCAGTGGAAGTGGTTTCCCTGGGGCGGCAGGCCCGCGAAAGCTAGCGAAATCACGCGCAAATCCCCCTAGCCAAGCGTCCGCTCTTGCTCTATAGAGCCCAGCAACCCCAACAGAGCTACGTCTCTGGGCCGCTTCCGGCGGCGTAACGATATTGAATTTCGGAAGGACCCGACCATGGCAGTGCCAAAACGCAAGACCTCGCCGATGAAGCGTGGCTTCCGCCGTTCGGCCGACGCTCTTGCCAACCCAACCTATGTCGAAGACAAGGATTCGGGTGAGCTGCGTCGTCCCCATCATGTCGATCTCAAGACCGGCATGTACCGCGGCCGTCAGATTCTCGACGTCAAGAAATAAGCCGAAAGACAGGTAGCGCAATGCGCGCCTTGACGCTACAGCAGCGGCCGATCCGGTAAAACTGGGTCGGCCGTTTCGTTTTGCCGTGCCGCTCCCCCTTGGCGGCCAGAGATTGGAGTTTTCCTCATGAGCATGCGCGTTGAATCGGATTCCATGGGCACCATCAATGTGCCGTCCGACAAATATTACGGCGCGCAGACGGCCCGAAGCCTGGCCAATTTTGATATTGGCGGCGAAAAGATGCCTCGTGAGATCATCCATGCCTTCGGCATCCTGAAAAAGGCAGCGGCTCTCGCCAATCACAAGCTGGGCCTGCTTGACGAGAAAACCCGCGACCTCATCGTTGCTGCCGCCGACGAGGTGATCAGCAACAAGCTCCATGACCATTTCCCGCTCGTCGTCTGGCAGACCGGCTCGGGCACGCAGAGCAACATGAATGTCAACGAGGTGATCTCCAACCGCGCTATCGAGCTGGCCGGCGGCACCATGGGCTCCAAAAAGCCCGTGCACCCCAATGATCATGTCAACATGAGCCAATCCAGCAACGACACCTATCCGACCGCCATGCATATTGCGGCCGTGGAAGCGCTGGAGAATTATCTTTTTCCGCGCGTCGAAGTGCTGCGCAATACGCTCCAGGCCAAGTCCGAGCAGTTCATGGATGTGGTCAAGATCGGCCGCACGCACCTTCAGGACGCAACGCCCCTGACGCTGGGCCAGGAAATCAGCGGCTGGGTGGCCCAGATCGATTATGCCATCGCGGCCATCAAAGCGACCATGCCCCAGCTCAAGGAACTGGCGCTTGGCGGCACGGCCGTGGGCACGGGGCTCAACGCCCATCCCGATTATGCCGTCACCGTTGCCGGCGAGATCGCCGCACTGACCGGCCATGATTTTGTAACCGGCCCCAACAAGTTTGCGCTTCTGGCCGGCCACGACGCCTTTGTGGGTACTTCGGGCGCGCTCAAGCAGCTCGCTGCGGCCTTCATGAAGATTGCCAACGACGTGCGCTGGCTGGCCTCCGGCCCCCGCTCGGGCCTGGGCGAGATCACTATTCCTGAAAACGAGCCCGGCTCGTCCATCATGCCGGGCAAGGTCAACCCGACGCAGTCCGAGGCCATGACCATGGTCGTGGCCCAGGTGATGGGCAATGACGCCGCCATCGGCTTTGCCGCTTCGCAGGGCAATTTCGAGCTCAATGTCTTCAAGCCGGTGATCGCCTATAATTTCCTCCAAACCGTTCGCCTGCTGGCCGATGCGGCCAAGTCGTTCAACGACAATTGCGCCGTTGGCATCGAGCCCGATCGCAAGCGCATTACGCAGCTCGTAGACCAGTCGCTGATGCTGGTGACGGCGCTCAACCGCCGCATCGGCTACGACAACGCCGCCAAGATCGCGAAGACCGCGCACAAGAACGGCACCACCTTGCGCGAAGAAGCGATCAACCTCGGCCTTCTCACGGGCGAAGAGTTCGATGCCGAGGTCAAGCCCGAGCAGATGGTCGGCCCGCTCAAGCTCAAGTCGTAAGGACGACATTGGGGCGTGCCGAAGCGCCGCCCCAAGTGCGGTGATGAGCAGCGTTGATGTGGCGAGGCCCTGCCCCGGAGGTAGATAGTGTAGTGAGGCAAAGCCTCGCCACATCAGATAGGATTTTAGGCTGATCCCGGCGCGACTCTGGACGAGAGGCGTCAATAGCCCCCACAATCACTTCCGCCGTCCTACGGGGATCGCGACATCCCCGCCCCTTCTGCCCCTTCACAAGCCGGTTCGCGCGACCCGCTGGTTCGTGAAGGCAGTGAGGGGAGGATAGCGCAGGGCGGATCGTGGGGGAGAAGAGGGATAACTTTGTCCCTGTGGTGAGACAGAGGACCCCCACCTAGCCTCCCCCTGGGAGGGGGAGGGACTTCAGTTCAGTGGATCGGCCGAAAGCGCGATGTCATCCCGGACTTGATCCGGGATCCATCCTGAGATGGTGGGGTGAACGGAGGTGGATCGTTTGAACCACCTTGCGGCTGGGGTGGGATCTCGGGATGGACCCCAGGTCGAGCCCGGGGTGACATTGTGGGTGGGGCGAGATGTTGCTACACCTTCGATCGTCATCCTCGGGCTTGACCCGAGGAGACTGCACTTGCGGAGCAATCGCTAAGTGTAGAGCCCCTCGGGTCAAGCCCGAGGGTGACGATGGGTGGGTGCGTGGCAGGTTGGGTTCACTCAGTGGCCCTCAAGGTGAGCCTATTGAACAACGAGGTCGTGGGACACAAGGCTCCAATCGCCCAACCTCGTGGTCCGACAGGCTCACCATGAGACCTTTGGGTATTGGAGGAGCGATCCTCCCAGTTCATTACCCGAACCCTGTTCCAGCCCTTCACCCCGGCGTCCGCCTCTGGCATGCTCCCCCAATTCAACACCGGAGCGCGCCGTGACTGACAACGAGACCGTCTATATCCCGCCCCAAGGCCATCGCGCTCCACGCCGCAATCGGTTTGTTCCGCCGCTGCTGATCTTGCCGTTTCTGGCCTATAATCTGGTGGTCTTTACGCTCTTTCGCGGCAATCCGGTGAATTGGGGCGCGGGGATGTTTGCCGTGCCCATGCCTTCTGGCATGCCCTGGGCGGTGAGCGCGGGGGATTTCCTGCTGGTCGTGGGCATTATCTGCCTTTTCATTGAAGTGCTCAAATCCACCAATTCAGCGCGCTCGTCCATCGTCGAACACATGCTCTCCATGGTGGTCTTTGTCTTGTTCCTGGTGGAATTCCTGCTCGTCGGCGCTGCCAGCAGTTCGGTATTTTTCCTTTTGATGGTGATGAGCCTGATCGATGTGGTGGCAGGGTTCACCGTTTCCATCACCAGCGCCCATCGCGACGTTTCCATGAGCTGAAAACAACAACGCCGGCCCTTGTGGGACCGGCGTTGGAAAACTTCTGCCTGCAGCAATCAAAGGCGGCGCGAGTGGCCGTCGATTGTTGCGCCTTGATTTCGGCGGCTTGGCGCCGTGGCGCGAACCTTAACGCCGGTAACCTCGAGCGGCAGCATGGATACGAGCCAGCTCATCAGCAGCGGCACCACCACGAAATCATCCATGATGCCCAGGAGCGGGATGAAATCGGGGATCAAGTCCACGGGACTGATCAGGTACAGCGGCACCAGCAGCATCGCCATCTTGAGTGGCATGGGCGTCGCCGGATGGCGGAAAGCCCGCCACAGCGTCAGCAATTCCTTGCGGAAGATAAAGAACCGGCCGATGGTGAAGCGACCGAGCAGGGCCAAAGGCGAGAATGGGTTTTTCATGCCCCTTAAATGGCCATTCGCAGCTTTGGTTCAAGATTTCACCGATCACATCATTGCAACAATTTGAGCGTCCTATGAGCCCGCCTGGGGCTGCCTGTATGATCCTCTCTGAGAAACATTGCACCCTTGCGCTCAAGAGCCTATTTCTGGCTCTTCTATTTTGAGGTGTTTCATGGCTGGCCCCTTGGCGCGCAGGCAATCGGTGGGTGTAAATGTCGGCGGCGTCACTGTGGGTGGCGGCGCACTGGTCGTGGTGCAATCCATGACCAATACCGACACGGCCGATATCGACGCGACAGTGAAACAGGTCATGCAGCTGGCCCGCGCCGGCTCGGAAATCGTGCGCATCACGGTGGATCGCGATGAATCGGCGGCTGCCGTGCCGATCATTCGCGATCGGCTGGCCTTCATGGGCTATGACGTGCCCTTAGTGGGTGATTTCCACTATATCGGGCACAAGCTGCTAACCGATCACCCGGCCTGCGCCGAAGCGCTGGCGAAATACCGCATCAATCCGGGCAATGTGGGCTTCAAGGCCAAGCGCGACACGCAGTTCTCGACGCTGATCGACATTGCCAATCGCTATGGCAAGCCGGTCCGTATTGGCGTGAACTGGGGCTCGCTCGATGAGGAGCTGCTGACGCGCCTCATGGACGAGAATGCCGTTTCGCCCAATCCGATTTCTGCTGCCGCCGTGCAGCGCGAAGCTATCATCCAGTCGGCCCTTCTGAGCGCACAACGTGCCGAAGCGCTGGGCATGGGGCGTGATCGGATCATTCTTTCGACCAAGGTATCCGACGTTCAACACCTGATCGCGGTCTACCAGGATTTGGCGGCCCGTTGCGACTATGCGCTCCATCTGGGCCTGACCGAAGCCGGGATGGGCACCAAGGGTGTGGTGGCGTCCTCGGCGGCTCTTGGCATTCTCCTGCAGCAGGGTATTGGCGACACGATCCGCATTTCCCTCACGCCCGAGCCGGGTGGTGACCGCACCACTGAGGTCAAGGTGGCCCAGGAATTGCTCCAGACCATGGGGTTCCGCCAGTTCCTGCCCGTGGTGGCCGCTTGCCCCGGTTGCGGTCGCACGACATCAACGACCTTCCAGACACTGGCCAAGGAAATCCAGGATCACCTGTCCACCTCCATGCCTGAATGGAAGGAACGCTATCCCGGCGTCGAGACCCTGTCGGTTGCGGTCATGGGCTGCATCGTCAATGGTCCGGGCGAAAGCAAGCACGCCAATATCGGCATTTCCCTGCCAGGCACGGGCGAAACCCCGGCAGCGCCAGTGTTCGTGGACGGCGAAAAGGTCGCGACTCTGCGCGGCGCCGACGTGGCAGACCAGTTCAAGGTGATGGTCGCCGACTACATCGAGCGCAAGTTTGGCGCCGGGCAGCAGAACGCCGCCGAGTAAGTGCCGGTTTTAACAATAACGGGCAAAACTCTGCCTGCTCTGCTTCATTGGGGAGCGGTTCTGCGATATGGATTTCCTGCCTGACCCATAAGGGATCAGCAGGGGATCTTACCAGTGTATACCAGTCCGATCGTGCGCCAGCGCCGGCGCCAGCGAATGTTGTTTGCCGCCCTTGTGGTGGTGGGGCTTGTTGTATGCCTCCTGCCCGCCCCGGCAAAGACTGATGGTACGGCAACGGCTTCGGTCGCGCCGGTTACGGTACCTGAGAAGGGTGTGAGCTAGGGAGCAATTTGCTCGCAGCAACAGCAGTAGACCTCATCCTGAGCTTGTGGAACGGGGAGGTCTTGGCACGGCCGGCGAGCGCTACCTCGTGGTTCGACAGGCCCACCATGAGGTCTCTTGGGCTTTGGTGGTCGGAACGTTAGACTGCCATCGGTGGCTGACACGCATCGACCCAGCGATTGCCGCAGAGCTCTGCAAGGCGCTCGACCGAGAGCCGCACCGAAGCGTGGATGTCCCCGCCCGCGGGGATCACCACTTCATAAACCTTGAGCGAAGTGTCCAAGAAAATCGGCAAGGGCGCCGGGAGGCCAAACGGGCAGACACCGCCAACCTGATGGCTCGTTAGCCGCAGCACATCCTCGGCGCCCAGCATGCGGGGGCGCCCACCGAAGGCAGCCTTGGATTTCGCGTTGTCGAGCCGAGCATCGCCCCGTGTGACCAGCAGCATTTCCTCGCCATTGACGCGGATGCACAGGGTTTTCGCGATCTGGCCGGGTTCGACGCCATGAACCTCGGCAGCCAGTTGGACTGTTGCGGTGGAATCTTCGGTGACTTCGACCTGGAGGTCAGGCGCACGGCTGGCCAGATCGGCTTGAACGGATTGGAGGCTCATTGATAGTCTTTCAGAACAAGCGTGCGAGGCGGTTTTCGTAATCGGACCGCATCTTGTGGTGCACGGGCGCGGTCAGGGCACGGCGCATGAAGTCGGGATCAATCTCCCGGACGCCATCCAGCGCCATCAGCGCCGAAACGGTGATCCGCTCGCCCGCATAGGGGATGTATTGAACCGCGTCGCCGGCGCTGACACGTCCCGGAGCAAGCACGCGGCAATAGGCGCCAGGACGATTGGCGCGGTGGAAGCGCTTGACGAAGCTGGGATCGCCCATGCGCAGGGCAAAGACATGGCAGGGCGTCCGGTGGCTCGTCACTTCAAGAACCGTTGGCCCGATCAGGAAACGGTCGCCCACGGCAACAGCGCGGCCCTCGACGCCCTCGATGGTGAGGTTTTCTCCGAAGGTGCCCGGCGCGAGATCAGGCCCAAGCTCACCACGCCACCACTCGTAATCATCGGCAAAATAAAGGTACACCGCCTGGTCCACCCCACCATGGTGCTTGCGGTTCATCACCGCATCGCCCTCGACGCCTCGGGCAGTCAGCGTGGCGCTACCGACCGGCTCCTTGTAGATGCCCGTTTTGGCCGATTTGGTGGGAATGGTTCGGGGGGAGCCCAAATTTACGCTTTGCAGGCTGGGCATGCTATTTCTCCCGGCTCGCAAAATAGCGCGCGGTGGCCCTCAGCCCATCGGCCTTGGGCCCAAAGGTGCGCAGGCACCCCAAAGCCTCGTTGACGATCTGGGCAAGCTTGGCCCGGGCGCCCTCGACGCCCAATTGCCCCACCAGCGTCTGCTTGCCCATGCCGGCATCCTTGCCCGTGGCCTTGCCCATGGCCTCGGTTGTGGCGGTGACATCAAGGATGTCATCGGCAAGCTGGAATGCGCGGCCGGCGGCTTCTGCATAGGCCGTGACGACCGACAGGGCGCGTGCATCGGCACCACCAAGGATCGCTCCCATGCGCACGCTTGCGCGGATCAGGGCGCCGGTTTTCATGGCCTGCATGGTGGAGATGTCATCAGGCGTAAAGCCGCCCTTTTCCCCCTCGATATCGCGCATCTGCCCGCCCACCATGCCCCCGGCTCCCGAACCGGCAACCAGTTCGGCAACCAGCCGGATGCGGACGGTTGGATCCGGATGGGTTTCGAGATCGGCCAGAAGACCGAAGGCATGGGTGAGGAGGGCATCGCCCGCAAGAATGGCCGTCGCGTCATCATAGGCCTTGTGGACCGTTGGCCGGCCGCGGCGCAGATCGTCATTGTCCATGGCGGGAAGGTCGTCATGGATCAGGGAATAGCAATGCACCATCTCGACGGCCAGACCGGCCATCAGGGCCTGATGCGGGGGCACATGGAAGATGGCGGCGGCCTGGCGCACAAGGAGCGGGCGCAGGCGCTTGCCGCCTTCAAGGCTGCCATGGCGCATGGCATTGATGAGCCGGTCGGCGGCGGGCCCTGGGCCGGACAACCGCCCGAGCACCAATTGGCGCTCCAGCGCGGTTTCAACGGCGCGGGCGCAATCGGCAATGTCAGCGGCAAAATCATACATGCCGATGTTGCTAGCCGTTCAGGCAGGCGGCGGCAAGATGGTGGCATGCACCGCAAGGCTTCGCTATGGAGTGGCCATGGCACGAAACCGCAAAGCGAAAGGTATCTGGCGCATTTTGCGATGGCTCGGCATGGCTGTGGCCGCGCTGATCGCCATTCCTCTGGTGCTGACCCCGATCTACCTTTTCGTGCCGCCTGTGTCGGTGCCCATGTTCGAGCGCTATGTCACTGGCCGTCCGGTGGTGCGCGAGTGGCGCTCAATCGAGGATATTTCAGACCGCCTCAAGGCCTCGGTGATCCTTTCCGAAGATGGGCAATTCTGCCGACATTTGGGCGTGGATATCGGCGCCCTGCGCGACGAGGTGGAGCGCTACATGGCCGGCGAGGATGCGCGCGGCGCTTCCACCATCACCATGCAGGTGGCGCGGAATCTCTTTTTGTGGAACCGGCAAAGCGTTGTGCGCAAGGCGCTCGAAGTGCCGCTGGCGCTTTATATCGACCTCATCCTGCCCAAGAAGCGGATCATGGAGATCTATCTCAATATTGCCGAATGGGGACCGGAGGGGCAATTCGGCGTGGCAGCAGGCGCTGAGCGCGCCTTCGGCATCGAGCCGCAGAACCTGGACTGGCGCACGGCAACCCTGCTGGTGACGGCGCTGCCCAATCCCATGTTGCGCCAGCCGGCGCGGCCATCGCGGGGAATGCTCAGGATTGCTGGCATTGTGGAGCAGCGCGTGCAGCAATATGGCGACCGCGCTGCCTGTGTGGGGGAGAATGGGCGGCTGGCGCTCTAGATTTGCCGCGCTGCGGCCGGGCTCATGCCCGGGACGCGCACGAAACGTTCTTCGCGCTTGCGGCGGGGAATGGCGGGAAAGACCTCCTTGCGCGCACGAACGCAGATAACGCCGCTCATGGCGGGGCCGAACAGGCGCCCTGCCCGCTCGAAGAGGCGGGTAGATTTGATGACGAGCGCGCTTTGGATGGGCGGCAGGAACAGGCCATCGCGCCACGCCTCGGGCACGAAGCTGTGGTCCCGCAGGAGCTTGTCGAGTTGGCTGCCCGAATAAGGATTGCCCTGGCCAAAGGGGGTGTTGTCGCGCTGCGCCCAGATGCCGCGCCGCCGGGGAACCACGAGGATCAACTCGCCATTGGGCGCCGTGATCCGCCAGAGTTCGCGCATCAACTCTTCCTCGTCGGCCACGTGCTCGAGGGCATGAATAGCGATGGTGAGATCGATGGCGCTGTCGGTGAGCGGCATTTCGAGGGGATCGCAAAGAATCGTATGGCTCGGCCCTTCGCGCGGCCAGGCGGAAGCCCCCTGACGCGCCGGCATGAAGGCCAAGACGCGCTCCGCCCTGTCCAGCGTGAAGCGCAGATAGGGCGTGGCAAAGCCCAGGCCGAGGATGCGCTTGCCCGTGACATCTTCGGCAAGGCCAATGACCTGTTCGCGCACCAGCGCGCGGGAGATCCGGCCGAGGGGAGATTTATAATAGCTGATCAGGCGTTGGACGTCCGTGCTCATGGCCTAACTGTGCCGCTTTCCGCCACACTTGTCTAATGGCGGTTGCGATCGGGCGCCGGGCCGCCTAGCTAGAAGGCTCGTCATTGTTAAAGGAAGAAGCCCATGAGCGTGACCGTCGATGTGTTTGGAGCCCGAAGCGACAATTTCGGCTATCTGGTGCATGACGAGGCCAGCGGCCGCACGGCTGCAATCGATGCGCCCGAGGTGGCAGCCATCGAGGCGGCGCTGCAGCGCCGGGGCTGGACACTGACCGATATCTTCATCACCCACCATCATATCGATCATGTGGAAGCCATTCCCGCGCTCAAGGCAAAATACAATGCGCGCGTGGTAGGGCCGCGCGGCGAAGCCGACAAGATTGCTGATCTCGACGAGCTGGTGGCCGGCGGCAACCGCGTCCAGCTGGGCGAGACCCAGTTCGACGTCTACGATACGCCCGGCCATACGCTGGGGCATATTGTTTTTCACGATGCCACCAACAAGCACCTTTTCACGGCCGATGCCCTGTTTTCCCTAGGGGTCGGTCGCATGTTCGAGGGTACGCCAGGGCCGATGTGGGACGGGATAAAGTTCTTGCGCACCCTGCCCGATGACACGCTGGTTTATTGTGGACACGAATATACCGAAAGCAATGCCCGCTTTGCCCTCTCGATCGACCCGGAAAATGCGGCCTTGCAGAAGCGGGCGGCAGAGGTCAAGGCCTTGCGCGAACAGGGAAAACCGACGATCCCCTTTAATTTGGGCGAGGACAAAAAGGCCAATCCCTTCTTGCGCGCCGATGCGCCGGAACTGGCCAAGTTCTATGGGCTCGAGGGGGCGGCGCCGGGGGATGTATTTGCGGCAATCCGCAAGGGGAAAGATAATTTTTGAGGCCGCCCCGCTTAAGCATCTGGTAACCGTCCGGTCTTAACCTTTCGGTAACTTTTGCATCCAAATTGGCTAGCAGACTGTTAGCATCTGGCACGACATCGCCCCGCATGGGGCATACGGCCGGATGGATCGTCCCCGAGACACCGGCCCGCTTTGAAAGAGGCGAGACGGTCATGGCCCAGGATGAAACAGAGCTGCCTAAACTTCCGGTTGTGGTCGAGGCCTCCTCGGCCCGACCCTCGCTGAAGCGCAGCGAAAGTGCTGCGCCGTTTATCAGCCAGTTGCTGGCCGAGCGGGGCAATATGCAGCCACAACGGGCTCGACGCCGAAACACGGCCGAAGGTGCGGTGGGGGCCTATAGCAGCGGCGCCAAGATCGCAGTCAAGCGCATGCCGATGGGGTACCGGACGAGTATTGTGGCATAGGCAGACATGGCCAAGCCCGATGGCGAGGGGAGGTTTACGTTCCACGCCCTCGTCCTTCGACAGGCTCAGGATGAGAGCTACTGGGGTGTTATCGGCAAGATTTTTGGGAGGCGCCGCGCTGCACCTCCCCCTTGACGGAAGAGGTCGGGAGGGGGTGCTGCGAGCTACAAAATCCGGGCTAACCGCCCCCCACCCTTGATCCCTCCCCGCAAGGGGGAGGGTGTCGACTGCAAAATCCTACTCCAACCGCACCAGCAGATCCTTGGCGTCGATCTGGTCGCCGGGTTTGATCAGCAGTTCGGCAACGACGCCGTCGATCTCGGCGTGGATCGCCGTTTCCATTTTCATGGCTTCAATGGTGCACAGGACATCGCCCGCGGAGATCTTCTGGCCTTCCTTGACGGCCAGGCTCGAGATCACGCCGGGCATGGGGGCGCCGATCTGCTTGGGATCGCCTATTGCGGCCTTGGCGCGGATCTTGACTTCGCCGACCTTGAGGCGGTCGGGCACGGAAATGGTGCGTGGCTGACCGTTGAGGTCAAAGAAGACGCGCACTTCCCCCTTTTCGTTGGTCGGGGCGCGGCCAAGATAGTTGACTACCAGGGTCTTCCCCTTCTCGATGTCGACCAGCAATTCGTCGTTTTCCTGCAGGCCATAGAAGTAGACCGGCGTCGGCAGGGCTTCGGTTGGGCCGTAGCGCTCCTGGGTCTTTTCGAAGTCAGAATAGACCTTGGGGTACATCAGGTACGAGGCGAGACGATAGTCATCGACGGGATGACCCACTTCCGCTTCGATCTTCTTGCGCTCGGCTTCAAGGTCTACATCTTTGAGGTAGGAACCAGGGCGCTCGGTGAGCGGCGTGCGGCCCTTGAGCACCTTTTTCTGCAGCGCCTGGGGGAAGCCGCCGGGTGGCTGGCCGAGGTCGCCGGCAAAAAAGCCGACAACGGAATCGGGGAAGGCGATGTCGCGATTGGGGTCCTCCACATCGGCCTTGCTGAGGCCGGCCGAGACCATGGCCAGCGCCATGTCGCCCACGACCTTGGAGGATGGGGTGACCTTGACGATATCGCCAAACATCTGGTTGACGTCGGCATAGGTCTGGGCGACCTCATGCCAGCGCGTTTCAAGACCCAGCGAGCGAGCCTGTTCCTTGAGATTGGTGAACTGCCCGCCGGGCATTTCGTGGAGGTACACTTCCGAAGCCCCGCCCTTGAGATCGCTCTCAAAGGCGCGGTACTGCGTACGGACAGCTTCCCAGTAGAACGAGATCTGCCGGATCGCCTTGGCATCGAGCCCCGGATCGCGCTCGCCACCGGCGAGGGCTGCGACGATGGAGCCAAGCGTTGGCTGCGAGGTTGTGCCGCTCAGGGCATCCATGGCGGCGTCCACGGCATCCACCCCGGCATCCACAGCGGCGAGAACCGTCGCGGCGGCGGCGCCCGATGTGTCATGGGTGTGAAGATGGATGGGCAAGCTTGTTTCCTCGCGCAGGGTGGAAATCAGCTTACGCGCGGCGGCAGGCTTAAGCAGGCCCGCCATGTCCTTGAGACCAAGCACATGGGCGCCTGCTTTTTCTAGCTCCTGGGCGAGCCCGACATAATATTTGAGGTCGTACTTGGCGCGATCGGGATCGAGCACGTCGCCCGTATAGCAGATGACGCCTTCGGCTACCTTGCCCGCCTCGATCACCGCATCGAGCGAGACGCGCATGTTCTCGACCCAGTTGAGGCAATCAAAGACGCGGAAAATATCAACGCCCCCCTTGGCCGCCTGCTCCACGAAGAAGCGCACGACGTTGTCGGGATAATTGGTGTAGCCCACGCCATTGGAGCCGCGCAGCAGCATTTGCGTCAGGATATTGGGCGCGCCCTCGCGCACCTTGGCGAGGCGCTCCCACGGGTCCTCATTGAGGAACCGCATGGCGACGTCGAAAGTCGCGCCGCCCCAGCATTCGAGGCTGAAAAGGTTGGGCAGGCCGCGTGAATAGCTTTGGGCGATCCGCGTGATGTCGAAGGAGCGCATGCGCGTGGCAAGGAGCGACTGGTGGGCGTCGCGCATGGTGGTGTCGGTGAAAAGAACCCGCTTTTGTTCTTTCATCCAGCGGGCGAGAGCCGCCGGGCCATCGCGATCAAGGATCTGCCGGCTGCCATCGACGACGCTGAGCGGCGGGAATTCCGGCACGACGGGCGCTGCCGCATCAGCTGGTGGCCGCGGCCGGTCGCGCACTTCGGGATGGCCGTTGACGGTGACGTCAGCGATGTAGCTGAGGAGCTTGGTCGCGCGATCCTTGCGCGGCTTGAAGTTGAACAGCTCCGGCGTCGTGTCGATAAAGCGCGTCGTATAGCGGTTCTCAACAAAGTCAGGGTGCGTGATGATGTTTTCAAGAAACGCAAGGTTTGTGGACACGCCCCGGATGCGGAACTCGCGCAGGGCGCGGTGCATGCGCGAAATAGCCTCGTCTGCCGAAGGTGCCCAGCAGGTGACTTTTTCCAAGAGCGGATCATAAAAACGCGTGATCACGGCGCCCGAATAGGCCGTGCCACCATCGAGGCGCACGCCAAAGCCTGTCGCCGCGCGATAGGCGGTGATCCGGCCATAGTCGGGGATGAAGTTCTCTTCTGGGTCTTCGGTGGTGACGCGGCACTGGATGGCATTGCCGTTGAGGCGGATCTTGTCCTGGGTGGGAACACCCGATTCCGGCGTGCCAATGACGGCGCCATCAAGCAGGTGAATCTGCGCCTTGACGATGTCGATGCCGGTGACCTCTTCGGTGACGGTATGTTCGACCTGGATGCGCGGATTGACCTCGATGAAGTAGAACTGGTTGGTGTCGGCATCCATCAGGAATTCGACCGTGCCAGCGCCACGGTAATTCGCAGCCTTGCCAAGGCGCACGGCCGCGTCGGTCAGTTCCTTGCGAACGGCATCGCTGAGATAAGGCGCCGGGGCGCGCTCCACCACTTTTTGGTTGCGGCGCTGCACGGAGCAATCCCGCTCGAATAAATGCACGAGATTGCCGTGATCGTCGCCGATCAGTTGCACCTCCACGTGGCGGGCGCGCTCGACCAGCTTTTCGAGGTACATTTCGTCCTTGCCGAAGGCTGCCTTGGCCTCGCGCTTGCCTTCCGAAACTTCGGCCAGGAGCGTCTTTTCATCCATGATGCGGCGCATGCCGCGACCGCCGCCGCCCCACGATGCCTTGAGCATGAGGGGATAGCCGATCTCGGCGGCGAGGCGCTTGATCTCTTGGGGATCGTCGGGCAGCGCTTCGGTGGCGGGCACCACGGGAACATTGGAGGCAATCGCCATGTTGCGCGCGGCGACCTTGTTGCCGAGGTCGCGCATGGTCTGCGCGCGCGGGCCGATAAAGATAATGCCGGCATCCTCGCAGGCATCAACGAACTCGGGGCTTTCCGAAAGCAGGCCATAACCGGGGTGGATCGCGTCGGCACCCGAGATACGGGCGATGCGGATATATTCGTCGATCTGAAGATAGGCTTCGACCGGCCCCTTGCCCTGCCCGATCAGATAGGCTTCGTCGGCCTTGAAGCGATGGAGCGCCAGCTTGTCTTCCTCGGCATAGGCCGCGACGGTCTTGAGCCCCAGCTCGTTGGCAGCACGAAATACGCGGATGGCAATTTCGCTGCGGTTGGCGACGAGGATTTTCTTGATTGGCATCGATAAAGGTCCGAGCAGGAGGGGATCAGGGACCCCTGGGCGGGGCCCGGCTCAGGCGGTAATCGCAGACGCCGTCACGGCGGTGCGAGCAGGTTTCTTGCAGTAGGCATTATGGAGCGTCCGTCGCACCACGCATCTATGGCGCAAAGGTCCTCCACTCGCCCGACCGCATGGTTCGACAGGCTCACCATGAGGTCTTTCACAAATCTATCCGAGCACAGCAATCATTCGCGGTTCAGATGGCCTGCGAGGTGGCTCATGTCGTAGCCGGCGCCGGCGGCCTGCGAGATGATCTCGCCGCTGTCCATTTCGCCGGCCTGGCTCAAGGCCCAAAGGGTCGTGGAACGCGTGCCCGAACGGCAGAAGCAGAACACCGGGCCATTGCTCCCCTCGAGCACGGCCCTGGTCTGTTCAACCATTTCCGGCGAGACGCCTTCGCGACCCAGGGGGATCGCATGATAGGCAAGCCCTGCCGCCTTGGCGGCAGCCTCGATCTCGGCGCCTTGTGGCTGGTCAGGCGATTCATCGTCAGGACGGTTGTTGATGATGGCGACGAAACCGGCGTCCTTGAGCGCAGGAATATCCTGGGGCATGATCTGTCCCGAGACGCTGACGTGATCGTTGATCCGCTTCAAATCCAAGGCATTCACTCCCACTGCCAAAGCCGGCTTCCCGGCTCCTTATATCCATCCGCGCATAATGAGTGCAACTGGAACGGACGCATGGCTGTCGTCAAGCTGTCATGCAGGCTCAAGCGTTCGGCTTGCCCGATTATGGAGCAATGGCACCAAGCCAGGGTCCCCAAAGATCACGCTTTTGGGCAACAAACCGGTCGGCAATGCCCTCAACGCTTGCCCCCGGTTCGTTGAGCTGGGCGAGAAGGCGGTCCATTTCGGCGAGCGGCATGCTGGCGCGCCCAAAATAGGAGGCGACCACCGGCGCTTCTGAAAACACCCATTCGCTGAGCGCAATCACCACAGGTTCGCTAGGAAAGGCGGAGGGCTTTGGCGCCTCGCAGACGAGACGCGCCAGGCATTTGGCGGCCTCTTCGTCATAGGCGCCCATGTCGAGCGGACGGAATTCGAACTGGGCGAGAATGGCATTGGGGCGCCAATAGTAAAACACCACGGGCTCGTTGCGGCTCATGGCTTCAGCAATCAACGTGTCCATCTCGAAGCGATTGGCGGGCTCCACGATCTCGAGGAGGTTCTCGAGCCCATGGGCGCGGATCAGATTGCGGTTGATCAGGGCGCAGGCCCAATCGGGCGGGCAGGAAATGAACCGCGTCCTGCCCTCGGGCTGGATGGAAGGCAAGGCCTCGGCGAGGCCTGAAGCGGCAGTGAGTTCGGGGTGGGCCGCGGCGATTTCGGCTGGAATAAACCAGCCTTCCAGCTGGCCTTCGCCAAAGGTCGGCGCGGTCTGGCGCATTTGCTGGCGTTCAACCCCGGCATTCCAGACTTCAGCAATGCGCGTGATCCACATTTCGGGCGCCACGGCGGGCTGGCCGGTGGAGCCCATGGCCGAAGCCGTGGCGGCGAGATCTCCCGGAATGACGCGGGCGTCGCAGCGGTATTCACGGGCTAGGATGCGGGCGTGGATTTCGGCCAGCAGTTCCGCCGAAGGCCAGCTCATGCGGGCAATGTTGAGCGTCTGGGTGCCGCAGGGGGGCGGCGGAGCGGCAGGATCTGAGACTACGTCCTGCGCCTGGTCCAGCACGGTGAGCTGTGCCCAGGCCGGAGTGGCGCACAGGGAAAAGAGCACGCAAGCGAAAAGGGCCAAAAGGCGTGTCATGGGTCCGCTTATCCTTTGTTGCCAGGCGCACTCTATGCGAAAACCCCTCGCGTTAAGCAACCGCGAGACAACGGGTATTTCCCAATCAATACAAGGTGACTCGGCACGGGCAAATGTGCAACATTCCCCCCAGCCAGGCGCGACGGGCGCCTGCTTATCGCCTTGCTTCCATCGGAAAGACCGGCTCAGGCAAGAGCCGCCCCAGGAAGCGAGCCACAAGAGGGATGAACATGCTCAAACTGAACAAGACCCTGACCCTGGCCGTTGCCGCCACGACCCTGCTGGTCGCAGCGCCAGCCATGGCCCAGGAAGTCAAGATCGGCTTTCTCGCTGACGTAACCGGCCCCATCGCTGGCTTTGCGCCCGGCATGGTGGAAGCTGGCAATCTGGCGATCAGCAATATCAATGAGCAGGGCGGCGTTCTTGACGGCCAGAACCTGACCTCGGTTGTTGCCGACAGCGCCTGCGACGGCGGCACGGCCGGCCCTGCTGCCGACCGCCTGGTCAACAGCGAGCAGGTTGTGGCGATCTTTGGTGGCTATTGCTCCGGCGCCACCATTGCCGGTGCCAATGGCTCGGCCATCCCCGGCAATGTCGTGATGATCTCGCCTGCCTCCACGGCTCCGGCCGTGGCCGAGCTTGACGACAATGACCTTGTGTTCCGCGACGTGGTTCCGGACTCCATCCAGGGCGTGAAGGCTGCCGAATTGCTGCTCGCCCAGGGCGTAACCGAAGTGGGCCTCACCTATGTCAACAATGACTATGGTTCGGGCCTGGCTGGCGCCTTTGCCGATGCCTTCGCTGCTGGCGGCGGCACCGTTCTGGCCAATGTCGCCCATGAAGACGGCAAGGCCGACTACCGCCCCGAAATCGGCCAGATCGAAGCTTCCGGCGCCACCACGCTGGTGATCTATGGCTATGAAAACGCCGGCGGCGGCGCCATCCTCAACCAGGCCGTCGAGTCCGGCTCGTTCGACCTCTTTGTCGGCGGCGACGGCATGGCCGGCGAGGCCCTGGTCGCCAACCGCGATGCGGCAAGCCTTGAAGGCATGATCCTGACCCAGGCCGCTCCGGCCGAAGGCCCAGCCTTTGATGCGCTGGTTGCGCTGACCGAAGCTGCCGGCCAGGACCCCAATGGCACCTATGTTACCAACTCCTATGACGCGGTGTTCCTGCTCGGTCTTGCCATCGAGAAGTCCGGCTCGGCCGACCGTGAAGGCATCTCTGCAGCCCTGCGCGAAGTGGCCAACGCCCCCGGCGAAACCATCCTGCCGGGCGAATGGAGCAAGGCCAAGGAGCTGATCGCTGCTGGCACCGACATCAACTATGAAGGCGCTTCGGGCAGCGTCGAGTTCGACGATGTCGGCGATGTCGCCGGCGCCATCAACTACTACGTCATTGAAGGCGGCTCGGTCGTCAACAAGGGCCTGATCGAATAGTTCTTCGCTTCATGGCAAATCTTTGCGGCCCGGGAGCGATCCCGGGCCGTTTTCATTTAAGCTCACAAACCTTCCCCAACCCAAAGGCCAAACCCCATGCGCATCACCAGCCAGGCGGATATTCCAGATCTGAGCGGCAAGATCGCCCTTGTCACCGGTGCAACGGGCGGGATCGGGCTTGAAACCGCCCGCATGCTGGCTCAGGCTGGTGCCCATGTGATCCTGGCGGGCCGCAACGCCGACAAGGGCGTCGCCGCCATGCGCGACATTGCCGCGAGCAAGATCAAGGGGCATATCGAGTTCGAACGCTTCGACATGGCCGATCTCGCCGATGTCGCCGCCGCCGCCGCGCGCATCACCGCCATGCATGCGCAGATCGATATCCTGGTCAACAATGCGGGCGTGATGATGCCGCCGCAGCGCAAGACCACCACAGATGGCTATGAGCTGCAGTTCGGCACCAACCACCTCGCCCATTTCGCCCTGACCGGCCGGCTCCTGCAGCGCCTCCAAGAGGGGCGCGCCCGTGTCGTGATGGTATCAAGCAATGCCGCCCGCCGGGGCCGCATGGCCTTCGAGGACCTTCAGTCAGAGCGCCGCTATTCCCCCTGGCGCGCCTATGGGCAATCCAAGCTCGCGAACCTTTTGTTTATGCGTAGCCTGCAGGAAGCGAGCAATCGCAATGGCTGGGGCCTCAGCGTGCTCGCGAGCCATCCGGGGCTGTCCTCCACGGGGCTGATATCCTCGGGCATGGGCAACGGCCCTGCCGCGCGCATTGGCGGGTTCTTCAACAAGCTGGTGGCGCAGTCTGCCTTTGATGGCGCGCTGCCGAGCGTGGCTGCCGCTGCCGATATGGATCTCGCCCCGCTCTCGTTTGTTGGGCCTGATGGCGCGGGAGGGTGGCGCGGCAAGCCCACATTGGTGAAGCTGCCACCAGCGGCAGAGGACGATGCGGCGGCCAGGCGGTTGTGGGAGGTTTCGGAGAATTTGACGGGGGTGCGGTTTGGGGACTAGGGGGCTGGGCCTTGGATTTGGAAAGAGACTCATGGTGAGCCTGTCGAACCAGGGGTCGTGCGAGTGGAGGCTTGGGATGCACGACCTCGTCTCTTGACAGGCTCAGGATGAGGTCTGCTGGGTAATCCCGGAGATGCGCCTGAAATTTGGGCTAGTCGCCCCCCACACTTGATCCCTCCCCGCGAGGGGGAGGGTGTCGACTGGGCGGTCAGTACTCCAAGGAGAGGCTCAGACTACAGGAGACCTCATGGCGAGCTTGTCGAACCACGAGAGCCTGCCCGGGCTTCACCCGGGGTCGAGCGCGTGAAGGCTTCGGGGGGCACGACCTCGTCCTTCGACGGGCTCAGGATGAGGTCTACTGGGGCGCGGGTGTGCCAGCCACAGCGCAGCCCTATTCTTCCAGGCTCCTTAGCCTTCCCGGCGCACCACTTCGGGGATCAAGCCTTTTGGTGCATAGCGCAGGGCGATGGTGATGACGACGCCCAGCACGAACACGCGCATCTGGAGGGAGCGGGAGTCGATTTCGGGGATGGCGCCCCAGCCAATGCTTTCGGTGAGGCTGGAAAGATTAAGGAAGATCAGCTGCGCCAGCGGATCGGAAATAATCCAGACGATGTAGATCAGGAACGCCCCCAGCACAACGCCCCAATTATTGCCCGCGCCACCGACAATCACCATCACCCAGACCATAAAGGTGTGGTTGATCGGCTGATAGCCGGAAGGGTCGAAGATCTGGGTAAAGGTGGCAAGGATCGCCCCGCCAATGCCCATCAGCACCGAGCCGAAGATAAAGAGCTCGAGCTGGCGCCCGGTGACGTCCTTGCCCATGGAGGAAGCGGCAATGTGGTTGTCGCGGATGGCGCGCATCATGCGGCCCCAAGGCCCGCCATAGGCGCGTTCGACGATAATGAAGGCAGCGATCAGAACAATTGTCGCCAGCACCAGGAACCAGACACGGGCCAGCATGAAGCTTTCCGGAATGGAGCTTCCCCAGGCCTGCAATTGCTGCGGCAAGGGCGTGGGCCAGGGCATGGGGGACACGGTCATGGTGCCGCGCGTCAGCCAGTCCATGTTCTTGATCAGGGCACGCAAGATTTCCGAAATGCCGATCGTGGCAATGGCCAGGTAATCTGTGCGCAGGCCCAGGCTGATCTTGCCGATAAAGAAGGCGATCACCGCCGAGACAAGCCCGCCAAAGGCCCAGCCCAAAACGGGGTGAAGGCCAAGGCCGCCGATAAAGCCGGCGGTTGATTCGATATAGGCCGCGGCTGGATCGATCTGCGAGCGATAGATGATGTAGCCAGCAATCCAGGCCAGAACGACAAGCGTGGTCTTTGCCTTGCCCCTAAGCCCGATGCGGTGGCTCTGGCGCGCCAAAAGCACCAGCACCAGGCCGGCAAGGAACGCCAGCAGCGCGCGGCCCAGCATCATGGGGCCTTCGCTATCCCAAAAGGCGGCGTTGACCGGATAGGACAGAAAGACGGTGGAGGCGCCACCCACCATCAGGAAGCCCATGATGGCGAAATTGAACAGCCCGCCATAGCCCCACTGGATATTGAGGCCCAGCGCGATCAGGGCAAAGGCGGTGGCCTGCACCAGGATCAGCAGCATGGAGGCCGTGCCCTGGGCGACGCCCACCGCGACCACGACAAGGAACATGGCGGCAAACAGCATCAAGCCGCGCCGCAGGGGGCTGTCCCAGCCCTTGGGGGAAGTTGTTGCCGCCGCACTCATGTCGAGGCTCCCTTGAAGATACCGGTCGGGCGGACCAGAAGGGTAATGACCAGGATAACAAAGGCGACGGTGAGCTTATATTCCGTGGGCACCACGGCCAGATTGGCCGGCAGCGCCATGCCTTCGGGTAGGATCCCGTTGAGCGGGCGCAGAACGGCTGTCCAGTTGAAGACGGCCATGGTTTCGGCAAAGGCAATCAGGAAGCCGCCGACGATAGCGCCATAGGCATGGCCGAGCCCGCCAACAATGGCCGCCGCAAAGATGGGCAGGACGATGTTGAACGCCAGATCCGGCATAAGCGCCACGTCCAGCGCCAGCATGGTGCCGGCAACGCAGGCAAGAGCGCCGGCGATGACCCAGGTGACCCGTACCACAAGAGCCGTGTTGATGCCCGAAACCTGCGCCAGTGCCGCATTGTCGGCCATGGCGCGCATGGCCTTGCCCAGCCGCGATCGGGTGAGAAACAGGTGCAGCGCAACCACAATCAGCGCTGTCACGACGAACATGATGATCTGAGGTTCGGTGATCGAAATGGGGCGCGAGCCGCCGGCCCAGCTCATGTCGATGCGGAAGATGTCCTTGGATTCGCTTTCAAAGAACGTCCTGGTGCCCGAGCCAAAGATCAGGCGCGTGAGGCCCTGGATCATCAGCGTGACGCCGATGGAGGCGATCAGGAGGGTAACGGGCCTGGCCCCGCGCTCGCGTAGCGGCGCATAAAAACCCTTGTCCAGTCCCAAAGCGAGAACGGCTGTAATGATCATGGCCAGCGGCAGAACCACAAAGCCCATCGGCAAGGGCGTAACGATGCCCATGGCGGTCAGCGCGGCAGCCAGCACAAAGGCAACAAACGCCCCCATGGTCATCATGTCGCCATGGGCGAAATGGGCAAAACGCAGGATGCCGAAAATCAGCGTAACGCCGACTGCGCCCAGGGCATAGATGGAGCCAAGAACGGTGCCGGAAATCAGCACGCGATTGATAAAGAATATGAGTTCGTCCATTTCCTAGCCCCCGAGGAAACTTTTGGCGACTTCGGGATCGGCAATCAGTTCTGGCCCGGTGCCGGTGAAGCGGTTCTGGCCCTGCGCAAGCACGAAGCCCTTGGATGCAAAGGCCAGCGCCTGACGGGCATTCTGCTCGACCATCAGGATGCCGACGCCTTCCTTGTTGACGCGCACGATGGTTTCAAAAATCTCGATCACATAGCGCGGCGACAGGCCCGCCGAGGGCTCGTCCAGCATCAGCAGCTTTGGCTTGCTCATGAGCGCGCGGCCCATGGCCACCATCTGGCGCTGGCCGCCCGAAAGCTCCCCCGCCGGCTGGCGGCGTTTTTCGGCGAGAACCGGGAACATGCCATAGACCCAATCCATGGTCGGGCGGAAATCGTCGGAACGGGTGAAGGCACCCATTTCGAGGTTTTCTTCAACCGTCATCGAGGTGAAGACGTTTTTCTCCTGCGGCACGAAGCTCAGGCCCTTGGGCACGAGCTTGTCGGGCAGGGAATTAGCGATGTTCTCGCCGCCGAAATCGATCGTGCCGCCGGTTACGCGGAGCAGACCGAAAATGGCTTTCAGCGTCGTCGACTTGCCCGCGCCATTGGGGCCGACAATGACCCCGATATCGCTGGCTTCGATGGCCATGTTGACGCCGTTAAGGATCGGTGCGCCGCCATAGCCGCCCACCACGTGCTTCAGTTCAATCAGGGGCATTATGCAGCTTCCACCGGGGTGCCGAAATAGGCTTCCACGATCGCGGGGTTGGCGCGAATCTCGGCCATGGGCCCCTCGGCGATCTTTTCGCCCTGGGCCATCACGATCACCGGATCGCAAAGGCGCGCAATGAGGTCCATGTCATGCTCGATGACAAAGAAGGTGTAACCGAGCTCGGTGTTCATGCGCTCGATATTGCTGGCAAGGTCATTGAGCAGGGTCTTGTTGACACCGGCGGCCACCTCGTCGAGCAGCACGACCTTGGCATCTACCATCATGGTGCGACCAAGCTCGAGGAGCTTTTTCTGCCCGCCCGAAAGATTGCCGGCGAGCTCGTTTCGCACATGGCCGAGCTTGAGGAAGTCGATGACGTCCAGCGCCTTCTTGCGCACTTCGGTTTCACGCGAACGGGCCAGGCCGGGGCGGAACCAAGCATTGACGAGATGTTCGCCGGGCTGGTCACCCGGAACCATCATCAGGTTTTCAAGCGCCGTCATGTTGGAGAATTCATGCGCGATCTGGAAGGTGCGCAGCATGCCGGTGCGGAACAGCTGGTGCGGCTTGAGGCCCGTCACATCTTCGCCATCAAAGATCACCGAGCCGCTATCGGGCACGATATTGCCGGCGACGATGTTGAACAGCGTCGACTTGCCGGCCCCGTTGGGGCCGATGAGACCCGTCACCGAGCCACGCCGAACCGAGAGCGAGCAATTGTTGACGGCCGTCAAGCCGCCAAAGCGTTTGCTGACGTTGCGAACGTCAATCACTAGATCAGAGGACACCAAATTCGTCCCGTTTTCCTGAAATGCCAAGGTTTGCCCGATTTATATTCGGGCTATTTTGCGGCACATGCGCATAAGAGCGGCAAACGGTCAACCGGGGCGGGCTGGTCAAATAAACGCCAGCACCGCTTCGGCCGTGGCTTTGTTGAAGGCGCAAGGGACGTCATAAAGCGTGGCGAGCCGGGTGAGAGCCTTGACGTCGACGTCGTGCGGCTGGGCTGAAAGCGGATCAATAAAGAAGATCAGGACGTCAAGCCGCCCCTCGGCGATCATGGCGCCAAGCTGTTGATCGCCACCGAGCGGGCCGCTCTTGAGCAGAGATACGGACAGGCCCGTCGCCGCCATGACGCGCCCGCCCGTGGTGCCCGTACCCCAGAGCTCATGCTGGGCGAGCTTGCCTTGATGCTCCACCGCCCAATCGCAAAGCTCGTCCTTTTTATCGTCATGGGCCACAAGACCGATGCGCGCCATGGGAGCCTCCAAACCTTGCTCTAGCCGGCGCTAGAACTCGTTCCAATCCGCCGAGATCGCGGCATTGCCCTGCGAGAGGTAGGTCCGGGCGGCCTGGCGGGCGCTGGCGGGCTTGGGTGCGGGACTTGCCGGCTGCTGCTTGGGCCGCATGGTGGAAACCGGTTCCTTGTCGAGCGTGGTGAAGACGGCAACGATCTGGTCCAGCTCGCGCGCTTGGCCTTCGGTCTGCTCAATGGCGGCATTGGTTTCTTCCACAAGGGCCGCATTGTGCTGGGTCATCTCGTCCATGGTGCGCACGGCGACACTGACCTCTTCGATGGCCGCAGCCTGTTCGCGGCTGTCCTGGGCAATCTGCTCGAGAATGCTGTTGTTGCCGCGAGCCGCATCCAGCATGGCCTTGAGCTTGCCGGCGGCGTCGCTCACGAGCTTGGAGCCGGTGTTGACCTCGCCGGCCGACTGCTCGATCAGCACCTTGACCTCGCTCGAGGCCTGGGCTGCCGACTGCGCTAGGCGGCGCACTTCCACGGCAACCACGGCAAAGCCCTTGCCGGCATCGCCCGCACGCGCCGCTTCCACCGAGGCATTGAGCGCCAGCAGATTGGTCTGGAAGGCGATGTCGTCGATCATGCCGATGATGTTGGAAATCTTGGCCGAGGACTGGGTGATCCGCTCCATGGCGTGGGTCGCGGCATCCATCACCTGCCCGCCTTCCTCGGCGGTGCGGGTGACCTGGGTGGCGTTGACGCTGGCGTCCTTGGCGCGCTCGGCATTCTTGGTCACCGTGGCGGCCAGCTGCTCCATGGCAGCCGAAGTTTCCTCGATAGTGGCGGCCTGCTTGGTGGTTCGTTCGCTAAGGTCATTGGCGCCGCTCAGGATCTCGCCCGTGGCGGTGCGCAGCGAGCCGGAAGTGTGGCGCAGCTGCCCGACCACTTCGGCCATCTTGTCGGCCACGCGATTGACGTCGGCCTTGAGCCGCGCAAAGGCGCCTTCATAATCGCCTTCCATGCGCTTGGTAAGATCGGCTTCGGCAAGCGCCCCCAGGACATGGGCGATCTCGGCGACGCCGCGATTGAAGTTGGCCACCAGCGCATTGACGCTTTCGGCAAGGCTATTGAGTTCGGCGTCGGGGAATTCGGCGGTGACCTGCTGGGTGAAATCGCCGGCAATGGCCGCATCGACCACTTCGCCAAAGGCGCGCTGCAGTTCGCTCATCATCTTCTGCCGCTCTTCCTGATCGGCAATGATGCGGGCAGCTTCCGCCTCGGTCATCTGGCTGACGCGCAATCCGTTCTGGCGGAACACTTCCACCGAGCGGGCCATGCGACCGACCTCGTTACCCCATTGGGTAAACGGCACTTCGGCTTCGTAATTGCCCTCGGCAATGGCATCCATGGCGCCAGCAAGCTGGGGAATAGGCTTGGTCATCTGGCGGGAAAGAAGGAGGCCCAGCAGGCCCAGAGCCAGGGTGACAATGCCGCCCACCAGCAGGATCAGGTTCAACACGCTATTGGCGGCTGCATTGATCTGAGCCATGGGCGTGCCCACAAAGATCGCGCCCATCACTTCGCCGCTCATCTTTTCAATAGGCTGCAGCGCGCCGAAGTATTCGACGCCATTGATCGGCAGGGGGCCGGAATAGGTTTCGCCAGCCATGAGCGGGGCAAAGGCGGGGCTCGCGGCATCAAGCACGAGGTCTGCGGCGCGGCTGCCATCGGGCGCCACAAGGCTCGTGGTCTTGCCCACGAGATTGCCCGAAGCGACATCAAGGACATAGATGGTGGCGTCTTGCTTGGTCACGCGGGTGACCGAGTCGATGATCTCGGTGTCATAGAACGGGGGAACGGCCCAGCTCTGGAAGGCGTCGATGGTGCCCTCAGGCGTCCAGTTCAGCACGGAGCCCGAAATGCGGCGCTCGAGAATGGTGGCGGCGACACCCAGATTGGTGTCCTGCTGCAGCTCGCCCTCGGCAATGGAGCGCTCGCGCAGATTAAGGTAGATGGCGCCGGATACGGCCGCGATCGAGCCCACGATCGAGATCAGAACAAGGGCGGCAATCGCCGTGGTCATACGGATATTGCCCAAAAAGTTGGCGAATTTGCGCATTCAGTTTTATTCCCTTGCGGTGCAGCGACACGGCGCTGTTCCATTGTGCTTGAAGGGAAATTTACGGCATGGCGGTTAATTGATCGTTGTGCATGATCCGCCGGTGGCTCGAACCAAAAAGGGGCGCCGAAGCGCCCCTTTGCCTTGTTCCTTCGGAATGAAGACTAGAACTCGTTCCAGTCTTCCTTGATCGCGGCATTGCCGTGGCTGAGATAGGTCCGGGCCACGTTCTTGAGCCGGTTCTGCAGGCCGCGGGCGCCGGTCTGCGCGGGCTCGGCAGTTGCGATTTCTGCCTTGGGCGCCGCGTCCGGCTCGGTGGCAAAAATATCCACGATCCGGTCGAGCTCGGTTGCCTGCGCCTCGGTCTGTTCGATGGCGGCGTTGATCTCTTCCACCAGCGCGGCATTGTGCTGGGTCATTTCATCCATGGTGCGCACGGCCGTGTTGACCTCATCGATCGCGCCAGCCTGTTCGCGGCTCTCTCGCGCGATCCCGGTCATGGCCTCGTTAGAGGTGCGGGCGGCCGAAACCATGGTGCCGAGCTTTGCGGCAGCATCGAGCACCAGCTTGGAGCCGCTCTTGACCTCCCCCGCGGACTGCTCGATCAAAAGCTTTACATCGGCCGAGGCGCTGGCGGCCGACTGCGCGAGGCGCCGCACTTCCACGGCCACCACGGCAAAGCCCTTGCCGGCATCGCCAGCGCGGGCGGCTTCCACTGAAGCGTTGAGTGCAAGCAGATTGGTCTGGAAGGCGATATCATCAATGAGACCGATGATGTTGGAGATCTTGCCCGAGGACTGGGTGATGCGCTCCATGGCTTCGGTGGCCTGATGCATGATCTGGCCGCCTTCTTCGGCGGTCTGGCTGACGCCTGCCGCGGCCTTGCTCGCCTCCTGCGCCCGCTGGGCATTCTGCATCACGGTTGATGCCAATTGCTCCATGGCCGCAGAGGTTTCCTCGATGGTTGCGGCCTGCTTGGTGGTGCGTTCGCTCAAATCATTGGCGCCGGCCAGGATTTCGCTCGTGGCGGTCTTGAGCTGCAAGGAGGTTTCCTTGAGCTGGCCCACAATGTCGCTGAGCTTGTCGGCCACCGCATTGGTGTCGGCCTTGAGCTTGGCGAAGGCACCGAGATAATCGCCTTCCATGCGGCGGGTGAGGTCGGTATTGGCCAGCGCCGACAGAACCGAGCCGGTTTCATCAAGGCCACGGTCTACGGTTTCGACCAGGGAATTGACCGAATGGGCAAGCGTGTTGAGCTCGTCATCGGGGAATTCGGCATCGACTCGCTTGGTGAAATCGCCGGCAATGGCGGCGTCCACAACAGCGCCGAAAGCGCGTTGCAGATCCTGCATCATAGCGGCGCGCTCGGCCTGGTTGCGGATGATCTGAGCAGCCTCTGCCTCCGTCATCTCGGCAATGCGCACGGCGTTCTGGCGGAACACTTCCACGGCGCGCGCCATGGCGCCGATCTCGTCGGAGCGGGCTTGGCCCGCCACATCGAGGTTGAGCTCGCCATTGGCCAGCTCGTCCATGGTGTTGGTGAGGCGCGACAGGGGCCGGCTGATCGAGCGGGAAACCAGATATCCACCCAGCGCCGCCAGGACCAGCAGCACGCCGCCCACAAGGAGCATGGTGTTGCGCATCTCGATGATCGGCGCCATCGCCGTGCTTTCAGGCTGCGCGGCAACAATGGCCCAATTGGTGCCCTGGACGGACACACCCTGGGCCGCGATCACCATGGGCGTGCCACGGTAATCGCTGATGGTGCCCTGCCCCGGGGTTCCTGCAACCGCGTCCGTCACAACGGGAGAATGAAGCGCCGTGACCAGCGTGTCATCGCCCTCGGTGTAGTCGGAATCAACGCGCAAGAAACCATCGCTGCCCACCAGCAGCGCCTCCCCGCCCTCACCCAGGCCAGAAACGCTCGATAGCTGGGTGCCCAGCGTGCTCGAAGCAACGGCAACGGCCAGAACGCCCATGGGCGTTTCCTCATCAAACACGGGAATGGCCATGAAGCTGGTCGGCAGATCGCCGCGCGGGCCGTAGGTGGTGAAATCGGCAAAGCTCGTGGTGCCGGCTTGGGCATCCTTGACGGCGTTGAAGACCTGGGCGAGGCCGGTTTGGGCCAGCGCGGGTTCGCTCAGGACATTGCCCGCAAAATCGCTGCGCTTGGCGGCCGAATAGATGATCTCGCCCGTCGGGCTAAGAAGGAAAATGTCGGCATAGCCGCGCTCCAGCAGCAGCGCGCGCAAGCCGGGATGGAATTTCTTGTGCTGGGCATCATAGCCAGCTGCCTTGCCGCCAGATTCAAGCATTTCCCAGCCGGCTTCAGGGTTGGGATTGCCTTCCACATAGGCCGTCTGGAACAGGGCCTTGGTGCCATCGCCAATGCCCATGCGCATCTGATCAAAAGTGCGGATCATGTTCTTGACGGCGCTGGCCGTGTCGGAGCGCTGCGCAAAGAGGCGCAGATCGACTTCCACCGTGCGGTAGTAGTTTTCGACAGCCGAGGCGGAGGTCTGCAGAGCCGCCTGCATGGCCGCATCGCGCTGGTTCTGCACCGTTTGCAAACCAATGAAATAGCTGGCAATGCCAACGCCCGCGCTCACCACCAGGGCCGACCCGACCAGGGCCAGCGGCAGTTTTTGCGCAATCTTGAGTTGCGGCAGAAATCCCATCGAACACTCCAATACGTTCCCGCGTCTCGTCATGCTGGCATGACCAGCTGCTTGCTGCAGCCCAGGCGGGCATCCCCCAACGCCACAGAAGTGGCCGGGGAAAACGATATACATATGAGGCTTAACCGCGCCTTACCCTTGTTCAGCCTGATCAAAAATTTAGCACAAACAAAAAGGCCATCCCACGGGATGGCCTTCGATGGGGAGCGGGTTTGTTCAGCTCAGCGCGCCGATCACCGCCTCGATGCGCTTTTTCATGGTGGAAGCATCGAATGGCTTGATGATGTAATTGTTGACGCCAAAGGAAATGGCTTCCTTGACCTGTTCCTTGTCGGAGCGGCCAGTCGCCATGATGAACGGCATGGCCTGGGTGCGCGGATGCTTGCGGATCACCTTTAGGAGCGTCAGCCCGTCAATGTCTTCCATGTTCCAATCGGAAATAATGAGGTCGACATTGCTTTTCTCGAGCTTGCCGAGGGCATCGCGGCCGCTCTTGGCCTCGATGATGTCCTTGAAGCCCAATTGGGTCAGGATGTACTTACAAATACCACGCATGGATTGCTGGTCATCAACGATAAGAACGCTGACAGCACTGGCTTTTGGCATGGTCTTTTTACCTTGTTTGCGTCAGAAGCGGACCGGTCCGCAATGATGGGAAAACACTAGGGATCAGAGGTTTAAATTCTCTCAACCCGGCTCGGACATTGCCGGCAAGAGGCGCTTCATGCCGCAGATTTGAGGCGCACCAAGGCGTTGGCGAGCCGGGCCGCGATCGCATCCACCGGTGCTTGTTCCATGACCGCGCCTTCCTCGAAGGCGACGCGCGGCATGCCATAAACCAGGGCCGAGGCCTGCGACTGGCCGATCGTATAAGCACCGGCATCGCGCATGAGCTTGAGGCCCCGCGCCCCGTCCCGCCCCATGCCGGTCAGGATCGCGCCAACCGCGAGCGGTCCAACCACCCGGGCGACCGACTCAAACAGCACATCAACGCTGGGCCGGTGGCCCGAGGCCAGTTCGTCCTGCGATAGCTTGCATTTGAGCTGGCCCGAGGAGCGCTCCACCCGCAGGTGATGATCGCCCCGTGCCACATAGGCGTGGCCCGGCTGGAGCACCAAGCGGTCTTCGGCTTCCACGACCTTGAGATCGCACAATTCATCGAGCCGGGCGGCAAAGCGGCCGGTGAAGCCTGGTGGCATGTGCTGGGCGATAAGAATGGGCGGAGAATCGGGCGGCATCTGGGTCAGAACAGCGCGAATGGCTTCAACGCCCCCGGTCGAGGCGCCAATGGCGATCAGCGAACCAGCGGGACCAGCTGCCGTGCGCAGCGCCGTCTTGGGCGGCTCGGACCGACTGGCGGAGCGCCCGCGCACATCCGATTTTGCCGCAGCGCGAATCTTGTCGCGCAGGCTTGCACCGAAGCTTTCAATGCCGCCTTCGAGGTCAGCGCCAGGCTTGGCGACGAAATCAACGGCGCCCAGTTCCAGCGCCAAAAGGGTTTCGCTCGCGCCTTTCTTGGTCAGGGTCGACACCATGATCACGGGCGTGGGCCGCAGGCGCATCAGCTTGTCGAGGAATTGCAGCCCGTTCATGTTGGGCATTTCGATATCAAGCGTCACCACATCGGGGTTGAGCGTCTTGATCTTTTCGCGCGCCTCGATGGGGTCGGTTGCCGTGCCGACAACCTGGATATCCCCGTCCCGCATCAGCATGCGGGTCAGCACCTCGCGGATCAGCGCCGAATCGTCGACGACAAGGACCTTGATGCTCATGCTGCTTCTCGTTTGCTGGCGATTGCTTTGGATTGATAAACGGTCTTGCCGACAAGGCGGAAACCCTCGCCGCCCGATCCGAGGTTTTCGGAATGTCCGATGTAAAGAAAACCGCCCGGGGCCAGCATCTTGCCAAGGCGCCCAAACAATTCACCCTGCGTGGGCTTGTCGAAATAGATGGCCACGTTGCGGCAGAAAATGGCGTCGAACGGTCCTTTCATCGGCCAGGGGCCGATGAGGTTGAGCGGCTTGAAGGCGATCAGCTCGCGCACGCTTTCGGGCACCTGCACCATGCCTTCATCGCCCTTGACGAACGGGCGCATGCGCTCGGCCGATAGCCCTGCGAGTTCGGTCTGGGGATAAATGCCCCTTGCCGCCTTGGCGAGAACGGCCGTGTCGATATCGGTGGCCAAGATCTTGAAATCCCAGCGCTTGAGTTCGGGAAAGGCCGTCAGCAGATCCATGCCGATTGTATAGGGCTCCTGCCCCGTGGAGCAGCCAGCCGACCAGATCCGCAGGCGCGTGCCGCGCGGTTTTTCGCTCAGAAGGCTCGCCACATGGGTGCGCAAATGGGCGAAATGGTGATCCTCGCGGTAGAACCGCGTGAGGTTGGTGGTGAGCGCATTGACGAATTCCTGGCTGTCCTGCGCCGAGCCGCCCCGCTCAAGATAATCGACATAAGCGTCAAAGCTGGGCAGCCCCAGGGCACGCACGATCTTGCTCAGACGCGAAATCACCAGTGTGCGCTTGGCGTCGCTGAGGGAAATGCCGGCAACTTCGTAGACGCGGGTCTTGATGCGCGTAAATTCGCGCTCGCTTAGGGAGATTTCTGCCTGTTCCATCGCTGGCGCATCCTGATTGCCCCGAACCGCCCGGTGGCAATTCGTCTTCAAGCGCTCGCGCGAAGCTCCAGCCGTTCCGGCTTGTGCGGTGCTTCGCCAAACGACGCCATTCGAGCGGAGAGCCGGCGCATAGCCATCTCGCCTTCATCCAGCGCGGAGGCGATTGTGCCGGTTTCATTGCCAAGATTGCGTAAATAAGCCTCGAGCTCGCCCATCATTTTTTGCAAGGACTGGGCCTCAGCTACCCCCGCAGCGGCCTGGTGGCGGCCATGGGTCACCACAGTGCGGATTTCCTTGGCAGAGCGATTGGTGAGCTGGGCCAATTGGCGCACTTCATCGGCCACAACGGCAAAGCCCGCGCCCTTTTCCCCGGCGCGCGCTGCTTCCACGGCAGCATTGAGGGCCAGCAGGTTGGTGCGGAAGGACACGTCCTCGATGGCCTGGATCATCTCGTCGACCTGGCGCGTCATCTGGTCCACTTCGCCGGCCACGGCATGGGTGCGGCGCACGGCGAGCTCTGCGGCGCTGGCAATGGTATGCGCATCGCGGCCCAGCGCCAGGGCTTGCCTCAGGCGCAGATTGCCTTGTGCGAGGGCTTGGCCGGTGGCCGCGGCATCGGTCTGGGTCAGGGCGTTCTGCGAGCCGAGTTCAGCCAGCCGCGCTTCAAAACCCTGCACGAGCTTGCCAACAGCTGCGAGCCGCGTCTCGAGCTTCTGGCGCAACGCCTGTTCTTCGGCGAGCTGGTCCACCACAACGGAGGCAAAATCGTTGAGGCGCCGCGCCACCCCGCTTAGGGGCCCATCCAGCGCGTCATGGAGTTCGTCATGCCCGCCTGCGACCCGGTCGAGCTGCGCCAGGGCAGCGTCGATTGCCGCCATGGCTCCGTTCAGTGCCAGGAGGGCGCCGTTGCGCCGCATGGCTTCGCTTTCAAAGCGGAAACTGGTTTGCCCATTGCCCAGCGCCCCAACAAAGGCATCGAGGTCATCATCCTCAATGAAAACGCCGGCAGGGACGAACTCGAGCAGCGCACGATTATTGGCGACAAAGCTCCGTTTGACCTCGAAGCGCCGGTCGTCGAGCATGACCATGCCATGCTCGGGCGGGCCGCCGCCACCATCGAGATAGCCTTCGCCAAACACGGCATCAAGGCTCGCCCCTTCGGCGACATTGCCCGTCAGGCGCTCCAGTCCGGCGCTCAGCGCCACAATGATGTTTTTCTCGTCGGCAACCAGAACCGGGCGTTCCAGGGCAATAATGGCACTGCGAAAATGCTGCGCCCGCTCCAGCCGGCGCCCGAGGCGGGTTACAATAGCACCCATGCTGATCCGGTCATCGCCCAGATCGCTCAGCCCGGCTGCCGTGGCGAGGGCCGCAAGCGATTGATTCTGCCGCTGGTCGATCATCACGGCGCCAACCAGCGTCAGCAGGACAGTCAGAACAGGCAGCAGCACGGCCACGCCCATCCAGATCGGCCCAGGTCCCAGAAGCGCAGCAATGCCGCCCGCCGCAAGGCAAGCCGTCAGCCACAGGGCCGAAGTGATCAGCGCTAGGCGCAGATGGGGCATGGTGCCGAAAATCCGATCGTCCACCGGGATTGATTGCCCAAGACCTTAGTCCAAGAATGGTTAATCAAATCTATAACGGCCAATGAACCGGTAAGACTTCGCTCACCAAGCTTTCGGAAGGATTGCTCTAGAACAATTCAATATCGTCCACCGGCGCCGGAACAATAATGCGCCGCTTGGCCAAGGCGATTTCTTCACGCGCCACATTGGCGCCCGCATCGCTGTCGAGGCGTTTCACGAAAGCGCGCCCAGAATGGGGCTTGAACAGGACGCGGCGCGCATAGCTGCCGCCTAGATCTTCGCTGGTAGCGACATAGCCTTCAAGCGCTAGGAACTGGCGCACGAATTCAATGTTCTTGGCGCCCACATCATCCAGCGCAGAATTGATCTTGCCGCCACCAAAGACCTTGATCTCGAGATTGCCCTTTCGCCCGGTCCCCCGCGTGAGCACCTTGTTGATCAACTGCTCCATGGCAAAGGCGCCATAGCGGGCCGAAGCGCCATAGCGGTCCTTGGCGGAGCCCGACTGCTCGGCAAGAAGGAAGTGGTTCATGCCGCCCACATTGGCCACGCGATCGCGCACGCAGGCCGAAATGCACGAGCCCAGCACTGTGGAATAGGTGAGATCGGTTGCATCCGATACGTGGCAATCGCCCTGATGCACTGTCGTGACAACGCCGCGGTCAAATTCGGGCGGCAAGGAATTGGGCAATGGCATCGAACTGGCAGAATCCCGATAAGATAATATGCTGACACTAAAGGAAAACCCGTTAGCCAATCGCTAACCACGTGGCCATGGGAGCGGTCATTTCCCCTGTTTGCAACATTCGCTTTAGACATTGCGCTGTAGTGTCGCTCCCAGGGCTAGGATCAGTATTTGAATGTCACTGCAGAAACTCGCGCGAGAGCTCGACGAGACGGCACGCCAAACCGCTTCCATGCTGGAAGGCATAACAGAAGCGCTCGAGCTTCTGGCCGACAGCGACGTTAGCAGGGACGCTTCGGTGCGCCAGGCTGTGGGCATGATCATCACGGCCCTCCAGGGCCAGGACCGCATCGAGCAGCGCTGCCACAACATGGCCCTTGCCGTGCGCCAGTTCGCTCTTTTGCCGCCAACTGCCCCCGACAGCGTCTATGACGAGATCTGGGCGAGCCTGACGCTGGATGAATTGCGCGTTCCGGCGCTCTCGGGCATCGCCGCCCATCAAAGCCATGGGGATGCCGAGCTGTTCTAGCCTGGGCGAACCTGCCGATGGTTTTTAGTCCGACTCGCCGTCGATGGCCGCCTCTGCCATCAACCTGATCTTTTCAGGGCTGTAGACGGCCTGCGACGTTGATATCCAGGGAACCTCCGGCCTGTCTTCCTTGTAGGCGGCGGTCAGTGCGTCGGCGAGCGAGGAATAGGCCACGGCACTGGCCGCAGCAAAGGATGGCTCTTGAGGCACGTCGCCGATTGGAAGCCAAATCAGGATTGCCGGTTCACTAGTCATCGTCACCTCCTGTCCATTGACCAACGCAGATCGCTGGCTATGGATGCAGGCAAGAATGCGCCCAAGGTCGCAAGCCTGGTTGGACGTTGGAACAGCTGCGTCCAACTGGAATGGCTGTTCACCAATGTTCTTATACGCCAGCAAACAAAAAGGGCGCCGGAGCGCCCTTCTGAAGCCGACACTGAGCCGCTTACGCGTCGACCTTGGCGCCCGACACAACCGCGTGCAGATCGATGAGCCCCACCATGCGGCTGTCGTGGGTGACAATGCCGTTGAGCAGCTCGGTATCGATTGAATTGCCTTCGGGGACATTGTGAATGTCGTCACGAGAGACGGTGAGGATGTCGGACACAGCGTCCACCAGTATGCCAACCCATTTGTCGCCGACGCTCATCACCACAACGACATGGTTCTTGGTGGGCGTGGTCTGGCCGTCGCCAAAGCGGGCGCGCAAATCGAAAATGGGCACGATGGTGCCGCGCAGATTAATGACGCCACGCACGAATTCGCGCGTATTGGGCAGGGGTGTTGCCCCATTCCAGGCGCGGATCTCGCGCACCGTGGTGATTTCCACGCCATAGGTCTGCTCGCCAATAGAAAAAGCGATCAGCTGGAGGGAATTGTGGGCGGCCAAGGCCGATTTATCGCCCATATCGTCGCGCAAACCGAGCGCTTCCATTTCTTTCAAGCCTTTCTGCCGCCTGTTCTGGGCGACTACGCATAAACTCAGCGGCTAAGCTGCATTCTTGTGGACAATCGCAGTCTTGAGCCCCTGCACGTCCACGATCAGCGCGACATTGCCGTCGCCCAGGATCGTGCCGCCGGCAATGCCGTCGACGCGTTCGAAATTCTCTTCCAGAGATTTGATGACGACCTGCTGCTGGCCGATAATGTCGTCGACGATCAGCGCCACCTTGTGGCTGCCCTCGGCCTCGCACAGCACGACGAACCGGTCGTCATGCGCCGAGCCGCCAGCCATGTTGAAGCGCTGCGCCAGGTCGATCACCTGAACATATTCGCCCCGCACCTGCAGCACGCGTTCGCCACTCGGCACCCGCTCAAAGCTCGCGCGCGAGCACTGGATGGTTTCGACGATGGAAGAGAGCGGCACGACGTATGGCGATTCACCGACCTTGACCAGCATGACGTCGAGCACCGCAAGCGTCAGCGGTAGGCGCAGGGTCATGCGTGTACCCTTGCCCGTCCAGGAGCGGACATGCACCGAGCCGCCGATTTTCTTGATGTTGGACAAGACTACGTCCATGCCCACGCCGCGGCCCGAAATATCGCTGAGCGCTTCGGCGGTGGAAAAGCCCGGCGCAAAGATCAGTTGGTCGATCTGCTCGTCGGAAAGGTTGGCGTCGGGCGCCACGATGCCCTTGTCGCGCGCCAGCTGCAGCACGCGCTCGCGGTTGATGCCCGCGCCATCATCTTCCACAACGATCAGGATATTGCCGCCCGCCTGCTCGGCGGAAAGCCGAACCGTGCCGATTTCGGGCTTGCCCATGGCCGAGCGCTTTTCGGGCGTTTCGATGCCATGGTCGGCCGAATTGCGGATCATGTGCGTAAGGGGATCGCTCAGCTGCTCGATCACCGTCTTGTCGATCTCGGTATTCTCGCCAATGGTTTCGAGCTTGATCCGCTTGCCCGTCTTGTTGGCCAGCTCGCGCACGAGGCGCGGCATGCGCGAAAATACCGATTTTACCGGCTGGGCGCGAATAGCCATCACTGAGTCCTGCAGGCCACGCGTGGTCTGCGCCAGAACCTCGAGCCCGCGCACCAGTTCGGTATAGCGCGCGCGCAGGGTTTCATCCATCTGCTGGGTCAGCATGGACTGGGTGATCACGAGCTCGCCGACCATGTTGACCACGCGGTCGACCTTGTCGAGATCAACGCGGATCGACTGCACGCCCACGCTGCGGCCATGGCTTTCCTCGCCATCTGCAGGTGCTGCTGGCACAAGGGTTGGCTTGGGCGGGTTCGCCTTGGCCGCGGTTTGAGGGGCGGCTTTGGGCTGGATGGTTTCAGCAAGTTCGGCAAAGCTGAGCGCAGGCGCAGCTTCAAAATTGTCCTGGATCGTTGGGGCCGCGGGCGCCGGCTCGGGCGTAAAGCTCAGCAACTCGCCCATTTCATCATCGGCCAGCGCCATCAGATTTTGTTCCTGCGAGCGCAGGCGCGCCAGTTCAGCATCAACAAAGGCTGGCGGCGCGATAATGGCCGCCGATGCTGTCCCTTGGCTGCCCACCTGGACGATGCTGATGTCGCAATCGCCATCCACGAATTCGAACACTTCGCGAATGGCCGCTTCGGTCAGGGTCGCGCTGACCAGGGTGATTTCCCAGGAGCAGTAAACCGCAAAAGGTTCAAAGTCCGAAAGCGGCGGGACCTCGCCCAGAATGGCGCGCACGTGCATCTCGCCCAGGGCAGCCAGCTCGCGAAACAGCAGCAGCGGATCATTGGCGCGCGCATAAAGCGCACGATAGGGAGTGAAGCGGATTTCCCAATGGCCGGCTTCGGCCTGCATAGGGGGCATTTCAAACGTGTCAGGAAGCTCTTCGCTTTGGTCTTCGGCGGCATCGAGGCGCACCATGACGGGCGTGAAATCGATGTCGAACTCGTCCATCGGCTCGCCGCCAGAATCATCATCGTCCCCGATGGAATCGCCGCGTGCCAGCGCGTCAAAGCGCGCCTTTTCATCAAGCCCGTATTCGGCCGGCAGGGCATCGCCCGTTTGAGCGGCCTTCACATGGTCGGCGACGATGTCATTGGCGCGGATGCAAAGGACGACCACGTCGTCGCTGAGCTCGATCCGCCCATCCCGCACATAATCAAGAAGAGTTTCATAGGCATGGGCAAAGCCCACAAGCGCGGAAAAGCCGAACGCCCCTGCGCCGCCCTTGATGGAGTGGATAGCGCGGAACACGGCATTGAGCCGGTCGGCATCGCGCTCACCTGCTTCAATGGCGGCAAACTGTTCTTCAAGCTCGGTCAGAAGCTCGGAACACTCGTCGAAATAGGTGGCTTTGAAGTCGTCCAGATCGCTCATGGGAGGCTCATTCAACCCTTCTGGGTTCAGGCGTAGTTCAGTGGACGACGCGGTGGATCACCGAGATCAGCTTTTCCGGATCAAAGGGCTTTACGATCCAGCCCGTGCCGCCCGCAGCCTTGCCCTGGTCGCGCTTGTCCTGTGAGGTCTCGGTGGTCAGGATCAGGATCGGCAGGCTCTGGTGCTGCCCGCTGGCGCGCACATTGCGGATGAACTCGATGCCATCCATCACCGGCATGTTGATGTCGGTGATTACCACATCCACGTCCTGGGTCTTGAGCACATCGAGCCCCTGCTGGCCGTCCTCGGCCTGCAATACCTCGAATCCTGCATTGCTCAGCGTATGGTGCAGCATGGCCAGGATTGTTCTTGAATCGTCCACTGTCAGAACGCGCACAGTCTTGTTACCCTCTCATCATTGGGGAAAACTGGGCACCCAGGCCCAATCGATCGATCGCGGTCATCATTGTCGCGCTCGGCTGCTCTATGGCAAAGTCAAACTGGTTTCGGCGGGCCGTCTCGGCGGCGCTGATCAGCATGATTAGGGCATTGGTCGACACGCGCTCCACGGCGCTGGCGTCAACCGTGACCGGCCCCTCCTCGATCGCGTCAATCAATCCGTCCCGAATGCCATCAAGCGAGTCGAGATCGATGATCGCAGGCAAAGCGATTGGTTTTCTGCCCTTGCTGACCATGATGAGATGCTGCCCCTGGAGTTCCTCTCCGCTCGGCAGTTTCCACGGGAACGGTTTAAGAAGTGCTAAGTTCGCCCGCGCCTTGCACAATCACTTGGCTTCCGCAGCAAGCAAAAGCTGTATGGCCCCACAATCAAGGCTGAACCATTGCGGTGCCTGAGACGTATCCTGGGACATAGTTTTCCTTGCACGGGGCAAGCAGCCAAGGCTAGGCAGGGAGCAGGTATACACTGGAAGACAACATGACCATTGCCCTGACCGGGATCGCCCGCGACCTTGCCGCTCGTGCCGAAACTGGCAAGCCGATCCGGGTGGGCGTGATCGGCTCGGGCGAAATGGGCACTGACCTCGTTACCCAGATGTCGTTGATGGCAGGCATTGAAATGGCCGCCATTGCGACCCGCCGTCCGCATACAGCGCTCGAGGCGATGCGGATCGCCTATGGCGAGGACAGCAAGGGCCGCACGGCCGACAGCCCGGCACAGGCGCTGGCTGCCATTGAAGCAGGCAAGATCGCCATCACCTCGGCCGAAACCCTGGTCACCACACCCAATATCGACGTGGTGATCGATGCCACCGGCAAGCCCGGCGTTGCGGCCGACTATGACCTCCTTGCCATGGAACACGGCAAGCACCTCGTCATGATGAATGTGGAGGCCGATGTGACTATCGGACCTTATCTCAAGGCGCAGGCCGACAAGCTGGGCGTGGTTTATTCCGTGGGGGCCGGGGACGAGCCAAGCTCGTGCATGGAATTGATCGAATTTGTTTCAGCGCTGGGGCTGCCCATCGTTGCCGCGGGCAAGGGCAAGAACAATCCGCTGCGCCACGATGCCGTTCCGGACGAATACCGCGAAGAAGCCACGCGCCGCAACATGAACCCGCGCATGCTGGTGGAGTTCGTCGACGGCTCGAAAACCGCTGTTGAAATGTGCGCCATCGCCAATGCGACGGGCCTTGTTCCCGACGTTCCCGGCATGCACGGCCCCAAGGCCGATCGCGACGACATGGCCAAGGTTTTGATCCCGCGCGAGGATGGCGGCATTCTCAACCGCATGGGCGTAGTGGACTACACCATCGGCAAGGGGGTGGCCCCTGGCGTCTTTGTGATCGTCAAGGCCGAGCACCCCCGCATTATCGAGCGCATGGACGATCTGCATATCGGCCATGGCCCCTATTATAGCTTCTTCCGCCCCTATCACCTCACAAGCCTTGAAGTGCCGCTGACCTGCGCGCGCATCATGCTTCATGGCAAGCCAGACATGGTCCCCCTGCCCCAGCCCGTTGCCGAAGTCTGTGCCGTGGCAAAGCGGGATCTGCAAATAGGCGAGAGCTTGGATGCGATCGGGGAAACCTGCTACCGCTCTTATACCATGACCATCACCGACAGCCGCGCCGCCAAGGCCGTTCCCGTGGGGCTATTAGAGGGCGGCAGGGTGACGGCGCCCGTCAAAAAGGGTGAGTTGCTGACGGCCCTCAACAGCCAGCCGGACCAATCCACCCGCCTTTATGCCCTGCGCCTGGAGCAGGACCGCATGCTGGGCCTGCTCTAGCCCCGAGAGAACTTGCCAAGCCTTGGCTCTGCCTATAATTCCTGACGCTGCCGCTCAGGAATATAGCTTATGACCGAAAACCTTGACCCCCGCGCCCCCATCCGCATTCGCCATGACACGCGCATGCGGCTGCTCGAAGTGACGGATGTGGTGGATATCACCCCGCGCATGCGCCGCATTTCGCTCCATGGCGACATGACGGGGTTTGCCTCGGCCGGACACGCCGACCACATCAAGGCTTTCTTTTTCCCCGACGGCGTGGAGCCTCATACCGCACCCATCGGCGAGCGCGGCGCAGAGTTTGCCCCGGGTGAAAAACCGGAGATGCGGGATTATACCCCTCGCTATTGGGACGTGGCCAAAGGCACGCTTGAGCTTGATTTCGTGCTTCATGGCGATGGCCCGGCCTCCAGCTGGGCCGCTCAGGCCGAGATCGGGCAGAAGCTCGTGATCGGCGGCCCGCGCGGCTCGCTTGTGGTGCCGGCGGCGTTCGACTGGTATCTCCTTGTCGGCGATGAAACCGCCCTCCCCGCCATTGGCCGCCGCATCGAGGAACTGCCCGCCGGCGCTCGCGTCGTCGCCATCATCGAGGTGGCGGATCAAGCCGAAGAGCAGCGTTTCGAAACGCAGACCGACCTTGATCTCATCTACTGCCACCGCAACGGCCTGGCCGCCGGAACCACCGATCTCCTCCTCCAAGCCGTCAAGCGCCAGGCTTTCCCCAGCGGCACGGCCTACGCCTATATCGCCGGTGAGTCGTCCATCAGCAAAGCCGTACGCGCCCACCTCACCGAAGAGCGCGGCTTCAACCCCGAATATGTCAAGGCCGCCGGCTATTGGCTCCTGGGCGTCGCCGACGCCAAGGAGCCGCACTAGCACGCCAGCGCTCGGCCTCTTGCCGGGCCGGCAATAATTGTTCATATCAATGGGGTCGGAACGGGGCTGTAGCTCAGTTGGGAGAGCGCGTCGTTCGCAATGACGAGGTCAGCGGTTCGATCCCGCTCAGCTCCACCATTCCGGCAATTGGTCCCCAAACCCTCTGAACCGCGCTAGCAAGCGACCGCACTGGTCAGCACAGCTTGACGCTCCTTTAGCCAGTATGTATCTTTTGATGATACTAACTTGCTGCTCAAGCTCAGGAGCCCGCCGTGACCCTCGATCAGACCCATCAGCAATTCTGGGAAGAGCGCTATCGCGCAATGAGCAAGCCGCCGTCCGGGCGGCCGACTGCCAAGCTGGTGGAGCTGTTGCCACCCTTGCCGCCTGGCCGTTCGCTGGATCTGGGCTGTTCCCGGGGGGACGATGTGCTTTGGCTCGCAAGCCGCGGTTGGGAGGCTTTGGGCGTTGATATCTCGGCGACGGCGTTGGACGTTGCGAGGGATCGCGCGCAGTCGCTGGGTCTAGCCGAGCGCGCGCGCTTTGAGCAGCATGATCTTGCAGAGAGCTTTCCCCGAGGCCGGTTCGATCTCGTGACGGCCTTGTTTTTCCAGTCTCCCATTGCTTTTCCCCGCGACAAGGTGCTGCAACAGGCGACAGCGGCGGTGGCGGACGGGGGCTATTTTCTTCTTCTGGAACACAGCGTTCCCGATCCGGCGTCACATGGGGGAACAACCCCCTTCAACACGGTGGAACAAACCCTGGCATCGCTCCAATTGGACGCTTCCTGGGAAAGCGTGCGGGTCGAGGCGCACGAACGAGCGCCGGAGCAGCAAGGCAAGTCCGGGCACGTTTTGGACAATGTGATCCTGCTGCGAAAGCGCGAAGACGTCGCCCCTTGACTAGTATGGTAGTTCAGGCAATTCTCCCCGCATCTGAGTGGGAACAACCTCTCGGGAACGGCCGGAGACACGTCATGGGCCCTTTTGGCCCAGCCAGGGTATGTGGTTAAGCGTGAGCTACGCGGTACGTCTTCTGTTTGACCGGTAAGCACGGACAGATGCTCGTATCGACCTTCCGAGAGGCCCGCAAAGAACTCAACCGTGCGGTCGCGGTTGGTGGAAAGGCCCAGTTGCTCTTCCCTTCGCCACCGCATTTGAACACCGGCAGAACCGGCAGGTGAGCGGGAGGATGAAGGTGAACAACAGCAGCGCGGTTGGGCAGGCCCCGACCGAGATGGAACGCTATTTGTTCGATCTCAACGGCTTCATCGTCATACCCAACGCCCTCTCGGCCGAAGAGGTCGCCAGCTGCAACGGCACGCTCGACGAAGTGCAGGATTTTGTCGGCGATGGCTGGCACGGCCATGTGCATCTCTACAACGACCCCAAGCGGCAGGAAGGCATCCTGCTGCAGCAGGTTTATGAGGCTGGCCCCGTTTGGGAGCGGATGATCGACCATCCCAGCTGGTTCCCCAAGGCCGTCCACTTCATCGGCTCCGATGATCCAGAGAATTTCGACGGGCATCATGGCCCGGCCTTTATCGATGAGTGCTTTGCCTCGATCCGCGGCCCGGGGCAGGCGCTGCGGCTCCATTCGGGCGGACATGTCGGCACTATCCGCACCCAATATCGCTTTCATGCCGGCAAATTCCATTGCGGCCAGGTCAATGTGCTGGTGGCGCTCAACGATATCGGCCCCGGCGATGGCGCCACCATGGTCATCCCCGGCAGCCACAAATCCAATCTGCGCCACCCGCAAACTGTCGCGCTGGACCAGCGCGACCAGCAGACTTCGGTCGATGGCATCGAAGGCGCGGTTGAGGTGCATCTCAAAGCCGGCGACGCCCTGATGTTCGTAGATGCCATCATGCATGGCGCCGCCCGACGGGTGAACCAAGGCCAGCGCCGCATGACGGTTTATCGCTATGGCCCAAGCTGGGGCTATTTCCGCCACCGCTTCGTGCCCAGCCCCGAACTACTGGCGCGGCTCACGCCGGAGCAGCGCCGGATCGTCATGCCGCATCAGCCGCCGCTGGCGGCGCGAGCCTGAGGAAGGTTCGACATTCATGAAGGCAGGCCGCCCGCGGAGGAATAGGACGGCCTTGAACTAAAGAATTTGCTCAACCGGGAGGACATCATGAGCATTCTTAATCGCCGACGCTTTATGACAGGGGCAGCAGGTACGGCAGGCTCGCTCGCGGTTCTTGCCGCCTTTGGTGGTCGTGCCTTTGCGCAGGACATTGCCATCCGCCATTTCTGGTGGGGCAATCCCGAGCGGGATAAGCGCACCTTCGCGGTAATCGACCTTTATAACCAAAAGAATCCCGGCACGGTGGTGTCCGGTGAGTCCCTGGGCTTTGCCGATTACTTCACCAAGCTCACCACCCAGATCGCCGGCGGCAACATGCCCGATGTGATCCAGCAGGGCTATGGCGTGCTCTTCGAATACATCGCCAATGGCGCCGTCGTGCCGCTGGATGATTATGTGGGCAAGTCGCTCGACATCAGCAAGATGGACGAAAGCGCCATTCAGGCCGGCACGGTCGATGGCAAGTTCTATGCCCTCTCCATCGGCGCCAATTCCCACATGGCCATGTACAACACCCGCCTCTACGAGGAGGCAGGGATCAAAGTCGGCGAGAACTTCGACCCCTATGGCTATACCTATGATGACCTGAAGCGCATTGCCGTCGAGATCAAGAATGCCACAGGCGTGCCCGGCACGGACGACAACACCGCCGATTACCAGAACTTCTCCGATTTTACCGTCCAGAAGGGCGCCAATCTCTACAACGAAGACGGCTCCTTTGGCCCGACCCAGGAGATCGTCGAGGAATATTGGAGCATCTGGGCAGGCATCCGCGACGCAGGCGGCACCCCTCCGGGGCCGGAGTCTGCAGGGCTCGCTGGCGTGTCTGAACTGAGCCAATTGGGCGTCGTCACCGGCAAGTCGGCGACCTCCTACCTCTGGAGCAACCAACTGGTGGGCGCGCAAGGCCTGATGCAGGATCCGCTGGGCGCCGCCATGTATCCTAATACGCCCGAGATGATCCCGGGCTCGGTGATCCAGCCCTCGCAATTCGTTTGCCTCAGCCGCGACAGCAGCAATCCTGAAGCGGCCACCGCCTATATGAGCGCCTTCGTCAATGACCCGGAAATGACGGCTGTGCTGGGGCTTGAGCGCGGCATCCCCTCCAACAGCGATGTCCGCGCAGCGCTCCAGTCGAGCCTCACCCCGCCCGAAGCGGTGTCGGTTGCCTTCTTTGATGCGATCCAAGGCAAGACCGCGCCCCTGACCGCGCCGCCGCCAAGCGGCTCGGCAGAGGTGGAACAGACCTTTGAGCGCGTGGCCGTCTCGGTCCTGCTCGGCGAGCGCTCCATACCCGAAGTCGCGAGCGACTTCCTTGCTCAAGCCAAGGCGATCCTCGCCCGGGCTTAACCCTGAACCGTGGCGCTGCCCATTACTCCCTGGGGTGGCGCCACGGCTCGCCTATCTGCAACAAGCCTTTTGGAGCCGCATGGAAAAGTTCTTTCGCCGCAACTTTGCCGGTTACGCCTTTCTGGCACCCTGGCTGATCGGCTTTTTCCTGCTCGCGCTGGGACCGATCGTGGCTTCGCTCTATCTCAGCTTCACCAAGTACAACATTGTCCGCCCACCCCAATGGATCGGGCTCGATAATTATTTCTATATGTTCCAGTTCGACGACCGGTTCAAAAAGGCGCTGCAGGTCACCTTCACCTTCGTGGTGATCTCGGTGCCCGCCAAGCTGATTTTTGCCCTTGCCGTTGCCATGGCGCTCGACAAGGGTGTGCGCGCCATTGGCTGGTACCGGGCTCTGTTCTACCTGCCGTCCATCCTGGGCGGCTCCATCGCCGTTGCGATCCTTTGGCGGCAGCTCTTCGATTATAATGGCGTGATCAACGCCGTTGTGCGCTGGTTCGGCATCGATGGCCCTTACTGGCTGAGCGATCCGCGCTATTCCCTCTGGACGCTGATTGTGCTGGCCGCCTGGCAGTTCGGCTCGCCCATGCTGATTTTCCTGGCCGGCCTGCGCGCCATCCCTAACGATCTTTATGAAGCCGCCGAGATCGATGCGGCAGGCCCGGTGCGCAAATTCTTTGCCATCACCGTACCTTTGCTGGCGCCCGTCATTTTCTTCAATCTCGTCCTGCAGATGATCGAGGCCTTCAAGAGCTTTTCGGGCGCCTTCGTGATCTCGGGCGGCGCGGGCGCACCGCTGGACTCGCTCCTGTTCTTCACCGTCTATCTCTACAATGAAGCCTTCCAGTTCCTGCGCATGGGCTATGCCTCGGCGCTCGCCTGGGTGCTTCTGCTCATCATCGCCCTTTTCACCGCCATCGCCTTCTGGACCAGCAAATACTGGGTCCACTATGAAAACGAGCGGGGCTGAGCCATGACTGACGCGACCCTCAGCAACACCTCAGCGCTAGCTAGCCAGTACCGCACGCTCAAGCTGCGCCGCGCCCGCCGCGCGGGCCTGCTCAAGCACATCTTCCTGATCATCACCTCGCTGATCATGATCTATCCCCTCCTCTGGATGCTCTCGAGTTCGCTCAAGCCCGAGAACCAGATTTTTGGCGATCTCTCGCTCTGGCCCGCGACCTTTGAATGGGAAAATTACTGGCAGGGCTGGAACGCTCTTCCCGTGAGCTTCACCACCTTCTTCTGGAATTCCACTGTCGTGACCGTCCTCTCGGTCATCGGCAATGTCATCTCGTGCTCGTTTGCAGCCTACGCCTTTGCCCGCCTTGAATTCAGCGGCAAGACGATCTGGTTTGCCCTCATGATGATGACTCTCATGATCCCCTATCATGTGGTGCTCATCCCCCAGTATCTGCTCTTCCTGCAGCTCGGCTGGGTGGACACCTATCTTCCCCTGATCGTGCCGCGTTTCCTTGCCGGCGATGCCTTCTTCATATTCCTGATGATCCAGTTCTTCCGGCAATTGCCGCGCGAGCTCGATGAAGCCGCCATGATCGATGGCTGCTCGCCTTTCAAGATCTATTGGGCGATCATCATGCCGCTCTCGCTCCCCGCCATGGCCACGGCCGCGATCTTCTCGTTCATCTGGACCTGGGAGGATTTCCTTGGGCCGCTGGTTTATCTTAACGACATGAAGGACTACACCGTCCCCCTCGCCCTGCGCATGTTCGTGAGCCAGGACAGCGTTTCGCAATATGGCCCGATGTTCGCCATGTCGATCCTTTCTATCCTGCCCATCATCCTGTTCTTTGTTGTCTTCCAGCGTCTTATAATCCGTGGCATCGCCATGAGCGGCCTTAAGTAAGGAAAACGTTTATGGTGTCAGTTACGCTCAATGAAGTGCGCAAAGCCTACGCGGGTCACCCTGTCATTCACGGCATCGACCTCGAGATCCGCTCGGGCGAATTCCTCGTGCTGGTAGGTCCGTCAGGGTGCGGGAAATCCACCCTGCTGCGCATGATCGCAGGGCTCGAGGAGATCACCGACGGCACGATCGCGATCGGCGATCGGATCGTAAACGACCTCTCGGCCTCCCAGCGCAATCTCTCCATGGTGTTCCAGAGCTATGCGCTCTACCCCCATATGAGCGTGCGCAAGAACCTCGCATTTGGCCTGGGCAATCTGCGCATGGCACGGCCGGAGATCGAGCGGCGCGTGGCGGAAGCCGCCCGCATCCTTCAGATCGAGGAATTACTGGAGCGCAAGCCGCGCCAGCTTTCGGGCGGGCAAAAGCAGCGCGTCGCCATCGGCCGCGCCATCGTGCGCGAGCCGCAGCTGTTTCTCTTCGACGAGCCCCTGTCGAACCTCGATGCCGAACTGCGCGTGCAGATGCGCGTGGAACTGGCCAGCCTCTACAACAGGCTGGGCACCACCATGATCTATGTCACCCACGACCAGACCGAGGCCATGACCATGGCCACCCGCATCGCTGTGCTCAACAAGGGCAGGCTCGAACAGGTCGGAACGCCCTTCGAGCTCTACAACCATCCCCGAAACCTCTTTGTCGCAAGCTTCATCGGCTCGCCCAAGATGAATCTGCTTCAAGCCGAAGTCGGCGCCGACGGGCGGGCTGAACTTGCAGGCCTTGGCCATCTGACCCTCCCGGCGGGGATCACCACGCGCGGCAAGATCACGCTCGGCGTGCGGCCCGAACATCTCGTCCCCGGCGGGTCCGATGGCGATCTGGAGCTTCCTGGCAAGGTATCGCTGGTGGAATATCTCGGCAGCGAAGTGTTCCTCTATGTCCTGCTCTCCACGGGGCAGACCGTGCTGGCCCAGGCGCCAGGCAATGCCCCGTTCCGCAAGGACGATCCCATCACCCTTGCGTTGCGATCAGACGATATACACCTGTTCGATGCTGCTGGCCTTCGGCTGGAAAGGGCTCAGGCTTGAGCGATCTTCTTGAGCGCTTGCGCGGGATCGATATACGCAACGAACTCGGCAGCAATCCCCTGCAGCAAGCCTGGGCGCAGTCGGGCGTGCGGTTCGTCGCACGCTCCGAGCGCTATACCAGCCGCTATTACCAAGCCGTGCGCGAACTCTTCGACTGCATCAAGCCCGCCGTCGACAACACGCCGATCCTGCATGAAGGTGGCGTCTATCATGGCTGCTGGCTCGAAAGCACCGGCACCATCAACACCGAACTGCTCTCCCGCTTCCTGCCCGACATTGCCACCGCAACTTACGAGGCCTTTGCCACCCACCAGCGCGCAGACGGGCTGATCCCCTATAAGCTCACGCTGCAAGGCCCGGGCTTTTCGCAGATCCAGCTGGTCACTCCCCTCGCCCGCTGTATCTGGAACCACTACCGGCTCAACAATCCCGGCCGCGAATGGCTAGGGCAGATGTATCGTGCCATGAGCCGCTACGATGATTGGCTCGCCAGCTATCGCAACACGCTGGGCACTGGCGCCGTCGAAGCCTTTTGCACCTATGACACGGGGCACGATCTCTCCCCCCGCTTCTGGCATGTCCCCGACACGCCCTTGGGCAATGACGCCGCGACGGCCGACCCCAGCAATCCAATCCTGCCCTTTGTCGCACCGGACCTCACCGCCAATGTTGTTTGCCAGCGGCGCTATCTCGCACTGATCGCCCGGGAGCTGGGCGCGGAGCAAAACTGGAGCGACAGGGCCGGGCAGACAGAGCAAGCCCTCTACCAGCAGTGTTTCCACCCCGAAGACGGCTTCTTCTACGACCGCGATCGGCATGGGCAGGTCGTCCGCCTCCAATCCGATGTGCTGCTGCGCGTCCTCGCCTGCGAAATCGGGGACGCGGAGTTCTTCGCCGCATCCCTGCGTCGCTATCTGCTCAACACACGCAAATTCTTCCCCAAATATCCCTTCACCTCGATCGCCCTTGATGATCCCCGTTTCGATCCGGCGTTCGATCACAACAGCTGGGGTGGCCCGTCCAATTTCCTCAGCATCATCCGGGCGCCCCACGCCTTCGAGCATCATGGCCACCATGCCGAGCTTACCTGGGTCATGCAGCCCATCCTTGCAGCACTCGCTGACATGGAAACCTTCCCCCAGACGCTGAACCCCTTCACGGGCAAGGCTGGGTTCACGGAGAAATATTCTCCTTCGATCCTCTGCTATCTGGACTTCGTGGAGCGCCTTTCGGGCATCATGCCACGTTCCGATGGAACGCTCTGGTTCACCGGTCTTATCCCCAAATCGGTCATCCACCGCCAGGAAGAGCACCAAACCGCTTATGGCCGAACGGTGGACGGCACAGGGTTTGAACTGGTCAACACACCGACCCATTGCACCGTTTATCGAGACGGGAACCAGCTCTACCGCTTCCCCGCGGGCCTGCGCCTCGTGACCGATCGGCGCGGCCAGTTGCGAGCCATCCTGTCACTTTCCGCACGCCCGCAGAGTGGTCAGATAGAGACCAATAGCAAGATCATCGAGTTCACCATCGAGCCCAACCAGGAACTGGTTTTTGAGGACGGCTGCTGGCAGGTGAGACGATCGCCGGGGATCGTCTATCCCTGCTACGAATAACCCCCGTTCAGTCCGCCGCGTCGAACAGCCGGACCCGCCCCCGACCATCGCGCTTGGCGGCGTAACACGCGGCATCGGCCTGTTTGGTGAGCTGGGACGTGGAGGGCTCCCGAAACGTCACGGCCGTGATCCCCACGGACGCCCCCACCGTGAAGCTCTGCCCTTCCCAGGTGAACACAAATTGGGAAATCGCCTGCACCAGCTTTTCGCAGACAATCCGCGCATCGTCTAAGGAGCAATCGAGCAGCAGGAGCACGAATTCATCGCCCCCGATGCGGGCTGCAAAATCCCCGTTCCGGCAGGATTGGCGGATCAGGTCGGCAATGTGTTTCAGCAATTCGTCGCCCGCGGCATGCCCTGCCGTGTCGTTGACCTGCTTGAAATAATCGAGATCAATATAGCAAAGCGCGTGTTGCCGGTTTTCTTCCCGGGCCAGCGCCGCTGCACCCTGCAGCGCCTGGTCAAAGGCCGCCCGGTTCGGCAAGCCGGTGAGGAGGTCATGGCTGGCTGAATGGGCCAGTTCGCGCTGCAGATTGCGGCTGCGCGTGATGTCCTGAAACACAACGACCGCTCCCATCAGCGCGCCTGAGCTGTTTTTGAGCGGCGACGCCGTCAGCCGGATATCCCGTATGTCCCCACTGGCATGCACCAGCACGCTGCTGTCATCCACCGAAAGCGCTTCGCCTGTCGTGATGCAATCAAGAACCGGGCATGGCGGAATGGACCCGTCATCGCGCAGAAGCGTCAGCACCTGGACGGCGGGCTTGCCCACTGCCTCGGACAGGCTCCAACCGGTCAGCGCCTCCGCCGCGGGGTTCAGAAACGTCACATAGCCCTGGGCGTCGCTCGCGATGATGCCATCGGCAACGCCCTGCAGGGTCACGCGCAGGCGCTCCTTTTCATCGGCAAGCTGGCTTTCGATCTGCTTAAGCGCGGTGATATCGGTGTCCGTGCCCACGATCCGCGCCACGGCACCATTGGGTAGCCGTTCCACCGGCCGCCCGCGACTCAGGATCCATATCCAGCTGCCATTGCGGTGGCGCTCGCGATATTCAAAGGCATTGAAGCGCAATTCGCCCCTGTCCTGCCGCTCGATGGAGGAGGCGATCAACGGACGGTCGTCGGGATGCACCCGCTCGATCCAGGGACCCAGCTCAGCCTCGATGTTATCGCCCGACTCGAACCCGCGCATCCGGTACCAGGCCGGCGAGTGGTAGACCTTGTCGCGGATCAGATCATGATCCCACACGCCCTGCCCGGCCCCTTCCAGCGCATGGCTCCAGCGGCTTTCGCGCTGCGCCACCTCCCGCTGTTCCGCTTCATCGGCATCGAGCGGCATCAGCTGGACCAGCGCCAGGTCGGCTTCCCCATCCACAAGCCGCGCCGCCGTCAACAGCACGTGGCCCGCGCCCAGCCCCTCGGGCGCCCCGATCCGGCAGGCAAAACTCGCTTGCTCCCCCGACGTTGCCTGCAAAAGGGCGTTCACCCGTTCAGCTGCATCGGGATCAACAATATCCTCAAGGCAAGCCGGCGGCGCGCCGTTGAGCTTCTTCCACCCCCCATTGGCCCCAAGCACATGCCCCTGCCGGCCGATCACCGCCGCGGGATATGGCAGGTGCGAAACAAGGCTTTGGAGCGGACCGTTCGGCGGCGCCACGGGCGATATAGCCATATGGGGTTTGATTTCGCGGGCCATCTGCAACACAGGTCAGTTGGTCGATCATGCCATTGAAGGGTAAAAAATTCCCATCAATGGCCGCCCGCATTGTCATGGAATAGACCGATATCCCGCGCCCGCTTTGAGCAGGCGCGGAACAAGCAAGGAGCGTCAGCCCTGTCCGGCAGCAGCCTTGCGTGCAAGCCGACGAGCATTGTCGATCTGCTCATGCGGCAGGCCCGCCGATGGCTTTGTCGTGATCTCCCGCAGCGTTTCAAACGGCAGCTTGGGCTCGCGGCTCTCCGTTAGCAGACCATTGACCTCCTGCTCGGTATCGGTGAGCTGGGTATAGCAATAGCCGGCCAGGCTCGGGCTTTCGGCAATGGCGGTGAAGATGTCGTTGAGCCGCGCTTCGAACTCGGCGGGATCAGCCACCGTTGAATAGCCATGCCAGCGCTCGCCCTGCTTGGGCAGGAAGCTCAGCCCCCCGAACTCGGTTAGCATGACTGGCGCATCGCCCCATTGGGGATCATCCAGAACAATCCGCCGGCGCGCTGGCGCCATGCTGCCCAACATCTCTTCCACATCCGCTGGATGGTGGTAGCGACTGGTGATCCCCTTTCCATCAGGGGCATAGTCATGCACCGAGAGGATATCGGACTCCACCATTTCCCAGCCATCGTTCGAGATGACCGGGCGGCTTGAATCGAGCGCCTTGGTCAGATGGTAGAGCGCCTTGGCATAATGCTTCTGGTCAGGGCGGTCGGCGATGTAATGAACGCCCCAGCTCTCGTTGAGCGGCACCCAGGCGACGATGCAGGGATGGCTCTTGTCCCGGCGGATAGCCGCCGCCCATTCCTGCGACAGCCGCTCCACGCCCGAAGCAGAAAAGGCATAGGCGCTTGGCATTTCCTCCCAGACCAGCACGCCCAGCACATCGCACCAAAACAGGAACCGCGGATCCTCGATCTTTTGGTGAATACGCACGCCGTTGAATCCCATCTCCTTGATGAGCTCCACCTCGCGGCGGAGCGCATCGGGGCTGGGTGCGGCCAGATGCGATTCTGGCCAATAATTTTGCCCCAGTACCATGCGCAAATAATAGGGCATTCCGTTCAGCAAAAACCGCCGCTTGCCCACGGCCACGCCACGCAGGCCCAGATAACTTTCCACCCGATCCTCGCGCGCACCCTCGAGCACCAGGTCGACATCGACAAGATTGGGATTCTCGGGCGTCCAGAGCAAATGATCGCGGTGAATGCCGTTCTCGAGATGCGGCACAGCAATGTCAAAGCCCCATTCACTATCGGCAATGCTCACCGCCTGTTGGGCCAGCACCTGTCCATCCCCAGTGCGCAGCGCAATCGAGAGGTTCACCGGCGCCTGCGGCACAGTATTGAGGCGGATGTCGCACCGCACCCGCGCATTGGCGAGATCGGGGGTGAAGTGGATGTCGGTCATATAGAGGTCTGGCACGACGGTCAGCCACACCGGCTGCCAGATGCCGCTGGTGCGATGATACCAGATCTTGTGCGGCTCCTCGAGCCAGTCCTGCTTGCCGCGGGGAATGCGCACGTCCTTTGGCTGGTCCTCGGCCCGCACCACCACCACCTGTTCCTCGCCCTCAACGAGCGCATGGGTGATGTCAGCCGTAAACGGCACATGGCCCCCTTCATGGGTGGCGACACATTGCCCGTTGACCCAGACGCGCGCGGCATAGTCCACCGCACCAAACGTCATCAGCACGCGCTCGCCCTCACCGCGCGCAGGAGCCGCAAAGCTGCGGCGATACCATATCACCGGGTGAAAGCCCGTGGCGCGCAGGCCCGACAGCTTGGACTCCGGCGGATAAGGGACAATAATGGCCTGGTCGAACACATCGCTGCGCTCCCACCAGCCTTCGTGCATGCCCTGATTGCCGTCGTCATGGGCAAAGCCCCATTCGCCGCACAGATCGACCTCGCCGCTGCGGCGCACTTGGGGATTATGCCAATTGGCTGCGTTTTGGGGGTCTTTCATGTCGTGTCTCCTCGTATTCCCCGGTGCTTCGCCCGGCTTTGTCGCGCCAAAATAGCCATCTTGCCAAGGCAGCAACAGGGTCTTGCTGCCCATCAATCGATGTTATGGTGTGAATGCCATCTCCCGAGCGATGCAATGCCTGCAAGAACAACAAACGAGAACGCACATGCGTTATGACAGCCGCCTCCCCCGAGTGCTCCATGCCCTGCTCCACCTGGATCAGATGGATGCGCCCGCCACGTCCGATCTGATCGCGCAAATGCTCCAGACTAATGGCTCAACGGTCCGCCGCACCATGGCAGGCCTGCGCCGCGCCGGGATTGTGGTTGCCATAAAGGGGCATGGCGGCGGCTGGTCGCTGGGCAAGCCGCTTAGCGAAATCTCGCTTCTCGAAATCTACCAGGCGCTGGGCTCCCCCACGCTTTTCGCCATCGGCACCGATGGGGACAAAACCACCTGCGTTCTGGCTCGCGCCGCCAACAGCGCCACATCGGATGCCCTTGCCAAAGCGCGCCAGCATTTCGAGGAAGAGCTCAAGGGAGTTTCGGTTGCCGACCTCGTCGCCAATTGGAAGCCCGATATGGCGAGCCATCACGGCCACACCGGCTAACCCTTGGCCCCGCAAGGAACAATCCTAGACAAGCCGGGTTAAACAGGCTCCTGCCCTCGGAGCCAACCATGCCCCTCCTATCCCTGATACGCTTCCTTACAACCCTGTTGTCCCTCATCATCCTGGGCTTCGTGGCTTACCTTCTGTGGAGCTGGAATCAGGGCGATCTGGTTCAGGAGGCAGACGGCGACCTTGTTCGCGTAAGGGAAGACTGGCGCTTGTGGACAGCCCTCGCCCTGGGTGCCTTTTCGTTTCTGGGCAAGTTCCTCGTTCTGCCCCTTCTTGCCAAGCCTGATCGCGGCGAACCATCCCGGCAGGACCGCGGCGCCGGCCGCATCATCCCCGGCGCCCAAGGGGCACAGCTCTATGTCGAGGAGCTGGGAACGGAGAACCAGAACACGATCATCCTCACCCATGGCTGGGCCATGGACAACACGATCTGGCATTATGCCAAGCGCGATCTAAGCAAGCACTTCCGCGTCATAGTCTGGGATTTGCCGGGGCTCGGCCAATCCAAAGGGGAGATTTCGCTTGAAAGCTTTGCCGGCAATCTCGCCGCCATCGTGGAACATACAGGCGCCGAGCGGGTGGGCCTTGTCGGCCACAGCATTGGCGGCATGACCATCCAGACCCTGGCGCGCGACAACCCGGCCTTCTTCAACACCCGGATTGCGGGCGCCGTCCTGGTCAACACCACCTATACCAATCCGCTCAAGACCATGATCCTGGCGCGCTTCATGCAGGCGATCCGCTTTCCCCTGCTTGAGCCCGTCATGCGGCTGACCATCTTGCTGCAGCCGCTGGCGTGGCTCAGCATGTGGCAGAGCTATCTCAGCGGCACCGCTCACATTGCCAACCGCCTGGGCTTCGGCAAATATGTGACGCGCAGCCAGCTCGACCACGTGACGCTTTTGTCCACCAAGAACCCGCCGGGCAATATCCAGAAGGGCAATCTCGCCATGTTCCGCTGGGACGCCACGGGCGCCCTTGCTTCGGCCAGCGTGCCTGTCCTGTTGCTTGCCGGCGAGCTCGACATCGTCACCAAGCCTTTTGCCAGCGTCGACATTTCGGGCCAAGCCCGCACCAGCAGTCTCGAGACAATTGAAGGGGTCAACCACATGGGCCTGATGGAGCGGTCGGACGTTTACAACGCTGCCATGATCCGCTTCTTTCAGTCGGTATTTTGAGCCGCAACAGAGTATCATCCCATGCGCCCAAGCTTCGCCTTCACCTCGGGCTTTCTGGACCGGGCCGCCCATCTGCGTCCCGGCGGCGGCCCGCGGACCGATAGCAATGCCCAAACGCTGGTGTTCTGGCGCGGCAAGCTCCTGGCGGACGGAGAAGGGGATCCCGTGCTGGCACGCCTCGACCATCCGGCGCTGGGCGATGCCCGTGAGGCTCCGGTGTTCCTGGGTCTAACGGCAGAGGGCCCGCGCTTTGCCGTCGACCTGCCGCTCTGGTCACCGCCCGAAGATGCGGCGACGATCGGCGAATTCGTGGATCAAAGCCAGCAGGTCCACCCCGCCTGGCCGCAGGCCCATTTCGCTGAAATTCGCGGGCTAATGCCGACCCTTTTCCCTCTTGAGGGGGAAACCGTCGCCACTGCACGGGCGCTCCTTGGCTGGCACGGCACACACCGTTTCTGCAGCAATTGCGGCAAGCCGACGGAAATCGAAAGCGCCGGCTGGGTGCGCAAATGCCCCGATTGTGCCACCCAGCATTTCCCACGCACCGACCCGGTCGTGATCATGGCGATCACCCGCGGCGACCAGCTCTTGCTAGGGCGTGGCCCCTCCTGGCCACAAGGGATGTATTCGCTCCTTGCCGGCTTTGTTGAGCCCGGTGAAACAATTGAATCAGCCGTGCGGCGCGAAGTGGTGGAAGAAAGCGGCATCCTCGTTGGGCCGGTGCGCTATGTCGCCTGCCAGCCCTGGCCCTTCCCCATGTCCCTGATGTTCGGCTGCCAGGGCGAGGCCGCATCGGAAGCGATCACCATCGATCCGGTGGAGCTTGCGGACGCCCGGTGGGTCACGCGCGAGGAGGTGCATTCTATCCTCGCCGGCACCCACGACACCATCAACACCCCCCGCCCCGGCGCCATTGCGGGCGGCCTCATCCGCGCCTGGGCCGAAGGCAAGCTGCTCGATCCCGCCTATTGGGACGGCGAACTCAGTAGGTAGCCCGCCCGCCGGACAGGTCGAACACCGCGCCAGTAGTAAAACTGTTTTCCGCCGACACGAGCCAGGCCACCATATTGGCAGCCTCTTCCACCTCGAGGAACCGTCCACGCGGGATGCGGCTAAGCATATAGTCAATGAACTCTGGCTTGAGCTCATCAAGGATCCGCGTCTTGGCCGTGGCCGGGGTAATGGCATTGACGGCGATGTCGAAGCGCGCACATTCCTTGCCCACTGCCTTGGTCATCCCCACCACCCCGGCCTTGGCGGCAGCATAGGCCGACGCATTGGGGTTGCCCTCCTTGGCGGCTATGGAGGCGATGTTGACGATGCGCCCATAATTGCGCGCCTTCATGCCCGGCAACACGGCGCGATTGACATAGAACGCGCCATTGAGGTCGATCTCGATCACTCGCCGCCATTCGTCGAGGTCATATTCTTCCAGCGGCGCATTGCGTCCCGCAATCCCAGCCGAATTGACCAGGATATCGAGCCGGCCCAGATCCGCCCCGACCTTTGCCGTTGCAGCGGCCACAGCATCATAGTTGGTGATATCCACCTGCTCACTCGAAGCTGCCTCGCCCAGCTCGGCTTGGGCCGCGTCCAGAAGATCGGTGTTGAGGTCCCAAAGGCTGACCCGTGCGCCCGAAAGGACCAGCCTACGGGCAATGGCAAAGCCTAGCCCCTGCGCCCCTCCGGTAACAACCGCCACCCGGCCCTGAAGATCGATCTGGTTCATGCGCCTATCCTTATCATGGCAGGTGAAAGACCTGGACGAGATCGACCTGCGTCGGCGTGCCATCGTCATTGTAGTCCATGATATCGTCCATAAAGGCCCACCAGCGTTTATTGGCATCGGTCTTGGGCAGATCGGCCATGGCGTGGTCGTCCGAGCGGATCAGCGTGGCAAAAAGGTAATCGGTCTCCGGATCGTGCCAGATCGAATAATCCGATACCCCGGCATCCCGCAGCGCCTGCGCCAGTTCGGGCCAGATCTCGTCATGGCGTTTCTTGTATTCGGCGATCTTGCCGGGATGCACCCGCATGCGAAATGCCACGCGTTCGGCCATCAGCCTCTCCTTGGTCCTTGTATTTCTTGATTAGCCAGCAGGCATGCGGTCGGCCGCGCGGCCGAACCCTTGCGCAATCACCGTCTTCATCGCCTCGCGCGCTTCTTCGGCATTGCGGGCATGTATAGCCTGGGCGATCCGATTATGCGCCTGCACGGTGCTGACCATTGCCTCGTCGTCCTGCATGGGCGAGCTGATGGTGAACATGGCCGTTAGGGCTAGTTCCACCAGCGCGCTGATCGAGGCCATGAAGGGATTGTTCGAGGCTTCCGCCACCACGCGATGAAACTCGAGGTCGATGCGGGCAAATTCCTCGGCCGAGCGTGCTTCACCCAGCTTGCTGGCACAGGCCAGAAGCCGCGCCGCCTGTTCATCGCTCCGGCGCTCCGCCGCCAGCCCCGCCGATTCCACTTCCACGCCAATGCGGATTTCCGAAAGGCTGCGCAGGAAATCGAGATCCGGCCCCGTTTCGAAATGCCAGGCCAGCACGTCGGCATCAAACAAATTCCAGCGCTCGCGTGGCAAGACACGCGTACCCACCCGCGCCCGCGCCTCGATCATGCCCTTGGCGGCCAATGTCTTTAGCGCCTCGCGCAGCACCGTCCGCGACACGGCAAAACGCTGCAGCAATTCGGTGTCCGAGGGCAGGATTTCGCCCTCGGCATAGGCGCCGCCCACGATCGCCACCCCCAATTGCCAGAGCACCTGCGAATGGAGATTGCGCAAAGGCACGCGTCCAGCAATCGATGCGATCAGATCGCCGGATGTGCCGCCATTTGCGTGCCGCGCCGCCATGCTTCCCCCCTTTTTATCCTCGAACTAAGCACGCGTGCATAAGTGTTACAATATGAATTAGCTACCTTGTGCTGGACAGCGGCAGCGCCGTTTAGGAGGTTAGCGGCAAAAAGGAATCGCCCATGACCGCCCCCACAACGCTCGACAGCGTGCTTGCCCAGGTCGATCAGAACCTCGAGCAAAGCCTCAACCGCCTTTATGAACTTCTGCGCATCAAATCGATCTCCACCGATCCGGCCTATGCCAGCGAATGCCAGCGCGCTGCCGACTGGATCGTGAGCGAATTGTCGGGCCTGGGCTTTGACGCAGCCGCCCGCCCTACGCCAGGCCATCCCGTCGTGGTCGCCCATGCTCCTCCGGCAGGGGGCACCCATGTGCTGTTTTATGCCCATTATGACGTACAGCCCATCGATCCGCTCAACCTCTGGCACACCGATCCGTTCGAGCCCCAGCTCAAGACCGATAGCAATGGCCGCAAGATCATCGTGGCCCGCGGCGCTTCGGACGACAAAGGGCAGATGATGACCTTTATCGAAGCCTGCCGCGCCTGGAAGGCCGCGACCGGTTCCCTGCCCGTCCAGGTTTCGCTGATGCTGGAAGGCGAAGAAGAATCGGGCGGCAAGAATTTGCCGGCTTTCATGGAAGCCAATCGTGACGAACTGGGCGCCGCCGACATTGCCCTCATCTGCGACACTGACATGTGGGACCGCCAGACCCCCTCCGTCACCACCATGCTGCGCGGCCTGGTGGGCGAGGAAATCGAGATCACCTGCGCCAACAAGGATCTTCATTCCGGCATGTTCGGCAATGCCGCGCGCAACCCCAATCAGGTGCTCGCCGAAATTGTTGCAAGCCTGCGCGCCCCTGACGGCAGCGTCACGCTTCCGGGCTTCTACGACGACGTTGCCGAAATCTCCCCCGAGCTCAAGGCGCAATGGCAGGGCCTGGAGTTTGACGAGAAGCAGTTCCTGGGCGATGTGGGCCTGTCACAGCCCGCAGGCGAGCAAGGCCGCTCGGTGCTCGAAACGATCTGGGCTCGCCCCACCTGCGAAATCAACGGCATGAGCGGGGGTTATACCGGGGACGGCTTCAAGACCGTCATCCCCTCCAAGGCCAGCGCCAAGATCAGCTTCCGGCTAGTTTCAGGCATGCAGCCCGAAAAGATCCGCGCCGCTTTCCGCAAGCATGTCCAGGATCGCATCCCCGCCGATTGCTCGGTCACCTTCACGCCCCATGGTGGCTCCCCCGCCATCACCGTGCCCAGCGAAGGCATCCACCTCCGCCAGGCGCTTGATGGCTTATCGGGCGAATGGGGCAAGCAAGCCGTGATCACCGGCTCGGGCGGCTCAATCCCCGTCGCTGGCGATTTCAAGAAGATCCTCGACCTCGACACGCTTCTGATCGGCTTTGCTCATGTGGATGACCAGATCCACTCGCCCAACGAGAAATACGATCTCGAAAGCTTCCACCGCGGCATCCGCTCCTGGGTGCGCGTCCTGGCGACCTTCGCGGCGTAGAGGTCCGCCCACCCTATCCCATCCACAGTGTCATCCCGGGCTCGACCCGGGATCCATCCCGAGATGTACGGTCGGCCTACCCGGGCTGCCCACCCAAGGTCTGCACGGCCCTGGCTCCCGCCGCAATGCCTGCAAGCAGCGCCGCCCGCTCACCCTCGCCCCGCACATGCGCCGCCAGGAACCCGGCGGCGAAGGCGTCGCCTGCCCCGGTACTATCAACCACCTGCACAAGCTCGGCGGGGAGCGTGAGCCGCACGCCATCACACCCGCCCAGCGCCGCCCCCTGCGCACCCAGCTTGACAACGACATTGCCGTAATGGGCACCCAGCACCCGCATCTGCTCCTCAAGACCCGCGAAACCCGTCAGCGCCTCGGCCTCGCTTTGATTGGCAAAGATCCAATCCGCCTCTGCAGTCCACCGGAGAAATGGCGCTGGCCCGACCTCCGCGAGAAACCCCACCGACGCCGCATCAACCGCAAGGGCAATGCCCCACTCTTTGGCGCGCGCAAACAAATCCATCACCGCCCCACGCGGTCCCGGCGCAAAAAAGCTGTACCCCGACACCATCACGAGGTGCACGCCATCGAGCAATTCGTCCGGCAAGTCCTGGGCACAAAGGCGCAGATTTGCCCCGCGGTCAGTCAGAAAACTGCGCTCCCCATCGGGATCAACAATAGTGACCAGCACCCCCGAAGGCTGCTCGTCATCCCCCGCCAGCCGCGGCTCCACGCCTCGCCCGCGAAAATAGCTTTCGAGCCCCGCCTTATCGTCAGCGCCCACCCGCGCTGCAAACAAAACGTCTGCCCCTATTGCACCCAGCCACACAGCCTGGTTCGCCCCCGACCCACCGGGGCGACTGCGCACCTGGGCGCGCCGGTCCGATCCCTTCACGATCGGGCCTTCGGGCACCACGATCACATCGGTCATCACATCCCCGACAACGAGGATCCGACCGCTCATGCGGTAAAAATCTGCGGCTTCTTGCTCATAGCCACCGCGATCTGCGCGGCCACCTTGGCGTTGTTTTCCACCAGCGCAATATTGGCTACCAGCGACTTGCCTTCGGTAAGCTCGAAAATGCGCTTAAGCAGGAACGGCGTCAGCGCCTTGCGCGACACACCCTCCTGCTCGGCACCACGGATCGCCTCGGCGATGCGCGCCTCGATCGCCTCGGCATCGAGCTCGTTTTCCACCGGGATCGGATTGGCGACCAAAATGCCGCCCAGCCCCAGCGCGATCTGCGTGTGCATCACCTTGGCAATGTCTGCCACATCATCGAACCGGTGATCGACCTTGTGCCCGCTCCGCCGCGCCCAGAAGGCCGGAAAGTCTTCCGTGCCATAGCCCAGCACCGGCACGCCATTGGTTTCGAGCACTTCAAGCGTCTTGCCGATATCAAGGATCGACTTGGCGCCTGCGCAAACCACCGCTACCGGCGTGCGGCCCAATTCTTCAAGGTCCGCCGAAATATCAAACGTTTCCTCGGCGCCCCGGTGCACCCCGCCAATGCCACCCGTGGCAAACACATGAATGCCCGCTAGCGCCGCAATCTGCATCGTGGTCGCAACCGTGGTGCCCGCAATTGCACCCTGCACCAAAAGCGCCGACACATCGCGCCGCGAGGCCTTGGCCGCCTTGCCGCCCTCCAGCGCCAATCGCTCCAGATCTTCCCCCGAAACACCCACGCAAAAGCGCCCATCCATGATGGCGATGGTTGCTGGCACGGCGCCATTGCTGCGGATCACCCCTTCCACATTGCGCGCCATTTCCCCATTCTGCGGATAGGGCATGCCATGAGTAATAATGGTGGATTCCAGCGCCACCACAGGCTTGCCGTCATGCAGAGCCTGCCGGACCTCCGGGCTGATGGACAAATAGGCCTTTGCGCTCATGGGTCTGGGCTCTCTGTTAGGGCTCGTCCGGGCCGCGGGGGACCCTCTTGCCAAAGGTTTTGCTCCTTGCTGCGACAACGCGTCAAGCCCTTCGAAAATGGTGGGCTAAACCGCTTGTCGCAAGGGCAATTTAGCCTTAGGGTCCCCCCTGTTGTTCTGGCGAGAAAGGGCACTTCGCTGCAGACGCTCATTGTTGATTGGTTGGATTCAACCGATCGATACGCACCCCGCCCGGGGCAGAGTTCAGCCAAGTTCTCCAGCGCCTTCAGGCGCCGGGCCGCCGCATCCCTTTTTTCCAAGCCGCCGATCACTACAAGATAAGCGCATGCTGTCGCGCCTGCCGCCTTGGGCAGGGATTATTCCATGCTGCGCGTGAGCGCAGCGAACACTTATCCACCGACCCTCGAACAGGAGCCCTTAAGACAATGAACAAATCGCTCGCCCTTGCCTTGGGTGCCCTCATGGTCGCCAGCCCCGCGCTGGCCCAGGAAGAGCCCGTGCTCAACGTTTATAACTGGTCTGACTATATCGCCGAGGACACCATCGCCAATTTCGAGGCGCAGACCGGCATCAAGGTCAATTACGACGTTTATGACACCAACGAGATCGTCGACGCCAAGCTGCTGGCCGGCTCCTCGGGCTATGACATCGTCGTGCCATCGGGCAATTTCCTGGAGCGCCAGATCCAGGCCGGCCTGATCCTTGAACTCGACAAATCCAAGCTCACCAATCTCGGCAATCTCGATCCCGCCGTCATGGCTACCGCCGCCGAGCAGGATCCGGACAACGCCCATGGCGTGCCCTACATGATCAACACGATCGGCTTTGGCTACAATGTCGCCAAGGTCACCGAAATCCTGGGCGCCGATGCCCCGCTCGACAGCTGGGACCTCCTCTTCAAGCCCGAATATGCCGAAAAGCTCGCGTCCTGCGGCATCAGCCTGCTCGACAGCCCATCCGAAGTGGTCGGCATTGCGCTCCACTATCTGGGCCTTGATCCCAATTCGGAAAGCGAAGAGGACCTCGCCAAGGCCGAGGAACTGCTGACCTCGATCAAGCCACACATCCGCTACTTCAACTCGTCGCAGTACATTGACGATCTGGGCAATGGCGAAATCTGCCTGGCGCTGGGCTATTCCGGTGACATCTTCATCGCTGCCGACGCGGCTGCCGCCGCCAATGCGGGCGTTGAAGTGCAATACGTCATCCCCAAGGAAGGCGCTGCGACCCTGTTCGACTTCCTCGCCATTCCCGTTGATGCACCGCACCCCGACAATGCGCACAAGTTCATCAACTACATCCTTGAGCCACAGGTCGTCGCTGCGATCACCAACTACGTGTTCTACGCCAACCCCAATCTGCCAGCGACCGAGTTTGTGAACGAGGAAGTCAAGGGCAATCCGGGCATCTACCCACCGGCCGAGACCATCGCCAAAGCCTTTGTGATGAATGCTCACACCCCGGACTACGAAGAGGTCTTGACCCGCACCTGGACCCGCATCAAAACGGGCCAGTAACAAAACCAGGGGGGCGGCTTTCGGGCCGTCCCTCAGTCTTTGGCCCACCAGCAGCCCTCATGGTGAGCCTGTCGAACCCCGAGGGCATGGCACCATCCAGTCACGACCTCGTCCTCCGACGGGCTCAGGATGAGGTCTATGGATAGAATTGCTAGGGACTGACATGGCCAAGAAGCCCCAGATCGCAGCCGACACCCGCCCTTGGCGCGATCCCGACGCCAAGCCCTTTGTCCGCATCAAGAACGTCACCAAGAAATTTGGTGACGTTTATGCCGTTTCCGATGTGTCGCTCGACATCTTCAAGTCCGAGCTGTTCTGCCTTCTGGGCGGCTCGGGCTCGGGCAAATCGACCTTGCTGCGCATGCTGGCCGGCTTCGAACAACCCACATCGGGCACGATCGAGATCGACGGCGTCGATATGACGGACGTGGCCCCCTACAACCGCCCCGTCAACATGATGTTCCAGAGCTATGCCTTGTTCCCCCACATGAATGTGGAACAGAACATCGCCTATGGCCTCAAACGCGATCACCTTCCCAAGGACGAGATCCACCGGCGCGTCGAGGAACTGCTCGCCCTCGTCAAGCTGCAGGACTACGGCAAGCGCAAGCCGCACCAGCTCTCGGGCGGCCAGCGCCAGCGCGTGGCCCTGGCCCGCGCCCTCGCCAAACGCCCAAAGCTCTTGCTGCTCGATGAACCCCTGGGCGCGCTCGACAAGAAGCTGCGCGAGGAAACCCAGTTCGAACTGGTCAAGATCCAGGAAACCCTGGGCGTCACCTTCATCGTGGTGACGCACGACCAGGAAGAAGCCATGTCGCTGGCCACCCGCATCGGGGTGATGAACTATGGCGAGATCGCCATGATCGGCGAGCCCACTGACATCTATGAATTCCCCAATTCGAAATTCGTCGCCGGCTTCATCGGCTCGGTCAACATGGTGGAAGGCATCGTCATCGAGGACGAGCCGGACCATGTCCGCATCCGCTCAGCCGAGCTGGGCTGCGATATCTTTGTCGGCCACGGCGTCGATTGCGCCCCCGACCAGATCCTGTGGTGGGCCATTCGTCCCGAAAAGATCATGCTCAGCCGCGACAAGCCCGAAAACGCGCAAGACGCCAATGTCACGCAAGGGATTGTCGAGGAAATCGGCTATCTCGGCGACATGAGCGTCTACCAAATCCGTCTCGAAAGCGGCAAGCACATCCGTGTCACCCAGACCAACACGGTCCGCGGCAATCCCGACGCCATCACCTGGGACGAACAGGTCTATCTCAGCTGGGGCGACAGCGCCGGATCGGTGTTGACGGTATGATGGGCGCCAAGCTCGTTTGCCCTCATGGTGAGCCTGTCGAACCACGAGGGCCTGTCACCCATCGTGCCACGACCTCGTCCTTCGACATGTTCAGGATGAGGTCTACTTCTGCGGGGATGCCCCATGTCCAGCTATGACACCGAATCCCCGGCTCCGCGCCGCCGCCGCCCCTGGACGGCGGTTGAGCGCGCCTTGGCCGCGATCGGCCTTTCCGGCAAGGCGTTGGTGATTGCTGCGCCCGCCATCTGGCTCACCGTCTTTTTCCTGATCCCCCTATTGGTCGTCTTCGGCATTTCGCTGACGGTCAAGCAGTTCGGCCGTCCGCCCTATACCCCGCTCCTCACCAATGAAGACGGCACGGTGCAACTCACCCTGCACCTCAACAATTACATCCGCCTCTTCACCGACGGGCTCTACGTCTCGGCCTATGTCTCCTCCATCCGCATCGCGCTGATCTCCACCATCATCACGCTGTGCATCGGCTATCCCATGGCCTATGCCATTGCGCGCGCGCCCGACCAGTGGCGCAATGTCCTGCTGATGCTCGTGATCCTGCCGTTCTGGACCTCGTTTCTCCTGCGCGTTTATGCGCTGACCGGCTTCATGCGCGGCAATGGTGTCATCAACCAGTTCCTGGGGCTATTCGGCATCGAGCCGCTGGTGATGATGCAGACCGATTTTGCCGTCTATGTCGGCATAATCTATTCCTATCTGCCCTTCATGATCCTGCCGCTTTACACCAATCTGGTGAAGCTCGACAGCGTGCTGCTGGAAGCCTCCGCAGATCTGGGCGCCAAGCCCCTGCGCACCTTCCTCACCATCACCCTGCCCCTGTCCATGCCCGGCATCATCGCCGGCTCCATGCTGGTGTTCATCCCCGCGATCGGCGAATTCGTCATCCCCTCGCTCCTAGGCGGCCCATCCACGCTGATGATCGGCCGTGTCCTTTGGGACGAGTTCTTTGGCAACACCAATTGGCCGCGCGCCTCCGCTGTGGCAGTGGCCATGCTGATTGTTGTCGTCATCCCCATCATGCTCCTCCAAAAGGCGCAGGATGCGGTGCAGGATCGCGAAAGGACCAAATAGATGCGGCGCGGCTGGTTTATTCCCATCGCAGCAAGCCTGGGCTTTGCATTCCTTTATGCGCCCATCATTTCGCTCGTCGTGTTTTCGTTCAACGAAAGCAATCTCGTCACCGTCTGGTCGGGCTTTTCCACCAAATGGTACGGCGCGCTCCTGGCCGATCGGCAATTGCTGGACGCGGCCTGGCGCAGTGCTCAGGTCGCTTTTGCCGCTGCCTGCATTGCCCTGGTGCTGGGCACGCTCTGCGCCGTGGCCCTCGTCCGCTTCCGCAAGTTCCGCGGCCGCACCGTTCTTGCCGGCACAGCCTCCGCCCCCCTCGTCATGCCCGACGTGATCACGGGGCTGGCACTGCTCCTGCTGTTCGTGGCCATGGAAGCAACGCTGGGCTGGCCCGCAGGGCGCGGCCTTCTCACCATCATAATTGCCCATTCCACCTTCTGCACCGCCTATGTGGTCGTGGTGGTTCAGTCGCGCCTTTCCGATCTTGACCTCAGCCTTGAGGAAGCCGCCATGGATCTGGGCGCCTCCCCGATCCGCGTCTTTTTCGACATAACCCTGCCCATCATCGCCCCGGCACTGGTCTCGGGCTGGCTTCTCGCCTTCACCCTCTCGCTTGATGACCTCGTGATCGCAAGCTTTGTGTCCGGCCCCGGCTCATCCACGCTCCCCATGGTGATCTTCTCCAAGGTGCGCCTGGGCGTGTCGCCGGACGTCAATGCTCTGGCCACCATCATCATCGGCATTGTCGCTCTGGGCGTTCTGGGCGCCACCCTGTTCCAGCTGCGCTCGCGCCCTAGGAAGATGCGGGCCTGAGCCATTTCAAGGCCTTGGATCTGCAAAAATGTGTGACTGGACACGGGGGAAAAACGGGGGCACTCTCCCTTCATGTTCAACAAATGCAAAGGAGGTGATCCAGTGTCTCATGAGATTACGGTTCTCGTAGAAGGTCTTGGATTTGAAGTGCTGGCTATGGGGATGCCCGTCTAGCACACCTCCAAAGGCCTCGAGGCCTAAGACTCAAGAGAAGGGCTGCTCCGCAAGGGGCAGCCCTTTTTGTCTGGGCTTGACGAACAGCGCCAAGCCATTGAAAACCGCTCCGACCTTCCCTGGAGTGTGCGATGTCCCCGGCCAATTTCGTTTTGACCCTTTCCTGCGCCGACCGCCCCGGCATCGTCGCCGCCGTCACCACGGAACTAGCTGCGCTCAGCGCCAATATCGCTGAGTCCAACCAGTTCTGGGACCGCGAAACCGGCCGTTTCTTCATGCGTCTGGCCTTCACCGCCCCCGAGGGCGTCGACCGCGACACGATTGAGCGTGCGCTCAAATCCCCCATCGAGCGCTTCTCCATGAAAACCAATCTGGTGGACGAAGCACGCAAGAAGCGCATCGTCATCATGGTCTCCAAGTTCGACCACACGCTGCGCCACCTGCTTTACCAAATCCAGGTGGGCTGGCTTGACGCAGAAGTTGCCGCGATCATTTCCAACCATGACACCACCCGCAAGCTCGCCGAAGCCGAGGGCATCCCCTTCCACCTGCTGCCCGTCACGCCTGAAACGAAGGCCGCACAGGAAGAACAGGTCCTCTCGCTGGTCAAGAGCACCGGCGCCGATCTCGTGGTTCTGGCGCGCTACATGCAGGTGCTGTCCGACAATCTTTCCACCCGCCTCTTCGGGCAGGTGATCAACATCCACCACTCATTCTTGCCCAGCTTCAAGGGCGCCAAGCCCTACCACCAGGCCCATGAGCGCGGCGTCAAGATCATCGGCGCCACCGCCCATTACGTGACCCCCGACCTGGACGAAGGCCCGATCATCGAGCAGGAAACCGCCCGCGTCACCCATGCCCTCAGCCCCGACGATCTCGTCGCCGCCGGCCGCGACATCGAATCGCGCGTCCTCGCCCGCGCCGTCAAGCTGCACCTGGAAAGCCGCGTCATGCTGAACGGCAAAAAGACCGTGGTGTTTGGCTAACTGACAAGATCTCTCCCCATCCCCGATGTCACCCCGGCCTTGAGCCGGGGCCCGTCCTGAGATGGGAACAGGACTGGATGGTATCAGCCGGGCACCAATCACCTTGCGGCTGCGGAAACATCTCGAGATGGATCCGGTCTCAGGGCCGGGACGACCCCCGCAGTGTTGAAGCTATTGTTCCCTCACGCACTGCGCGGTCCCTCCCCCTCCCAGGGGGAGGCTAGGTGGGCCCCCCTAGACCGGCAAATCCTCCAGCCGCAACGAGTCGGCCAGCGTCGTCTGGTCCAGCACCGCACGCGTTGCCAGCGTCACGCGCTCGAACACATGCCGGATCTCGCAGGATTCCTCGTCCCGGCAATCCTCGCATTTACGGTACGCGATCTTGGAAAGGCACGGCAGCGGCGCAATGGGCCCATCGATCAGCCGCAGCACTTCCCCGAACATGATCTGCTCGGGCGGCCGCAATAGCTCATAGCCCCCCGCCCGTCCCCGCCGGCTCGCGACAAACCCGGCTCGCTTGAGCTCAAGCAGGATCTGCTCCAGGAACTTCTTGGGAATTGATTGCTGCTTGGAGATTTCCCCGATCATCATGGTCTCGCCCCGCCCAGCACGGGCGAGGGACACCAGGGCACGCAGGGCATATTTGGCTTTTTGCGAAATCATTGTCTTGGCATGGTCCGGTGCGGCACGGCGCTAGCTCCTGGGTTCCGGCACAACAGGGGGAACATCGTTTTCCCGCTCTTCGCCCTCGGCAGACGCTGCCGGTGGAGCATCGTCAACGGCCTCCACAACCGCCTCTACCTCCTGCCCCTCCTCCGCTGCTGGCGACACCAGATCGGCCATGTCATGCGCCAGCACGGGCGTCGGCTCCACGAACACCGGGCCGCCAGCACTCACGGGCATGACCGGCACCACGATCTCTTCAACGGGAACTGCCGGCTCATCCGCCTCGACCGACTCAGCCTCTTCAGCCAACTTGGGCTCGGGGCTTTCAGCCGCAATCGCCTCCGGCTCTGACGCCACTTCAACCGGCACCAACTCGGCTTCCGGAACTTGGGGCGCTGCGACCGCCAGATCGGCATCAGGCGCGAAATCCTCCGGCTCCAGCGTATCGAGCCCTGGGATATCAGCAGCCAGCACCGCCTCGACATTACTTGGAGCATCTGCCGCTCCGTCCGCCGGCGCCTCAGGCTGCGCCTCCACAGGCTCAGCCTGGGCGGCAATTACCGGCGCAACAGCACCAGCAGCCTGCATAACATCATCGCGCACCGGCTGCTGCGTCGCCGCGGCCGCGGCAACCGCCTCGGCGGCTCGCCGGTCGCTCCGGCCATCCAGCAGCGCCAGCATGCCCAGCCCGATCTCGCGCTCGCCCATGATCACCTCATCGGCGCCAAAGCCGCGCAGATGGGCTTCCTCCTCGTCCGAATGCGCCCGCGCAATGATGCGGATTTCAGGATTGAGCTTGCGCCCAGCCTCGCACACGGAACCGGCCTCATAGCCGTTGGGAATGGCAATCAGCAGGCATCGCGCTGCTGGAAGATTGGCCAGCCGCAGCACATCGCCACTTGCAGCATTGCCCACCACAACTTCAATGCCCGTTTGCCGCGCCGCAGCCACCGAATGATCGGAATCCTCGATGACCACCAGCGGCGCCCCCGCCTGGAGCATGCCTTCGCTTACAACGCGCCCCACTCGCCCATAGCCCACAAGCACGGTATGGCCCGTCTGTTGCGTCGGCTCGGGTACATCGTCATCCGCGCCCGCAGCGCCGCTGTCGATCGCCGCGGCAGTGGGTGCGTCGGTGGTGAGCGGCCCGCTCGCCGCGGCCGGCGCCTCACCCGGCTCGATCCGCACCACCCCATCGCGCTCCATCTGATGGGCTCGGAACCGGGCCGCCCGCGCCTCCACCATTGGCCGCGCCAGATCGGCCGCCCAGAACACCAGGGGATTAAGAATAATGGTGATCAGCGCACCGGCCAGAACAAGGTTCTGCCCCTCGGGCGGCAAAATGGCGAGCGATACGCCAAGGCTTGCCAGGATGAAGGAGAATTCGCCGATCTGCGCGAGGGACGCCGAAATCGTCAAAGCCGTCGCCACCGGACGCTTGAACAGCACCACTATGGCAAAGGCCGCAGCCGACTTGCCGATGATGATGATGAAAACCGTGCCCAGCACGGGGAGGGGGTTGGTGAGGATGATGCTGGGATCAAACAGCATGCCCACCGACACGAAAAACAGCACGGAAAAAGCGTCGCGCAGCGGCAGGGTCTCCTGCGCGGCACGGTGGCTGAGTTCGCTTTCCGACAGGATCATGCCGGCAAAAAACGCCCCCAGCGCCAGCGACACGCCAAACAGCACCGCCGAGCCCAGCGCAACGCCCAACGCTATCGCCAGAACCGCCAGCCGGAACAGCTCCCGGCTGCCCGTATGAGCCGTCAAATGCAGCGTCCAGGGAATGGCACGGCGCCCCACCACCAGCATAAAGCCAACAAACGCCGCAAGCTTGACCAGGGTCAGCGCCAGAACGCCCCAGATCCCCACGTCACTGCCCAGGATGCGTTCCACAAACGAAACGAAGGGATCATGGATCTGCGCTTCGCCTGCACCCAGCCCTGCAAAGGCCGGGATCAGAACCAGCGCCAGCACCATGGCGATGTCTTCCACGATCAGCCAGCCGACGGCGATCCGCCCCCGCTCTGTCTCGATCAGCCGCCGATCCTGCAGCGCCTTGAGAAGCACCACGGTGGAAGCAACGGACAGCGCAAGGCCGAAGATGATGCCAGCGCCCAGGCTCCAGCCCATAAGGAGCGCCAGCCCCAAACCCAAAAGGGTCGCCAGCGCAATCTGGGCAATGGCGCCGGGAATGGCGAGCGAGCGCACGCTCATCAGATCCTTGAGCGAAAAATGCAGCCCCACCCCGAACATGAGGAGGATCACGCCGATTTCCGCCAGCTCCAGCCCCAGCGCCTGGTCGGCGATAAAGCCCGGTGTATAGGGCCCCACCAGCACCCCAGCCACCAGATAGCCTACAAGCGGGGGCATCTTGAACCGGTTGGCCACCATCCCCAGGATATAAGCCAGCACCAGACCCGCGACGATCGTTGAGATCAGGGGTGTGTCGTGGTGCATTTTGCCTCCTGCAAATACGGGCAGATGTAAGGGGGAAATCTCGACTACCAAGATGCGGTATGCTGAGATTACGCGCAAGCGTTGTGGTGGGCGAAAACGTCAGCAAAATGGCCAACTTGGCACCAGTTGGCGAGCCACGGTAAAACCTAAAGCCCTCGTCGGGATATGGCTGGCCGGTCATGCAAGACGCGCGATTGTGCAGTCGGGGCTATGAACTACCCGCGCCGTGAGCGCCGCCAATGCAAGAACCACATCAGCGCCAAACCGCAGGAGCCCTCATGGTAAGCCCGTTGAACCACAGGCCGGGCGAACGGCGTTCCCGTCCCCCTCACCATGAAGGCGCCCGGGCGCTCACCCCATCCCATCCTGCAAGGAGCGCACCTGCTCCACCACAACTTCCACGTCCATTCCAAGGAAATCATTCCACCCGCCGATAAACGTGCCCGCGATCGGGATTGCCTGCTGCGGCTCCCGCGCCACGCCCACCCGGATCAGATCGCGCGTGCCGATGATCCCGTTGGTTGGATCGAACTCCACCCATCCCGCGCCCGGCAGGTAGACCTGGCACCAGGCATGGGTTGCCCCACCCCCCTTGTGCTCTCCGTCGCGTGCCGGGGAATAAAGATATCCCGTGACAAACCGCGCGGCCAAGCCGAGCGAGCGCACCGCCTCCATCATCAAGAGCGCAAAGTCACGGCACGTGCCCTGCCGCGTTTCCAGCGTTCGCAGCGGGCGCTGCGTGCCCGGTTCCGTCCGGCGAGAATAGCGAAAGCTTTCCTTGATGCCAAAGGTAATATTGGCCAGCAAATGCCCCGTATCGGTCGTGCCCCGGGGGTCCAAAAACCGCCGCGCCCAGTGCTCGACCTCCCAATCTTCGGGAAACTGCCGGCGCAGCGTGGGGGCGAGATCAATGGCATCCACATCGCCATAATCGAACGGAAAACTCTTGGCCCGGTTCTCGATCTCGAAATTGGGCGCCAGGTCCGGTGTATGGTCCAGCACCATGCTGGCAACAATGCGCAGCTCCTCGGCCCCTTCGGCGAACTCGGCTATGGCAATGCCATTGCCGAACACATCATGGATCCAGCGCACGGAAGCCGGTCGCGGCGAAATGGACAGCGAAAAGCTTTCAAGCGTCTGCTCCATGCTGTCGCGCGGGCGCAGCAGCATCCGGTGCTCGCCAAATTTTACCGGGCGCGCATAGCGATAAACCGTCTCGTGGTGAACCGAAAGCAGGGTCAAGAAACAACCGTGATCTTGTCAGCGGCGCGGGTAATGCCGGTATAAAGCCAGCGCGCCCGCTCTTCGCGAAACACAAAGCTCTCGTCAAAAAGATAAACGCTGTCCCATTGCGAGCCTTGCGCCTTATGGACGGTCAGGCAATAGCCAAAGGTGAACTCGTCGAACTGCCGCCGCTCGGGCCAGCCCATGGCATCCTCCTCGCCCGAAAAGAAGGCCTTGTGGGTGAGCACCTTGGCTTCCCCCTTGCCCTCATCGGCACCCAGCAACAAGCTCCACTTGCCGTTCTGGCGCCGTGTGGCCTCCGTCACGATCCAGATCTGCCCGTTCAGCAGCTTCTTGCGCGGGTTGTTCCTGAGGCACACCATGCGATCGCCGACCACCGGCTCATGGAACGGCAAGCCCTTGAGCTCGCGCAGTCGGTCATTGTACTGCAGCCGCGTCTTGTTGCGCCCCACCAGCACCTGGTCGGCGTCGAGCACCGCATTGCGATCCACCTGCTCGCGGCCCACCACTATGGATTCCCCATAGCTCCCCCGCTCGAGGAACCCGCCCTCGCGCACCTGCATGGAGAGGTGGATGATCGGATTGTCCGCCGCCTGCCGATGGATTTCGGTCAGCATCACATCGGGCTCGTCGGCCGTGAAAAACCCCGCTCCCTGAACCGGCGGCAGCTGAAACGGATCGCCCAGCACCAGCACCTTGACGCCAAAGGACAGGAGGTCCTTGCCCAATTGCTCGTCCACCATCGACACCTCATCGATCACGATGAGATCGGCGTCGGCGGCCGGGGATTCATCATCCAAGACAAAGCGCGGCTCGCCGTCCTTTTCGCTCACCAGCGTATAGATCAGCGAATGGATGGTCTGGGCGCCCTTGCAACCGCGCTTGCGCATGACGAGCGCTGCCTTGCCGGTGAAGGCTGCGTACTTCACCGAGCGGACGTCCTGCGCCAGATGCACGGCCAGTGTCGACTTGCCGGTGCCCGCCCAGCCAAACAGGCGAAACACCTGCGGACCGTTCTTGTCCTTGAGCCAGGCGGAAACCGCCTTGAGCGCCGCATCCTGCTGGGGAGACCAGGCGGGCATTAAGCGATCATCGTCCGCACGGTGCCCACACCCTCGATCGTGCCTTCCAGCACATCCCCGCGCACCACGGCGCCAACGCCTGAGGGCGTACCCGTCATGATGAGATCGCCCGCCCGCAACTGGACAAAGCCGCTAAGGTAGGAGATTGCCTCTGCCACGCTCCAGATCTGCTCGGAGAGATCGCCACGCTGGCGCACCTCCCCATTGACGCTGAGCGTGATCGCGCCCTTGTCCGGATGTCCAATCGCGTCGGCTGGCTCGATCGTCCCAATCGGCGCAGAATAGTCGAAGGCCTTGGCCATTTCCCAAGGCCGCCCGGCCTTTTTCGCGACGGCCTGCAGATTGCGCCGCGTCATGTCGAGCCCGGCCGCGTAGCCATAGACGTGGGTCAACGCATCGGCGACGGCAATGTCGCGCCCGTCCTTGCCTATGGCCACCACCAGCTCGATCTCATGGTGCAGATCCGCCGTCTGCGGCGGATAGGGCACCGAAGCGCCTCCCACCACCACAGCATCAGCCGGCTTGCTGAAAAAGAACGGCGGCTCGCGCTCGTCATTGCCCATCTCGCGGATGTGCTCGACGTAGTTTCGCCCCACGCAATAGACGCGCCGCACGGCAAAGAGCCCACCGCGCGCAATCGGCACGGTCACCGGCGCATGCGGCTCAAACAAAAAATCAGCCACGCTTGAAGTCCTCTGCGTAAGGTCCGATCAGGTCGAGATCGATTTTGCCCAGGCGATCCTGGGCGGTAAACGACTGGTGCCAATAGGGATAGAGCAGCGGCGGCTGGCTTGCCGCATCGAGTTGCGCCCGCTCCTCGGCCGTGAGCTTGAGCTCGGCGGCAAGCAGATTATCCCGGAACTGTTCGTCCGAGCGCCCTCCAATGATGACCGATGTCACGCCCGGCCGGCCCAGGAGCCACGCCAGCGCCACCTGCGCGCCCGAAACGCCCCGCGCATCGGCCACGGCCACAATGGCATCGATAATGTCATAGAGCTTTTCCCAATCATAAACCGGCGGCTCGCGGAACCCGCCCACATGCCGGCCTGATTTCGGCCCGCCATCCCGGCGGTACTTGCCCGAAAGCAAGCCCCCGGCGAGCGGCGACCACACCAGCACGCCCAGCCCCTGGTCCTGCGTGATCGGGATCAGCTCATATTCGGCTTCGCGCGAATGGAGCGTGTAATGGATCTGCTGCGAAACAAAGCGCTCGCCCTTGCGCTCGCCGGCCGCGGCCAGCGCCTTCATGATGTGCCAGCCCGAATAATTGGAACAGCCGATATAGCGGACATGGCCATGGCGCACGAGCGTATCGAGCGCTTCCATGGTCTCCTCGATGGGCGTCATGCCGTCCCATTCATGCACCTGATAAAGGTCGATATGGTCGGTCTTGAGCCGCTTGAGGCTTGCCTTGCACTGCTCGATGATATGGTGGCGCGACAAGCCCACCTGGTTGGGCCCCTCACCCATGCGAAAGCGCACCTTGGTCGCTAGGAGCGTCCGCTCGCGCCGCCCGTTCTCGCTCAGCGCCACCCCAATCATTTCCTCGGAAACACCGGCATTATAAACATTGGCCGTGTCGAGGAGGTTGATCCCGGCATCGAGGCACATGTCGATCTGGCGCGTCGCATCGTCCTGCGCCGTATTGCCGATGCGCTCCGACCCGCCAAAGGTCATCGTGCCCATGGTCAGCGTCGAAACCTTCAACCCCGAACGGCCCAGATAACGATATTCCATCGGCATTCCTCCTTTGTTCTGGCGCTCTAGCGCTAAAGCGCATTGGGAGTCGGGTCAATCGGGCAGACGCAGTTCATGAACACAGTGTCGCTGCCCCCCACCAATCGTCACCCTCGGGCTCGACCCGAGGGCTCTATACTTGCCTATCAACGCGCGAGTGTAGACCCCTTGGGTCAGGCCCAAGGGTGACGACCCGACATGTGACGCCCGATGACGCCCGCCCATAACCCTGCTAAGCACGCCCATCCCAGCGAAAGCCTCCCCGTGCGCACCCCGTCCGTTCCCCTGTCCGTTTCACTCATCACTTTGGGCATGATCTTCACCCAGACCGGCGCGTCTTTTGCCAAGGGACTTTTCCCCCATGTCGGCGCCGCCGGCGCGACCACGCTGCGCCTGACGCTCGCCGCCCTTGTGCTCCTGCTCATCTTCCGTCCCTGGCGCCAAAAGCTCGATCCGGCCCAATGGCGCGCAGTCCTGCTGTATGGCGCGACCATGGGCGCCATGAACCTCTTTTTCTACGCTGCCCTGTCGAGCATCCCCTTGGGCATCGCCGTTGCCCTTGAATTCACCGGCCCCCTTGCCGTCGCCCTGGCCGGCTCGCGCAAACCGCTCGATTTCTTCTGGGTTGCCATGGCGGTTCTCGGCTTTGCCGCCCTCCTGCCCCTGGGCGAAAGCTCCGAACATTTCAGCATGGTGGGCGTGCTTCTTGCCCTGGCCGCAGGCGGCTGCTGGGCCGGCTATATCATCTTTGGCCAGCGCGCCGGCACAGGCGGTGGCCCGCACATCACGGCCCTAGGCGTTTCCATCGCCGCCATCATTGCCCTGCCCTTTGGCATCACGACGGCCGGCACCACGCTGCTCGACCCCGCCATCCTCCCGATCGCCTTGGGCGTTGCGCTCCTGTCCAGCGCCATTCCCTATGCGCTCGATATGGTCGCCCTGCCCCACATCCCCTCGCGCCTTTTCGGCATCCTGATGAGCGGCCAACCAGCCCTGGCAGCCCTCATGGGTCTTCTTGTCCTGGGCGAAACGCTCAGCCTCTGGCAAATAGCCGGTATTGCCGCCATCATCGTGGCGTCCCTGGGCGCTACGGTGACCATCGCGCGCAACACGCCACCCCCGGTGGGTTGACGAAGCGCCCCATTTTCCCCTTCCGCCGCTGTCTGTTTCGGGCATAGTCGCTCGTCATCACAACGACGAGGGATCACGATGCGATATGCCATCCTCTGCTACAACGATGAGAACGCTGTTTCCGCCTGGACCAAGGAAGAAGACGACGCCTGCATGGCGCGCCTCGAAAAGGTCCAGGACACCATGCGCGTCCAGAACAAGCTCGGGCCCGTCGCGCGCCTGCTGCCCACCACATCGGCCACCACCTTGCGAAAAGGCTCGGGCGAACCGCTGATCATCGACGGACCCTTTGCCGAAACCAAGGAACAGTTCCTCGGGTTCTACATCGTCGACTGCGATAGCCTCGAGGAAGCCATCCAGTTCGCCAAGGACCTCGCTGTCGCCAATCCGGGGCTCGGCTCCTATGAGATCCGCCCCGTCGGCTACTACAACACCAACGAGGTGGACGGATGACCGACAATGCCTGGATCGCTGCTGCCCTCCAATCGGCACGGCCCCGGGCGCTGAGCGCATTGCTGCGCTATTTCCGCAATCTCGATCTGGCCGAAGAAGCGTTCCAGGAGGCGTGCCTGCGGGCGGTGCGCACCTGGCCGCTCAAGGGGCCGCCGCGCGACCCGACGGCATGGCTCATCTTTGTGGGCCGCAATTCGGGTGTCGACTCGCTGCGCAAGCGGAGCCGCAACGTTCCCCTGCCGCCCGAAGAACAGCTGTCGGACACCGAGGACACCGAAACCAGCCTCGCCGAGCGCCTCGATGGCGCGCACTACCGCGACGACATCCTGCGGCTCCTGTTCACCTGCTGCCATCCCGACTTGCCCGCCAATGCGCAGATCGCCCTGGCCCTGCGCATCGTGGCGGGCGTGCCGCTCAAGCAACTGGCCCGGGCGTTCCTTGTAAGCGAAGCGGCCATGGAGCAAAGGCTCACCCGCGCAAAGCGCGTCATTGCCGATGGCAACGTCGCCTTTGATCCGCCCGATAGGCAGACGCGGCTCGAGCGTCTGGGCAATGTCGCCGTCATGCTTTACCTCCTCTTCAACGAAGGCTATTCCCGCGGCCATTCCGACCCCGGCGCCGCCCAAATGTGCGACGAAGCCATTCGCCTGTGCCGCCTGCTCTTGCGCCTCTTTCCCAGCGAACCCGAAATCATGGGCCTTTGTGCGCTGATGCTCCTCCAGCACGCCCGCAACCGCGCCCGCATCGATAATTCAGGTCAATTGGTGCTGCTGGAAGATCAGGACCGCGAACTCTGGGATGCCGGCATGATCGCCGAAGGCCGTGCGCTCGTCGAAAAGGCCCTGCGCCACCGCGAGCCCGGCATCTACCAGGTGCAGGCCGCCATATCAGCCCAGCACGCCCGGGCATCGAGCGCCGCCGAAACAGACTGGTGGAGCATCGACCGCCTCTATCAGACGCTTGAAACGCTCCAGCCATCGCCCGTCGTTACGCTCAACCGCGCCGTCGCCGTGGGCAAAACTCGAGGACCCGCCGCGGCCCTTACCCTGATCGAGCCGCTGTCCGATCGGCTCTACACCTATTTCTATTTCCATGGCGTGCGTGGGGGCCTGCTGACGCAGCTCGGCCGGATCGATGAGGCGCGCGAAGCCTTCTGCCGCGCCATGGCTCTGGCCGGCACTCCGGCGGAAGCCGCCCATATCCGCAGCCACATTGACCGGCTGGGCAAGCCCACGCCCCCATCGCCTCTCCTGGCGCTGAAATAAATCAAAAGGAGGCTGTCGAACGCCGCCATTTGGCTTCGTCATAGGGGCATGGAACAAGCATTGGAGGACCCAAACATGAGTCAATTCCGCCCTAAGACCGGCGTGACGCCCTATATTTATGTCGATGGCGCTCGCAAGGCGATCGACTTCTACGTGCAAGCCCTGGGCGCCATCGAGCGCGAAGCCTTGCCGGCCCAGGACAGCGGCCGGCTCATGCACGCCCAGATCGACATCAACGGCACTCCAATGTTCCTTTGTGACTTCTTCCCCGACCACGGCCATTCTCCGGTCGCCCCGCAAGGGTTCAACCTCCACATCCATGTCGACGATGCCCAGATGTGGTGGGACCGCGCCATCGCCGCAGGCTGCACAATTACCTCCCCGCTCAAGACAGAATTCTGGGGCGACATCTACGGCCAGTTCAAGGACCCCTTCGGCATCACCTGGGCCATCGGCCAGTCCGTTCAGCAGGACGGCGCAGGGAGTTAACCCTCCTCAGACCGTCCCGAAGCCGTCATTGCCCGGCTCGTCCGGGCAATCCATTCTACCTCAGGCAGAAATGGACCACCCGGACAAGCCGGGTAATGACGATGAGCCGTAGCTAGCTTCCCTACAGCCCAAATCTAAACCGCGATTGGCAACGCCTTGAGCCCCAGCTCCTCCGCGCGCACCGGACGGCTAAACAGATATCCCTGCCCTACCGGACACCCCAGCCCCCGCAGATAATCCCGCTGCTCCGCCGTCTCCACGCCCTCGGCGATCACGGACAAGCCCAAGCGCCCAGCCATGGCCGCAATGGTTTCCACAATAGCCTCGCTACCCGGATCGGGCAGGCTGCGCACAAAGCTCTGGTCGATCTTGATCTTGTCGGCAGGCAGCGCCGAAAGATAGCTCAGGGAAGAATAGCCCGTGCCGAAATCATCAATGGCGATCTTGCAGCCCATCTCCCGCAAGCGCTCCAGCGCCGCGATAACAGCGCTGTCATTGCCCACATAAAGCCCCTCGGTGATCTCGATATCAAGTCGGCTGGCAGGAAAGCCGGACTGCCGCGTGGCATCTTCCACCAGCTCCACCACATCGGCCAGCTTGAACTGCAGCGGCGAAACATTGATCGAAAGCCGCCCGCTCCAGTTCCACGATGCCGCCTCCTGGCAGGCCGCGCGCAGCACCCATTCGCCCAAGGCGATGATAAGCCCGGTTTCTTCAGCCAGGGGAATGAACTCCGCCGGGGATACAAGGCCCCGCTTGGGATCCTGCCAGCGCACCAGGGCTTCGACGCCCACCATCTCGCCGCTCTCGAGCGCCATCTGCGGCTGATACAGCAGGAAGAATTCCCGGTGCTCCAGCGCCCGCCGCATAGCGATATCGAGCGCTTGCTGTGCCCGCGTCTTTTCCCCCTCCGACGCTGTATAAACCGCAAAACCCGCATCCGACGCGCTGCGCAGCGCGATCTCGGCCTGCTGCAAAAGATCAGACGCTCCGCCCTGCGCCGTACGCGTTGAACTCACACCGAACCGCGCACCCAGCACCACGATATGCTCGTTGATCTCATAGGGTGCCTCGAGCGCGGCACCGAGCCGCCCTAATTCTTCGGCCAGCTCCCCCTCGCCCAGGCCAAAGGGCCAGCAAAACGCAAAAAGATCGCTCCCCAGCCGACCCACCGGCACGCCCAGATGCGTGTGAAGCCGCTCATAGGCCGCACACAAAACGCTATCAGCCAAATCGTGCCCCAGTGTCGCGCTCACATTGCGCAATCGGTCCAAGCGCACCAGCACAGCCGTAACAGCCGGAACCTTGCCCAATTGCCCCGCAATATGCTCCTCCAGCGCATAGCGCGACAGCGCACCCGTCACCGCATCATGGCTCGCCAGATAGCTCAGTTGCTCTGCCTGGCGCCGCTCCTCGGTGATATCCTTGAACGTAATGCACAGCACCTCGCGCTGCTCGGCCGCCCCATCGGGGCTCGCCAGCGGCGACCGCGTCGCTACCACATCAAGGATCCGCTCGCGCGAACCGATCCGGCAAAGGTATTGCTGGGCGCCACTTACCCCTGGCCCCAGCCATTCTCCCAGTTCCGCCGGCAGGACGGCGCCCGGCGCCTGCCCGACCAGCTCACCCTGCCGCCCCAGGATCGCCGCTGCCGCATCGCTGGCTGCAACTATGGTGCCCGTTTCATCCACCACGAGGATGCCGTTGAAATTATCCGTCACCACCTGCGCCAGCATATGCTGCATCAAGGCCCGCTGCGCCCTGACCCGCTGGTGCTGCCGGAACCGCACGGCACGCTCATCAAGGAACGCCAGCATCACAAGGCCCGCGAGCCCAGCGTGAACAAGCGCCGTCGAAAAGCCGATCGCCCATTGCCGCAAAACGAGCCAGGCAACAATTTCGGTTACCAGCGCCACGAAAACGGCCAGAACAGCCTGCCGCCGCGGCGACCATGCGCCGCCCTGCCCGATGCTCACAAGGCCCAGCAGCGCCAGCACGGCAAGCGCCGGCCACAGGCCATAAGACTGCAGCGACCGCCCCGCCTTCACCGTTTCAGCGGCGGCAATCTGCGCCATGGGCCCCGAAACAATGCCAAAGCGCGGCACGCTGAAGAAGTCCCGCAACTCGATCGCCGTCGCCCCGATTACCACCTGCCGGTCCACGATCCGCCCCGGGTTGATCTTGCCCTCCAGCAGATCAATGGCCGAGATGCGATCAACGCGGTTGAGGTCGATGCCAAAGTCGATCTCGATTGTTTGGGGCAGCGCTCCATCCGGCTGCCCCAGCGCCACGGCAATGGATGGAATAGGGCTGCCATCGCGCAAAAGCGCTGCCGGCACCTTGCGCAGAAGCCCGTCCTGCTCGGTTTCCACATTCACCAGAACGGCCGAGGCATATTGCGCAAACCGCGCCAGCGGGTAGCTCAGAATGATCTGGTTGCCCGAAAGCTGCCGAAACGCAGCCAGAAAGGCATAGCCCCCCGCCCGCTCGAGCGCCGCTTCAAACAGCGCATCCTCCTCCTCGCTCGAGGCAGCACTGAAATCGACGTCGAACACCACCTCGCGCGCGCCGGCATCCATGAGCTTGTCAAGGATTGCCCCGTGCACGCTGCGCGGCCAGGGCCAAACCCCGACGCCTGCAAGGCTCTGCCCATCGATTTCCACCAGCACGATCTCGCCGCTCGGCGCACGGTCGGTGGCCCGGAAGCGCAGGCCCGAAAGAGCATGATCCGCCGGAAGAAAGACGCCCAGCCAGCCGGCAACCAATACCACCAGCAAGAGCCCAAAAACCAAACCTGCCCTGAGCGCCCCGCGCACTTACGCCGCCAGCGGGATAAAAACGCGGGCTAGCGTAAACATCTTACTTTTTCCCGCCGCCATTGCCGTTCCCGTTCCCGCCGCCGTTCCCGCCAGCATTGCCGCCGCCGTTCCCGCCGCCGTTCTCGGAATTGCCGCCCCCATTGCCAGCATTTCCGTTCCCCCCGCTATTGCCATTGCTGCTTTCGGAGTTCCCGCGTCCTTCGCTATTGCTCTTGCCGGAGCTCCCGCTCTCATTGCCGTTCCCAGAGTTTCCGTTCCCATTCCCGGAATTGCCATTCCCCCCGCCATTGCCGGAGTTCCCGTTTCCATTCCCACCGCCACTGCCGTGGCCATTGCCAGAGTTCCCGTTCCCATTCCCTCCGCCATTGCCGTGGCCATTGCCGGAGTTCCCGTTCCCGCCGCCATTGCTGTGACCAGAGTGTCCGTTGCTGTTGCTCTGACCGGAATTGCCGTGGCCATTGCCATTGCCGGAATTTCCGTTCCCACTCCCCCCACCATTGCCGTGGCCATTGCCGGAGTTCCCGTTCCCGCCGCCATTGCTGTGACCAGAGTGTCCGTTGCTGTTGCTCTGACCGGAATTGCCGTTGCCATTGCCATGACCAGAATTGCCGTGTCCTCCGCCATTGTCGGAGTTCCCGGTCCCACGGCCCTGACCATTGCCGCCACCTTGGCCGCCGTTGTTCCCGCCGCCGTTTCCACTGTTTCCATTGCCGCCATCATCGCGGTTGCCACCGTCGTTCCGGTTGCCCCCACTATTCCCGCCGTTGTTCCCACGACCGGAATTATCGCCGCTGTTCGGCTCAATTCGTCCATTCCCGGCATTCACCGGCTCGGGCGTGCGCACGGGCTCCACACGCGGCTGCTCCCAGGCCGGCGCCGGCGGCTGTGGCGCATTGGCGGGAGCCGCGACGATCACCTCGGCAGTGATCGGCTCTGCATCGGAGGACGCAACCTGCTGGCCCGCCCCCACGCTGACGCTGGTGCCGAAATTCTCGTCCTCGACCTCCACCCGCCCGCGCGTCACCGTCACCGTGGAATCGCGACGCGTCGATTGAACGGTAAATGCCGTCCCCTTGACCACGGCGGCCAGAAACGGCGTCTGCACGGCAAAATGCTGCACATTGCGCGCTTCGGCATCCACGCCAACCGTGCCTTCGTGATTGTAGACCGTGGTGAACCCGGACCGATCCTCGATCTGCGCGGTGGTGTCGGGCCCAAGTTCGATCGTTTCCGCCCCACGCACCAGGGTGATCCGCCCGCCTGGCGCACTCTTGATCACCCGATCATCGGGCACCACGCTGCCGCGCTTCAGCTGCACCCAGGCGCCGTTTTCCAGCGCAAACACACCGCCGCGCAGTCGCACGGCGGTCCACTCATCAGCCAGCGCGGATGTGAGGCTCAATCCCAAGGCCAGTGCAACAGCAATGCCCGATAAAATGGTCTTTGGCACTTCAGCCACTCCCAAGCTTCATTTCTTGTAGCTGGGTGGGACTATGGCTGCGTTAGGCTACCGAATGCTTAAGGTTTAAGCACCTGTCATGGCTTGCGAAAACCTGGGTTTAGAAGCGCTTAACAAGGCCGCTCAAAATGCGATGGCTAATGGCTTCACCGCTGAGATCGAGATTGGCGCGATAGTCGGCGCGCAGGAGCCAGTCATCGCCAAGATCGGCCTCGGCGCCAAAGCCCAAAACGGCAAAGGCATCCCGGTCGAAATCATAACCCAGTCCTGCAGTGCTGAAGAGGGCAAAGCTGTCGCCCACCGGAAAGCCCAGCCGCAGCCCCGCCTCAATGGCGCCGCCCCCGTGCAGATTGCCCGAAAGCAGGGCTTCGGCCCCGATCAGCAGATCCGCCGCCGGCATGGTCGCCCCCACTACAATGCCCGCCTCCAGCCCATCCTCGACTGCAGCGCCACCGCCCCAGCCCGCAAGCACGCCCGCATAGAACCCGCCGCTATCGATCGTCCCGGAAATCTCGGGCAGTGGCGGCAAATCAGGCAAGACCGGCATGGGACCGGCCAATGCGGCGCCGGCGCAAAAGGGCAAAAAGGCGAAGGCAAGAGCAAGGACGCGCATCAAAGTAATCCCATCGATCGACAGGGCCATCTTGCACTTTTATGGTTAACCAAAAGCGAACAAAGGCCAAAAAGCTAGGCGCCAAGCTGACTTGCATAATTGCGGACGAGGCTCCCGTCTCGCTCCGCTCGCCCAATGGGGAAAGCCACATCCTTCTGGATACGCGCCGGTCCACCGCCCAATACAAGAGCACGATCCGCCAATTGCGCCGCATCAAGCGGATCATGCGTCACCAGCAGCACGCTGGCTTGCGAGCTCGCAAAAACATCGCGCAACAATTGGTGCATGTCATCAGCCAGGGCGCGGTCCAGCGACACAAAAGGCTCATCAAGCAACAGCAGGCCCCCGCCAGGCGCCAGGGCCCGCGCCAGGGCAACACGCCGCTGCATGCCACCCGACAATTGCCTGGGATAAAGCCCGGCCGCGCCGGAAAGGCCTACCTGCCCCAGCAGCTGCTCTGCCCGTGCCTCATCGAGGTCCGGCGCTGCCAGCCGAAGATTGCCTGCAGCCGTCAACCAGGGCAGCAAACGCGCATCCTGGAACACAAAGCCGGGCGGCGCTGCCTCACGCGCCGGGCGCCCATCAATGGTGATGGCGCCGGAAAACGCCCGATCAATCCCCGCCACCAGCCGCAAAAGCGTTGATTTGCCCACCCCCGATGGGCCCAGCACTGCGACCACGCTTCCCGGCGCCACATCGAGCCGCAAATCCCTGAACAGCGGCTCGGCACTGCCGGCAAACCGCTTTTCGGCGATTTGAAGGCTTAAGCCGGGTCCGCGCGCCATCGCAGCACCCTCCGCTCCAGCGGGCGCAACAAGCCATGCTCCAGCAGCAGCACCACAAGGATAAACGCTGTCGTATAGGCCAAAATCCCGGCGATATCGAAAAACTGGAACAACACGCCCACCCGGTATCCCATGCCGCCATCGCTCCCCAGCACCTCGAACACAAGGACGATTTTCCAGATCAGCGAAAGCCCGGTACGCGCCGCGGCAAGCACGAAGGGCAGCAATTGCGGCAGGTAAACGCGACCCAGCTTGCGCCCCAACGGCAGGCGCAGCGCCTGCGCCAGTTCCTCATATTCGGGCAAAAAGCTGCGCACGCCCTCGCGGATCGTGGTCGCCACAAGCGGCATCTTGTTGATCACCACAGCCAGCACCAGCGCCGTTTCCGTCAGCCCCAGCCAGATATAAAGCACGATGGCTACGACAATGGCGGGCAGATTGAGCCCCACCAGCAGCCAACCCGAAAAGAGGCGATCCAGCCAACGCACCCGGCCCAGCACAATGCCAAGCGCCGTCCCCAACGCCATGGCCAAAACGAACCCCGCCCCCGCACGTGCGAGAGTTTTAGCTAAATCCGGCAGCAGGCGACCTCCGGCCGCCAAATCCCACATGGTTTGCGCAACATCGATTGGCGAGGGAAACAGCCGATGGGTAAACACCATGGCCAGGATTTGCCAAAGCAGAAGCAGGAGCGGCAGCGAGACAATCTCGAGCAGTCGCTCCACGCGCAAGGGCTGTCCGGCGCTCCGATTTATTTCCGGTATCCCGCCCAGAAGGTGCCGGGCTCCAGCGCCGTTTGCTCGCCCACCAGATCAGCGCCGCCATGGCGCGCCAAAAGCGCAAAGGCCTCTTCAGCGGCTTCCACATGCTCGGGATCATATCCGCGCACAATGCCCGCGCGATAATCATCGCGCAGCTGCGCAAAGAGCGCCTGGTCATCCGCCGCGCCCATCAGGTCGCGCAGCCCATCCCAAACGGCGTCATCCTCCAGCAAAACCGCCTTGGCTTCAAACGAAGCATCGAGAAACCGCGTCAGGGCCTCGCTCTTGGTCTCGGCTGTTGCATCGGTAAAGGTCCAACCCAGCAGCGGCGGTTGTTCGGAAACGCCCAGCTCGCGCAACATCTCAGCTGCGGGCAGAACTTCGTTCATTCCCATGGCCTTGAGCCGCGCATTCCATTGCCAGAAATTGAGCCCCGCATCGGCCTGCTCGCCTGCGAGCAATTCATTGACGAGCGGCGGCGCGCCGAACCGGGCACTGGCCTCATCGGCCAGAACGCCGCCGGTAACGCTGTTGTAGAAGGCCTGGAGGATCACCCAATTCTTGTCGACCGGCCCACCGGCCACGGCAATGTTCTTGCCCTTGAGGTCGGCCACGGTTTTGATTGCACTATCGGGCGGCACCATGAGCCCACCCACGGCAAGCGAGTGGGGTACCATGGCGACCATATTGCCCTGCCCACGCTGGATCGACACCCAAACGAAATCGGAAAGGATCACATCCACGGCGCCGGTCTGCAGCGCGATCTGCCCTGCCCGGCTATCGGCCAAGGGCCGGATCTCGAGATCCAGCCCATGCTTCTGGTCGAGTTCCAGCGCCTCGATGGTCTCGATTTCCCATTGAACGGTGCCGCTTTCCTGCACACCAACAAGAAGGGTCGGCAAAGCCTCCTGCGCCACGGCCACCGAACCCGCCAGAACGGAGGCGAAAACCGGCAGCACGCCCAAACGCAGCACAGCTGTTTTCCCCGTCACGCTCAAGCGCCCGTCACGCGCCAGATCACATCGCCCACATCGTCCGCCATCAACACGGCGCCGTCGGCTGCCAGCGCCACGCCCACCGGGCGGCCATAGGAGAATTTCTCGTCGGGCGACAGGAAGCCGGTGAGGATTTCGCGCGGCAGGCCCGTGGGCTTGCCGTTTTCGAATGGAACAAAGGCCAGCTTGTAGCCGCTCAGCGTCGAGCGGTTCCACGAACCATGCTGGCCAATGGCCATGCCCGCGGGGAAACCGGGCAGCGTGCCCTGCGGCAGCCAGCACAAGCCCAGGGATGCGGTATGCCCGCCCAGGGCAAAGTCGGGCGCAAGGGCCGATGCCACCTTGGCGGCATCCTGCGGCACGCGATCATCCACGGTCTGGCCCCAATAGCTATAGGGCCAGCCATAAAAGCCGCCATCGCGCACGGAGGTCAGGTAATCGGGCGGGGTTTCATCGCCCAAGCCGTCGCGCTCATTGACCACGGTGTAAAGCGTGTCAGTGGACGGCTCCCAGGCCATGCCCACCGGATTGCGCAGGCCACCGGCAAAAATGCGGGACTGGCCGCTTTGGAGGTCGAGTTCGTGGATGCAGGCGCGGTTTTCTTCCACGGCCATCCCGCCCTCGGCGATATTGCTGAGCGAGCCCACGGCCACATAAAGCTTTTGGCCGTCCTTGCTGGCGATCAGATTGCGCGTCCAATGCCCGCCGGGGACGAGATCCATGATCTTGCGCCCGGGCGTCGTGATGCGCGTGGCGCCGGGCTGATAGGGATAGGCCAGAACGGCATCGCTCGCGCCCACATAAAGCGTGTCCCCGATCAGCACCATGCCATAGGGCTGGCGCACATTTTCGATAAAGGCATGGCGGGTTTCCGCCACCCCATCGCCATCGGCATCGCGCAGCAGGGTAATGCGATTGGGGCTGTCGCCCGAAGCGCGCGCCCGCTTCATGGTGCTCGACATGGCGTGGTCGAACAGCGTCTTGGGATTGCCCGATTCACCCATGGATTCGGCCACCAGCACATCGCCATTGGGCAGCACCAGCATGTTGCGCGGATGATCGAGCCTGGCGGCAAAGGCATTGACCTTGAGACCCGGCGCCGGCACGGGCGTGCGCCCGCCTTCCCAGCCCTTGGCCGTTGGCATCTTGAGCGTGGGGATCGAACCCTGCGGCTTGGGCTCGGGAATGGCCGGCGTCGTGCCATAAACCGGAGAGCGTGGACCATCGCCCCGGTGCCGAACGGCAACGGCAACAGCCCCGACAGCTGCAACAACACGGGCGAAAAGGGAAGTCTCGGTCATGAAAGCCTCTTGATTGGCGAGCCTAGGCAGTCTTTTGGCATCAGCGATGGCCCTTGACCAGCCTTAAGGATGGGAAAACGGCGGCGCTTCAGCAGCCGCCGTTTTTTGCGCGAAAGGGGAAAATGGAGGCCTCGCCCTGGACTTGAACCAAGGGTTTGGGGATTTGCAATCCCCTGCGTGTCCCTCCGCCACGAGGCCATGCTCGTATTGGTACGGATCAGGCTTATCCCCGTCAATGCTGGGCAGCAACGAGGATAAACCGTTCCTTAGCGCCGCCTAGCCCTTGATACCGGCCGACAGCATGATGGCCTGCGTCACGCGCCGCTGAAAGATGAGGTAGAGCACCGCCACCAGGAGCGCCGCCAGGATTGCACCCGCCAGTTCGCGCGCATAGGCCACCCCAAAGGCGTCGTTCACCTGCGTGATACCAACGGCCACGTTCATCATCTCGGGCCTGGACACGGCCAGGAACGGCCACAGGAAATTGTTCCACGCCCCGATAAAGGTGACGATCGCCAGCGCCGTGGTGATGCCCCAGTTCATGGGCAGGTAGATGCGGGTGAAGATGCGCCATTCGCTGGCTGAATCCATCTTGGCCGCCTCGCGGAACTCCTTGGGCACGGAGTCAAAGAAGTTCTTGTAGACAATGATCACCACAGGGTGGATCAGCTGCGGAAAGATCACCCCGAGCCAATTATTGATCAGCCCAAACTGCGCCATCAGGATGAAGTGGTTGACGATCAGGGCCGCGATTGGAACCATGAAGCTGGCGAGGATCGTGTAATAGATGAGCTTGCGCCCGGGGAACCGGAGCTGGCTCAGCGCATAGGCCGTTGCCGCGCTGATCGCCAACGTCAGCACCGTCACCGCAACCGACGTCACCAGCGAATTAAGATACCACCGCCCGATCTGGGTATTCACCAGCACGTGCCAATAAGCATCAAAGGTCCAGGTGCGCGGCAGGAAATCGAGCGATTTGCCGATCACCTGCGACTCTGGCTTGAGCGTCGTCACCAGCGCCCAATAGATCGGGAAGGCCCAAAGCACGGCGAACACCACCGTCACCAGGGTCAAGAGCAGCGCTCCGAAATCCCATCCACGCGAGCGCCCACGCTTGGCTGTCTGGGCCGAGGTCATCGTTCCTGCTTCTTGCTGTGCCACGCTCATTTTTCACCTCGGGCCCGCAGCAGCTGGAACTGCAGCACGGAAAACACAATCACGATCACAAACAGCGCCACGGCAATGGCGGCGGCATAGCCACCCTGATTGCGCTGGAACGCCATGGTATAAATATACTGCACCATCACCATGGACGGATCAGGCCGCCCGCCCTGCACGAACAGGTAAACCTGGTCGAAAATCTTGAGCTGCAAAATCAGCTGGATGGTCAAGACCAGCGCCGTCACCGGCCAGATCAAGGGCCAGGTGATCTTGCGGAAAATAGTCCAGCGATTGGCATTGTCGAGCGCTGCGGCTTCATAGATATCGGGCGATATCGAGCGCAGGCCGGCCAAAAACAGCAGGATATTGAACCCGCAAGTCCACCAGATGGTCACCAGCGCCACGGCCGGCATAAACATCCACTGGGTGCGGAATACGTTGATGGTTTCCCCCGCAAAGAAGCTGATGGGGTATTGCAGGATGCCGAACTGCACGTTGAACATCCAGTTCCAGATACGGTAAACCACCGAAACCGGCAGGATATAGGGCAGAAAGAACATTGCCAGGATCAGGCTCTGCTGCCAGCCCTTAAGGCGCGACACCATCATGGCGATCGCCAGCCCGATCAGCGTATTGGGAATAACGGTCAGGACAACGAAATAGGCCGTGTTGTTGAACGCGGTCCAGAACCGGCGATCATCGAACATCTCGATGTAGTTTTCAAAACCCACCCATTCGCCTGTCCCGATCAGGGGCGCGTCGGTGAAGCTGAGCTGCACCATCTGGATGGTTGGCCAAACAAACAGCACGCCATAGGTCAGCAAAAACGGCAGGACGAGAAGGAAAGCGACCGCCCATTCGCGGCGTTGGTTCCTGATCATGGTGCTTTGGCCCCTGGAAGATGGTCCGGCGGCTCGCAAGCCGCCGGACGGAAATAATTGTTACTCAGCCTGGTCCTGCAGGTCCGCCTTCATCTCTTCGATAGCTTCCTGCGGTTCCATTTCGCCGTTCATGGCGGGGCTGATGTAGTTGGCAACGGCGTCATAAACGGGCGATGCCACGCCAGCCAGGGTCGACTTGGGATCGAACACGGCGGTTTCGGCCAGAATCGAATAGGTCGCGTTCGGCTCCATGGTCTTGAACTCTTCGCTTTCGCGAGTGGCGTTGAAGGCCGGGATGTGGCCGGCGTCAGCCCAGGAGAGCGAATTCTCGTTCATCCAGGAGATGACTTCGAGCACGGCGGCCTTCTTTTCGGGCGTCATTTCCTTGCCGGCATTGTTGGGGATCGCAAAGGCATGCGAATCCGCCCAGGTCGCCGGATGGTCAAAGAAGGTCGGCAGGGCAACAGCGCCCCATTCAAAGCCGAGCTCGCCCTTGGCTTCGAGGTCCACCAGCGTGGGCACTTCCCACACGCCGTTGATATGGAGGGCCGCATCGCCATTGGTGAACAGGGCAACCGAGCCTTCATATTCGGTCAGCTGGGGCGCATAGCCGCCTTCAACCCAGCTGGCCATGGTTTCAACGGCTGCAACGGCCTTTGGAATGCTGTCCTCGGGGAAGAAGGTGCCGTCTTCAGCCAGGAACACGCCGTCCTGCTGGCCAAACAGCGAATAGAACACGCGCCATGGCGTGCCGTCGCCCGAGGTCTGCAGCGACACCGAATACTGCGAGCCACCCTTGAGCTTCTCAAGCGCCGCCATGAAGTTTTCGGCGCCATCGAGGCCGGTCGGCTTGCCGTCTTCACCCAGCAGACCTGCTTCGGCCAGCTTGTCCTTGTTGTAGTAAAGGATGATGGAGTGGATATCGAACGGAACGGCATATTGCTGGCCGTCGCTCTGGCCTGCTTCCCAGTTTGCGGCCTGGAAGGCATCTGCAGTGAGGCCGACGCTGGAAAGGTCTTCGGTGCTGAGCGGCGCCAGCGCGCCCGATTCCACCCCGAGCGGCACGCGCGAAAGGTGATAGGTCATCACATCGGGGCCTTCGCCAATGGCGGCCGAGGTCTGCACCTTGGTGTAGAAGGGCGTACCCCATTCCAGCGTCGTTGGCTGGATGGTGATTTCGCCGGCATGTTCCTCGTTGAACCGCTCGATCAGCGACTTCATGCGCACGCCGTCACCGCCGGCAAGGAAGTCCCACCACACCACGGTTTCCTGCGCCTGCACGGCGCCCACCGACAGCAGCGCCGTCGACAGCATTGCGATCTTCATCAGATTCTTCACGTCAAACCTCCCTTGGGTTTTCCACCCAGCGCCATAACCTTGGGCATTGCGACCTGCCGGCGAAACGGGCCGCGCCTTGTGTTCAGCTCACCGCCGGGGCGGTGCTGAATTCTCCCGATCGGCCCGATGCCCCTCGAGGCGCCCGGCCCGATTGATCCCGTCGCGCCTCCTCTAGGCTGCGGCGTGAAACGCCCTGCCGCTCTCGTCAAACAGAATGGCGGCCTTGCCATCAAGCGCGATGCGAACAACATCGCCCGCATTGACCCCGCTGAGGCCCGCGTCCTCGGCAACAATTGGGGCGCCATCGCTCAGCCGCGCATAAACCAGCGTCCGCTCGCCCAGGCGCTCCACCACATCCACCGTGGCTTCGATGCCGCCTTCCCCATAGGTGATGCGCGCCGATTCCGCCCGGATACCCAGCGTATATTGCCCCTTGCCAAGCCCGCTCGCCGGAATGGCGGTCTGCAAGCTGTTCTGCCCGCCAAAGGCAACATTTGCCTGGCCCCCCGCATCGCTCAGGGCGCTCACAGGCAGGAAATTCATTGCCGGCGATCCCACAAAGCTCGCCACGAACCGGGTTGCAGGCCGGGAATAAACTTCCATTGGCGTGCCGATCTGTTCGATCCCACGATTGTTCATGACGACAATGCGCGTGGCCAGGGTCATGGCCTCGGTCTGGTCGTGCGTCACAAAGATCATCGTGGCCTTGATGCGATTGTGGAGTTGCGCCAGCTCGAGCCGGGTGCGCACGCGCAGGCCCGCATCAAGGTTCGACAGCGGCTCATCAAGCAGGAACGCCTTGGGATCGCGTACGATCGCACGCCCAATGGCAACGCGCTGGCGCTGGCCGCCCGAAAGCTGCGCCGGCTTGCGCTCCAGCAGCTGGGTGATTTCGAGCATGCGCGCGGCATCATCCACGCGCCTTGTGATTTCATCCTTGGGCGTGCCGACATTCTGCAGCCCGAAGCTCATATTGTCGCGCACGCTCATATGCGGATAAAGCGCGTAGTTCTGGAACACCATGGCCACACCGCGCTCATTGGGCGGCAGCTGGTCGACGCGCTCGCCCCCGATATAGATCTCGCCGTCATTGACCTGCTCAAGGCCCGCGATCATGCGCAGCAGGGTCGACTTGCCGCAGCCCGAAGGCCCCAGGAACACGATGAACTCGCCGGATTTGATGTGCATGGACACCTTTTCCAGGATGCTCACCGTCCCGAAGGACTTGCTGACCTCTTTGAGGACAATATCGGACATAGTCTCTCCTCTGCGGGCGCTTGGGCCCGTTATGCGGAACGGTGACAGCTCTTTCGGCCGCTCACCAACAATTATCATACTAATCAGCCGCAGGGCTTGCTCGTCAATCCCATCAGCGGCAATTGAAGCGCCCGGCCCCAGGTATTTTCCTCGGGAGGTCGGGCGCTTCGGTTTTGCTCAGCGATCCACCGGCATCTCCGCGCCAGTGCGGATCACCCCATCCAGCAGCGCTGCGGCCAATGGGTCCGCGCCCGGCGCCTCCCGGGTCAGCCGGAACGTCGTGGCAACGACGCCACCCCGGCCCACGCGTTTTTCCCCGATGATCGCCGCGGCCTTGTGTACCCAGCCCACCACAATGCCGGCATGCACATTGTTGCCGAACTCCCAGGGGCGGAAACCCAACAGCAGATGATGCGGCACCACGCCCGAAAAGGAGAGATCAAGGATCGGGCTTCCCGGAAGATCGGCAAACGGTCCATCGCGCCGCACAAAGGAAAAACCCGCGATCCAGTCACCGCGCCAGATCGTGCCATCGCGCTCAACCAGGCTGATGCCCGGCAAGTGCTGGTCGGTCGCCGGCCGGAATTGCTTGCCATCCGCCACAATGCTGCGATGGGGCAATTCGCCCACGGGCATGTCGGTGCGCAGATTGACATTAGTCGGCACGCTTCCATCGGCCAAAACGGCATAGCGTGCCCCAGCCTTAATGGCTTCCACATCCTCGCCATCGAGCGCATGCACCAGATGCACATCCGCTTCGCCTGCACCCACGACGCGGTAGCCCAAGGCCTGCACATAATCGGCCAGCTCCCTGTCGGCGACCGCAAGGCTTGGCAAGGCGGCCTTGTCGCGCGGGGTAAACAAGGACACATCAAGGCTGTTGCGCGCCAATTCCCTCTCGCCCGCCACCAGAACGAACTCGATATGGGCAACACGATTGCTTGATGTTTGCGGCATGGGGAGGTTCAGCACGCTCACATAAGTGGCGAGCGATCCCGTTGCGGGAATAACAGCCGAGCCTTCCGCATCCCCGCTCCAGCGCAGCTCGGCACCCTCGGGTACGCTCGCGCCACCCGTTGCGATAGTGACCTCGATCGGCAGCTTGGATCCGCCATAGGCCGAAAAACGCTCCGGCCGCGGCACGATCACCAGATCCGTGTTGATTTCGGCAAACACATCGTGGAACACGCGCGGATTGCGCTCGATATCGAGCAGCCCATTGGCTTCCCAATGGACGTCCGTGAGCTCGGTGATCACATAGCCCATGATCGAGGCATGCTGGCGCATGGTTTCAATCTGGTAGCGCAGATTGCGGAACTGGTACCATTGCGCCGCTTCAACGAAGGCCTCGAACGAGCCGAAGGTGCGATAAAGATCGAGCGCCGCGAAACGCTCTTCCACCCCATGCGGCAGCGCAACGCCATCGCCCCAAAGCGCACCGGTCTCGAACCAGTCCGGCTCGCTGCCATCGGGGCGGCGCAGCTTGCTTGGATCGGGCAAGCCCCAAACACCGAACTCCGAAACGATCAGCGGCTCATCGCCCCGGCGCTCGGCATCGCCCAGCGAAGAATAGGTCCAATCGGCGTTTGCGGCAAACTGCGCCGTCAAATCGTCCCATTCCTGCCGCCGCTCGGGCACCGAGCGATAATAATGGAAGTCGTTGAGGTCCGTCTTGACGTGGAAATTTGGGAAGCACGGCGAATTGTCGACCACAAGGCGCGTGGGGTCCTCGGCCTTGAGCCAATCATAAGTGTCCTTGAGCCACTGGCGGTGCTCGGCATTCTCCACCAACCGCGTGCCCCAGTCCTCGTTGATGATTGTCCAGGCAATGATCGAAGGATGGTTGCGGTCCCGCTCGAGGATACTCGTCATCGTATCGCGCAACCGCTGCGCCGATTGGGTCGTGAAGCTCGCAACATTGGGGATTTCTGTCCAGACCAGCAGCCCGAACCGATCCGCCACCTCGTAATAGCGCGGGTCCGGCACCTTGATGTGGCAGCGCAAAAGGTTCAGCCCCAGATGCTTGGCCTTGCGCGCCTGGTCTTCAAGGAACTCCAGCGAAGGCGTCGAATAGATGCCCTCGGGATAATAGTCCTGGTCCAGCGCCCCGCGCATATAGATCGGCTTGCCGTTCAGCAGGATCTGTCCATCGCGCGTTTCCACCGTCCGAAAGCCAAAGCTCTCGCTATGCGGCTGGGCGCCATCACCCAGATCGATCGTAAGCGTGTAGAGGTTGGGCTCTTCGGTGGACCAAAGCTTGGCCTTTGCAACAGGAAGCGTTGCCGACACCTGCTCCGCCGCCGGCATGCTTGTGTTGGCAACCAACGCGCCCTGCGCATCATGCACTGAAATCTGCGCTTGCTGCCCCAGCGCCGCTTGGGAAAACCGCAGATCAAGGTCCAACACCCCATCCATGCCGGCCGTGATCACCACGGCCTCGACACGGCGGGGATCGCGCATTTCGAGCGTCACAGACTGCCAAAGACCACCCACGCGGCCATACCAGCTCATCTTGCCATGCGGCACTTCGCTGAACGGATAGTCGGGATAGGCGCGATGGTCAGCCGAGGGCATCACCACCCGCACTTCGATCTCGTTTTGGTCGCGCACGAGAGACGGCGGCACCACGAACTCGAACGGCAGATAGGCGCCCTCATGGCTGCCCAGCTTTTCCCCGTTCAGCAGAACATCGCAATAATAGGAAACGGCGCCGAACCGGAGCACCAATTCGCCCTGGCCCCACCCTTCGGGCACGCTGAAGCTTCGTTGATAAACGGCACTACCGAAGCTATCGACGAGGTCGGAAAATTCGGCCTGCCAGGGGGACGGAACATGCGCCTCGCGCCAGGGTCCATCTTCGTGCCGGAAGCGCCAGACGCCGTCCAACGATAGGCTGCGGCGTCCCGCCATAGCCTGCCTCTGGGCTGCAACCGCCTGCTGATCCATCTCCATCCTCAATCATTATTAGTTATATTATTATCAGCATATGGGTGCCCCGATGCGAAGGCAAGTGGCCGTTGGGGCATGCTCAACGCTAACAGTCTGCTAACGTCAGGGGCCATCGGCTAACAAAGCGGCGGTGCGTGCAACCCCGACCATTTCAGCATCGTTCTGTGGCCAAAGGAGCGCGAGATGGCCACTGCAGATCAAGTTTCCGACCACGGCAGGGGTCGGCACGCCGATAGTCCACAGCAGATTCCCCCACCCGGCTGGAAGGACATTTTGCTCAGGACTTACAAGGAGTTCAACAATGACCGGGTGACCATGATCGCCGCCGCGGTCACCTATTTCCTCCTCTTGTCCCTCTTCCCCACCCTCACCGCCTTTGTGTCAATCTATGGCCTTTTCACTGACCCGGCGACGGTCACCGAGCACCTCCAGCTCCTGTCTTCCTTTGTTCCCGAAGGCGGCATGGAGATCCTGAACGAACAACTCACCCGCCTCAGCACGACGGGTGAAGGAGCGCTGAGCTTTGCCCTAATCATTTCCATCGCTCTTGCCCTTTGGAGCTCCAGCTCCGGCATCAAGACCTTGTTTGAGGCCATGAACATTGCCTATGACGAGCGCGAGAGCCGCAATTTCTTCAAGCTCAATGCCACCGCCCTCCTGTTCACGCTAGCCGGCATTGTGGGCGCCATCGTCATGATTGGCGCCGCCGTTCTGGTGCCGATCGTTCTGGATTTCGTGGGCCTGGGCGCCGGGCTTGAATGGCTGGTGCGCATCGGCACCTATGTGCTTCTGGCTGCCGCTCTTTTGCTCGGATTGGCGGCCCTTTACCGCTTCGGTCCCAGCCGCCAGCAGGCCCGCTGGCGCTGGATCACGCCGGGCGCGATCCTGGCCGCCATTGCCATCATCGTCCTGTCGCTCCTGTTTGGCTGGTACGCCGCCAATTTCGGCAATTTTGACAAGACCTATGGCTCGCTTGGCGGCCTCATCGCCATGCTGACCTGGATGTGGATCAGCATCATCGCCGTGCTGATCGGGGCCGAACTTAATTCCGAAGCCGAGCGGCAAACCAAAAAGGATTCCACAATCGGCGCCAGCGATCCCATGGGTCACCGCCGCGCCAATGCCGCCGATACGGTGGGCGAGGAAGGCGACCAGGCCGGCGAAAACCATGAAGAAAAGAGCGCCGACTGGCAGGCCGGCTACAACGCCGCTCTGAGTAAATACCGCCCCCAGCGCAGCCATTCCCTGGGCGCCATGGCGGCCGCCCTGCCGGTTTCTCTGGCCCTTTCGGCCCTGCGCTCCAAGCGCAAATAGCTCACCGAAATTTCTGGAAAGCCCCGCATTGCGGGGCTTTCCTTCCTATATGCTTCCCTGTACGTGATGCAGATTGGCATAGAAGCCATTGGCCGCCATGAGCTCGTCATGCCGCCCTTGCTCGCGCACCCCGTTCTCACCCAGAACGATGATGCGATCGGCATTGCGCACCGTGGAGAGCCGATGGGCGATCACGATCGTCGTGCGCCCCCGGCTCAGCGCCAGAAGGGCCTGCTGCACCGCCCGCTCGCTCTCGTTGTCGAGTGCGCTCGTCGCCTCATCAAAGATCAGGATCGGCGGGTTTTTGAGGAACGCCCGGGCAATGGTCAGACGCTGCTTCTGCCCACCTGACAACTTGACCCCGCGCTGCCCGATATCGGTCGCATACCCCTGTGGCAGCTGAAGAATAAACTCATGCGCATTGGCCGCCCGTGCTCCTGCCTCGATCTCCTCGTCCGAGGCATCGGGCCGCCCATAGCGCAGATTCTCCGCCACCGTGCCGCTGAACAGATACACGTCCTGCTGCACCATCCCGACATGGCGCCGCAGCGCCTGCAGCGTCACCTCGCGCACATCCGTCCCGTCGATCAGCACCTGCCCCGCACTGACCTCATAGAACCGCGGCACAAGGCTGCAGAGCGTTGATTTTCCAACCCCAGAAGGCCCAACCAGCGCCACGAACTCGCCGGCCCTGATATCGAGCGAGAGCCCGTTCAACACCGGCAAGCCATCAGAGCCATAGCGGAAATGGACATTGCGAAAGCTGACCGCACCCCGCACCCGCTCCAGCGGCCGCGCCTCCGGGCAGTCGGCGATATCGGGCTCAATATCGAGCAAGCGCATGGCCCGCACAAACCCCGTATAGCCTTCCTGCCAGAGCCGCACGAAATTGGCGAGGCGCTGCACGGGATCCACCAGCACCGCCACGCACAGCAGAAATGTCAGCATCTCGGCGACGCTGAGATCGCCCGTGACCACCCGCACGGCACCAAAGACGATCACAAGAACTGTGACCAGCTGGGCAAAAGTCTCGCTGCCCGCTGAAAAGAACGCTTCACTCCTGTAGCCATCCCGGCGGCTCTGCAAAAACAGAGCGTTAGCTTCCTCGAAGCGCCTCGCCTCCAGCGCCTCATTGGCAAAGGACTGCACCACCCGGATACCCGCCAGGGAGTCCTCCACCCGCTCGTTAACTCCCGCAATCCGTTCCTTGCTCTGCTCCAGCGCCTGGTTCATCTTGCGATTAAAATGAAGGGCATAGGCAACGGCAAACGGCGTCAGAGCCGCAATCATCAGGGCCAGCACCGGATCGATGAAGACCAGGATTGTAAGCGCCCCAAAGAACTTAAGCGCTGCGATCAGCAGGTCCTCGGGCCCATGATGGTAAAGCTCACCGATCCAGAGCGAGTCATTGGTGATGCGGCTCATCAACTGCCCCACACGCTGGCTGTCATAGAAACCGAAGGACAGTTTCTGGCAATGGTCGAACAATTGCTGGCGCAGGGTCGCCTCGATCTTGGCACCCATGACATGGCCCTGATAATCAACGAAAAAGATCGCCAGCACCTGCACCGCCAGAAGCGCAAGCATGACCCCGCCCATAAGGAAGATCTGCCCGATGGCCTGCGGCGCCTCGGGCAAGCCGATCAATGTGAGCGTCACAAAATTGGCGCAGAGCGGCAGCGCCAGGGCCGTGGCAGCAACCAGCACGGCACAAGCCACATCACCCACAAGCAGCGGCAGGTGTGGCCGGTAATAGGACAGGAAACGTTGAAGGCTCGAGGCGCGCAGAGGCGCGGTTCTTAAGCCTTGTGTTGCAAAAAGCTGGAAAAAGCGGCTAAGGCGTGCGTCTGCATCCGTCCTCGCCCGTGGAAAGGGAAATGGCATAAGACTTTGTGTCCTGTTGGAATTGAGCTCCTTTTTGGATGGACAACAAGGTTTTCATTTCGCTCTCCTGATGGGTGCTGGCGTTAGACTATGCCCAAGCGCGCGCATGGCGCAAGTCTAGCCACTCGGGCGTCCGACCTAGAACAACAGGCCTTCGGCCGACCCGCCTATCTCGATCCCATTTTGTGGCAAAAAGAGGCCCCCGCATGCCCCTCAAGGTTGAAGACATCCTTGCCCGCGCTGGCACGGGCCCCTTTCAGCGACGGCTCCTGGGCGTCTTTGGCCTTGTCTGGGCGGCCGACGCCATGCAGGTCCTCGCGGTTGGCTTCACCGGCGCCTCCATTGCCCAAAGCTTCGGCCTCACCATCCCGCAAGCCCTGCAAACCGGGACCTTGTTCTTCCTGGGCATGCTGATCGGCGCTACGCTCTTTGGGCGCCTGGCCGACCGTTTCGGGCGCCGGCGCGTCCTGATCATCACGGTCGCCATGGACGCAATATTCGGCCTCCTCTCGGCCTTTGCGCCTGATTTTGCTGTTCTTTTGGTTCTGCGATTTCTCACGGGTCTTGCCGTTGGCGGCACCCTGCCGGTCGATTATGCCCTTATGGCTGAGTTCCTGCCTGCCCGCGCCCGTGGCCGCTGGCTGGTGATGCTGGAGGGCTTCTGGGCTGTGGGCACAGTTGCCATAGCGCTCGCCGCCTGGGCCGTGAGCCTTTATGTTCCGGCAGATGGTTGGCGCTACATCTTTGTTTTCACAGCATTTCCGGCCCTGATCGGCATTTGGCTCCGCCTCTGGGTTCCCGAGTCACCGCTGCATCTCCTGCGGCTTGGCCAAGCCGCCGAGGCCAAGGCCGTCCTTAATCAGGTCCTGCGCACCAACAACAAGCCAGAGCTTGCCGCCAATGAAACCCTGAGCCTGCCCGTCGCTATCGGCAGGGCCAGCCTCCTCTCGCCCGACCTGCGCCAGCGGACCCTGTTGATCCTTCTTTGCTGGTTCCTGGTTTCGATCTCCTACTACGGCATCTTCACCTGGATGCCGGCGCGCCTGGCCGAGGAAGGCTTTGGCTATGTTCGCGGTTATGGCTTCCTGGTCCTGGTCGCCCTAGCACAATTGCCCGGCTACGCCTTGGCCGCCTGGGGAGTGGAGCAATTGGGCAGGCGCCCAACGCTGGTGGCCTTCCTTCTTCTCAGCGCCGCAGGCTGCGGCCTCTTTCTTCTGGCCACCAGCACGCTTGCTGTCGGCGGCTCCATCCTCCTGATGAGCTTTGCCCTGCTGGGCACATGGGGCGCCCTTTATGCCTTCACCCCCGAGCTCTTCCCCACCGCCATCCGCGCGACCGGCATGGGGGCCGCGGGCTCCATGGCAAGGCTGGGCGGCCTTCTTGCACCATCAGCGCTTGCCCTGGTGATCGCCCAGGGCTTCTCCGTAGCAATCGGCCTCTTTGCCGTCCTGCTGCTGTTTGGGGCGGTCGCGGCCTATCTGATCAACCACGAAACACGTGAGGCTTCCCTCGCCTGAGAACGGGTCCGCATCTGGCTCATAAGAGCCACCCGCCTGCTTCATGGATCGCTCGCTACCCTCACCCGTTGCGGCTGCGAACCATGGAGGCAAACATGCTTATCGCCCTTGCAGTCGCAACCACCCTCGTCATCGTCTCGGCCATGCTGGTCTTCACCGACGGAGATCCGGGATGATCGCGCACGCACAATTTTCACACGATACCACGCCCGCTTCGGTCCTTTGGGGAACCGAACCATCAAACCGCAATCTCTGGCATTCCCCGCCCGCCAAGCTGCGCCGCCCCCCGCGCATCAAGCGAGACGATCACCTTCAAGGCTTTTGCGCTGAACCATTCTAGGCCATAGGCGACTGCCAAAATCGCGCTCTTCATCACGCATGCGCGATCGTTCTTGTTCCGGCCGTACGGCGACTTATCTATCGCTCAGGCCGGTGCGCGACTCCCCTCCACGCAGCCCCGGCACAAGGAAGGGCCCTGGCGCTTAAGGAGCGACGGGGCCTTTTTCTTTTTCCGAGGATAGCTCCCAGCTACCCCGCCGTTTAAGCTGTCAGCGGCACAACTTTGGGAAAGGTCCCCTGGGCTAGGCCGAACTTTTGCACCAGCATCCGAGCGTCGGCAGGAGACATGGGCCGGCCGAGGAAATAGCCTTGCGCCGATTGAACTCCGAGCTTGCGCAAGGATTCCAGCTCGGCCGCCGTCTCGACCCCTTCCGCCAGGATCTGGCTCTTGGTGTCACGCCCGAAATGCACCAGCGCCGCCGCCAGGGAATGACGCGCCAGATCGTCCTGAATATTGCGGGTGAGGCTGATGTCGAGCTTGATGATATCGGGCTGGAGCGCCAGGATATGCCGCAAGCTGGCATATCCTGCACCCGCATCGTCTACCGCCAGCCGAACGCCATGGGCCCGTAAATCCTTGAGCGCGCCCCCAAGAGCACCATAATCCTCGACGCTGGCATGTTCGGTGATCTCGAGCACCACGCGCCGCCGCGCCTGCTTTGGAATAGCCTTGGCAAGCTGGCCGGAGGTGATCGTGTCCGGCGACAGATTGAACGCCAGATAAAGATGGGCAGGGAAGAGGTCGAGGAGCGCCATGCCCTTTTCGATTGCTTGCATCTCCAGTTCTGTGCCCAAGCCCACCGAAGCCGCCATCTTGAACCAGATATCAGGCGTCCATTGCTCGGCTCCGCTGAAGCGCGACAGGCACTCAAAGCCAAGCAGGCTGTGGTCAGCGATCTGGATAATAGGCTGCAAGACGATCGAGAGCTCGTCATTGTCGAGCACGCGCCGGATCCGCTCGAAATTCGTCCGGTATTCGGTTGTCGCCTCGACTTCCCTGCTGATCAGCACGGACGTCAGCTCCGCCACGGCCCGCATCATCCGCAGGTCCCGCTGGTTCAGCGTCGGCTGCGGCTCGGTACTGACGCAGCAGAACATTCCATAGGTGCTGCCGTCCGTTAGCTTGATCGGGACGCTGATATGAGCCCGCACGCCCAGATCATGGGTAAACTGCATGCTGGCAGCCACCGGCTCGTTAAGCACGTCCGGCATCAACTCTGGGAGGCGGCCTTCCAGAATGTGCCGGCAATAAACATAGTCGAGCGGCATGGAATCGCCGGCCTTGACCACATGTTCAAGACCGGGCGCATCGACTTCGCGGAAATGGGTTTGATCCCCGACGAATTCCGATACATAGGCCACCTGCATGCCGAGATGGACGCGGATCGCTTCCAGTGTGCGCTTGAGGGAGTTTTCCGCCTGTTCGTCCAAGGCGGCCGTGAGCCCCCTGAGATCAAAACTGTCAAACTTGTCTGCGCTCATTGGACCAGCATCGCTCTTTGCCGCAGCCATGCGCAGCGATGATGATGATCAAGCGAGAGGCACAAGGCCTGCCAGCCGCCACCGATCCGGTGCGAGGCGCTACGGAATAATCCTGACACAGATTATATGGGCCAAGCCTTAAGCCTTTCTTGCGGGCATGCAGCGCTTTGCGTCGATTGTCAGTATTTCGTCAGCTAAAAGGAACGCTGCCATTAACCAAAGCTTAAACTGTGTTAAGAATGGGTTAATGTTTATCTAAAATTGTGATAAATCCCGTTCCACGGTTTCGCCTTCGCGAGGCCACCAATGCGGGGTTGGGGTATGCGGTCTGAGTTTGCGTTCTTGGTGCATCCAAGGAATACGCTGCGTGCGGATATGGGCATTCTGTTGGGACGCCCTTTTTCCTTGGTTCCTGAAATTGTCTGGCGTTCGGCCCTCAAGCACTTGCCGGTGCCGCCCATGGTCACGGGCAAGATGTCCCGCGTGGACCTTCCCGGCGAAATCTCCGGGCGGATCATCACTGTTCCGCTGACGCCAACGCAGTTGCTCACGCTGCCTCGAACGCAGGTTCAGGCCAGGATCTCAGCTGCCGTGGATCTGGCGCGCGACTTGGGCGCCTCGGTGGTCGGGCTTGGCGCCCTTACAGCCCCCGCTTCGGTCGGCGGCAAGGCCTTTGCCAAGCGGAACGACGTTGGCGTGACCAATGGCAACGCTTTCACCGCAGCCATGACGCTGCAGGCCATGGAAAAGCTGACGGCCTCGCTGGGCCGCGACCCGCTGATTGCCATCGTGGGTGCAACCGGAAGCGTCGGTAGCTGCTTGACGCGGCTTTATGCGCGCAAGCACTCGGGCAGGCTCCTGCTGGTGGCCCGTAATGAGCGGCGCCTGGAGGCGCTTGCGTCAGACGTGCGCCGCAATGGTGTTGAGGCGACGGTAAGCGTCGATATGGCCGATGTCAGCAAGGCTGATCTGGTTGTGCTGCTGACCTCCTCGCCCGACGCCCTGCTGCGCAGCGAACATCTCAAGCGTGGTGCCATCGTCCTGGACGACACCGTTCCGCGCAACACCGATGAACGGCTGCTCATCGAGCGTCCCGACGTGTTGATCGTCGATGGCGGCTTGGTCGAAATCCCCGGGTTCAATCTGCGCGGCTCGATCGCACTTGCACCCAAGCTCGCCTATGCCTGCCTTGCCGAAACCATGCTGTTGGCCCTGTCGGGTCATAAGGGTCACTTCTGCATGGGCGACGCCCATGTCGATCAGGCCGAGCATATCCTTAAGCTCGCGCAAGAGTACCGGCACCTCGGGTTCAACCTTGCCCCATTCCGCTCCTTCGGGCGGCTGATCGATCCTGCACCATCCCGCACAATGCCCCCACCTGCCCAGGAGCTTGTCTCATGCGCCGCGTAGTGATCCTTGGGGGAGGCTATGCCGGCCTCCATGCCTTTTCCGCCCTTCGCTCGCGCCTGCGCGCCTCGCTCGCGCGCAACGAAGTGGAACTGCTGCTTGTCTCGCGGGACGGGTACCACACTTACCATGGCTGGACCGGCGAAGTGCTCAATGGCGACCTGCCTGTGAATAGCACGCTGACACCGCTGCAACCCATTTTGGGGCTGAGCTTTTTGCAAGGCGAAGTTGTCTCCGCCGATCTTTCGGGCAACACCTTGACGGTTGTAACCGAAGAGGGCGAGCATCAGGAGCTTGCCTTCGATCACCTCGTGATCGCCGCGGGCTCAACCGACCCGTTCGACCGTATTCCGGGCCTGGGCGAACATGGCTGGTGCGTCAAAGATACGCGCGACATGCAAAAGCTTGTTGGCCACCTTCAAAGCTGGGACACGGCGGCGACAAGGACGCGCAATGTGGTTGTGGTCGGCGGTGGACTGGCTGGCGTCGAAAGTGCATCTGCCCTTGCCGCCCGGTTTGGCAAAAACAGGGCGGGCAAGGTCAATATCCACCTTGTCTCTTCCAGCGAAAAGCTGCTCCCCAGTTTACGCCCCAGCTTCAACCACATCGCCGACACAGCCACGCGCACCCTAACCGAACAAGGTGTCCAGCTTCACCACAACGCACGCGCCGCAGAAATCTTCGAGGATCACGTTGAGCTTGCCGATGGCAAGACGCTCTCGGCTGACCTCACCATCGTTGCGGCGGGGGTGAGCTTCCGCACCCTTGCTGGCACTCAATCCCTGCCCCGCAATGCCGCAGGTCAGATCATTGCCGGCAATGATCTGCGGGTAGGCGGGCGGGACAACATCTGGGTGGCTGGTGACATCGCCGCCGTCTCGCATCCGGTCACGGGCGAGCCCTGCCCCGCCAATGCACTGTGGGCAATGAAGCAGGGCGACTGCGTCGGCTCTAACATCGCGCGCGTGCTCAAGGGGCGGCCGGCAAAGCGCTTCAACTTCCGCGGTCTCGGGCAGTCTGCCGGCCTTGCTGGACAGCGTGGCATAACCGAGCTGTTTACGCTCCAGTTTACCGGACGCCTCGCCTGGGTCATCCGCGTCCTGTTTTTTGCCTGGTACATGCCATCGCGCCGCCGGGCATTCCCCATTGTCTCGCACCTGTCGCGGCAACTCTGGACGGCGACGATCGGCCCAGTCTTCGAGGGCACCCGTACGCCAGCCCAGACGGCCGACGTGGCGCCGGTCGCCAACTTGTCCAGTCGGGCAAGATAAGACGCTTAGGGGCGAGGCGGTTCGTACCGCCTCGCTCTTCAATCAGTGGATGGTGACCGACCATGGCACGCCCGAGCCAAATGATCGGCCTTGCCTCATGGCTGGAACAATCGTTCGTCCCACTGCTTGACGAGTTCGGTCATCCCCGCAGCGGCTCGAGCCGGCTCGATGCAATTCCTTGCGCCAGCATGGCGATCTCGGCGGCGAACTTTGCAGCCGCCGGTTCGCTATGCTCGGACCATTTTGCGAACTTTCGCAGGAGTGGAAGGAAACGTCCAAGTTCCTCTGCGCTCCATTCGCTGAAAAAATCACCCATGATCAGGAATTTGTAGGCACGCACGGCGGCCACGACAGCCTTGCCGGAAGCCGTCAGCTCGACAATCGTGCGACGCGCATCGGCCTGGCTCACAGCGCGCCGAGCATAATCCATTTCAACCATTTCGGCCACAATCCGGCTGGCACGGGACGGATCGATCGCGAGCCGCTCGGCGACAGACGCGACCATTGTTTCCCCGCCTGCCATTTCCCCGAACTCATCTGCCGGTGCTTCGATGGCACAAAGAACATCCAGTTGAGCCAGGTCGATGCCGATCTTGAGATCAACCAAAGCCTTGTGCCCCAATTCGCGCTTTGCCGCGCGGCGGCGCCAGTTCTGCATCAGCGCATCAATGCCGGTTACGGCCTCAATTGTTGCGGCATCGATGCCCGCCCTGTGCAGCAGAGTGTGGACGTCAATCGTGCCGCCGGAACCGGGCATCGGAGCCTCCTTGGATGCATGCAGCAATTGCATGCCGTTGACATGCAATTGCTGGGGGCAGATATACGCGGCACTCGTTTATCCCGCAAGTGGGCACAGCCTTGTGCATCCACTGGGCCAAAGGATTATCCAATGTCTGAGCCTGAGCAAACCGCCCAAGAACCACAGGCCCAATCGGTGCCGGCTATCATCACTGCAGTCGCCGTCACGCTTCTCCTGGCGTCGCTTGGACAGACCATCGTTTCGACGGCTCTTCCCACGATTGTCACTGAACTGGGCGGGCTCGATCACCTCACCTGGGTGGTCATTGCTTATCTGCTCAGTTCCACAGTTGTCGCTCCGATCTATGGCAAGCTGGGCGACCTTTATGGCCGCAAGATCGTGCTCCAGGCGGCCATTGCGATCTTCCTCCTTGGCGCTGGACTATCGGCCTTCTCCAGCTCCATGACCTTCCTCATCTTCGCCCGCACTGTTCAGGGCCTTGGTGGCGGCGGGCTGATGGTGGTTGCCATGACCGTGGTGGCCGACGTGATCCCGGCCCGCCAACGCGGCAAAATCCAGGGAATTTTTGGCGCCGTTTTTGGCGTTTCGACGGTGATCGGGCCGCTGCTTGGCGGCCTTATCGTCGAGCAGCTGAGCTGGCGCTGGATCTTCATCATCAACCTCCCCCTGGGCCTTCTGGCGCTGGTGGTGATTGGCCTTGCCCTTAAGCCTCGGGTAAATCGCGTCGCCCGCCGCATCGATTATGCCGGCTTTGTCCTGCTCACCACTGCGCTATCGGCCTTTGTCCTGGCAACAAGCCTAGGCGGCAATACTTTCCCCTGGGCATCGGTCCAGATCATCGGCCTTGTTGTGCTTGCCGCTATTGCATTGGCAGGATTCATCTGGGTCGAGGCGCGTGCCGCTGAGCCCGTGCTGCCGCTGAAACTGTTCCGCAACAACACCTTTCTTGTCACCAATGCAGTGGGCTTCCTGGTTGGCATGGCGATGTTTGGGTCCATCACCTTTCTGCCCATGTACCTGCAGATCGCCAAGGGTGTTTCGCCAACCAGTTCGGCTCTCCAGCTTTTGCCCATGATGATTGGCCTCATCGGTGCCTCGACCTTGTCCGGCTTTATCATGAGCAAGACGGGACGTTATCGGCTTCTGCCGATCGGGGCTTCGGCGATGCTTTTCGCAGGCTTGCTGCTGCTGGCCATGATGCAGCTCGATACGCCCGATTGGCAGATCGCCGTTTATATGTTCATCGTTGGCATCGGGATTGGACCCATCAACAGCGTCAGCGTGACGGCAACGCAAAACGCCGTGGCACGCGAACTTGTCGGAGTCGCCACGGCGGGCACCACGCTGTTTCGCCAGATCGGCGGCTCCATCGGCGTATCGGTTTTCGGCGCTATTTTCGCCAGCGGCCTGGCCAGCCAACTCGGTAGCACGGCTCCCTCCGGCGGCAATGCCTTTAGCGCCGAAGCCATCCAGGCCCTTCCAGCGGAAGCCCGGCTTGCGGTTCTCGAAAGCTTTGCCGCAGCGCTCCACCCGGTGTTTTTCACCGCCGCGGGAGCGGCGATCATGGCTTTCGGCCTTGCCTTGCTCCTCAAGGAGATCCCTCTGGCCACAACTCTGCGCAAGGAACCCGAAGCGGAGCTCCAGGCTGAGGTGAATGCGACGGCGGCACTAGCGGGCGCGCCAGTGAAGTGATGACATTGGTCGACTACGCATGAACGCGCCAGTGCTGTTACGCCGCTGAAAAGGGCGGTCCTGCCGGACCACCCTTCGGTGTCAGACCATCACTTGCGATCCAGCCAGCCCTGCATTTCCCGGATTTCAGCTTGCTGCGTGACGATGATCTCCTGCGCAAACATTTTTATCCACGGGTCGGTGGCGTATTTCTGTGCGACCAGCGCCATGTCCACTGCGCCTTTGTGGTGCGGGAGCATGCCGCACACAAATGCGGTTTCGAACTCGGGAGCGCTCATGCCGCGCATCATGTCCGAATGCATCGGCTCCATGGTGCCAAACAGCGCCTCATGTGCTTCACCCATGCCCGCAGCCATCTGGCTCATGTCGGCCGGCGCCGCGCTAGCGCCATGGCCCGCGTGCTCACCCCCGCAAATATCAGGCAATACAGCTGCATTGGCGGCCATGCTTTGATCGTCTCGCACCAGCAAAGCGCCTGCAAACGCTACAACCAGCAGTGCAGCGGTGCCTATTTTGATGACGTCCATAGTTCAAAATCCACTTCCATGTTCTGCCGCTCTTGTAGCGGAACTTAATCCGCCCCGATTTGACTCAGATCAAAGATGCATCTTTCTCTCATGATATGCCGTCTCCAACTGCATTGGTTGCAGACGTCCAGGAGATAAAATTGAAACAGTTAGGTGCACCTCCGAGTGTCAACTGGAAGAGCGGCCCTCTGAGCCGACGAGCACCCTCATTGGCTGCGGGCCTGCTGGCCTTCCTTGGTTTTATGGGTGCGGCGACGCCAGCCCACGCGCACGTTAAATGGTTCGCGCCCTATGTTGTGGGAGCCTCCCCGGCACCCCTCGTCAACACGCTCACCAATGGCTGGTTCTGGACCGGTATCGTTCTTGTAGTCGCCTTTTTCGCGGCTGCGGTTTATGCAGAAAGAGCCCCTTTTGGTGCAGTTCTTTCGTCGGGTCTTGATCGTGTGAGCGAGCCCCTGTGGCGCCGGCCCGATGATTTCATGCGTGCGGTAATCGGCGCCTTCTTTGTTGCTGTCTTCGCGGTCGGCGGGGTCTATCTCACGCCCGATCTGCAAACTCCCAATGAATGGGTGTCCTGGCTGCAGCTGCTGATTGCGATGCTGGTATTCTCGCGGCGTACTATGCCTTTTGCTGCGGCGGGCATTATCGGCCTGTGGGTCATCGCGCTGCGGGACTATGACTTCTTCCATCTGCTGGACTACCTGGCTCTGGGCGTCGGCGTTGCTGCCTACTTGGTGCTGGCGGCCTATCCACAAGGCAAATGGTACGACAAGCGTTTCGCAGTGCTGCGTTGGGGCGTCGCCATTGCCTTGATGTGGTCGAGCCTGGAAAAGTTCGCTTACCCCGACTGGTTCTACCCGCTTGTTGAAGAACGTCCGTTCCTGACCTTCGGCATGCCGCGCGATGTGTTCATCCCCATGGCTGGCGTGGCTGAGTTCACCATGGGCTTTGGCCTTCTCTGGACGGCATTGATCCGTCGCCTGTCTGCTGTTGCCCTGCTGGTGATCTTTACCGCCGCAGTTTATCCCTTTGGCCGTATCGATCTGGTCGGGCATGCGCTGATCATGGGCACCTTGTTCCTGATCGCCGCCGATCCCACGCCCTCGGGGCCACGGGTGCGGAGCCTGGTTCCTGCGATCGGCAGCGTTCCTGCAGGCATATTTGCGGCCCTGGTTATCATTGCCGGTTCGTACTGGGGATTGCACAGCCTGTTCTACTCGGGCGAGACCCCTTCAGTGGTACCGGCAGAGGGTCAATTGCTGACGCATTTGCCCAATCCGGAGCAGCCACACGGCATGGTGATGACACCAGCCCAGTAGCAAACAGATAAAAAGGCGGCTGCACCCATTGCAGCCGCCCTTTGTGTTTTCTAGAGCTTGCTTCACGGCTCACCCGCTTTGCGGTCCGATGCTCGATGTTCCCCTAGTGCCCTGAGCGATTGATGAAGCCTGATTTCGACCTTCAACGACACAACACTTTCGGGCTGCCTGCGCGGGCGCGCTGGAGTGCAGTACTGTCTCAGCCCACCGATGTTGAACTCGCGTGGGAAAAGGCCCAATCGCTCCGCCTGCCCCTTAGAGTTCTTGGAGGCGGCAGCAATGTAATCTTTAGGCCCTTCTTCGACGGGATCATCGCAATGATGGAGATCAAGGGTCGCTCCGTCCTGGGCAGGCAGGGGGAGCATACTCTGCTGCAAGCCGGTGCCGGCGAAGACTGGCACGAATTTGTGTTGTGGACCCTAAGCCAAAATGTGCCCGGGCTCGAAAATCTTGCAGGCATTCCGGGTAAAGTCGGTGCAGCACCCATCCAGAATATTGGAGCCTATGGCCTTGAGATGGCCGATCGCTTCCATTCACTCCTCGCCTATGATCTGGAGAACAAAAACACTATCGTCTTCAACAAGGACGATTGCGGCTTTGGCTACCGCCAGAGCGTCTTCAAGAAGGCAGCGGGCCGGTTCATCGTCCTTTCGGTGACATTTGCAATGCCCAACGACTGGGCACCCCAGCTTAGCTATCAGGGGCTTTCCGAATTGAGCCCGGACACCGATCCGCAGACCGTAGCGCAGACCATAATAGCACTGCGAAACGGCAAGCTCCCCGATTGGCGGAAGTTCGGCAATGCCGGCTCATTCTTTCATAATCCGATAGTGGAGAGCGCGTTCGCAGCGGAACTGCGCAAGACCCACTCCGACGCACCGGTTTATCCGCAGCAGGACGGCCGGAGCAAGCTCTCGGCCGCGTGGCTCATCGAGCGTTGCGGCTTCAAGGGCTCTCGTCTGGGAGGCGTGGGCGTTTCCGAAAGGCATGCCTTGGTTCTGGTCAACTACGGTGATGGAACCCAAGAGCAGCTCGAAAGCCTCGCAGACAACATCAAGTCCGAGGTGCTCGCGCGCTTCGGCGTAGTGCTGCACCAAGAGCCTGAAACCATCTAGCTGCGGCTACGATCGCGTTTTGGGCAATCGCGCATTATTCACTGCAGAGCAAGTTCCGATGCACGAGCGTTGCGCTTGCAGGTTGCGGGCGTGACCTATGTGACCTTGAGGCGGCCATGAAGGAAGAAATGTGTGGCTAGCTGTCCTGCTCCAAGACAGCTCCACCAACAGGCATACGGGGCACAGTTGCGCCAGCCAGTAGCTTGCCGAGCCCATCGTCGCTCAACTGCTCGAACGTGTGCAAGCAACGCACAATGTTAGGATCGCCTGGGATCGATGCTCCCCCCTTGCTCTTGCACGCAAGCTTCATGCGATAGGCATGCGCCGCGGCGATGCGCTCCGCACGTTCCTGCAAAACACGAACTCTTTGATCGGGGTCAAAGAACCGAAGGTGCGCTTGGCTTAGAACAGCTTTCGAAGAGGCCGGGTTGGCCTCGCGCCAAGGAGATTTCAAATGCGCACCGCTTTCAACACCGCCGCCCTAGTTGTTGTTATGGCTGGGTTCCTGGCGGCTCCCGCTTTCGCCGCGGACCACCAGGTCCAGATGCTGAACAAGGGGAAGGCTGGGGCCATGGTGTTCGAGCCTGCATTCGTGCAAGCTCAGCCGGGCGATACCGTGACCTTTGTTGCAACGGACAAGAGCCACAACGCAGAGACCATCAAGGGCATGTTGCCTGAAGGGGCCGAAGCTTTCAAAGGCAAGATCAACGAAACCATAACAGTTACCCTGGACGCGCCCGGCGTCTACGGCGTCAAGTGCGCGCCACATTTTGGCATGGGCATGGTGGCCTTGGTTGTTGTGGGCGATCCCGCCGTAAACGTTGAGGAGGCGAAGGGCGTCAAAGTACCGCCGAAGGCCCAGGAGCGCTTCGACGCCGCCTATACTGCGCTTGGCCTCTGAACCGTTTCGATGCCGCTACTAACCCCGCAGGTTTTCCTGCGGGGTTTTTCGTTGTGCAGCGACCTTCCTGTCGATACCACTCCACTTCAACGCTTAGGAGCATGCAGTGGCGGCAGAGAACGAGTTGAACTCCTTGCTTGAGGGTCAGGCCCGCAAATTGCAGGCCATTCTGGAGTCGGCGGTCGACGCCATCATCACGATCGACGACGGTGGTCTGATCACCACCGTCAATCCAGCCGCAGCACGCTTGTTTGGATACCAGCTGGAAGAGTTTGTCGGCCGAAACGTTCATTTCCTGATGCCGGAACCATACCATTCCGAACATGATGGCTACATCCACAATTATCGCACTACTGGCCGCAAAAGGATCATCGGGATCGGTCGCGAAGTTACCGGACGCCGCCGAGACGGATCGCTCTTTCCCATGCATTTGGCCGTCAGCGAATTCGAAATGGATGAGCGCACCTATTTCACCGGCATCATCCACGATCTATCCGCCAGCAAGGCAACAGAGATGGCCCTGCGACAGGCGCAGAAAATGGAAGCCCTCGGCCAGCTGACCGGGGGAATTGCGCACGACTTCAACAATCTCCTGACGGTGATCCTGGGCAATCTCGAGATGCTGGAAGGGCAATTGACCACTCCACTCCAGCGTGAACTGGCCACGGAAGCGCTGGAGGCGGCCGAACTGGGGGCCCGCCTCACGGCGCGTCTCCTCGCCTTCTCGCGCCGCTCGCTCCTTGAGCCGGAAGTCGTAAACCTCAACTCCTTTGTGCTTGGGCTGACCGACATGTTGCACCGCACCCTGGGCGCAACGATCTATCTGTCCAACACCCTGGCACCGAACCTTTGGTCTACCCGCGTTGATCCTTCGCAAGTGGAAAGCGCCATTGTGAACCTTGCGGTAAACGCCCGCGATGCCATGGCGGAAGGCGGAAGGCTGATTATCGAGACCGCCAACGCAAGAGTGGAAGCGCAGCAATCCGATGAACTGGATGGCCTGGCTCCCGGGGACTATGTCAGGCTATCCGTATCGGACACTGGCACCGGCATGCCCGAGCAGGTGCGCGACCGCGCCTTCGAGCCATTTTTTACGACCAAGCCGCAGGGACGGGGCACGGGTCTTGGGCTGTCGATGATCTATGGCTTTGCCAAGCAATCGGGCGGCCATAGCGCGATTTATAGCGAGCCCGGGCGGGGCACCACCGTCAGCATCTACCTTCCGCGCTACCAAGCTCCGGCGCCGGAGAAACAATCTGGAGAGGAAACGGGCCTTCCTGCTGGCACCGGGGAGATCGTGCTGGCGGTGGAGGACGACGATCGCCTGCGCAAACTGACCGTATCGCGCCTGAGTCAGTTGGGCTACGAGGTTTTGCCCGCTGCAAGCGGCCACGAGGCGCTTTCTATTCTTTCGAGCGGAGCAAAGGTGGACCTGCTCTTTACCGATATTGTTATGCCCGGCGGGCTCTCGGGCTACGAGTTGAGCTCACGTGTTCGCAAGCTCTATCCCGATATTCGTATCCTGCTGACTTCAGGCTTTGCCGAAGAGCTCGCGCGCGAGCAGCCTATGGCCGACGAGCAGCTGAGAATCCTGCGCAAGCCTTACAGGCAAGCCGAACTGGCAGCGGCTGTATCGGATGCGTTAAGGCGCTAAGCTATTCAGTGCTGCTGTGATGCTGAGGGGTGAAGCTGTAGCCCGCCCCGCGCACTGTTCTGAGCAAGCACGGGTTGCGATTGTCCGCCTCGATCACCTTGCGCAACCGTGCGATCTGGTTGTCGATGCTGCGGTCGTTTGGCGCCCAATCATGGCCCTTCAGCAGATCCATGATGCGATCGCGGCTGAGCACCTTGTGTGGCTGGCGGGCGAAAAGCGCAAGAAGATTGAATTCACCTGTCGTGAGCCGAATATCTTGCCCCCCGCGGGTCAGAACACGCCGGTCCATATCCAGAACGAAATCATCAAAACTGATCTGGGCGCCCTGCGGCTCAGCAGCCGGTTTGGCGGTGGGAATTCGTGACCCGGTCCGGCGCAGGACCGACCGAACACGTGCAATTACTTCGCGCAAGTGAAAGGGCTTGGCTATGTAGTCGTCTGCTCCGATCTCCAACCCCACAATCCGGTCGATCATGTCGCCCTTGCCCGTGATCATGATGATGGGGAGGTCCCATTGCTGGCGGATTTCGCGGGCGATTGTCAGCCCGTCAGCACTGCCAAGGTTAAGATCCAGTGTGATCAGATCGACCTCGTCGAGCAAGGCCTTGTCGACGCCTGCCTGGTCCTTGGCTTCAGTAACCCGGTAGTTCTCGCTCTCAAAGCATCGGCGCAAGAGCTTGCGCACTTGGTCGTCATCATCGACCACCAGGATGTGGGCTTGCCCCTCTTTCATCCGGCCTCCATTTCTTGCCGCCTGCTCCGATCGGTTACAATCGGTTACAATCGGTTACAAACTGATACGTACAGCGCACATGCTGCTTACATGGCTCTGTTTAATTGTCCAAGCCGGCACAAACATTGCCGGCTAAGGACCAGCACAATGCATGCAATTTCGAGCGCTTCCGTAAATGCTACTCCAGCACCATGGGCTTCGCGCCTGGGTTCCGAAGGCGTGCAGGTCCTTGAAAGCCATGATGTGTTGTTCCGGGAAGGTGAAGAAACGACCGGCTTCTATGAGGTTTTGAGTGGTGTGCTGCGCTCCTACAAGATTTTTGCGGATGGACGCCGCCAGATCATCTCCTTTGCCTTTGAAGGCGATATCGTCGGCTTCGGACATGGCGAAGACTATCGTTTCGATTGCGACGCCCTCGGCACGACCCGCGTCCGCGCAGTGCCCAAAGCCTCCCTGCTTCACATCGTACGGGAACGCCCCGAGCTCGCCGGCAAGCTGCTTGAAGCGGCCGGCGGTGAAGTGGCCAACATGCAGGATCACTCGATCCTGCTGTGCCGCAAAACCGCCATGGAGCGCGTTGCTGGCTTCCTGTTGAGCCTTGCCACACGAGCATCTGGCAAGCCCGTCGGTACTGCCTTGCCCCTGCCGATGATCCGCGCGGACATTGCTGACTATCTTGGTCTCACGATCGAAACGGTAAGCCGGAACATGACCAGACTGCGCGCGCTGCGCGTGATCGACCTGCCCAGTCGCGGCACCTTCGCCGTGCGCAACCTATCCAAGCTCTCCGAAATGGCTGAAGGCGAAGAAACTCTGCACTAGGGAGGTGCCGATGCTTCGAAAAACACGACGTATTGCAATCGCTGTTTTCAGCGACCGGGCTGGCGTCAACGAAACTCTGGAGCAGCTTCGACGCGTTGGCGTGCGTGAGCCTGCCATCCTGACCAACCAATCGGCGCCTCTTTGCGCATCGGGATTCCCCAGCCGCGACCTCAGTGCCCTTGCGTCCTTGCTGCCTGGCACATTGGTATCAGCCCTCGCAGAGCGGATCGCGGTCGGATCCATAGCGGTCTATGCGGAGATCGGCGGCAGAGCCACCGAAAAAGCTGTCGCAGAAGTACTGCTCGCCAGCCATGCTGATGCGGTCCAGCTTCATGATTGCCTGCTCAACTCCTAAGGCCCCATCCCACTCTCAGACAACAACCAGCCGGCCATCTCAGGAATTCACGCCTAGATTGATCTGGCGCAAGGATGGGGCGGAATCTCTAGCTTAAACCTGCTTCAGCGCCCTGGAAGTTGAGCTCACCAGCTCCATCCGGCAGGGCCAAAATAGATAAGTGCTTGGAGAAGCAACCATGTTTAAAAAAGGCGAGACGATCAAGGACACCACGGTTCAAGGTGAGCCAGCAGGCCTGAGCCGGCGCAGCCTTTTGGCGGGCACAGCAGGGCTGACCCTGGGTGCCATGGGCGTTGCTGCCGCCCAGGCACAAACAACGGCGCACCACCACATGTCTCATGCTGGCGGCACCAGCCTGAGTGGCCGGCTCTACCAGGTGAACCCCGGAATGACGGAGCATGCCGACATTGCACATGATCCCACCGACATCCCGCCTCCGATTGGTCGTCGCGAGCCGCAGACCATTCGCGTGGATCTCGAGACCGTCGAACTTGAAGCTCATCTCGGCGGGGACAGCGTCTACCGCTATTGGACGTTCAACGGCCGCGTACCGGGCCCTTTCATTCGCGTGCGCGTCGGCGACACGGTTGAGTGCTACCTCCGCAATGCCGAGGACAGCTGGATGGCCCACAATG
>NZ_PYWB01000008.1 GCF_003056345.1 Devosia submarina | reverse complement strand
TCCGCGCGACCCGAGGTTGCCGTTCATTGCAGACACACGCCGAACGTCCTCTTCATCGTAAGGCAAAAGCTTGCCTGGACGGCTGGATTGAGCGCGTGTTCCTGTAGAAGTGCAGCGGTCACCTGAACGGCCGCTTTCCCGGCTTGGGCGCCCAGAAGCGGTCGGGCAGCTTGCCACCCCAACCCAGCCGAATGCAGCTAGCTAGCTAGCAAGCAAATGGACCGCTCCGCTCACAGGGCGTTGAACCCGCCGAGCGGCCTGCGCTCTTTAAAAGAAGCCGGCCCAACAACATATATCGGTCAATGGTTGGACCACGGGCGCTGCCCCTCCGGCGTCCGGCTCCAGGCCATCGAGAAGGCGCTCCCCTCACGGGTTGAGCGCCTTTTCTTTGCACGTCGTGATCCCCAGAACCAGAGGTCCAGCGGTGAGTCAGCAAGCTAGCTAGCAAGCTTGAAGGCGATGCCTCAGAGCAGGCAAATCACATGGGGCGGCGCAGAGGTTTTCCGCCAATCGCGACTATCTTGAACCTCTTGATTGGCACTGCGGAAAAGAACCTGTTCTCACGGTGGAGCTGGTCTTGCGTAACCTCGCCGGCCTCCAGGCGCGCAGCATCCCGCATGCGACTAAGCTCTTTTTGCTTTGCACGCTCGTCCTGGTTCTCGCTGGCGGGTACTTTCTTCATTGGCAGCCTTGGGCCTTGTTCCGTCGAGTTCGAGAGCAACAAGATAGCTTAAATTGAGGTCTATGGGACTTCAGGTCACCGTTTATGGGATTTGAGGTGATAGTTTATGGGATCTGATGCAGTTCTTTGCCGGACTCCCAAGGAAAAACCCTGCAAAATCAAGGGCAGTTGAGCACCAAACTCTCACGGAAGCTCACCGGAAATCCCATAAACGGTCACCTGAGAATGGAGGCCCTTCGGGGCTGTAGCATCCGCTCGCGCCGATGATGTGTGGCTGATTCAACTGCGTACAAGCTTGTGCGCCGCACAAAGGCATACCCTTAGCAGGGGTGCGTTAAGGCGACTTTTTTTGCCGATGTTTTTTGCTTATCAAGTCGTTGTTTTTAAACCGAAAATCTGGATATTAGCTGATAAAATTGCCGATCTTTGGTGCACCGTGAGGCAATGCCCCAGGCAGGAGGCTCGCGTGCAAAGCTCTCCCGGTATGCTAAGCTAAGGGTATATCGGGGGGAATTGATGGTTTCGCATATCCAGCTATTGAGGAATGTCGGCGCGTTCGACAGCGTGGCGGCAGGTGGTGCCCTGCCCCTTTCCAAGTTGTCCATCATCTATGCCGAGAACGGACGCGGTAAAACCACCCTTGCAGCAATTCTCCGCTCCCTAGGCACTGGAGACCACAGGCTGATAACCGAGCGTCACCGCATTGGCGCCGCGCACCCTCCCCACGTCGTCATCCAGTTTTCTCCGCCCCAGGCCAACGCTATTTTCCAAGGCGGGGCCTGGTCCCGGCTGCATCCCGACATCGCCGTTTTCGATGACCGCTTTGTCACGGAAAACGTCTATTCCGGGATGCGCGTTGTTTCCGAGCACCGTCAGAACCTGCATGACCTGATCATCGGCGCGCAAGGCGTCCAGCTGAATGCGGCGCTGCAGGGGTACATCGACGCCGTCGAGGGTCACAACCGGACTCTGGCGGAACTTGCGGGTAATTTACCAGCCGCCACACGAGGCTCATTGAGTGTCGAGGATTTTTGTGCGCTGCAGCAGCACCCAAGCATATTGGAAGCGATCCAGGCAGCCGAGCAGGAGCTGGCAGCTGCCAGGTCCGCCGATGACGTTGCCCGGCAGTCGGCGTTCGGTGCCATATCTCTGCCCCGCTTCGACGTGGAGGCCATTGACACGGTTCTCCAGCGGGCACTGCCTGATGTGGAACAGGATGTAACGGAGCGGCTTGAGGCGCACTTCGAAGGGATCGGCCGAGGTGGCGAGGCATGGGTGGAAGCCGGAATGCAGCGCGTGATCGCGCCCCATACGGCAGAAGCAGCCTGTCCCTTCTGCGCTGAGCCGCTGTCGCGGTCCCAGCTCCTAAGGCACTACCAGACCTATTTCGGCGAAGCCTACAGAGCCATGAAAGCCGCCGTGTCAGGCGAACTTCAGAACGTCGGCCGCGCGCACAGCGGCGACATCAAAGCGGCCTTCGAACGGTCCATGCGTGTCGCGGGGGAGCGCCGCACCTTTTGGGCAGCATTCACGGCTGTACCAGAGCTGAATGTTGACACAGCAATGGTGGTGCGGCTTTGGAATGTCGCTCAAGAAGCCGTGCTGGCTACCCTACGCCGGAAACAGGACGTGCCGCTTGAGCCGCTCGAACTGGATGCCGACGCCCTGGGTGCTGTCGAGGAATATCACGCTGTTTGCGACTTCGTCGCTGCCCTTAGCGAGAGCCTGACGGCATTGGGCGGTGACATTGCCCTGGTCAAGGAACGTGCTGCCGGTGCCGATGTTGGCGCACTCACGCGTGACCTGGCGAACCTCACGCGCCTGCAGGCACGTTTCGAGCCGGCCATGGTTGCCGCCGTTGCGGCGTACACGGCCGAAAAAGCGGCCAAGACCAACACAGAGGGCTTGCGCAACCAGGCAAGAGCCGCCCTTACCGCATACCGCGATCAGGTGTTCCCGGCATATGAGCTGGCCATCAACAGATACCTGCAGCGCTTCGCGGCAGGCTTCCGCCTTGGCAATGTCGCGTCAGTCAACAACAGAGGCGGATCCGCCTGCAGCTACACGGTGCTCATCAACCAGGTGTCTGTGCCGCTTGTGCCAGCGAATGACGGAGAACCTGGATTCCACACCGCATTGAGCGCCGGTGACCGCAACACCCTCGCACTGGCGTTCTTTTTCGCGTCGCTTGAACTAGATCCGGCCAAGGCTGCAAAAATCGTGGTGATCGACGACCCGATGACCAGTCTCGATGAGCACCGATCGCTGAACACAGTAACGGAAATCCGGCGGTTGCTCCCGGAGGTTGGGCAGGTCATCGTGCTTTCCCACTCGAAGCCGTTCCTTTGCGCCCTTTGGGACGGTGCGGACCGGGTGGCGCGTTCTGCGCTCAAGGTTGCCCGTGACCAGGGTGGTTCTACGCTGGTGACTTGGGATGTCGCCCAAGACTGCATCACCGAGCACGACCGGCGCCATGCACTTGTCTCGAGCTATATTGTAAGTGCCGTTGGCATTGACGAACGGAGCGTTGCCGCTGCCCTCCGTCCTGTCCTTGAGGCTTTTGTCCGGGTGGCCTACCCCGACCATTGTCCGCCAGAAACGCTGCTGGGCCCGTTTATCGACAAGTGCCGCCGCGCAGCGGCCCAGGGCCAACCTATCTTGTCAGCTCCTGACCTTGTTGAACTGGAAGAACTGAAAAACTACGGCAATCTCTTCCACCATGACACCAATGCTGCCTGGCAAACGCAGGCTATCAACGATCAGGAGCTCGCCGACTTCTGCAGGCGGACGGTAGCCTTCGCGAGGCGATAGTTTGGATAGTGTTTCGAAAGAGGTGCGAAGCCGGATGATGTCCGGCATCCGGTAAAGGACACCAAACCGGAGTTGATTATCCGGCGCGGCCTGCACGCTCTTGGCTTCCGGTTCAGGCTTCACGATAAAGCTCTGCCCGGCCGGCCAGACTTGGTCTTTCCAAAGTACCGGGCTGTCATTCAGGTGCAGGGCTGTTACTGGCATGGGCATGGATGCGCCGTCGGGCACCTGCCGGCAGATACAGAGGCATATTGAGGCGGAAAAATAGCTAGCAACCTGGAGCGTGACGCACACAATCCAGGTCAAATACCCAATCACAAAGGCGGAGACGGCTATCGCCGGTACCACAGGCGAAGCTCAGGCAGCGATGATGGTAGGGGCTCTTCGTTCAATCTGTCGCTTCCATGACTGCCCTTCGCGCCTGGAGAAGCTTACCTGTTATTAGCGTATGTTTTTTCACCATCTGCGAGTTCGCACCCTTCAATCCGAGCGAAAGGGCTTCGCACGGCTACTTCGTGGTCCCGGATGTCGAGGGAGCGGAGGGCGTCGGCTTTTGGGCCGCCACAGCACCCCTCTAAACGTTTTTCATTGGTCGAGACCTGCGTTTATGCGGCTATCGAGAATGTAGGGGTGCGACTGTTGCGCGCTCTCGCAGACAAAACCCACAAAGGCTCAAGCAGTAGGGGCCGTTTCTGACCAGCAACCTGCAAGCAGGCTAATTGCCTTGCACGTTGCGCCGCAATGATCGCTCGTCCGATCATGCCGCGCAATGCTTCAAGCTAGGCATCGCTAGGCCGCACCTGACCGCTGCCACGCACGCCGCATCGCTCTTTCCGGGCCGCTGATGCCTCGTTACATCTAGCGAAGTCAGCATGGCGAACTGAGGCAGCTGGATTCGGATGATCACGGTGATCCCAAGCCTTTGTCCTTACGATGCAAAGACCGCCGGCAGGCAATTAGCTGTCGGCGGCATCGTGTTGATAGATTCTGCCAAATGCGTGGAGGATGTTCAGGTTGAGCCCGGACGGCGGGGTGCTAGTTGCAATTCGCGGAGCAGCGTTGCCGGGAAAGCCGCCGCCAAGCTCTGCTCGGTAGCCGACACTTAACAGGGGCGTTCGCCAAATAGACGGTAGGTTACCGAGCGTGGCTTGTTGGCTTCTTCAGGCGTCGCAGGAACGAAGGAGGAAGTGCCTCCCGAGAGTTCGGCTGGCAGGATCATCACGCGAATGAAGGCGCTGTTGCTGTCATGGATATTCTTGCCGACTACCCAGTCCTTACCGGATTCAAACCAGGCATGCCCCGCATCGATCCGTTCGCTGTCTTCCCCAATATACGCATGCAGGCGCCCCTTGAGCAGGCGGCGGATACCGGGACCACGATGACCATGAAGCGGAGTCTGTGAACCCGGATTGGATTCCACGCGGTCGGCGCGGAAGATTCGCTCACCCGAATAAGCCTGCGGCAGCCGACGCGAAATGACAAGGCTGATGCCGTCCCCCTCGAGCACCGACTGCGTGATGGGCGCAAACTCGTAGAGCCAGGCCGTTCCGGCTCCAGACAGACTAAACGGCCCAGTGGCGAAATGGCCGTTGTCGGCTTCGACCGCACTACCGTCGAGGGTGGCAGTGCCCCTGGCGACGTAGACAAAGGCTACGCCAGTTGGGGCGACGATGCGGGGTTTGGAAGCCAAAGAAATGTCATAGACGCTGAGGCGATGCTGATTCAGTTCGAGCGCGGTCATTACAAAAGTCTTATGTTGGACAAGAAATAGGTATCAACGGCGGCGCTGTGCCAAGCGCAACATGGCCCCGCCAATCGGGCTTTCCGGCTGCATAAAGGGCAGCAGTATATTGAAATGGTTGTAATTGGGCAGCACGTGTACTTCCGGCTGGTTGCCGTGGCGATGAAGGTGATGCGAATAGCGGAAGCTCTGGTCGATCCACTGCCAGGGTTCATCGCCACCGACCATCACCGCGACTGGGCAATGCACCAGGGGAGTCCGCGTTTCGACATTGCGGTTGGCGATGATCTCGGCGGTCAGGTTGAGTTGGGCATTAACCGTGGTGAGCGCTGCCGGCGCAGGATCATAGATCCCGCTGACCGCCACCGCGCCAACGAAGCACGTTGGATCGACGCCGCGGGCAGTCCAGTCGGTGGCGAGGACTTCTGCGACGAGATGGGCACCGGCCGAGTGGCCGGAAAGGCTTATCGCGCCGGCATCCCCGCCGTAGCTTGCAATGTTCTTTGCGACCCATTCCACACCGGCAAGCGCTGAATCCGTTACCTGGTCAAGAGTTGATTCGGGGCAAAGCTCGTAGTTCATAACGACGGCTGTGATGCCATGCTGCACCAACATTCCGGCGATAAACGCATAGTTGGACTTGTCTTGCGCGCGCCAATAGCCACCATGCAGGTAGATGTGAACAGGGCGCGGCCCATCGCCTGGTGCCGGGTAGATATCAAGCGTGTGCAGCTTGTGATCGCCATAGGCAATGTCGGCGTGACGCGGCAATTCATTGAGTGCCTGCTCATTGGCCGGTTCGCGCAGGGCGCGATACTCGTTGAAATTGGGACAGGCATTTTGCGGGTTGTAGTGGCGCTCATGCTCTTCGGGCGTGAGGCTTTCCCAGATTTTTGCAGCGTTGGTCATAACCGTCCTGTGAGGATCAATGCGGAGATTGGTTGGCACCATAACTCCCAAACAAATGCATTTTAAAGAGGCCTCTTGCGCTTCTGGTGAAAAATGGTTCACATATGATCCGGAATTGATCACTTTTGGCTGCGAGGGTTCGCCTTGAAGATAACCGCCATCCAGTTCGTTGCGCTAAGCGCTCCCCTCGGAGCTGCCAAGCCCTACGGAATGTCGAAGTCGCTGGCGACCGGACGCGCTTCCACAGTGGTCAAGCTGACGCTGGAAAATGGCATTGTCGGCTTCGGCGAGGCTTGGGGACTGCCGGCCTTCAATCGCGGTTACGAGGGCTTCCTCGCCAACTATCTGGTCGGCACCGACGTCTTCGACATCGAGCACGGCTACACCCGCATCATGGCCCGCCACTACCATTTTGGTATCCAGGGGCCGATGATGGCCTGCATCAGCGGCATCGACATGGCGGCCAAGGATGCCATGGGGAAGCTCTTGGGCCTGCCCGTCTGCAAGCTATTGGGCGGCCAGCGGGTTGACAGCGTGCCCATCTATGCTTCTGGCGGCTATATCACCGAGACCCCGCGAGAAGATTACCGGGCGCAAATGGACCTGCTGGCAGCGGGGAACTACCCGGCCGTCAAGATCAAGATCGGCCTTGGCCCGGACAGTGACGAGGAGCGCGTTGCGATTGCGCGCGAAATGCTCGGCGACGACGTCGAACTGCTGGTCGATATCAATTCCAACTATACCTACGACTTGGCCATGGAGAGCATGGAGCGGCTCGCCCGCTACCGCATCGGCTGGATGGAAGAGCCGCTGAACCCGGCCGATTTCAAGGGCTATGGGCGCCTGCACAAGCGTGCCCGCATGCCGATCGCCACGGGCGAGGCGCTCTACACCGTGTTCGACTTCAAAAACCTGGTCGATGCTGGCGGCGTCGATGTGCTGCAGCCCGACCTCAGCCTTTGCGGCGGTTTCTGGCAGGGTCGCAAGATTGCCGAACTGGCCTATGCCAACCATCTTCGCATGTCTCCCCATGTCTGGGGCGGCGCCATCGGGCTGGCTGCAGGTATCCACTTCATCGCTTCGCTGTCGGCCTTCCCCCATTCAGACAATATCCCCAAGCCGACGCTGCTCGAATACGACCTCGGCGCCAATCCGTTGCGTACCGAGCTGCTGAAGGAGCCGATCGTTGTGGAGAATGGCAGCATCGCCGTTCCGCAGGGGCCGGGCCTCGGCATCGAAGTCGATGAGGAGGCGCTGCTCCGATATGCTGCAGCCTGATACCATCCAGCACTCCGCCCATCCCGTACTGAGCGTCACCGATCTCAAGACCCACTTCTTCACTGATGCCGGCGTGATCAAGGCCGTTAATGGCGTGACCCTGAGCGTCAACGAGGGGGAAACGCTCGCCATCGTCGGTGAATCGGGCTCTGGCAAGTCGGTGACCGGCCTCACGGTCATGCGCCTCCTGGCGCGGACCACCGCCAAAGTCGTGGGTGGCTCGATCCATTTTCACGGCCGCGACAATGTCAGCACCGACCTTCTGGCGCTGAGCGAGAAGGCGATGAGCCGCATTCGCGGGCACGACATCGCCATGATCTTCCAAGATCCGATGTCGAGCCTCAATCCGGTCTTCACCGTGGGCGATCAGGTCGGCGAGCCCCTGCGGGTACACAAGGGGCTGAACAAGCGCGAGGCCCGGCTGCAGGCCATAGAGCTGCTGCGCCAGGTGGGCATCTCCAGCCCAGAGAAACGCGTCGACGCCTACCCCCATGAGCTGTCTGGCGGCATGCGTCAGCGCGTCATGATCGCGGTGGCCCTGGCCTGCGATCCGCGCCTCTTGATCGCGGACGAGCCGACAACCGCCCTCGACGTGACCATCCAGGCCCAGATCATCGACCTGCTGCGCAAGCTGCAGCAGGAGCGCCGCATGGCCATGGTTTTCGTCACCCACGACCTCAAGCTGGTCAAGCAGATCGCGGACCGCGTGGCCGTGATGTATGCGAGCCAGGTGGTTGAAGAGGGGCCGGTCGACGAGGTCCTCGCTAACCCGCGCCATCCTTATACGCGCGCGCTGCTCGACTGCATTCCCTCGCGCCGCGACGGCTCCGGCAATCGCCGCTCGCTGCAACCCATCCCCGGCACCATGCCCAATCCGCTGTCGCCGCCGGCCGGGTGCCGCTTTCATGCCCGCTGTTCCTACGCCCTCCCGGCTTGCATTGTCAGCGAGCCTGAACTGCAGGCCACGGATGGCAAGCATGTGACCCGCTGTATTCGCTGGCAGGAGATTGCACCGTGATGCTAGCTGAAAATTCAGAGGTACAGCCCGTTGACCAGCGCCCGCTGGTTTCCGTCACCGGGCTCAGCAAGCAGTTTCCGGTGCGCGGCAACAGCTGGGGCGCCCCGGCGCAGGCCGTGCGCGCCGTCGAAGACGTCGATCTGACCGTTGCGCCGGGCGAAGTGCTTGGTGTCGTGGGTGAATCGGGGTCCGGCAAGTCCACCGTCGGCCGCCTGTTGCTGCGCCTGGTTGAACCCAGTGCGGGCAAGGTGATCTTTGATGGCCAGGACCTGGGCGACCTTGGGCCGGACGAGCTGCGCAAGTTCCGACGCCATATGCAGATGATCTTCCAGGATCCGTTCGCCAGCCTCAATGCCCGCATGACGGTGGGCGATGCGCTGATGGAGCCGCTCAAGCTGCATCGGCAGCAGCGGGGCCGGGCGGCCGAGGACGAAGCCGTGGCACTGCTCGAAAAGGTTGGCCTTTCGGCTGACCATTTCAAGCGCTATCCTCGCGCCTTTTCCGGCGGCCAGCGTCAGCGTATCGCCATCGCGCGCGCCTTGGCTTCGTCGCCGCGCTTCATCGTGGCCGATGAGCCGGTTTCGGCGCTCGATGTTTCGGTGCAGGCCGAAGTGCTTAACCTGATGCAGAACCTGCAGCAGGAACTTGGGCTGGCCCTGCTGTTCATCAGCCATGACCTGTCGGTCGTCGAGGTCATTACCGACAGGGTGATGGTGCTCTATCTCGGCCGCGTGATGGAAGTCGCGCGCACTGAAGAGCTCTACGACAATCCCGCCCATCCCTATACGGCAGCGTTGCTGCAGGCAGCTCCGGGCTACGCCGGTGAAAGCCGGCAGATCCTGGGCGGTGAAATCCCGAGCCCGATCGCGCCGCCATCCGGCTGTGTTTTCCGTACCCGCTGCCCATTCGCCCTGGCGGAATGCGCCCAAACCGTTCCGGCCCTGCGCGAAGTTCGCCCGGGTCACTACAAGGCTTGTATCCGTGACGACATTGCACTCTGAAACCCTGCGCGTACTGGTTATCGGTGGGCGCGGCTTCGTGGGTTCCCACATTGTGCGGGCCCTGGTCGCGCGCGACATCCCCGTGCACGTTTTCGGCCTCACCATGGCCACCGACCTGCTGGCCGATCTTGACGGGCGCTTCGGCGAGACCGTCGGCTCGGTTGAAGACCGCGCGGCAATCCTGGCGGCCATCGAAACGAGCGGTGCAACCGCGATCGTTACCACCGCTGCCTTTGGCGAGGGCGCCAAGGGACTGATGCAGGGCGGCGAGGCCGATGCCGACCGCGCCATGGCGATCAATGTCAACGGCCTGCGCCATGTGCTCGAAGCTGCCCAGACCGCCGGTGTCAGCCGCGTCGTCACCACCGGCTCGAGCGTCGTGTTCGGCCCCGCTGACAGCTATGACAGCGAGCGAGTCGATGAGACCGGCGTAAAACGGCCGCGCACCATGTATGGATTGACGAAGGTTCTCTCCGAAGACCTGGTGCAGTATTATCGAGACCGGCATGGGCTGGATGCCAGCTCCATTCGCCTGCCCATCGTGCTCGGGCCGGGACTCTGGTACCAAGGGGCGGCCAGCGCCATTGCCGGCGTCATCGCCAACGCTGCGCCGGGCGCCCGCCATCAGGTCCGTTTCCACGATCTGCCGATCGACCTGATGCATGTCTCCGATGTCGCCCGCGCCATTGTCGAGACGCTGGTCACGGCAGAACCGCTCGAGGCGATCTATCACATCAACGGCTTTACCGCCCGGCTGAGCGAAATCGGCGCCGCCGCAGCGGCCTTGGTTCCCGGCTATGTCGTTGAGCAGGAAATCGTGGCCCCAGCCAATACTTTCCCCCTGATGGACGACAGCCGCTTCCGCAAGCGCTTCGCCTTCATGCCCGAATACGACCTCAACGGATTGCTGCAGACCCAGATTGCCGGAGACCTGCCATGAGCATCGACGCGCGCCTCAAAGAACTCGGGATCGAACTGCCAGACGCGGCATCCCCCTCGTTCAATTATGTTCCCGTGATCCTGCATCGTGGCGTCGCCTATGTCAGCGGCCAGATGCCCAAGGTTGAAGGTGAAGTGCGGGTGTTCGGAAAGGTCGGGGCCGAAGTCGATCTCGCCACCGCGCAGGGTGAAGCCCGCATCTGCATTCTTCAGGGTCTGGCCTGCCTCCGGCAATCACTGGGTTCGCTCGACCGGGTCGAGCAGGTGCTCAAGATCAACGGCTTCGTGGCCTCGGCGCCGGGCTTCAATGCCCAGCCCAAAGTGCTCGATGCAGCCTCGGATCTCCTGGCAGAAATTTTCGGCGAGGCCGGACGGCACGCGCGGGCAGCCATCGGCGCAGCCGAACTGCCTCGCAATGCAGCGGTCGAGATCGAGATGACAGTCGCCTATCGCGACTGAACGAGGCGCCGAATGGCGCATGACGACTGCAGTCGCGGCCCACGGGGCGCGGCATGCAAGAGAACGAGAGAACGCAAGGGGAGTATTATGACGTTTATGAATGTATCCAGCATGCGTCGCTTCGGGCAGAAACTGCTCGGCGCCACCATGCTCAGCCTGCTGGCGCTGTCGCCCAGCCTGGCCGACGAAATGAGCCTTTACGGCCCGGCCGCAGAAAACGCGGTCAGCGGCGGTCGCCTGAACATGGGCCTGCTGCTCGAGCCGCCTGGCTTCGATCCGTTCCACCAGGCCGCCGATGCGCGCATCCGCCTGAGCGTTCTGGTCTACCAGGGCCTGTTCTACGAGGGCGCGAACGGCCAGGCCATTCCGCTGCTTGCCGAGGGCTTCGAGGTCTCCGAGGACGGCCTGGTCTACACGATCAGGTTGCGCCAGGGCGTCAAGTTCCATACCGGCGGCGACATGACCGCTGCGGACGTGGCCTATAGCTACAACTATATCCGCAACCCGGATAACGGTTCGCCCGGCGCCGGCGACTTCTCGATGGTGAGCAATGTCGAAGTGGTGGACGATTCCACCGTTCGCTTCACGCTGACCAACAAGAACTCCTCGCTGCCCATGACGCTTGGCAACAAATACGGCGCCGTGGTTCCTGCCGGCTACTTCGACGATGAGAGCGCCAAGAACCGCATCAACGCCGAAAGCGTTGGCACGGGTCCGTTCAAGCTGGTCGAATTCGTTCCCAACTCGCATGTCGCCCTCGAGCGCAACGAAGACTATTGGGAAGCCGGCGTTCCCTATCTCGACGCCATCGACTTCTCGATCCTGCCAAACAGCGCATCGATGCTGGTTGCCCTGCAGAACAAGCGCATCGATCTGGTTCCGCTGAGCCGTCCGCAGGACGTCCAGCAGGTGTCCTCGGTTGCCGGCCTCAATATCGAGCGTTGGCCATCGCTGGCACAGACCGCCATCGATCTGGGTTCCGAGCTCGAGCAGCTCAGCGACGTCCGCGTTCGCCAGGCCATCTCGCTGGCCGTGGACAAGAACGAGATCCTCAAGGCATCCGTTGGCGAATATGGCACCGTGCTGGGCACCATGGTCTCGGGCATGCAGGAAAGCTGGGGTCTACCGCTCGACCAGGTTCCGATGCAGGGTCCTGATATCGAGAAGGCCAAGGCGCTGATGGCTGAAGCCGGCTATGCCGATGGCTTCACCATGACCCTGACCACCATCAACGGCTTCGACTGGATGGATCCGGCTTCGGTTACCCTTCAGGAGCAACTGGCGCAGATCGGTATCACGCTGGACATCCAGCGCGTCGATCTGGGTGTGTGGGTGAACAACTTCCGCTCGAGCCAGATGGGCTTCACCTTCAACGACTGGGCTGCCCAGCCTGACCCGAACCTGCTGTTCTATCGGCACTTCCACAAGAAGCCCGATGGCGCCGACTTCCGTAACTGGAACAATGACGAAGCCAGCGCACTGCTGGACGAGGGGCGCGCTGAAGCCGACCCTGCAAAGCGGCGCGATATCTACAACCGGTTCCAGACCGTACTCGCCGATACCGTTCCAACGATCATGCTCTATTCGCCTGATCACGTGACAGTTCGCAGCGACAAGGTGCAGAACTTCACCCAGCATCCGACTGGTTGGTACTTCGGTCTGGCGCGGACCTTCCTCGCCGAATGATGTCAAGGCGGGAGGCGCTGCAGCGCCTCCCGTCACCTAGCTGCGCACGGGATCGATCATGGGCTCATACCTACTCAAACGGCTGTTCGCCTCACTCCTCACGGCCGTTCTGGCGTCCATTCTCGTTTTCTTGCTGGTGCGCATGGTGCCCGGCGACGTCGTAGCGCAGATGATGGGCCAGGCGGGCGGCGAGAACGCAGCCGGGGCATTGCGTGAATTTTTCGGTCTCGATCAGCCGATCTACATGCAGTACCTGACCTGGATCACCAATGTCCTGCAGGGCAATCTCGGCAACAGCTGGACCCGCGGCCTGCCGGTGACCGACATGATCGGCCCCGCCTTCCTGGTCACGCTGGAAATCGCCATTCTCACGCTTGCGGTCGCCACCCTTGTTGGCGTCCCGCTCGGTATCCTTGCCGGCATCTACGAAAACCGTCCGCTCGATACGGCAATCCAGACCTTCAACATCCTCGGCCTTGCCGCGCCGGTATTCTGGGTTGGTCTGATGCTGCTGGTGGGTGTTTCCGCCGTCATTGGCTGGTCGCCGCCACTGCGCTTCGTGCCGATCACCCGATCGCTGAGCGACAACCTCTCCATCCTCATTCTGCCGATTGCCAGCCTGGGGCTGCTGCAGGCCGCCGCCTATAGCCAGTTCGTGCGCCAGAATGTGGTGTCGGCACTCAACCAGGAATATGTGCGTACCGCCATTGCCAAGGGTGTGCCGATCCGGGTGGTCTTCTTCAAGCACATCCTGCGCAACGTGCTGATCCCGATCATCACCTTCATGGGCCTGATCCTGATTCAGATACTTGGCGGCACCGTGATCATTGAATCACTGTTTGCCTTGCCTGGCCTCGGGCGTCTGCTGCTCACCGCCATCGAGACGCGTGACTATCCGGTGCTCCAGGGTGCCCTGTTGATCGTCGTCGTCTCCGCCATGGTCGTCAATCTTGTCGTCGATCTGACCTACCGCCTGATCGATCCGCGCGTGCGCGTGGCCTGACTTCGGAGTTTCCCATGGCACAAGCTACCTCATCCTCTACGCCATCCGTCCCGGCGCCGCTTGGCACCTGGGGCAAGCTGATACGGACCGCGCGTCGCGAACCCGGCCTGGTGCTCGGTGTTGCCCTGCTCGTCCTGCTGCTGCTGGCCGCGCTTTTCCCTTCGCTCTTTACCTCGCAATCCCCCATCGGCGTTTTCATTGACCGGGCCATGCAGCCCCCGTCCCGGGACCACTGGTTCGGCACGGACGATGTCGGTCGCGATATCATGGCGCGCGTCATCTATGGCACGCGGGTTACCCTCGCCATATGTGCGGGTTCCCTGCTGATCTCGGCAGTGATCGGGGGCACCCTGGGGCTCATTTCGGGCTTTTTCGGCGGCTGGACCGATCAGGTGCTCGGCCGTCTGGTCGACGTCCTGCTGAGCTTTCCGCCGATCATTCTGGGTGTCATCATCACCGGCGTGCTGGGGCCGGACATCATCAATCTGGTCGTAGCCCTCTCGATCGTCTACATGCCCGTCTTCTTCCGCATCGCCCGTGCCGGTGCGATGAGCGAAGTGGGCAAGACCTATGTCGAGGCGGCACGCAGCATCGGGGTGCGCGACAGCACGGTGTTGAGCCGCCATGTCATGCGCAATGTCCTGCCGCTGATCCTCACGCAGTATATGATCCTGTTTCCCCTGATCCTTCAGATCCAGGCCGCACTCGGTTTCCTTGGACTTGGCGTGCAGCCACCAACGCCTGACTGGGGCGCGATCATGGAACAGGGCAAGGACTACATCCTCTACGCGCCCTGGATCTCGGTGTTTCCCGGGCTTGCCGTTCTCATTGCAGCACTTGCCCTGATGCTGGTTGGCCGCGCCGTGCAGAAGCGGATGGATCAGCGATGAACCGGGAAGTGAGGTCTGGCGGGACGGCTCGCGCCGTCCCCCGTTGGTCAGTTGCTGCTGACGTTAGACAGGGTGCGCAGCAGGTAGTCGCGAATGGCTTCGCGCGCCTTGTCGGCATCGCCGGAGCGCAACGCCTCGAGGATCACCAGATTGTCCCGGTATGCGGCTTCGCGCACGACCAGGACGGGCGACAGCTGCTGTCCCGGACGGCCCCAGCCGGCGCGACGCCGGGAAGCAATGATCTGCTCGAAAATCGAAATGATGAAGCGGTTACGCGAGCCGCGGGCAATCGCCATGTGCACGGCATACTTGGCTTCCTTGAACTGATCCCAGCTCTCGGCATTGCGCACCTGTTCAAGCGCCATTTCCATTTCGCCGATCAACTCGGGCGTAATGCGCTCCACGACCAGATCGGGCAGGTTGGGTTCAAACAGCAACCGTGCTTCGAGCAACTCGGCCAGCGTGAACTCATCCTGCGCGGACGCAGTGCGCACAAAGGTACCGCGACCGACATGGCGAATGATCAGACCTTCGTCTTCGAGCAGGTTGAGCGTCTTGCGCACACTGTTGCGCGCGGCATCAAAATGCTCTGCAAGCGCGCGCTCGGTGGGCAGGCGGCTTCCGGCAGGGTAGGCCCCCTGCATGATACCCGACTTCAAGTCGCGATAGATCGACTGCGAATCCAGTTCGGACTTGGCGCGAGCACTTGGCGCGACACCGGCTACCGAGTTGGTTTCGATATTCATGTTCACCGACCATTGGGTTGCAATTATAGCCGCTTTGGTTGGAGCGGCTGAATTGCTCAAACCTATATCAGACTAGCTGATTTTTTAAAGAGACTATCCAAAGTCCAGCCGCGAATTGCTTCATTGGACCGATCAGGTTGGAATTGGTTCGAAATGGGCGAAGGCCGGAAAAATGAACTGGCGCAGCAGGAGCTTAAGCGAATGCCATGCCTCGAAGGACGCAAGAAGGAGAATAAGATGACGGTGGACAACACCAAGACGACCCGCCGGGGTGGAGATTTGCTGGTCGCCAGCCTGCTGGCCCAAAAGGTGGACCGTGCCTTCTGCGTGCCCGGGGAAAGCTATCTGCCCGTGCTCGATGCACTCCATGACGTTAGCGACCAGATCGATCTGGTGGTATGCCGCCACGAGAGCGGCGCCGCCAACATGGCTGAAGCCTATGGCAAGCTCACCGGGCGGCCCGGCGTGTGCTTCGTGACCCGCGGTCCAGGCGCCACCAATGCCTCGACCGGCATTCATACCGCCTTCCAGGATTCCACGCCGCTCGTGCTGTTTGTCGGCCAAGTCAACAGCAGCATGAAGCACCGCGAAGGCTTCCAGGAAGTAGACTTCGCGGCCATGTTCACGCCGCTGGCCAAGTGGGCCGCAGAAATCACCGATCCGGCGCGCATTCCCGAATATGTGCATCGCGCATTCCAGACGGCCATGGCAGGTCGGCCCGGTCCCGTTGTACTGTCCCTGCCCGAAGACATACTCAGCGACCTGGTTTCGTCCGAAATTGACCCCGGCCTGCTCGCCGCCCCGATCTCGGGAGCGCCGACCGAAGGGCAGTTATCGCGTATTGCCGAACTTGTCGAAGCCGCCGAACGCCCCCTGCTGATCGTGGGCGGCGGAGACTGGACCGCCGTATTGGGCGAACAGGTTGCGGGCTTCGCCGAGCGCTTCGGCGTGCCGATAGCGGCGTCGCTGCGCTGCCAGGACTATGTGAACAACTATCATCCCAACTATGTCGGCCACCTGACCATTGGCGCCGAGCCAAAGCTGGTCGAGCGCGTGCGCCAGGCAGACCTCCTGATCGTTATGGGGGCGCGGCTGGGTGAGATGACCACCGCCGGCTACACGATCATCGACCCGGCCAAGCGTGGCGCGATGCTGGTTCACATCTATCCGGACCCCGAGGAGTTGGGCCGCGTCTACCAGGCCAATCTAGCCATCAATGCGGGCGCCCCGGCGACGGTTGAAGGGCTTGCGCGTTTGCAGCCCAAGACAGGCAATACGAAGCGCGGAAATTGGGTGGCCGAGGCACGCGCCGATTACGTCGCTTCGCTGGCCGTTACGCCGCGCGAGACCAGCGTGGATCTGGCGCAAGTGGTCACCGAAATCCGTAAGGCAGTTCCGGCTGACACAATCGTCTGCTCGGGTGCCGGCAACTACACGGCATGGGCCCATCGCTTCTGGCAATTCTCCAGCTTCCGCACCCAGCTTGCGCCCACATCTGGTGCCATGGGGTATGGTGTGCCGGCAGCGATTGCGGCAAGCCTCATATATCGCGACCGCACAGTCGTGTGCTTTGCTGGTGACGGATGCTTCCAGATGAGCAGTCAGGAACTGGCGACGGCGGCCCAGTTTGGCGCCAGGGTTCTGTTCGTTGTGGTGAACAACAGCATGCTGGGCACCATCCGCATGCACCAGGAGCGCGAATTTCCCGGGCGGGTCTACGCCACCGATCTGGTGAACCCCGACTTCGTGGCGCTTGCCCGTTCCTATGGCCTGGCTGCAGAACGGGTCGAGCATACTGCCGATTTCGGGGCGGCGTTGCAGCGGGCGTTGGCTGCCAAGGGCAGCGCCCTGATCGAGGTCGTCACCGAGAAGGAGGCGATTTCCCATCGCACGACAATTTCGGCCATGCGCGAGAAAGCGAAAGCGAGCCAGAAATGAGGACCAACGCAGTCAAAGCACACTGGGCACAGGGAAAGCCGGCCATCAATGGCTGGCTCTCCATCGGCAACGGCTTCGCGGCCGAGATTATGGCTGCACAGGGCTATGACAGCCTGACGGTGGACTTGCAGCACGGCGTGGTGGACTATGGCAGCGCCGTGCAGATGTTCCAGGCGATGGGGGCAAGCGGCGTCATGCCCATGGCCCGCATTGAGCAACTCTCGCCATCCAATGTGACCCGCGCGCTCGATGCCGGCGCAATGGGCGTGATCTGCCCGATGATCAATTCTCGGGCAGACGCCGAGGCACTGGTTTCTTATTCGCGATACGCCCCTAATGGGATCCGCAGCTTCGGGCCGACGCGGGCGATGTTTTCGGCCGGGCCGGGCTATTGCGGCAATGCGGAGGACGAACTGATCTGTATGGCCATGATCGAGACTGCCGAGGCGATGGACAACCTCGATGCCATCTGCGCGACGCCGGGGCTGGACGGGATCTATGTCGGCCCCTCCGACCTTACGCTTGCGTTGACGGGCCGCCGCTATCGTGTCGGCTTTGACCGCGAAGAACCCGAGATGATCGAGGCGATCCAAACGATCCTGACTGCTGCGCATCGGCACGGCATCAAGGCGGGCTTGCATACGGGTAGCGCCCACTATGCCTGCCGGGCTGTCGGTTGGGGCTTTGACTTCGTTACTGCGGGCACCGATGTGCGGCTGCTGGCGGAAGCTGCAGGCCAGACTGTGCGTTCCGTCCGGAAAGCACATGGAGCATGAGCAGTTGAGCCCCAAAATCGATCACGTCCCCGGGTAAGCGTCGGCAGGGCTCTGGTGGAGGCAACAACAATATGATGTCATGCTCGATGCAGTGGTGGAAAGGACGATGCCTCACTGTGCGCCAGTTAAACGTCTAGGTGAGCGCTGCGTTTTCGCTTGAATCGCGGTACCGGTAGGCCATGATATTCCCTTGTTCATGCTGCCAAAACGAATGTAGGGGTGCGATTGTTGCGCGCTCGCACAGCCAAAATGTCCTTATGTTTAGCGATCCCCCACGGAGCCCCTGCAGGTTAGCAATCATCTGCAGCGTGTTCGCTAAATATCGCCATCTTAATGGACGTGATCTCGCTAAAGCCTAAATTTATGCTCCGGCTCAGGGCGAAATTCGGCCCATTCGGCAGGGCAGTTGAGGGTTCAAGACAGCAAAAGCCAGCCGACCTCGTTGGTGAGAACACATGTAGGAAGGGAGCACTCGACCACAGTCGCAAGTTGTTGTCTCGTTGGCGAAGCAAAGCTTTTCCATCCCAGCCAATGAATGTGTTGTCGATGCGTTCTGCGGGCAGAGTTCGCGGCTGGACGAAGTCGTCGACGAGCGGCCCAATATGGGTCGGAAGCCCCGCTGCGTCGCTCATCACCTGCCTTGCAGAACTAAACTGCAGACAGGTCTCCTCGTCGCTCACAAACGATGGATGGAGGCCGATCCCGAACGGCAGTTCCGCCCCGGTATTGGTGACACGCAACTCGACCAGCAATCGCCGCGGAGATAACCTGTAAGTCAGCCTGGCGCTGTACCGAAAAGGACCCGGCTCAGATGCATCAAGGGTGAGGCTTAGCCGGTTCTCCTGTTGCTCGATCAATTCCCACCTGCTTTGGAAAGCCGTGCCATGCAGCGGCATCGGGAAACCCGAAACATTTGGCGCGATTAGATGGAAGCGCCCACCGGATGAGAAGCCCCCACCGCCGATCCTATTGCACCACGGCGCCATGACGATCATCGCCCGATCGAGAGGGCTTGATGGATATTGGCCGGCAGGCCGCAGAATGTGACGCGAGCTTGCCTTTTCCTCCCTAGAAAATTCCAGCAGACCGCCTCCGTCCAGCGTTGCAATCGCGCGATAAGGGCCGGCTGAGAGGGCAAGCTTGTCCACCTATGCGCTCAATTCGACGATCAGCCTCGCAAATCCGGCAGCAGCCGAGCCGGCCTTGACGGGTGATCGAGTGCCGAATTGCTGCAGGGCTCGCCGGTACGAATAAGCGACCGGTGTCTCGCCCAATATGACCACCGATGACAGATCCGGTTGTCCGGCAAGAACCTCGGCGATTTCCGAGCCGATCAGGACTCCGGAAAGATAATCGCTGATCTCGTGCGGCTTGAGCTGATCAAAGAGCACAAGCGATCGCGCCGAGAAAAGGCGCTGCAAAACGCCGCCGGGCAGGGCGCCTTTGTCCCTCGCGATGGCCACACCACGGTCGAATGCGGCTTCGCTCGGGGCGTAGTCCGCCGGGATCAACTTCGACAGCAGCGAATCCTTGCGCAGCAGATTGAGGATTTCACCTGACATGTAAGTGCTCAGATCGACAATGCGCTGGCCATCGGTGCGCACCCATTTGCTGTGTGCCCCAGGTAGCACGATCAATTCGGGCAGTGTCCCTTCGATGCCGAAGATCGCCATTTCCTCCCCCCGCATGACGTCGGGAAGCGGGTCTTGCCGGGCAATGCCGGGGAGAAAATATATCGGCGGCAAGCTGCCAATATCGCGGCGCTCGGCCTTTCCAAAAAGTTCGGAGATCCCCGCCGGGACAATGGCAAAAGGCGATTCCACCCAACCCGTGCGGCTAGTGACCATGCCTGATAGCAGGATGGCTTCGCTATCGGGCAGCCAGGCGCCAAGCTCGGCGCGCAGCACGGCTTCAAATGCCCCTTCCCTGACGCTGTTCACGCCGCTCTGGCTTTTGTGTTCGGCAAGCACCGCTCCGTTCGCTGCCATGCGCCAGGCGTGAAAGGCGGACGAAGTCCATTCGACTGTAATAAACATCATGCGCCTCAATATGCCGGCTTGATGGGAAACCAGTCTTTGCGGGACGTGTCGAGATAGGCGCCGGCGATGCCGTCCACCCGATAGCGCTCCAGCGCCTCGACTTCCACGTCGACCCCAAGCCCCGGACCTTCCGGAATGGCAAAGAGTCCGCCATTTAGAACTGGCGGATTGGGGCTGATATCGCCGCCGAGATACGCCCGCTCGGTATCGATGGCGATGGACATGTTGGGGATCGACGCCGCGAGGTGGATATAGGCTGATTGCGACAGCGCCAGCTCGGCGCCCGAATGCAGCGTCACGGGAATGCCCACCGACTCGCAGATCGCTGCCGCCTTGATGGTCTGCCACAGCCCGCCCGCCTCGTGCGGATCAAGGAGAACGACGTCTGCGGCGCTCGCCCGAACGATGTTGCCGACATCTGCCAGTGTGTAGGCGCTTTCATCAAGTGCGATAGGCACCGGTGAATTTGCAACGAGCGCAGCGTGACCAGCCAGATCGTCAAGCTCGAGCGGCTGCTCCACATAGGAGGGGTCGAATGGCCTCAGTTTTTCCAGCTGTCGCTTGGCGGTGCCGGGATGCCAGGCGCCATTGACGTCGAGCCTTAGGGGCCGATCGCCGATAACTTTGCGCGCCGCCTCGGCAAGAATGATATCGGTTCGCTCGTCGAACCCGATCTTGACCTTGAAGGTCTCATAGCCCTTATCGAGAAAGCGCTGCAGCCGCTCGGTCAATCCCTTGGGTTCGTTGGTGAAGAGATAGGCCGCGGCCTCGATGTCCTCGCGCCACTTGCCGCCCCACAGAGCGTAAAGTGGCAGGTTGGCCTGCTTGCCCAAAGCGTCCCACATCGCCATTTCGAGCGCCGCAATGCCCATCACCGCGGCGCGCTTATGGTGATAGAAGCCAGCTCCCAGAACATGGCGATGCAATCGCTCGACATTGGCAACGGGGTAGCCGATGGCCAATGGCGCGATGATATCGGCGAACACAGCGGGCACGTTTGCGATCAGCGAAATGGTCTCGCCCCACCCAGCGATGCCGGCATCCGTCTCGATGCGACAGACCAGTCGCGTGGTGCCGATCCGGCGCCCCGAACCCCAGAGAATATCCTCGGTAAAGGGCATTCTGATCAGCCAGTGATCGACCTTGATGATGCGCATTCTTCCTCCAGCCGCAATACCAGCGGCACTTCATGTGTTGACATGGAACTTAGTTCCAAGATATTCGGATGGCAACACAACGCTTAGACGCTGTATCGGTGAATCGGAAAAATCCGATCGCGGGAGAGGTCATGGGCAAGTCCCAGCTAAACGCAGTTTCGCCTGCTAAGGACGTCGAGGTTGAGGCCCCCGGCACGCCAGGCGTGCAGGCGCTGACCCGTGGCATCCAGCTGCTCGATATCGTCGCCTCTGCCCCCACCGGCCTCCGGTTCACAGAGCTTCTGGAGCAGACAGGCATGCCCAAGGGCACGCTGCATCGCCTGTTACAGTCCCTGGTTGAAGAGCGACTTCTCGGCTTTGATGCGCGCAACCAGACCTATCGCCTTGGCGCGAGACTCTTCCAATGGGCGCACAAGGTATGGGATGATTTCGACCTGCGGGGTGCCGCCGAGCCCGAACTCGAACGCCTCCGCGACCTAACAGGTGAGGCCATCCGTCTCGGCGTCATGGATGGAAACAGCGTCCTTTATATCGATCAGCGCGAAGTGCCACAGCCGCTGCGCCTCAACAATGGTGTAGGCAGCCGCGCCGCCCCTCATGCCAGTGGCTTGGGCAAGGCCATGCTGGCGCATCTGTCACTAGAAAAGCGGCGCGCGCTCCTATCCGATACGCCGCTCGAAAAACTTACCAACACAACCATCACCGATACCGATGAGCTGATCCGTCAACTCGATCTGACCAAAGCACGCGGCTACGCCGTCTCGGTCGACGAGCAGAATGTCGGGATTTCCTCGGTCGCGGCGCCCGTTCTCAACCATCGCGGTGAGCCCATCGGCGCCATCGGCATTATCGGGCCTTCCTTCCGGCTGCCGGTTGATCGCCTACACGCGCTGGGACGCGAAGTCATCGAAGCGGCACGCCGCACATCCGGCAATTTCGGAGAGTTCGCCATGTCGCTTGGCATCCAGCCACGTCCGCTCGGGGTCGATCGCGCCGATGTGCGCTGCGTCATCCCCGCCAGTACTTTCCTCGGTGAGGGGCCGCATTGGTCCGAGCGCGACGGCAAGCTCTACTTCGTCGATATCCTCGCCCCTGCGGTGCATGCCGGCGACACGGTCAAGGGTACCTATACCAGCCTTGCCGTGCCCGAACTGGTGGGTTTCATCATCCCGCGCACACGCGGCGGCTTCGTCACAGCCATGCATGGTGAAATCCGCGGCCTCGATCTGCCCAGCGGCAGCATCACCACCATTGCCCGCCCCGAGGCCGATCGCCCGGGCAACCGCTTCAACGACGGAAAATGCGACCGCAAGGGACGCCTTTGGGCGGGAACGCTCGCCATCGACACCGCGCCCGATCAGGGACGGCTGTGGCGGCTCGATCCGGATGGGCGCACCTATGAGATGGATCGCGGCTTTCACGTCTCAAACGGCATGGGCTGGAGCCCGGACGACAAGACCTTCTACTTCACCGACACCGCCAAGCAGACTATCTATGCCTATGATTTCGACCTCGAGAGCGGGGCCATCGGCAATCGCCGCATCTTCGTCACCGTGCCGGAAACCGAAGGCAAGCCGGACGGCCTGACCGTCGATGCCGAGGGCTTCATCTGGATCGCTCATTGGGATGGCTGGTGCGTCACCCGCTACGACCCGACTGGGCAGGTGGAACGGGTGATCAACCTACCTGTGCCACGCCCGACATCCTGCGCGTTCGGCGGGCCCGATATGCAGACCCTCTTCGTCACCACGGCCCGCATCCGCCTCTCGGCCGCCCAACTCGCCGACGCGCCGCTTTCCGGCAGCGTCTTCGCCATCGATACCGGCATCAAGGGTCTGGCTGACCCGATGTTCGCCGGCTGATTGAAAGAACTCCCATGGCCAAGCTCGAACTCAGCGGCATCAAGAAGTCCTTCGGCACGACCGAAGTGCTCAAGGGCATCGACCTCACGGTCGAAGATGGCGAATTCGTCGCTTTTGTCGGTCCGTCCGGCTGCGGCAAGTCCACCCTGTTGCGCCTGATCTGCGGCCTCGATGAAATCACCGCCGGCCAGATGGCCATCGACGGGCAAATCGTCAACGACGTGCCCCCGGCCAAGCGCGGCATCGCCATGGTGTTTCAATCCTATGCGCTCTATCCGCATATGACGGTCGCAGACAATATGGGTTACGCGTTGCGGCTCGCCGGCACCAGCAAGCAGGAGATCAAGGCGCGCGTCGATACCGCCGCCAAGGTGCTGCGCATCAACAATTACCTCGATCGCAAGCCGCGCCAGCTCTCCGGCGGCCAGCGCCAGCGCGTTGCCATCGGCCGCGCCATCGTCCGCGAGCCCCGCATTTTCCTGTTCGACGAGCCGCTCAGCAATCTCGACGCCTCGCTGCGCGTCGAGATGCGCATCGAAATCGCCCGCATGAAGGACCGGCTGGGCACGACGATGGTCTATGTCACCCATGATCAGATCGAGGCGATGACGCTGGCCGACAAGATCGTGGTGCTCAATGCCGGCCGCGTCGAGCAGGTCGGCTCGCCCCTCGATCTATACAACAAGCCGCAAAACCGTTTCGTCGCCGGCTTCATCGGCAGCCCGAAGATGAACTTCCTGACGCTTGGCGCCGCGACGGGCGAGAGTCGCTTTGCCGTGCCGGGTGGCGAAATCAGGATTCCCGCTGGCCTCTCGTCCGCGCCGGCCGAAATCGGCATTCGTCCCGAACATCTCGAGCTGGTCGACCTCGGCCAGCAGCACACCCTGACCGGTACTGTCAGCATGACAGAGCATCTGGGCAGCGACACCTATGCCTATGTCTCGTTGAGCAGCAGCGAGGAAATGCTGGTGGTCCGACTCTCGGGCGAGCGCGCCGTAAAGCGCAACCAGACCATTGGTATCGCCTTCGATCCCGAGATGATCCACGTGTTTTCCGCTGACGGACAGACCATCGCATCGGCGCGGCCGGTGGCGCTGGAGGCGGCATGACCTTTCACCCAGAACTGGTCGCGAAGGCTGAGGTGGCGGTTGCCCGCTATCCCAGCCTCGCCGGAAAATCCGTGCTGATCACCGGCGGTGGATCGGGCATCGGCGCGTCGCTGGTCGAGCATTTCGTGGAGCAGGGCTGCAAGGTCGGCTTTATCGAGCTCCATGACGATGCTGCCGCCGAATGTGCCGATGCCGTGGAAAAATCCACCGGTACGCGGCCGGCCTACGAGGTCGCCGACCTGCGCGATATCGCCGGCATGCAGGAAGCCATTTTGCGCCTTGCCGCCAGCACGGGACCATTCAGCGTGCTGGTCAACAATGCCGGCAATGATGACCGCAAACCCATCGAGGACATCACGCCTCAATATTGGGATGAGCGCCAGGCTACCAATCTGCGCCACCAGTTCTTCGCCGTGCAGGCCGTAGCCGATGGTATGACCAAGGCTGGCGGCGGCTCGATAATCAATATGGGGTCGATTTCCTGGATGCGCGGCGCGCCGGGACTGGTGTTCTACACCACAGCCAAGTCGGCGGTAATGGGCATGACCAAGTCGCTGGCCCGCGAACTGGGCGAGCGCAATATCCGCGTCAATTCCATCGCGCCCGGCTGGGTGCTGACCGAACGGCAGGTGGTGCGCGCTAAGGCGATCTACCACGGCAAGTTCACCGAATATCTCGAAGCTCAGTGCCTCAAGGAACATCTGCTGCCACCCGACATAGCCCGTATGGCGTTGTTCCTGGCTGCCGATGACTCGCGCCTGATCACATCTCAGACCTTTATCGTCGATGGAGGCGTAGTCTAGCTCTCGCGGGCCGGGGAACGCGGTCGCACGTCCAACGGACGTATTGAAACACAGTTCCACACATATCGGGAGGAAACCGAATGAAAAGACTGACCAAGGCTCTCGGCACCGTTGCCGTGATCGGATCGATGGGAATCGGCGCCGTCCACGCGCAGGATCTCAGCTTCATGGGCTACAGCTACGCCGAAGAGACGGCGCGCCCCTCCGTGGAAAAGATCATTTCAGGCTTTGAGGCCGCATCCGGCCTAAAGGTCGAACCGATCGGTTCCGCCTGGGGCGACATGCAGAAGAACCTCTTCCTGCGCGCCCGGTCGAAGACGCTGCCCGACGTCGTGCAGATCTCCGAGCGTTGGCTGCCGACCTTTAGCGCCCTCGGGCTGGTCGACTATAACGAAGTGTTCGGCGCCGAAACTCTGAGCGAGATCTATGCGCCTGAGGCCCTGGCCATGGGCCAGATCGATGGCAAGCAGCTGGCGCTGCCGCTGATGTCCGGCTCGATCGGTATGGTAGCCAACAAGGCGGTGCTCGACCAGGCAGGCATCGCCGACATGCCTACTACGATCGAAGAGTTCGAGGCTGCCCTCGTTGCCGTTCGCGACAACGTGCCCAATTCCGTGCCCTATGCGATGGCCACGATCAACCCGAACTCCATCCTGCTTGACTATATGATCTGGACTTGGACCTTCGGTGGCCGCATCATCGATGATGAAGGCAAGGTTGTCGTCGATAGCCCGGAAAGCCGCGCTGCGCTCGAATTCATGGTCGGGTTGATGAGCGATCGCCTGGCGGCGCCCGAAGTCGACCGCCCCGACGCGCGTCGCCTCCTAGCCCAGAATGTCTCGGCCTTCTACATCGATGCGCCGCAGTCGCGCTCCTTCCTGCGCAGCTTTTCAGGGCAGGGTGAGGCATTCGACGTCAATATCCAGCCGATCGCCGTGCCGGTGGCCAATGAAGGCGACGAGTCCAAGTCGATCCAGTGGGGCCACATGATCATCTCATTCGCCCAGTCGAACCCGCCCGTGGCGGACGACGCGAATATGAAGTTCGTCAACTATCTGGCCGACGATGCGGTGCAAACGCAGTTCCCTGTCGAGCTGAGCGCCCTGCCGGGAACCCTCGCCGCGCGGCAGAACCCAGCCATTGCCGACGATGCCTATCTCTCGGCCTGGGCCGAGTTCAACCAGACGCCCGTAATGAACGAGATCGGTATCTGGGATAATGGCGCCGAGCTGACCCAGATCATCGGCGAAGAAGTGCAGGCTGCGCTGCTCGGCCAGAAGTCCTCGGATGATGCCATCGCGTCGATGGCCGGTCGCCTGCAGGCTTCCATGGACAAGCTGGCCAACTAGGTCTCCCCGCCCGGCGCCTCGGTGCCGGGCCATCTGCATTCGGTTCGAGAGCGCCCCGTGAGCACCCATTCCAACAGCCGGGACCAGGTCCTGAACTATCCTGTTTCGCCACTCGCCAAGCGCAGTGGCCTCAAGGGCGCCCAGCGGCGCATCGGCCTGCTGATGCTGATTCCAGCGGCGGCGGCTTTCGTTCTCGTCATCCTCTATCCGTTCGGGCAGGCGCTCGGCCTGTCCATGTTCGAATTCACGCTGCAAAGCATTGAGCCGGTCTTTGTCGGCGTGGACAATTTCCAGGCGGTGCTCAGCAGCCCCGAGGCGCTGCAGTCCTTCTTCATCACCCTGATCTATGTCGGCTGCTCCACGCTTGGAGCGCTGGTCTTCGGGCTGGGTTGGGCGCTGATCCTCAATCAGCCCTTCCGCGGCCGCGGCACGCTGCGCGCCATGACGCTGCTGCCCTGGGTCGTACCCAGCACGGTGAGCGCCTTCATCTGGGGTTGGATTTTCAACAGCCGCTACGGCGTCATGAACGCGTTTCTGCTCGAGATCGGGGCCATCGACATGCCGCAGGCCTGGCTGTCGACACCGGAAGGCGCCATGCTGGCCGTGGTGCTGACCCGCATCTGGCGCGCCATTCCGCTGTTCATGGCCTTCTTTCTGGCGGGGCTGCAGAATCTCGATCGCGAACAGATCGATGCCGCCCGCGTAGATGGCGCCAGCAACTGGGCCATCCTGCGCGACCATATCCTGCCCCATTTGCGTCCCGTGCTGATGGTGGTGGTGATCCTGGGCGCCATTGGTGGCCTGCAGGATTTCGACACCATCTACGCCCTAACCGGTGGCGGCCCCGTCCGGGCCACGGCGGTGCTCTCGGTGGAAGTCTATCGCCGCGCCTTCGAGCAGTGGGATATCGGCATGGCGTCGGCCATCGGCGTCCTCTGGGTCGCCACGCTCGTGCCGCCAGCCATTTTCTACCTGCGCGTTCTGGTCAAAGGAAACCGTTGATGCTCGACCTCAGCAGCACCACGGCGAAGATCGTCTTCGGACTGACACTTGCCCTTATCGGCTTCTTTCTGTTCTTCCCGGTGTACTGGATGATCACCTCATCGCTGAAAGCCGATGCGGAACTCTACAAGATCATCCCCACGGCGTTCCCCCAGGAGATCACGTTGCACCACTATTGGACGGCGCTGACCCAGGGCCGCCTACCGACATATCTGCTCAACAGCCTCATCACCTCCGGCTCCAGTGCGGCACTCAACTCGCTGCTCGCGCTCTACGCGGCCTACAGCTTCGCCAAATACGATTATTTCGGCCGCCAGCCGATAATGCTGCTGATGCTTTCAGCCCAGATGTTCCCGTTCGGCCTGCTGCTGATTAGCATCTATCCGCTCTGGACCCAGTTCGGCCTGCTCGACACCCAGATCGGGCTGATCCTGTCCTATATCGTCTTCGCCCTGCCGGTGGCGACCTACATGCTGTTCAGCTATTTCTCGCAGGTTCCCGACGAGCTGATCGATGCGGCGCGGGCCGATGGCGCCAGCGACCTCCGCATCTTCCACACCATCGTCATTCCCATCTCCATCCCGCCCATCGTTACGGTGTTCCTCTATTCCTTCATGTGGAGCTGGAACGACCTGCTCTATTCGATGACGCTGATCGTCTCCGACGACAAGCGCACCATCGGGCCAGGACTGTTACTGACCTACCTCAGCGATTCCAATTCTGACTGGGGCGGCGCCATGGCGGCCTCCCTAGTCGCCTCGGCACCCATTGTGGTCGCCTTCATGTTCCTTCAGCGTTACTTCATCCAGGGCGTCACCGCCGGAGCCGTTAAATGACCAAACCCCTCGCCGGTGCGTTTCCCGTACTGCCCACACCTTTCCGCGATGACGGCCAGATCGATACCGCTGACTTCCTGTCGGTGATCGACTTTGCGCTAGAGAGCGATGTCGATGGGGTCGTTTATCCGGGTGTCGCCAGTGAGGTGGATACCCTCACCCCCGAGGAGCGCCGCAGTCAGGTCAAGCTCCTCGCGGAGCGCATCCACGGGCGCATCCCGATCATCATCGGCGCCAGCGATCCCAATCCTGCAATTGCGGCCCAGCACATCTCCCAGGGCGCAGAAATCGGCGCCGCCGCCGCCATGGTCATCGCGCCTTTCGCGCTCGGCAACGACATTGCCGCCCAGACGGAGTATTTTAAGGCCGTCGCGGCGGGGGCGGGGGTTCCGATCATGCTGCAGAACCAGCCCAAGCCGATCGGCGCCGGACTGACCCCCGAGGAAGTCGCTGCCGTCGCCAAAGCTGTTCCCGAAATCCGCTACGTCAAGGAAGAGACCTCCCCCTGTGGTCAGCATCTGACGCGGATCAAAGCGGCGGCGAAGGGCTCGGTCGAGGCCATTTTCGGCGGGGCAGGCGGGCGCTATGTCACCGACGAGCTGGCCCGCGGCGCCGCGGGCACGATGCCGGCAACCGAACTGGCCGATATCCACGCGCAGATGATCCATGCCTGGCAGGCGGGCGATGTCGCCACCACACGCAAGCTCTACAACGTCTCCCTGCCCCTGCTCAATTTCCAGGCTATCTTCCGCATGCACATGACCAAGGAAGTGCTGCGCCGGCGCGGCGTCATCCAGCATACTTTCGTGCGTGGCAAGGGGCCCCGCTTCGACGAGGGTGACCGCGCCGAGCTGGCGTTGCTGCTGGCCGAGGCCGATCTGCCTTATTCGAACCACAAGCCCGTCTGATGCCAAACATCGTCGACGCCATCGTCAGGGTTGAAACCTTCATCATCTCGATTCCCCGCGAGGTGCCCTATCTCGGGCCCCTCAAAGGGGGCGAGGCGATCAACGAGCGCGGCTATCTAGTTCGCAAGGGCAACCGCACGATCTATCCATCCACGGACATGACGCTTTTGGTGAAGGTCACAGGCGAAAGCGGCAAGGTGGGTTGGGGCGAGTGCTATGGCATCGTCGCGCCCGAGGCGACCAAGGCCATCATCGATGATGTACTGGGACCAGTGATCATCGGCCGAGATCCGGGTGATGCGGTGGTCATCCACGAAGATCTCTATGATCTGATGCGGGTGCGCGGGTTCTTTGGCGGCTTTTATCTGGACGCCCTTGCCGGTGTCGATATCGCCCTCTACGACCTCACCGGCAAGGTGCTGAACGTGCCGATCTCGACAATACTGGGCGGGCGCCGCCACGATACCATTCCTGCCTATGTCTCCGGCCTACCGCGCGCGACCATCAAGGAGCGCTGCGATCTCGCGCTTGAATGGATCGGCAAGGGCTATAAAGGCATCAAGTTCGCCGCTGCCGTTTCCGACGAAGGCATCGTCGTCGAAATGGCCGCCCTGCGAGAAGCCGTAGGCCCGGATATCGATCTGATGGTCGATCTTCACTGGAAGTTCGAGGCCGCCGAAGCCATCCGCCTGATCCGACGGCTTGAGGCCTATAATCTCTATTTCGCCGAAGCGCCGGTACAGCCGGAAAACCTTGAGGGCCAGGTCCGCGTCGCCAATAGCATCGGCGTGCCGCTGGCGCTGGGCGAAGAATTGCGCACGACCTACGAATTCCGCCCACGCTTCGAAGCCCGCGCCATGAGCGTCGTCCAGCCCGAGATCGGGCACACCGGCATCACCGAATTCATCCAGATCGGCCGCATGGCGCAGGCTTTTCACATGAACACCATTCCCCATGCCTCGATCAGCATTGGTATCTTCATGGCGGCGAGTTTGCAGGCCGCATCAACTCTGCAGAACCTGCCCTACCATGAGTACCAGCACTCGATCTTTGACCGAAATCTTGCTCACACCACTGGCGACATGGGATGCGCGCAAGGCGCGTATCTGGTCCCCACCGGCTCAGGCCTCGGAGTTGAACCGACCGATGAAATTTTCCGCTACGCTGTGCGTCGCTCAATTTAGCAATCTGAACGCTAGCTGCATTCGCAGAGTGCCTAGCGCTTATCAGTAATGCAGCGCTAGATTGTTGGGCGCCGAGGCAGCGATCCTCCATTTACGGCATGGATGGGTCAAAACCTGCGTTTATGCCGCTATCGAGAATGTAGGGGTGCGATTGTTGCGCGCTCCCGCAACCAAAAGAAACCCCGTTCAGCCACTAGGCTGGCGGGGTTTTTCCTTTTGGGCGTGCGATGAGGCCAGGGTTTGCCTCCAAGCTGGATCGTTGGCGTGGACTGCTGTCACACTTGTGCCTGGCAAAGCTTGACCTCGCTCGGCTTGAGCACGCGTGGCCCCGTTGTCGGGGCGGCTGCCCGTGCGCAGGTCCGCACCTGCCACGTAGCCCCAGGCTGGGCTTGGCAGGGTATGCCGATGGGGCACAGGAACGGTCCCATGATCACGCCATAGGGGGCACCCGCGTTTTGGTTCGGCCCTTGTTATCAGGCGCGAGGTGAAGGCCAGATAGTTTGTGTCTGGGGAGGGGCAATGCGCCCGCCGGAGTGCAGTTGCGCCTCTATCCAGCGTTAACCGGCAGGCAGGGCACTAGCGAGGAAACATCCATGCAGTTGGCTAATGCAACAGAGCCAAGGCAAACTCAGGTGCTGTCGCCTAGATCGTCGACCCGAGCGTTCTGGTTATCCAAGCCGTTTTGCCGAGGCTGGCTCTTGCTCTCTTCGGCGCCGTAGCCGGGCGTGCCGCTGTCATTGGCGACACTTTTTTGCCCCTCTTGCGCGGATTGATCCTGGTCGGGCCTGTTCCGGTCCTGGTTCTGCTGCGTGGCCTTGCTGATCTGCTCCGGCGTCATCGCATCGGCGGAGGGCTTGGATGGATTGTCTTTGTTGGGTTGGGTCACGGCAAGCTCCTTATTTCTACTGCTGGGGCAATGACGGGGCGCCTCGAAGTGTTCCGCCCGATTGTGCTGGCTAAGCCGAGCACGGCACTCGTCGTTTGCATCCTGTTAACCGGAACCGGTGAGCCGCAGGAACTTGGGGCCGCCGCCGCCGGTTAGGGCGGGATGTTTTATTCTGGTGCCCCCTACAGCAGGATCGTCGCGGCAGGCCTGCTGGTTCTGGGATGTTTGCTGTTTCAGTTTGGGCCGGATGTGTTGCAGCTGGACAGTGGCGAGCGCCATTGGTGGTCGGTTGTGGCCTGGACCGTTGTGCCGGCAGCGGCGGCTGTGGCGTGCTTTTTCGCCTATCGGGTGGCTGCGGGATATGATCGGCGTGCGTGGCTCGAACTGTGCCTGGGCTCGGGCTTGTGGAGCCTGGGAACCATTGCCTGGCAGTTCTATGATCTGCAGCGCTTCCCCAGCCAATTCCCGGGTCTTGCGGATGCTGGCTATGTTCTGACCTGCGTTCTTTTCATTTTCGGAATTTATCATTTCGGCGTCGACAAGCGGCTGATCACGCGGGTGCAGATCGCCAATCTGTGGCTCACGCTGCTTGCATCCACCCTTGCGGGCTTTCTCCTGCTGCTGCCAGTGCTTGGTGGCTCGCAGCTTAGTCCCCTTGGAACTTCTGTTGCGTTCTTTTACCCCGTCGCCTGGTTTGGAACTGGAGCTTTCGGGCTGATCTGCCTTGTGATCCATTCACCCCCGCACAAGCAGCTGGTGCTTGGACTGGTGTTGCTGGCCGTGTTCGCGCAGGCGCTGGCTAATCTGCAGTATGGCGTGACGCTTATGGGAGGGGGCTACGATGTGGGCAGCCTGTTCGACAGCGCGTGGGTGATGTGCTTCCTGTTTGTTATCTGGGCCGCGCTGGAAGATCTACGGCAGGGTCAGGCGCTACGGCAAGCGCCCGAGCAGCAGCTCTCGCGATCCCAGCTGATTGCCGAAGCCTTTGTTCCGGCCGCCTGTGTGGCCGCCGTGTTCACCGCGGCAATAGCCGTTGGCCTTCCGATCCATGGCTGGATCTATCTTACTGCGCTTCCGGCGACCGTGATGTTCATGGTTTTGTTTGGTGTGCGGGAACATTGGATGCTGCAGGCCGAGCGCAAGCTCCGGGGCGAAGCGATCGCCAGCAGCAAGGAGTTGTCCGCGGTGTTGGACAGTACATCCGACAGTGTCACCGTTATTGATCGCAATTGGCGCATTACGTATCTTAATCGGCGGGCGCATGAACTGCTCGGCGACATTCCAGGCTTCGCCGTTGGCGGGTATTTGTGGGACGCCTTTCCCGATGCGGTGGGTACCCAGTTCCAGCGGCAATACGAGCAGGCCTTTGCCACGCAGAGAGCGGTGGAATTCGAGGAATTTTTGGCGATAAAGGGGGTGTGGCTGCAGGTTCATGCCTATCCGACCGCAGTTGGATTGTCGGTTTTCTTTCGCGACGTCACCGAACGGCGCCAGGCGCATGCCAAGCTCGAGCACCTTGCCAGGCATGATTCCCTAACCGGGCTGCACAATCGGCGCGCGTTCCGCGAACGGCTCTCGGCGGAGCTGGCCGAGGCGGGCGGCAAGAAAGGCGTGGCCGTGCTATGCCTTGATCTCGATCACTTCAAAGAGGTGAACGACACTCTGGGCCATGCGGCGGGTGATGCGCTGCTTGTGGAAGTGGGGGAGCGCATTCGATCCTGCACGGGGGAGGGGGACTATGTCGCGCGAATAGGGGGCGATGAGTTCGCGATCATTTCGGTGGGGCAAAGCGAGCGAAGGGCGCTGGAAGAACTGGCGGAGCGGCTGGTGGCGTCGCTGGGCGAGAGTTTCCTTCTTGATGAAGCTTATCTGCATGTCGGGATAAGCATCGGGATCGCCGTGGCAGGGGTGGCTGGCAATGATGGAGACCAGCTTCTCCAGCGCGCCGACATTGCGCTCTATGAAGCCAAGCGCGCTGGGCGCGGCACCTATCGGGTGTTCGAGTTCGAGATGGAAGCGCGCATGGTGGACCGGCAGGCCATCAAGGCGGACCTTGAGAGCTCCCTTGCCCGGGGTGAATTCGAACTCTTTTTCCAGCCCGTCGTGGACCTCGCGAAAGATCGCGTGGATAGCTTCGAGGCGCTGTTGCGGTGGCGACATCCCGAGCGCGGGCTGGTCAGTCCGGCTGATTTCATTCCCGTCGCAGAGGAAACCGGCCTCATATTGCCAATGGGCGCCTGGGCGCTGCGCCGGGCATGCCGTGCGGCGATGGCTTGGCCCGAACATGTCAATGTGGCGGTAAACCTTTCAGCCTGCGAATTCCGCAACAACAATCTGCTGCAACAAGTGTCCCAGGCGCTGGCGGATTCAGGGCTGCCCGCGCATCGGCTGGAGCTCGAGATAACCGAATCCGTGCTGATGCAGGATAGCGAACTCAATTTGCATATCCTGCACCAATTCCGAGATCTGGGGGTTGGCATTGCGCTGGATGATTTCGGTACGGGGTTTTCTTCCCTCAGTTACCTCCGGAAATTCCCTTTCACCAAACTCAAGATCGATCGCTCCTTTGTGGCCCATGTGGGTGATGAAGGAGAGTCGCAGGCCATCATCAAGGCGATTATCACCCTGGGGCGGACGCTGGGCATGACCATCACGGCCGAAGGGGTGGAGACGCGGCAGCAGCTGGATCGGCTTCGCGCAAACGGCAGCGATTTCGCGCAGGGCTATTTCTTCAGCAAGCCGGTGCCCGAAAGCGAGGCACGAAGGCTGATCGGCAAGATCGACGCCGACAAGATCTGGTGGGGCGGGGCGGAGGCCAGGTCGATCGTGTAGGCCATGAGCCGCCTATTGAAGCAGGTTCTCGCAGGTTGAGATGAGCTGGCCCATGTCGAGCGGCTTTTGCAGGCAGGGCAAATGGGTGAGATCGGGCGGGATGACGTCCTTGTCGTAGCCCGTCATGATCACGGTCGGAATGCCGGCATCTGCAAGGGTTCGGGCCAGCTCGAAATTGGGGCCCGAGCCGAGATTGAGATCAACGATGGCGAGGTCGGGGCGTTGGTTCTTAAGGGAATTCAAGGCATCGGTGGCACGGCCGAAGGGACCAATGATCGTGGCGGCGGCCTCTTGCAGCGTCGAGCAGGCGTCCATGGCCAGAAAGAAGTCGTCGTCTACCACCAGAACCGAACGGCCTTGGAGGGGCGTTGGATCGCTCATGCTTTTCCTATATGCGCTGGCTGGGCGAAAGGCCCGCCTGCAGGATGCTTTCGCCTGATTTCAGGGGGAAAGCAATGTGGCAGGCAAGTCCACCGAGCTCGATCGTCATCTCGCCCTTGCCGCCCAGTTCATAGGGGACGCGGCCAGTGATGAGTTCGGTGCCGAAGCCCTTGCGCCGCGGCTGATCGGGCTCCAGTTGAACCCCTTGCTCCACCCAATCCAGATGGAACCAGGTTTCATCGCCTTTTCCTTGGAGGCGCCATTGCACCTCAACGCGCCCTTGCGCTTGCGAAAGGGCTCCGTGCTTGCTGGCGTTTGTTGCAAGCTCGTGGACGGCAAGCGTCAGCACTTCTGCGGCCTTGGGCGGAAGCGTGATGGTCGGGCCGCTCAGCGCCACCTGCCCATCGCGTGCGCCTTGGGCCTGCAATTCCTCGCGGATCATGCCTTCAAGGTCCACGCCCTGGCCTGCGCCGCGCGTGAGCAGTGTTTGGGTGCGTGACATGGCCCTGATCCGGCCAGCAAGGCGATCGCGAAACTCTACCGTGTCGAGGGAAAGATCGCCACGGTTCAGAAGGGCCCCGACCAGGGCAAGGACATTGCGCACCCGGTGCTGCAGTTCGGCGAGCAGGACCGCCTGGCGTTCCTCGTTGCGTTTCCGCTCGGTTAGGTTCTGCGCGATCTTGAGGAAACCCTGCAGGGACCCATCCGCATTGCGCAGGGCAATTGTTTGCCCATCAAGAAAGACGCGGCCCCCAGACTTGGTCACGTGCCAGCGTACGTCGGAGGCTCGGCCTCGTTCGAGAGCATTTTCCCGTTCGCGCGCGGGCATCTCGCTTTCCTGATCCTGAGGCGTGAAGATCGTGTCGATCCGCTTGCCGAGCACCTCGTCCTCGCGCCAGCCCAGGATTTCTTCTGCCCCGGGAAACCAGGCGGTGATCCGATCCTCGGGATCGCTGAGGATGATTGCAAAATCCTGGGCGTTTTCCACCACGGTGCGGAAACGCTCATCGCTGCGCTCGAGATCGGCGATCTTGTGCAGCCGGTCAATAACGGGGCCAAGCACGGCCGCATAGGTGCGCAGAAAACTGACTTCCGCATCGGCGAATTCGCGGGGCTGGAAAGCGTCGACCTCGAGAATGCCATAAGGCTTTCCGCCCGGCAGAAAGATGGGAACATTTACCAGCGCCTGAACGCCATGCTTCTCCATGAAGTGGGGAATGCCGAAGCGCTGTTCGGTGGCAAGGTTTTGCATGACGATGGGCTTGCCTTGCCGGAGCGCAAAGGCTTCGGACGTTTCTTCGCTCATCAAGACGCATTGCCGGCCAACAATCCCGTCGCGCCAGCCAATGCCGGCCCGTACAAGGGCCGTGCGCTGGTCGGACTGGATCTCAAGGATTTTGGCTAAGTCGGCGCCAAGCGCTTCGACCACGATGCGGCAAGCTTCAGTCAGGATCGCCTGGAGATCATCGGAGCGCAGGGCCAACTCGCCAAAGTCGGCAAGAGCGTTTTGGCGGGCGATGAGTTCTTGGCGGTCAGATGACATGGGACTCAAGGCAAAATGAACCTGATGGGAACAGCGAATTAGGGGAAAAGGATGCCGGGAACGCCTGTGTTAAGTGGAGTTGATGGGCTAGCGGAGGCGCTCGCCATCGTCGCGGGCGAGGCTGTTGTGAATGTCGGTTGCCGCGATGGCGGCGTGGCCAAGCGCCACGGCAATCTGGTTGAGTTCGTGAACGACGTCGCCGGCTGCGTAGAGCCCTTCAACGCTGGTTTTCTGGTGATGATCAACAATGATGCAGCCGACCTTCTCGCATCGGGCGCCAAGCCTTTGTGCCAGGCCTGACTGCACCACTGCACCCAAAGCGGGGTAGAGGACGTCGAAGCGGCGGCTTGTGCCGTCGGCAAAGCGAGCCTCGACATTGTCTGCATTCACCTCGACATCGCATGGCACTGGGGCGATCGTTATGCCTCTTGCGGCGAGTTGGCTTGCGAGCCCTTCATCCATCGGATCGGTCGTGGCAGGCAGGAGCGTGACCTCCTCGCTATAGGTGCGGAGGAACATGGCCTCGGCGGCGGCGCGGCCTGGCGGGCCATAAACGGCGACGGATTGATTGGTGGCCTCGTAGCCGTCGCAGATCGGGCAGAGCCGCAGCGCGCCGCCATAAAGGCTGGCGGCAAGGCTGGGCAGTTCGGGTATATTGTCGACAATGCCAGTGGCGAGGAGCACGCGTCGCGCCTTGAGCGTGTGGTTTCTGGCGACGACTTCGAAGCCGTCGCTGGCGCAGGTGATCGTTTCGGCGGTCGCCTGCAGGATTGGGATCTTGTAGCCCTCCGCCTGGGCGCGCATGCGCTGGAGGAGCTCGGCGCCGCTGATCCCTTCGGCAAAGCCCGAAATATTGTGGGACACGGGAATGAGGCGGGCGCGGCTCTGTCCTGCGTCGACGATCAGCGGCCGCCGGTGGAAGCGGGCAAGATAGATTGCGGCCATCAGTCCGGCGGGGCCGCCTCCAATGATTACGCAATCGAACTCGGTGTAGGCTGAAAAGGTCATGGGCTTCTCAACCCCTTAGCTGCCGGGCAGTTCCTTCTGATCGCCGGGGACGGGCACTAAGCTTTTGGTAACCCTAGAAGGGAGCGTTGGGTCTCGGGGGGAACTATAGGGCCGTCGCTGCGCTCCCCATTTGGAGGCGTTTATATGAAAAGCAGCACTGTTGTGCCGATCGGGCTAAAGACGCGCTTGGACGACCGCATGAAGGTGGCACTCAACGCCATGCCGGTTGCCATATCGTGGAGCCGGATCGACGACGATGTGGTGGAGTTTATGAACCGCCGCTTCACCGATGTGACCGGCTATACGCTTGCCGAGGCCGGCACCGTTGCCGACCTGATCAGGAGATTGTTCGCCAATCGTCAGCAGGCGAATCACGCCGTTGTCCAACTCAATAGATTGCGGGGGCAAAATCTCCTGGAGCCCTTTGAATTCCCGCAGGAAGAAGTCCCTATTGTCACGAGGGCCGGAAAGCTCCTGCCGACGCGCTTCAGCGGCGTTATGCTTCCTGAAGCCAATATGTCGCTGGCCATGTTCCAGTATATTTCGGCGGAAAAGGAGCGCGAGGAACGCCTCCAGGCAATTGCCGGGCAGGACCCGCTCACCGGGCTCTATAACCGGCGCGCCTTTGATGCAGCGTTCGCCGAAGCCCTCAACATGAGCCGCCACCAGGAAACGGTGGGACTCATTGTCATGGATCTGGACGGCCTGAAGCCTGTCAACGACACGCATGGCCACTCGGCGGGCGACGCTGTACTGCGCCATTTTGCAGATCTGCTTCGATCCACGTTCCGCAGCAGCGATCTGGTGGCGCGCTGGGGTGGGGATGAATTTGCCGTGCTGATCCGCCACCCGTGTTCCCGCACCAATGTGGCCGTCGCCTTGTCGCGGCTGGAAAAAGCAGTGGCCAAGCCCATCACGATTGGAGATGGGCAGGTGAGCGTGGGTGTGAGTTCGGGAATTGCCTTCTACCCGGATGACGCGCAGAATCTCTCCGAGCTTTACCGGATCGCCGATGATGCGATGTATTCGGCCAAGCGGCGCAAGCGGAATGCGATGCGCACCTAGTTTCTAGCCGAAATTTCGAGATTGCTGTCGATGGAGTTTGTCGAAAAGCACGGTCGTGCCTTGGCCATGCCTGTGACGATCGCCTTCCGCCTGAGCTGGCGAGCAGGGCATTCCGATGCCTGCGCTCGGCTCAGGGAGGCATGGCGATCAACGGGTGAATTCAGGCCGAAAGGGCTTCGGCCTGCCGCTTGAGAGGGGCCCAGTCCCGGCGCCATTCGAGGCCTTCTTCCACCACGACAGCGATAGTCTCAAGGCCGCAGATTTGGCAGACCTCCACGGCGCGCGCGATAGCCAGGGGAACGGGGCGGGGAAAATCGGCGATCACATAGTCTTCGGCGCGTGGGCAATTGCTGCATGCAACATCTGCCACGACGCGGCCCATGGCGTGCCATGCATGCACGACAACGGCCTGGGAGGGAATTTGATCTGGTCTACACTGAATGAACTCAGGCATGGCCGCAACATCCTGTTGTTTGACGTCGTGGCAAGACATGTGGAGACGTGTTGGTTCCACTATTGTGATCAAGAGCTGATCACATCGTTGCAAGAGCCGCTTTCGTGAGCGCGCTAGTTGCGTGTGTTTCGAAGCCGCTCGCGGCCAGCCTCGGTCAGGTGCGAGCCGCCTTCCCTTTGCTCCAGCAAGGCAAGGGACAAGAGCTTGGCAAAATGCTGGGGGTCGATGTCGAGCGGCTGGTCGGGCGCATCGAACAGCTGAAGCGTCTTGAGTTCATCGGCGGTCAGGTCGTTGTCTTGCACCGGGTGTCATGCTCCACTTGCCACACATGTCTGGCCTTCGCGTCCTTTTGAACCCCGATGGAAGGGCTTGCGTTCCCCGTACTCTGCTTGAGGGCTAAAGCATGGGTGAAAGCGGGAAAGACGCAAAGGAAGCAGTGGGTACGACCGCGAGCTTTCCTTATGACCGCATGAGCGTGCAGCATTTTCGCGAGCAGTTTCCGCGGGCGCGGTGGAGCGACGAGCGCAAGGCCTGGTTCATTCCAGGCAAAATGGCGAGCAGACGGTTTGAGCGCTGGCTGGAGCGGGAGAATGCAGCCATTTCCGTTCATGCGGATGCGCGGGGGAAGGACGCCTTCCAGTTCGATCCCATCCAATCGCCCTATCTGCGAGTGCGCCCAGAAGGGCTGGAGGTTGTGACACCCTATTCCCGCACGATTGTTGCGCTCTTGCGCGAAATCCCCTTTGCGGCCTGGGAGCCGAGCCGCAAAGCGTGGATCGTGCCGTTTCGATCCTACGAAGAATTGCGCAAGCGCTGGGCGGGCATCGAAGAAGCTGCGCGGCGCAACGAGCCGGAGCAAAGAAAGGCGCGGGCGGCGGAGAGGCGGGAAAGTGCGGATCCTGCCACGCGTCTGCGATCGGCTGAACGGCGGCGACGTCGGCATCCGCTCCATGGCGATGATCTGCCGCCGCTTGAGCGACCGGTCATGAGCCGACACCATGGGATTGTGGTGTTTGATCGGTGCAATGGGGAATTGGTGGCGCCGGAAATGCTCGAGGGCGTTTATCCCGAATTTCCGCAAGGCCATGATTATGTGTGGGGCTATTGGCGGCCGGCGAGCCTGGAGGAGCTGATCCGCACCTGGCCGGCGAAAGCCGCGCCCGCTGAAAACGCGCTTTGGTGGCAGCCTAGCATTGATGAGCTGCGTATTGCACGCAAGGCGGCAAAGGGGCGAGAGGAAGGGGCAAGGAGGAAAGCAGGCGAGCCTTAGCCCCCTTCGGCTTGGTCGGTGATGGCCATGAGGTGGATGTCAATGCCCTGTCCGTCGATCAGCGCTGCCATCTTTCGGGTGCCCTCAAGAATGAAACCATGCTTGCGGTAAAGCGCCATCGCTTCCCTATTGGTGGCGAAAACTTCGAGTTGAACGCGGTGAAAGCGGCTGGTTCGGGCAGCCTGGAGGGTGGTCGCCAGCAATCTGCCGCCGATGCCTTGCCCGCGGTACTCAGGGAGGATGCCCATGCCGAGCGTGCCGCAATGGCGAAAAAAGGTGTTGCCCTGCCGGCAGATATCGCACCAGCCGACTACGCTGGATCCATCCAGGGCGACGAACTGGAGATTGCCAGTCTTGATGTTGCCGGCCACGAAGTTTGCGGCGCTTTCATAGGGTGGAGCTTGGTCGGATGAAAGAAAACGCCGTTCGCGGGCTACAATGTCGAGCGCCCGGTAGAAACCGTCGAAATATTGCATTGCGATGGGCTTGATCTCTACGGCCATGGGGCGCTCGTTGTTCGCAGCTCGTGTCGCGAAAGAAGTTGACCCAAGAGGATCGCCCATGGAAGTGCGCCCTGCCCGAGCGGAAGATGTTTTCGGTTTGATCGCCCTTTAGCGCCAGCCCAGTGCCGGGGCTATGTGGGTGAGGATGGATTCGATGACGTGAGCGTTGTAGCTGACGCCGAGCTGATTGGGGATTGTGAGGAGCAGGGTGTCGGCTTCTGCGATCGCTTCGTCGGTGCGCAGGAGATCGATCAGCTGATCGGGTTCGCCGGTGTAGCCGCGGCCGAAAATGGCGCGGGTGTTTTCGTCGATGAAGCCCACTTGGTCCTGCTCGTTGCGGCCGGTGCCGAAATAGGCGCGGTCCTGGTCATTGACGAGGGCGAAGATGCTGCGGCTGACGGAAACGCGGGGTTCGCGGGTGTGGCCGGCTTCTTTCCAGGCTTCGCGATAAGCACGGATCTGACGGGCCTGCTGGATGTGAAAGGGCTCGCCGGTTTCATCGTTCTTGAGGGTGGAGCTTTGCAGGTTCATGCCGAGCCGGGCGGCCCAGCGGGCGGTGTCGTCGGAGCCGGCGCCCCACCAGATGCGATCGATCAAGCCTTCGCTGTGTGGCTCGAGGCGAAGCAGGCCGGGTGGGTTAGGGAACATGGGGCGTGGATTGGGCTCGGCGAAGCCCTGGCCGCGCAGGACCTGAAGAAAGACTTCGGCATGCTGGCGCGCCATGTCGGCGTCAGTGCCCCCTTCAGGGGGCGCGTAGCCAAAATAGCGCCAGCCATCGATAACCTGTTCGGGTGAACCGCGGCTGATGCCAAGCTGGAGGCGCCCGCCCGCAATCAGATCGGCGGCACCGGCGTCTTCAGCCATGTACATGGGATTTTCGTAGCGCATGTCGATAACGGCGGTACCAAGTTCGATGCGCTTGGTCTTGGCGCCCGCAGCGGCCAGCAGCGGAAAGGGCGAAGCGTATTGCCGAGCAAAGTGATGCACCCGGAAATAGGCGCCGTCGGCACCGAGCTCTTCGGCGGCGACCGCAAGGTCAATGGCCTGGAGCAGGGCATCGGCGGCGGTGCGGGTTTGCGAATGGGGCGAGGGATTCCAGTGCCCGAACGACAAAAAACCGATCTTCTTCATGGCTCGCCTCGTTTCGTTTGCGTGGAATGCAGCGCGTTCTCGGGAGGGAAACACTCGAGAACGCAGGGCCGTTGCTTTCTTGGCTATTCCGCCGCAATGCCGGGGGCAAGCAGGCTTGCGAGTTTTTCGCCGTGCCGGGCGGCAGCGCCATGGGCGTCCTGCAGGTTTTGTGCGGCAAGTTCGCGCAGGCTGGCCATGGCCGGGGTGACATCGGCAAGGGTCAGCTCGGCTTCGATCAGCTCAACGTTGAGTTCCATAACATCGCGCAGGATGCGCAGCAGCCAGCCCGTGGCATGGTCCCAGCCATGGCGGGGCGTGCCTGCGCCATAGCCGCCACCGCGGGCCACAACGAGGAAAGCGGGGCGGCCGGCGAGGAGCCTGGGAGCACCGGGCGCAAAGCGCGGATCGGTCAGGAGGATGTCGACCCAGGTCTTAGCGTGCTGGGAGACGCCAAAATTGTAGAGGGGAATGGCAAAGATAAATGCCTGGGCGTCGACAAGTTCGTCGGCGAGTTCGGCTGCCAGCTTTTGAGCTTCTTTTTGCTCGAGGGAACGCTGATCTTCCGGCACAAAGCCGGCTAGGGCACTCGCGGCCCAAGCAGTAGCGGGCAGGGGAAAGAGGCCCACATCACGCCTTTTAACCCGGCTTTCGCCCAGCCGGCCCTCGATGCTCGCCTGCAGCGTGTCGGCCACAGCACGGGTAACGGAGCCTTCCCGGCGAATGCTGGCGTCGAGACGGAAGATGTTTTTCATGTTAATGGGCCTTAAAGGAACAAACAGTTAGTTGGTCACCATTAGTGACTGTTCTCTCACTAGATGGCAGAAGGGTGCTGCGCAAGACGGCACTTTTTGTTGCTCCAGGTTCCTTTTGGAAACTGCAGTTACCTCGCAGCAACCGGGTCTGGCACGAGAGAGATGGTCATGCTTGTTGGCGAGCAGGTGGTGCTGAACCAAATCGGGATAGTCACGTTGCCGTCCAGGGGTGGCATGGCGCTGCTCCGGAACGGTGTGTGGACCAACATGAGCCGCGGGGCTGATATGGCCTTCGCCCAGTTCGCGAAATTATGGGTTCCGCGACAATGTTTCGGGTTGCGCTTCGCCACGTCTGCAGTAACAAGCATTGGAAATCCCAGCTGATTTCCAGACCATCATAAAAGGTGCCCGCCCCGATAATGACGCCGTCCTTTTTGCTGATCGTGCTTCTGCTCCTGCCCTTCATGGCTGCCCTCTTGGTGGCGGTGATGCCGAGGAATGCACGGAGCATGGAAGCATGGGTGTCGGGCGCCGTGGCGGCGCTTGGGTTTGCGGCCATGATCTGGCTTTATCCGCAGATCACCGATGGCAATGTGCTGCGCGAGGAGATCAATTGGGTGCCCGCGCTTGGGCTGAACCTGGTGCTGCGGCTGGATGGATTTTCCTGGCTGTTCGGTATCCTGGTGACCGGCGTTGGCTTTCTGGTGGTGCTTTATGCGCGCTACTACATGTCCCCTGCCGATCCCGTGCCGCGGTTTTTCGCGTTTTTCCTCCTTTTCATGGGGTCCATGCTGGGCCTGGTCCTGTCGGGCAACATCATTCAATTGGTGCTGTTCTGGGAGCTGACATCCATCAGCTCGTTCCTGCTGATCGGCTATTGGTTCCATTTGGGGCAGGCGCGCGATGGCGCGCGCATGGCGCTAACCGTGACGGGGCTCGGGGGATTGTGCCTGCTTGGTGGCATGCTGATCATCGGGCATATCGTTGGCAGCTATGACCTCGATGTGGTGCTCCAATCGGGCGATGCGATCCGCAACCATTCGCTTTACCTGCCAGCGCTGCTGCTGGTGCTGATGGGGGCGCTCACCAAATCGGCGCAGTTCCCGTTCCATTTCTGGCTGCCCCATGCCATGGCGGCGCCGACGCCGGTTTCGGCGTATCTGCATTCCGCGACCATGGTGAAGGCGGGGGTGTTCCTCCTTGTGCGGCTTTGGCCGGTGATGGCGGGGACCGATGAATGGTTCTGGATCGTCACGTTTGCCGGGCTTGCCACGCTGATCTTTGCGGGCTTTGCCGCTATATTCCAGACGGATCTCAAGGGGCTTCTTGCCTATTCCACGATCAGCCATCTGGGGCTCATCACGGCGCTTCTGGGCATGTCGAGCCCACTGGCTTGTGTTGCCGCGATCTTCCATATCGCCAACCACGCGACCTTCAAGGCCTCCCTGTTCATGGCTGCGGGGATCATCGACCATGAAACCGGCACGCGCGATATCAGGCGCTTAAGCGGATTGTTCCGCTTTATTCCGTTTACGGCGACGCTGGCCATGGTGGCGAGTGCGGCCATGGCGGGCGTGCCGCTGCTGAATGGCTTTATTTCCAAGGAAATGTTTTTCGCCGAAACGGCGCAGCGCGACGCCAATCCTTTCGTTAATATTGCCCTGCCGCTGGGCGCGACGATCGGTAGTCTGTTTGCCGTGACCTATTCCTTGCGCTTCGTGCATGGCGTGTTTTTCGGACCGCCGCCCGAGGGGCTCGACAAGGTGCCCCATGAGCCGCCGGCACTGATGCGGCGGCCGATCGAAATCCTGGTTCTGCTGTGCCTTGTGGTGGGGATGGTGCCGGGCATCACCATCGGGCCCTATCTCGCCAGCGCCGTGATTTCGGTGACGGGACCCGACACGCCCTATTACAGCCTTTCGGTGTGGCATGGCTTTAATTGGGCCATCGTGATGAGCGGGGTGGCACTGGCCGGTGGGGCGCTGCTTTACTGGCTGCTGCATGCCTATCTGCAAAAGGGCATAGAGGGGCCGCCGCTGCTGCGCCGGCTCAAGGGCAAGCGCATTTTCGAGCGCATCATGCTGACGCTCACCACCAAATGGGCGCGGCGACTGGAGAGCCTTTTCGGCACGCGTCGATTGCAGCCGCAGATGTTCTTGCTGTTTCTGGCGGCGAGCGCTGCGGCAGGGGCGGTGCTCGCCGGGCGGCTTGGGCGTGTTGATCTCGCCCTTGAGGGGTTCGATCCGGTGTTTGCGCTGCTTTGGCTGATCGGCATCATCTGCGCGGTGATGGCGGCGCAGCAGGCCAAGTTCCACCGGCTGGTGGCGCTGGTTCTGCTGGGTGGGACGGGGCTTGTCACCTGCATGACCTTTGTGTGGTTCTCGGCGCCCGATCTGGCAATTACCCAATTGCTGGTGGAGATCGTCACCACCGTTTTGATCCTGCTGGGGCTGCGCTGGCTGCCCAAGCGGGTGGAAGACATGCGCGATGAAGTGGTGCTGCGCCAGGTGCGCCTGCGGCGCTATCGCGATGTGGCGCTGGCCGGTGCGGCGGGGCTGGGCATGGCGCTCTTGTCCTATGCGGTGATGCTGCGCCAGCCGTTGCCGGGGATTTCCGAGTTTTTCCTCCAAAACGCCTATGCGCTGGGCGGGGGCACCAACGTGGTCAACGTCATGCTGGTGGACTTCCGCGCCTTTGACACGCTGGGCGAAATCACGGTTCTGGGCATTGTGGCGGTGACCGTCTTTGCCATTCTGCGCCGGTTCCGCCCGGCAGCGGAATCCATCAACAAGCCCGAGCAGCAATTGATCCAGAATGCCTTTGATGACCGGGTGCCCGAGCGCAAGCTGGGCGACACGGTCAACGAATATCTGCTGCTGCCGGGCGTGATCATGCAGTGGATGTTCCCCATCATTATCGTCCTGGCGCTGCACCTGTTCCTGCGCGGGCATGACCAGCCCGGCGGCGGTTTTGCGGCCGGGATCGTGATGTCGATCGGGTTTATCCTTCAGTACATGGCTGGCGGTACGCGCTGGGTGGAGGATCGATTGCGCATCCTGCCCGTGCGCTGGATCGGCAGCGGCCTGCTGCTGGCGCTCCTTGTGGGGGTGGTGTCCCTGGCGCTGGGCTATCCCTTCATGACGACAGCCTTCCAATATGCCGACCTGCCCCTGATCGGGCGGGTACCGATGGCTAGTGCGCTGCTGTTTGACCTTGGTGTGTTCGTGCTTGTGATCGGGGCCACCGTGCTGATCCTGATCGCGCTGGCGCACCAGTCCATCCGCTCGCCAAAGGCGGCGCGCCGGCCTGTGCAGCCTGTGCCCGAAGCCGAAGTGTCACCCGATGCGCCGGTGGAGGCCCGCTGATGGAACTTGTTCTGGCAGTCAGCATTGGCGTTATGGCCAGCTGCGGGGTTTACCTCATGCTGCGGCCGCGCACCTTCCAGGTGATTATTGGCCTGTCGCTGCTGTCCTATGCAGTGAACCTATTCATATTTGCCATGGGGCGGCTGCGCGTTGGCGCCGCGCCGGTATTGAGCAAGGATGGGGTGGTTGATCCCTCGCTTTACACCGACCCGGTGCCACAGGCGCTGGTGCTGACGGCTATCGTGATCGGCTTTGCCATGACGGCACTGTTTCTGGTTGTCCTGCTCGCAGCGCGCGGCCTTACGGGAACCGACCATGTGGATGGGAGGGAGCGGCGGTGAACAGCATCCTCGACCATCTGGTCATCCTGCCGATCCTATTGCCCATGGCAACTGGCGCCTTGCTGCTGATGTTTGACGATCGGCTGCGCAATGCCCGCGCGCTGATCAGCCTTGGATCCGCCGTGCTGCTGGTGCTTCTCGCCGTGTTGCTGATGAGCCAGGCCAATGCACAGCCAAGTGGGGTGCTGGAGAGCTATGCGGTGGGCAATTGGCCCGCGCCCTTCGGTATCGTGCTGGTTGCGGACCGGCTTTCGGCCATGATGGTGCTGCTGACCGCAATCCTGGGGCTTGCGACCCTGTGCTATTCGCTGGCGCGCTGGCACATGGCGGGCAGCAGCTTCCATTCGCTGTTCCAGTTCTTGCTGATGGGCATCAATGGTGCGTTCCTTACGGGCGACATCTTCAACCTCTTCGTGTTTTTCGAGGTGATGCTGGCAGCGTCCTATGGTTTGGCGCTCCATGGGCAGGGCGCGACGCGAGTGAGGGCCTCGCTGCACTATATCGCCGTCAATCTTGGCGCGTCCTTTCTGTTTCTGATCGGGGCCGCGCTGATCTATGGCATTGCCGGCACGCTTAACATGGCGGACCTAGCCGACAAGATCGCGGGACTGGGCGAGCAGGACAGGGTTTTGGTGGAAAGCGGGGCGGCCATTCTGGGCGTGGCGTTCCTGATCAAGGCGGGCATGTGGCCGCTGGGCTTCTGGCTGCCGACCTCCTATTCCGCAGCAGCTGCGCCCGTGGCCGCCGTCTTTGCCATCATGACCAAGGTTGGCGTCTATGCCGTGTTGCGTGTTTCCACGCTAGCGTTTGGCGCCGAAGCGGGCGCTTCGGCAGGCTTTGGGCAGAATGTTTTGCTGATCGGGGGCATAGCGACGCTGGCCTTTGGCTCGGTCGGCGTGCTTGCCGCGCAGACCACGCCGCGCCTTGCAAGCTATTCGATTATTGTTTCCTCCGGAACGCTCCTGGCGACGCTGGGAATGGGCAATGCCGGGGCGACCAGCGGTGCCTTGTTTTACCTTGTGGTCTCGACCATCGCGATCAGCGCCTTTTTCATGCTGGCCGAATTGCTGGACCGGGTCCGCATCGAAGGCGCGGACGTTTTGGCCATCACCATGGAAGCTTATGGTGACGATGAGGACGTGGACGAGGAGGCCGAAGTCGGCGTGGCCATTCCGGCAACGCTTGCCGTGCTCAGCATCAGTTTTGCCATTTGCATGCTGTTGATTGCGGGCCTTCCGCCGCTTGCGGGATTCGTGGCAAAGTTCGCGATTATCTCAGCCGTCTTCAATCCGCTGGGCCTTGCCGAGGTCGCCGAAGTTCCCGCTGGGGCATGGTGGCTGGCGGGATTGGTGATCTTTTCGGGCTTTGCGGCGCTGGTGGCGCTCACGCGTACCTGGATCAACATTTTTTGGGCCACCATGTCTGAGCGGCCGGCGCCGGTGCGGGTGATTGAGATTGCGCCGGTGATCCTGCTGCTGGCGCTGACTGTTGTGGCGACGCTGATGGCAGGGCCGGCGCTTGGCTATACGCAGGCCATTGTTGACCAGCTTTATGCGCCGGCCGGGCAGATCCCCCAGGTGCTGGAAACACCCTTGGTGGTCGAGATAGAGGAGGCGACGCCATAAGCAAGATCCTGCCCTATCCCGTTCTTTCGTTTGGCCTCCTCGCGCTCTGGTTGCTGCTGCAGCAATCGCTAGGCCTGGGGCAAATCCTGCTCGGCGGGGTGATTGCCCTGTTGGCCGGCCGGGCCCTCAAGGCGCTGGATCCGCACCGGCCGCGTGTGCGCAAGATCGGCAGCATCATTCGGCTGATCATTGTTGTGACCATTGACGTGCTGCGCTCCAACATTGCCGTGGCGCTGATCGTGCTGCGCGGGCAGCACACGGCCCACTCAGGCTTTGTATCCATGACGCTAACACTGGAAGATCGCATCGGGCTTGCGCTTCTTGCCTGCATCATTACGGCGACGCCAGGCAGCGCGTGGCTTGAATATGATGCGGCGCGCGGGACGGTTTTGATCCATGTGCTCGACATGGTTGATGAAGTCGCCTGGGCCGACACGGTCAAGAACCGCTATGAACGCCTCCTGCTGGAGATTTTCCAATGAGCATAGCCATACTTCATTGGTGCCTGCTTGTGGGGCATCTGCTGACCGGCTTGGCCATGTTGGCCGCCACCTATCGCATGGTGCGCGGTCCGCGGGCGCAGGATCGGATCCTGGCGCTGGACGCCTTCTATGTCGCCGCCATGCTGATGCTGATCTTGTTCGGCATACGAGTGGGCTCCAACATCTATTTCGAAGTGGCGCTTCTAATCGGGGTATTGAGCTTTGTGGGAACCGTGGCGCTGGCCAAGTTCCTGATGCGCGGCGAGGTGATCGAATGAGCGAGGTGCCGGTCTGGGTTGCTGTTGTGGTGGGCGCCTTGTCGGTTCTGGGCGGCCTGTTCACATTTCTGGGCTGCCTCGGTATGGCCCGGTTCAACAGTTTTTATGCCCGGGTGCACGCGCCGACCCTGGGCACCAGCATGGGCTGCATCACCATTTCGCTGGCATCGGCCATCTACTTCACGGTCTCCGGCCAGCGCCCGGCCGTGCATGAAGTGCTGATCCTGATGTTTGTTTCGGTAACAACGCCCGTCACGCTGATGCTGCTGGCACGCGCGGCGCTTTACCGGGATCGCTCGGAGCACAATGGCGATGTGCCCAACGAGGTGGGGCAGGACGTCGTCGTGCAACCCGCGCCAGAGCAGGCGCTCGGCCGTTCCGCGTCCTGAGGGCAGCCCCTGCGGCATGGCTTGACTTTGGTGCCGTTGCGCCTACCTTAAGGCTATGAACCCTTGCTTGACCATCCTTAACGCGCTTGCTCGCCGGACCACTCCGGTAGAAGGATAGTTGCCCTAAACCTGGCGCCGGGCGCAAGGTTTAGGGGCAGGTAAATTCCATTTCATCATCGTGCTATTTTGTTGTGCAGGGCCGTTTTCCGGCTTGCGCGGCATGCGGCTATTCATGCGGGAGAAACTCATGCGCACACATAATCTAAGACCAGCCCTCACCGTTGCCCAATCGGAGCACCGCCAGCTGCTGTCGCTTGCAGCATCCGGCGGTGGCTCGCTGAGCGCAGCGGCGGAACGGCTGCTGGAAGAAATGGAGCGCGCCCGCGTCGTGCCCGATGCCAAGCTGCCCAAGGACATCGTGCGCATGGGATCGCGGGTGCAATATCGCACCGACCAGGACGAAATGGTCGAGGTATGCCTGGTTTACCCAGCGCAGGCCGATATTTCGCAGGGGCGGATTTCGGTGCTGACGCCGGTCGGCGCAGCGCTCGTGGGCCTGCGCACGGGCCAGTCGATCACTTGGGAAACGCGCGACGGGCGCAAGCATGTGCTGACGGTGCTTTCGGTGATTCAGGGTGCCGAGGAACCTGCCGCGGTCTAGCGGCGCTTAACCAATTGCCGGCCTTTGGGCTGACAGTTTCAACATTATCCGGAGGATAGAATGGGTATTTTCACATCCACTCTTCCCCCCATTCTTGTGGGGGAAGCCGATCGCCATGATTTGCTTGTCCTTGCCATGGGCGGCAGCGGGCATAGTGCCGACGAGGCCGACCATCTGCTTTATGAATTGGGGCGCGCCCGGACTGTCGCCGACAGCGAACTGCCGTCCGATGTGGTGCGGATGGGGTCAGTGGTGCGGGTGAGCGTCGATGGCGGTTCGCCGCAGCATGGACGCCTGAGCTATCCGCAGGAGCAGGGGCCGGACAGCATCTCGATCTTTTCTCCGGTCGGCACGGCATTGCTCGGCCTGCGCGCCGGCCAGACCATGTTCTGGACGGACCGTGACGGGCGGCGACGCGAGATCAAGCTTTTCGCTGTTTATAATCCCGTGTGACAAAAACGGCCGCAACAGATGTTGCGGCCGTTTTTCTATTCAAGTGACGATCAGCGGGGAGCCGCTACGCACATTGTCATGCAAGTGAATGATGTCTTGCGGCAGAAGGCGTACGCAGCCGCTTGAAACAGCCTGGCCGATGGTGCGTTCGTCGGGATTGCCATGGATGCGATAAAGCGTGTCGGTATTGCCCTGGTGAATATAGAGCGCGCGCGGGCCCATGGGATTGTCTTCGCCCGGCGGCATGCCGTGGCGATATTTTTCTAGTTCGGGATGGCGGGCGATCATGTCCGAAGGGGGCGTCCAGGTCGGCCATTCGCGCTTGTAGGCGATGTGCGCCCGGCCTGACCATTCAAAGCCAGCCGCGCCGATGCCAACGCCATAGCGCATGGCCCGGCCATTATCCTTGACATGGTAGAGGAAGCGATCGGTGGTATCGACGATCACCGTACCTGGCTTTTCACCCGTGGGGTCGTCCACTTCCTGGCGCCAGAAGCGCCTGGGCACCAGTTCCATGCGCGAGGCGCGGATAGGGAAGCGGTCAGTGGTGATGGCGGCATACATCAGCCGCACATCTTCGGGAACTTCGCTTGCAGTCGGTTGCGGCTTTGGGGGCGCGGCGACGGCGGCCAGCTGGCTGGAGGATGTGGAACAACCCGCCAGCACAAGGCCAAGCAGGCTCAGGCCTCCAGTTAAAGCGGCGCGTCTGCCAATGGGGGCATGGGTCATGGCTTTTCTCCTAATGCGAGCGGGCGAGCTAACAAGGTCAATAATGTTGACGTTTCAGGAGAGATAGAGGCCTAACCCGATTGTGACTGCCTCCAGAGGCAGACACACTGTTCACCGAAAGGGCCCAAAAGTGGTGCTTAGGCCTGGAGGAGCTGGTGATCCTTTCTCTCAAGCAGGGAGGTAACGGCGTCGAGCGGCATGGGGCGGGCGAACACATAGCCTTGGTAATAGTCGCAGGCGATGTTCTGGAGGAACAACAACTGATCTTGTGTTTCCACCCCCTCGGCGACGCAGGCGATGCCCATGGAATGGCAAAGACCAATAACGGCTTCCAGCAGCTTGCAGCCGCCGGCCTGCTCTACGCCGGCAAGGAAGGAGCGGTCGAGCTTTACCTTGTCGATGGGAAAGCGATGCAGATAACTCAGGCTCGATTGTCCGGTGCCGAAATCATCAAGCGCGATCTCCGCTCCGAGCGCATGCAGAGCACCGATGGATTGTTCGGCAATAGCCAAATCCCGCACGACAGCGGTTTCGGTGAGCTCGAACACCAGATTGCGCGGGTTAACTGCCGATTTCTGCACCAAGGCGATAATGGCCAGAACGGTTTGGCTGCTGACCAAGTCGTGGCCTGAAAGGTTGAACGAAATTCGCATGTCGGGAGGCAAAAGCGATGCGGCTTCCAGCGTCTTGCCAAGGAGCAGGAGCGTCAGGCGGTTGATCAGGCCCATGCGCTCGGCCAAGGGGATGAAAGTGTCGGGCGCGACAGGGCCGAGATCCGCATTGGTCCAGCGGGCGAGGGCCTCGAGGCAAACGATGCGACCCGTCCTGACATGAACGATGGGCTGCAGGTGGATGCTGATTTCCTGGTCCAGATCGGCGCTCTGGAGCGCTTCTTCGAGGCGCCGGTGGAAGCGGATGCGCTGTTCGTGATCGGCAGAAAACAGCATGGACGAGCCGCGATTTTCGGATTTGGCGGCATAAAGGGCGTAGTCAGCGCTGTCATAAAGGGCGCGAGCAGGGCCCTGGACTTCGTTGGTGGTGGCGAGGCCGCAGGAGGCCCCGATGGACACAAGGTGGCCGCCGATCTGCATGGGGGTTGCTAGTAGGCTGCATACCCGATCGGCGCGCTCGGTGGCCATGGGGCCGTCGGCTCGGATCAGGAAGGCGAATTCATCGCCGCCAAGACGCGCCACCATTTCATGGGGCTCGAACAGCTCACGCAGCCGCTGCCCAACCATTTGCAGCACCTGATCGCCTACGAGGTGGCCATAGGTGTCGTTGGCAGCCTTGAAGCGATCGAGGTCGATAACGCCAATGGCCCAGGCCTGGCCGGGAAGGAGCTCTTGCGTGTTGATCCTGTCGAGCTCGGAAAAGAAATGGCGCCGGTTGGGCAGGCCCGTGACCTGATCGGTATGGGCCAGAACAGTGACCTCGCGGTTGAGGCGCTCGGTTTCCCTTTGGGTGCGGATGAGCTGGGTGAAGCCCTGAAAGCTGTTGAGCAGCACCCGTGTCATGACGAGCGTTACTAGGACGATGTTGAGGCCGATGGCAGTGTAGATAGGGTCGCTACGCGTCACGTAGAACAGCAGGTAAGGGATCGTAACAAGGGCGGTCACCGCAAGGGCCGCCTGGGGCAGGTGCATCAGGCAGAAGATGCAGCCGATCACGGTAATGGCTATGAAGATGGCGACATGGGCATGTTCGCGCTCGCCGCCATACTGGTTCATGCCCAGTGACCACGCGATGTAGGCAATGGCCATTACCGAACCCAGCAGGATGGTGCGCTGCATCACCCGGACGGCATGGCTCGGATCGGTCACGATCTGGGGCCGCATGGCCCAGGTCACGAGGCGGTAGAGGCTGGCCAGGACTAGGAATGCGGGGATCCAAACCGTCATCCAGGCGGGGGCGACCTCCGCATGGGTATAGGCCAGGGCAACAGAGTTGACGCTCAGAAGGGCGTAGAGCAGGGGAATCTGCTTTTGCAGCTCGTTCAGCTGTGCCAGTGCCTGCCGATCATCAAGCGAGCGGAGGGTGAACCAGCCCAAAGCCTTGCCCGTGATCAATATTCGTCCTCCCATTCCCGCTTAGGAGCATGGAGAGCGGTTATGAACAGGGCGTTAGCGCCAATTCATTCGTGAACGCTAAAGCGGGGCGGGTGGGTTAATGCCGGGTTTATAGCTGGCCCTCTTGGGGGGAATTGCCGGCGGGAAGCGGGTCGTTCGCATTTGCCCAGTCGGGTTCAGCAAGCGTTAAGCCAAAGGCCTGATGGGGCAGAACCCCTGGCCAAATCGTGGCGTTGGCACCCCATCTCGGAGGAGGATACAATGCGAACTTACAGCTATATTTCGGCAATCGCGCTGGCAGCCGCGCTCATCACCACACCGCAGGCAACACATGCCCAAAACCTTGGTATTGATCTGGGTGGGGCCGAGGTCTCGGTTGACCTCGGGGCGGGGGCGTCGACGCCTCGGTTGGCCTAGGCGGTGACGATGATGTCAATGTGGATGCCGGCGTCGGTCTCGGCGGCGATAGCGGCCTTGATGTTGATGCCGGCGTTGGTGTCGGTGGCGACGATGGCCTTGATGTTGACGCTGGTGTCGGAATTGGCGGTTCAGATTCGGGGGCCGGCAGCAATCTCGTTGATGTCGATCTTGGTGTCGGAACCGGATCGCAAGGTGGCACCGGCCCTAATGGCGGCCGGCTCATTGATCTTAATGCCAATGTGCTCGACGGGCCCGTTGTGGATGCCGAAGTGGACGTGCTGGGCGGCGGGACTGCGCCGGCGACCAGCGCGCCATCGGGCAACAATCTTCTGACCGGCGATATTCGCATTGGTGCCATTTCAAACCAGGGCGCGCGGGCCGATGCCCTTTTGGGACTGATCAGCAGCCCCGGATTGACGGATATCGATCTTGATGGTGCGATCGATGACCGGCGGGTGTCCATTATTGCGGCGGCAGACCTGTTGAGCGAAGACGCGCTTGCGGATGTCGAGTTGGCCATCGGCGAGGGTGGCGAAGGGCGCTCGCAATTGCTTGAGGCCCTCTCGGGCAGCAATGAGCTCACCTCCATTCTGGGCAGCCGCGGGATAAACCTTGAGGATGTTATTGCCGTTCAGATCGCGGAGAATGGCGCCACCGAGGTCATCGTGCTGGAAGACACATTGCGTGTCGCGCTTGGCGGTAATGAGGGTGATGTTGCAACAATCGGGCTCGCTGATGCCGCGGAGCTCGACGTTGATCTCCTTAGCGACGAAGAGCTGGCGGAAGTTGACCTTGACCTTCTTCCCGATGAGCAGCGTGCACAGGTGCAACTGCGGCTCCTAAGCGGGGAGAGCAATATTGCCGATCTTTCGGCTGACCAGCTCGCTGAAATCGATCTTGATCTCCTCTCGGACGATCAATTGGCTTCGCTCGACGTCGATGCGCTGCCTAAAACCCTGCGCACGCCGATCCAGCTGCGCCTCCTGGGCGAGAACGGTGATGCGGCCGATCTTGCCGTGGGGGACACAGCGGAGATCGACATTGATCTTCTTAGCGATGAGGAACTCGCGGAGGTTGACCTCAACTTGCTGCCCAACAACCAGCGTGCGCGGGCACAGCTGCGTCTCCTGAGCGGCGACGGCCATGTGGGTGACCTTTCGGTGGAAGAGCTCGCCAATATTGATCTTGATCTGCTTTCGGATGAGGAACTGGCTTTGCTGGATCTCGATGCCTTGCCCGAGACGCTGCGCGCGCCGATCCAGTTGCGCCTCCTGGGTGAGGATGGTGACTTGGCCGACCTTTCGGTTGGCGACCTTGCCCAGATCGATATGGACCTGTTGCCGGGTGCACCGGGATCGGACGGCGGTGACACTGGCAGTGATGATGGTGAGAGCGATGACGGCGGCACCGGCACTGATGATGGAGATACCGGCAGTGATGGCGATGGTACTGGTGGCAGCGATGGTGACGGCGGCACGGGTGGAAACGACTCCGGCGTGGGTGACGATGGCTCCAACGGCAATGGCGGCGATGATGGTGCGCCGGGCGAAGGTGCCGGTGGCAGCAATGGCGATGACGGCGACACTGCTGGTGAAGGTGCCGGTGGCGGCAATGATGGCTCAACCAGCACCGGGGGCGGCCAGGCCGCGGTGTCAAACGGTGCAGCCAACCAGGCTAACTCCCTTGTCGCTACGCTCGATTGCGAGATCGGGATCCTGGCGCTCGCCAATGGCGTGAGTGCGACGGCTGAAACCATTGCGGGAGCCCAGAGCCTAGAACTGGTCCGCATCGATGGTTGCGAACGCAGCCTGGTTGATGCCGATATCGGCAGTATTCACCAGGCAGTGGAGAACAATCCTTCGATTGCTGCAGCCCTGCAAGAGGCTGACATTCCGGCAGATCACATCGTGGGCGCCACGATCCAGGCGGGTATCCTGACCCTCTTCATCGGTCCCGTGGTTTCCTGAGAAACCCAGGCGTACAAACAAGACCCCGGCCTCGCGGCCGGGGTTCTTTATTGTCAGGCGCCTTGGGCGAATTGGAAGGAAACGGCTCCGTGTTCAAGGGCGCGGGTGATGCCGCGCAATTCGGCGAGGCCCTTCATGCGCCCGATGGTGGGATAGCCAGGCTGGGCGACGCGCTTGAGATCGTCGAGAATGTCCTGTCCATGGTCGGGTCGCATGGGGATCTCCCGATCGGCGCGACCCGTAGCACGGCGGCGGTTTTCTTCGGCGAGAATGGCGCCGATCAGCGCCACCATGTCGGTATCGCCCTCCAGATGCTCGGCTTCGTGGAAGGAGCCCTTCACATCCGGGCTCTCTCGCTTGACGTTGCGCAGGTGGAGGAAGTGCACGCGATCGCCCAGCTCGGCCATGATGGCGAGCAGGTCATTGTCCGGCCGGGCGCCCAGGGAGCCCGAACACAGGGTCATACCATTGGCGGGACTATCGACGGCAGAAAGGATTGCCCTGAAATCGGCGCCCGTGGACATGATGCGGGGGAGGCCCAGCAGAGGGAATGGCGGATCATCGGGGTGGCAGCAGAGGCGCAGGCCGAGATCCTCGGCGAGGGGCACCACCTGTTCCAGGAAATGGATGAAGTGCTGGCGCAGCCGGTCGGCGGAGATCTCGCCATATTGGGCGAGGTGCATGTGCATGTCGTCGAGCGACATGGTGTCGGTGGAGCCCGGCAGCCCCATGGTCACACTGCGGGCGAGGGTGCGCTGGCCGTCATCATCGAGTTGCGCAAAGCGACGGGCGGCTTCCTCGACGATTGCAGGCGTATAGTCTTCCCGAGCGCCGCGGCGGGCGAGGGTATGGATATCGAAGGCGGCGAAGTCGTTGATGTCGAAGCGCATGCAGGTGCCGCCATGGGGCAGGCGCCAGCGCAGGGCCGTGCGGGTCCAATCCAGCACGGGCATGAAATTGTAGCAGATTACCTCGATCCCGGCGCCGGCAAGGTTCTCCATGCTGATGCGGTAATTTGCGATGTGTTCGCGCCAATCGCCTGTCTGCTTCTTGATGTCTTCCGAGATCGGGAGGCTTTCCACTACGTCCCAGTTGAGCCCCGAGGCGGAGCCATCCCTGCGCCGAGCGATTTCACGCTGGCGGCGCGCAATTTCCTCGGGCGTCCAGATCTGGCCATTGGGAATGTGGTGGAGGGCCGAGACGACGCCCTGGGCACCGCTCTGGATGATGTCGTCTATGCCCGTCAGGTCCTGCGGGCCGAACCAGCGCCATGTTTGCTTCATGGAAAACTCCGGAAAGAAAATGGGGCCGCATCCGGGCAGGCGCGGCCCAATGGCAGGCGATCAGCTGCCGAAGGCCATGCGCGGTAACCAGAGAACGAGGTCGGGGATAAACAGCAGCACGGCGATTAGGCCGACGATAGCGGCGATGAAGGGGATGGATTCGAGGGAGTATTCCTCGATAGACACATTCATCAGCGAACATACCGCAAACATGGCCGAGCCGCTGGGCCAAGTCATGCCGCCCAAGGTGACGATCGACATCATCAGGATGCCGAAATGCACTGGGTCCATGCCGATCTGGGTAATAATGGGCACAAAGATCGGCGTCAGCAGCAGGACCATGACGGTGCTGTCGAGAGCAAGGCCGGCCACAAGCAGGAAGATTAGGATGACCAGGACGATGACGGCGGGTTCGGTGATGCCGGCCAGCATCCATCCAGCCAATTCCTGCGGTACCTGAAGGTAGATGGTGGCATAGCCGATCATGCCGCTCATCAGGATGATGAGCATGATAAGGCCCACGTCGGAGGTTGCCTGGCCGAAGCTCTTCCAGACCTTTTCGATCGTCAATTCGCGATGGGCGAAAAAGCCGATCGCGAGTGCATAAACGACGGCTGCAGACCCCACTTCAGAGGGCGTAAAGAGGCCACCGCGGATGGCGAGCACCAAGGCCACGGGAAAGAACAGGGCCCATTTGGCGTCCCAGCACGCAATGGCAAGGGCCTTAAGGGAAGGGCGCTCGACATTTGCGACCACATATTTGCGGCGCTTGGCGATAATGTAGACGGTGAGCATCAGCACCAGCATCATCAAGATGCCGGGGATGATGCCCGCGAGAAACAGCCTGCCGATCGAGACATTGCCCACGAAGCCATAAAGGATGAGGCCGATGGAAGGCGGAATGGTTGCGGTGATGAGTGAGCCCACCGCGATGGCAGCGGCGGAAAAACCCTTCCCATATCCCTTGGCAACCATGGTGGGCCCGAGGATACGCGCTTCCATTGCGGCATCTGCTACGGCAGAGCCAGACACGCCGCCCATCAGGGTCGAAAGGACAATGGCGACCTGCGCCAGCCCGCCTGACATCCAGCCGACCGAGATCAGCGCGACTTTGAGAAGGCGGGCGGTAATACCGCTCTCGTTCATCAAATGGCCGGCCAGCACGAAGAACGGCACGGCCAGGAGGGGAAAGCTCTGGCTCATGGAGGCAATCTTTTGCACGCCGATGGACATGGGCATGCCCTGCGTCGTCATGAAGAAGATGAAGCCCGAAATGCCGGTTGCGAAAGCCACGGGCATGCCGATGACCATGAGAATAACAAAGACGATACCGATCAGAGCCATGATCAGAGCTCCAGCGAGGGTGCGCTGGCGTCCATTTCAGCCTGCGTGCGGTTGTAGATGAGCAATTGGCGGTCGCGGCCGCGGAAGGCGCTAACCGTGTTGTAGACAAGCGTGGCGGCAAGCAGCAGGCAGCCGACCGGGACCGATACGGTCACCCAGGCATAGCTCAGCGTTGAATCGCCAAAGGTGCGCTCGCGGTTCAGCCAGGTGAGCTTCCAGCCTTCGTTCACAAGGATCAGAAGGAACGCAATGATCAGCGCGGTGCAGAACAGTTCGAGCCAAAAGCGGCGCTGGTAGCCGAGGCGCGACACGAGCACTTCCATGCCCAGATGGCCTTTTTCGCGCATGGCCTTGTTGGAGCCAAAGAAGCACAGCCAGACGAACAGGAGCTGCGCCATGTCGACTGACCAGATCAGCGGATGGCCAAAGAACCGCATGATGGCGGCTGTGAAAACAAGGCCGGTGATGCCGGCGAGCAGGGCGAAGCAGATCGCCAGCTCCAATTGAGCCAGACGCTTGAGCATGGTGCGCTCCGATGATGGGGAAAATGGCGGGCCCTGGGGACCCGCCTTGTTGGTTCTTATTCGGCGACGATGGCCTGGAGCTCGTCACGCAGGGCGCCATAGCCCAACTTTTCATAAACGCCAGCGGTGGCTTCCTGGAAAGGTGTGACATCAATCTCGTTGACGGTCATGCCAGCGGCAACAAGGTCGGCTTCAATCTGGGCGAGGGCGTCGCCAGTGCCGTTGGAGGCAATGTCGCCGGCTTTGAGCGCTTCGTCCCGCAAAACGGTCTGCAGTTCGGCCGGGAGGCTGTCGAACCATGGGCCGGAGGTGACAAGACCGGTGATGAGATTGATGTGCCCGGTCTTGGTCAATACGGACGTCACTTCGTTGAGCTTGGCGCCTTGACCTGCGGGAGGCTGAGCCTCGACAGCGTCGATGACGTTTTGCTCAAGGGCGGCGTAGACTTCGGCGAAGGGCATGGGCGTTGGCACCGCGCCCATGGCGCTGACCGTTTCGACCCAGACGGGGGCGCCAGGCGTACGCACACGGATGCCGGCGAGGTCTGCAGGCGTATTCACGGGCTCGCGGGTCCACAGGTGCCGTTCGCCTTGCCACCAGTTGAACGAGAGAACCTGATGGCCCGAAGTGTCATGGAGCTTTTGCACCCATTCCTCGAACCGGTCGGAGACGACGACCTTGCGGATCCCTTCGTAGCCGGAGGCCAGGTAGGGTGCGCCTAGAACCCCGAACTCGTTCACAAAAGCGGCGAGGCGTCCGCCATCAACGACCACGGCGACAGGGGCGCCGGCGCGAGCCTGCTCAAGGACGTCCTCATCGGCCCCGAGCTGGGAATTTGGGAAAAGCTTGACTTCAATCGCGCCGTTAGACGCTGCTGCAACATTGTCGCGGAAAGCTTCTAGGCCCTTGTAGAGCGGGTCAGAGGTAGCCAGAGCCGTGTTGACGCTGAGCGTATAGTCGGCCGACAAGACTGGAGCGGTGTAGGCAACAAACAGGCCAGCAGCAAGCGCCGCGGCAAGCGGTGTGAATTTCATGGTTGTCCTCCCTAGCGGCAAGCGCCGCAGAACCCGCCTCTAGCAACGGGTATGTAGAAATGGTAGTATGGTAGTAGACAGGAGTCAACACGATGGTCATCTTGCCGCTCGCTGATAGCGCCCTCCCTCTTTCGCGACCCGCCACGGTGGGCAATCGCGTGTTCGATGCCATGCGCCAGGCAATTATCCAGCTTCAGTTGCGGCCGGGCGATCCGCTCTCGGAAGCAGAAATGGCCCGGCAATTCGGTGTTTCGCGCCAGCCGGTGCGTGAGGCGTTTATCAAGCTGGCCGAGGTGGGGCTGGTGGAGATCCGGCCGCAACGGGGCACGTCAGTGGTGATGATCTCCCGTCGCGAGGTCGAGAATGCGCGTTTTATCCGCGAAGCGATCGAGGGTGCGGTGGTGCGCAAGGCAACAGAGGAAGCCAGTGCCGGCCACCATGATCGGCTGGACGCCCTGGTGGAACGCCAGATTGCAGCCAATCGTGCTGGAGATTTGGCTGAGTTCCTGCGGCTGGATGAGAATTTCCATCAGGCCATAGCCGAAGCTGCCGATTGCGAGCACGCCTGGCGATTGCTGGAAAACCTCAAGGCGCAGATGGACCGGGTGCGCTATCTTTCCCTATCAGATGCGACCCCAATCGAAACGCTGATCGGGCAGCACAAGGTCATTGCCGAGGCCATCCGGCGCGGGGATGCCGATGCGGCGGAAGCCGAGATGCGTCAGCATTTAAGCGAAATCCTGAAGTCGCTGCCGATCGTGGCGGAGGCGCATCGGGACTGGTTTACGAAATAGGCTGACTACGCAGCCCGCAGGGTCTCGAAGGGCAGTTGGGGTTCACGGGTGCGTTGCTGCTGTTGGCGCAGATGGTAGCGCACAACAGCGGGGCTGACTTCGAGAAAATCAGCGATCTCGCTTGTGGAAAGGCCCTGCCGCTCCCCTTCGAGCACAAGGGCGCGACCGGCCTGGGTCAGGTGACCGCCTTCGGTTTTGAAAAGCCGGCGTGCCTTGGCAAGCTGGTCGGCAAGCGCCAAAACCTCGGTTGCGTGCCGCCGGAAAGTGTCTTCAGTGAACATCAAATATCTCCGTCTTCCTTACGCTTTATATGGGAAGTCGGAAGGCTGGTATTTAGATGTTCAGGCAAGGAAACCTCAGGCAATTCGGACTTCTTCCGAGTTTTCGAGATGCCGCTTGACGGCTAGCTCTGCCATGGAGAGGGCGGCCTCGCGGGTCCTGGCTGCTGCCACGAAAAGCTTGTTGTGGCAGAAGCTGGCGCCAGCAATGCCGGTCACCCGTTCCAGATCGCTATTGGTGAGCCCAGCCCAGCTTGCGGGAAGGTCAGCGCGGGTTTCGAAGCCTTCATCGGCACGCCGGATCGTGGTTACACACCAATCGTTTTCGCGTGGATGCACCACAAACAGCAGATGGTCGGCGCCTGCCTTTACGATAGCGGGGCGAAACGGCATGCCGAAGGGCAGCTCGAGGATGGGGCTGTCGCCGGCTGCTTCTATGGCTTGGAGCACCAGCCCTTCGGCGCGCAGCTTGGCGGCGTAGCGCGCCATTGCGGCTTCAACGAATGCACGGGCAATTGCGAGGGCGCCCGTGAAGGCGCGGCTCTCGGCATCCGGTGACTTGTCGTCAAAGACGGGTTTGAGGGTCTCGAGCAGGCTGGGAAGCGTCAGATCGGCAAGGGGGCCGCTTGGGCTCAACACGCCATTGTCGGTGAGGTCGATCGGCAGCACGAAATCGGTATCGAAGGCGATGTGGGTGGTTTCCAGATGCTGCCCGGGAATGCCGGAGAGCTGGAGATATTCCTGCCCGAAATGCTTCCAGACCAAGCCAAAGGAGCTGTAGGGCCGCCCATCAGGACGCAAGGGGGCGCCGCGCTGATGGTGATCGAATATGCCCAGGTTTGCATCATAGGCGCCGCCGACATCATAGATGATGCGGTCCGCGGCCGGGGTGATCCATTGGGGCGAGCGGCTGCGCATGATTTGCGCCTGCGGATAAAGCCGCTGGAGAATAACAGTGGAGAGCAGTTCATCGGCGTGAAAGCCACCGGAATGGGTGACAAGATAGTCTATGGGCATCAAAACTGCTCGGTCGGGAAATGGCGATAGGGGCGCAACTACACCATTGCGCCCGTGAGGTCACGCTGGCAGCAGGCTTTTCAGCTCTAAGCGTCCGGCAGCGATGTTTGGGCGGTAAGGGTTGAGATAAAAAGCCTGGTGCGCTCGTCCCGAGGGGCGCCGAAGACCTGGCGGGCTGGGCCGGCTTCAACGATCTCCCCGCCATCAAGGAACGCCACATTGCTAGCAATGGTCGCGGCCAGGCGCAGATCATGGGTCGCCATCAGCATGGTCGTGCCGTCGCGCGCCAATTGGGCCAAGACTTCCACCACTTCGGCGGCAAGCTGTGGGTCAAGGGCGGAGGTGGGTTCATCGCACAGGAGAACCTTGGGAGAGGGAGCAAGGGCGCGGGCAATGGCGACGCGCTGCTGCTGCCCACCCGAGAGATTTGATGGCCAAGCCTCGGCTTTTGCCGTCATGCCGACTTTTTCGAGCAGTTCAAGCGCCCGCTGCCGCGCCCTGTCGTGTGGCCATTGGAGGACCGTGGTCAGGCCTTCCATGACATTGCCGAGGGCAGTCAGATGGGGGAAGAGCTGGAAATTCTGGAACACCATGCCCGTTTTGCGCCGGAGCCGCAGGATGGCATCGCGGCTGGGGCGGTTGGTGGGGGTGAATTCAACGATCTCGTCGTCGATGGCGACTCGGCCCGATTGGGGCATTTCCAAAAGGTTCACGCAGCGCAAAAGGGTGCTCTTGCCGCTGCCGGAGGGACCGATAAGGGCCGTGACACCGCGTTCGGGCACTTCGATGCTGGTGCCTTTGAGGACGTGGAGGTCGCCAAAGCTTTTGTGAATGTCGGTCAGAGCGATCATGATGCGGCCTCGATGAAGCCGCCATAGCGCGAGAAGCGCTTTTCGACGCGCGCCTGAAGGCTCGAGAGAACCGAGCTGACCACGAGGTAGATCAGCGCCACCTCCACGTAGAGGATCAGCGGTTCATAGGTCGTGGCAACGATGCGCTGGCCGGCCCGAAAAAGTTCAGGAACCGTGATGGCCGCGGCCAGCGATGTATCCTTCACCAGGGAGATAAAGGTGTTGGAGAGGGGCGGGACGGCGATCCGGGTAGCTTGCGGCAATATGGTGCGGCGCATGGCCTGGGGCCAGGTCATGCCGATGGAATAGGCGGCTTCCCACTGGCCCTTGGGCACGGAAAGGAGCACGGCGCGGATGATTTCGGAAGTATAGGCGCCCACATTCAGCGTGAACCCGATCAGGGCAGCGGGGAAGGCGTCAAGCACGATGCCCACGCTGGGCAGGCCATAGAAGATCAAAAAGAGCTGCACCAGGAGCGGTGTGCCGCGGATGATCCAAACATAGAAGCGCACGATGGCGGCAAAGGGTTTGGGCGCGAACAACCGCGTGACGGCTGCAATAAAGCCAACGCCCAGGCCGAGCACAAAGGACAGGAGCGTCAGTGGGATCGTAAAAAGAACGCATGCCATCAGCAGCGATGGCAGCGACTCGATCATCAGAGAGAGCCAATGGGGCATGGCGGAATCCGTCAGCTCACGAAAAAGGACCGGCTGCTTTTGTGCAGCCGATCCCTAACGATAGCGGGGCGTGAAGGCTATTGCGAGACGTCTTCGCCGAAGTATTTCTCGGAAATCTCGCTATAGGTACCGTCCTCGCGGATTTCGGCAAGGGCATCATTGATGGCCTGGAGCAGTTCAGGCTTGCCCTTGGCAAGAAGAACGCCGGAGAAATCGGCATCGGCTTCGGTGGCGGCAATCTTCACCTGGGCGTCTGGCTGTTGCTTGGTGAAGTCGAAGAAAGAGAGGCTGTCATTGATGGTGGCGTCGGCGCGGCCCTGCAGAACCAAGGCGATCGACTGATCGAACCCTTCGGTCGGGACAATCTCGGCGCCGTATTGCTGCGCGAGCTTGCCGTAGTTGCTGGTCAGGGTCTGAGCGGCCCGCTTGCCGGAAAGTGCTTCAAAGCTGGTGATGTCGGTGTTGTCGGCCTTCACCACGAGGGCAGCCTTGGAGGCGATATAGGGCTCGGAGAAGTCGTACTTGGCCTGACGCTCCTCGTTTATGCCGACCTGATTGATGACAACATCATAGCGGTTGGCGTCGATCCCGGCGATCAAACCGTCCCAGGGACCTTCGACGAACTGGGCTTCAACCCCGATGCGCTCGGCGATCTCGCGGCCGATCTCAACGTCGAAGCCGACCAGCTCGCCACTGGCATCGTGGAAGGTGAAGGGGGCATAAGTGCCTTCGGTGCCGATGCGCAGGACGCCGGCCTGCTTGATCTCGTCGAGGGCAGACTGGGCCAGGACCGGAGCAGCCAGGCTCAGGGCAACAAGAGCGGGCAGCAATCGCAAGAGCTTCATTGATCTCTCCTTGTTTTGTCGGCCTTCCGAGCCGCGTGTGGGCTGTAAAATGCTCCGCGGGCGGGTTTGTTTCAACTGGGTGGATGGATGTTTTACCGGCGCGGCGCGAGGGAGGTACTTATGCCCGCGAGTGCTATGTTCGGAGTTGAACTTGCCCTATTTTGCACAGGGGCAAGCATGCGCCGGATGGCGCTTGACCATCCGGCTCCATCGGACTCTTTCATTTCCCGATGGGAGCCGGTACTTAAGGGATTCTGCAGGCACGAAATCCTGCCGTGCAAGGCCCGTGTCAGAGTCGGAAGAGATTGGCGATCTTTGAGTCCATAAAGACGGCGCTGGCCGATATGCCGCGTCCGCTCAAGCGTGTCGTGCTGATTTGCTTTGACGTTGCAGTGCTGGTGCTGGCCGTGTGGTGCAGCTATGCCCTGCGCTATGGCGGGTTTTTCACGCCGCGGCCGCAGCAATGGCTGGTGATCGCGGCAGCGCCGATGGTTGCCATCCCGATCTTTATTCGCATGGGGCTCTACCGGGCGGTGATCCGCTACCTGCCCGAGCGGGCCATCTGGACCATGCTGCAGGCCATGACTTTCGCGGCCTTTGTCTGGGTGTTCTTCGTATTTCTGGCCGAGATGGCCGGAAATGGCATCGTGCCGCGCTCGGTGCCGTTTTTCTACTGGCTGATCGGAGGGCTCCTGATCGTGGGCAGCCGGTTTGCCGCCAAGCATTTCATCTGGGCGCCGCCCGAAGAGCAGTTGCGGCGCGGCCAGATCGTGATCTACGGGGCAGGCGAGGCCGGCTCGCAACTAGCGTTGGCTCTTCGCTCGCAAGGTCGGCGGCTGATCGTGGGGTTCCTTGATGACGACCGGAGCCTGCATGGTCGTGACATCGCGGGACAGCGGGTTTATCCACCTTCCGAACTGCCCAACCTCATCACCAATTACGGGGTGGAGGAGGTTATTTTATCCATGCCGTCGGTGTCGCTGGAAAAGCGGCAACAGATCGTCACGAGCCTCACGCAGCACCCGATCAAGATCCGGACGCTGCCCCATATTGCGGACCTGCTGACGGGCAAGTACCTAGTCAACCAGATCCAGGAAATCGACATCGACGAATTGCTGGGCCGCTCGTCGGTGCCTGCGGAATCCGAGCTTTTGGGCGAGATGATCCGTGACCGTGCGATCCTGGTGACCGGCGCCGGCGGATCTATCGGTTCGGAATTGTGCCGGCTGATTACGCTCTGGTCGCCCAAGGTTCTGGTGCTGCTGGAGCAAAACGAGTTCGCGCTCTACAACATTCATCGCGCTTTGATGGCGAAGGCTGGATTTCCAGTGGTTCCCGTGCTGGGGTCGATCGCAGACGGGCCATTGCTGGCGCGCGTGCTGGAGCAGAATGGCATCGAGGTTTTGTTTCATGCCGCGGCGCACAAGCATGTGCCCATGGTGGAAGCCAATGCGCTTGAAGGCATTCGCAACAATGTTTTCGGCTCGCTCGCCGTCACTCGGGCGGCCTTTGAGGCGGGGGTGCGTGATTTCGTCCTGATCTCCTCGGACAAGGCGGTGCGTCCCACCAATGTGATGGGCGCGACCAAGCGCTGGGCGGAACTGATCATGCGCCACTTTGCCGGAAAAGCTCAGGAGGCGGGCACCGGACAAAGGTTTAGCGCCGTGCGTTTTGGCAACGTGCTGGGCTCGAATGGCTCTGTGGTGCCCTTGTTTGAAGAACAGATTGCCAAGGGTGGCCCGGTGACCCTGACCCATCCGGAAATGACGCGCTATTTCATGTCGATCCACGAGGCCGCCGAGTTGATCGTGCAGGCGGGTGCCTTGGCGGAGGGTGGTGATACCTTCTTGCTGGAAATGGGGCAGCCGGTGAAGATCGCGGACCTTGCGCGCAACATGATCCAGCTGGCGGGTGAAACCGTGCGGGATGCGGCCAATCCGGGCGGCAGTATTGAGATCGTGACAGTTGGCAGCCGGCCGGGCGAGAAGATGTTCGAAGAGCTGTTTTATGATGCCGCGAACGCCCAGCAGACGCGCCATCCCAAGATCCTGCGGGCCATTGGGCGGCGGGATATCCAGGATTTCCCAGCTGAATTGAGCAAGCTCGAGCAGGCGCTTCTCGACCGGGACGAGCAGGCTGCGCGCAAGATCCTGTTCGACTTTGTTGCCGAATCCGCGCCGCTTGCCGATCAGGCGGAGGTTTCCGTTGCGCCGCCCGCATTGGCCCAGGCGGCGCATCCGACGAGCGGCGCGTAAGCAAGCGCGACCACAAGCCAGTTGCCATCGCCTTGCACGAGCCATGCCAAAGGCAGGGCCCAAAGAAGGGTCAAGGCGCCATAAAGCAGCGTCACATTGCGATGTCCCCAGCGGCGGGATAGCTGCTGATAAGCGTGGCGGCGATGGGCGTGCCAGGGCTTTTCGCCGCGTGACATGCGCCGAACAAGGGTGAGCGTGGCGTCGGACACAAAGACCGATGGCAGGATCAGCCAGGCCTGGTAGCCGATCTGGCCGGCGCTCAAGGTGAGCAGGGCCAACGCGAAAATGATAAGTGCGAGGCTGTTAGATCCCGCATCGCCCATGAAGATACGTGCTGGAGGCCAGTTGCGCAGCAGGAAGCCCGCTGTTGCCGCCGAGGTGGTGAGCGCCATCCAAAAGGCAGGCGTTTCCGGTGCCTCGGGATGGCCGGTCCACCAGAGCAGGCAGGCACCAAGGAGGATAAAAATTGCCTGGGTGCCAGCCAGACCATCAATGCCATCCATGAAGTTGAAAAGATTGAGCCACCAGAGCCCTCCAAAAAGCACGATCAATGCGAGCAGCATACCGGAGAGGGTAAGGGTGGGCATAAGGGGGAGATCGGGCAGGGGACCGAGTGCCCAAACGAGGGCGCCGAGCACCAGTGCCTGCATGGGAAAACGAAGGGCCGCAGGGAGGTCTCGGAGGTCATCGGCAAGGCCAAGTGCGGCGATCAGCGCGGTTGCGAGGAGGATCGGCCAGAGCTGCGATTCACCGGAAAGGCCCAGGATTAGCAGTGCCAAGAGCGTTGATGTGGCGATGGCCGCGCCGCCGCCGCTAGGGGTGGGCACATGGTGGGAGGAGCGGTGATTGGGGTGTTGCACCAGGCCTAGATGAACAGCATTTCGCTCGATCTGAATGGTCAGGAACCAGCCAAGCGCTCCGACACCCAGGCAAAGAAGGAAGCCCCAGGAAGCGCTCATGGGCTGGCGTTCTCCCGATAGCGCCGGGCCGCATCGACGATCCCATCGCGCAGTTGGACAGGTGGGATCCAGCCGCATTGCGCGCGAAATTTGCTGGTGTCGACGACCAGGCTTTGTGACAGTTTGTCGATGGGCTGGGCTAGGCCGAAGCGGCGCATGGTGTGCAGGGCGAAAGGGGGAATCGCAAGAAGCCGCGCGGGTTTGCCGAGGCCTTGGCCGATCAGCTGGAGCAGTTCTGGGGTAGACAATGTACCCTCGTCCGCGAGGTGGAAAATGCCGGTGGCATTTTCGCCTTGTGCCAGGCAGAGGCGGACAGCGTCGGCGAGATTTGGCGCGGCAAGAAAGCTGCGCTGGTTGCGGATTCCGGCAAGGGGAAGCGGCAGGCCGCGGGCGCACCAGCGCAGCATTTGCCCGAAGCGGCCGCCGGCGTCGGGGCCGTAGACGAGCGGTGGGCGCAGGCAGGTGACGCGCAATCCGTCCATGGCAAGCAGGCCCTGTTCGGCAGCGAGTTTCGAGCGGCCATAGGGGGTGGTGGGACGAGAAATGTCTTGTTCTTGCAGCGGTTTATCTTCGCGCTCGCCGAGGGCTGCGATGGAGCTGATGAAGATGAAATGCCGAACGCCAACTCGCCTCGCGGCCTCGGCCAGACGGAGGGTGCCCTTTGTATTGATGTCGTCGAAGGTGCTGGCAGAAGTGGCCGATTTGTCGAGGACATGGGCGCGGCCGCCGGCATGAACAACGGCGTCGCAGTCGGCAAGGGCCTGGGTCCAATCGGCGTTGGGGCCGAGGGGGATGCGGTGGTCGACGTGGGGGCTGGAAAAGCCGGCGGTTTGGACGGTGTGGCCGGCGGCACGGAGGGTTTGAACAAGGGTGCGGCCGACGAAGCCGCTGGCGCCGGTGACAAGGATCTTCACGCGATCAGCTCCCGGTAAAGCGCGGCGTAGCTGTTCCCCATCTTCTTGGCGGTAAAGAGGTTTTCGTAGCGAGCGCGGGCGGCGGCGCCCATTTGTTCGCGTCGTAGCGAATCGCTCCAGAGGGACTGCATGGCGGCGGCGAGGGCTTGGGGATCGGCGGGGGGGATGGTTAGGCCCGTAATTTTGTTCAGGTTTACGTAGCTCGTGCCGGTGCCGATCTCGCAGGAGATCATGGGTTTGCCGGCGCGGGCGGCTTCAAGGAGGGCGACGCCGAAGGCTTCGGACCGGAGGTGCGAGGGGAAGACGAAGGCGGTGCAAGCCTCTAATAATGCTTGCTTTTCAGCTTCGGTGACTTCGCCAAGGACAGTGACATTTGGGGGTGTTTCGCCGGGGTCGCCGGAGCCGGCGAGGACCACCGGCAGGCCTGAAATACGGGCGGCTTCGAGGAGGAAGGGGAGGCCCTTGTAGTAGCGCATGGCGCCCAGGAACAGGAAAAAGCGGGGTGGCATTTGCCCCGTTCGCGTTAGCAGACTGTTATCGTCCAGTACCGCACTTGGGCCGATTCCGATGGGAATCGTGCGCAGTTTTTCCCTGTAATGCGAGAGGATCGGACTGGTTTGCGCGTAGTTTGGCGACGTTGCGACGATGGCGTCGACGGAGCCAAGGAAGCGGTGCATCAATGGGCGGTAGAGGCGAAGGAGGCCCTGCTGTTTCACCACGTCGGAATGGTAGGTGACGACGCTGGGCTTGCCGTGCCGCACCGCGAGATGCACGAGGTCCATCATAGGCCATGGGAAATGGTAGTGGACAAGATCGGCTTGTGCGGCAAGGCGCCGGAAGTCGCGGAAGACGGATCGGGAGAGGCCCGTGGAGGCTATGTAGGCATCCTGACGGGATTGATGCGAATAATGGCTGCCGACCGGGATGGGCGTGGGGTTTGGGTTGGGGCTGAGCGATAGGACGTCGGTGACGATGCCGTGTTCAACGGTCGATTCGGCAATGGCGTGGATAACGCGTTCAACGCCGGTGAAGCTGTCTGGCAGATAGGTCTTGAAGAAATGCAGAACACGCATGGATGCGGCAAAGATCCGTGCTGTGGCCGCAGGCCCTCCTAGACAAGGGCGAAATCGGCAAAGAATGCGACATGGCCCAGCGCCGATATCGTGCCGCCGTCTTCCATCGACCAGCTATAAGCGTAGGCTTGGTCCATTGTATCGTCGAACGCCGTTAAATCAATCAAAACCAGTTCATTGGCGCTGGCGACAATCTGAAGATCGCCGGCCTGATCGAGGAAGGCATCGATAATGGCACGGGCAGCTTCGCCAAAGGAGCCGTGCTGGGTCGCGGCATCGGGTGTTTCGAGCTGGGGAGCATCGAAGAGGAGATCGACAAAGCCGGCGCTGCCAGCCTCGCCTGCGATCTGGAGGCCCTGCATGTCGGCGGGGTTGAAGCTGGCGAACAGGTCGAGGCCATTGATGTGGTAGCGCTCGAGGGAAATCGTGCTGCCGAGCACCATGGCGATGTCGCCAGCGCCAAGGGGGGCGGTGGAGTGGATGGCGTTGCTGGGCAGGGTGACGGGGTGGGCGCCCTCGGGTGCAGGGGTGGGCATCGCCGAAACGAAAAGCGCGGGATGGAGCGCGGCGTGTGCGGTTGAGGGTTCGCCGGGGGCTTCGGGGAGCATGCTGGCAAGGACGATGGTGTGTGGTTCGCCGAGGGAAAGCTCTGATGTGTCGCCCGCAGTTTTGGAGGCGAGCTGGGCTTGCAGGCCCTGCGCAAGGTCGCGGGCTCCCTCTGCCGTGGTGCCCTGATCAAGCTCGGGTGCCTGGGCGGGGGCTGCTTCGGGCAGGAGCGTGGCGGTGAGCAGGGAGGGGGCGGCCTCGCCGCTGTTGTTGAGGGCGGTGGTGCTGGCGCTGGTCAGGACAAGGGTGCTGACCACGGCCAAAAATTGCATGGCGGCGGCCTGGTTGCCCGCGGAAAGGGCGCCGGCGTGGTCCATGGCCTGGATCAGGCGGCTGGCCATGCGCTCGGGCGTGACGCCATCGAGCAGCGGTGCGGCTTTGGCGGCGGGAGACGGCGGCGCGTCCGGAGCGTCTGGGGCCTCGCTGGCGGTTTGCGCTGCTGCGGCCAGAATATGCTCGGGCAGGACGGCGCCATCATCGCTCCATTCGGCGGCCTGAGCTTCGCCGGTGTCGCTGGACCAGACGTAGAGCGACCAAACCAAGATCGTGAGGAGCGCGGCGGGGTGGAGGAACACCTTGGAGGCGCGGAAGGCCACGACATTGGGGGCGGCAGCGCGGGCGGCCTGGGCGATAAAAAGGTCGACCAGCTCGGCAAAGTGCTCGCCGCGCAGGGGACGCGCGAGGGCGGGGCTGTCGAGGAGATATTGGCCATCGAGGCGGCAGAAATGGATGAAAACCTCGCCATCCAGCCGGCAGAGCACCATCCAGGGATCGCCCTCGTCGGTGAGGCCGCGATCGACGTCCACCACGATGCCGGATTGCGCAAGGCTCGCCACGGCGCGGTAAAGATCACTCAGCTCCTGATTGGTCCAATCGCGCGCAGGCGCGGGCGCGGCCGGCCTGGCTGCGGGCGCTTTTTCGCGCCGCTGGCTGAAGCTGAATATGGTGGCCATTGTCAGCCGGTCCTCCCTGCCGAAACTCTGCCCGCTTGCCTAGGCGACGTCCTGACCGAACAAGATGTCGTAGCTATGCGGGTCGTAATAGCGCAGCATCGTCTTGGCGAAGATCTTCTCATCGACTTTGAGTGCGCCGGCCCATTCGCGATAACGATTGGATGGGATCTTGCCCCGGCCGTTCTCGAGCTGCGAAATAAAGGTGTAATAGTCAAGGTTGAGGATGTTGGCGAGCTCGCGCTGGGAGAGCCCGGCCTCCTCGCGCGCCTGCTTGAGCCAGGCGCCCGCATCGAGCCGCAATGGGTTGGATGGCTCCGCACCAGCCTTGAGTTTTGAAAGCATCGTCCACGCCCCGAATTTTTGCCGCCCGAGCGGCTGCCCTGTTGCTTATAAGTATAGTTCGGCCGTCCGTGCGTCAACGAAGCTATAGTGGTCCCGAGTCGCGCGAAGGCGCTTACTCCAGGAAATCGTAGCTCCGGCGCCGGTTGTGTTGCCGATTTGCCCCGCTGTTTCTACAGGGTATGAAATTTACTGTACACCCCCTTGCCAATATAAATTCCTGCCGATATCAAATCACCAGCGTCAAATGAATCGTTTCTACAGTCGTGTTTGTAGGTTGGCTGCGCGAATACTTGGTGAATACACCTACGATAAACTACGTATGTGAGGATACGACTCCGATTTAGATACGCAATGCGCTAAACGTGACTCTCTTTCTCGGCAGTCGGAGGGCTGCCGTGATGGAAAGTCTCGCCTTCCGGGCAGCCGCCCGGGAGTGAGTTTTTCCAAATTCCCTCGTCTGGGCCTCGGCTCTTTTCCGCTGCGCGGATCGGCTCGGGGCCTGGGCAAAACCGTGCGGCGCTGCTTGGCGTCGGTGAGGGTATGTCAACAAAGGAATGAGACATGACGCCTGTTGAACAAATTACGTCACTTTATATCGGCTATTTCGGCCGTGCTCCCGATCCAGTCGGTCTGAACTACTGGGTTGGCCGCCTGAACGACGGCTTCTCGCTTGCCGAGATCGCCGAGTCCTTCTCGGTGCAGGCTGAATCGCAGGCCAAGTACCCCTACCTTGCGAACCCGAACATTGCTTCGCCACAGGCCTTCATCACCCAGGTTTACCTGAACCTGTTCAACCGCACCCCCGATGCTGAAGGCCTGGCCTACTGGACTGCCCAGCTGAACAACGGCACAGACATCGGTGACTTCATCCTCGACGTGATCTCGGGTGCTGTGAATAACCCATCCGATCAGGCTATCATCGACAACAAGGTTGAGGCCGGTGTGTACTTCGCACGCGAAGCGGCCGATCTGCCTGGTTTCGTCTACAATGACGAAGCTGCTGCCGCTGCCGTGGAAGTCATCAATGGTGTTGATGGTACTGCAGCCTCGGTTGAAGCTGCAAACGCCGAAACGGATGCTTTCATTGGCGGTGGTGTGACCGGTGACGAATTCACCCTCACCTCAGGTCTCGATCAGTTCGTCGGCACAGGTGGCAATGACACGTTCCAGGGCGTTGAAGCTGATCTCAACGGCTTTGACGACCTCAAGGGTGGCGCTGGGAACGACACGCTGGACCTGTATGTCGATGGTGGTCTGGCTATCGCTCCGACCGTTTCTATCTCGAACATCGAGACCATCAACCTGATCCGTACCGCTTCCGTCGGCACAGTTGACGCTTCGGTATTCGAAGGCGCTGAAGCAATTTGGCAGATCAACAACGGCGGCAGCATCAGCAACCTTCAGGCGGGTCAGACCGCTGGTTTCCGCAATGCTGCAGTAACCGCGACAGTGGCATCAGCTGCTGGTGCAGCATCCACTGCTGTTGCTCTGGACAATGTTGCTGCTGGTAGCACATTGACCTTCACGGGCGCTGCTCTGAACACGGTGTCAATCTCCGGTTCTGTCGACCAGACCGGAATCGCGGCAGGTGAATACGCCGACCTGGACATCAGTGTCGACAATGATGCGGCTGCCACCAACGCTGATGTCACCACTCTCAACCTTGCAGTGAGCAACAATGTTGATCTCGCAATTGCTGGTCCAGGTGCTGCTGAGCTGGTAACTGTTGATGCTGCCGAGTCCACTGGCGGTATCCGCATCAACTTGATCAATGTCGGTGCCGACGTTCTCGATCTGGCTTCTGTCACTCTCGGCTCGGGCAATGACACGGTTCTGTTCAACAACGTGGCCTCCGACGCTGACGAAGTTACCTTCGACTTTGGTGCGGGCAATGACAACATCGTTGTTGGTCTGCAGGCTACCGGGGACACTGACCTGTCGATCGTGACAGGTGCAGGCGACGACGTCATCACCCTTCAGGACGGCAATATCAACGTTAACGCTGGAGCCGATGGCTTTGACGGCAGCGTTACGATTGCTGATTTCGCAGCGGCGTCCGACGCCCTGCTCGTTGAGGGCTTCGACGGCTTTACTGCTCAGAATCTGGTGAACACCGCAGTTGCTGGTGCAGATTCTCTCTATGACGCTGTTCAGGCTGTCGCTTCGATCATCGGTGTTGGTGGCACGAACGTGACCGACTTTGCTCAGTTCATCTTCGACGGCAATACCTACCTCTATGGTGATGTTGCTGCTGGTGGCCTCGATGGTGACTTGCTGGTCGGCTTCACTGGCGTTGTGGATCTGAACAACGACAACGTAGCTCAGTTCGTTACTGCCTAATCCGCTCCGCTAAGAGCCACGCAATCAATGGCCCCGCCGTCTTTGACGGCGGGGCTTTGGCAACAGTTTGGCAGGCTGTTCTTCTTTCGAACACACTCAAGGAATTTTCATGGCTAGTGCCGTGCACGCAGTGTCCGCCGAGCGTCATGCCGGCATGTTCTGGCGTCCCCTGGTTCATTATCGCCATGCACAAAATCGTCTCCTGGTGGGGATTGCTCCGAGCGAGCTTGGACAAGCCGTGCATGCTTTTCCGCTCGCTTTCGTCCAACAGGATGATGTCGTGGGGCTGGTTGCCGTCCTGGGCATTGGGGGCGAGACGAATATGTTTGTTGCCTCGGATGGGACGTGGCTGGGGCGCTATGTGCCGGCCATGCTGCGCGCGCATCCCTTTGCCATTGCCGAAAATGAGGGCAAGCAAATCCTGTGCATCGACGAGGCCCAGGGCCTTGCCGGAGAGGACGAGGAAGGCAAGCGGCCGTTTTTTGACGAAGCTGGAGCGCTGGCCAAGCCGACGGCCGATGTGGTGCAGTTTTTGCAAAATGTGAATGCCCAGCTGCAGCGGAGCAGCCAATTGGCGGCCGTTTTGCTCAAGCACGATCTGCTGGAGCCTTGGCCTATCGAGATCAAGGGTGCCGCGGGGCAGGCAGCTCGAAGCGTGGCCGGGCTGATGCGGGTCAAGGAAGCGGCGCTCGCTACGCTGTCCGACGCGGCTTTTCTCGAAATGCGCGGGGGTGCGCTGTTGCTGGCGCATGCGCAGCTTCTGAGCATGTCGAATTTGCAGCTGCTGCCGCGCATTGCGCAGGCGCGCCAGCTTCGCGAACAACAAATCCAGCAGCGCCGGCAAGAAGAAGCGGCGCTGTTTCAACCCAGTGGCGGCAACCAGGACGTGATCGACTGGGACCGCATGTTCAACGACTAGACTTTTATCTGAGCCAAAAAGCAAAGCCCGACCAAACATGAAAGCAAAAGCTGCAATGTCTCAGACCGACGTTTTCCAGCGTGCCCTGGGGATTTACCGCAAGATCATCTGGAGCACGCTGATCTTTTCGGCGGCAATCAACATCCTCTTGTTCGTTGGCCCGCTCTATATGCTGCAGATCTATGATCGCGTGCTGCAGAGCCGGAACGAAACCACGCTCCTTATGCTGACGGTGATCGCGGTCTTGATGCTGATGATCCATGGGGTGATGGAGTTTTTGCGCTCGCGCGTCTTGGTGCGGACGGGGTTCCAGTTCGACGAGGCGCTGTCGGGGCCGCTGTTTCACCGCGTGCTCAAGGCGAGCCTCGTCAATCCGGGGGGCAATTCGCAGGCGGCGCTTAATGATGTGGGGCGGTTGCGCGAGTTCCTGACGGGGTCGGGGCTGACGGCGATGTGCGACGTGCCCTGGGTGCCGCTGTTTTTGGCGGTGTGTTTCCTGTTCCACCCCTGGATCGGCACGGTGGCGCTGGGCGGGGCGACCATCGTGTTCGTGCTGGCGCTGATTAGCGAGCTAACCACCAAGAAGACGCTGGACGAGGCCAACAATGCCAACCAGGCGGCGCAGCAATTTGCCAATACGACGCTACAGAATGCCGAAGTGATCCGCGCCATGGGCATGGAAGGGCAGTTGCGCGGGCGCTGGCTCGAGCGGCACGACCGGATGATGGATCTGCAGGCTTCAGCCAGCGACAAGGCGGGGGTGATTTCCTCGATTTCCAAGTTCGTGCGGGCGGGAATGCAGATCGCGATTCTGGGGGTGGGCGCGTATCTGGTGCTCGAGGGCGAGATGTCGGCGGGCGTGATGGTGGCGGCCTCGATCATGATGGGACGCGCGCTGGGGCCGGTGGACCAGGTGGTGGGCCAGTGGAAGAGCTTTGTGGGCGCGCGCCAATCCTATCGCCGGCTCAAGACCATGTTTGCGCAGATCCCGGCCGACATTGAGCGGACGGCCTTGCCGGCGCCGCAGGGGCGGGTGGCGGTGGAGGGGCTGACGGCCTTTGTGCCGGGGAGCCGGACGCCTGTGCTGCAGGGGGTGAACTTTGCCATCGAGCCGGGGCAGATCCTGGCGGTGGTGGGGCCGAGCGGGGCGGGCAAGTCGAGCCTTGTGCGCACGCTGGTGGGCGTGTGGCCAAGTGTTGCGGGCACGGTGAGGCTCGATGGGACCGAGATCGGGCACTACAATGCTGACGAATTGGGCGCCTATGTCGGCTATCTGCCGCAAGAGGTGGAGCTGTTTGCCGGCACGATCGCGGAAAATATCGCGCGGTTCCGGGAGGCCGATGATGCCGATATCGTTGCGGCGGCAAAGCTCGCTGGTGTGCATGACATGATCCAGAAGCTGCCGCAGGGCTATGACACGGAAATTGGGGTGGGCGGGCGCTCGCTCTCGGGCGGGCAGCGGCAGCGCGTGGGGCTGGCGCGGGCGCTGTTCGGCAATCCGTCGCTGATCGTTCTCGATGAGCCCAATGCGAACTTGGACTCCGAGGGCGAGACGGCGCTGATCAATGCGCTGGCGGCGATCAAGCAGCGGGGGGTCAGCGTGATCTTTGTGAGCCACAAGATGAATCTCTTGAGCCAGGCGGACATGACCTTGGTGATGAAGGACGGGCGCGTGCAGCGCTTCGTGCCGACCAAGCAGTTCCTGCAGCCCATGGCGGCGGCTGCAGCGGCGCCCGATGTGCGACTGCCGCAGGCTGCGGCGCAGATTTCGGCTTGAAAGGGGTGAGCTTGATGACAAAACCAAAAACATCGGCGCGGCGCTATTCTCCGACGCCGTTTATTCTCCTGGGGTTCGCAACCATCGGCATCACCTTTGGCGTGATGGGCGTGTGGGCCGCGACGGCGCCGCTCGACAGCGCCGTGGTGGCGCCGGGCGTGGTGGCGGTGGAGTCCAACCGCAAGCTGATCCAGCACCTTGAAGGCGGCATCGTCGCCGAGATCATGGTAACGGAAGGGCAGACCGTGGAAGCGGGGCAGATGCTGGTGCGTCTGCTGCCGACGCAGGCGCAGGCGAACCAATCGATTTTGCAGCAGCGCGTGGCGGTGTTGCGGGCGACGGAAAAGCGGCTCGAAGCGGAGCGGGCCAATCTCGATGAGCCCGATTTTGCTGCGATTGGTGAATTGCAGGACCAGGCGGCGCTCGAAACGGCGATCAAATCGCAGGGGCAGTTGTTTACCGAAAGGAAGGCCATCCGCGACAGCAAGGTCAGCATTCTTCAGTCGCGCATCGAGCAGTTCCACCAGCAGATTGCGGGGCTGACGGTGCAGCGTCAAGCCATCGAGCGGCAGCAGGCGTCGATCGATGCGGAAATCGAGCGGCTGCGCAGCGGGGAAAGCACGGGCGTGGTGCGGGCCAACCAGATTACGGCGATGGAGCGCGACAGCGCAGCGCTGACGGGCAATTACGGGCAGCTGGTGTCCGAATCCGCGCGCGCTTACCAGAGCATCATCGAAACCGATCTGCAGATCGTACAGATCAACCAGGAATATCAGGAACGTGCGGCGTCCGAACTCAAGGACACGCTCGCCGAGCTCAACGAGATCACGGAACGGCTGGTGGTGGCGGAGGACGTTAATTCGCGCACGCTGATCCGGGCGCCGCAAAGCGGAATCGTGCAGAACATCCGCATCCACACCATGGGAGGCGTGGTGCGGCCCGCCGAGACCATGATGGAAATCGTGCCGCAGAACGAGCCGCTGGTGATCAATGCGCAGGTGCGCCCGCTCGATATCGACAGCCTTGCGCCAGGGCAGGTTTCGGAGATCAAGTTCCCAGCGTTTTCGAGCCGCAATTTGCCAACGATCTTCGGAACGGTAGACGTTCTTTCGCCGGACCTCATCTATCCCGAGGATACTCGCCAGCCGGCGTACTATCTCGCGCGCATCAGCGTGCCGGACAGCAATGTGCCCGAGACAATCAAGGGGCGCATTATTCCGGGCATGCCAGCCGATGCGATCATCGTCACGGGCGAGCGGACCATGGTGGATTATCTGGTCAAGCCAATACGGGACTCGCTCGACAAGAGCATGCGGGAGGAGTGAGGGTACGTAGTTACCCCCACATGACGTTCCCCTTTTGGTCCCGTATCAGGAGAGCTCCAGCGGTGTCCTCCGGTTTTTCACTTAACCGGACGGCGCCGCAAAACTCCGACTGATGAGCGGCTATGCTGGGTTTACTGCGCAGTCTGTGGAGCTTTCGCGCCTATGTCGCAAGCTCCATCCTGTCGGATTTCAAGACGCGTTTCGTGCGCAGCCGCATGGGCTTTGCCTGGGTGGTCATCAACCCGCTAGCGCAGGTCTGCATCTATGCGTTTATTCTGTCGGGGCTGATGGCCTCGCGCATCCAGGGGATCGAGAACCGGTTCGGCTATGCCATCTACCTCCTTGCGGGGCTTTTGGCTTGGAACCTCTTCAGCGAGATCGTTGATCGGCTGATGAAGGTGTTCATCAACAATGCCAACGTGATCAAGAAGGTGCGGTTTCCCCGCATCGTCCTGCCGGTGATCGTGGTGGGGACGGCGCTGATCAACAATGCCGCGCTGTTTGTCGTGATGTGCGTGTTGTTCGCGCTGTTCGGCTATCCGCTTACGCCCGAGATCCTGCTGGTGATCCCGGCGGCGCTGCTGGTCAGCGCTTTTGCGGCTTGCGTCGGGCTGGTGCTGGGCGTGCTCAATGTTTTCATTCGCGACATCGAGCAGATCGTGCCGATCCTGCTGCAGGTCGTGTTCTGGTTCACGCCCATTGTCTATCCACCCAACATCATTCCCGAGCGTTTTCGAGGACTGCTGGAGCTCAGCCCTGTGTACCATCTGGTGGATGTGTATCACCGGCTGATTGTTTACGCCGAGCCTGTGCCTTGGGCGAGCATCGCCTATGTGGTCGTGCTTGTTCTGATCCTGGCGCCGCTTGCCCTGTTTCTGTTTCGCCGGGCCAGCCCTGAAATGGTTGATGTTCTATGAGCGCGCTGTCGGTTCAGGGGCTCAGCAAGTCCTTCCGCAGCTATCGGCAGGAATGGCACCGGATTGCCGGCTGGTTCGGTTTGCCCATCAAGCCAGCCAAGGAAGTCCATGTCCTGCGCGACCTCAGCTTTTCCATCGAACCGGGCAGTGCCGTCGGGATCGTGGGGGAGAACGGGGCGGGGAAGTCGACGCTGCTCAAGATCATCACGGGGACGCTGCAGCCCAGCTCCGGGAGCTTTCATGTGGAGGGGCGCGTGGCGGCGATCCTGGAGCTGGGCATGGGGTTCAATGGGGACCTGACGGGCCGTGAGAACGTCGTCAACACGGCGAGCATGATGGGGATCGGCAGCGAGGAGCTGGCGGGGCTGATGCCGGCCATCGCGGATTTTGCTGATATCGGGCCCTATTTCGACCAGCCGATGCGCACCTATTCAAGCGGCATGCAGATGCGCGTGGCCTTTGCGGTGGCGACGGCGCGGCGGCCGGAAATCCTGATCGTGGATGAAGCGCTGTCGGTGGGCGATGCCTTTTTCCAGCACAAGAGCTTTAGCTGCATTCGCGAGTTCCAGCAGAGCGGGACGACGCTGTTGCTGGTGTCGCATGACCGGGCCTCGATCGTGACGCTATGCGACCGGGTGCTGCTCCTGTCGGATGGGCGCGTGCTGATGGACGGGCCGCCCCAGGACGTGATGGATCTCTACAATGCGCTGATCGCCAAGAAAGAGGGCTATGACGTCAAGCAGGTGAGCATGGGCGGTGGGCGCGTCCAGACAACCTCTGGAACGGGGGAAGCGAGCATTGCCTCGGTTCTGTTGCTGGATGAAGCGGGGCAGGCGCTGGAAACGGTTTCGGTGGGGCAAGAGCTCGTGCTCAGCATCGAGGCCGCCATCCACCAGGATCTGCCGGAATTGGTGGTCGGCTACATGATCAAGGACCGGCTGGGGCAGCCGATCTTTGGGACCAATACATATCATTTGCAGCGCGTGGTGACGCCCAAGGCGGGGGAGACGATCCGGTACAGATTCGGCTTTCCGGCCAATCTTGGGATCGGAAATTACTCGATCGCCGTGTCACTGCACCGGGGCGATGAGCATGTGGCGGGCAATTATGAGTGGCGGGATCTGGCCTATGTTTTCACCGTGGTGAACCCCAGCCATTCGCCCTTTATCGGCACGTCGTGGTTGCCGCCGCAGCTGGAGGTGAGCCGTGTCGGTTGATCGGTTTTATCGCGAGTTCGAAGCAGCATTTCGGGGCGACCGGGCAGAGATTATCGGGCGGCTACGGGCCTATGAGGATTTCTTGCGGCCGCTCAAGCAAGGGGGATTTGGAGGCAAGGCGCTCGATCTGGGATGCGGGCGGGGGGAATGGCTCGAGCTTTTGGGAGAGCTTGGGTTTGCGGCGCATGGCGTGGACCTCGATGCGGGCATGCTCGAGGATTGTTTCGCGCGGGGACTTTCAGCCGAGCAGGGCGATGCCATTGCGGCGCTCAAGGGGCGGGCAGAGGCGAGCCTTTCGGTGGTGTCAGGCTTCCACATTGCCGAGCATCTGCCATTCGCCGTGTTGCAGGAGCTGATCGCACAGGCGCTGCGGGTGCTGGAGCCTGGGGGGCTGTTGATCCTTGAAACGCCCAATGCGGAAAATCTGCGGGTGGGCAGCCTGACGTTCCACATGGATCCGACGCACAACAAGCCGCTGCCACCGGGGCTGCTTTCGTTTCTGGCGCGACACCATGGGTTTGCAAGAGTGGAGGTGCTGCGGCTGCAGGAAGCGGCGGCGCTCAGGGACGGGCAGGCGGCGTCGTTGATGGATGTGTTTTCAGGCGTGAGCCCGGACTATGCGATTGTTGCGCAAAAGAGTGCCGAGCCCGACGTGCTGGCGCCATTCGATGCAGCCTTTGCGCGGGAGCGAGGGCTGACGCTGGAAACGCTGTCGGAGCGGTTTGAGGCGGGGCTCGTCCAAAGGACGGCGTTCGAGACAGCGCAGGCCGCTCACAGGGAACAGATATCCGAACTAAGAGGCGAACTGGTGGCGCTGCGGGCGGAACTGGAACAGCGGCTGGAGGATATTCAGCGGAGCACGTCCTGGCGGGTCACGGCGCCCCTGCGCGGGGCGGGGCAGATGGTGCGCTCGGCCAAGGCGGGCTTGAGCAAGGATGCGGTGCGGGAGCGTTTGCGGCCCTTGGCGTCCTCCGCGGCGCTGGCGGTTCACAAGCGGCCTCATGTGCGCCGGTCGCTGGTGCGTGCCATTCGCGCCGTGCCGGGGCTGGAGGCGCGGCTGCGTTTGGTCTTGGCCGTGGGCCAGCCGAGCGGGGATGGATGGCAGCGCCGCCATGTGGGCGGGCAATTGACGCCGCGCGGGCAGGCGGTGCGTGACAAACTCCAGAGATTGCAGGATCAATAGTGCGCATCATCATCGACTTGCAGGGCGCGCAGACCGAAAGCCGGTTTCGGGGCGTCGGGCGCTATACATTGGCCATGGCCAAGGCCATGTGCGCAACAGCAGGGCCACACCAGTTTATCCTGCTGCTCAATGGGGCGCTGCCGGATGCCATTCCCCATCTGCGTGCGGAACTTGGCGGGCTTGTGGCGCCCGATGATTTCGTGGTGTTTCCCGGGCTTGCCGAGAGCCGGGGGAAGCGGCCGGAAAATGCGTGGCGCGCGGAGGCTAGTGCCTTGCTGCGCGAGTTCGTGCTGGCAGGGCTCGAGGCGGATGCCGTGTTCGTGCCGGGCTTTTTCGAGGGCTATGTGGATGATGCGGCGGTGAGCGCCGGATCGTTGTTTCCCGTGCCGGTTGTGGCGACGCTGCATGATCTTATTCCGCTGCTCAATCCTGGGCGGTATCTGGATCACGATCCCCTCTTCAAGCGGTTCTACGAGGGACGGATCGCACAGCTAAAGACCGTGGCGGCGCTGGCGGCGGTTTCCCGATCGGCGGCAGGGGAGGCGCGGGAGCAGTTGGGATTTCCCCCAGAGCGGATCGCCGATACGTCGGAAGCGGCCGATGGCTTGTTCCGTCCGCTGGACCTCAGTGATGAGGAGCGACTGGCGCTGAGGGGGCGCTATGGGGTGAGCAAGCCCTTTGTGCTTTACGCCGGAGGTGGCGATCCGCGGAAAAATCTCGAGCGGCTGGTGGAGGCGTTTGCCGCATTGGCGCCTGAGTTGCGGGAGCGGCACCAATTGCTGGTGGTGGGGCGCATGGGCGAGGGGGAGCGGGCGACGCTTTCGCTTCTCGCTGGGCAGCGGGGCGTGGGGGCGGGGGACCTTGTTTTTGCAGGTTATGTGCCGGACCAGGATCTGGTGCAGCTTTACAATGACTGTGCCCTCTTTGTGATGCCATCGCTGCATGAGGGGTTTGGCTTGCCGGCGCTGGAGGCCATGCAGTCGGGAGCGCCGACGATCGGGGCCAATGCATCGAGCCTGCCGGAGGTGATTGGGCTCCCTGAAGCGCTGTTCGACCCGCTGTCGGTTGGGGACATCAGCGACATGATGGGGCGAGCGCTTTCCGATCAGGGGTGGCGGGAGACGCTAGTTCGGCATGGGCTGGAGCGAGCGAGAGGTTTTTCGTGGGAGCGCTCGGCCGGAGAGACGATTGCGCTGATCGAGCGGAGCGTGGCGGGGGAAACAGTCACGCGCGCCTGGGGCGAGTGGCTCCATTACGCTGAGGAGATCGAAGGGCGGCTGCTGGAGGAGATACAGGGCCGGGCTGGGGCGAGCGAGGCGGATCTGGATGCCGTTGCGCAGGCAATTGCCGATACCAGAAAAATGCTGGACCACCGCAAGCGGCGTGGCCCTTTGCCGGAGCGGCAGCATTGGCGGCTGGAGGGGCCGTTCGATAGTTCCTATAGCCTTGCGCTGGTCAATCGAGAATTGGCGCGAGGGCTGATTGCGGAGGGGCATGAAATTGCGCTGCACTCGGCGGAGGGCGGGGGGAGCTATCCCGTGCCACAGGCGCTGTTGCGGGACGAGCCGGGATTGGCGCCACATTTTGTGGACAGGTCGGGGGCGAGCGAGGGAATTGTTTCGCGCAATCTTTATCCGCCACGGGTGTGGGACAGCGCCGGGCGGCTGAACTTTCTCCATAATTACGCCTGGGAGGAAACGGGGTTTCCCCAGGATTGGGTGGATGGGTTCAACGACTATCTGCAGGGGCTGACGGTGACGTCGGAGCATGTCCGCAAACTCCTGGTGGATAATGGCGTCGTGGTGCCGATCCGGGTGGTGCCCAATGGGGTGGATCATTGGGAGCGTGTTGCCGCAGAGCCGTTTGCGCTAGAGGCGAAGGGGTTCCGGTTTCTCCATGTGTCATCAGGGTTTCCGCGCAAGGGGCTTGATGTCCTGCTGCGGGCCTATGCGCAGGCGTTTACGCGGGGGGATGATGTTTCCCTCGTGATCAAGACGTTTGATAATCCGCACAACGAGGTGGACGCGCAGGTGGCGGCGCTGCGGCAGAACTATCCGGAGCTCGGTAACATCGTGGTGCTCAAGAGGGATCTGAGGCCTGGAGAGCTCAAGGGGCTCTATGAGCAGTGCCATATGTTGGTGGCGCCGAGCCGGGCGGAGGGGTTCGGGCTGCCCATCGCGGAGGCGATCCTGTCGGGGCTGCCGGTGCTGGCGACGGGGTGGAGCGGGCAGATGGATTTTCTCGGGGATGATCCCGAGAGCCTTATCGATTTCGAATTTGCGCGGGCGCAATCGCATCTGCCGGTGTTTGATAGTGTTTGGGCGGAGCCTTCGGTCGAGGATTTGGCCCAAAAGATGCGGCGGGCGGTGGATGAGCCGGAGGCGAGCCGTGGGGCGCGGGTGGGGCGGCTGCGGGAAAAGCTCGCACATATGAGCTGGCGGGCGGTGGCGCGGCAGACGGCGGTGGCGGCGCAGGAATTTGCCCAGGCGCCGTTTCCGCGAGAAGCGTCGATCTGCTGGGTCAGCACGTTTGCGGCCCATTGCGGGATTGCGACCTATAGCCAGCATCTGATCGATGCCTTGGCTGTACCGGTGGAGATTTTGGCGGCGCAGGATCGCACGGCTGTGGCAGCGGAGGGGTATCAGGTCGAGCGCTGCTGGAGCCAGGGGGAGCAGGGTCTGGGCGCGCTGGCGCGCAAGGTGTTGGCGAGCCCGGCGGATGCGGTGGTGATCCAGTTCAATTACGGGTTTTTTGACTTTCCGGCGCTCAAGCGGCTGCTGCGCGACATTCATGCGAGCGGCAAGACGCTGGTGGTGACGCTGCATTCAACGCGTGATCCGGCGCATGAGCAGAGCAAGCGGCTGGCGGATTTGGCGCAGGAGCTCAAGCTTTGTGACCGGCTGCTGGTGCATTCGGTGGCCGATCTCAACCGGCTCAAGGCGCTGGGGCTGGTGGACAATGTTGCGCTGTTTCCCCATGGGGTGTTGGAGACCGAGGCTCCGGTGGTGCAAGCGGCCAGGGAGCCGATCATTGCGAGCTATGGGTTTTTCCTGCCGGACAAGGGGCTGATCGAGCTGATCGAGGCGTTTGCCTTGATGCGGGAGCAGGGGTTCCGGGGGCGGCTGCGGATGGTCAATGCGCAGTTTCCGGCACCGGTTTCGGCATCGCTGATCGGGGAGGCGCAGCGGGTAATCCGCCAGCGCAATCTGCAGAGCCATGTGGAGTTGCACACCGACTTCCTGAGCGACGAGCAGAGCCTCCGTCTGCTCGCGCCGGCGCGGCTGGTGGCTTACCCCTATCAAAAAACTGGGGAGTCAGCGAGCGGGGCGGTGCGGTATGGGCTGGCGAGCCGCTTGCCGGTGGTCACGACGCCGCTGCCGATCTTTGATGATGTGAAAGAGGCGGTGTTCCAGCTGCCGGGGCTTTCGCCTGCCGAGATCGCGCGGGGGATCGGGGATGTGCTGAAGCAGCTCGATCGGGGCGACAAGGCGGCGGCCGAGACGCTGGAGCGGGCGGAGGCCTGGCGGCAGAACCATCTTTATGCGCGGCTGGGCCGGCGGCTCGGCAATATGATTTCGGCGCTGGTGCGCGACAAGAGACGCTAGGCGAGAACCTGGCGCATGCCTTGGATGAAGCGGTCGCGCGAGAAGAGTTCGGCGCGCGCTTCGCAGGTGGGGCGCATTGCGATGGCTTTGTCGGGGGTGAGCTGGCAGACGGCGTGGGCGAGGTCGTCGCTGGTGAAGCCGGGCTGAAGCAGGATGCCGGTTTGGCCATCGACAATGGTTTCGCGCAGGCCGCCTTCGGCGACGCCGATCACGGGCTTGCCGGCGGCCATGGATTCGACCGGGGACATGCCGAAGTCTTCGTCGCTCGGGACATAGATGGTGGCGATGGCGCGGCCGATGAGGTCGCGGAGTTGATCGTCGCTGACCCAGCCCAGGAACGTTATGTTGGGGGCGCCTGCTGCGAGGGCCTTGAGCTTTTCGAGGTCTTCGCCGGAGGACGCCACAACCAGCTTGCGCTCGGGCATGTTCTTGAAGGCTAAAACGATCTTGTCGACGCGCTTGAGCGGGGAGAGACGGGCGGTGGAGAGGTAGTAGTCGCCCTGCTCGATCCAGCGGAAAGCTTCCAGGTCGCAGGGCGGGTACACCAGGGTCGAGCTTTTGCCGAGATAGCGGGTGATGCGCTCCTGCACGGTGCGCGAATTGGCAACGATAAGATCCATGCGCTCGACAGCGGCCTCGTAGCCGTCGCGGAAGCGCTCGAAGGCCAGCCGCCGTGCCGGGTCGCGGCCGGCACGATCGGCGAAATGATCCTTCTGGTCATAAAGGAAGCGCGGGGGCGTGTGGCAATAGAGGATGTTGGTGCCGTTGCCGCGAGCAGGCGCGGAGAAGGGGGCAGCGACGCCGCTATAGATGCGCGTGCCATAGTTTTGCGCCTGGCGCCTTGCGAGGCGGAAGCGAATTGCCAAAGTGGCTGCCCTGATGCCGGGACGGCGAAGGGCCGTTGGCAGCGCCAGATCAGTACAATGCTCGGGGAAGACTTCATCCTCGTAGCTTTCGGCGGTTTTGTAGCCGAACATTACTTCGGCCCCGATCGCCTCGGCCAGGGTGAGCACCAGCCTCTCGCCGCCGCCTCGGATGGCAAAATAATCATGGGCGATCAGGGGAGTGTTGGCTTTCGCCGCATGTGAACGCGCTGCTCCAGGACGAGGCGTGGCACGCTCGCGCTTCTGGTCGGAGGCGGTCTTGAAGTCCGTGAAACTGGAAAAAAGCATGGCCAGAGTGGGACATGCCGGCCGTAGAGGCACAATTCGGTGCACTTCGTACGTAGAAGCGCGTTAGTGCTCGGCAGGGCTGAGGCCAATGCAGCTTTGTTCCGTTTTCCGCAACAGTGCGTGGCGCAAGCGAACAATTGCTCTTGGGTGGGGTGTCGATGATATCTCTGGAGACAAGCAAAGGAGATTGCCGTGTCTGATTACCTGTTCCGCGAAAAGCCCAGCAAAGCCGGAGCCCCGCTGTTTTTTGTGTTTCACGGCACGGGTGGGGACGAGAACCAGTTCTTTGCGCTTGCCGAGCAATTGTTGCCAGGGGCGCATGTGGTGGCGCCCCGTGGCGATGTCAGCGAGGGCGGCGCGCTGCGCTATTTCCGGCGCACGGGCGAGGGCGTCTATGACATGGACGATTTGAGGCAGCGGACAGCCAAGATGGCCGGCTTTGTGCAGGCGCGGAAAAAGGACGGGCAGAAGGTGGTGGGGCTGGGCTACAGCAATGGCGCCAATATACTGGCGTCGGTGCAATTCGCGGCGCCTGAGCTGTTTGACGCCAGCATTCTAATGCACCCGCTGATCCCGTTTATTCCTGCGGACGCCGGTTTCAGCGGCAAGCGGGTGTTGATCACGGCGGGGCAGCGGGACCCGATGGCGTCGACGCAAACCACTCAGGACTTGCATGATTATTTCGTGCGGAACGGGGCCGAGGCGGCGATCCAATGGCATGCTGGTGGGCACGAACTGCGCCAGGAGGAACTCCTGGCCGCCCAGCGCTTTCTCGAACCGCTTCGTGGCTAAGGACTCTTAAGGCAAACTTCCATTGCCCGTTGACGGCTTTGGCTAGGGCTGTAACGCTCCCTTACGTGATCGGCGCATGCGCCGCGGGGGTTATCTATGAGCGTATGGCGTTATCTTGGTATGGCAAGCATTCTTGCCCTTGGGCCCATTCCGGCAATGGGCGCGAGCTTTGATTGCACCAAGGCCCAAACACCGTTCGAGCACGCCATATGCGAGGCGCCGGAGCTGTCGCGGGCCGACGAAGTTTTAGCCAAGGCCTTTGCCACGGCCATTGGCGGGCTGACGCAAGGATCGCTCGAGGCGATGCGCGGGGACCAACGCAACTGGCTCGATTATGCCCGGCGCGCCTGCACGGCGGATGCCCAGCCGCTGACCAAAGGCCGCTATGATGAAAACGGCACCGCGTGCCTCCTTGAGACGTTCAAGGGCCGTATCTCGGCGCTTGAACAAAGCCGGATGATCTCGGGCCATCGTTTCTTTATCCAGTCGGCCTACGGCGCCGTGCCCGACCCGGACGAGGTCGATGTTCCCGATTCAAACTGGAAGCTGGCCACCCACGAGATGGTGCTGCCGCTGCTTGATGCGGATGATCCGATTGCCGAAGAGTTCAATGCCTTTGTGCTGGAAGGGGCGAAGGATGTGTCGGAATCGATGGGCCTCAGTGTCGAGGGCGATCTGAGCGCGCTGGATGGTCGGACCGATGATGCGTCCACGATCAGCATACAGGAAGTGGCCGGCACCGGACGGATTAGCCTCGAAGAGAACAGCTATTATTATCCCCACCGCGCGGCCCATGGGGGCTCCATGATCACCTACCGGCACTATCTTGTGGGCGAGGAGCGGGCGCTCCAAGCGAGTGATCTGTTTAGTGGCGCCGATTGGGAGAAAACGCTGGTGGATCTCGCCTGGGAGCAGCTGCAGATCCAGCACAAGGAATGGCTTCAGGTCGATAGCGCGGAAGACATAGCCACAATCGTGGTCGATCCCGCGCGCTGGGATCTGTCCGACAAGTACGGGCTCACCATCCAGTTCAACCAGTATGAAATTGCCGCCTATGCCTATGGCGTGCCGACCATCACCATTCCATGGGAAAAGCTTGAAGCGATCACGGCGGAAAACCACACCGCCATTCTTTACGGGTTCTGAGCCTTAGGCGTGCAAATCGGCCCATTCGGGGTGGCGGCGGAACTGGGCGACGACGTAGGAGCAGACAGGTTTGATCTTGAAGCCGTCGTGGCGGGCGTCTTCGATCATCTTGTTGACGAGCTTGGCGGCAATGCCGCGGCCTTCAAAGGCGGGCGGAACGCCGGTGTGGTCCACCACAATGGTGTTGTTTTCGGCCTTGCGAAAGGTCATTTCCGCCTCGGCATCGGGCGAGAGCTTGATGAAGTAGCGCCCGCGGGTTGGGCCGTCTTCGCGTTCAACGGTCATTTCATTGTCGTTCATGGCGGGATCCATTGTGTGGCGTTGATATGGTGAAGGGGAATGCCGGGCGCCAGTGCGGAGTTCCGGCATTGTGTGGGCAAGGGTGGTGGCCCGTTGACTTGTGCGACGGCTGAGCGGAGGTTCGGCACCCTCTGAATGGAGTTAAAGACCAATGAGCCAGCTGCTGCACCATATGATTGCGTCCGGGCCGCGCCCGGTGGCGCCGTTTTCCCATGCGGTGGAGGCAGATGGCTGGGTGTTTGTGACTGGGCAGATGCCGACCAATCCGGAAGCGCCTGATGCGCCATTGCCGGAAGGCATCGAGGCGCAGACGCGGCGAGTGGTGGACAACCTGAAGATCGTGCTGGGTGGGATAGGGCTGGGGCTGGAGCACGTGACGATGGCGCGCATTTACCTGACGCAGTTCGAGCGGGATTACGACGCGCTTAATGCCTTGTGGCCGAGTTTTTTCGAGGCGGGGAAGTTGCCGGCGCGCACGACGATTGGGGTGACGGCACTGGCTGTGGGAGCGCTGGTGGAGATTGATTTGGTGGCGCGGCGGTAGGGGGCACGCCCCTCGGGTCAAGCCCGAGGGCAGGCTCTCGTCTTTCGACAGGCTCAGGATGAGGTCTACTGAAGGGTTGAGGGTTTGGAGACCTCATGGTGAGCTTGTCGAACCATGGGGTTGGGCACGCCGGCGGTGCCACAACCTCGTTCTTTAACAGGCGCAGGATGAGGTTTATCGAGAGGTGGGTTGAGAGGCCTTTCCGGCCACCTTGAGGCAGTGGCGCGGTCTCGAGATGGATCCCGGGTCGAGCCCGGGATGACAACGCGTGTGGGGGAGGGTTTAGGGCTCATGGTGCTTACCACGAGCCATGAGGTCGGAAACGCTGATCCTGCCGAGGGCCGAAGGGGGTTTAGCCCTCGTAGGCCTTCACGTTCTGCTGCTGTTCGCCCAGGCCTTCGATGCCCAGGCGCATGACGTTGCCGGGCTTGAGCCAGACGGGGTCGGGCTTGATGCCCATGCCGACGCCGGGTGGGGTGCCGGTGGAGATGATGTCGCCGGGCTGAAGGCTCATGAACTGGCTGACGTATGATACCACATGGGCGACGCCGAAGATCATGGTCTTGGTGGAGCCGTTCTGGAATCGGTGGCCGTCGACGTCGAGCCACATGCCCAGGTTCTGCGGATCGGCGACTTCGTCACGGGTGACGAGCCAGGGGCCGATGGGGCCGAAGGTGTCGGAGCCTTTGCCCTTGTCCCAGGTGCCGCCGCGTTCGGTCTGGAAATGGCGCTCGCTGACGTCGTTGACGACACAATAGCCGGCGACGTGGTTCATCGCGTCGGCTTCATCGACATAGCGTGCTTCGGTGCCGATCACGACTCCGAGTTCGACTTCCCAGTCCGGCTTGATAGCGTTCTTGGGGATGATCACGTCGTCATTGGGGCCGATGATGGCGCTGGTGGCCTTCATGAAGATGATGGGTTCGGCCGGGATCGGCGCGCCGGTTTCGGCAGCGTGGTCGGCATAGTTGAGGCCGATGCAGATGAACTTGCCGACATTGGCGACGCAGGGGCCGATACGCTGCGCGGCGTCGAGCTGGGGCAGGCTGCTGAGGTCGGTGTCGCGGATGCGCGCGAGGCCTTCGGGGGTAAGCGTCTCGCCACCGATGTCGCCGACAACATTGGAAAGGTCACGGATGGTGCCGTCCTCCGCAAGGATTGCCGGCTTTTCCGCGCCCTTGGCGCCAACACGCAGCAGTTTCATTGTTTTATAACTCCCTAGAATTTTGGCGAGCCTTAGCCGCTCGCGGATGGGTGTGTCGAGGCCGGATCGGCCCGATCGGTTCGGCTCAGCCTTTTGGACGGATGACGCCCTTTTTGAGCAGGACATTGCCGTAAAGGCGGCGTTCGCCGGATTGAACGATGGCGTAGCCCTTGGAAACGCGCTCGTAGAAGGCGAAGCGCTCGAGGGACGCGAGCTTCATGGCCGGCTCGTGGCGAGCGATAATGGCGTCGAACTCGTCCATGATCGGCTCGCGCTGATCGGGATTGCCCACAACCTGCATGCAGATAGCAGCTTCATCAACGAAATCGTCGAGCGGCATCAGGGTGAGGACCGCATCGAGAATGTCCGTGGCGCTGATGCCATCAAGGCGCACGAGAACGGGGCCGGCGCTGTCGGCGGGATAGTTGGCGTCCACAATGGCGATCTCGTCGCCATGGCCCATGGCGCGCAGAATGCCGAGCAGGTCGGGGCCGAGAATGGGCGGGATGTTCTTGAGCATTTTTGGGGCCGGCCTCCTCAGCCGAAGGGGAAAGAATCGCGGTCGAGCGTGTCGCCATCATCGAACAGACCAGGGTGCTCGCGGGCAAAGGCGAAGAGTTCCACCATGACGGCGTCGATATGCGCGCGAATGGCGCGGGTCGCCTGCTCCTCGTTTTGCGCGAGGATACCGTCAAAGATCGCTTGGTGTTCGGCAATGGTGAGGGCAAGGCGGCGGGGCGTGATGATCAGGCGCCGCGCGCGGTCGAGATTGGCGCGGGCAAGATCAATGATGTTCTTGATCTTGGTGAAGCGCATGGAGCGGAAGATGATGTCGTGAAAATCGATATCGATCTGGTGGAAGGTTTCGGCATCGTCGCGCTCGGCGGCTTCGCGCTGGAGCGCCATATTGGCGTGCAGCGCATCGATCAGCTCGGCATCGTGCGTGCCGATCAGGACGCGCAGGGCTTCCGATTCCAGGCCCTTGCGGATCAGCATGTATTCGCGGACATCGGCAATGCGCACCAATGAGACGGTGGAACCGCGCTGAGGGGCGATTTCCACCAGCCCCTCGATTTGGAGGCGCCCGAGGGCCTCGCTCACGGGAAAGCGGGAGACGCCGAGCTCGTTGCAGATCCGCGTCTTGTCGATGGTGCTGCCCGGAACGAGGTCCAGGCGCACAATGGCGTCGCGCAGCACGGCGGTGACTTCGGCCGTGACATTGCCGCGCGTCAAAGGCGCCGGGCGCTGCAGAAAAGAATAGGGACTTGCTGCCGTTTCCATGCTAACATGTTAGTTAGAGCCGTGGTGCTTTACAACGAATTTCCCGCCGATTGCCTGGGTGCAATCTGGACGGGATTGCACTCGGGGTAAAGCCAAGCGCAAGACCCGTTCCCCGAAAGCTGCCTTATGTCCGAAACCATGATCCGCCCCGAGGCCCGCACATTGGTGCTCAACAGCGCCGACAATATCGGCGTGGCCCTGTCCAATCTTGATGTGGGGGCACAAACGCCGCAGGGCGTCGCCATCGTGCGCCGTGTGCCCAAGGGGCACAAATTTGCCTTGCGCGCGATCATGCCGGGCGAGGCGATCGTAAAGTTCGGGCAGATCATCGGCTTTGCGACGGAAGCCATTCCGCCCGGCGACTGGGTGCATGAGCATAATTGCGGCATGGGCGGCGCCGATGGGACGCTCAAGCATGATTATGCCTTTAGCGAAGGGGCTGTTGCGCCCGAGATGATCCCGCTTGAGCAGCGAGCGATGTTCCAGGGCTATCGCCGTGCCAATGGCAAGGTGGGCACGCGCAATTTTATCGGCATTTTGACGTCGGTGAACTGCTCGGCAACCGTTGCCAAGTTCGTGGCCGATGCGGTTAATCGTTCCGGGATTCTCGATGATTATCCCGAGATCGATGGCGTGGTGCCGTTCGTGCATGGCACGGGCTGCGGCATGGAATCGCGGGGCGAGGGCTTCGATATCCTCAAGCGCACGCAGTGGGGCTATACTTCCAATCCAAACCTTGGCGCGGCTCTCTTGGTCGGCCTTGGCTGCGAAGTGTTCCAGATCGGGCGCATGAAGGAGATGTATGGCATTTCCGAAGGCGAGACCTTCCAGACCATGACCATCCAGGAGCGTGGCGGCACCAAGCGGATGATCGAGTGGGGTGTTGAGAAGGTCAAGGAAATGCTGCCCGTGGCGGCGGCGGCGCGGCGCGAGACGGTGGATGCTTCGCATTTGACGCTGGCGCTGCAATGCGGTGGTTCGGATGGGTATTCGGGGATTACGGCAAACCCGGCGCTGGGCTATGCTGCCGATATTCTGGTGCGCAATGGTGGTACGGCGATCCTTTCGGAAACGCCGGAGATCTACGGGGCCGAGCATTTGCTGACCCGGCGCGCTGTGTCGCGGGAAGTGGGCGAGAAGCTGATTTCGCGCATCCACTGGTGGGAAGATTACACCCAGCGCAACCATGGCGAGATGAACAACAATCCATCGCCCGGCAATAAGCTGGGCGGGCTGACAACGATCCTGGAAAAATCGCTGGGGGCTGCGGCCAAGGGCGGGACGACACCGCTGACGGCGGTTTATGAATATGCCGAGCCGGTGACGGAAAAGGGCTTTGTGTTCATGGACACACCCGGCTTTGATCCGGTGTCAGCGACGGGCCAGGTGGCGGGGGGCGCGAACCTGCTGGCGTTCACCACGGGGCGCGGTTCGGCCTATGGCTGCAAGCCGGTGCCATCGATGAAGCTCGCGACGAACTCGGACATGTATGCCCGCATGACGGACGACATGGACATCAATTGCGGTGACATCGTCGAGGGTGTGTCCATCGAGGAAAAGGGCCAGCAGATCTTCGACATGCTGATCGAGATTGCCTCGGGCAAGCGGACCAAGTCCGAAGAGCTGGGCTATGGCGATAATGAGTTTGTGCCCTGGCAAGTCGGGGCAACGATGTAGGTTTTTGCCTGCCATACCCGCATCCACGATGTCACCCCGGCCTTGAGCCGGGGCCCATCCTGAGGTGGATGGGGTGGAGTGGTGGACGGTTGAACCACCTTGCGGCTGGGGTGGGATTTCGAGATGGATCCCGGCTCGAGGCCGGGATGACATCGCACGCAGTGTTGGTGCGGTGATCTGCCATACCCCTGAGGCTTCATGGTGAGCTTGTCGAACCATGAGGCCGGCACCTTGATTGTGCCACGACCTCGTCCTTCGACAAGCTCAGGATGAGGTCTGTTGGGAGATGGGGGTGTAAATTCGTCCGATTCGTTCAGTGCTTTTCCGCGCATCGCCCACATCACCTACCGGATAGGAGGCAATCTCCCGCAGCCGATCGAGTGGCAAATCCCGTCGGGCAGGATCGCCGATCAACACTGATACGCCGGCCGCCGAGCATCGCTCCAAGAACGGCAGCATCACAGCCGCAACATCCGCATTATAGAACACGTCTCCGGCGGCGATCAGGTCGATGTTGGTGGGGGGTGGGCCCGCAAGGTCGACAGGGATCAATTTGATGGTGACGCCATTGGCGTCGGCGTTAAGGCCGATCGCCGCTTGGCCGTGTGGGTCGATCTCGGCAGCGAATGCTGTGGCGCCCGCTTGGGCTGCGGCAATGGCGACGAGCCCGGAGCCGGCGCCCAGATCGAGCACCCGCTTGTTCCGGACAAGGCCGGGATTGGTCCGGATATGGTGCGCGAGGGCGAGGCCGCCGGCCCATGGATAGGCCCAATAAGGAGCCGGGGCATCAGCACCCGTAGCGAGTTGGGAGAGGCGGCTGCCCGAATGGGCGGTGTAGAGCCTGATGCCGGAAAGACCCGGCACCGGCTCGAGACGCAAGTTTTCCCTGATGAAGGCTTGGGCCTTCAAGGGCGCTGGAGACCCGTTGCCGTCACATAGATCGACATCAAATATTGGCTGCAGGTGATGAAGAGGCGATTGCGGCGGGCGCCGCCGAAGCAGACATTGGCCGTGGCGTGGCCGGTCTTGATGCGACCCAGCAGATCGCCCGAGGGGTCATAAACGTTCACGCCGGGGCCGGCGCTGGTCCAGACATTGCCGGATGTGTCGAGCCGGAAGCCGTCGGAGGCGCCGTTGTCGATGACGGTGAAGACGCCGGGATTGGTGAGTTTTGCGCCATCGACGCTGAACTGGCGGATGTGGGTGGGGACATCGGGATTGTGGCTGCGGCCGGTGTCCGAAATATAGAGGATGCTTTCGTCGGGCGAGAAGGCGAGGCCATTGGGCCTTGCGAAATCGTCAGCGACTACGGCGAGCGAGCCATCTGCTGGATCAAAGCGATAGACATAGCAGCCGCCTTGTTCGGGTTCGGATTTGTAGCCCTCATAATCGGAGTCGATGCCATAGCTGGGATCGGTGAACCAGATCGTGCCGTCGGATTTGACGACCACGTCGTTGGGCGAGTTGAGGCGTTTTCCGTTGTAGCTGTCCACCAGCGTTGTGATGGTGCCGTCGAGCTCGGTGCGGAGGACCGCGCGCGCGCCGTGGGAGCAGGAGACGAGGCGCCCCTCAAGGTCACGTGTGTTGCCGTTGATGTAGTTGGACGGGGCGCGGAAGGTGCTGACGCCGACATCAGGGATGTAGCGCAGGAGGCGGTTGTTGGGGATGTCGCTCCAGACAAGGTGGCCGGCATCGCCGAACCAGACGGGACCCTCGGCCCAGCGGCAGTCTTCGTAAAGCACTTCGAGCACGGCTGCGCCGATGGTGAGTGATTTGAACTTGTTGTCGATGATCTCGAGCGCTGCGCCGCCTTGGGGCATGATGGTCCTCCGATTTTTTTGGTGCATATGAGGGGATCCAGAGGGGCGGGGCAAGGGGGCACGCAATGATCGTCACCCTTGGGCTCGACCCGAGGGAGTTACACTTGAGGTGAGATCGGCAAGTACAGTGCCCCCGGGTCAAGCCCGAGGGTGACGAGCGGTGGGTGGGGGGCGGGTGGTGGAGGTTCCGTGTTCTTTCGCCTTTGATTGACGACTAACATGTTAGTTGCTAGGGCAGGCGAAACTGGAGCATTTGCATGGCCGCGCTTGAGAAAATACTGACCGTTGACGAGATGAAGACGGCTGCGCGCCGGCGGGTGCCCAAGATGTTTTTCGAGTATGCCGATACGGGCAGCTATACCGAAAGCACCTATCGCGAAAATGAGAGCGATTTCGCCAAAATCAAGCTCAAGCAGAAAGTGGCGGTGAACCTCGAGAACCGCAGCTTGCGCTCCACCATGCTGGGCAAGCCCATCACCATGCCGGTGGCGATTGCACCGGCGGCGACGGGCGGCATGCAGATCGCCGATGGGGAGATCAAGGCGGCCAAGGCTGCCGAAAAATACGGCATTCCCTTCACGCTCTCGACCATGAGTGTGTGCTCGATTGAAGACATTGCCGAGAATACGACGGCGCCGTTCTGGTTCCAGCTTTATGTGATGCGCGATCGTGGCTTTATCGAGCGGCTGATCGACCGGGCCAAGGCGGCAAAATGTTCGGCGCTGGTGCTGACCATGGATCTGCAGATCCTGGGGCAGCGGCACAAGGACATCCATAATGGGCTGGCAACGCCACCCAAATTCGACGCCTATTCGGTGTGGCAGATGATCCAGCATCCCGTGTGGTGCATGCGCATGCTCGGGACCAAGCGGCATACGTTCCGCAACATTGTGGGCCATGTGCAGGGCGACCATGACCTCGCCTCGCTCTCACAATGGACGGCGTCCCAGTTTGATCCGACGCTGAACTGGGCCGATGTGCGCTGGGTTAAGGAGCGCTTTGGCGGGCCGGTGATCGTCAAGGGCGTTCTGGACCCCGACGATGCCATTGCCGCAGTGGACAATGGCGCCGATGGGGTTGTGGTGTCCAATCATGGCGGTCGCCAGCTCGACGGGGCGCCATCCACCATCCGCGTCCTGCCCGAGATCATCGATGCCATTGGGCACCGCACGGAAGTGTACCTCGATGGGGGAATTCGTTCGGGGCAGGACGTGCTGAAGGCGCTGGCCTACGGCGCCAAGGGGACCTTTATCGGCCGACCCATGCTCTATGGGCTGGGGGCAGGCGGGGAGGCGGGCGTAACACGCGTGCTCGACATCATCCGCAAGGAGCTCGACACGACGATGGCCCTCTGCGGCGAGCGCGACATCCTCAATGTAGGCCTCCACAACATTTATTCCAATGATTTGCCGCCGCGCAATGCGCCGCTGACAAATCATTAGGGGCAGCAGGCCGGAATTTATAAACCCGGGCAACAACATACTAGACAGCGCGCGCGGGGATTGCTTTTGTCGCTCCAGCGATGGCAAAGCGACATCGATATCCCGTGCGCAAGGGTGCGCGCGGTCCATGGGAGGGTTTTAATGAAAAGACGCGAATTCTTTAAGTCGGCTTCGGCTGCAACAATCGGCGCAGCGGCTGCAACGACGCTTGCGGCACCGGCTCTGGCACAGGGCAATATCACCTGGCGCATGGTGACGACCTGGCCAAAGAATTTTCCTGGCCTCGGCGTTGGCGCACAGACGCTGGCAGACCGGATCACCAAGGCTTCGGGTGGCCGGCTGACCATTCAGGTGTTCGCGGCCGGCGAAATGGTGCCGGGCCTGCAGGCACTGGACGCCGTCATCGACGGCTCGGCCGAAATGAGCCATGGCACGCCCTATTACTGGCAGAACAAGAGCCAGGCCCTGAGCTTTTTCACCGGCGTTCCCTTCGGCATGACCAATCGCGAACTGACGGCCTGGGTCCGCTATCTCGGCGGGCAGGAAATCTGGGACAAGGTTTACGACCAGTTCGGGATCCAGGGTTTCCTTTCGGGCGATACGGGCACGCAAGCTGGCGGCTGGTTCCGCAATGAGCTGACCGGCGTTGCCGATATTCAGGGGCTGCGTTTCCGCACGCCGGGCCTTGGTGGGCAGGTTTGGGCCAAGCTTGGCGCTTCGGTCACCAATCTGGCAGCCGGCGAAATCTTTGCCGCGCTGCAGTCGGGAACGCTGGACGCGGTAGAGTTTGTGGGTCCCTACAACGACCTTGCGCTGGGTTTCTACCAGATTGCCAAGAACTACTATTTCCCAAGTTTCGTGGAGCCGGGTCTTGCGACCGAACTGGTGGTCGACAAGGCCAAGTTCGCCGAATTGCCCGAAGATCTGCAGGAAATCGTGCGCGTTTGTGCGCAGTCGGCCTATGACCAGGTTGCGTCGGACATGTATGCCAACGACCCGCGGGCACTCAATGCCCTAGTGGCCGAGCATGGCGTGCAGGTGCGCCGCTTCCCCGAGGAGATCGTCGAGGCCGGCGCCAAGGCGTCGATGGAATTGATGGCCGAAATCCGGCAGGGCGGGGATGCGCTGACCAAGGAAACGGCGGAGAGCTTCGTGTCGGCATTCAACCTGCTGCGCGCGCGCACGGAAGGCACGGACATGCCGTATCTGGCTGCTCGCGAGAAGTACATCAAGTGGGAATAGGCCTTTCGGCAGAGCTGCAATAAAGAAGGCCCGGGGGAAACCCCGGGCCTTTTGTTTGGGCTAGTAGATGAGCCTGGGGAGCCAGGTGATCAAATCGGGGAAGATGAAGAGGATCAAAAGTCCGGTGATCTGAAGGAGCACAAAGGGGACGGCGCCCTTGTAGATCATGCCCGTGGTGACACGCGGCGGAGCCACGCCGCGCAGGTAGAACAGGGCAAAGCCGAAGGGGGGCGTCAGGAAGCTGGTCTGCAGGTTCACGCCCACCATGACGCCCAGCCAGATCGGGTCCACACCTAGCGCCAGCAGAACCGGTGCGGTGATCGGGATCACGATGAAGATGATCTCGAAGGTGTCGAGGATGAACCCAAGGAGGAACATGATGAACATGACGATGATCGTGGCGCCGATCGCACCGCCGGGCATGGAAGATAGGAATTCATGCACCAGATTGTCGCCGCCCATCATGCGGAACACGATGGAGAACACCGCCGCGCCGAACAGGATGATGAACACCATGGAGGTGATGGTGGCGGTGGAGATCACGGCTTCACGCAGAATGGCGGGGCTGAGCTTCCAGCGCAGTGCGGCCAGGATCATGGCGCCAACCGAGCCGACGGAGGCAGCTTCGGTGGGTGTCGCGATGCCGCCGAGAATGGAGCCGAGAACGGCCAGGATCAGCAGCAGCGGTGGGACCAGCGCCACCACTACTTCGCGGAAGAGGCCGGACTTTTCTTCTGGAGGCACGGGCGTCGCCGGGCACGACTTGGGATCGGTGATAGCCTTGAAGATCATGAAGAGCGCGTAAAGCGCGACCAGCAGCAGGCCTGGAATGATGGCCCCGGCGAACAGGGCGCCGACGGACACTGGCTCAGGAGCGAAATTGCCCTTTTCCATCTGTACCTGGGCGTTGATGCCCGAAAGGATGTCAGCCATGAAGATCAGGACCGTGGAGGGCGGAATGATCTGACCCAGAGTGCCCGAGGCGCAGATAACGCCGGTGGCAAGCTTGGGATCATAGCCGGCGCGCAGCATGGCGGGCAGCGAGATCAGGCCCATGGTGACTACCGTTGCGCCGACAACGCCGGTGGAAGCGGCAAGGAGCGCACCCACAACAATCACCGAGAGGCCCAGGCCCCCGCGCAGATTGCCGAAGAGCTTGCCCATGGTGAGCAGCAATTGCTCGGCAATGCCAGAGCGCTCCAGCATCACGCCCATGAACACAAAGAGGGGCACGGCGACCAGAACTTCGTTGGTCATCAGGCCAATATAGCGGCCGAACAGGGAGCCATAATTGGAGGGGTCGTAGACGCCCAGCCACATGCCAACGAGGCCAAAGATCAGGGCCGTGCCGGCGAGCGAGAAGGCTACCGGGAAGCCCAGCATGAGCACGCCGATAACGCCGACGAACATGAGGCCGGCGAGGATTTCTCCGATCAGAATAGGATCCATCAATGCGCTTCCTTGGCGTCGTTGGCGCCATAGCGCAAATGGTCGGGGAGGAGGGTTTCGTTGTCGGTCAGGACCAGGATGGCGCGCAGGGCCATGGCAATGCCTTGAAGGCCGACCAGGACTGCAAAGAGGATGATGAAGCTCTTGAGGATAAAGAGCCCCGGCATGCCGCCGATATTGCCAGAGGCTTCATAAAAGCTCCACGAGCGGCGCACGGAGGTCCAGCCATAGTAGATCACAACGAACATGAAGGGCAGGAGGAACGCTACGACGCCGAAGAGGTCGGCCCATGCCTTGCGCTTGAGGGAAGCGGGCCGATAGAAAATATCGACGCGCACATGATCATCGCGCAGCAGGGCAAAGCCTGCAACGGCGGTGAACATGGCGCCGCTCACCCACACATAAAGATCCTGCATCCACAAGGTGCTGGTATTAAAAAAATAACGCTGGACCACAACGGTGAAGCACAGCAGAACGCATGCCAGCGCCAGCCAAGAAAAGACTTCGCCGATGGCCCTGTTGAGGGCGCTGATCGCGCGGATGATGACGGCCAAGGATTGCAAACGCTTGTTCTCCCATGATTGCCCAAAGCGCCAAAGTATTCGCGGTCGCCGGCGTTGGGCGATTGAACAGGATCAGAAGGCGCCGTCAACGTGCTTGTGCGGCCGATCGGCGCAGATCAAGGGGAAATCTTAGTGCTAGAGGGCTGCTGGTGACAGGAGAGGCAAAAATGCTATGTCGCTGGCGGCAGCTGCAGCGGCCGACGGGGAGGGTATGCGATGTTTGTTGTGGGCGGGGAAAGCCTGATTGATCTCAAGGCCGAGGTGGTGCTTGCCCAAGGGCAGGTGATTGGCCGGGATGGGGAAGGGCAGATCGTGATGACGGCCCATCCGGGTGGCTCGCCTTATAATTGCGCCATCGCGCTGGCCAAGCTCGGCAATCCCACTGGATTTTTGTGCCCGATCTCGGCCGATGCGTTTGGGGATTATCTGCTGGGGCCGCTTGGTGAGGCGGGGGTGACGACGCTGCTGCCTGAACGGGTGGCGGAATATACAACTCTCGCCGTGGTCAATTTCGATAGCAATCACAATGCACGCTATGGCTTCTACCGGTCGGCTGACGGGGCGATCGATGCCCGAAAGGCGATTGCGGCGCTGCCGGAGGATTTGAGCCTCTACCAGATCGGGGGCTTTTGCCCGATCAAGCCCGATGAAGCTGCCATTTGGCTCGAAATCGTGCAGGCGGCCATCGGCAAAGGGGCGACGATCTCCATCGACCCAAATGTGCGGCCGAGCCTGGTGGATGATTTCGCCGGCTATAAGGAGCGGCTCTCGGGCTTTCTGGACCTCGCTCACCTCATCAAAGTGTCCGAAGAGGACCTCGAGGCGCTTGATGGTGCCAAGAGCATCGAGGAGCACGCAAGCGATCTCCTGGCGCGGCCGCATTGCGAGCTGGTGATCGTGACGCTGGGCGACAAGGGTTCGCGCGCCTTCACCCGGGCAGGCAGGGCGCAGGCCAACATCTGGGCGCCGCTGGTGTTTGGCGACACTGTAGGAGCGGGCGATAGCCTCATGGCGGGTGTTCTGTCCTGGCTCAATGAACGGAGCCTCCTGAAGCCAGGCAAGCTCGGAGCGCTGGGCGATGGCGCGCTTTCAGACATGCTGCGCTTTGGGGCTGTCGTCGCGGGGATCAATTGTGGCCGCAAGGGCTGCAAGCCACCAACGCGGGCGGAAGTGGATGCCGTGCTGGGGCGCGAGCGCAGCTAACGTTTCCGTTAGTTGCCAGCGTCGCAAGGACCTGCTCTCTTTGCTGTGATCACGACGGGGGCATGAATGCGGCGTGGACTGGTGGTGTTGGGTGTCCTGGCGATCGTCGCCATCGGCGCAGCGGTGTATTTCCTGAAACCCGTCCAAGGGCCGGCGCGCGATTTGACGCTGGTGGGGGACGTGGAGCGGGGCAATTACCTGATCGGGTCGGGAGGTTGCATTTCCTGCCACACCAATCCCGAGGCTGGAACGGGCCGACTGGCCGGTGGCGTGGGCCTCCAAACGCAGTTCGGAACTTTTGTTGCGCCCAATATCACGTCTGATCCGCAAGCTGGGATCGGCAACTGGACGCTGGCGCAATTTTCGGACGCCATGAGCAATGGAATGGGGCCAGAGGGCCATCTTTATCCGGTGTTTCCATACGAGCATTACACCCTGATGAGCGATCAGGAGATTGCCGATCTTTATGCGGCGCTGATGGCTACAGAGCCGGTAAGCCAGGCGGCGCCGCCACACCAGATACCCTTTCCTTTCAATATCCGGCTGGCCATGGCCGGGTGGAAGAATTTGTTTTTTGCGCCGCAGCGTTTTGTGCCGGAGGAGGGCAGGCCGGAAAGCTTTAATCGCGGCAAGTATCTGGCCTATGGGCCGGCCCATTGCGTGGCCTGCCACTCGCCGCGCAATGCGCTGGGAGCACTTGATTGGGAGCGGGCTTTCACCGGTTCTGATGGTGGGCCGGGCGGGCGGGCCCCGGGGATTACCCGCGAGGCGCTGCTCGACAAGGGCTATGATGCCGAAACGCTGGCGCAGACGCTGCTGGATGGATTTACGCCGGGCTTTGACGTGCTGGGTGGTCCCATGGGTGAGGTAATCGCGGACAACACGTCGTTGTTGACGCCGGAGGACCGAGCCGCGCTTGCGGAATATCTGCTGGCGGAATGACTATCAGCGCAGGCGCTGGAGGAATTGTTCCCGGTGCCAGGCCAGGGCGCGCTCGTCGGGGCGCTGCCTGGGATCGTCGCTGACGAGGAGCTTGCCGGTCGGGTTGACCGTCACGAGGATTTGGGTGGTCATGGCGTAGGCGTCCGCAACTATTTCAAGGTCGGGGCCTACGGTCCAGGCGAAGCTGTTGAACAGTTGCGCCGGTTCGTCATGCAGATAGATGAAATTGCGGACGTGTTCGCGCCCACCAAGAGCTTGTGGCTGGATGGGGGTGGCGAGGCCCTCGCTAAAGGCGGTTTCTACCCCCGAGAAGCTGCAGATGCTTTGCGCATTTCTTCGGACTTGCGCCGCGATCTGGCCCAAGAGGTCGCTGCGCGTGAACAGCGTGCCAGCTTCCTGGGCGGAATTTGCATGGCTTTCTGAGACGGGCTGAGCAAAGTTCTCTCCCGGCATGATCGCGAATGGGCCCGTCTGGAACCGCTCAGTAATTTCAGTTTCGTCCGGCAGGATCTTGGGTCCCGTAAACACAGCTATGGTATCGCTTCCATACGCGGCGAACTGCGTCAGCGTAGCTCTGGCGAAGATCATCGCTGGCGCGCCGGCAACCACTTGATAGGCGAGCAGAACCTCTCGGCCGATCCATGACGAATAGCGTAGCTCGTCCTCAAGGTTACAGGCCACTTCCACCTTGTTGAGGGTGAGTTGGCGCGGCATCAAGCCTATGTTGACGACCAGTGTTGGCACCGCTGTCCCGTTGATACGTACGTTAAAACACGTACACAGGGGCGCGGCGGATTAATAGTGGCTTGATGCGGTGACAGCGGGTGAGGCACTTCGCCAGTTTCTCCTGTCCCGATGAGAACAGGCTTGTGGTAATGGTTGCGAGAACCTAACCCTTGCCCGACACTCATGACAGGGACTGACCATGCCGCAAGACGCTGCTGCCATCCGCTCCATTCTTTCGCTCGCGCCCGTGGTGCCGGTGATCATCCTCGATGACGTTTCCCAAGCGCGGCCGCTGGCCGAGGCGCTGGTTGCTGGCGGATTGCCGATCCTGGAAGTGACGCTGCGTACGCCAAACGCACTCAAGGTCATGGAAGAGATGGGCAAGGTTGAGGGCGCTATTGTGGGCTCGGGGACTGTGCGTACTGCCTTGCACATGCAGCAGTCCGTGGATGCGGGCTGCCGCTTCATGGTGTCGCCGGGCATCTCGCCACGCATCCTTGATGCAGCCGACGAGATCGGCATTCCCTTGCTGCCCGGCATTGCAACGCCCAGCGAAGCCATGACGGCGGCCGAGCGCGGCTATTCGTTTTTGAAGTTTTTCCCGGCCGAAGCCAATGGCGGCGCACCGGTGCTCAAGGCTTTTGCTTCACCTATTCCCGACATCACCTTCTGCCCGACCGGTGGCATCGATGCCGCCAAGGCCAAGACCTATCTGGCCCTGCCCAATGTGATCTGCGTGGGCGGCAGCTGGATCATGCCATCCGACGCCCTTGCCTCCAATGACTGGGGCCGGATCGAAGCGCTGGCGCGCGAGGCTTCGGCGCTGCGCGTGTAATGGGCAAACCTTCGGCAGTGCGGCTTTCCATCCTCATGATGCTTGCTGCATTGCTGGTGCCTTCGCTGGCGCGCGCTGAAACGATCAGTGTTGCGGTGGCCGCAAATTTTACCCAGACAGCGGAGGATCTGGCTCAGCTTTTCAAGGCTGAGAGCGGCCATGATATCCGCTTGAGCTTCGGCTCAACCGGCCAGCTCTATGCGCAGATCACGCAAGGCGCGCCCTTCCAGGTTTTTCTGGCTGCTGACGACGAGCGGCCGGCCAGGCTTGTGGTTGAGGGGTGGGGTGTCGAGGGAACCCTGTTCACCTATGCGCTGGGGGCGCTGGCGCTCTACGGTGCCAGCAGTGACGTCAGCAACGGAGAAGCCGTGCTCCGGGCCGGTGAGTTCCGCAAGCTGGCCATCGCCGATCCCATCTCGGCGCCCTATGGGCAGGCGGCCGTGGAGACCCTGCAGCAGCTCGGGCTCTTGGAGGCCGTCGAGCCCAAACTCGTCACTGGCGAAAATATCGGGCAAACACTGCAGTTCGTCGAAAGCGGCAGTGCGGAGCTTGGCTTTGTTGCCGCGAGCCAGATTGTGGGCAAAACAGGCATCTGGCGAGTGCCAGAGCAATTTCATGCACCCATCCGGCAGGACGCGGTGCTGTTGCTGGAGGGTGAAAGCAGCACGGCGGCAAGGCTGTTTTTGGAGTTCCTCCGCAGCGACAAGGCCCGCGCGGTGATCAGGGCCTCCGGGTACGGGGTGGACTGAGATTCAAGGGCTGGATCTTGCATCTCTTTGGCCTTCGATCAGCCTGACCCTGGTTTTGGCGGCCATGAACACGCTTGTCCTGCTGGTTGTGGCAACGCCCATCGCCTGGTGGCTGGTGCGCAGCAGGAGCCGGTTCCGCGAGGCGGTAGGTGCTCTAGTAACCATGCCGCTGGTGCTGCCGCCAACGGTGTTGGGCTTTTACCTGCTGATCGCGCTTGGGCCTTATGGACCCGGAGGTTGGATCGCCGGGATCTGGGGCGGGCGGACGCTAGCATTTTCGTTCACGGGGTTGCTGATCGGTTCGTTCTTTTATTCGCTGCCCTTCATGGTGCAGCCACTCCGCATCGCCTTTGCGGCCATCGGCGAGGAAACGCTTGATGCCGCATCAAGCCTTGGCGCATCGAACTGGCAGCGCCTCGTGCGAGTGGTGTTGCCACTGGCTGGCGGCGGCTATGTGACAGGGGCGCTCATGACCTTTGCGCATACGGTGGGGGAGTTTGGCGTGGTGTTGATGATCGGCGGGAATATTCCGGGCCAGACCAAGGTTATCGCCATTGCGCTTTACGACTATGTGGAACGGCTGCAATGGGCCGAGGCGCATGTGATTGCCTTGGGCATGATGGTGTTCGCATTCCTGGTCATCACCATCACGTTGGCCATCGAGCGGCGCAGCAGGGGAACGGCTCGCTAGAGTTCAGCGCCCACCCGTTTCAGCATGGTCTTGGTGATGGTTTGGCCCAGGGAGAAGTAATCCTTCCACGGATCGGGTTGCTTGGCGCGCTCAGCTGTCGTGGCAAGGGTGAACTGGTTGGCGGACTTGACCGTCTCGAGTTCGTCCCAGGTGACGGGCACTGCAGCGGGTGCGCCTTCGCGTGAGCGGCTCGACCATGGAGCAACAGCCGTCGAGCCGCGCTCGTTGCGAAGGTAGTCGACGAACAGCTTGCCCTTGCGCTTGGCCTTGCTCATGTTTGCGGTAAATGTGTCGGGCTGCTCGCTGGCAAGGTTTTGCGCGAAGGCCTTGCAGAAGGCTTTGACCTCGGGCCACTCCAGCGAAGGCTTGAGCGGGGCGATGACGTGGACGCCCTTGCCGCCGCTGACCAGGGGATAGCTCGCGAGGTCCAGCTCGGCCAGCGCATCGCGGATGGCTGTGGCGGCGTTGCGGACATGATCGAACCCCAAGCCCTCGTCGGGGTCGATGTCGAAGATGATGCGCTCGGGGCGCTCTACATCCTTGGTGCGGGCGCCCCAGAGGTGCCATTCCAGAACGTTCATCTGGGTGCCCGCGATGAGGCCCGCGAGGTCCTCGATATAGAAGTAATCTTCCTTTGTGCCGTCCTTTTCGGTGATCATCACCGACTTCATCGCGTCGGGGAAACCGCCGGTATCGTGCTTCTGGAAGAAGCAGTATTTGGCGCGGCCCTGAGGGCAGCGCAGCAGGCTCAGCGGGCGGTTTTCGATATAGGGGAGCATGCGCTCGGCTACGGCTGCGTAATAGGCGACGAGATCGCCCTTGGTGACGCCCTGGCCGGGATAGATCACGCGATCGGGGCTGGTGAGCTTGATGCCGGCGGCTTCGGCGGCGTTCTTTCCGGCTTCTGCGCTCAGATTTGTGGTCGAGCTGTCCGCCGCCTCTTCGCGTTTCACCTCGGCCGCGGGCTTGTCTTCGCGCAAGCCGAGGAAAGAAGGGTGGCGCAGAATGCCATCGGCGGTGAATTCGGTGAAGCCGATCTCGGCGACCAGTTCTGGCGCGACCCATTTTGCGCCCCGCGCTATTGGCCGGGGCACTTGGTCGAAGGCGGGCGATTTGCGGGCCAGCTTGTCCAGCCGCTCCTGAATGTCATTGGCGCTTTGGGCATTGAAGCCTGTGCCGACGCGGCCACGATACACCAGCTTGCCGTCTTCCCAAGTGCCGAGGAGTAGGGAGGCAAAGTGCTTGCGCTTGGTGGAGGGCGACCAGCCGGCGACAACAAATTCCTGCCGTTTGGCGCATTTGTTCTTGAGCCAGTCGCGCGTGCGCTCGCCGCGATAGGGCGCGTCTGCGTTCTTGGCGATGATACCCTCATGGCCTTCACGGCAGACGGCGTCGAAGACCTTTTGACCGTTGCCAGTGACATGAGCAGAGAACTGGACGGGAGAGGACTGGTCGAGCGTGCCGAGGAGCTTTTCGAGGCGCGCCTTGCGCTCGGTGAGGGGCAGAGAGCGGAGGTCCTCGCCGTCCTGCTCCAGCAGGTCAAAGGCGAAATAGGTCAGTGGCTCGCCGCTGGAAAGGTGATCCTTGAGGGTGGAGAAATCCGTACGTCCCTTGCTGTCGAAAGCGCAAAGTTCGCCGTCGATAAGGGCACTGCCCTGGGTGATCTCCGCCAGCGTCGGGACGATGGCAGCGAATTGCTCGCTCCAGTCCTTGCCGGTGCGGGTAAAGAGCTGCACGTCGTCACCGGCTATGGCCGCAAGGCACCGATAGCCGTCATATTTCATCTCGAAGACCCAATTGTTGCCTTGGGGAACTTCGCTGACGAGGGTGGCCAATTGCGGTGGCTGGAAAGCTGGGAGTTTCGCTGTTCCTGACTTCTTGCGTTTGGGAGCGTCCTCCGTCTTGCTCTCATCGGAGTGCCAGACGGCTTTAGCCTTGGTTTTCGTCTTTTTCTTGGGCTTGAGGCCCTTGGCGATGCCGGCGAGGTCGCGGCCGGTGGAAACGGAGTTGGTGTATTTGGCCGTCAGGTCGTCATCGCCCGAGGCATAGGCGTCCTTGTGCTTGATCAGGAGCCAGTTCTCGCGGGCGGGACCCGATTTGCGTTGGGTGTCCCGGCCTTTCATGTGGACCAGCACCCATTCGCCCTTCATGCGCGTGCCGTTGATGCGCATCTTGAGATCGCCCTTGGCGAGGCCCTCATGGGGGTCGCCGATCGGCTCCCACGTACCCTGGTCCCACAGCATGACGGTGCCGCCGCCATATTCATGCTGAGGAATAGTGCCTTCAAAGCTGCCATATTCTACCGGATGATCCTCGACGCGGACGGCAAGGCGCTTGTCCTCGGGATTGTTGGATGGCCCCTTGGCGACGGCCCAGCTCTTGAGCACGCCATCGAGTTCGATGCGGAAATCATAGTGGAGGCGCGTGGCATCGTGTTTCTGGACCACGAAGCTGAAGCCCTGTTCTTGCCCTTCGCCGCCGCCAGCGGGCTCCTGGGTCTTGGTGAAGTCGCGCTTGGCCTTGTATTCCTTGAGAAGGGTGTCAGCTTTGGCGGCCATGGACATTCTCGACGCTGGAACAACACAGCCAAATCAACGAGTCTTCAGAAGGCTTTGTTCCTTTTGCGAGGGCGTTGCTTCGGTGTGCGGGCCTCCCTAAGCTCTCCTTTTAGGCAGGGGCGGAGAATCAAGCATGGAATTGATGGATGGTTTTGCTCTTGATGGGCTCAGCATCACGCTAATCGCCCTGGGCATTCTGGCGCTGCTGGTGCTGTTTGCCGGGGCCAAGCAGGTGCCGCAGGGCTATAATTTCACCATCGAGCGGTTCGGCAAATATACCCGCACCCTCAAGCCCGGGCTCAATCTCATTGTGCCGTTCATCGATGGCATCGGCAAGCGCATCAACATGATGGAGCAGGTGCTCGATGTGCCCCACCAGGAGGTCATCACCCGCGACAATGCCTCCATCACGGCGAATGGCGTTACGTTCTACCAGATCCTCGATGCGGCCGCGGCGGCTTATGAAATTTCGGGGCTGGAGAACGCCATCCTGAACCTCACCATGACCAATATCCGCACCGTCATGGGCTCGATGGACCTTGATGAATTGCTGAGCCATCGCGACGAGATCAACGAGCGCCTCCTGCGCGTGGTGGATGCAGCGGTTTCGCCCTGGGGCATCAAGATCACGCGTATCGAGATCAAGGACATCGATCCGCCCAAGGATCTGGTTGAATCCATGGGGCGCCAGATGAAGGCGGAGCGCGAGAAACGCGCGGCTATCCTGGAGGCGGAGGGCCGTCGGCAATCGGCAATCCTGCAAGCCGAAGGCGCCAAGCAGGCCCAAGTTCTGGAAGCCGAAGGGCGCCGCGAGGCCGCATTTCGCGATGCCGAGGCACGCGAGCGCGAAGCGGAGGCCGAGGCAAAGGCTACGCGAATGGTGAGCGATGCCATTGCTGCGGGCAATGTGCAGGCCATCAATTATTTCGTTGCGAACAACTACATCAAGGCTCTGGAAAGCATTGCCAGCTCGCCCAACCAGAAAATTCTGATGTTGCCGGTAGAGGCAGCGAGCGTAATTGGCTCCATTGGTGGGATTGCCGAGATCGCCAAGGAGACATTCGGCGGTGCTGCGCCAGCGCCCACACGGGCGAGCCGCCCACCTTCAACTAGCCAATAGGGCAAGACGGCGATGCAGATCATCGAGTTCATTGCTGCAAATGGCCCGTGGTCTTGGATCGTGGCGGGCCTTGTGCTGCTCGCGCTTGAGCTGGTTCTGCCCGGCGGGTTCCTTCTTTGGATGGGGATTGCCGGGATCGTCACCGGCGCCATGCTGTTTTTCCAGCCCATGGGCTGGCCGCTGCAATGGTTGATCTTCGGGGTTCTCTCGCTTGCCGCCATCCTGGTCTGGTTGCGCTATAGCCGCAGCAGGCCGCAGGCGACGGACCGGCCTCTCCTTAACCAGCGCGCCGACCAGCTGGTCGGGCAGGAGGCCGTGCTGGAGCAGCCTATTGCGCAGGGCTATGGGCGCATCGTGCTGGGCGACACGCTGTGGCGGGTGTCGGGCCCGGACCTGCCGGCTGGAGCAAAGGTCAGGATTGTTGGAAGTTCTGGCGCTGTTTTGGCGGTTGAGCCTGTGGGCTGAGCCGTAAGGGGCAACGCTTCCTTAACCATAAAATGAAAGGGTCAGTTCGTCCCGGCGCTGCGCCGGGGGGCGCGCCCATACGTGCCCAACAGCTTGGCGGAGCGGATATTGTCCCTGGCAGTGCAGCACATGGTCTTGCGACTGGGCGCCCTTTGCGTCCTGTGCTTGTCTGCGCCTGTTCTTGCCGCTTCGGATCACGCGAGCGGGGATGGTTCGGACGCCGACAATGAGCGCCTGCAGGCTGGCGTCTTTCCGGCGGAACCGGTCCTGGCGAGCGGCGAGACGCTGCGCGAGCCCTATCATCCGTTCTTCGACATTGACTGGTCCACATCCCTGCGCGGCACCTATACCGAGGGGACCGGAGGGGAGCGCTTCGATGTTCGCCTTGTGCCGACAATCAGCTTCGACCATCAGGGCAGCCGTTCGGCGATCAATATCACCGGCAGCGCCGAGATGGTGCGTCCCCGCGACGAAAAGATCGATGTAAGCGCCTTGCGGCTTGATTTGTCCGGTGGATACCAGCTCGACAGCGTGACCGCGCTTCAAGCCAACGCCAATCTGACGCTGACCCAGGATATCGCCGGAACGCCAGGTGTTGGCAGCGACGTTTTGGTGGCGCCCGAAGAGCGCAGCGCAGGCTTTGATCTTGGTATTGCCCGGCAGTTCGGCCGCTTCAATGTTGGGGTGACCGGTGCCGTGCAGCGCTCGGTTTATGGCGACACGGTTCGCAGCGATGGCACAGTCTTTGACAATAGCGACCAGGATGTCTGGTCATTGGATACGGGGCTTCGCCTAGGGCTGCAGGCGACGCCGATCTTTGAGGTATTTACCCAGGCAAGCCTTGGCCGGGATGTGTTCGACCAACCCTCATCGGTTCTGCTGATCAAGACAGATGCCAATGATGCTTCCATTGAAGGTGGCGTTACCGGCCGGTGGAACGACAGGCTCGAGGCGACTGTTTCAACCGGGCTCAACCTGCGCCGCTTCGATGATGAGAGCCTTGGGGAAGTAACGAGCCGGCTTTATGACGCCAGCGTCACCTATAGGCCCGATCCAACCTGGGAATTCAGGGCTGGGTTCAGCACGATCGTTGCCCCGCCAGGGCCGGGTGGGTCGGGCACGACGCGGGTCGAATATGCCGCCGATCTCGATGTTGCCTACAAGGTCAATTCCTGGCTCGACCTGCGGGCGCAGGCGAACTGGAGCACGGCCCGGTTTGCGGGCTCGAGCGAAACCGAACGCGGCTATGGCTGGGGCGTGGGGGGCGACTACAATGTCAACGCCCACACCGCCGTTACGGCCGATTACCACTACGGCAAGACCAGGAACTCGACGGATGGTGTCGAGGACGCCCACAGGATCAGCATGGGCGTCACTGTTTCACGCTAGAGGTGGTCGCCGAGATCAAGCTTGCGCAATTCCTTGACGAAGCCGTCGCGAATGTCGTCGCGGTCCAGCGCGAAGATCACGTTGGCTGTGAGAAAGCCCAGCTTGGAGCCGCAGTCGAAGACCTTGCCGTCATATTTGACGCCCGTGAAAGGCTGCTGCTCCATGAGCACTTTCATGGAATCGGTGATCTGGATTTCCCCGCCTGCGCCTTTTTCCTGCTCGCTGAGGAGCGAAAAGATTTCCGGCTGCAGGATATAGCGGCCTGAGATGAAGAGGTTGGAAGGTGCTTCGCCGACCTTGGGCTTTTCGACCATGCCATTGATGGGGAAGCCTGTATCCGGGCCCTCACCGCGCTCGATGATGCCGTAGCTGGACACTTCGCTGGGGTCGCATTCCTCGACGCCAATGATGTTGCCGCCATGCTGTTCATAGGCATCCATCATCTGGCGCAGGACGCCGGGATTGGCGCGGAATACCATGTCGGGCAGGAGGAGGGCGAAGGGATTGTCGCCAACGATGTCACGCGCGCACCAGACGGCATGGCCAAGGCCCAAAGGCTCCTGCTGGCGGGTGAAGCTGGTGCGGCCAGCCGAGGGCAGTTCCTTGCGCAGTTCGGCCAGGGCCGCAGTCTTGCCGCGGTTTTCCAGCGTGGTCTCGAGTTCGAACTGGCGATCGAAATGGTCCTCGATCACGCCCTTGTTGCGGCCGGTGACGAAAACGAAATGCTCGATACCCGCTTCACGGGCTTCGTCCACGGCGTATTGGATCAGCGGACGGTCAACAACGGTCAGCATTTCCTTGGGCATCGCCTTGGTGGCAGGCAGGAAACGTGTTCCAAGGCCAGCGACGGGAAAGACGGCTGTTCTGACGCGTTTGGGCAAGACAGGCACTCCATTCTTTGAATTGGCGTAAAGTTATAGCAATCTCTGCCCAATAACATCACGCGGAATAAGTGTTTACATAGTAGGGGTTAACGCATGGCAGTCCTGGTGACCGGCGGGGCAGGGTATATCGGCAGCCACATGGTCCTTAATTTGGCCGACAGCGGCGAAAAGGTCGTGGTGCTGGACAATCTTTCTACCGGCTTTGACTGGGCGATTGATGGGCGGGCGATTTTCGAGCAGGGCCATGCGGGTGATACGGCCTTGGTGCGCGGCTTGATCGACAAGCATGGCATCAATGAGATCATCCACTTTGCCGGCTCGATCGTGGTGCCGGAATCAGTGGCCGATCCCCTGAAATATTACGCCAACAACACCGCGACCTCGCGCAATCTGATCGAGGCGGCGGTGCAGGGTGGCGTGCAGAGCTTCATCTTCTCGTCCACGGCGGCTGTTTACGGCATGACCGGGCTGGAGCCGGTTGTGGAGACAACGCCGCTCAGCCCCATGTCGCCTTATGGGCGGTCCAAGCTGATGACCGAGATGATGCTGGCCGATGTTGCGGCTGCGCACCCGCTTCGATTTGGCGTCCTGCGCTATTTCAACGTCGCGGGCGCCGATCCGGGCAAGCGAAGCGGGCAGTCGACGCCGTTTGCGACGCATTTGATCAAGGTGGCGTGCCAGACAGCGCTAGGGCAGCGCGAGAAGATGGATATCTTCGGCACGGATTACGAAACGCCCGACGGAACCTGCGTGCGCGATTATATCCATGTGACTGATTTGATTGCGGCTCATGCCTTGCTGCTCAAGCATTTGCGGGCGGGCGGGGAGAGCACGACCATTAACTGCGCCTATGGGCAGGGCTATTCGGTGCGCCAGGTGGTGGAAACCGTGCGGCGAGTGTCTGGCGTGGAGTTCCGCGTAGACGAAGGCCCACGGCGGCCCGGGGATCCGGCTTCGGTCACCGCAACGGGCCAGAAGGCACGTGAATTGCTGGGCTGGGTACCCCAACATGATGATCTCGAAGGGATCGTTCAATCTGCCTATGCCTGGGAACGGCATTTGATGACCCGCAACCGATAGAGGCCCTTATGCGCGTTCTTGCCCTTTGGCTCCTGCTGCTCGCTACGCCGGCATGGGCGCAGCCGAGGGAGAGCTTTGAAAGCTTTCTGGCTGATTTTCGCAGCACGGCGCTCGATGCCGGGGTGAGCGCGCGCACCTATGACACCGCAATGGCAGGCCTGACGCCCGATCCGCGCGTGCCGGATCTGGTGTCGAGCCAGCCCGAGTTTACCACCACGATGTGGGACTATATCGAAGGGCGGGTGACGGCTGGACGGGTGGAGCGGGGCAAAGCAGCGATCGGGCGCAACAGCCAGCTGTTTGCCTCCATCGGGCAGAGCTATGGCGTCGACCCTTATGTGCTGGGCGCCATCTGGGGCATGGAAACCGATTATGGCTCGGTTCTAGGAGACAGCAAGTTGATCCGCCCGATCGTGCGCTCGCTGGCAACGCTGGTGCATCAGCGCCGCTCGCGCTTCAAGGAGGATGCCGCCGACCTCGTGGCGGCGCTGCAACTGGTGGAGCGTGGGCCGCTGGATGCGCAGGAACTGGTGGGGTCCTGGGCTGGAGCCATCGGGCATTTGCAGGTGAACCCGTCCAATGTGGTGGCGCATGGCACCGATGGAGATGGGGATGGGCGGGTGGATCTGCACAATTCGCTGGCCGATGCACTGGCAACCAGCGCACGCTTCCTGCGGGCGCTTGGTTATCAGCCGGGCGTTGACTGGGGCATGGAAGTGGTGGTGCCCGAAGGGTTCGACTATCTGCTGGCGACGCGAACGGAGCTGCGGCCAGTGCGGTTTTTTGCCGAGCGCGGCATTGTACGCGTGGCCGGGCGGCAGTTTGCCGATCCGAACCTTCCGGTGTTTTTGTATGTGCCGGCAGGCAAGGATGGCCCCAAGTTCCTGATGACGCAGAACTATCTGGTGCTGAAGGGCTATAATTTCTCCGATAGCTACGCCATGAGCGTCGCCCACATGACCGACCGGCTCAAGGGCGGGGGTGCGTTTGTGGATGACTGGCCGCGGGGAACGGCGTTTCCGAATTTGGCGCAGCGCAAGGGCATTCAGGAAGCCCTGATCCGGTTGGGGCTCTACCAGGGTGCCGTGGATGGGCGATTGGGGCCGATCACGCAGGAGGCCTATGCGCGGTTCCAGGCGGCGCGCGGCGAGGTGGCCGATGGGTTCATCACGCGGGCGGCTTATGAGGCCCTCCAGGCGGCGCGGTAAACTTGCGGCGACGGGATTGGCCCTCGTGCGTTGTGTTTGCTAGAACCGGCTGCGCCATCGATACGAGGCTGAAGTGAAAAACTGGGTTGTTGCACTGGTGATCGGCATGCTCGTCCTTGTGGACGTGGCGCCGGCCTTTGCCCAGGCCGAATGGCGGATCGAGCTGGCGCAGCAGCAAAAGCGGCGCACGCTGTTCGACATGCTGTTTGGCGAGGAAGAAGTTGTGCGCCAGCCGCCGCGCGTGCAGCGGCAGCAGCAAGAGCAGCGCCAACCCCGGCGCACGCAGCCGCGCCAGCAACAACAGCAGCGCCAGGCGGCGCCCGCGCCCGTTCAGCCGCCACCCAAGCCGAAGGTGGAAAAGGCGGAGGACGCAACGCGCTTGGCAGTGTTCGGGGATTCGCTCGCGACGGACCTCAGCAAGGGCTTGGAACGGTTCTATGCCGAGGACCCCAATCTTGTGGTTCTTGACCAGAGTGTCGATTCTTCCGGCTTCGTTCGGAGCGATTTCTTCAATTGGAACAATGCTATAGACGAGCAGATCAGCAAAAACAGCTTTGATCTGGCGGTGGTGGTCATTGGCATCAATGACCGGCAGCCATTGAGTGTGGACGGCAAGACCTATGAGCCGCTGACGGACGAATGGAACGCTGCCTACCAGGCGCGCATCACCGAATTCCTGGGTAAGCTACGAGCGGCGCGCAAGCCGGTGATCTGGGTTGGCCTGCCGCCCATGGCCAAGAGCCAATACTCGGCGGCGATCAGCCAGATCAGCAATATCCAGCGGCTGGCGAGCTTTTCGGGCGGGGCGGAGTTCCTGGAAATCTATGAGCGCTTCCTGGGGGAAGACGGGAAGTACTCATCCTATGGCCCTGATGTGAGTGGGCAAAATGCGCAGATGCGCAAGGATGACGGTATTCATTTCACCTCCGCGGGTGCCGACAAGCTTGCATTCTACCTTAGCCAATCGATCCAGACCTTTTATCGCGGAGGCTCAGGCGTGTCGCTGGCCGTGGCCGATCCGCTGGCTGGCACCGATGCCGCTGCCATGTTGCGCCCGCCCTATCAGGGCCTGGGACAGATTCGGTTGCTGGAGGTTGCCGGCGCCGTGATCCCCTTGAGCCGGGCACCGCAGCGGGCAGGGGATTTGTTGAGTGCCAATGCCGTGCAGGTGCCTCCGCCGCCCTTTGCGCTGGACCAATTGGTGCGGGCGCCCATCGGGCGTGCCGACGCGTTCGGCGTGGGGATAGATCCTGCAGCCGAGCCTGAGCCGGAGCAGCCGGCGGCGCCTTAGTTTTCCTCGGTGAAGCGAACGGCGCCGATATGGGGCAAATTGCGGTTGCGTTGGGCATAGTCGATACCATAACCCACCACGAACCGGTCGGGGATATCAAAGCCAACCCATTTGGCCTGCACGTCTGTTTCGCGCCGTGAGGGCTTGTTGAGCAGGGCACAGACTTCCACGCGGCGGGGGTGGCGGGTCTCAAGGATTTCGAGCACGTGCTTGAGCGTGTAGCCGGTGTCGATAATGTCTTCCACAACCAGGACGTCACGCCCCGCGATTTCGCCACGCAAGTCCTTGAGAATACGCACTTCCCGGCTTGATACGGTCGAATTTCCATAGGACGAGGCTTCCAGGAAATCGACTTCGACGGGAAGCTGAATCTCGCGCACGAGGTCGGCGATGAAGATGAAGGAGCCGCGCAGGAGCCCGACGACAACGAGCTTGTCGGTGTCGGCGTAGAAGGTGGATATCTCCTTGGCGAGGGCCTCGACGCGGGCGGCGATGGCTTTGGCGGAGATCAGTTCATCGACGATATAGGGCTTCTGGGTCATGGCGAATCCTGCTCGCGGCACGTGGTGATGCGGTGTAGCAGATTGCGCATTGGTGCTAACAGACTGTTAGCGCTGAGAGTGGCGTTGGTGGAATAGGTTTCCAGCCAGGCCTGAAGCTGCGTCGTCATTGCCCGGCTGGTCCGGGCAATCCATCTTCGGGCCCTGAGCGGAGAGTGGATCACCCGGACAAGCCGGGTGATGACGGTGGTGGAGAGGCTGGGCGCAGCCGAGGGTCGTGTGGTGCCGTTAGCGCGGCAGGTCGGTCTTGCCCATCAGGTCGAAGTCGATGGAGCGGGCGGCCTGGCGGCCTTCGCGGATGGCCCAGACGACAAGGGACTGGCCGCGGCGCATGTCGCCGGCGGCGTAAACCTTGGGAACGGTCGTCTTGTAGCTCAGCGTGTCGGCAAAAAGATTGCCGCGCTTGTCGAGCTGGGCGCCCAGTTCGGTCAGCATGCCTTCCTGCACGGGACCGGCAAAGCCGATGGCGAGGAGGACAAGGTCGGCCTTGATGATGAATTCGGTGCCGGGGATCGGCTGGCGCTTGCGATCGACGCGGGCGCATTCGACGCCCGTGACCTCGCCCTTGCTGTTGCCGATGATCCGCATGGTGCCGGCCGCGAATTCACGGATGGCGCCTTCGGCCTGGGAGGACGAGGTGCGCATCTTGACCGCCCAATTTGGCCAGTTGGTCAGCTTGTTTTCAAGCTCTGGCGGCATGGGGCGGACGTCGAGCTGGGTAACGGCGATGGCGCCCTGGCGGAAGCTCGTGCCGACGCAGTCCGACGCCGTATCGCCGCCGCCCACCACAACGACATGCTTGCCAGCAGCGGTCAGCTGGAACTGGTCCGAAATGTCCTCCCCGCCAAGGCGGCGGTTCTGCTGCACAAGGAAAGGCATGGCGTAATGCACGCCATTGAGTTCGGTGCCTTCGGATTCCACGGCGCGCGGCTTTTCAGCACCGCCGCTGAGCAGCACGGCGTCGTACTGGGCCTGCAGTTCGCTGAGCGGGCGGGTCACACCGATGTTCTCGACATAATGGAAGGTGACGCCTTCGGCTTCCATCTGACCTACGCGGAAGTCGATATGGTCCTTTTCCATCTTGAAGTCGGGGATGCCATAGCGCATGAGGCCGCCGGCCTTGGGCTCGCGCTCATAGACATGGACGTCGTGGCCGGCGCGGGCGAGTTGCTGGGCCGCGGCCATGCCGGCAGGGCCCGAGCCGACAATGGCGACGCGCTTGCCCGTCTTGTTCGGGTTGATCTGGGGCTGGGCCCAGCCGCTGCGGATGGCGCGGTCGGCGATGGCCTGCTCGATGGTCTTGATGGCGACCGGCACGTCTTCCAGATTGAGCGTGCAGGCTTCCTCGCAGGGGGCGGGGCAGATGCGGCCGGTGAATTCCGGGAAGTTGTTGGTGGAATGAAGGTTCCGCGCCGCCTCTTCCCAGTCGTTGTTGTAGACGAGGTCGTTCCAGTCCGGGATCTGGTTGTGAACCGGGCAGCCGGTGTCGCCATGGCAAAACGGAATGCCGCAATCCATGCAGCGCGCCGCCTGGTCGACAATGCGCCCTTCGGACATCGGGATGGTGAATTCACCAAAGTGCCGGATGCGGTCGGAAGCGGGTTCGTAGCGCGGTTCTTCACGCTCGATCTCGAGAAAGCCTGTTACTTTACCCATGGCTTGTCTCCCTGGAATTGGTTTGGTTGGTGCGGTGGAACTGGATCGCGCCAAGTTCGCCGAACGGTACCTCCCCCTGGACGGGGGAGGCTAGGAGGGGGTGCTGAGAGCCATGATGTTCGGGCTCTCGCCCCCCACCCTTGATCGCCATTCGAGCAAAGCTCTCATGGCCTTCGTGCCTAGGATTGCTCCACTGGAGCAATCCTGCCCTTCGGGCCGGCTCGAAGCCCCGCAAGGGGGAGGGTGTCGACTGAAGCATCTGCGCCATCATCATTCAGCCGCCATCACACTGGCGCCGCCGGCGCGCTTTCGTTCCATTTCCTGGATGGCGCGGCGGTATTCCACGGGCATGACCTTGACGAATTTCGGCCGCATCTCGACCCAGTGGTCGAGGATGTATTTGGCGCGATCCGATCCGGTGTAGTGCAGATGGTTGGAGATCAGCTGATGGAGGCGCTCGTCGTCATGCTTGGTCATGTCGCCCGAGATGTCGACTCGCCCATGCCATTCGAGGTCTCCGCCGTGGTGGTGGAGCTTTTGCATGAGCTGCTCTTCCTCGGCCACGGGCTCGAGATCGACCATGGCGAGGTTGCAGCGCTCGCGGAAGGTTTCGTCTTCGTCGAGCACATAGGCCACGCCACCCGACATGCCGGCAGCAAAGTTACGGCCGGTGGGGCCGATGACGACGACGACGCCGCCGGTCATGTATTCGCAGCCGTGATCACCCGTGCCTTCGACGACCGCGATGGCACCCGAATTGCGGACGGCAAAGCGTTCGCCGGCCACGCCGCGGAAGTAGCACTCGCCGGCAATCGCGCCATACAGCACCGTATTGCCTACGATGATCGACTCGCATGGCTCAAAGCTCACCTTGTCGGAGGGGCGCACGACGATGCGACCGCCTGAAAGGCCCTTGCCCACATAGTCGTTGGCATCGCCCACCATGTCGATGGAAATGCCGCGGGCGAGGAAGGCGCCGAACGCCTGACCGGCCGTGCCATGAAGCTTGATGGAGATGGTGTCCTCGGGCAGCCCCTCATGGCCGTACTTCTTGGCGAGGGCTCCCGAGAGCATGGCGCCGGCGGAGCGGTCGCGGCTCTTGATGGGCAGCTCGATCTGGACAGGCGTGCCATTTTGGAGGGCTGGCTGGGCCAGTTCGATCAGCTTGCGATCGAGCACGGCTTCCAGATGGTGGTTCTGCCGCTCGGAATTAAAGAGCGTATCGCCACCCAGGGGTTCGGGCTTGAAGAAGAGCTTGGAGAGATCGATGCCCTCGCTCTTCCAATGGTCGGCCAGCTTGCGCTGGTCGAGCAGGTCGGAACGACCGATCAGCTCCTTTAGCGTGCGAGCACCCAGAGAGGCCATCAGGCCGCGCAATTCTTCGGCGATAAAGAAGAAGTAGTTGATGACGTGCTCGGGCGTGCCCTTGAAGCGCTTGCGCAGCACCGGATCCTGGGTGGCGACGCCAACCGGGCAGGTGTTGAGGTGGCACTTGCGCATCATGATGCAGCCCGCCGCAATCAGCGGCGCGGTGGAAAAGCCGAACTCGTCGGCACCCAGGAGCGCACCGATCAGGACGTCACGCCCGGTCTTGAGGCCGCCATCGACCTGAAGGACGACGCGCGAGCGCAGGCGGTTGAGCACCAGGGTCTGGTGAGTTTCGGCAAGCCCGATTTCCCATGGGCCACCGGCATGCTTGAGCGAGGTCAGGGGCGAAGCGCCTGTGCCACCGTCATAGCCCGAAACGGTGATGTGGTCGGCGCGCGCCTTGGCAACGCCAGCCGCAACCGTGCCAACACCGACTTCGGACACCAGCTTGACCGAGATGTCAGCCTCTTCATTGACGTTCTTGAGATCGTAAATGAGCTGGGCGAGATCTTCGATGGAATAGATGTCGTGGTGCGGCGGCGGGGAAATGAGGCCCACGCCCGGGGTCGAGTGACGGGTCTTGGCAACGATCCAGTCGACCTTGTGGCCGGGCAATTGCCCGCCTTCGCCGGGCTTGGCACCCTGCGCGACCTTGATCTGGAGCTGGTCGGCGTTAACGAGATATTCGGTGGTGACGCCGAAGCGGCCCGAGGCGATCTGCTTGATGGCCGAACGCAGGGGGTTGCGCGAACCATCGGGCAGGGGCTTGTAGCGGTCGGGTTCCTCGCCGCCTTCGCCGGTGTTTGACTTGCCGCCAATGCGGTTCATCGCCTGGGCGAGGGTGGTGTGGGCTTCGCGCGAGATGGAGCCAAAGCTCATGGCGCCGGTGACGAAGCGCTTGACCAATTCGACCGCCGGCTCGACTTCCTCGAGCGGGACGGCTTCGCCCAGCGGCTTGATGTCAAAGAGATTGCGAATGGCAAGGTAGCCATTTTCGCCCTCGTTCACCCGGCGGGCAAAGCTGTTGTAGCGGTCCTGCGCGGTTTCGGGGGAATCGTCCTTGGTGCGGACGGCGTGCTGGAGATCCGCAACAACGTCCGGGCTCCAGGCATGCTTTTCGCCGCGGATGCGATAGGCATATTCGCCGCCCACATCGAGCGCCTTGCGCAGGACGATGTTGTCGCCAAAGGCGAGGTCGTGGCGGCGGACGGTTTCCTCCGAGATCTCGCGCAGGCCCACGCCCTCGATGGAGGTGGCTGTGCCAAAGAAATACTTGCCGACGAAATCGGAGTTGAGGCCGACGGCGTCGAAGATCTGGGCGCCGCAGTACGACTGGTAGGTCGAAATGCCCATCTTGCTCATGACCTTGAGCAGGCCCTTACCCACCGACTTGATGTAGCGGTAAACCACTTCATCGGCCGAGACTTCGTCGGGGTAGTTGCCCTCGGCATGGAGCGACTGGAGCGCTTCAAAGGCAAGATAGGGGTTGATGGCTTCGGCGCCATAGCCGGCCAGCATCGCGAAATGGTGGATTTCGCGCGCTTCGCCGGTTTCCACCACAAGGCCGGTGGAAGTGCGCAGGCCCTTGCGGATCAGGTGATGGTGCACGGCGGCAAGTGCAAGCAGGGTAGGGATATCCAGCCGGTCGGCCGCCACGAGGCGGTCGGACAGGATGATGATGTTGTATTCGCCCCGCACGGCATCTTCGGCAGCCTGGCACAGCCGATCGATGGCCGCTTCCATGCCGGCAGCACCTTCGGACTTGGGATAGGTGATGTCGAGCGTCTTGGTCTTGAACTGGTTTGACTCGATCTCGCCAATGCCGCGGATCTTTTCGAGATCCTCATTGGTCAAGATCGGCTGGCGCACTTCGAGGCGCTTCACCGTCGAAAGGCCTTCAAGGTCAAACAGGTTCGGGCGCGGGCCGATAAAGGAGACCAGGCTCATCACCGATTCCTCGCGGATCGGATCGATGGGCGGGTTGGTGACCTGGGCGAAGTTCTGCTTGAAATAGGTGTAGAGGAGCTTCGACTGGTTCGAGAGCGCCGAAATGGGCGTGTCCGTACCCATCGAGCCCACGGCTTCCTGGCCGGTGGTGGCCATGGGCGCCATCAGGAGCTTGATGTCTTCCTGGGTATAGGCAAATGCCTGTAGGCGGTCGAGCAGGGCTTCGGTGGGTTCCGGGGCCTTGGGCGCAACTGGGGGCAGGTCTTCCAGCACGATCTGGGTGCGGGCGAGCCAATCGGCATAGGGGTTTGCGGTGGCCAGCGTTGCCTTGATCTCGTCGTCGGAGATGATGCGGCCCTGTTCGAGGTCGATCAGCAGCATGCGGCCGGGCTGCAGGCGCCAGCGCTCGACAATGTCCTCGTCGGGAATGTCGAGCACGCCCGATTCCGAGGCAAGGACGACGTGGCCTTCCCGGGTGACGAGATAGCGGGCGGGGCGCAGGCCGTTGCGGTCCAACGTTGCCACGACATAACGGCCGTCCGAGATGGACATGGCGGCCGGACCATCCCAGGGCTCCATCAGGGAGGCATGGTATTGGTAGAAGGCGCGGCGCTTTTCATCCATGAGCGGATTGCCGGCCCAGGCTTCGGGCACCAGCATCATGGCGGCGTGGGGCAGGGGATAGCCACCGCGCACCAGGAATTCGAGCGCGTTGTCAAAGCATGCCGTGTCGGACTGGCCCTCGTAGGAAATCGGCCAGAGCTTGGCGATATCGTCGCCGAAATAGCGGGAATGAACCGACGCCTGGCGGGCCGCCATCCAGTTGACGTTGCCACGGATGGTGTTGATTTCACCATTGTGGGTGGTCATGCGGTAGGGGTGCGCCAGCTTCCAGGACGGGAAGGTGTTGGTGGAAAAGCGCTGGTGAACCAGGGCGATGGCCGATTCAAAGCTTTCGTCGCTGAGGTCTGGGTAGAAGGCCTTGAGCTGGGCGGCCAGGAACATGCCCTTGTAGACGAGCGTGCGCGCCGACATGGACACGACGTAAAAGCCGTTGTCGCTGTTGCTCTCGGGAACGTCGCGATAAACGGTATTGGAGATAACCTTGCGCACGATCAGGAGCTTGCGCTCGAATTCATCCAGCGTCAGGCCCTCGGGGCGCGCGATCACCATCTGCTCGATGATGGGCTGGGTGGCGATGACGCCGGCGCTCAGAGGGGAATTGTCGGTAGGAACGACGCGCTCGCCCAGGAGCTGCAGGCCTTCGCTCGCGATGCAGTTGCGCACGGCATCGGCGCAACGATCGCGCAAGGCGGCGTCGTTGGGGTAAAAGATCATCGCTACGGCGTAGTGATGCTTTTCGGGCAAGGGAAAGGGGAGGACCTTCGCAAAGAAGGCATGTGGGGTCTGCACAAGGATCCCGGCGCCATCGCCCATGAGAGGATCCGCGCCAACTGCGCCACGGTGTTCCAGATTTTCGAGGATTTCCAAGCCCTTCTGCACCACTTCGTGGCTGGGCTTGTTCTTGATGTTGGCAATCATGCCGATGCCGCAGGCATCATGTTCGTTTTTAGGATCGTAAAGACCTTGTGCCGCCGGCCGTCCCTGATCAGGGCCGGCGGCCTGCTGACGTGTTGGCGTTTGGTTCGATCCCGTGGGGCTGATAACCATGGTGCAAGTCCCTTAATCTGAGGCCCCGAAGGGCTGGATGACGTCCTGGCGTTTGGCGCCAGATAGTGGGGACACGTCTAGCCTGCGGGTCGTACGATGTACGGCTCGGAGAGCACGAATGTCCATTCCAAGGGTGGCGGCACTGCATCCAAATGGCCGCACGTAATTCGGACTATCTTAGTCCCGCCTGTTCGTTTCCGCTAATAGCATAGCGGGCCAGCCGAACCAGCGTGCGCACTGACCGCGGAGAGCGGGGCGACGCGTCAGATAGGACAGCCTAGCTGCCCTAACGCGGCGACATTTGCATAATTCCAAACCAGGAGCAAGCGGAATTGATGATGTCCTATAGGAGATTTCCAGCTGGGCTATAGGAAAGCGTAGGAAAGGCTCACGGGCGCTGCCAGTGGGTAAGGGTCACGGCGGCATGGGAATCCAGGATTTCCCAGCTTTGGGGAAGCAGACCATGCTGGGCGAGGACGAGGCGCGGGTGCCCGGCGGAAAAGCAAGGCAGGCCAGTGGGTAAAAGCAGGATTTGCTGCTCGGCCAGCTCAAAGGCGGTGAAAAGATCAACAAAAAGATCGAATACGCCGGTGATAGCCACGGTGCCGTTCTGAAGACCAAGGGTTTTGGCGGCTTGGGGAAAGCTAATACCAGCGGGGTTCCAGAGGGTGGAATTGGCGTCATTGGGATCATCAGCCAATGGGGAAACGCTTCTTGTGACAACAAGGCGGCGGCGGCCGGGATTGGGAAAGCGATCGTGTGCCTGGCGGCCAAGGACCACCAGGTCGGAGCGATCGAGTGCAGCCTGGAAATGGTGCCAATCGGCGTCGTTGCGCAGGCGGGGCGGGATCAGCCCGTCCGCGCCAGCGATCTTGCCGTCTACCGAAACGATGGCGTGGCCGATGATCTGCAGCATCGATTCTCCCCCAAGGCAGGGGGCATCCCTGCCACAGGCTTGAGGAGAAGGCTATTCAAGGTGTGACTTGATGAACCAGAGGTCCTTGTCGAGCTCGCGCGAAAAGGCGGTGAGGATATCGGCCGCATCGGCGTCACCGGCTTCTTCGGTCGCATCAATATCCTGGCGCACCTGATTGGCCAGAAGCGCGTAGCGATCGGCCAGGGCACGGAGATGGTCTTCGATCCTGCGGATTTCGGTGGGGTAGGGCTCGAGCTTGCTGGAACGGGCGACCACCTGCGAAGTGCCCAGGGCAATGCCGTCGAGCTGGGCCACGCGCTCGGCAATGGTGTCGACATGGGTGTCCACGGCGGCGCGGAAAAGATCCAGCATTTCATGGATCGCGATGAACTCGCGACCCTTGAGGTTCCAATGGGCCTGCTTGATGATCAGGGACAGATCGATAGCGTCGGCGAGCCGGGCGTTCAGGATGTCGATAACGGCGGACTTGGCATTGTTGCCGGCAAGGGCAATCGATGGGGTGGCCATGTGGGCAATTCCTTTATGGAGGGAGGGTGTTGCCCAATCAACCGCGCCCCCGCATGCAGAGTTCCCCCATGCAGCAAAAAGGCGCAGCCCTTGGTGGACTGCGCCCTCTATCAGGCCTGCGAACCGGTCGGAATTAGTTGACCGACTGGTCCTCGATGGTCGGCTGGGCAGCGCCATTGATCTGGATGGTGCGCGGCTTCTTGCTTTCAGGCAGTTCGCGCTTCAGTTCCAGATGCAGCAAGCCGTTTTCCAGGGTTGCGCCCTGAACCTCGACATAGTCGGCCAGCTGGAAGCGCAGCTCGAAAGCGCGTTCGGCAATGCCGCGATGGAGGAATTCACGGGTCTTGTCACCCTGGGTTTCAGGCTTTGCACCCTTGACCACGAGGCTGTTTTCCTTGGTTTCGATGGCGATGTCGCCATTGCCAAAACCAGCTACGGCAATCGAGATGCGGTAGGCGTCATCGCCCGTGCGCTCGATATTGTAGGGGGGGTATGTCTTGGCTTCCTGCCCGACAAGAGTGTCGAGGCGGTTGAACAGGCGATCGAAACCAACCGTGGAACGATAGAAGGGGGAAAAGTCGATGGTCTGCATTTGTCACATTCTCCGTAAAGCAACGTGGATAGACCCGGTGGTCTCGTGTCCGTGCTCCCTCCATGAGGCGAGCATTGGATCTGGAGGCCGGGGTTCCCGGTAAGCCGGCGAACGAGTGAGATATGGGGGTGGGAGGGAGGGGTTCAAGGGGGGTGTTCTCTGCGGCGAGATGAAAATTTTTTCTTTGATGCGGCAGTTGTTTGAAGCCGGATTTCGGTACGAGTACGGGCCTCACCCTCCCCCTTGCGGGGAGGGCTGGGGTGGGGGGTGAGAGCCAGGATATCGGGGCCAGTCTCCCCCCACCCTGACCCTCCCCGCGGAGGGGGAGGGTGTCGACTGAAAGCTCCGTTTTGTTGGACCGGAAGTGTGGCCTTCTCGCCTCCAGTCGCTCCAGGTGAGTGATCAGCTCTTCGGGGCGGCTCGAAGATGAACCGAATATGAACGGCCTATACCGGTTGAGTTCAGATGTGGTGGCCTACAAGGACGCATGTGCTGGGGGACACCCCGGTACGCCCCAAGACGGTCCATCACCCGCCCCCCGCATGGATCGTCAAAAGAAGAGCCAGTGTCCCTCGGGATGCTGGCTTTCTTTTTTGCTGCGGTCTGGTCTAAGACGATGGCGCATTCGAGCCAGGATTTGTTGATGAACGCCGTTGTCGATCCCAAAGGGCCGAGCCTGGTCAGTATCCCCTCCAACCCTGTTCCCGAGGGCGCGCGGGTCGGGTTCTTTCGCACCAGCGACAAGGTTCAGCTGCGCTATGCGCTGTGGCCCCGTTCGGAGGGCAAGCACCGGGGGACGGTGTGCCTGGTGCAGGGGCGGACCGAGTTCATCGAGAAATATTTCGAAACCATAGAGGATTTTCGCAAGCGGGGCTTTTCCGTTGCGACCTTTGACTGGCGCGGGCAGGGCGGCTCGGAGCGACTGATCGGCAGCAAGCTGGGCTATGTCGACCGCTTCGAGGATTATTGGTGTGACCTCAAGAGCTTTCACGCCGAGATCCTCCTGCCCGATTGTCCGCCGCCTTTTTACCTTGTGGGGCATTCCATGGGCGGGCTTGCCGCTCTATTTGCCGCGGTCAACGACCGGCTGATGTTTGACCGGGTGTTTTTGTCGGCGCCGATGCTGGCGCTGGATGGACAGCCCATGAGCATGAAGAATATGGGCCGGCTCTGCGAGGCGCTGAGCTTTTTGGGGCTGGGGCGGTTGCCGGTGGGGCGTGGTTCGGACCGGGCCGCAACGGAAGCCAATTTTCCCGGCAATCCACTGACCAGCGACCGCAAGCGCTACATGCGCATGCTCGAGGTGCTGAAGGCGCGGCCCGAACTGGAGGTCAAGGCGCCCACAATCCGGTGGGCCGCGGCGGCAATGTCGGCCATGGCCGAGGCAGGGAGCGATGATTTCCCGCCAAAAGTGCGGATGCCCCTGCTGATGCTGGCGGCCGCGCGGGACGAGGTGGTTTCCACAGCGGCGATCGAGCAATTGGGGCTGCAGCTGCGCACGGGACGCCATGTGGTGGTCGCGGGGGCGCGACATGAATTGTTTATGGAAAATGATGTGATCCGCGCGCAGGTGCTAGCGGCGTTTGATGCGTTTATTACGGATCAGAGTTAGGGAACAGGGTAGTTCCTGAGACCTCATGCTGAGCTTGTCCAAGGACGAGGTCGGGCGAGTGGAGGCGCTGGGGCACGCCCTCGTGGTTCGACAAGCTCACCATGAGGGCTACTGAGCGATGGCTATAGCTTGGACCCTCTAATCTAGCTCGCATTGATCAGCGTGAGGGCTTTTTCCAGCAATTCCGGCGTTGCGGCAGCCACGACGTTGCCGCCGCCGGTGGGGTCGCTGCCGTCCCAGCAGCTAATGGCGCCGCCGGCTTGGCTGATGATGGGGACGAGGGCAGCGATATCGTAGGTGTTGAGGAACGGCTCCACCACGAGATCGGCATGGCCGGCAGCAAGGAGGGCATAGCCATAGCAATCCATGCCGAAACGCTGCAGGCGCGTGGCGGCTTCGACCGCTTGCCATTTGCCCATGAGTTCAGGCGTGCGGAACAGCGATGGGGTGGTCGTAAAGACCTTGGCTTGGGCGAGATCGGTTCGGCCGCTGGTGCGCAGGGGTGTGGTCTGTTCATTGCGGCGGTAAAAGGCGCCGGCGGGTGTCGCCCAGAAGGTTTCGCCGATAAAGGGCTGGCTCATGAGGCCGGCAATGGCGACGCCGTCCTGAGCGAAGCCGATCAGCGTGCCCCAGACGGGGGCGCCGGAAATAAAGGCACGGGTGCCGTCTACAGGGTCGATGATCCAGGTGAAGGGGCCCTCGCCCGTGATACCCCATTCCTCCCCGATAATGGCATGGTCGGGAAAGGCTTGGGCGATAACGGCGCGGATGGCGGTTTCGGCGCCGCGATCAGCTTCAGTGACGGGGTCAAAGCCCGATTGGAGCTTGTTGTCGATGCCCAGCTCGGTGCGAAAGAGAGGAAGCGTTTGCGCGGCGGCGGCTTCAGCTGCGGCAAGCAGGATGGCTTCAACTTTGGGCAGATCAATGGGCATGGATGGGTCCGGGGCACGGCCTCGTGGGTTCCTGTGGGCTCACCATGAGGTCTACTGGGGGTGCGGGCGTTTTAGCGGGGTTGTGGGGGATTGGCTATGGGGGTTCGGCTCTGGTGACTTCCTCCCGGCCTATGCCAGGAAGGTAGGGCAAGGAGGGTGGCCCCAGCATCGGGGCTCCCGCACCCCCTCCCAGCCTCCCCCGTCGAGGGGGAGGTGCTGTTGGGTGCTTGAGGGTCTCCCAGTGGGCCTCATCCTGAGCTTGTCGAAGGACGAGGGCGTGGCACCCAACACTCCACTCGCGCGCTCTGGTGGTTCGACAGGCTCACCATGAGGGCTACTTGCCACCAGGAGGCGGGCTGAACCGATCCCTTGCGGCTGGAGAAAGATCTCGAGATGGGCCCCGGGTCAAGACCCGGGGTGACATCGTGTATGTAGAGGGCTTGGTAGACGGCTATTCCGCCGCGAGTTTTTCCGCGATGCCCTGGCCGGCGACGAGGGCGGGCAGGTCTAGATCGATCAGGGCGAAGATCAGGCGGTCGATGATGTTGACGATGGCCGCAAAGCCCTCGTTTTTGGCGAGGGTCACCTCGTTCATGTAGAGGTGGCGGCTGATTTCGATCTGGAGGGCATGCACGCCATGTTGCGGGCGGCCGTAGGAGCGAGTGACGAAGCCGCCGGCATAGGGGCGATTGCGCGCGACACGCAGGCCCGCCCCGGTGAAAAGGGTTTCAACGAGATCGATCAGCGCGGGAGCGCAGGTGGTGCCGTAGCGATCGCCAAGCACGATATCGGGGGCGGCCTTGTCGCCGGTGCGGTTGATGCGGGGCATGGAATGGCAATCGATCAGCAAGGCCACGCCAAAGGCGGACATGGCTTCGCCCAATAGCTTCTGGAGAGCTGCGTGATAGGGGTGGTAGATCCCCTCAATGCGCATGCGCGCGTCTTCTAGTGTCAACCGTTCGCGGTAGATGGGTTTGTTTTCAGCCACGACGCGAGCCAGGGTGCCCAAGCCTGCGGCAACGCGGGGTGAAGTGGTGTTGAACCGGTCGGACAGGGGCTCGACGAACATGGCGGGATCAAGTTCCCAGGGCTCGCGATTGACGTCGAGATAGGCGCGGGGGAAATGGGCGCGCAGCAAGGGGGCGCCGAGATGGGGGCCACGGGCGAAGATTTCATCGACCCAGGCGTCCTCGGACTGGCGAATCGAGAGGTGATCCAGCCGGGTCATGGCCAGAAAGCGTTCGGGATAAACGCGGCCGGAATGGGCAGAGTTGAACACCACGGGCGAAACCAGGCGGCGCGGCCGGATGGTTTCAAATGCTGGCTGATCCCAATAGTCGGACCGCACGCTGCCTCCCCTTGGGGCGCCACCCATGCGGCGCCGAACTGATTTGCGTAATCACTGTCGCGCTTTACCGGGGAAATGTCCAGATTGTCACAGTTTTGTCTGCCGAAAACGAGCGGCGTTTGCAGATCGGCAAACTTGCCTTAAACATCCCGCACTATGATCCGACTCACTAAGGCGTAAGGCCCGGAGATGTTGATGAAACGCATTCTGCTCGCGGAAGACGATAATGACATGCGCCAGTTTTTGACGCGTGCGCTTAAAAACGCGGGCTATGAAGTGGTGTCGTTCGACAATGGGCTGAGCGCCTATGAACGCCTGCGCGAGGAGCCGTTCTCCTTGCTTTTGAGCGACATCGTGATGCCCGAAATGGACGGGATCGAGCTGGCGCGGCGCGCGACTGAACTCGATCCGGATCTCAAGGTGATGTTTATCACCGGCTTTGCTGCCGTGGCGCTGAACCCCGACAGCGACGCGCCCAAGGATGCCTCTGTGCTGAGCAAGCCGTTTCACCTCAAGGATCTGGTGAACGAGGTGGAGCGGCTGCTGGCGGCCTGAGGGGCGGCAGGGCGTGCGTTTAGGCACAGTGTCCCCCGGGCTCGGTCCGGGGTCCATCCATGGACAAGCGTGGTGGTCGGTTGAGCCGGCTCGCGGCTGGAGATAGATATCGAGATGGATCCCGGCTCAAGGCCGGGATGACATTGTGGAGGCGGAGGCATCGAGTTTCCACACAGCCGCATAAGTTGAAACAGACCTCTTGACCCCTGACCGGGTTTTATGGTCTATCCGCGCCACTGGAACGGTTCAGCCGTTCCTTCCCGGAGAGATGGGCGTATAGCTCAGCGGGAGAGCACCTCGTTGACATCGAGGGGGTCACAAGTTCGATCCTTGTTACGCCCACCATCTCTCTTAAGACTTTCGCTTCGGCGATGGGAGTATAGCTCAGCGGGAGAGCATTCGCTTCACACGCGAAGGGTCACAAGTTCAATCCTTGTTACTCCCACCATTCACCTCATTCTCGATCTGGGGCGGTCTGCAAATGAGCAAGCCCTGCGCTTCCGGTGCTCACGTGCTCATGCACGCTGCGCTCCGGTACTCGGCCATGGGCCATTTTCGTCTCGCCCGGGATCGAAACTGAGGCGAATGGTGCCCGCCACTCACTTGGAGCGGCAGGTCAGCTTTCACCTTGGCTTGATGGGGTAGGGCTCGCAGTGCGGCGCGGGACGCACTATATCTGCGCCATGTTCACTTTCTGGAAAAGGCGGGAGAACCCGATGGACGCTCATACTTTTGCTGTGACGCGCACCGATGCCGAGTGGCGCGCGCGGCTGACGCCCGAGCAATACCAGGTGATGCGCAACCATGGCACCGAACGCCCCGGTTCGTGCGCGCTGCTGCATGAAACGCGTGCGGGGACGTTTTCCTGTGCGGGATGCGATAGTCCGCTGTTTGAATCGACGCTGAAATTCGAAAGCGGCACGGGCTGGCCGAGCTTCAATGATCCGCTGCCTGGTTCGGTGGAAACGAGCGAAGACCGCTCCTATGGGATGGTGCGCACGGAGTGCCATTGCGCGACATGCGGGAGCCATTTGGGGCACGTGTTCCCCGATGGTCCGCCGCCGACTGGTTTGCGCTATTGCATTAATGGCGTGGCGCTGAATTTCGTCCCTGCCGAATAAGTCGAAAGCCTCGGGGTTCCGGAGCTTTTTTCTGCGGCACGCCTCCTGGTTCGACAGGCTCACCATGAGGGCTACTTGGAGGACGGAGTTGCCCATCGTCATTGCCCGGCTTGTCCGGACAATCCACCAGCAGGGGGTTTGCCAGACGTGGATCACCCGGACAAGCTGGGTGATGACGAATAACAGCGGAACGCTATGTTCCTCGCGGCTTGGCCCGTGCGGTTGCCGCCGCATTGATGGGATCGTCGGGCCAGAAATGGCGGGGGTATCGGCCTTTGAGGTCCTTGGCGACGTCTTTCCAGGAGCCGCGCCAGAAGCCGGGGAGATCGCGCGTGGTCTGGATGGGGCGGTGCGCGGGGGAGAGGAGGACAAGGAGCAGCGGGATCTTGCCGTTTGCAACTGATGGGTGGCGGTCGAGGCCGAAGAGTTCCTGGACGCGGATGTGCAGTTCCGGGCCGTTTGGGCCGTCATAGTCGATGGGGAGGTGGCTGCCGGATGGGGCGGCGAAGTGGCTGGGGAGGAGCCGGTCGATGTCTTGCCGCTGCGACCAAGGCAGGAGCGTATCGAGCGCATTGCCGAGGTGAGCGGCTGATATGGCGGCGAGACGCGTTTCGCCGTGGAGGTGTGGCGCGAGCCAGGCCGGGTCGGCGGCAAGGGCTGTGTCGGAAAGGTCGGGCCACGGCTCGCCCAGGGTTTGGTGGAGGAAGCTGGCGCGGGCGCGCAGGGCTTTTTGCTCCTTGGTCCAGGGTAGGTTCTCGATGCGGCGCAGGGCGGCTTGCGCAAGGAGATCGGCGGCCTGGTCCCAATCGGTAACCGGGATGGGTTCATCGGAGAGGCGCAAGGCGCCGTACTGGCGCGTGCGGCGGGCGCGGACGCTGGCAGAAGCTGTGTTGAAGCTCAGGGTTTCGGTTTGCGAAATGCGGTCAGCGAAGAGCTGCTCGATCTCGTCGCGGGTGAGCGACGCAGCGCCGCGTATGCGGCTGGTGGCGGCGGCGCCGGTCATGTCCGTGACGACGAGGAACGGTTGGCGCGCGAGAGGATCGGTTTCCTCGAGGCTGGCTTGGCGGCCATTGCTGAGGCGGAAGCGGCCGGGGGCGCCGGTGGATTGGGCGACGCGATCGGGGTAGGCGTGGGCGAGGTGCCAGCCGGAGGAGTTGTTTAAGGGAGGTGTAGAGCCCTCGGGTTGAACCCGAGGGTGACGAGCTGTGGGTGGGGTGTCGGCCAGTCTCGTCCAACGTTTTGCCAGTGCTCTCCCGTCTTCGGCGCGTTTGGAGCGGTCGGTGCGGAAGCGGTCAAGGCGGTGGGCGAGGTCTGTGCTGTCGCCGCCCAGGCCGCGTTCGCCAATGAGTACGGCGAGTTCGGCGGCGGTGTGCCGGTCCTCGCCTGCGGCAATAATCATGTGAGCCAAGCGCGGATGGAGCGGCAGGCGGGCGAGAGCCTTGCCCTCCTTTGTGAGGTGGCCAGCCTTGTCGAGGGCGTCAAGCGACTGGAGCAGGGCCCGTGCTTCGGTCCAGGCGGGGGTAGGTGGGGGATCAAGGAAGGTGAGAGCCTTCGGATCGGAGACGCCCCAGGCCGCCAGATCGAGAACGAAACCTGCGAGGTCGGCGGCCAGGATTTCGGGAGTGTCAAAGGGCTCGAGGGCGGCGGTTTGCCCTTCGTTCCAGAGGCGGACGGCGATGCCGGGGCTGGTGCGGCCGGCGCGGCCGCGCCGCTGGTCAGCGCCGGCGCGGGAGACGCGGCGGGTTTGCAGGGTCGTGAGGCCGGTGTTGGGTTCGTAGACGGGAACACGGCGGAAGCCTGAGTCCACGACGATGCGGATGCCTTCGATGGTGAGGGAGGTTTCGGCGATGGAGGTGGCAAGGACAATCTTGCGGCGACCGGCTTCGGCTGGGCGAATGGCGCGGTCCTGCTCGGCTGGGGTAAGTTGGCCGTAAAGCGGAGCGACATCGGTGTTGGCGGGCACGCGGCTGGCGAGGCGTTCGGCGACGCGCCCTATTTCGCCTTGGCCGGGGAGGAAGACGAGGGCGGAGCCGTCGTGCTCGCGCAAGGCTTGAAGGACCGCCGAGGTGACCTGGTCTTCCAGACGCGCGAGGGGATCTGGTTCCCGGTAGAGGGTTTCGACGGGAAATGTGCGCCCCAGGCTTTCAACAACAGGGGCGACGTTGAGAAGCTTGGCAATGCGCGCGCCATCGATGGTGGCGGACATGACGAGGATGCGCAGATCGGGGCGCAGGGCCGTGGCGTCGAGCGTGAGCGCAAGGCCGAGATCGCCATCGAGGCTGCGTTCGTGGAACTCGTCGAACAGGACGGCAGCGACGCCGGTGAGTTCGGGATCGTCGAGCAGCATGCGGGTGAAAACGCCTTCGGTGACGATTTCCACACGGGTTCGGGCGGAGATTTTGCTGTCCATGCGGACGCGATAGCCGATGGTCTGGCCGACCTCTTCGCCAAGGAGACGCGCCATCTGTGCGGCAGCCGCGCGGGCGGCAAGGCGGCGCGGTTCGAGCATGATGATGCGTTGGTTGTTGCGCCAGGGCGCGTCCAGGAGGGCGAGAGGGACGCGCGTGGTCTTGCCGGCGCCCGGCGGGGCAACGAGGACGGCCGTAGGGTTTTCGTTGAGCGCAGAGAGGAGCGCGGGCAGGGCGTCATCGATGGGCAGGGGTGGCAGGGGCATGGGTGGGTTTTGGGGGATTGAGGCGCTGCCGGCAAGAGGGGCGGGTGTTACAGGGGGCTCGATACACCTAGCGGCTGTGGACAGATCTCGAGATGGATCCCGGGTCGAGCCCGGGATGACATCGCGTTCTTTGTGAGATGGTGCGAGGCACAAGGTTTTCGAAAAGGCTATTCGCGCGTTAGGGTGCAGGAACTGTCGGGAGTCAAGAATGAGCAATGTCCGGATCGAGAACGAGCATTTGAGTGTCGAGATCGTGCCCATGGGGGCCGAGATGCAGAGCTTGCGGACGCGTGATGGGGCTGACTGGCTGTGGAATGGGGATCCACAGTTTTGGACGGGACGGGCGCCGGTGCTGTTTCCCATGGTGGGGCGGGCGCCGGAGGATCACATCAGCGTCGATGGGCAGCGCTTTGCGATGAGCCAGCATGGTTTTGCGCGGCGCAACGAATTTACCTTGATCGAGAGCGGGGCGGATTATGCCCGGTTCGAGCTGCGCGCCAACGAGACGACGCACCAGGTTTATCCGTTTGAGTTCAGCCTTGTTGTCGAGCATCGGCTCGAGGGTCGTGGGGTGCGGACTACAGCTGTCGTGAGCAATCTGGATCAAAGGCCGATGCCATATGGGATCGGGTTTCATCCGGCGTTTTTGTGGCCGCTGCCGGGATGCACGGGGGAAAAGCATTCTGTGCGGCTCGATAATGGCGGAGAGCCATTGTTGGCGCAGCTGGCGGACGGGCTCGTGAAGCGCGAGAAAATGGCTTCGCCCTTCACCAAGGGCGAGCTGGCGCTGCATGATGATCTGTTCAAGGCCGATGCGATGATTTTCCCCGAGGGTGCGGGGACGGGTCTGCGCTATGGGGCAGACAGCAAGGCCATCCATTTCAGCTGGGAGAATTTGCCGAACTTTGCCCTTTGGTCAAAGCCGGGGGCGCAATTTGTGTGCCTGGAGCCCTGGCACGGCACGGCGGCTATGGTGGGGGGCAGTGATGCACTGGAGGAGCGGCCGTTTGTGGAGGTGCTGGAGCCGGGTGGGCGGCGGCGGTATGGGTTCAGTGTGGAGCTTGAGGGGTAGGGCGGCGCCACGCCCCTCGGGTCGAGCCCGAGGGCAGGCTCTGGTGGTTCAACAGGCTTACCATGAGGCTAGTTTGAAGCTGGGATGAAGGCGCGGCTCACTCGGCAGCGTCGCGTCCTTCAACCAAGGCATCAGGGCCGTTGGGATCGCCCGCGGCGGTTTCGGCTCCAAGGTCCGGGAAGGCGACGACGCGGTTGTTGCGGAAGTCGAGGCGCACGACAAGCAGGCCCCGTTCTTCGAACCAGGTCAGAAGGCGGCGGGCGCGGCTGGCGGAATGGGTGCCGTAGAGGCGTGCGAGGGTCGCGTCGGAGGGGCATGGGGCGCCGGTAAGTGCGGCTTGCGCGAGGACGAGGAACACACCCTGGACGTCGTCGGTCAGGGTTTCGGAGAGGCTGAGCGCCTGCTGCCAGCCATCGGATTGCTTGATCTCTTCATCGGGTGCGACGCGGGCAACGGCGAGCTTGCGCTTGAACAGCGGCAGGGCCGGCGGCTCGCCAGGGACGCGACGGATGCGGCAGCGGACCAAGAAATCCTGGTAAAGCACGGCGACGGTGCGGAAGCTGGCGTCGGGATCGCCCAGGAGCTCGACCATGATGGCGTCGATCTCTCGTTCCCGTTCGGCCTCGTCGATCTCGGGGAACAAGGTTTGCGGCACCGGCTCGGCCTCGGGGCGGGAGCGCGACAGTTGAGCCAGCAATTCATTGGTGGAGGGCGGTGGTGGCGGCGGCGTACGACGCACGACGGGGCGCGTTGCCTCCTCGGGGTCGGCAGTAAAGATCAGCTCGGCTGCATCCACCGGCGCTTCAGGCAGGGGCGTGAGCTTGGGGCTGGTGGAGCGGGCGGAGGTTTCAACCGCGCCGATGGTGACCGGCAGGGGGCGGCGGGAAATAGCGGGCCCGAGGGCGACGAAATGGCCACGGGCAAGGTCGCGGAACTGCTCGGCCTGCCGCTTTTCCATGCCAAGGAGATCGGCGGCGCGGGCCATGTCGATGTCGAGGAATGTGCGGCCCATCAGGAAGTTGGAGGCTTCGGCGGCCACGTTTTTGGCGAGCTTGGCCAGACGCTGGGTGGCGATGACACCAGCCAGGCCACGCTTGCGGCCGCGGCACATGAGGTTGGTCATGGCGCCAAGGGAAAGCTTGCGTGCTTCGTCGGAGACTTCGCCGGCGGCTGAGGGGGCAAAAAGCTGGGCTTCGTCGACCACGACAAGGACGGGGTACCAGAAGTCGCGGTCAGCATCGAACATGCCACCGAGGAAGGCTGCAGCGGCGCGCATCTGCTGCTCGACATCGAGTCCTTCGAGATTAAGCACGACCGAGACGCGGTGCTGGCGAACACGGCCGGCAATGCGGGTGAGTTCGGCTTCGGTGCGCGTGGCGTCGATCACCTGATGGCCGAAGCGCTCGGACAGTGTCGTGAAATCGCCTTCGGGATCAATGATGCATTGCTGCACCCAGGGAGCGGATTGCTCAAGGAGGCGGCGGAGGAGGTGGGACTTGCCGGAGCCTGAATTGCCCTGCACCAGGAGGCGCGTGGCCAGCAGCTCCTCGAGATCGAGCGTTGCGGGCGTGTGGCCCGTACTCACGCCCATGTCGATTGCTACTTTCATCGTGTCTCCGGATCGGTGTGCCGCTGCTTGAGGGGGCACACACACTTCATGCAGGGGCAGTGTCTAGCACGAAGTGGCGGCGATTGGAGTCCGGTGTGGGTTGTCTTGCACAGATGAGCGCGGGGGCACTGCAGTTGCTGCCAACGCGGTGTCACCAAGGGCTCGACCCGGGTCCATCCTGAGATCTCGGGATGGATCCCGGCTCAAGGCCGGGATGACATCGGGGGTGGGGAGGGGTTTGTGGTCCAACACCGGACCAAGTACCCCCATTTTGATCCTCCCCCTGGCAGGGGGAGGGGCCGACTGAGGGTTTGTGCGCCTAGAACTTCACCAAGGTGCCGACGTTGACCGGCAGACCGGTGTTGAAGGACTGGTTGGCGGCGATGCCGGTGAGGATCGAGAGGGCGCCGTCGCGGTGATTGGCGCCGTAGCCGGGTTTCGGCGTGGCGTTGCCGAAGATTTCCTCGAGCATGATCTTGTCGCCGCCGCCATGGCCGCCTTCGCCCTGCTTAACGGGAACTACGCGCGCTTCGCCATGAAGCGGGAAGTGATAGAGGTTGATGCCTTCAGCGGCGCCCTCGGCAGTCGAGGCGGAGCCGGCGTTGATGTAGGAGGTCTCGCGCACCATCAGTTCGAGGCGTCCGCCCGTGCCATTGATGGCGACGTTGAAGCCTTCCCAGGGGGCATAGGCATGGAGCGAATAGGTCATCACCGCCTTGTTGCGGTAACGAACCATGACGTTCATGGTGTCTTCGATGGAGATCCCGTCGCCAAAGACGTTCTGGTCGCGCTGGTAGCCGTCCTCTTTTTCGGCGTCCCAATAGAGCCCCTTCTGGACGGGGTTGGACGTAAGGTCGATGGCGAACTTGTCGTCCTTGGCGGCTTCGACGCCCGTGGTGCGGGTATAGGGGGTAAAGACCCCCCGTTCTTCGGCATTGGCGCGCCCATAGAACTTCAAATCGCCCATGGCAAAGACGGTGTCTGGCTGGGAGCCGAGCCAGAAATTGACAAGGTCGAAATGGTGGGTGGATTTGTGGACCATCAGGCCACCGGAATTGCGCTTGTCGCGGTGCCAGCGGCGGAAGTAATCGGCGCCATGGCGGGTATCGAGCAGCCATTCGAAATGCACGGAGGTGGGCGTGCCGATGGCGCCGGAGGCGACGAGTTCGCGCAGGGCGGAGTTGTGCGGGGCATAGCGATAATTGAAGGTGACGCGCACATCGCGGCCGGTACGCTGCACCGCGTCCAGGATTTCCTGGCACTTTTCGGCGTCGGTCGTCATCGGCTTTTCGGTGATGACGTCGCAACCAGCTTCCATGGCCGCAATGATGTAGCGGTGGTGCGTGCGATCGATCGAGGTGACGATGACGGTGTCGGGTTTTTCCTTGCGGATCATCTCGGCAAAATCGGCCGCCTTGTAGGTGGGCAGGGTTTTGTCGCCCAATTCACCTGCGATGACGCGGTTGGTGTAATCCATACGGGTCTGGTTGGTGTCGCACAGGGCGACCAGCCGGGAATGTTCACGATGTGGGCCCAGAATGGCCTCATAGAACATTCGTGCACGACCCCCGGTCCCCACGAGCGCGTAGGTCTTGGCCATTCATTCTTCTCCCAAGTCGATAAATCCTGCGCCAGAGGGTGGCGCTTGCAAGGCATCTACCATACAAGATTAGGCGAGGTCACTATTGTTTCGGTGCTTTTGATCGGCAGGCACTGACGTAGATGATAAGTATGTCCGGATCGTCACCCTTGGGATTGACCCAAGGGCGTTGTACTTCGGGAGGGCTTGAAGTGTAGAGCCCTCGGGTTAAACCCGAGGGTGACGATTGGTGAGTGTGGAGTGCTCGCGGGCAGGTTACGTCGCGAAGGCTGATGATGGAGATGCTATGACCGACGTGCTCGACATTCCCGAGGAGACCATGGCGTGGCGCGTTGTGGGGACACTGCGTGACGAGATCGTCAGCATGGCGCTCAAGCCCGGCGACGTAATCTCCGAGAGCGATATTGCGGCGCGCTATGGGGTGTCGCGGCAGCCGGTGCGCGAGGCCTTTATCCGGCTGGCGCAGCAGGGATTGCTGTTGATCCGGCCCAAGCGGGCGACGGTGGTCAAGAAGATCTCGCCCGAAGGGGTGCGCCAGTCGCGGTTTATTCGCGAATCGATCGAGGTTGAGATCGTGCGACGCGTGGCGAGCAAGGGCGGGCCTGAGGCTGATGCCGTGCTGGGGGAGTTGATCGAAGACCAGGAGCGCGCATCGGCGGCCAAGGACAGCCGGCAGTTTCACCAGCTCGATGAATTGTTTCACCGCACGCTCGCGCGGCTAGCGGGGGTGGAATATGCGTGGCAGCTGATCGATGACCACAAAATGCAGCTTGATCGGGTGCGATATCTGACGCTGGGCGTGTCCTCGGCGCAGGTCGCGATCGGGGAGCACAAGGCCATTGTGGATCGGGTGGTGGCGGGCGATGTGCCCGGTGCGGAAGCGGCCATGCGGGCGCATCTTGGCCGGGCAGAAATCTTGTTGACGCAGACGATCAACGACTTTCCCGATTATTTCGAATAATTCAGCGGCCAAGCGGTGCACCGTTTGCAAGGGTGCGCCGTTAGAGCTTCTGATGCCGTTGCAACGGTCACTATTTCTGCGGGGAACAACTATGAAAACGCGCCGCTTGGGCAAGACAGGCTACCAGGTTTCCGAAATCGGACTGGGATGCTGGCAATTGGGCGAGGCGTTCGGGCCGGTGAACGACCAGACCGCGGACGACATCCTCAAAGCCGCTGTGGATACGGGCGTCAATTTCTGGGACACGGCCGACGTTTATGGCAACGGGCAAAGCGAGCGGCGCATCGGGGCGCATGCCAAGCCAGCCGATGTACGGATCGCCACCAAGCTGGGGCGCTCGGGCGCCTTGTTCCCGGACAAATACACCAAGGACGGTGTTCGCGAGAGCCTGCGCGGGTCAGCGGAACGGCTGGGCGTTCAAACCCTTGATCTGGCGCAGCTTCACTGCGTGCCAACGGATGTTTTGCGCGATGGCGCGATCTTTGGCTGGATGGACGAGCTCAAGGCCGAAGGGCTGGTGAAGCATTGGGGCGCAAGCGTCGAGACCATCGAGGAAGGCATGATCTGCCTTGAACAGCCGGGCTGCGCGACGCTGCAGATCATCTTCAATTTGTTCCGGCAGGATGCGGCCAAGGAATTGCTGCCCAAGGCGGCGGAAAAGGATGTCGGCATCATCGTGCGGCTGCCATTGGCGAGTGGCCTCTTGAGCGGCAAATACGACAAGAACACCCGGTTCGATCCGAGCGATCACCGCAATTTCAACCGGGATGGACAGGCCTTTTCGGTAGGCGAGACGTTTTCGGGCATTCCGTTCGGGCGGGGCGTGGAACTAGTGGCCGAGCTCAAGGGCTTATCGCCCGAGGCCATGCCGATGAGCCAGTTTGCTCTGCGCTGGATTTTGGATCATCCGGAGGTGTCGACCATCATTGCTGGCGTGAGCAAGCCGGAGCAATTGACTAACAATGTCGCGGCCAGCGAGCAGAAGAGCCTGTTCCCGGCGCTGATGGGACGGCTTACGGAATGGTATGAGAAGCACGTGAAGCCCGAAATCCGGGGCGGCGTTTAGGCTTGAATATATCAGTCGACACCCTCCCCCGTGTGGGGAGGGATCAAGGCTGGGGGTAAGCTAGCCCTGATGTCGGGGCTCTCATCCCCCCACCCCAGCCCTCCCCGCAAGGGGGAGGGTGGACCTCTGGCTGTTGCCGGAAATTGTGCCACCCCTCTGGCCCCTAGCGCATCGAAGGTCGCGTGCCTAGATTGGTACACAACACGAATTCCTTCCCGAGTATCCCCATGACCTATCACGACGCCTTTGAGTTGATCCGCGACGAGCATATTGCGGAGGCCAATTCGCAGGCGCTGCTGTTCCGGCACAAAAAGACCGGGGCGGAGGTGCTGAGCCTCGTTAATGACGACGAGAACAAGGTGTTCGGGATCACCTTCAAGACGCCGCCCGATGATTCAACCGGTGTGGCGCATATCCTTGAGCATTCGGTGCTGTGCGGGTCGCGGAAATACCCGGTCAAGAAGCCGTTTGTGGAGCTGATCAAGGGATCGCTCAACACCTTCCTCAATGCCATGACCTTTCCGGACAAGACGGCCTATCCGGTGGCGTCGCAGAACCTCAAGGACTTCTACAATCTGGTGGATGTCTACCTCGATGCGGTGTTTTTTCCGCTGATCACGGAGAACACATTCCGGCAGGAGGGCTGGCATTACGAGCTCGAGAACGTCGAAGCGCCGCTGGTCTACAAGGGCGTGGTGTTCAACGAGATGAAGGGCGTGTTTTCGTCGCCCGACGCCGTGATGCGCGACCTGTCGCAGCGCTCGCTTTATCCCGACGTGACCTATGGCAAATCCTCGGGGGGTGATCCGAAGGCCATTCCGGATCTCACCTATGCGCAGTTCAAGCGCTTCCACGAAAAGTTCTATCATCCTTCCAATACGCGGGCGTTTTTCTCGGGCGATGATGACGCCGGCGAGCGCTTGGCGATCCTGGATGCTTATTTCTCGCAGTTCGAAGCGGTGGCCGTGGATGCCGAAGTGCAGCTGCAGCCGCGCTTCAATGCGCCGCGCAAGATTGTCGCGACCTATGCCGGCACCAAGGAGAAGGGCAAGCCGCGCGATGGCATGGTGCAGCTCAACTGGATGCTTGATCCGCCGGCTGACCGTACGGAGGCGCTGAGCCACGGCATGCTGAGCTATCTGCTGGCGGGCAATCCGGCAGCGCCGTTGCGCAAGGCCTTGACGGAGTCGGGGCTGGGCGAAGGCATGACGGGCGGCGGCATCGGCGCGGGCCTGCGCCAGCCAATGGCGAGCTTTGGCATGAAGGGGATCGATGCGGCCAATGCCGAGAAGGTCGAGGCGTTGATCCTCCAAACGCTGGAGGAGATTGCCAAGACGGGGTTTGCTGCCGACCAACTGGAAGCTGCGGCCAATACGTTCGAGTTCTCCCTGCGCGAAAACAATACAGGCTCGTTTCCGCGCGGCATGAGCTACATGTTCAATGCGCTGGGGACGTGGCTGCACGGCGGCGATCCGCTGGCGCCGCTCCAATTCGAGGGCGCGCTGACGGCGCTCAAGGAGAAGGCTGCGAGCGGCCATTTCGAAGGCGAAATCCGGCGGCTGTTCTTGGACAATATGCACCGCACCAGTGTGGTGCTGAGCGCAGATCCCGAGCAGGGTGCGCGCGAGGCGGCGCGGGAAGCTGAAATCCTCGCCGAGGTGCGCCAGAAGCTGGATGATGCGGCGCTGCAGCAAACTGTTGCCGAGACGGAGCGGCTCAAGGCGTTGCAGGAGGCGGTGGATGATCCGGCTGACTTGGCTAAGATTCCGACGCTGACGCTTGCCGATCTGCCGCGGGAAATCCGCAAGGTGCCGATGGAGCTCGGCAGCTTAGGGGATGTGCGGCTGTTCTATCATGATCTGCCGACGCTCGGGATATTGTACCTCGACTTCGGCTTTGACCTGCATGTCCTCGACAAGGAACTGCTGCCCTACCTGCCGCTGTTCGGGCGAGCGCTGCTGCAGACGGGGACCAGCAAGGAAGATTTCGTTTCCCTGACCCAGCGCATTGGGCGGACGACCGGAGGCATCGCGCAGCATCGTGGATTGTCCTCGCGACAGGGGCATGACGGGAGCGCGGCGTGGTTTTTCCTGTCAGGCAAGGCCGTGCCCGACAAGTTCGGCGCCATGCTCGATATCATGGGCGATGTGCTGCTCGATGCGCGGCTCGATAATCGCGAGCGCTTCCGCCAGATGGCGCTGGAAGAAAAGGCCGGGTTCGAGGCACGGCTGGTGCCTGCGGGCAATTCCATCGTGGATACTCGGCTCAAGTCCGGGCTGACTGAAGCCAGCTGGATTGCCGAGCAACTGGGTGGGGTCAGCTATCTGCAGTTTCTGCGCGAGTTGGTGGAGCGGGTGGACAATGACTGGGCCGCTGTAGAGGCGGCCCTGCGGCGCATCCGCGATACGCTGTTCAATCGCGGACGGATGGTGATCAATGTCACGGCCGATGGATCGCTCTGGGAGCGGGCGCGGCCAGAACTCGAATCCTTTCTAGGCCGCTTGCCGGATGGCGACTATCCGATTGCCGACTGGAGCATCGACTACCGGCCTCGCTCGGAAGGGCTGATCATTCCGGCGCAGGTGAATTATGTGGGCAAGGGGGCAAACCTCCGTGCGCTCGGGTTCGAGCTGAGCGGGGCGGCCAATGTCGCCATCAAGTTCCTCAACACGACCTATCTCTGGGACAAGGTGCGGGTGCAGGGTGGAGCCTATGGCGGCTCGTCGCGGTTCGACCTGACGAGCGGGAATTTCTCGTTCCTGTCCTATCGCGATCCCAATCTGCTCAAGACGATCGAGGCCTATGACGGGGCCAGCAAGGCGCTTCATGCGCCCATCGGGGAGAACGACCTGACGCGCTCCATTATCGGCGTGATCGGGGATGTGGATGGGTATGAGTTCCCCGATGCCAAGGGCTATTCGTCCATGTGGCGCTACCTGACGGGCACAACCGACGAGATCCGGCAGCAGCGGCGGGACGAAATCCTGGGTACCACGCAGGCGGACTTCAAGCGGCTGGCCGAGGCGGTGGACGCGATCAGCCGGCAGGGGCATGTGGTGGTGCTGGGGGGCGAAGCGGCGATCACATCAGCGAATGAGAAGCGGCCGGGCTTGCTGGAGGTGACGCGGGTGATGTGAGGGGAGGAAGATGGATTACCCGGACGAGCCGGGTAATGACGATGGAGGAGAGATAGGGGACGCTTCTACAACCGTCATCACCGGGCTTGTCCCGGTGATCCATCCCTAGGCATACTGGATGCATGAAGGGCTATGTCTATATCCTCGCGTCCAAGAAGAACGGCACGCTCTATACTGGGGTGACGTCTCACCCCTCGCGGCGGTTGTTTGAGCACCAGCATGAGTTAACGCCTGGGTTTACTTCGCGGTATGGCGTGAAGACGCTGGTGTGGGTGGAGCAGCACGATCTGGTTGTGGATGCGATACGGCGCGAGAAGGCGATCAAGAAGTATCCACGGCAGTGGAAGATCAATCTGATTGAAGCTGTTAATCCGGAGTGGGCGGATTTGAGTTCGTAGATGCTTGACGCGCAGTAGTGGATTACCCGGACAAGCGGGGTAATGACGGTGGGGTGATGCATTGACCTTCTCCCAACCGTCATCACCGGGCTTGTCTCGGTGATCCATCTTCTGAACCACTCACATAGCGCCCGCGTTACCAGCTTATGGCAACGCAAATTCTCGATCGGCACCTGCATATCAAGGCGATTGATGCCTTTATTGATCCCAGCGTGCCGCGGGAGCGGGCGATCATCACGCATGGGCATTCAGACCATGCGCGGTCTGGGCATGGCACGGTGCTGGCGACGCCGGATACGATTGCGATCATGAAAACGCGCTATGGGGAGGATTGTGCCGGGCGCTTCCAGGCACTGCCTTTCGGCGAGCCGCTGCCCATTGATGATGTGACGATAACGTTTTTTCCGGCCGGGCACGTGCTGGGATCGGCGCAGGTGCTGATCGAGCATCGCGGCCAGCGTGTCGTTGTGACGGGGGATTACAAGCGGCTGGCGGATCGGACCTCGCAGCCGTTTGAATTGGCGCAGTGCGACCTGCTGGTAACGGAGGCCACGTTTGGCTTGCCGGTGTTCCAGCATCCACATCCCCGGCACGAGATCGGGCGCTTGCTCAAGTCGGTGGCGGATAATCCGGAGCGCTCGCACCTGGTTGGCGCCTATGCGCTGGGAAAGGCGCAGCGGGTGATTGGCCTGCTGCGCGATGCGGGGTGGGACCGGCCGATTTATCTCCACGGCGCAATGATCCGGCTGTGTGAACTGTACCAGGAGCTGGGCGTGGAGCTTGGTGATCTCCGACCAGCAACAGGCACGACGAAAGCGGAGATGGCCGGGCAGATCGTCCTTGCACCGGCATCGGCCATTCGGGACCGCTGGAGCCGGCGGTTTCCCGATCCGGTGGTGTGCCAGGCGTCGGGTTGGATGAGCGTCAAGCAGCGGGCGCGGCAGGCGCTGGTAGAATTGCCGCTGGTGATTTCGGACCATTGCGACTGGGGCGAGTTGCTGCAGACCATTGGCGACACCGGAGCGCAAACCGTGTGGGTGACGCATGGGCGCGAGGATGCGCTGGTGTATTGGTGCCGGCGGCAAGGCTTAGAGGCGGAGCCGCTCAATATTCAGGGCTTCGAGGATGATGGCGGGGAGGGCGGCGAATGAAGCGCTTTGCCCAATTGCTCGAATTGCTGGCGCTGACGCCGTCGCGCAACCGGAAGCTTGCGGCATTGACTCAGTATTTCCGCGAAACACCGGACCCGGACCGTGGCTTTGCGCTGGCGGTGCTGACGGGCGCCCTGACCTTCCGCAACGTCAAGCCAGCGCTGCTGCGGGAAACAGTGCTGCGCGAGGTGGACGAGACGCTGTTTGCCATGAGTTACGACTATGTGGGCGATCTGGGCGAGACCATCGCGCTGATCTGGCCGCATCATGGGGGAACCGGCGATCTGCCGTCGCTGACGGATCTGATTGAGCTGTTCAATACGACCAGCAAAAGCGAATTGCCCAAGCTGATTGCGGCGCTGCTGACGCGGGCGGAGATCAACGAGCGCTGGGCGTTGGTGAAGCTAGCGACAGGGGCGCTGCGCATCGGGGTTTCGGCGCGGCTCGCCAAGACGGCGCTGGCGGAGATGAGTGGGAAGGATCTGCAGGAGATCGAGGAGGTCTGGCACGGACTCAAGGTGCCCTATCTCGATCTGTTCGCCTGGCTCGATGGCAAGGCGGAGCGGCCTGATATCGATCACGCGGCACGGTTTCATCCGCTGATGCTGTCCAATCCAATCGACGAAGAAAAGGACCTCGGCAAGCTCGACCCGAAGGATTTTTCGGCCGAGTGGAAATGGGACGGCATTCGCGTGCAACTGGTGCTGGGGGAGGGCACGGCCTCGCTGTTTTCGCGCACGGGCGACGATATAGCCGCGGCGTTTCCCGACATAGTGGAGAATGTCCAAGGCCAAGCGGTGCTGGACGGGGAATTGCTGGTGGGCAAGAATTTCGAGGCCGGCAGCTTCAACGATCTGCAGCAGCGGCTCAACAAGAAGGTGGCGTCAGCTAAGCACCTCAAGGACAGCCCGGCCTTTATCCGGGTTTATGACATGCTGTTTGATGCCAGCGAGGATATCCGCACGCTGCCCTGGACCGAGCGACGGCAGCGGCTGGAAGCGTGGCTCAAGGCCAATCCGCAGACGCGGCTGGATCTGTCGCCCATCTTGCCGTTTAGCGATTGGGACGATCTGGCGCGGCAGCGGCGGCAGGGGGCGGATGAACAGGGGCATGAAGGGGTGATGCTCAAGCTGCGCTCATCGCCTTATGTGCCGGGGCGGCCCAAGGGCTATTGGTTCAAGTGGAAGCGCGATCCCAATGTGGTGGATGCCGTGCTGATGTATGCCCAGCGCGGGCATGGGAAACGCAGCTCCTTCTATTCGGATTACACCTTTGGTGTCTGGAAAGGGAACGAGATCGTGCCGATCGGGAAAGCCTATTTCGGGTTTACCGATGAGGAGTTGAAGATGCTCGACAAGTGGATTCGGGCGAACACGATCCAGGCGTTTGGGCCGGTGCGTGAAGTTCGCAAGGAACTGGTGTTCGAGGTGGCGTTCGACTCGGCGCAGGAGAGTGCGCGGCACAAGTCAGGGGTGGCGCTAAGGTTTCCGCGGATCAATCGGATTCGGTGGGACAAGCCGGCGAGCGAGGCGGGGACGCTGGAGGATATGGCCGTGTTTGTGGCGGCGAGTTGACACTGATTGGCGTCATTGCCGGGCTTGTCCCGGCATTCCATTGGTGCTGATGATAGAAAGGTGGATCACCGGGACAAGCCCGGTGATGACGTTGGGGATAGATTTAGCCTCCTCGCAGAATAAGTCGGTGCCACGACCTCGTGGTTCGACAAGCTCACCATGAGGTCTACTGGGATGTCATCACGATCCATTCACGAAAAGCTGGTGGCGCTGACTGAGCAGATGCAGGCGGCGGCCGAAGCGATGGATTTCGAGAAGGCGGGGGCATTGCGCAACGAGATCGCGCGGCTGAAGGGAGAGGCGCCGGGGGAGGGTGATCCAGATAGCGTCACGGTAGGACAGCCGCCGCCGGGAGCGATGGGGTTGGGGACGCAAGTGCCGGTGCGGCAGCCGCCCAAGGGGTGGGTCAAGCCGAAGAAGCCCGATTTCATGACGAGGAATGTGAAGCCGCGGGGTAGGCGGTAGGAAGTGCAGAGCCCTCGGGTCAAGCCCGAGGGTGACGACCGGAGTGAGCTGAGTCAGCTCGCTTTTTCCAGCCGCTCGTCGGCGAGTTTTCGGATTTCGCGCAGTTCGGCGATGGTGGTTTGAAGGTCGAGGAGTTGGCCTTCCAGGGAAGCCAGCCGTTCGTCGACTTTGTCGATGAGAAGGTGCACCTGCTGGCTTCGATTGGCGTCGTAGAGACTGAGATAGTCGGAAATATCGCGCAGGGAAAAGCCGAGGCGCTTGCCGCGCAGGATCAGGATCAGCCGGGCGCGGTCGCGGCGGCGAAAGATGCGGGTGGCGCCTACGCGTTCGGGGGAAAGGAGCCCCTTGGCTTCATAGAAGCGGATGGCGCGGGTGGAAATGCCGAACTCCTTGGCAAGATCGGCAATGGCAAAGAGGTCCTTATTATCGGTTTCGCTGCGGGTCATGGGTGCCCACCATGCGTTTGGGCGTATTCCTCGCGTAGCTCCTTTTTGCTGAGCTTGCCGATCAGGGTCTTTGGAAGAGCGTCCTTGAAAATGATTTCCTTGGGCATTTCGATCTTGTTGAGGCGCTCGCCGAGATAGAGCTTGAGATCGTGCTCGGAGATGGTCTGGCCCGACTTGAGCTTGACGAAGGCGACGGGGGCCTCGCCGCGATAGTGGTCGGGGACGCCAATGACGTTGGTTTCCTCGACGGCCTCATGGGTCATCAGCGCCTCCTCGATGGTCCGGGGGTAAACGTTGAAACCCGAGCAGATGATGAGGTCCTTGATGCGGTCAACGAGGAAGACATAGCCGTCTTCGTCGATGTGGCCGACATCGCCGGTGCGCAGCCAGCCATCCATGAAGGCTTTCTCGCTTTCCTCGGTGTTGTTGGCGTAGCCGGCCATGACCTGGGCGCCTTTAACCTGCAGCTCGCCATCCTGGCCGATGCCGACGGGTTGGCCGGTGTCGATATCGACAAAGCGGATGTCCGTGCCCGGCAGGGGCATGCCGATGGACATGGGCTTGGACGGCACGCGCAGGGCAGCGCAGCAGACGACGGGCGAGGCTTCGGTAAGGCCATAGCCCTCGGCCAGCAGCGCCTTGGACTTCTTGGCGAAGGCTGCACGCACTTCGTCGGGCAGCGCGGCACCACCGGAAATAGCGACTTCCAAGCTCGATAATTGCTCGGGCGTCGTCGTGCTGGCGCGCGCAATGGCGTTGAGGAGAGTGGGGACGGCTGGAAGGATATTGGCGCGGGTGCGCGTGAGGAGGTTTAGCAGCGCCTTGAGCTCGAAGCGGGGCAGCATGACCACTTGGGTGCCATTGCAGAGCGGTACGTTCATGCAGACCGTCATCGCAAAGATGTGGAAGAACGGCAGCACCGCCACGACCTTGCTCGGCGGGTAGAACAGGCCAAGGCCCCATTTGTCGATCTGGCTCATATTGGCCGAGATATTGGCATGGGTGAGTAGCGCGCCCTTGGGGATGCCGGTTGTGCCGCCGGTATATTGCTGGACAGCGACGTCGTTCTTTGGGTCGATCACGACCGGGCCCGGCATGTCGTTGCGGGCGATCATGTCGTGAAAAAAGGTGATGCGGTCAGCAACAGGGGAGCGCTTGGGGCGGGCGAGGTCCTTGCGTTTGGCTAGGGAAAAAAGGACCTTCTTGACCAGCGGCAGGGCGTCAGGGAAGTGGCAGACCACAAGCGATTTGACATGGCCGACCTGGACGAGTTTTTCGGCTTTTTCGAAGATCTGCTGCAGATCGAGCGTCACCAGCACATCGGCGCCGGCATTCTCGGTGATGTGGCTGAGTTCATGGACAGTGTAGAGCGGGTTGCAATTGACCACCACGCCACCAGCGCGCAGCACGCCATAATAGGCGATGGGATAGAAGGGCGTATTGGGCAGCATGAGGGCGACGCGCGTGCCCTTGGTAACGCCGAACTGCCTTTGCAGCGCACCGGCAAAGGCAGTGATCTTTTTGGCGAGGTCGCCGAAACTGGTAACGCCGCCCAGGAAATCGAGGGCGGGCGCGAAGGGGTTCTTGGCGCAGGCGGCGAGGACCTGTTCATGGACGGGGCGGATATCAAGTTCGACATCCCATTTGATGCCGTCGGGATAGCTGGCGATCCAGGGGCGCGGATGGGTGACGGTCTCGAGCGGGGTGTCCATAGATGTCCTCCGGTGGCGCTTGCACGCGCGGGCTTAACGCCCATTAAGCCGGAATATTTCACGGCTTTACGTTAGCGTCAAATAGCTGCCGTGGTTTTTGGGGCGGAAGGCGGCAAGGCGCTGGGTTCAGGTGCGGGGAGGGCAGATTGTAGCACGGGGCTGAGCAGGCCTACCTTACAAAGACGTAATAGGCGGTTGGTTGACGTTTACGTAAAGTGGACTAGACTAGAATTTGAGGATTGTTGCCAGCTGAACGATTTGGCGGCTGGCTGGTTCTATTGCAGAATTGCGCTCCGCTTCGGGCGGGGCGAATTGGAGGGGCAGTCGTGACCATTGCACTAATCGTGATCAGCCTTGTGGTCTTTGCCGTACTCGCCGTGCGCGAAAGTCCGATGTGGCAATGGGCGCTGGCGGCGCTGGTGATTGGCTTGCTGACGCGGATCGATTTCACCAGCGACGGCATCGCGGTTGCCAGCGATGTTGGTGGGCTGATCCTGGTGCTCTTGCCCGCGATTGTTCTGGGTTTGCTCAGCATCGAGGCTTTTCGCAAGGCGACCGTGCTGCGGCCGATCTACCAGGGGGTCAAGTCGATCCTGCCGCGCGTCAGCAAGACCGAGCAGGAAGCGCTCGATGCCGGGACAGTGGGGTGGGATGCCGAGCTGTTTTCCGGCCGGCCCGATTGGAGCAAGCTTGATGCCATTCGCCCGCTGACGCTGACGGCGGAAGAGCAGGCTTTTCTGGACAATCAGACCGAAAAAGCGTGCGCCATGATGAACGACTGGGACATCCGTCATAATTGGTCGGACCTCAGTCCCGAGCTTTGGCAGTATTTCAAGGACGAGGGGTTCCTTGGCATGCTGATCGGCAAGGAGCATGGGGGGCTCGGCTTTTCGGCGCAGGCGCAATCCATGATCGTTTCCAAGATCGCCAGCCGCTCCGTGGCGGCGGGGATCACCGTCATGGTGCCCAATTCGCTGGGGCCAGGTGAACTGCTGGAAAAATACGGCACGCCTGAGCAAAAGGAAAAATACCTCGGCCGACTGGCCCGGGGCCTTGAAGTGCCCTGCTTTGCCCTGACGGGCGTACATTCTGGGTCCGATGCGGGTGGCATGCGCGATGTGGGCGTGGTGACGCGCGGCATGCACAATGGCGAAGAGGTGCTGGGCGTCCGGCTGAGCTTCGACAAGCGCTATATTACGCTTGCGCCGATTGCGACGCTGGTGGGCCTGGCATTTATTCTCAAGGATCCAGACAATCTACTGGGTCGGGGCACCGATATCGGTATCACGCTGGCGCTGGTGCCGCATGATCATCCGGGCGTAGAGATCGGGCGCAGGCATTTTCCCGGGCGCCAGGCCTTCATGAACGGGCCGGTGCGGGGCACGGATGTGTTTATTCCCATGGATTTCCTGATCGGCGGGACCGCCTATGCCGGCCAGGGCTGGCGCATGCTGATGGAGTGCCTGTCGACGGGGCGCGCCATTTCGCTGCCGGCGATTGGCTCCATCTCGATCAAGCAGGTGCTGCGCACGACTTCGGCTTATGCGCGCGTGCGGCGGCAGTTCGGCATTCCCGTCGGGATCATGGAAGGGGTGGCCGAGCCGCTGGGCGAGATGGTCAAGCGCGCTTACACCTTTGAGGCAGCCCGGAGCCTGACGGCATCCATGGTCGATGAAGGGCAGCGGCCGGCGGTGATCGCGGGCTTGCTTAAATATACGACCACGGAAGCCATGCGCGACAGCATGGATGATGCGTTCGACATACACGGTGGGCGGGCCATCCAGGATGGACCGAGCAACTACCTGTTCGGCGCCTATATGGCGATCCCCGTGGCCATCACGGTGGAGGGCGCCAATATCCTGACGCGTACGCTGATGACCTTTGCCCAGGGCGTGTTGCGTGCGCATCCCTATCTGCTGCGGGAAGTACAGGCGGCGCAAAACAAGAACCAGCGCGAGGGACTGGATGATTTCGACGCGGCGTTTAGTGGCCATACCAAGTTCATGCTGCGCAATATCGCGGCGAGCTTTTTGCATGGCATCAGCAATGGGGCGTTCGTCCAAGCACCCAATCATGGGCCGATGGCGCATTGGTACCAGAAGCTGCACCGCTATTCGCAGGATTTTGCCCTGGTGGCGGACTGGACCACGGTGGTGCTGGGCGGTGCCCTCAAGCGCAAGCAGAAGCTATCGGGCCGCATGGCCGACATCTTGAGCGATCTCTATCTTATGTCGGCTGTATTGCGGCGCTTCGAGGATGAAGGGCGGATTGCCGAGGACAAGGAACTGGTCGAGGCCATCCTGGCTGACCGTGTTGCAGCGCTTGAAAAGAACTTCGGAGAGATCTTCGACAATTTCCCCAACCGGTTCTTTGCTCATGCCATGCGCATACTTTGCTTTCCGCTGGGGATGCATGCCAAGCGCTCGAGCGATCGAGTGAATTATCGGATGGTCCGCGCGGTGTTGCGGCCGGGAGCATTCCGCGATCGGCTGACGGCGGGTGTCTATGTTTCGATGGACCCAGATGATGTCACGGGCGTTCTTGAAGATGCCCTGGTCAAGGTGACCGAGGCGGAAGGCATCGAAGCGCGGTTCGTAAAGGCGGCGCGCAAGGGCGTTATCGAGCGGCGGCTGGACCGTGACGCTATTGCCGATGCCGTTGCTGCAGGCGTGCTCAATGACAATGAGGCAGGCATAATGCGCGCGGCTGACGAGGCGACGGAGCGGGCAGTGCGGGTGGATGACTTTGCCGGGGATGCGTTGGCCAGCGCCAAAGTGCCGAGAATGGCGGCGGAATAGCACAGGGCGCCTTCGACAAGGAAGGGGTGCTGAGATTGGATCAGCATCGCGGTAAGGCGCGCTGCACCCCTTACCTTTCCCCTCAAGCAGGGTAACTGGGCGGAGCGCAACACAGATTGGGCAAAGCCCCAAGGGAATTCGAGGAGAAACAATGATCCAGCCGCAGATGCCACAGACCAAGCACTGGCGTTTTCACCGGGACATCGAAAACCTGGGGTGGCTCACGATCGATACGCCCGGCGCGCCGGTTAATACGCTCAGCCGTGAAGCAATCATGGAGCTTGAGGGGCTGGTCACGCGCTTCGAAGAACTGGCGCAGACGCGCGAACTGGAGGGCATTGTCCTGCTTTCGGGCAAGGATAGCGGCTTTATTGCGGGCGCGGATATCTCCGAATTCGATGCGATGAGCGATTTTTCGGTGCTGCCGCAGGCGCTGGAGCGGACCCATGCCTTGTTTAATCGCATCGAAGCGCTGAAAATCCCCGTGGTTGCGGGGATCCAGGGCTTTTGCCTGGGTGGAGGGTTGGAGTTGGCGTTGGCCTGCCACTACCGGGTTGCGGTGAACGACGACAAGACGCGCATCGGTTTTCCGGAAGTCAATTTAGGCATTTTCCCGGGCTTTGGCGGCACCGGCCGCTCGATCCGGCAGGCGGGTCCGGTGGATGCCATGCAGATCATGCTCACGGGCAAGATGCTGCGCGCAGGCGCGGCGCGGGGTCTGAACCTTGTGGACAAGCTGGTGCGCCATCGCGACATGCTGCGTTGGGAAGCCAGGAAAGCAATTCTGCAGCATCGCCGCTCGAGCGAGGCGCCGTTCACCAAGCGGGTGCTGGCAATCGGACTTTTGCGCGAATACATCGCCAACAAGATGCGCGATCAGGCACGCAAAAAGGCCCGCCGAGAGCATTATCCTGCCCCTTATGCGCTGATCGACTTGTTCGAAAAGCACGGCAATGATCCCAAGGCCATGAGCCGCGGGGAGATAGAAGCCTTCGTTCCCCTGATGGGGAGCGAGACGGCCACCAATCTGCGGCGGGTGTTTTTTGCCCAGGAGAGCCTCAAGAAGCAGGGCGCCAAGGGCGCCAAGTTTTCGCGCGTCCATGTGATTGGCGCAGGCGTAATGGGTGGCGACATCGCGGCATGGTGCGCGTTGCGCGGCATGGCCGTGACGCTGCAGGATATCGACATGGCGCGGATTACCCCTGCGCTGGAGCGGGCAAAGAAGCTTTTCAAGAAGCGCCTGCGCAAGAAACGGGAGGTGGACGCGGCCATGCTGCGGCTCGAGGCCGATCCGACCGGCAAGGGCGTTGCGCGGGCGGACGTCATCATCGAGGCGGTGGTGGAAAAGCTCGAGGTCAAGCAGACGATTTTTGGTGGGCTCGAAGACAAGCTCAAGCCTGGGGCTATCCTTGCCACCAATACGTCGTCCATTGAGCTCGAGCGGATTGCCGAGCATTTGAAGCAACCGGAGCGGCTGATCGGGCTGCACTTCTTCAACCCGGTTGCGCAATTGCCCCTGGTGGAGGTGATCCGCTCCAAGTTCAACACCGATGATGAGATCGGCAAGGGCGCGGCCTTTGCGCTCGCCATCGGCAAGTCGCCTGTGGTGGTGAAGTCAGCGCCGGGGTTCCTCGTCAACCGCGTGCTGATGCCCTACATGCTTGGCGCTGTGCAGCGGGTGGAAGCAGGCGAGAAAAAGGAAGTGATCGATGCGGCTGCGGTGGCCTTTGGCATGCCGATGGGGCCGATCGAGCTGATGGATACTGTTGGGCTCGATGTGGGGCAGTCCGTTGCCACCGAACTGGGCCATCAGGTGCCAATTGAGAGCCGGTTCGCGACGCTGGTGCGTGAGGGCAAGCTCGGGCGCAAGACGGGCGAAGGGTTCTACAAATGGGTAGATGGCAAGGCGCAAAAGGGCGAGCCGCCCGAGCGGGATGACCTTGCGGCCCTAGGCAAGGAACTGGTGAAGCCGCTGGTCGACATGACCGAAGTGGTGCTTGCCGAAGGTGTGGTTGCCAATGAGCGGCTGGCCGATATCGGGGTGATCCTCGGGACGGGCTTTGCGCCGTTTCTAGGTGGGCCGCTACAGGCGCGCAAGGATGGGCGCGCATGATAAGGCACCAGCTATTGCAATATAGTGCCACATCCGCGGGGCGGCACCTCCCCCTGGACGGGGGAGGCTGGGAGGGGGTGCTTATGCCCCAATATGAGGGGGAACCGACCCCCACCCTGACCCTCCCCGCAAGGGGGAGGGTGTCGACTGATAGATCGGCCACTTTGTTTGATGGGTATTGCTATGACTGAACTTCGCAAAGTCGCTATTGTCGGTTCGGCGCGCATTCCTTTTGCGCGGGGCAACACGGCCTATAGCGACGAAACCAATCTTTCCATGCTGGGCACTGTGTTGAGCGGGCTGGCCGAGAAATTTGGGCTCAAGGGCGAAAAGATCGATGAGGTCATGGGCGGGGCTGTGATTGCCCATTCGCGGGACTTCAACCTCCTGCGCGAGGCGAGCCTTGATGCGGGATTGTCGCCACGCACGCCGGGCACCAACATGCAGATCGCGTGCGGCACGAGCCTGCAGGCGGCGCTGACGATTGCGGCCAAGATCGCATCGGGCGAGATCGACAGCGGGATCGCGGCGGGGTCGGACAGTGTCAGCGACAGCCCCATCGTTTTCGGCAACAAGTTCCAGCACCGCATGATCGATCTCAGCCGGGCGCGGTCGGCAGGCGACAAGCTTGGCGTGTTCAAGGGATTTTCCCTGGGCGAGCTGACGCCTGTTGCGCCATCGGTCAACGAGCCGCGCACGGGGCTGTCCATGGGGCAGCATTGTGAATTGATGGCGCGCGAGTGGGGCATATCTCGCAAGGCTCAGGATGAGTTGGCCGTCGCAAGCCATCGCAATGCCGCCAAGGCCTATGACGAAGGCTTCCACGACGATTTGCTGGTTTCTTGCGCCGGATTGGTGCGGGACAACAATGTGCGGCCCGACACAAACCTGGACAAAATGTCGACCCTCAAGCCGGCCTTCGACAAATCAAGCGGTCATGGCACGCTGACGGCGGGCAACTCGACGCCGCTCACCGACGGCGCTTCGGCAGTGCTGCTGGCGAGCGAGGAATGGGCGCGCGAGCGGGGGCTGCCCATCCTGGCCTATCTGACCACCGGCCGGGTTGCAGGCAATGACTTTGCCCATGGCGAGGGCCTGCTGATGGCGCCCACCATTGCCGTTAGCGAGATGCTGGCGCGGCGGGGCATCGGGTTCAACCAGATCGACTTCTTTGAGCTGCATGAAGCCTTTGCCGCGCAGGTGCTGTGCACGCTCAAGGCCTGGAACGACGAAGCCTATTGCCGGAATGTGCTGGGGCGTGACGAGGTGTTGGGGCCGATCGATCCGGCCAAGATAAACGTCAAGGGATCGAGCCTTGCCTATGGCCATCCCTTTGCAGCGACCGGTGCGCGCATACTGGGCCTCACGGCCAAGCTGCTCGCGACCGAGCCCGGCAAGCGTGCGCTGATTTCAGTTTGCACGGCAGGTGGGCAAGGCGTTGCGGCTCTGGTAGAAAGCGCTGCATGAGCGATAACGTCGTCAAGTTCCGCCGCATCGAGAAAAAGCCCGAACCGCCGGTGAAGAAGCCGCGCTGGCCGGCTCCAGCGTGGGTGCCGTTTGTGGTGCTGGTGGCGATTGCGGTTGGGATCTACTTCGTGCAGCAATCGGGCATGTTGGGCGGCTAGTATTTGCCGCCCTTGCAAGAGCTGTTTCCGAGTCTCTTGAGGGCCAGGTCGGGCGAGCGGGCTTTGGTGCCACGACCTCGTGGTTCGACAGGCTTAACATGAGGTCTACTTGGCTTCGCAGCCTCCCCATGCACTCGAATCCGCGCTCACGTTGACGTTTAGGTCAATGTTTTGCTTGTCAGTGGACGGAAAGCCGTAATACCGTCCATCGATCTTGTATGGCTGCCGCAGAGCCGCGGGCTGTAAGGGGATCAAGCACCGCAACGGGATGATTGCGGGGACAAGACGACTTCAGGATTTCCATAAGGAGATGGGACGAGCATGAAATTCACGCAAACGTTGACCGCGGTAGCGACCGCCGGCGCCATGGCGCTGCTGATGAGCACAGCGGCTTCGGCCGTTACGCTCAACATGATGAACGGCTCGGAACCCGGCTCGATCGACCCGCACCAGGCTTCTGGCGACTGGGAAAACCGCATCATCGGCGACTACATCGAAGGCCTGATGACCGAAGATGCCAATGCCGAAGCCATTCCCGGGCAAGCGGAAAGCTACACCATCTCCGATGATGGCCTGGTTTATACCTTCAAGCTGCGTGATGGTATCCAGTGGTCCGATGGTGAGCCGGTAACGGCGGAAGACTTCGTTTTCGCCTTCCAGCGCCTGTTTGATCCCAAGACAGCTTCGGACTACGCCTATCTGCAGTTCCCGATCAAGAATGGCTCGGAAATTTCGGATGGCACCATCACCGATTTCAACGAGCTGGGCGTCAAGGCGCTCGATGACAGGACGGTCGAGATTACCCTCGAAGGCCCAACCCCCTTCTTCCTGCAGGCGCTGACCCACTACACCGCCTATCCCGTGCCAAAGCACGTGATCGAGAAGGTCGGCAATAACTGGACCCAGGTCGAGAACATCGTCTCCAACGGCCCTTACACCCCCACCGAGTGGGTGCCGGGCAGCTACATCAAGTCGGTCAAGTCCGAGACTTATTGGGACGCCGAGAACGTTCAGATCGACGAAGTGAACTATTTCGTGCAGGACGATCTGGCGGCAGCCCTGTCGCGCTATCGTGCCGGTGAATACGATATCCTTGTCGATATTCCCGCCGACCAGGCTGAGTGGATCAAGACCAATCTGCCGGGTCAGGACTATTTCGCTCCGTTCCTGGGCATCTATTATTATGTGATCAACCAGGAAAAAGAGCCCTTCAACAATCCCGATGTGCGCAAGGCATTGTCCATGGCCATCAATCGCGACGTGATCGGGCCAGGCGTGCTCGGCACGGGCGAACTGCCGGCCTATGGCTGGGTGCCTGAAGGCACGGCCAATTATGAAGGCGTCGAGCCCTACCAGCCCGAATGGATCGGCCTCTCCTATGAAGAGCGCGTGGCGGAAGCCAAGTCGATCATGGAAGGCCTGGGCTATACCTCGTCCAGCCCGCTTTCTCTGCAACTGAAGTACAACACCAACGACAACCATCAGCGTGTTGCCGTCGCTATTGCGTCCATGTGGGAGCAGATCGGCGTCAAGACCGAGTTGTTCAACTCCGAAACCGCCGTGCACTATGATGCGCTGCGTGCCGGTGACTTCGAGGTCGGTCGCGCCGGCTGGCTGCTCGATTATTCGGACCCTTCCAACACGCTTGACCTGCTGCGCACCGGCATCAGGCAGGAAGGCACCATGAACTGGGGCAACAATTACGGCCGATATTCGAACGAAGAGTTCGACTCCCTGATGGATCAGGCCAGCACCGAACAGGATCTGGCCGCACGCGCCAAGCTGCTCGGGCAGGCTGAAAAGATCGCCATGGATGAAACCGCCGCCTTCCCGATCTACTGGTACATCGCCCAGAACGTGGTGTCGCCAAAGGTCACCGGCTTCGTCAACAACGCGTCGGATATCCACCGCACGCGCTGGCTGAGCAAGTCCGAGTAGGCTTCAACTCAATCCGCGGCGTCGCCCCTTGGGAGGGGCGGCGCCGCATTTTTGTTCATCGGCCCGCAAAAACAGCCGCGCAGGTGAATGTGAAAGGTCCTCGTCCATGGTTGGATATGTGACGCGGCGCGTGCTGTCGGCGATCCCGATAGCGCTGATTGCCGTTACTGCCTGTTTTTTCATTCTGCGGCTGGCGCCCGGCGGTCCCTTTGATGGTGAACGCGCGCTGCCGCCGACAACCCTCGCCAATCTGCGCGCGCACTACAATCTCGACCTGCCCTTGATCCAGCAATATTTCATCTATGTGGGCCGGCTGCTGCAGGGCGATTTTGGACCATCAATGGTCTATAACGACTTCACCGTCGCCCAGATGCTGTGGATCGGCTTGCCCTTTACCCTGATGCTGGGCTTTTCGGCCTTCATCATCGGCACGATCGTGGGGCTTGTTGCCGGTGCGCTTTCCGCGGTCAACCAGAACAAGTGGCCAGACTATGTGCTGGTCTTCCTGGTGATGATCGGGCTTGTGGTGCCCAACTTTTTGATGGCCGCCATCATGCAATTGGTGTTCGGGGTGTATCTGGACTGGTTCCCGGCTGGCGGTTGGCAGAACGGATCGCTGGCGCATCTGGTGTTGCCGATCACGGTGCTGGTGCTGCCCCATGCGGGGCGAACGGCTCGGTTGATGCGTGGGTCGATGATCGAGGTGCTGGGCACCAATTATGTGCGCACCGCCAAATCCAAGGGCTTGGGCCAGCGCCTGATCCTGGCAAGGCATGCCATCAAGCCGGCCTTGTTACCCGTGGTGAGCTATCTGGGTCCGGGGCTGTCCTACCTGCTGACGGGTTCGCTTGTTGTGGAGCAGGTATTCGCTCTGCCCGGGATCGGGAAGTATTTCATCAGCGCCGCGCTGAACCGCGACTACGGCCTCGTGCTGGGAACAACGATTTTGTACATGTTTATCATCCTGGCGGTGAACCTTCTGGTCGACGTCATCTATGCCTGGCTCGATCCCAAGGTGAGGTACAGCTGATGGCCGGGATCACTGGCAAGGACGCCGTCCTCACCGAATACGCCAACAGGCTCGAAACGCTGGATGCGCCCAAGGGCCGTTCGCTGACACAGGACGCCGTGCGGCGCCTGGTCCGCAACAAGGCCGCTGTGCTGTCGGTTTTCGTGGTCGGGTTCATTATCCTTTTTGCATTTGTCGGGCCGTATCTGCTGCCCTGGACCTATGACAAGATCGACTGGAACAATATCCGCCAGGGCCCCGACTTCGAGGCCGGGCACTTTGCCGGCACCGACCAGAACGGCCGTGACATGCTGGCTCGCATCATGCAGGGCACGCAGATGAGCCTGATCGTGGCCGGGGTGGCTACGCTCGTTTCGGTGTTCATCGGGGTAATCTACGGAGCTGTGGCCGGTTATTTCGGCGGCAAGGTCGATGCGGTGATGATGCGCTTTGTCGATATCATGTATGCGCTGCCCTATATCTTGTTCGTGATCATCCTCGTCGTGATCTTCGGGCGCAATCCGGTACTGCTGTTCGTGGGCATCGGGTGCCTGGAATGGCTGACCATGGCGCGCATCGTGCGCGGGCAGACGCTGTCGATCAAGGAACGCGAGTTCGTGGAAGCGGCCAAGGCGGGCGGCGCCAAGCCCTGGACCATCATCATGCGCCATATCGTTCCCAATCTGACCGGGCCCGTGGTGATCTACGCGACGCTGACCGTGCCCGAGATCATCCTCACGGAGAGTTTTCTTTCCTATCTGGGCCTGGGGGTGCAGGAACCGCAGACATCTTTGGGCACGCTGATCTCATTCGGTTCACCAGTGGCAGAGACACTGCCGTGGATGCTGATCGGGCCCGCCGTGGTGCTGGTGACGCTGCTGCTGTGCCTCACCTATATCGGCGACGGCCTGCGCGATGCTCTCGACCCCAAGGATCGTTGATTGATGAAACAAGTTCTTCACGTGGAAGACATGTCCGTCACCTTTGCATTGCACAACAGCGAAGTGCATGCCGTGCGGGAGATGAACTTTTCCCTGGCACAAGGTGAAACACTTGCCGTGGTGGGGGAGTCGGGTTCGGGCAAGAGCCAGGCCTTTCTCGCCATCATGGGGCTGCTGGCCAAAAACGGGCGAGCCGGTGGGCGCGCCATGATGGAGGACATCAACCTCATCGGCATGGAGCCCAACCAGTTGGACAAGCATCGTGGCAAGGACATTGCCATGATCTTCCAGGACCCGATGACGAGCCTTAATCCCACGCTCAAGATCAAGACGCAGCTGGGCGAAGTGCTGGTCAAACACCGGGGATTTGAGCGGGACAAGGCCGTTCAAGCTGCAACCGAAATGCTGGAGCGGGTGGGCATCCCTGAACCGGCCAAGCGCGCCAATGCCTATCCGCACGAGCTTTCGGGCGGCATGCGGCAGCGCGTGATGATCGCGATGGCGCTTCTTTGCCAGCCAAAGATCCTGATCGCGGACGAGCCGACCACGGCGCTGGATGTGACCGTGCAGGCGCAAATGCTTGATCTATTCAAGTCCCTAACCGAGGATTTCGGCACGGCGCTGGTTCTGATCACCCATGATCTGGGGGTCGTAGCCGGCGTCGCCGACCGGATGATGGTGATGTATGGCGGGCGTGCTGTGGAAAAGGGCACGACGGACGATTTGTTCTACGATCCGCACCACCCTTACACACTCGGGCTCTTGCATTCGACGCCCCATATCGCAAAGCGCGCCGAACGGCTCGACCCGATCCAAGGCCTGCCGCCAAGCCTTGAGAACCTGCCCAAAGGGTGCTCGTTCAACCCGCGCTGTGCCTTTGCGTTTGATCGGTGCCTTGTGGAGCGGCCGCCTCTGGCGCCAACGGAAAACGGGCGGGAGAAAGCCTGCCATTACGAAGGGCCCATGGCCTATGGAAAGGTCGCCTGATGGACCAGACCCCGATCAATCTGCTTGAGATCCGCGATCTCAGGAAAACCTTCTCGGTGGCAGGGGGGCTGTTCAGCCGACCGCTGACGCTGACGGCTTTGGAGAACATCAATTTCTCTATTCGCAAGGGCGAGACGCTGGGCATTGTGGGCGAGAGCGGGTGTGGGAAGTCCACGCTTGGTCGTTGCATCCTGCAGCTGTTGAGCCCCGATGAAGGGCAGGTGCTGTGGCTGGGGCAGGATCTGACCAAGCTGCCGGCCGAAGAAATGCGCAAGCGCCGCGCGGATTTGCAGATCATTTTCCAGGATCCGCTGGCTTCACTCAATCCACGCATGACGGTGGGCGAGATCATTGCCGATCCGCTGCGCACATTGCGGCCCGAGCTCAACAAGGAGCAGCGGCGCGGGCGCGTGCTCAAGATCATGGAAGCGGTGGGCTTGCTCCCTGAAATGATCAACCGCTATCCGCACGAGTTTTCGGGCGGGCAGGCGCAGCGTATCGGAATCGCCCGGGCGCTGATCACCGAGCCCAAGCTGATCGTTTGCGATGAGCCGGTATCGGCGCTGGACGTTTCGATCCAAGCGCAAATCCTTAATCTCCTGAGCGAACTCAAAGATGAGTTCGGGCTGACGCTGATCTTTATCTCACATAATCTGAGCGTCGTGCGGCACGTTTCGGACCGCATCCTGGTGCTGTATTTGGGGCGGATCGTGGAGCTGGCGACGGGCGACGAGATCTATGATGGGCCGCGCCATCCCTACACACGGGCGCTGCTGACGGCGGTGCCGATCCCCGATCCTCGACTGGCGCGACAGCGAAATATCGACGCGCTCAAGGGCGAAATCCCATCGCCGATCAACCCGCCTTCGGGCTGCACGTTCCGCACGCGCTGCCGCTTTGCCAAGCCCTATTGCGCTGAACACCGCCCGCCGCTCGAGACGATCGAGGATAACAGGCTGGTGGCTTGCCATCGCTGGCGCGAGATCGAAGTGCCTGAGGAAGCGGTGCTCGGAGTATAGCGGCTGGATGGTGCGACGCCCTTGTGGCTCCTTGTGCTGAGCATGAGGGCGACTTAGGGGGAACAAGATCAGGTGACGTGCGGGTTACTCAGGGAAAAGGGTAAAATTGGCCGTTCTGCCGCGTTGACAGCCCCGCGCAATTTCCCTATGAAGACGCACAAGTTTCGGGCGCCTTGGCGCCCCTTTTATTTGACCCGAGGATATACCGATGAAGATCCGCAACTCGCTGAAGGCGCTGATGACTCGCCACCGCGCGAACAAGCTCGTCCGCCGTCGCGGCCGGGTGTACATCATCAACAAGGTGGACAAGCGCTTCAAGGCCCGTCAGGGCTAAGCGTTCCGCGACAGAGTAGAATGACAGAGCCCGCGCAAGCGGGCTTTGTTTTGTCTGGCATGCTATTCACGACAGGTGGTGCAGGTGAGTTTCGCCAACTGCGCTATGGCGCTATTGAGCTCCGGCGGGGTGGGCATCCGCAGCGTAGAGCCGAGGTTAAGGTCTATTAACTTGTGACTGCCCGGCAACCGAGCCGGAGCGCAGGTATTGCGGACGGGACAACCAAGGAGTCGTCCCCATGTTCTACACAGACGGTAAGCTGCAGTATCCCGTACGAGTTGAACGCCCCGATCCTGTTTTTGCGCGTGCTCTCCAGCAGGCAATTGGCGGCGTTGAAGGCGAAATTCGCGTCTGCATGCAATATTTCTTTCAAGCCATGGGTGCCCGTGGCAATCCCAAGTTCCGCGACCTTTTGCTGAACACGGCGACCGAAGAGCTCGGGCACATCGAAATGCTAGCTACCGCGGTTGCCCTAAACCTTGAGGGCGCGCCGGTTGGCGATCAGGAGCGAGTGGCAGATGATCCGATCGCCGGCTCTGTTCTGGGCGGCGTGAACCTCAAGAACATCTTGTCATCGGGGCTTTCGGCCATGCCGGTCGACTCGGACGGCGTGCCATTCGACATGTCCCATATCTATGCCAGCGGCAATATCGCGGCCGACATGACCTCCAATATCGCAGCCGAGTCCACAGGCCGCGTTCTGGCTGTGCGCTTGTACAACATGACCGACGATCCGGGAATGAAGGACATGCTGCAGTTCCTGATCGCTCGCGATACCATGCACCAGAACCAATGGCTTGCGGCTCTTGAGGAGCTTGGCGGGGCAACGGAAGTGTTCCCGATCCCCAACAGCCATCCTCAGGACGAAGAAAAACGCGAGTTCAGCTATTCCTATCTCGGCTTCAAGCAGGACGGGAGCGAACCGGCGCCGGGACGCTGGTCGGAAGGGGAATCAATCGACGGGAACGGAACGTTCGAAACGCGCAACATGGAACCCCTTGGCGAAGAACCCAATCTGGGCCTCGCACGACCCGGAACGGGTGCGCAAGCCGAACAGCTCTAGGAGGCTATCATGTACCGTCGCGCTTTTGTTGCAGGAGGGGTAGGGGCTCTGGCAACAGTGCCCTTGTCTGCTGCGGCAAATTCGTCTCCCGCAGGAGGCAGTTCGCGCAAGTTGATGGACAGCTACGTGACCTCGATCGACGCGAACGCGATGGCAGATCTCATGCCTGGTACACCCCTGACGCTCCGTCGAGACCCGCAACGTCGGTTCGAACCAGCCCATGCTGTGGCAGTTCTCGCCGGAGAACGTCATCTTGGCTATCTCCCGGGCACGACCGGGAAGCTCGTTGCTCCCTTGTTGGACAGCGGTCTTGCCAAGCTCCATGGCAGCGCCACTCGCATCCGGAAGGGTGAACGGCCCGTGATCGACCTCGAAATCTACATCGGCTGATCAAATGGCGTTGCCCAGTGCGGCGCTGTTCTCATGCACCATAGAAAAGGCCCGCACTTGGCGGGCCTTTGTTTGTTTCGCTGTTGAGCGGCTTAGCTGGATCCGGCGCCGTCCTGCCGAACGAACGCGATGCGCAGCATGTTGGTAGCGCCAGGGGTGCCCAGGGGAATGCCGGCGGTGATGGCGACGCGGTCACCAGGCCGGGCGAAGCCTTCCTGATAGGCGATGACGCAGGCGCGATCGACCATGTCTTCCAGCGACACGGCGTCTTCGGTCTGGACGCAATGAACGCCCCAGACGACCGACATGCGACGAATGGTGCGCATATTGGGCGAAAGAACAATGATGGGCTTGCTTGGCCGTTCACGCGCGGCGCGGATGCCCGTAGAGCCAGACGCCGTATAGGTGACGATAGCGGCAAGGTCGAGCGTTTCAGCGACTTGGCGGGTAGCGGCCGAGATGGCGTCGGCGGCCGTTGCTTCGGGTTCGGTCTGGGCGGCGCGGATGATGTTGCGGTAATTGGCATCGCCTTCAACCGCCACGGCCACCTTGTTCATGGTGGAAACCGCTTCAATCGGGTACTGGCCGGAAGCCGATTCAGCCGAAAGCATGATAGCGTCAGCGCCTTCAAAGACGGCGATGGACACGTCGGAAACCTCAGCGCGGGTCGGGACCGGCGCCGTGATCATGGATTCCAGCATCTGCGTCGCGACCACTACCGGCTTGCCGTAGCGGCGGCACATACGGATCATGCGCTTCTGCAGCCCAGGAACGGTTTCAAGCGGCAGTTCAACGCCCAGATCACCGCGCGCCACCATGATGGCGTCGGAGAGCTTGACGATTTCCTCAAGCCGCTCGATGGCCTGGGGCTTTTCGATTTTAGCCATGACGCCAGCGCGGCCCTGCACGATCTTGCGGACATCGATGATGTCTTCGGGGCGCTGCACAAAGGAGAGGGCGATCCAGTCAGCTTCGGCCTTGAGACCTTCGAGCAGGTCCGCATGGTCTTTTTCGGTGAGGGCGCCGGTGGGCAGGAGCGTGTCGGGCAGAGAAACGCCCTTCTTGTCGCTTAGCTTGCCGCCATAGATCACTTCGGTTTCGATCGCGCCATTGCCGACTTTGGTAGCCTTGAGCGCAAGCTTGCCGTCGTCGAGCAGGAGGCGATCGCCGACTGAGACGCTTTCGATGATTTCGGGGTGGGGCAGATAAACGCGCTCGGTATTGCCGTTGTCGTCCTTTTGGCTGTCGAGCGTGAATTTCTGGCCCGCAACGAGGTTGACCGAGCCACCAGCGAACTTCCAGACGCGCAGCTTGGGACCCTGAAGGTCGACCAGGATGCCCAAGGGGTGGTTGAGGCGCTTTTCAACGGCCCGGATCCGCGCAACGGTCTGGTGCAGAAGCTCGTGGCTCGCATGGCTCATGTTGATGCGGAACACATCAGCACCAGCCTTGGCCAGCTCCTCGATCATTTCTTCTTCGTGGCTGGCTGGCCCCAAAGTCGCGAGGATCTTAGCGCGTCTCAAGCGTCTCATTGCGTGTCCGTTCCATCGGTCGTTATGTCGTCCTGCGGCGCATCGGGTGATGCTTCGTCGGGGTCGACAAGGAATGTGGGATCTTCAAGATCTTCGCCAGCTTCCGGGCCGACGATGGCAGCGCCGGCATTGTCCTCGGTCAGCTGCAAAGTCCAGTCGGTACGGTTCTGGGTATCAATTTCAAAGAAACCGGTGCGCTCATAGCCGCGCGCGAGGCAATCCTCAACCCCGAATATGGTGAAGGTTTCATCGCGCGTGCACATGAAAACCGAACCTTCCCAGGCTCCGCCGCTGATATCATCCACTGCGTAGATGTAATAAAAACGACGCTGCAGATCGCCCTGGTAAAGGACACGGCAGTCGCCCGGAGGAGCCTGCCACCAGCCTTCGCTCATCCAGCCCCGCTCGGCGCGATAGCCCATCGAAACAGAAACCATGTTCGCCGTCTCGTTGCAGACGCGCAGATCCGCTTTCGCCGGGGTGGCAGAAAACGCCAGGCTTGCGCCGATTGCGCCGATCAGGAGGAGGCCGAGCCGGGATGGAAGCAAAACTGTGCCAAAAAAGGTCAAGAAAACGTGCCCTGTTTGAACCGATGGTGACGCATAGGTCAATGGGAAAAGGGGCGATTCGAGGGAATTGGCGCCGCACCGGCCCATGTGCGTGTGTATAGGCCCACAAAGGGGTTGAACCGAGGGCGTGAGTGCTGTTCAAGCAGCGCTTGATCAAGAACGAGACGGATCGCTGAGCGGTCCCCCCTATATGCCGGGGCTGCGTTCCACACCGATTATAAACCATTGCTGAGCTTATGCAGTGCCGTGAGCATGCATCAGCTCACAGGCGGAGAAGCTTATGGCTGAGATTACTGGTGACAACGTCGCTGCGGACGAGCTGCGGCAGTTCATTGAACGCATCGAGCGCATGGAAGAAGAAAAGGCGGCGATTTCCGCAGATATCAAGGAAATTTTTGCTGAAGCGAAGGGTCGCGGGTACGACACCAAGGTGTTGCGGCAGATCGTGCGTATTCGCAAGCAGGACGCCAACGAGCGTGCCGAGCAGGAGGCGATCCTGGACCTTTATATGCAAGCGATCGGCATGTCCTAAGGACGCTAGTCGGGCTGCTGCGCCGGCGTCTCAACGGCGCCTGTACGCTGCAGCTTGAAGGCAATGGCGCTGCACAGCATGGCCCAGGCAGCGCCCAAGCACCAGCCCGCTAAGATATCGCTGGGGTAATGCACGCCCATGTAAAGGCGGCTAAAGCCCACTATCAGGGTCAGGAACACGGCGCCCGCAATGGCAAAGATCTTGAGGTTGCGGTAGGGCGCCAGCCGCGCCAGCACCGCGCCGATCGTCAGGAACGTCACGGCCGACAGCATGGCGTGGCCGCTGGGGAAGCTGGCGGTGAATTGCTGGGACATGGCCGTAAGGTCCGGTCGGGGGCGGTTATACCCCATCTTGAGGAAGGTGCTCAGAAGCGTTCCGCCAATCACGGACACGATGAGCAGTAAAGCTGCCGATTTCAGGCGCACCATCACCAGATAGGCGCAGACGCCAACCACGGCGAGGCCAAGCAGAGAAAAGCTGCCCAATGCCGTGATGTCGCGGACCATTTCGTGCACCCAATCAGGCCCGACCACCTGATCAACATTGTTGGGATCGCGAAACAGCATCAGGATGGAATTGTCGAAGGCCTCGGTTTCGCCTTCGACCACTTCATCTGCAAGGCTCAAAAAGGCCAGCAGAAGACCGCTTGCTGCTGCAATGGCGGCGAGGAGCCAGATCTCGGCTGAGACGAAGTGCTGGACGCGCTGGTAGTGCTTATTGGCCAGAAGGCGATCAAACATCGAAGTCATTCTCTTGCTTGGAACGCAACGTCTCACCTCAGCGCACGTTCCCTCTCCCAGGGGGTAGTCATCAGGATGCGACGAGCATGACGCAAGCGCCATATTATGTGATCTTAAATGCCAATGCGGGAACCGCAAATGCAACCGGCATCACGCCCGAGGCGCTGGAGCAGATATTTGCCGCCCATGGCATGAGTGCCATTGTTGATGCCGATACCGAAGCAGGCATGGCGGCGCGCACGGAGCGGGCGCTGGCGAGTGGCGCTGAAACCATTGTGGCTGCAGGCGGCGATGGCACCATCACTGCCCTTGCGTCCGCCCTTGTCGGCACCGATCGCAAGCTTGCGATCCTGCCCTTGGGAACGGTCAATGCCTTGGCCAAGGACCTCCATGTGCCGCTGGATCTAACGGATGCAGTTGCGGCTCTGCAAACCGGAGAAGCCCGGCGCATCGATGTGGGCGAGGTCAATGGCCGCATTTTTCTCCATAAGGTGGTGGTTGGGCTGATCCCCAGCCTTGCCGCTGGACGCGAAAAAATTCGTGGGCGCTATGATGTCTCGGCCAAGATTGGATTCATGCGCTATATGTTCCGGCGCATTTCAAGAGCCAAGCGCATGGCCGTGGCAATCGAGACCGATACCGGCACTCGTCGGGTCGAGCGCGTGCAGGCTCTGGCGGTTGCCAGCAACGCCTATGACGAGGGGCTGGGGCAGTTCTTTTCCCGGCAAAGCCTCGATCGTGGTACCCTGACGCTTTATGTGCTCAAGCATTTTACAGTCCGTGATTTCTTTCGACTGACCACCGGCATGCTGTTTGGCAATTGGCAAAGCGACGAGGCGCTCACCATGGAGACGGTCAAGTCCGTGACCATTAATGCGCACAAATCGCTGATGAACGTCATGTTCGATGGCGAGGTGATGAGCTTGCAGACGCCGCTAGAGTTCAAGATCCGACCGTTGGCGCTGAACGTGCTGGTGCCACCGGAGGGCGCAGAAGTTCTGGAAGGAGAGCAGGTAGCGTGAAGATCGTGCATATTTCTGATTTGCACTTTGGCCATCATGACCCGATCTTGGCCGAGGGCTTTGCCGCCGATATCAATTCGCTGAACCCTGACCTTATTGTTGCCAGTGGTGATTTCACCCAGGTCGGTACGGAAGAAGAATTCCAGCAAGCACGTGCCTTTCTCGATATGCTGACCGCGCCTGTTTTTGCCGTTCCGGGCAATCACGACGTGCCGGCGATCAACATCTTCCGGCGGTTCCTTAATCCTTATGGGCTCTATCGGAAGTATATCGCGAGGGATCTCGAGCCTTATCTGGAGATGGATGGCGTTGTGCTGGTGGGCATGCGCACGTCTCGCCGGGCCCGGCTGGAATGGAATTGGGGCCATGGCACGATCTCCCGCGGGCAGCTTGAGGATTTGGACGAACGCTTCGCCCGGGCCTCACCAGACGCGGTGCGCGTCATCGTTGCACATCACCCCTTGCTGTTTCCAACCCAGCCGATGATGCAAAAGACCAAGCGTGTGAAGCGGGCTGACGAGGCGCTGGCGACCTTTGCGCAATTGGGCGTGCGCCTTGTGCTCTCCGGGCATTTCCACCTTAGCTATGTGCGCAAGCATGAGAGCCTTGATGCGGCGCGCGAAGGCCAGCCTATTGGGGTGAGTAAATCGGTGGTCGCACCGATCCTTGTGGCGCAGGCCTCATCGGCAATCTCGACGCGCTTACGTGGCGAGGCAAACGCCTACAATCTCATCGACATCAATCCCGAGCGGATCACCGTTACGGTGCGCGAGTGGCAAGAAGGGCAATGGCGCACCCGCGACAAGGCCAGCGAGCCCGTTTAGGCGGGTGATAGCCGCGCCGAGATCAGCTTGACCGATCGCCAATAGGTGTTGTGGATGCCGGGCGAGGTTTCGATGGCATTGGGGAAATCGAGCCGCAGATCGAGATAGCCATCCTTGATGGCGCTCGCGGGAACGCTGAAGCGGAAGGTCTCGGTAGCTTCAGGACCCAACAGGGCTTGGCCGATCGGCTCCTCTCCGGCAAAGAGCCTGATGTCTCGATTGCCTGCGTCGTTGAGGTTGATGCCCTTGAGGACTAGCTCGAGCTCGAGATCCTGTTGCGGCCCGACGGCGAAGCGCATGCGCGAAGTTTCCCCCAAGGATTGCCGGCCATCATCATTGGGGCTTTCCCAGCCGCATGGCAAAAGCTCGCGGGCAGCGTCCCTGTCGCCAGCGGAGGTGAAATCCACGGTTTCGCCGAGGGCGTAGTCTGCGGTGACCGGCTGAGGCAGGCAGGTGGTGCTGCGAGTAATGTAGTAGGCGCGATAATTGTCTGACACGTTGGGGTGGAGCGCCTGCCAAAAGACAACGAGTTCGGCTGCGGCAAGCAGCGCGGCCAGGGCATAGATAGCCACTACCTTGGATCGACTAGACAAGGGCAATGTTGCCTCCCAGCCAAGCCAGCGTCGTGAACCAGGCACCTACCAGCATAACGAGCATGGAGAGGATGAAGAGCCAATTGTATCGGGCGAGCAGCGTCATCAGGGTAATGGTGAGTGGGGCCATGCCGGTCATGAAGCGGAGCATGGAGGCCAGGCCCGCCATAAGTGGAACAATGATGGCGAGCAGCGCAAGAATCGCGGCTGCCCATTGCCGGCGCCATGCCAGGACACCGGTGAGCGCCAAGCCAGCGCAGGCAGAAAGGGCGAGGATTTGCGAGGGCGAGAGGCGAAAGCCTTCTGATGGGAAATTGGTGAGGCCGCGCCAGAGGTAAATAGCGGGATTGTCGAACTGACGTCCCCAGGCGCGCTGGACATGGCTAAAGGCGAGGCCATCGCCGACCCAATAGTTGAGAAAGGCCATGTAAACAAAAAGTCCCAGGGGCGCGACGAAGATGGCCAGCACCAGCTTGTGCTGGCTCAGAATACCCCAAACGACACCGCGCCAGGTTCCGTGAGTTCGCCGGTAATCAACCAGTGCCTGCATGCCGATTGATATGGCGACGAATACACCGACAATGCGGGTGGCCGAAAGAAGGGCAGCAAAGCCAGAAGCGGCGAGATAGTCCTTGTTGCCCAGTGTTCGAAACACCATGGTGGTGAGCAGCACGAACATCACTTCAGTGAAAAATGTGGTGAAGTAAAATGAAACAGGCCCGCTCAGGATAAAGGTTGCATAGAGCGCATAAGCTTTGCGATCCCGACCCAATAAAGGCCAGGCAAGGACCGTAGCGGCATAGGCGACGCATAAGGACACCAGGCTCCCCACGACCACAGTGGGCAGGGGGATGAGCTTGGCGATGATGCCTACCAGCATGGGATAGAGGGGAAAGAACGCCCAATTAGCGGCGTTGCTGCGATTGGGGGTAGGGAATTGGTGGTAGCCGCCTTCCGCCATCAGCACATACCAGTCGCAGTCCCACCGGCAGAGCTCATCGAAATAGCGAATGAAGGGCTCGTCGGGGACTTGATAGCGAAACGCCAGAAAGCGAATGGCTGTGCCAAGCAGCAGAAAACCAAGTGGAAGCAGCAGGACAAAGGATGTCAGCCGATCCTTTTGCTGAAGAAGGGTCGCGTCCAAGAATTGTCTCCGCACCGCCACACTGGCAGCCTGATTGACACAGAACTGGGTTTATACGAATTGCGGCAGGCGCAGGGCTGGTATTGCATCATCGCAAGCACATGAGAAGCAATAAGGTGCTTTATTCCTTGCACCCTATGTAGCGCTTGAGCGCTGGAGCCAAGTACCTTCTGATGTCGACGGCTAACGAGAAGCGTTTATCTTCCCCCGTCTCGGTTCTTCCGGACGTTCAATTTCAGCCACCGCAACTGGCCGTCATTGTTCCTAGCTACAATGAGCGGGACAATATCGAGCTTCTCTATGAGAAAGTTGCGGTGGCGCTCGGGAGCACGCCTTGGGAGATGATCGTCGTTGACGATAACAGCCCTGACGGTACGGCCGAAGTGGTGCACGAGCTGTCGCTGGTTTACAGCAATATTCGTTGCCTGCGGCGCTTTGGCCGGCGCGGCCTTGCATCGGCCTGTGTTGAGGGCATGGCTGTGACGGCAGCGGCCTATGTGGCGGTGATCGATGCTGATTTGCAGCATGACGAGGCCATCCTGCCCGAGATGTTGCGCAAGGCGATGGACGGCGCGGACCTGGTTGTGGGTTCGCGATTCATCGAAGGCGGATCGGCTGGCGAGGGGCTGAGCGAAACGCGGCTCTCAGGCAGCCAGTTTGCAACGAGAATGGCCGGGATGATTGCAGGACAAGCCGTGAGCGATCCCATGAGCGGGTTTTTCCTGATCCGCCGGGAGGCTGCACTAGCGGCCGCGCCCAAGCTGGCAAGCGACGGATTCAAGATCCTGATCGATTTGATCGTGACATCGCAGCGCATGGGCAAGCCGCTCACCATAGCCGAAGTGCCCTATACGTTCCGTCCACGCCATGCGGGCACCAGCAAAATGAACCCGCTGATCGTGATCCAGTATCTGGGTCTTTGGGTTTCCAAGCTAACCAATGGCATGTTGCCGCCGAGCTTTTTGCTGTTCGGGCTGGTGGGTGGCACAGGCGTGGTTGTTCATCTGGCAGTGCTTGGCCTGTTCAGTTCCACATTCGGGCAGGGCTTCCTTCTTTCCCAGGTGGCCGCAACCCTGATCGCGATGACCTGGAATTTTGTGCTCAACAACAATCTGACCTATGCCGATCGCAAGCTGCGCGGCTTTGGCCTGGTCAAAGGCCTTTTGAGCTTTTTTGCGATCTGTGCGCTGGGCGGGATCGCCAACATCTCGGTTGCGAACGCAATCTACCAGTTTGACCACCATACGATGATCGCGGGCCTGTCTGGGGCGATCATGAGCTCGGTGTTCAACTATGCGGTGACCCGGGCGTTCACCTGGAAGTAAGGGGTGAGTATGACCTCTGAGTTTCGTGGCAATTTGGCTTATGGAAGTGACAGTTAAGGGACGCGCTAGCGCCTGTTTACTGGAGCTGAAGCGCGTCTGGCTTGGCGAAAGACTCCTGGACCTTATGGTTGACGCACCACGAGGTCGGGCGAGTGAAGGCTTTGTGCCACGACCTCGTCCTTCGACAGGCTCAGGATGAGGTCTACTTGGGAGCCCAGGGTCCCAGAGATGAGGCGACGACTATGACCGTCTGCATTAGCTGATCTGGCCCAGGGCGGCGGCCATGGCGGCTTGGTCATAACCGAGGGTGGTCAGCGCCGCGGTGACGATGCCGGCACGATCAAGCCCGGCAGCGGCATACATGTCGGCCTGGGTGGCGTGCTCATCGAAGCGGTCAGGGATCATCAGCGGGCGGAAGCGCAGCTTGCCGTCGAGCAGGCCATTGCTGGCGAGGAAGGTTGCGACGTGGCTGCCAAAGCCGCCAATGGAGCCTTCTTCGGTGCTCAGGAGCACGTCATGCGTCTGGGCAAGGCGCGCGATCAGTTCTTCGTCGAGCGGCTTGAGGAAGCGCGCGTCGGCGACCGTGGGGTTAAGACCCAGCGCTGCCAGCTTGTCTGCAGCGGCTAGAACTTCGCCCAGCCGCGTGCCGTAGCTGAGAATGGCTATGGTTGCGCCCTGGCGCACGATTCGTCCCTTGCCGATGGCAAGCTTTTCGCCCCGAGCCGGCATTTCGACGCCCATACCTTCGCCGCGCGGGTAGCGGAAAGCGATCGGACCGTCGTCATAGGCAGCAGCGGTTGCAACCATGTGGCGCAGCTCGGCCTCATCCGCCGCAGCCATCAGCACCATGCCGGGCAGGGCGCCAAGATAGGCGGCGTCGTAATTGCCGGCGTGGGTTGGGCCGTCGGCGCCAACAAAGCCGGCGCGATCGATGGCGAAGCGCACTGGCAGGTGCTGGATCGCCACGTCATGCACGACCTGATCATAGGCGCGCTGCAGGAAAGTCGAATAAATGGCACAGAACGGGCGCATGCCTTCGCTGGCAAGGCCAGCTGCAAAGGTAACAGCGTGCTGTTCGGCTATGCCGACGTCGAACACACGGGTGGGGTGCACTTCACCAAACTTGTCGAGGCCGGTGCCTGCTGGCATGGCGGCATTGATCGCGACAATACGCGGATCGTCATCGGCTTCCTGGATCAGCGTTTCGGCGAACACATTGGTGTAGGACGGAGCGTTTGAAACAGCCTTCGCTTGCGCACCGGTGATGACGTTAAACTTGGAAACGCCGTGGTATTTATCGGCGGCGTCTTCGGCCGGGCCGTAGCCCTTGCCTTTCTTGGTTACGACATGGACCAGAATCGGGCCTTCGGTTGCGTCGCGCACATTGTCGAGCACAGGCAGGAGGTGATCGAGGTTATGGCCGTCGATCGGGCCAACATAGTAGAAGCCCAGTTCCTCGAATAGCGTACCGCCGGTAAAGAATGAACGCGCGAATTCCTCGGTGCGCCGGGCCGGCTCATGAAGGAATTGCGGCAGCTTGCTGACCACCGACTTGGCCTTTTCGCGTGCGCCGCGGAATGCAGGGCTCGATACCAGCCGCGCCAGATAGGCGCTCATGGCACCAGTTGGGGGCGCAATGGACATGTCGTTGTCGTTTAGAATGACGATCAGCCGGGCGTCCATAGCGCCGGCATTGTTCATGGCCTCATAAGCCATGCCGGCAGACATGGCACCGTCGCCGATAATCGCGACCACGTGACGTGGTGTTTCCATCATGTCACTGGCGACCGCCATGCCAAGGCCTGCCGAGATCGAAGTCGAGGAGTGACCGGCTCCGAAAGGGTCGTATTCGCTTTCAGCGCGGCGGGTAAAACCGGAGAGGCCGTTTTTCTGACGCAGGGTGCGCATGCGGTCGCGCCGCCCGGTCAGGATCTTGTGGGGATAGGCCTGATGGCCAACATCCCAGATAATGCGGTCACGAGGCGTATCGAACACGGCGTGGAGTGCCACTGTGAGCTCCACTACGCCTAGCCCGGCGCCGAGATGGCCCCCAGTGACGGAGACGGCATCAATCATTTCCGAGCGCAGTTCATCTGCCAGCTGGCGCAGATTTTCGCGCGGCATAGCCCTGAGATCGGCCGGAACATGTACGGTGTCGAGCAGCGGCGTGGAGAGCTTGTCGGCCAAGCGGGCAGTCCTTCGGCAGGAGGTGTTACAACAATCTTTAGGCTTGGCACGTCCGGTTTGCAACCAAGGCAAATCCCCTGCGCATGACGCAGCAGGGGATCGCATAAGAGAGGCAGGCGCCGAAATTGCGGCGTGGACTAGTTGGCGAGAGGCGCCGCAGGCCGAGCCGGGACAAAGCTCGTGTGCGAAAGCGGCTGGGGGAAGTCGCCGACACGCAGCACAGGAACTGCTTCGCCCAGCTCCGTTGCGGGGCTAAAATCGGCTTCGTCATGATCCCAGATCACGGCGAAATGATCCGAGGTCAAGGCAACGGGCGCAGTGAACACATCAGCGACATGTTCCAGATCCGGTGCAACAAGGTTGCGTCGACGCAACGTCTCTGGCTTTGCCTCTTTGGCGATGTGGCCGGCCAGAGCCGCAGCAACAGGTTCGTCCTGCCGCGCAGCGCTGAAGGTTTGGTTGAACAATCCAGCAAGGGCACTGGTCACGCCGCTGCCGCCCAGGGACGCGGTGTGCACGCCGGTAGCCGTGGTGAGAGGTGGCAGGACCGGCAGACGCTTGGTTGGGCTCGGCGGTGCTGCAGGCTTGGTTGTCGCGGCAGTTTCGCGCTCGATGATGAGCTCCAAGGCGCGTTGTGCTTCGGGATCTTGGGGGATCGGGGGCAAGTAAGCCGTCACCATCTCCGGCTCTGGATCGGTCATGTGCAAGCGGGGTTGCGGCATGGGAGCGGTGAGCGCTGCGAGAGCCGTAACCGCGTCTCCTGAGGGGAGGGCAGAAGCTGTGGCAAGCCTAAGCGTTTCGGACTTCGCCAGCGGGAAGGGGATTTCTTTGGGCGTAACCATTTCGGACGGATCAAGCGGAGCGCTGCCGGAGGTGCCAAAGGGAATGGCGATGGGTGCCGCTTCGGCAATATCCATGCTCGCCGCTGCGCCGCCCAGGCTGGCCGGGCGCATAGCAGGAATGGGTGGGGACATCTGCGGAATGGCAGGCTGAGGCGCGGCAGCCGCCATCTGCACCGGAGCAGGAGTGGGTGCTGCAGGTGTGGGCGATGCGGCTGATCTGCTTGGCACAGGCTGTTGTTCCTTGCCGCCAAAGAACATGTCCATCAGCGTGCGGCCGCTGCCGCCATTGGATGCGACCTGCGTACCGGACGAGCCGCCATTGCAGGGATAGGCGTGGCAGGTTTTCCATTGCGCCAGAGCGATCTGGTAGCCTTCCTGGGACAGGGGCTTGCCATCGGTCGGCAGGTGCATGGTACGCCCGTCCGGGAAAATTTCTTTAAGTTGAGCACGCGTCATGCGCGGCCAGGCGCGAACGGAGCCGGTGTCCAGATGCACAAAGGGGCTGCCGGAAGTGGGGTAGTAGCCCACGCCACCGACCTGCTTGCGCATCGCGGCTGCGCGCAGTTTGGGAAGTGGAACGCCGGGGATAAAAAAATCCATGGCGTTGCCCTTAGTGTGCTGGGAGTTTTCGGCCACGCCCGAGGAGGATTCACGCAGCATGGCATTAGTTTTTGGCGAGCGGTAAGCGGAAACAATGTTGACCGGCTGGGAGGCGCCCACTTCCTGGTACACTTCCCAGATCAGGTCAAACAGGCGCGGGTCCATCTTGGTGGGTTCGTTCCGGCGCCAATCGCGCAGGAAGTAATTGAGCTCGTTGAGCCCGGATTGGACATACTTCCCGTTGCGCTTGAAAACGATCCGGGCCGTTTCCTTGGTGTGGGTGTAGTAGAGGTAGAGCGAACGCTCGGTGGCTGCCGCGGCGGGAACCACTGCCTGAGGCATGATGAGTGAGATGCTCACTAGGGCAGACAGAAAAAGCCGCGCGATATGGTGCCGTTTCAAATTCCCGTTCCCCGCAACGCAATACCAGGTCTGGCTGGTGCCAGATGTTGAGTGAAATTAGCGGGAAAAAGGATCGAAACTGTTAACACTAACAAGTCTGCAACTCCCCAAGGCTGCACTCCTCACGCCAATGTTATTAAGTGCAAAAGCAGGCGCAACCAAGGCGAAATTATTAAGCGGGTATTAAGCCGGTCCTATGGTGCAACAGAGGCGTCGCTGGCATCGGCTACGATCTGTGGCGTTTGCGGCGCAGGTCCCAGGCCAAGCGCAGCAATCAATTGAGCATTGTGGCCATAGATGTCGTCAAAGGAGCGCAGCGTGCCGTCGGCCTGTGGGCGCACGGTGAAATAGGCCAGATGCACAGGGATTTGGGTCAGCGGATTCACCCAGCGCTCAGAGGGGCCGAACATGGCCTCCAGGGAGTCCCGGCTGATATTGGGCTCGTTGGCCATCAGCGCATCGGCGAATTCCATTGGGTTCTGCACGCGGATACAGCCATGGCTCAGCGCGCGATTGTTGCGGGCGAAGTAGGCCTTGGAAGGTGTGTCGTGCAGATAAACGTCGTGCTTGTTGGGGAACAAGAACTTGATCTGGCCCAGAGCATTGTTTTCACCCGGGCGCTGGCGGATTTTGAAGGGGAAATAGCTGGTGCTGACCATGGACCAGTTGACCTGCCAAGGGCTAACGGGGCTGCCTTCATAGAGAAGATCATAATTGTGGCTGTCGATATAGCCGGGGTCGCGCAGCACAGCTGGAGCGAGTTCGTTTTTCACGATCGAGCTCGGCACGTTCCAATAGGGGTTCACCACGATGTGCTGAATGCTGTCCGAGAAAATAGGCGTCTGGTGCTTGATGCTGCCGACCACAACCCGGGTGCTGTATTCCTCTGAGCCAGCACGATTTATCGCGAGGCGATATTCAGGAATGTTCACAAGGACGTGGAAATCGCCGAGCTCGCGCGGCATCCAGCGCCAAAGCTCCATGTTGGCGATGATGTCAGCTCGGGTAACAGGGGCGCCGCCATTGATGGCGGTCAGCGTTGCCGGGCCCATGACGCCGTCAACATCGAGGTTCAAACTCTGCTGAAACGACTTCATCGCTTCCACGAGCGCATCATCGTAGACCAGCCCGTCCGTCGGGGGCAGGTCGAAACGGGTGCGCAGCGCAGGAACGCGTGCATCGCTCATGCCGGGCTTGAGGGTCGGGCCAGAAGCAATGCGCAGGGGGGCTGCTTCTTCTTTTTCGTTGAAGTTTGCCAGGGCGGCCTTGAGGGCGAGGAATTCGGGGTGTGTAGGTTCCAGCGCCTGCAGAACTGGAACCGGGTCATCGCTGCTTGCCAATTGCACCAGCAAAGCGGCTTCATCAAGCTTTTTGGGCTGGATATCGAATAGGGGGCTCACCGATTGTGGGGCAAGCCGGCCGGTATAGATGTGCGTCGCATAGCGCATAGTGGCACGCGAGAATGCCGTTTCCAACGCGGCCATCTTGGCCGGATCACCCTTGGCTGCAGCAACGTCAAGGTCAGGCGTTAGATAGTCGGATGGGCGCAGACCTTCGAGTTCTGCCGCTTCAAAGAGCTTAAGGATTTTCTGAGCGGGCGCGGAAAAGGAAAGCTCGCCGTTAGGGGCCTCGTCAAGCCAGATCGGCTCGAAATGGCGGGCGCCATAGAAGTAGTACAGCTTTTGAGCTTCGTTGAAGCTTGAGCTGCTTTTCTGAGCAGCCGCATAGGCGGCTGCCAGCCCCGACTTGATCGTTTGGCCGAGTGCTGTTTGTGGTGGCGCGATGATCACCGGGCTTGTGGCAAGGGCTGCAACTTCTTGGCCAGCAGCAGGAAATACCGGGGCGGCGCCAGCAAGAAGGGCGGCCAAGCAAACCACGAACTTGTTCATAAGAGCTCCACGCACTGCAACGCTTCGCCTTCATTCTACTGCGCCAAAGCTGAACGCAGACTGAGGGCTCAATGCTCGTCATCAATACTCTGCAAACCTTAACAGGAGCAATCATTCGCAAATTTGTGAGCCCGGGTTGTGCTCGCTTTGCAACGGTGCTGCGGAGCAAAGGGAGGTGTGCTGGCAGGCTTCCAAGCCGCTAATTGGTGCGCATTGCGCCGATGCGATGCAATCTGGTAATTTAGCTGGATGACGATCACAGACCCATACTCCCTTCTCGGCTTGCCGCGCGAAGCCGATGAAGCTGCCATCAAAGCTGCCTATCGGCGGTCTGTGCGGGTCGCTCATCCTGATCGGGGAGGCGATGCCGACCAATTCATCGCCATCGTGCGCGCGTTCGGGGTCCTTTCCGACCCGGTGAGCAGGCGGCTGTTCGATGAAACGGGACAGATCGACGAAGATGGCGTCCGAGATTACCGTCAGGAAGTGGCGGTGGTTTTGGCCGATATGTTCGACACTGCAGTTACAACGGCGCTGGGGCTGGCGCTGCCGCTTCAAAGCGTGAATTTTATCGAGCAGATGGTGTCGGTGGTGCGCACGCAGATTGCTGATGCCGAGGACAAGCGCTCAAAGAGCGATGCAGAGATCAAGGCGTTGGAGGGGCTTCGCGCCCGCATCAAGCGGCGTGATGGGGCGGCCAATCTATTCGTGGAGCGGCTGAACGAGCAGATCAAAGGCAAGGTGCAGGCGCACCGCGTGTCCTTGCACCGCCTCTCCCTGCTGGAGACGGCGGCCTTGGAGCTGGCGAATTATGACTCCGAGGTGGAGTTGTTCTCAGCCCTGGATGTCGCCTGAAGCAGCTTCCCCTAGAACCTCCCCGCTGCTTGATCTATCCAGCAGGGATGGTGTTGAGGCTGCTACCGGGTGTTGTGGAGCATGCCCTGGAAGGCACGGTAGCTTGCCTTGGGCGTGCGCTTCTGAGTCTGGTAATCGACATGGACCAGGCCAAAGCGTTTCTCATAACCTTCTGCCCATTCGTAATTGTCGAGCAGTGACCAGGCGAAATAGCCACGAACATCGGCACCTTCGGCGCGGGCCGCGAGCACGGCCTGCAGGTGCTCGTCGTAATAGCGAACGCGGCGCGGATCGTCGTCCCCCTCCACTTCGGCCATGCCGTTCTCTGTCACGTAGAGCGGAATCTTGGTGTATTCCCTGGACACACGAACGAGCAGGTCGCTTAATCCCTTAGGGTAGATTTCCCAGCCTATATCGGTTTTTTCGAGATCGCCCTTGACCTGTTCCACAACGTGACCGCCCGGGGTGGTCGGCGCACGATAAAGGCTGCGTGTGTAATAGTTGATGCCGAGCCAATCGAGCGGGCGGGACACGACAGCCATGTCGTTCTGGTAGTTAGCCGGCAGGTGATCGCCAAGCCAGGCAGTCACTTCCTCCGGGTAGGCGCCTTTTAGGACGCCGCCCAGATACCAGCGGTTGAATATCGCATCGCCCATATTCATAGCCGCAATGTCTTCGGGTGCGTCCGAAGCTGCTTCAGCCTTTTCGAGGTTGAGAACAATGCCCAGATTTCTCGCACCATTGGCCCGCAGGGCGTCAATAGCAGTGCCATGAGCAAAGAGAACATGATGCATCGCGCGTGCCGCTGCGCGCATATCGCGATAGCCGGGCGCATGGATGCCAAGATAGTGGCTGAGGAAGGCGACGCACCAGGGCTCGTTGATCGTGGCAGTGGCCTGTAGACGATCGCCGAATTTTTGCGCAACAAGGGCCGCGTAATCAGCGAACCACCCGGCAATATCGCGGTTCATCCAGCCGCCGCGGTCCTGTAGAGCCGAAGGCAGATCCCAATGGTAAAGCGTGGCATAGGGTGCAATGCCGCGCTCCAGCATGCCATCGATCAGGCGATCATAGAAATCAACGCCAGCCTGGTTCACAGCGCCTGTTCCTTCGGGAAGGAGGCGTGGCCAGGCAAAGGAAAAACGATAGGCGTCAAGGCCGGCATCTCGAATAAGGTCGAGGTCCTGCGGCCAAAGTTCGTAGTGATTGCAAGCGATCGCGCCAGTGTCGGCGTTCTTGACGTTGCCGGGCGTGGCGGAGAAGCTGTCCCAAATGGAAGGACCGCGTCCGTCGCGCTGGCCACCCTCGATCTGATAGGCGGCTGTGGCGGCGCCGAAGGTGAATCCTGGGCCAAAATCCTTGCGATCAACAGTAAACATTTAAGCTCCTCCGCCCCGCCCTTTTCGCGCTCAAAGCGGGCAATACCGCAGGTTGTTAGTCAATGCAATCGATTGCATAGATGAGTATGGGTTGTAGCGGCTTAACTTAGTTAACGGCGGACGCAGCTGAATTTTGGTAGGAAAGGCGGTGGGGAGCCCACATGATCACCTCCCGCATAGTCGATTGCCAAAGCAGGATTATCAATCCCAGCAAAATCGTTATTTCGCGCGCGAGTTCGCCGGAGGATGCGGCTTTTAAGGCGTTGGGTGAAACGCTGGTTCGCAGTGGTAGACGAAGCGATCTGCGAGCGCGCGTCTATTTACAGCGTTCCAACCAGCCGCTGACCATGGTGCGTCTTTACGCCAACACGAACGACCCGAGCAGACCTGCCGGCCCCTCGCCATCTCTAGTTTTCTGAGCAGGTGGCTTGCCTAGACGAGCCGGGCAGTAACGCGGCTGGCTAAGCCGCGTCGTGAATCATTTCCTCGGCCAAGCCATATTCATGCAGCTTGCGGTAAAGGGTCGAGCGGCCGATCTTGAGGGCACGGGCAACGCGGGACATGCGCCCGCCATGGTGCTCGATGGCAAAGACGATCGCGGCGCGCTCGATTTCAGCAAGCGCTGCGATCTCCCCAGAGGGATCAAGGAACCGGTCATGGTGGATGGGTTGTTCCGCAGCCAAACGGGGGCGGGATGGCGCCGTGTCGATATGGGTCGGGGCGGTTGCGACGGGTACGTTCTCGATAGCTTTGGCGGCGATCTCGCGACCATTAGCCTGGGCCACGATCTGAGGGAAATCGACGGGCTCAAGAAAGGCGCTGTCGGTCAGCACGACGGCTCTATACACGGCGTTTTCGAGCTGGCGCACATTACCGGGCCAGCTATAGGCCATCAAAAGGGTAAGGGCGGCTGGGGAAATGCCCAACACGCGCTTGCCGACTTCTGCGGCGAAGCGGGCGATGAACATCGAAACCAGTGCCGGCACGTCTTCCATGCGTTCGCGCAAAGGGGGCGTGTAGATGGGGAAGACGTTGAGGCGATAGTAAAGGTCTTCGCGGAACTCGCCCGTTTTCGCCAGATTGAGCAGCCGCCGGTTGGTGGCCGAAATCAGCCGCACATTGATGCGCTCAGGGCGGGTGGCGCCGATCGGCACAATCTCGCCTTCCTGGATCACGCGCAAAAGCTTGGCTTGCGTGTCGAGCGGCAGTTCCCCAACCTCGTCAAGGAAGAGCGTTCCATTGTGCGCTTCGGCGAACTTGCCAGAATGGTCTGCAATGGCACCACTAAAGGCACCCTTCTTGTGCCCGAACAGCACGGATTCAATGAGATTGGGTGGAATCGCGCCGCAGTTGACGGTGATGAACGGCTTGCCGGCGCGTTCGCCTGAGCCCTGGATGATGCGGGCGATCAGTTCCTTGCCCACACCGGTCTCGCCTTCGATGAGGACCGGGATGTTGTTCTTGGCCGCCTTGCCGCAGAGCGAAAGCACGCGCGCCATGGAAGGGGCCCTGGCGATCATGTCGGCTGATGTGTAAGTGCCAGACTTGCGCGCATGTTCTGCACGTATCGCCGCTTCGAGTGCATCAAGCTTCATGGCGTTGCGCAGCGAAATAATCAGACGCTCGGGGGAAACGGGTTTGACGAAATAGTCGGCAGCGCCATTGCGCATGGCCGAGATAACCATTTCGAGCGAGCTATTGGTGGTCTGGACGATCACTGGCGTTGTCAGGCCTTCCCGTCGCATGATGTCCATCACGCCCATGCCGTCGAGGTCGGGCATGACAAGATCGAGAATCATGGCGCCGATGTTGCGATCGTCGCGCAGGATCGTCAGCGCCTGTTCGCCGCTCATGGCCAGCACCGGCTTGAAGCCGGCACGATTGGCCACCTCCGCGGTGAGGCGCAATTGAACCGGATCATCGTCGACTACGAGAACGCGCGTCATCCAAACTCCGAAAGTAATATTCACGGCACGATTCGTGTGCCGTTTTGGGAACAGCATGGGGGGACGGTCTTAAGACGGGATTAATCATGGAGATTTGTGTGGCCGAGACACTCGCCCGATACTCCATCGCAGCGAGAGGTTAGGTGGCGGCTTTCCCAAACAGCGATTGATCCAAAATGCTTTCCATCGCTTGCCTGCCTCGCTAATGTCCGCGCGCCCCTTGACCAGCCGGAGATTTGTGATGACCGAGACCGACCAGAGGAGCCACAACCAGTTCGGCGCCCTGCCTGTTTGGGACCTCAGCGACCTTTATCCCGGCAGGGATAGCGCCGAATTCAAGGCGGATCTGGACAAGGCCAAAGCGGATGCCGCCCGGTTCGAAGCGGCGTACAAGGGCAAGCTTGTTGAGCTGACTAGGGCCGGCAAACTCATCACGGCAATCAAGGACAGCGAGAAGCTGGGCGACCTTACCGGCAAGATCGGCTCGTTCTCGTTTCTGCAATATGCGCAGAAATCGACTGACCCGGACCGCGCCAAGTTCATGGGCGATACCAACGAGGCGCTGACGAACCTTTCAACCCGTGTGCTGTTTTTCGAGCTTGAACTCAATCGGATCGACGATGCCGATCTTGAAGCAGCCTTCTCGGCTGATCCGGAATTGGCGCGCTATCGCACGTGGTTTGCCGAGTTGCGCAAGGCCAAGCCGTACCAGCTCGACGACAAGCTCGAAGAACTGTTCCACGACAAATCTGTAACGGCCTATTCCGCCTGGAACCGGCTGTTTGACGAAACACTCTCGAGCCTTGAGTTCGAGGTGGATGGCGAAACGCTCAATATGGAAGCGACCCTCCACCTCTTGAGCGAAAAGGACGAGAAGAAGCGCGAGAGCGCCTTCAAGGCTCTAGGTAAAACCCTTAGGGCCAATGGGCGCCTGTTCACGCACATCACCAATGTGCTTGCCAAGGACAAGGAAATTTCTGACCGCTGGCGCGGCTATGAGGACATCGCCGATAGCCGGCACATGGCCAATTCGGTGGAACGCGAAGTGGTGGATGCGCTGCAAAAGGCGGTCACTGACGCCTATCCGCGCCTCAGCCATCGTTACTACACCATGAAGGCAAAGTGGTTTGGTAAGGATAAGCTTAACGCCTGGGACCGTAATGCGCCTCTACCAACGAGCGACGAGCGCGTTTGGGACTGGAGCAGCGCCGTGTCCACGGTAATGGAAGCCTATGGGCAGTTCTCGCCCAAGCTGGCGGAAGTCGCGGAGCCTTTCTTCAATTCGGGCTGGATCGATGCGCCAGTGGGCGAGGGCAAGCTGTCCGGCGCTTTTGCGCACCCAACCGTGCCCAGCGCCCACCCCTACCTCATGCTCAACTATATGGGCCGTTCGCGTGACATAATGACCCTAGCGCACGAGCTGGGTCATGGCGTGCACCAGCGGCTGGCGGCAGCGCAGGGACCCATCCTCAGCAACACGCCTCTGACGCTTGCCGAAACAGCGTCGGTATTCGGCGAAATGCTAACCTTCCGCTCGCTGCTCAACAAGACGACCGATCCGCAGCAGCGCTTTGCCCTGCTTGCGAGCAAGGTCGAGGACATGCTCAACACCGTGGTGCGGCAGATCGCCTTTTATACCTTTGAGCGGCGGGTGCATACTGCTCGCCGGCAGGGGGAATTGCGTACCGAAGAGATCAACCAGATCTGGCTTGATGTGCAAAAGGAATCGCTGGGCGACGCGATCGTGCAGAACGAGGGATATGAGACCTTCTGGGCCTATATCCCGCACTTCATACACTCGCCCTTCTATGTCTATGCCTATGCCTTTGGTGACTGTCTTGTGAACTCGCTATATGCACAGTATGAGAAGGCTAACGAGGGCTTTGCAGAGCGATATTTCGAGCTGCTCAAAGCAGGGGGCAGCAAGCATCATTCCGAACTTCTGGCGCCATTTGGCCTTGACGCAAAGGACCCGCAATTCTGGTCCCTCGGCTTGTCGATGATCGAAGGTTTGATTGATGAACTGGAAGCCACAAGCCCTTGATCGGCGTTGAACAAGCAACGCACGGAAAAGCAGATTTGACGAGGATATAATGGCCCATACAAACCAAGCTGAACACCATGCCGAACCTGTGCAGGAATCGCCCATGGATTATGCGCAGCACGAGCGGACCTATCGGGGGTTCCTTACCGGAGTAAAGTGGACGGCTATCTCGATGGCGGTGCTGATCGTCATCCTGTACTTCCTCGTCCAGCCCTGATCGCGGCACATAAGCAGGCATTCGAAACAAGCCTGTCCGTCTGACAGGCGGGCAGGAGAGTTCCATGAAAATCGCTGTTCTTCGCGAGCGTTTTGCGGGTGAAAACCGGGTTGCGCTTACGCCGGAGACAGCGGGCAAGCTGATCGCGCTCGGTGCTAGCCTCGCGGTGGAAACCGGCGCGGGTTCTGGCTCCCGGATCATGGATCAGGACTATATGGCGGCCGGTGCCAATGTCGTGCTCTCGGCCGACGCTGCGCTTGCTGGCGCCGAGATCGTACTTACGGTGCGGCGGCCCAGCGCCGCTTCACTTGCCGGCGTCGCTACCGGTGCCTTGGTGATCGGCGCCCTTGATCCTTATGGCAATGAAGCTGACATCCTGGCGCTTGCGCAGGCGGGTGTAACAGCCATGTCCATGGAATTGATGCCGCGTATCACCCGCGCGCAGGTCATGGATATTCTTTCCTCCCAGGCCAATCTTGCGGGCTATCAAAGCGTGATCGAAGCGGCCGCCGTGTTCGAGCGTGCCTTTCCCATGATGATGACGGCAGCCGGCACGGTGCGACCGGCCAAGGTTTTCGTGATGGGTGCCGGCGTGGCGGGTCTACAGGCGATCGCCACGGCCAGGCGCCTGGGAGCGGTTGTTTCGGCGACTGATGTGCGCCCCGCTGCCAAGGAACAGGTGGAGTCACTAGGCGGCAAGTTCATCGCGGTGGAAGATGACGAGTTCAAGCAGGCGGAAACGGCAGGCGGTTACGCCAAGCAGATGTCGGCTGAATACCAGGCCAAGCAAGCCGAGCTGACGGCGCAGCACATCGCCAAGCAGGACATCGTTATAACAACCGCGCTGATCCCTGGGCGCCCGGCACCGCGGTTGATCACCCGTACCATGGTCGAGTCCATGGCGCCTGGATCTGTCATCGTTGATCTAGCCGCCGAGCGCGGCGGCAATGTGGAGTTGACCCAACCCGACCAGATCATCGAGCACAATGGCGTTCGTATTGTGGGCTATACCAATGTCCAGGGCCGCATCCCTACGACGGCCAGCCAGCTTTATGCCCGCAATCTTCTTGCCTTTGTATCCACGCTGATCGATCCCAAGAGTAAGACCCTTGCTGTTGACTGGGATGACGAACTGGTCCGCGCTGTTGTCTTGACACGTGGCGGGCAGGTGGTTCATTCCAGCTTTGCTCAACTAGCCCAAGCTGAGCCAATTGGCGGTCCAGCCCCCATGGATACTGCTGAAGTCAAGCCCTTGCGCAAGGCCACCGCCCGCAAGACGCAAGTGCCCGCAATGGCTGATACCCCCAAGAAGGCCGCTCCAGGTGTCGAGCAGTCGATTCCGGCGGCGGCCGACCCCCAGCCTACGCCAGCCAAGAAGGCCGCCACCAAGAAGGCTACCGCCGTTATCAACGCAGCTCTCGCGGCCAAGAGTGACAATCCCAAGCTTTTGTCGACCTTGCCCGAGCCCGCCGTCGTCAAAGCGCGGTCGCGCACGCGAAGGGTGATCGAGGCCACTGCCTTGGCTCCCGAAGCTGGCCAGGGCAGTTCTGCAGCGGTGTCGCGAAAGGTCCGCAAATCCATAGCGCCAAAGGACCCAGAGTAATGGAAAGCACTGCCGAACAGAGCGCGGAAATCTTGGCTACAGCCGCGCATGCAGCCACAGGCGGCGCCATCGATCCCTTCACCTTCCGGCTGGCTATTTTCGTGCTGGCCATCTTTGTTGGCTATTTCGTCGTTTGGTCGGTTACTCCAGCCCTGCACACGCCCTTGATGAGCGTCACCAACGCCATTTCTTCGGTGATCGTCGTTGGTGCGCTGCTGGCCGTTGGCGTTCATCTTGCGACAGATGCGAGCTGGATCAGCAAGCTCTTTGGCTTCATTGCCCTGGTTCTGGCAAGCGTGAACATTTTTGGCGGGTTCCTCGTCACCCAGCGCATGCTCGGCATGTACAAGAAAAAGGGCTGAGCTGATGATCTCTGCAGAATGGGCAGCCCTGCTTTATCTGGTTTCCGGCGTCCTGTTCATCCTCGCCCTGCGCGGCCTGTCCAGCCCACGATCAGCCCGGCAGGGCAATCTCTTGGGCATGGTTGGCATGGGCATCGCCATTGTGACGACGCTGGCCGTCGCTGCGCCGTCCGATTGGATCAGCTGGCTCTTGATCATTGCCGGCCTGGGCATTGGTGGGGGCGTCGGCGCGTATATGGCACGCACGGTCAAGATGACCGACATGCCGCAATTGGTGGCCGCTTTTCACTCGCTTGTCGGCCTGGCAGCCGTGTTTGTTGCCGCAGCCGCACTCTATGCGCCTGCCTCGTTCGAGATCGGCGTTCCGGGTGATATTCATGCCCAAGCGCTGATCGAGATGAGCATCGGGGTGGCGATCGGCGCCTTTACCTTCACCGGTTCGGTAATCGCCGTCGCCAAGCTCAACGGCAATATGAGCGGCAAGCCCATCATCCTGCCGGCCCGTCACTTCATCCACATCGCGATAGGTATAGCTATCCTGCTGCTGGTCTGGGCATTCACGACCTCAGCCGATCCCTGGCTGTTCTGGGTCATTACTCTGTTGGCGCTGATCTTGGGCGGGCTCATGATCATTCCGATCGGCGGAGCGGACATGCCGGTGGTAGTGTCCATGCTCAATTCCTATTCCGGCTGGGCAGCGGCGGGCATCGGTTTCACGCTGGGCAATACGGCACTCATCATCACCGGAGCCCTGGTCGGCTCATCCGGCGCGATTCTGAGCTACATCATGTGCAAGGCCATGAACCGCTCTTTCGTCTCGGTGATCCTCGGCGGCTTTGGCGGTGACAGCGACGCTGGAGCAGGAGCTGCGGAAGATAATCGTCCGGTCAAGCAAGGCGCAGCAGACGACGCAGCGTTCCTGATGAAAAACGCGGGCAAGGTCATCATTGTGCCCGGCTATGGCATGGCCGTAGCGCAGGCCCAGCATGCCTTGCGTGAAATGGCCGATTTGCTGAAGCATGAGGGGGTGACGGTGAAATACGCCATACACCCGGTTGCGGGCCGCATGCCGGGGCACATGAACGTGCTGCTGGCCGAAGCCAATGTGCCCTATGACGAGGTCTTCGAACTTGAAGACATTAATTCCGAATTCGCCCAGTCCGACGTGGCCTTCGTTATCGGCGCCAATGACGTGACCAACCCCTCAGCCAAGACCGATAAAAGCTCGCCCATTTATGGCATGCCGGTACTCAATGTCGAAGACTCAGGAACAGTGCTGTTCATCAAGCGCGGCATGGCAGCTGGCTATGCGGGCGTACAAAACGAATTGTTCTTCCGCGACAACACCATGATGCTGTTTGGCGACGCCAAGAAGGTCACCGAGGAAATCGTCAAGGCGCTCGGGCACTAAGGCAGGCATCAGTAATGTGGTGGGGGCGGTTCTGTGCCGGGATCGGCGATATGCACGCCTGATCGCACCTGCTCTTCAACAATCTCGAGCTTGCGGGTCAGCAGATCAATCTGCCGCCATTGGGCAGTGATCGTTGCGTTAAGTTCTTCAATGGTTTGGTCCTGAAAGGCGATGCGTGTTTCAAGAGCTTCAAGGCGTGTGGCGAACTCTGTCATGATCAGCTCCGGGCATTGCTGAACGCCTTATAAAATCCGTCTTTACGGTTTGACCAGAGCCTGGCTGCAGCCAAGGCGCGCACCTCCCCACCAGCCGATGTCCTAAATACATAGCGCGACCACCCATTAAGGTGGGTGCGTGAGCGCTGCAATTGCATAGGTCAGGGCAACTTCCCCAGCGTCAATCCCCAAGTCGTGAATTAACGCTTACGGAACCGATGGGCCGCTCGGGCTCTTACTCCCACAGTTCTTCTAGTTCAGGTGCCGAAAATGGCGACCATCACTGCAGCAAGCTACGCTACAAAATCGCAGTCAGTTTTGGATGTCAACCGGCACGATGTGCTCGGTTTTCTTCTCAGTGCTGTGCTGCCAGTCGCTGCTTACATGGTGTTTAATGGTGTCGCTCAGCTCAACGCTGTGACGCCGCTGTTCTTTGCGCCATTTGGCATGCCCGGCTGGATGGGTGCTGCGCTGTACCTGATGGCTCTTCCATTGTTTGGCATTGCCCGCTGGATGGTTGCCCCAAAAGGTGAGGCTGGTGCCAATGCTGGTTGGTGGCTCGTGGCCCTGATGGCCGGAACAATCGTGTTCCCATTCATTGTTGCCCCGCTCGACTCATTGATGCTCAGCATCATGTCTATGAGCCTGCTAATCGTGGGTCTGGGCGCAGCCATTCGCACGGCCAAGGTGTCGCATCTGGCAGGCGTGGTCATGCTGCCAGGCCTTGCTTGGCTGGGGCTTAGCGCCTTTGTCGGCCTTAGCTTTGTTGCCGGCTGGACGCCGCCTTTTGGTCTCACCAATGCCAACGCCAATGTGAATGCACCGGCCTGAACCTAGGCCGGTTACTATCAGGTGCGTTCTTGCGATTACCGTTTGCGCGAGCCATGTGATGGCAAAGAGGATTTGCCATGACCAAACAGCTCAAGATCGACGTATTCACAGATGTGGTTTGTCCCTGGTGTGTGGTTGGTTCAGCCCGACTTGACGCCGCGGTCGCCAAACTGGCTGATGACATCGATGTGATCATCGAGAACCATCCCTTCTATCTCGATCCTAACACACCGCCTGAAGGCGTTGTTGTCGCGGATATGCTGCGCGAGAGATATGGCAATGAGCCCAGCGAAATGTGGGCGCGGGTAGAGGGCGAAGCCCGCAAGGCTGGTGTTGAGCTCGACCTATCCAAGCAGCCGCGCATGTTTCCAACCAAAAAGGCGCACACCATTACACGCCTTGCCAAGCCCCTTGGCATTCAGCACGAACTGGCCAATGCGATCGCTAACGCGTATTTCCTGGAACATCGCCAGATCAATGATGACAATGTCCTAGCTGACATCGCCGTCGAGTTCGGTTTCGATCGCGGCGATGCGCTCGACGCCATGAACGATGAGCATGAGTTGGCCATCACCGAACAATTGGCCAATGACGCAGCAGCCCAAGGCATTCGCGGCGTACCCTTCTTTGTATTCGGCGAGAAATATGCGCTTTCGGGCGCACAGCCGGCAGAAGTGTTTGATCGAGCCCTGGCGCAGGTCATCGAAGAGCTTTAGCAAGGCACCGGCTTGCCTTAAACAGGACGTTCTCCGTCCCACCTGCCGAGGTTATCGTTGAAGCTTATTGTTCGTCTTCTTGTTGGCTTGGCCTTGGTTGTGGCCGTTCTGTATGCGGCCGTCGTGGGGTACATGTACTTCAATCAGCGGGCGCTGCAGTACTTTCCCGAGGGCGAAATCGTCGCGCTTTCAGAAGCCAGCTTGCCGGGAGCTGTGGTTGTAAGCATCGTTTCCGGCGATGGCATGATCAACGGGTGGTACCAGGCGCCCCATCCTGGAATGCCGTTGATCATCTACTACAAGGGCAATTCAGGCAGTTTCAGCGCCGAGCATGAGCGGTTCGAGCAGTTTGTTGCGGACGGATACGGTTTTCTGTCCTTCGACTACCGCGGCTTTCCCATGTCCCCAGGTGAAATCACGCAGGACAATATTCTGGAGGATGCCGTCGCGGCTTTCGACTGGGCTCAAGCAAGGGGCGTCCCCATCATGATTTGGGGGAGGTCGCTGGGTTCAGGGCCTGCGGCGTATGTTGCTAGTGTGCGCGATGCAGAGGCCTTGTTGCTGGAAACCCCGTTTTTGTCGGCGGCCAATGTTGCTAGCGAGCGCTATCCTTATCTGCCCGTCAGCGCGGTGATGCAGGATCAGTTTCCAGTCAAGCAATGGATCGTCGATGTTGGCGAACCCGTGCTGGTGGCGCATGGCACGGCGGACACGATCATCGATGTCAGCAATGGCGAGCGCCTGTTTCCCCTGGTGCCCAACAAGGGCGAGCTCTGGATCGAGCCCGGTGCAGACCATGGGGATCTCTGGGCCCGCGGGATCTGGAGCCACGCAGCGTCCTTTTTCGCACAGGCCATGGCGCGTTAAGTCGGGCCCTTCAAACCACAGGATTACGGTGAAGGCTGCGGCTGATCCGGTGCTTCCCCGCCTACAGCATCAGGAGTTACTTCGGTCGCGCCTGCAGAAACATTGTCCACTTCTGTCTGACCGCTTCCAGCATCGGGTGTGTTGTTGATGTTGGTGAAGACAAGGACTGCCACCAACAGGCCGACAACCAAAATAGCAATGCCGATCAGGGTGCTTCTGTTTCTCATAAGGGGCTCACCAGTTTGCAGCGTGTGCCAGAACAACGAGAAACGGCGCGTTCGGTTCAACAGCAAGGCCTATGTTCCCTGAGCAAACAAAAACGCCGCCCCGAAGGACGGCGTTTTGATTGATTGCCGGAAGCTTAGCTGCGCGGTGCCGCTGCAGCCGGACGGCCAGCCTGGCCGGGACGTGCAGCCGGCGTTGGGGCGGGCAAACCGCCTTCACGCTGCGCACGCTTGCGAGCCAGCTTGCGGGCACGACGAACGGCCTCAGCCTTCTGACGAGCCTTCTTTTCGGATGGCTTCTCATAGTAGTTGCGCAGCTTCATTTCACGGAAGACGCCTTCGCGCTGCAGCTTTTTCTTAAGCGCGCGCAGCGCCTGGTCTACGTTGTTATCGCGAACGACTACTTGCAAAGGTCAACCGCCCTTTCGAAGCTTGGACATGTGGGTTTGGAACTAAGCGCCGGAGCCAAAAGGAACCGTCGCCGACCAGCAAAGCTAGTCACCGTGGCCCGCTCTATAGCCCAGCGCGGGGGCGGGGGCAAGAGAAAAACCACAGATCTCCCGGATCCGGGCTTGCTCGCTGCACCCGGGGATAAGAATGTCGCATCGGTCGATTTGTTGCGAGGGAGCGAAAATGGCTGATGATCTTATTCTTTTGCCCGGTTTGCTGTGCGACGCGCGCTTGTGGCGCGATGTTATGAGCGGTCTCGCGGTTCGCTCCCACATTGCTGACCTGACACAGGATCAATCCGTTCCTGCAATGGCCAAGCGCGTGCTGAAAACTGCACCGGCACGATTCGCCTTGGCTGGGCTTTCGATGGGCGGCTATGTAGCCTTGGAAATCATGCGGCAAGCGCCGGAGCGGGTGACGCATCTGGCCTTGCTCGATACCTCCGCCCGGCCTGACGATGACGCGCGAAAGGAAACAAGGCGCAAGGGCATAGCCATGGTGCAGCAGGGCCGCTTCATTGGCGTGTCACGTGGCCTACTCGGCACCCTCATCGCACCGCATCATATGGGCACGCCGCTTGCGGCAGAAGTGCAGGCCATGAGCGAGCGCGTGGGCGCGCAGGCCTATGTGCGCCAGCAGGCTGCGATCATGGGCCGGGTCGACTCCCGACCCATGCTTGGGACGATACAGGTGCCCGCGCTTGTTGGAGTGGGGGAGATGGACAAGCTGACACCGCCTGAACTGGCAGAGGAAATGGCAGGGGCAATTCAGGAAGCAGAGCTGGTGCGTTTTCCCGACAGCGCCCATTTGCCGACTATGGAGAATCCGGAGGTGGTGGTTGAGGCGATGCGGAGATGGTTGGAGCGGTAGGCTAGGCTAGGCTAGGCTGGTACCATTACCTCGTCCTTTGACGGATTCAGGATGAGATCTCCTTTGGCCTCTAGCGTGAGGTCTCTGGACAACCATTGACCGTCCTGCGCTCTCATGAGCCTAGCAAACTGAGGCGGCAGGCGAGTGGAGCCCCGTCTCTAAACCCGCCGGGTAATCCGGTTCACATGGCCCATCTTGCGCCCAGCGCGCGCTTCGGCCTTGCCATAAAGATGAGGCTGGCTATCTCCATCGAGATCCTCTGGCACCCTCATCACATCATCGCCGATTAAGTTCTCCATAACCACGTCGGCCATCCGTGCTGGGTCACCCAAAGGCCACCCCAGAACCGCACGAATATGCTGTTCGAATTGATCGGTAAGGCACACGGCTTCCGTCCAGTGGCCGGAATTGTGCACGCGTGGAGCGATCTCGTTCACCAGCAGGGCTGGTCGCTCGCCTGGTACCACAAAGAACTCGACTCCCAATACGCCGACATAATCCAGTGCCACCACAATGACCTTGGCCAGCATGGCAGCGTGCTTGGCGACGCCGGGCGGGACATTAGCCGGAACCGTACTGGTATGAAGAATATGGTGCCGGTGCACGTTTTCCGCCGGGTCATAGGCGCGCACTTCACCTGCGGCATTGCGCGCTACAACGACCGAGATTTCTGATTCAAACGGTACAAAGGCTTCCAGCACCAGGGGCTTGGGTTCAAGTGCCGCAAACGCCGATTCCGCATCGGCGCGCTCGCGAAGGACGCGCTGCCCCTTGCCGTCATAGCCCAGCCGGGTTGTTTTAAGCACCGCGGGTAGCCCAAGGGCGTCGATCGCAGTTTCGAGCTCTTGAAGGCTTGTGACGGCACGATAGGGTGCCACAGGAATGTTCTTGGACTCCAGGAACCCCTTCTCGGCCAAACGATCCTGCGAAATCGCCAGGGCATTTGCACTAGGGCAAAGGGGCTTGCGCGCTGCAAGAAAAGACGTGGTTGCCGCAGGAACGTTCTCGAACTCGTATGTGACCACATCAACCGCGTCAGCGAAGGCCGCTAGCGCCGTCTCGTCGTCGTAGGCAGCAATTGTCTTGTGTGGCGTCACCTCGAAAGCAGGGCTTTGCGGATCCGGGCAGAAAATGTGCGTGCGCATGCCCAGTCTGCTGGCGGCCAGCGACAACATGCGGCCGAGTTGGCCACCCCCAAGAATGCCGATCATGCTGCCTGGGGGCAGGGCGGATACGTCTTGGGGCAAGGCTTACTCTGTATCTGTTGGAAATTGCGGGACGGCGGCAGTCTGGCGCGCGCGAAACGCGTCGAGCCGATCGGCCAGATCATCATCGCTGAGCGCCAGCACGGCGGCGGCAAGTAGCGCCGCATTAATAGCTCCGGGTTCTCCGATGGCCAGGGTGCCGACAGGAACTCCCCCCGGCATCTGGACAATGGAAAGCAGGCTGTCCTGGCCGTTGAGCGCCTTGGAGCGGACTGGAACGCCAAACACCGGCAGGGGCGTCATGGCAGCGATCATGCCCGGCAGATGAGCCGCTCCGCCGGCGCCTGCTATAATAATCTTGAAGCCCTCGGAGCGAGCGTCGGTGGCAAATTCCACCAGCCGTTCGGGCGTCCGGTGAGCCGAAACAATGCGCGCTTCATATTCGATCTCGAGCGCTTCAAGCGTCTCAGCGGCGAGCCGCATGGTGGGCCAATCGGATTGGCTGCCCATGATGATGGCGACGACTGGTTTGGTGAGCACGGCCGATTCCCCCATCGGTCTTTGCAAAGCGCGGAACTAGCCCAATTGTTGCCACACATCAAGGCGCCTCAGCGTCATGCAATGATGTCGGGCAGCAAAATATTTTCCAGCTGAACGATGCGATCCTTGAGCGCCAGTTTGCGCTTTTTAAGCCGCTGCAGCAGCATGCGATCGGCCACATGCGACTGGGTCAATGTATCGATAGCTGCGTTCAGATCACTGTGTTCCTGGCGTTTTGTAGCCAGTTCCAGTCCCAGAGCAGCTTCCTCTTCCCTGGTGAGCGACATCATGATTTGGAGCGCACCCCACGCTTTTCCGTTAGCTCTGGTTAACCGATCGGCACCGGTTTTGCATCACATTTCCAGAGCTGTGTTTAAGGGCGTCGACAAAGCGTGAATTATTTGTGACGATACCGACGTCCACCAATCTTCTAGGAGTTGTTATGACGACTGAAGGCCATGTTGCGGCGCTTGAACGGCGCCATCAGGAGTTGGATCGGCAGATTCAGAACGCAATGCAGAACACGCGGAAAGACGATCTGGCGATAGCCGCCTTGAAGCGGAAGAAACTCGAAGTGAAGGACGAACTCTACAAATACTCGAGTAACACACAGTAGGCGTAAGTTCCCGGTGGGAATAGAAGGGTCTCAGCATAGGCTGCGGCCCTTTTTTGTTGCCTAGAGGCCGAGGAAAACACCGCGAACACCGTCCCAAACCAGCTTGAGGGCGAGCAGGAAAACCAGCCAATAGGCAATGCGGTAGAACCACTTCATGGAAATGCGGCGCACCAAATAGATGCCGAGGAACACGCCCGCGATCCCGACGGGGGTCATCGCTGCCGATAGCTGCAGATTGTGGACATTGAGCTGCCCCAGAAAGAAATAGGGGATCAGCTTTGCCGAGTTGACGATGGCAAAGAACACGGCCGAGGTGCCCGAATAGGTCGCGGGCGGCAGACGGCGGGGCAGGACATAGATCTGGAACGGTGGGCCGCCTGTGTGGCTGATAAAGCTGGTAAAGCCCGCAAAGCCGCCCCAGAACACGCCCCAAGGCTTCGACGGCGGAAGGCCCTCGAGTTTTTTGCGCAAGGGCAAGAGGGCGTCGAGGATAAACAAAAGGGTAATAACGCCCACAAACAGCAACACAGCTGCATCCGACACAAAGGCCCACAAGCCCCAACCCAGCAGCGTGCCTGCGGCCGCGCCGGGCAGCATGATACGGATAATGCCCCAGTCCACGTCCTTGCGGTAGGCGTAGACGGCGATGACATCCATGGCGAGCAGGACTGGCAGCATCATGCCTGCCGCGTCACGTGCCGGCATGACAAGGCTCAGCAGCGGCACCCCGACCATGCCCAAGCTCCCGAGCAGACCGGCTTTGCTCAGGCCAACAATAAGCACGGCGATCACGGCGATCGCGACAAAATAGGGATCAAAGATGGGCATGAAAACAGTCCGGGGGTAACGTACCCTTGGGTACGCCTTGTGGCGGACTTGTCAACTGGAATGGAAGACGAACGGCGCTATGCGGATTAAGGTAGACATCCTAAGCGCGTCAAAGGACGAGTTCGTGTCCCTGGCGACTGCCGGTGCGACCCCGTGGGGCGCAAAGCTCACCACGAGGTCATCAAAGCTGGTCGATTATTCGTCGTCGTTGTTCTTGAGCGACTTGAGCTTGGCAAACACTGAATCGGCGTCGAATTCGTCCTGCGCTTCGGCTGGACGATGATCGTTTGCCGCGAATTCCCCATCAGGGCCTTCGGAGTGGCCGCGAGCACCAGCGCGTTCAAGTGCCTCTTCGGCCGTCATCAGCGTGGTGCCTTCTGGAAGCTCGTCAACGCCTGGCCCGCCCTTGGAGGCGCGCTTCACCTCAAGGTCGAGGTCGATCTGGCTGCAGAGGCCCAAGGTCACCGGGTCCATGGCGGTAAGGTTGGCGGCGTTCCAGTGCGTTGATTCACGCACGGAATCGATGGTGGACTTGGTGGTGCCCACAAGACGCATGATCTGGGCGTCCTTGAGTTCGGGATGGTTGCGCACCAGCCATTTGATGGCATTGGGGCGCTCGTTGCGGCGCGAGATCGGAGTGTAGCGAGGACCCTTGCGCTTCGCGGCTGCAACGCGAACCTTGGGTTCGCTCAGCTTCATGCGATAATTGGGATCCTTTTCGGCCTTTTCGATCTCTTCCTTGGTCAGCTGGCCGTTCTGGATGGGATTCACACCCATGATGCCGCCGGCAACATCGCCATCGGCAATGCCCTGAACTTCAAGCGGGTGCAGAGTGCAAAAGGCAGCGATCTGCTCGAATGACAGCGCAGTGTTGTCGACGAGCCAGACGGCAGTAGCCTTGGGCATCAACAGGGGCTGGCTCATGATAAATTTCTCCTGCAGGCGCGGCCGGTTTTCCTCCGGACCGCTCCGCCTCTTTGCTTCATGCTGAGGGGGAACATGCTTAATATACGGCTTCGCCTGCCGATCCGCAATAACGATATGCGATTTGCCCCTTACTGTTCACGGCCGAAAGAGGTGACCAGCACCAGCTTTCCGCTGTGGCCGCGGCTCTCCATGAGAGCATGAGCCGAGGCTGCCTCTTCAAGGAGGAAGGTAGCGATCTCAGGCCTGGGGCACTCGGGATCATCTAAGGCGGGAAGTAGAGCGGAGCGGATGCGGCTAGCGATGCGGGCCTTGGTTGCGCCTGGCTGAGGACGCAGGGTTGAGCCGGAGAGCGTCAATTGCTTGGCCATGATGGTGCGGAGTGAAACCGTGGCTGTATTGCCGCCCAGCGTGGCGATCTGAACAATGTGCCCGCCGCGCGCCGACATTTCGATGTTGCGCGCCGCCATCTCGCCGCCGATCAGATCGACTACGCGATCGACGCCTCGCCCGTCGGTCAGTTTCATGATTTCTGCAACAAGGTCTTGTTCCCTATGATTGACCACCGCTGCCGCGCCAAGCCTGCGAGCATATTCGGCCTTTGCTGCGGAGGAGACAACGCCGATCGCCTTGGCACCCAGGATCGCGGTGATCTGGACAGCCGCTCCGCCAATGCCGCCAGCTGCGCCGTGGACGAGCACGGTCATGCCAGCCTCTAGTTCGGCGCGCATCACCAGGGTTTGCGTCACCGTGAACCATGTTTCAGGCAGAGCCGCTGCCTCGGTCATGCTCCAGCCGTTCGGCATCGGCAGCACCTGCCCAGCGGGAACGGTAACGAACTCGGCATAGCCGCCACCATTGACCAGAGCCATCACCGGGTCGCCCACCTGCCACTCCCGGACATCTGTGCCGATTGCTGCAATTTCCCCAGCCACTTCCAGGCCGGGCAGGGGAGAGGCGCTTGGCGGGGGATCGTATTGACCGCGTCGCTGCGCCAGATCGGGACCATTGACCCCTGCGGCTGCAACACGGATGAGCACCTCGTCGACGCCGCAATCGGGAACGTTCCACGACTGGGCTTGCAACACTTCGGGGCCGCCCGGTCTTGTTATAGCGATGGCTTGCATGCTGGCTGGTATGGTCATCTTGCCATGCTGCCTGCAACGGCCTTGCCGGGCAAGCCTGCAGCGCTAGGTTGTGTGTCGTGTTTGGTGCGGAGGCTTTAGATGGATGATGATCTGATCAAGAAACCCAAGGCTCATGAGGTCGGCATGCCGCTCTACGCGATGTCGGTTGAAGAGCTTGAGGGCCGCGTGCGCCTGCTGGAAGCCGAGATTGCCCGGATCCATGACGCAATCGAAGCGCGCGGCAAAACCAAGAAAGCCGCCGAGTCGGTGTTCAAGTTCTGACCGTTAGGGCGCTTCACGGAGCTGGAAAGCACAGGGTTAAGATTCTGCGTCCGCTTAACCCGCAATTAATACCTTGGCGGTAAGGTCTCATTATTCAGATTGTTCTGGATTTGGCAGAGCGATTTCTCCCTCTGTTTGACGCCTCCCTGTTGACTTCGAGAGCGGTCCCTGCCGCTCTCTTTTTCTTTATGGGTGCTGTTTCAGCCAGTGTGCTGTTCTTAAAGCTCTTTTCAGATTAGTCGCGGCGCGATGGTGACGCTGGTGCGAAATCAGCCTATTCTGCAAGCAGGGTAAGGAGCGCGTTCATTGTCCAATTGGAATGACACCGAAACGGCGATTGCCATTGGCCCGCGTATTGTGGCCTCGGGCGGGTTCGACCTGCTTTACCGTGAAGGCATGAGCCTGATCGAAGAGGTTGCCTCCTATCTGGACGGCGATGGGCGCGCTGAAAGTCGCATTCTCAGCCGCGAAGCTTCCTTCATCTACGCAACCGAATCGATGCGCCTGACCACCCGGTTGATGCAACTGGCCTCCTGGCTGCTGCTGCAACGCGCCGTTAACGAAGGCGAGATCACAAAGGAAAATGCGCGTTCGGAGAAGGAGAAGGTCAAATTCTCGGCGACCCCATCCGAGCGGGGCGGGCCGGGATATGATCAACTGCCACAAACCCTTCGCGACTTTATCGACAAGGGTGACCGCCTGTTTGACCGCGTGATGCAGTTCGATACGCTGGAGCGCGGCAAGATGCCGGTGCTGGATGCGGGTGTGGCCAATGGCATTGCGGACCAGTTGGCCCGGCTCAAGGCTGCGTTCGGGCGCGTCTGAGGCTCCCAAACGCCGCTGAACTTACCCGGAATCTCCAGTAGACCTCATGGTGAGCACGTCGAACTACGAGGTCAAACGAGTGGAGCTATTGTGCTACGCCCTCCTGGTTCGACAGGCTCACCATGAGGTCTATTGGTAGATCGCTCGAGCCGATCGGACGTGACCCTGCCCCAAAGCAAAAAACCCGGCACAGGGCCGGGCTTTTCGAATTCTCGCAAGAGGATCGGCTTAGATGCCGAGGCCCTTAAAGCGCTCCTTGAAGCGGGAAACGCGACCGCCGCGATCCAGCAGCTGGCCCGTGCCGCCGGTCCAGGCCGGATGGGTCTTGGGATCGATATCGAGCTGGAGGGTGTCGCCCTCTTTGCCGTAGGTCGAATAAGTCTGGTATTTGGTGCCGTCGGTCATAACCACGTTGATCAAGTGGTAGTCCGGATGAGTATCAGCCTTCATCGGTGTTCGCCTCAAATCAAACGGGCGCCGCAGCGCCCGGAGAGCATCTAAAACTGGTGTTGGCCGCTTCATACAGAAAGGTACGCCGGTCCGCAAGAGCATGGGCGCGGCAAATTCACGCCGGACAAAGCGGTTGCCCGCTGCTTGCGCAGTCCTTATATCGGGCGCGGAGCACGGCCCGGCTGATCCGGACCCTCTTAACGAGTGGCGAAACCCCGAGCGATGACAGACCAGGCCGTTCCGGTTCAGGCCGAATCCCCCAAGATTGCCCCCAAGGCCGAGCAACCCAAGCGCAAGCTGCAGCCCTTGCGGCGCCTTTTGCCGTTTGTGCTGCGCTATCCCGTCCGGCTTTCCCTAACGATCCTGTTCCTGCTGGTCTCGACCATTGCGTCGCTGGCTATTCCAGCGTTTTTAGGCGGGGCGATCGACCAGGGGTTCGTGGCGCGAAACCTGGAAAATGTCGGCCGATATGGCTGGGTGATCATTGGCATTGCGGCCGTGATGGGCCTTGCCAGTGGTGCCCGCTTCTACTTCATCTCCGTGGTGGGTGAGCGTGTCCTGGCCGATCTGCGACAAGCCGTGTTCGTGCATCTGCTGCAGCTCGATGCGCGCTATTTCGACACCAACCGCGTGGGTGAACTCACCAGCCGGCTTAATGGCGACGTCGGGGTGATCCGGGCCGCTGTGGGCTCGAGCTTTTCCCTTGCGCTGCGCTCGATCGTGACCATCACCGGCGCGCTGATCATGATGTTCTTGACCAGCCCGACGCTGACTTTGGCTGTGGTGATCATCGGGCCCTGCTTGGTGCTGCCGATTGTTGCTTTCTCCCGCCGCTTGCGCCGCATGTCCCGCCGCACGCAGGACGCCCTGGCCGATCTCTCCGCCATGGCAACCGAAATGCTGGGAGCAACGCGTACTGTTAAGTCCTTCACCCAGGAAGATGTGCAGGCGAGCATTTATGGCGCCCGCACCGAGGATAGCTATCAGGCGGAGATCAAGCGGCTGGGTGCACGATCCATCCTGGTTGGCATGGTCATTTTCTTGGGAACAGCCGCCATCGTGTTCCTGGTGTGGTGGGGCGCCCGTGCGGTGTTCGACGGCACGGTTACGGCAGGCCAGCTGGCACAATTCATGATCTATGCCCTGATGGCCTCGAGCTCGCTCACCAATTTCAGCGAAGTTCTTGGCATGCTGCAGACCATTGCCGGATCCACCGAACGGCTGACCGAAATCCTTGATACCGAAGCTACCATCAAGGATCCCGCTCATCCGGTTGCACTGCCAAACCCGCCCCTGGGCACCGTCACGTTCGAGCACGTGCACTTTGACTATGATACCGGAGGCTCCGAACAGGTGCTGACGGATCTAAGCTTTTCTGTCGGCTCAGGGCAAACCGTGGCCCTTGTCGGTCCATCGGGATCGGGCAAGTCGACGACCCTCTCGCTACTGCAGCGCTTCTATGATGTGACAAGGGGCTCCATCAAGGTTGATGGGGTGGATATCCGGGATGTCCGCCTACTCGATCTGCGCCAGCGCTTTGCCTATGTCGAGCAGGAGCCCACCATTTTCGCCGGGACCATTGCCGAGAACATCTTGTTTGGCAAACCCGGCGCGGGCATGGCGGAGATCGAAGCCGCGGCGCGGGCCGCGCTCGTGCATGATTTCGTAGTGGAACTGCCACAGGGCTATGACACGCTTGTCGGTGAGCGCGGCGTTATGCTCTCCGGAGGACAGAAACAGCGCCTCGCCATCGCCCGTGCCATCCTCAAGGATGCCCCAATCTTGCTTCTGGATGAAGCCACCAGCGCGCTAGACGCGCAAAGCGAGCGCCTCGTGCAGATTGCGCTGGAACATCTAATGCGTGGCCGGACGACCTTGGTGATCGCCCACCGCCTGGCAACAATCCGCGACGCCGACAAGATCCTCGTGCTCGATGCCGGACACATCATCGATCAGGGCACGCATGACGAGCTGGTCGCCAAGGGCGGGCGCTATGCGGAACTCGCGAGACTGCAGTTCCGGATGGATGATCTGGGCTAGATTTGCATTCGAACGCGGGTGGGTCGTGCCCTCATGGCGCGCTATCGCGCCACGAGAGCTAAGCGCCGGTTGTTGCCATCGCCTTGTCCTCCGACAAGCTCAGGATGAGGCGTGATTCACCTCTGAGCGAATGCGGCTAAAGCTCCTTGATCATCCCTCTGTCAACTTGAACTCGATGCGCCGGTTGCGCCGGTAAGCTTCTTCGGTCGTGCCCGGGTCGATTGGTGTGAATTCGCCAAAGCCTGCTGCAACCAGCCGGCTCGGCGCTACGCCCTTGCTGACCAGATATTGGGCCACCGAAATGGCACGGGCAGCTGACAGCTCCCAGTTGGAGGGGAAACGTTCATTGGAAATCGGGCGGCTATCGGTATGTCCATCAATGCGCAGCACCCAATTGATGTCCTCGGGAATTTCGTTTTCCAGTTGCAGAATGGCCTCCGCCAGAGCGTCGAGATCCGGCAAGCCGCCCTCCTGCACATCGGCCTGGCCGGGGTCGAACAACACTTCGGACTGGAACACGAAGCGGTCGCCGACGACACGCACATCAGCACGGCCTTCGAGGATTTCCCGCAAGCGGCCAAAGAAGTCCGAACGATAGCGCGAAAGATCCTGCACGCGTTGGGCGAGCGCCAGGTTCAGGCGGCGGCCGAGGTCTGCGATCTGGGTGCGAGACTGTGTGTCACGTGCCTCTGATGCTTCCAGCGCAGCTTCCAGGGCGCCAATTTGCGTGCGGAGCGCCGCCAGCTGCTGGTTCAGCAAGGCGACCTGCGCGTTAGCTTCGTCCGACAGTTCCTGGGCTTCGGCAAGATCGTTCTGAAGCCCGGCTATGGCTTGGTCCTTGCCGTCTATTCCGGCGCCAATGCCAGCCAGTTGTGAGCTCAGGCTAGCGTTTTCCTGCTGAGCGCTGCCCAAGGTCGCCGTGAGCTGCGCGATCTGGGTATTCAGATCCTCTGAATTGCTGCGCTCCAGCTGCAGCGATTCGGTTAGTTCAGCGATCTGGCTGTTGAGCCGCGCCAGCGCGGTGTCACGTCCTTCGAGTTCCTGCCCCAGGAAAAACTGGGTCAGCATGAACAGCGAGAGCATGAAGATGATGACGAGCAGGAGGCTCGACAGGGCGTCCACAAAGCCCGGCCAATAATTGGACTCGATGCGCCGCCTGGAACGCGCTCCGGGCATGGGCTAGTTCCGCCGCTCGGTATCGGCCTGGGTCAAAACGGCTTCTATCAACTCGCGCAGCTTTTTGTTGGTTTCGCCCTGCTCGTCGATATAGCGACGCAGATCGTCCTGCTCGGTTCGCATGTGCTTGACAAGACCGTCAATGCCACGCGCCAGTTCGGCCATGGCGCGGATGGCATTCTGGCTCGAGTTCTGATTCTGCATGGAATTGCCGAGCTTGTCGAACATGGCCTGCATGTCCGGTCCGCCCGCATTAGCCTGCATGGCCGAGACGGGATGATCGAGCTCAGTCATGGAAGTCATCCAGTCTTCAAGGTCGGTATAAAAGGCATTCTGCGCCTGGCTGGTCTGCAGGTCCAAGAAGCCCAGCACCAGTGATCCGGCGAGGCCGAACAGGGATGACGAAAAGGCTGTGCCCATGCCTGCCAGCGGCGCCGCTAACCCTTCGCGCAGGCTTGCAAACTGCGAAGCGGTGTCCCCACTTGAAACATCGAGCGTGTTGATAACTGCGGCGACGGAGGTAACCGTTTCGAGCAGGCCATAGAACGTACCCATCAGCCCAAGGAAAACCAAAAGGCCCGTCAGATAGCGGGACGTATCCTTGGCCTCGTCCAGGCGATTGCCGACGGAATCAAGAATGGAGCTCATTGAGGAAGGGGTAATCACCGCCTCCCCGATCCGCTCGCGCAGAAGGCCTGCCACCGGTGCCAAGAGAATGGGCGGCCGGACAGACGAGACATTGCCTTCCTGAAGCGAATTGACCCATTTCACCTCGGGAAACAGGCGGATGACCTGCCGGAAGCTGAGGAAAATGCCAATAAACAGGGCAAAAAAGATCATCGAATTGATGAACGGGTTCGCCCAGAAAAATGTCACGATGGTGCTGAACAAAATGGCGGCGACCAACGCCACCAGCACCAAAAAGATCAGGATTTTAATGAGGTAAACGAGAGGGCTGGCGAGGTGGTACGGGTCATAGCCTTGCGTCATCTTGCCTTAAACCTTGCCCCCGAACTTCAAATCACTCCGGCGCAGACTAAAGAGAGCGCCGTGCCAAGACAATCCCTAGGGTTAATGGGCAATAACGCCCAAATTCTCCTCAATAGCTCATCAAAAGCCGGGCCAGAATGGCCACCCGCGCACCGGCGCAGGCTCGGCATGTGGTCGCTTGAGCGCGCGGCATTGGCCGGCCACCTTAATTGATCGGGCGCAGTTCCTTGAGCAAGGCTGGCTGGAGAATCTCGTTGCCAGCAACAATCTGGCCGTTCCACACCGAGCCCGTGCTGCCCGCGAAATCGGAAACGAAGCCACCGGCCTCCTTGACAGCTAGGAGCCCTGGCGCCACGTCCCAAGGTGCAAGGCCGGCTTCCCAGAGGGCATCGAAGCGGCCGGCTGCGAGCCAGGCCATGTCCATGGAGATCGAGCCCGAGCGGCGAATGCCGGCAACGGCCGGATTGATATGGGCAAGCTGGCGCAACTGCAGGCCATCATTGGCTGTGCCCTGCGTCTTGATGCCGGTGGATATCACGGCCTCGGACAGCGAGCGGCGGCTTGCGACGCGCAGGCGCCGGCGATCGTTGAGCCAGGTGCCGCCGCCTTTTTCAGCGGTGTAGAGCTCGTCCAGCACGGGATTGTAGATCACCGAAGCAACGATCTCGTTGTTGCGTTCGAGCGCAATGGCTATGGCAAACAGCGGGATGGAATGGAGGAAATTGGTCGTGCCATCGAGCGGATCGATGATCCAGCGATGCTGTCCGTCGGTGCCGGCAACCTCGCCGCCTTCTTCCATGAGGAAGGCATAGGTTGGGCGTGCCTTTTGCAGTTCGCTGAACACGATCTGTTCGGCGCGCAGATCCGCCTTGGAGACGAAATCGGCCGGGCCCTTGCGGGACACCTGCAGATTTTCGACTTCGGCGAAATCCTTGGTCAGCGACTTGCCGGCCTTGATGGCCGCGTTGACCATCACATTGAGAAGTGCAGAACGTGCCATGATCAATCAGCCCGGCGCATGTAAGTGGCTTCAGTGGTGTCGACGACGATGCGCTCGCCCGTCGCGATGAAAGGGGGCACCATGACCCGCAAGCCATTGGCCAGAATGGCTGGCTTGAACTGGTTGGATGCCGTCTGGCCCTTGACCACGGGATCGGCCTCGGTGACTTCCAGAACCACGTTGGGCGGAAAGCGGATGCCCAAGGGCGTGTCTTCGTGCATTTCTAGCGTGATCTTCATGCCGTCCTGGAGGAACGCGGCGCGCTCGCCCACGAACTCCCTGGGAAGTTCCACCTGCTCGTAGCTGTCCTGGTCCATGAAAACGAGGCTCTCACCCTGCTCGTAGAGATAGGTGAAGTCGCGGAATTCGAGCTCCACTTGTTCCACCGTTTCAGCCGAGCGGAAGCGCTCGTTGAGCTTGGTGCCGCCCAAAATTGCCTTGAGTTCGACCTGGGCATAGGCGCCGCCCTTGCCGGGCTTGACGTGATCAACCTTTACGGCCACCCAGAGGCGGTCCTGGTGGTTGATGACGAAGCCGGGACGGATTTCGTTGCCGTTGATCTTGGCCATGAATGCTGCTTTCGATGTCGGCTGCAAAGCGCCGCTAGAAACTCACCACAAGAAGGGGCGTTGTGGTGATGCGCTGAACCGCGCTTGGCGGGCTTATTGCCTCAGAACGCCTGCCCGTTCAAGGATTTTCCGGGGGTGGTGGAGGCTCGACTACTGCGTTGGGCGGCGCCTCCCCAGCATCGGTTGGCGCCGGCAGAACATTCGGCTCGGCAACTTGGGGAGTGGTGGCGGGTAGTTCGACGTCCGCTTCAGCTGCCTGCGTGGGTGGTTCGGACGGCCAGAAACGGGCGCGCTCCTCGGCACGAGCTAGGCTCTCGGGCGGAATGGATACGAGTAACCGATCCAACGATGGGTCGGACAAGCCTTGTCGACGCGAAAGCGAGCGCCACATCGCGGCGGTTTCAAGGTCGAGGTCAACGCCTTCACCCACTGCAAGCAGCTTGGCATAGCGGTTCTGGGCAACGGCGCTGCCCGCTTCAGCGGCACGCTGGTACCAGAGGGCGGCATCTTCGACGTTTTTTTCGAGACCCTGACCCAAATAGAGGAGCGTAGCATAGTCCACCTGCGCCGCGACCAAACCCTGCTCGGCCGCCAGCCCGATATAGCGCGCCCCTTCGGCGGGATCGGGTGTGAGCCCCGCGCCTTCGATCAGCATGGTGCCATAATCATACTGGGCCTCTGGCAGCTCGGCATCGGCCGCCTCCTTCATCAGGGAAGCAGCATCCGTGAGGCTCGGCGACGCATAGACACCTTCAACATGAAGAAGCGCCATGTTGTACTTGGCGGGGGCATAACCGGCTTCGGCAGCCTTGCGGAACAGTTCGGCCGCCCGGGCGCGGTTTTTGGGAACGCCAATGCCGTCCTGATAAAACAGCGCTAGCGCAAAGGTCGCAAGGTGATCGCCATTATTGGAGGCGAGCTGGTACCAGCCAGCGGCTCGCTCGTCGTTCTGGGCGACACCGAGTCCCTTGGCATAGATCTCGGCGATCAAGGTTTGCGCTGCGGCATCGCCCTTTTCGGCTCGGGGCAGGGCGAATTCGAGCGCGGTCAGGAAATAGCCGCGCTGAAAAGCACCAAAGGCATAATCAGCAGGCGCACGAGGCCCAAGGTTCTCGGTGCTTCCTGGCTCGGCAGGTTCTGCGGTTTCTGACGGAGCTGGCACCTCATCGGCAGGAGGCGGGGCCTCCACCTCTTGGGCCAGGGTCGGGCCGGCGAGCAGCGCCAGCAGCAAAAGAGGGACGGACGCCTTCATGCCGAAACCTTGAGGGCATCAGCAATGGCACCCAAGGCCTCGCCGGGGGATGACGCAGACCAGATGCTGCTCGAAAGGCCAAGAAACTCGGCGCCAAGGCTGTCCGCGTTTTCGGCGCTGGCCCCCGGATCACTCAGCACGGCCGGGATCTCGAAGGTCGCCGCCCACCATTGCGCCAGTTCGGCGCCTTTCGGGTCGCTCGCGCCCTCAGTTGGGCCGAACATGAGGTAATCCACATCCATCTCGCCCAGCGTCATGGCATCGTGCCTTGTGGTGCCAGCGTTGGCACCCACGATCATCTTTGGCTTGAGCGCCGCGATGGCCCTGGCCACCGCTTCGGGCCCATCGGTGATGTGGACGCCGTCGGCGCCCAGCTTTTTGGCAAGTGCCGCATCGTTTTCCAGCAAAACGGCGCAGCCTGCCCCTTGCCCGATATTGATCACCTGCGAGGCCAGTTGAGAATAAGCGGCGTCGTCGGCCTGCCCCCGGCGCACCAGCAAAGCGGCTACTTCAGCGCTGTTGAGCACATTCATCAGCACGGTCGCGAACTTCGCAGGATCAGGATCAGCAGGGGTAACAAGATAGAGCTGGGGTGCCATAGGGGTCCGGGCAATAGCGAAGCGTGGGCTCTTCTGTCGTCCTATTTGGGCGACAAAGAGGAAGTTTGAAGCAATAGCGGGTGTGGATGGTGTGGCGCAAAGAAAAAGCGCGTCCTGCGGGGAGGACGCGCCTGATCTTGAGAGTTTCTGGGTCTTCAGGCGGCGCGGTCCAGTTCGCCGCTCCACTCGCCAAGGGCTGCCAGGGAGTTCATGTGCGCCCGGTGCGTAAATGCCGCCTGTGCTGCGGGGAAGTTCTCGCGCCGGCCTGCCCAAGTGCGCAGCGCGACATTTTGCAGCGCGCGACCGTAAGAGAAGGTGAGCGGCCAAGGCTTGCCTGGGATTTTGTTCATGGCCGATAGGTGCGCAGTGGCTTCCTCGTCGGTTTGCCCGCCCGACAGGAATGCAATGCCGGGGACGGCCGCTGGCACATGCGCGCGCAGCACTTCCACCGTGCGCTTGGCAACATCCTCAAAGGACGGGCGCTCGCGTGAATTGACACCGGGCAGCACCATATTGGGCTTGAGCAGCATGCCCGCAAGATCCACGCCAGCGAGGCGCAATTCCTTGAACGTGTTTTCCAGCACATCCCCGGTCACGGCAGCGCACCGCTCCATGGAATGGTTGCCTGGGTCACCATCGCCGACGACTTCGGGCTCAACCACCGGCACAATGCCCGCTTCCTGGCAGAGGATTGCGTAACGGGCGAGCGCATGGGCGTTGGCGCGAATATTGTTCCGGGTCGGGGCAACATCGTTGATGGTGATTACCGCACGCCACTTGGCAAAGCCTGCGCCCAACTGGGCATAGCGCTCGAGCCGCTGGCGCAAACCATCGAGCCCCTCGGTGATCTTTTCGCCGGAGTCGCCGGGCATGGGGAAAGCGCCACGGTCCACCTTGATGCCGGGGATGACATCGGCATCCGCAAGGATCGCGCGGAACGAAGTTCCGTCAGCGGCAGATTGTTCCAGCGTTTCCTCGGTGAGGATAACGCCCGAAATGTAGTGTGTCATGGCATGGGTGGAGCGGAACAGCATCTCGCGATAATCGCGGCGCAGATCCAGCGAATTGGGCAGGTTGATCTTGGCGAAGCGCTTGGCGATGGTGCCCTCGGATTCGTCTGCGGCCAGGATCCCCTTGCCGGGCTCCATGAGTTTCTGGGCGATGGCGTTCAGCGATTTTGTCATGGATCTGCCTCCTCAATGGGGTGTTAACCGGCAGATTAGACTTTCGTTCGCGGCGGATCGATTAGACCTGTGGTTATTAGACGAAAGACGGAGCTTGTATGGAAGATGAGGTGAGGGTGGGGAACACTTGCGCAGCACAGGACGTTCTCTTCGCTCCTTCCCCCCGATCGACGGATAGACCATGAGCAATCAGCCTCTCATCACCTTCAATGACGGCCATACCATTCCCCAAATTGGGCTGGGTGTATGGCAGACCCCCAACGAAGATACCGCAGAAGTGGTGAAAACAGCGCTGCAGGCAGGCTATCGCCACATCGACACAGCAGCAGGTTATCAGAATGAGCAGGGTGTTGGCGAAGGCATCAAGGCTTCAGGGTTGAAACGGGAAGACATTTTCGTCACCACCAAGGTGCGAAATGAAGACCAGGGTTTTGATACGGCGATCGAAGCGGTCCACAAGAGCCTAAAGCTGCTGGACACGCCCTATCTCGATCTGTGCCTGATCCACTGGCCTTCGCCCTGGCGCGACAAGTATCTTGAAACCTGGAAGGCGCTTGTTCAGCTCAAGGGCGATGGCAAGATCCGATCGATTGGCGTCTCCAACTTCGAGGCCGAACATCTCGAAAAGATCATCGGCGAAACCGGCGAAACACCGGTGCTCAATCAGATCGAGCTCCATCCCCGCTTCCAGCAAAAGGCCCTGCGCAAGGTCAATGCGCGCCTCGACATCGCAACGGAATCCTGGAGCCCATTGGGGCAGGGCCAGTTGCTAGAAAACCAGGTTATCACGGCGATTGCCAAAAAGCATGGCCGCAGCGCCGCGCAGATCATTATCCGCTGGCACCTCGACAGCGGCCTGATCGTCATCCCCAAATCCGTGACGCCAAGCCGGATCGTGGCCAATTTCGATGTTCTGGACTTTACTCTCGACGCCGAGGACATGAGCAAGATCGAGGCGCTGGATGAGGCAGGCGGCCGCATCGGACCGGACCCGATGACAGCCACCTTCTAAAACCCGATCCTATTTCTTGAGCGCATCGACGCCGGGGAGAGGCTTGCCTTCCATCCATTCAAGGAAGGCGCCCCCGGCGGTCGAAACATAGGTGAAGGCGTCCTTGACACCGGCATGGGCAAGAGCGGCAACGGTATCACCGCCCCCCGCAACAGAGACCAGCTTGCCGTCATGGGTGCGCTTGGCGACATGTTTGGCTACGGCGACCGTGCCAGCATCGAAGGGGTTCATCTCGAAAGCGCCCATCGGGCCATTCCACACCACGGTGTTGGCATCGTCGATGGCACCCTTGATGCGTTCGATCGAGGATGGACCGATATCAAGGATCATCCCGTCGCGGTCGATGGCATCAACACCATAGAGACGGGTAGGCGTGTCGGCCTTGAAGTGCCAGGCCACTACCGCGTCGATTGGAAGGATAATGGCGCAGCCGCTGTCGATCGCCTTGTCCATGATGCGCAGGGCGGTTTCGGCCAATTCCTTTTCGGCCAGCGACTTGCCGACGCCATAGCCTTGAGCATGAAGGAAAGTGTTGGCCATGCCACCACCGATCACCAGCGCATCGACCTTGGTTACGAGGTTTTCCAGCAGATCGATCTTGGAAGAAACCTTGGCGCCGCCGACGATGGCGACAACGGGCTTTTTGGGCTTGCCCAGGCCTGCTTCGAGCGCCTGAAGTTCGGCTTCCATGGCCAGACCCGCAGCTGCCGGCAGCAGGCGGGCCAGCGCTTCCGTCGACGCATGGGCGCGGTGGGCAGCAGAGAAAGCGTCGTTCACATAAACATCGCCAAGGCTTGCCATGCGCTTGGCAAGCTCGACGTCATTGGCTTCTTCGCCGGGATGAAAGCGCGTGTTTTCCAGGATCAGCACGCAGCCGGCACGCGCGGACTCGATTGCCCTCTGTGCGCCCGAAATGTCGGTCCAGTCGGTTGCCACAAAGCCCACAGGGTGGCCTGTGGCGTTCGCCACGGCTTCGCACACCTGCTCCAGGGAAAACTCGGGATCGACTTTGCCCTTGGGTCGGCCGAAATGAGAGAGCAGGATTGCTTTGCCATCCTTCTTGACGATCTCACGGATGGTGGGCACCAACCGCTCGATACGGGTGGCGTCGGTCACCTTGCCGTCTGCTACGGGAACATTGAGGTCGGCCCGCAGCAGTACCCGCTTGTTGGTCAGGTCGAGTTCATCAAGCGTCTTGAAGGTCGCGGTCATTGAAGGAGCCTCCCCGTGGATCTGTGTTCGCCGTGGCGTAGCAGAGAGGGCTGCCAGGGGGAAGGGGCTCAGTCGGCGCGTTCGAACAGGCCCGGGTAATTGAGGACGATCATATCGGCGTCAACTTCCAGAATGCGTTCGAATTCTGCAGTCTGGAAGCGGAAGTGCGTCAAATCGATCCTGCAATAGATCTGCTCCTGGCGAACAACGCTCATCTCATCAGCGTCGATCCAGGCCATGGCGAAACGCTGCGGCTGGTTATCACTCCACTCCGTGCGCCAGAGGGGTAGTGAATTGGTCAGTGGCGTTGGCCAGATATCAATATCACTGCAATTACGCAGGGCAGGCAGGGGCTCGGCCCGGTCATCCGACCAATTGCCGGCGCCATCAGAGAAAAGCTCCAACACTGCGCCGTCGGTGCGCTCAAGCTTGAGGGTGCGGATATGTTCCCGGTCATCAAGTTTGATGCGGTAGAACAGGCCATATTCGGGGGTGATGATCGTGCCACGGATACGCGTGTCGCGCTCGGTCGAGATGATGTGGCAATGCTCGAGCGTTATTGGATCAAGGCCGCGCCAGCGAATGGATCGATCAAGCACCTTTGCCCCCAAAGCAGAACCGGCGGGGAGTGCCCGCCGGTTCAGGAGATCAGAGCGTCTTGCCCAATGCAACGGCCGTATCGGCCATGCGGTTGGAGAATCCCCATTCATTGTCGTACCAGCTGAGCACTGACACGAAATTGCCGTCCATGACCTTGGTCTGGTCCAGCGCCATGGTCGAGGAATGCGGGTCGTGGTTGAAGTCGATCGACACGTTTGGATGCTCTGTGTAGCCCAGCACGCCTTTGAGTTCGCCATCGGCATAGCGGCGCACGGCATCGTTGATTTCCTGCGCTGTCACATCGCGTTTGGAAATGAACTTGAAGTCCACGCAGGACACGTTCGGCGTCGGTACGCGGATCGACACGCCATCGAGCTTGCCCTTGAGTTCGGGCAGCACAAGGCCGATGGCCTTGGCAGCACCGGTCGAGGTCGGGATCTGCGAGAGCGCTGCCGCGCGGCCGCGATAAAGGTCCTTGTGCATGGTGTCGAGCGTGGGCTGGTCACCGGTATAGGAATGGATGGTGGTCATCATTCCCTTTTCGATGCCGAACTCCTTGTGCAGCACATAGGCCAGCGGCGCCAGGCAATTGGTGGTGCACGACGCGTTGGAGATGACGACGTGATCCTTGGTCAGCTGCTGGTGGTTGATGCCATAAACCACCGTCAGATCGGCGCCATCGCCGGGGGCCGAAATGATCACCTTCTTGGCGCCGGCCTTGAGGTGGGCCGATGCCTTTTCCTTGGATGTGAAGATGCCGGTGCATTCGAGAGCGATGTCGATGCCCATCTCGCCATGCGGCAGTTCTTCGGGGTTGCGGACGGCCGTAACCTTGATCGGACCGCGGCCCACATCGATGGTGTCGCCGTCAACGGTCACAGTGCCGGGAAAGCGGCCATGCACGCTGTCGAAGCGCATCAGGTGGGCATTGGTCTCGACCGGACCGAGGTCGTTGATCGCAACGACTTCGATGTCGGTGCGGCCGGATTCGATGATGGCGCGCAGGATGTTGCGGCCGATGCGGCCGAAACCATTGATGGCGACGCGGACTGCCATTGGAGGCTCCTTGAAATGGGAGGAGGGAGGAGGGCTGGCGCTCTCTTACAACTGTGCGGTGACCGCTTCAACAACGGCCTTTGCCGTAATGCCGAAGTGGGCATAAAGGTCATCGATCGGGCCTGAGGCACCAAACGAGCTCATGCCAACAAAGCGGCCCTTGTCGCCAAGGAGCTTGTTCCAGCTCATTTCGATGCCGGCTTCAACCGCAACGCGGGCCTTGGCCGAACCCAGCACTTCGGCCTTGTAGGCATCGGACTGCTTGGCAAAGAGCTCCATGGACGGAACCGAAACAACACGCGCCGAGATACCCTTCTCGGTCAGCTGCTTTTGCGCCTCGACAGCGATGGCAACTTCCGAACCCGTGGCGAAGATGATCGCATCGGCATTGCTTTCACCCACAAGGGTATAGGCACCCTTAGCCGACTTGTTCTCGGATGTATACTCGGTCCGGACGGTCGGCAGGTTCTGGCGCGACAAGGCGAGGATCGACGGATGGTTCGCCGTTTCCATGGCGATCTGCCAGCACTCGGCGGTTTCCACCGCATCGGCCGGGCGGAACACGAGAAGGTCCGGAATGGCGCGCAGAGCCGACAGGTGCTCCACGGGCTGGTGCGTCGGGCCGTCTTCGCCCAGGCCGATGGAATCGTGTGTCATGACATAGATCACGCGCTGGCCCATGAGCGCCGATAGGCGGATCGACGGACGGGCATAATCGGTAAAGACCATGAACGTGCCGCCATAGGGGATCAGCCCGCCATGCAGCGCCACCCCGTTCATTACGGCAGCCATGCCATGCTCGCGAATGCCGTACATCATGTAGCGGCCGGAACGATCATCTGCGGTGAAGGGCTTGGTGTCGGGCGTATTGGTCAGATTGGAATGCGTCAGATCAGCCGAGCCAGCCAGTGCCTCGGGCACCGCCTTGGTGATGACTTCGAGCGCCAGCTGCGAGGCCTTGCGCGAAGCGACCTTTGGCTTTTCCTCGCTCAGCTTCTTTTTATGCGCATCCATGGCGGCGGCGAAATCGGAGGGCAGGGTGCCGGCCATGCGACGCTCGAACTCGGCACGGTTCGGAGAAGCGGCCAGGCGCGACTGCCATTCGCCACGCACGTTCTGCGAACGGGTGCCAGCAGCGCGCCATGCGTCCAGCGTTGCCGCGGGGATCTCAAAAGCCGGGTAGGTGATGCCCAGGGCGGCCTTGGCGCCGGCCAGTTCCTCGGCACCGAGCGGAGCGCCATGCACTTTTTCGGTGCCGGCCTTCTTGGGCGCGCCGAAGCCGATCGTGGTCTTGGCAGCAATCAGCGTCGGCTTGTCGGAATTCTTGCTGTCGAGCAGCGCCTTTTCGATCGCGGCCTGGTCATGCCCGTCGATTTCCACGGTGTTCCAGCCAGAGGCCTTGAAGCGGGCGATCTGGTCGGTGGAGTCGGAGTTGGACACCGCGCCATCGATGGTGATGGAATTGTTGTCCCAGATCAGGGTCAGCTTGTTGAGCTTGAGGTGACCGGCCAGCGCGATAGCTTCCTGGGAGATGCCTTCCATCAGGCACCCGTCGCCAGCAAGGCACCAGGTGTGGTGGTCAACAATGTCCGAGCCGAATTCGGCGGCGAGCTTGGCTTCGGCAATCGCCATGCCCACGGCATTGCCGACGCCCTGGCCCAACGGACCGGTGGTGGTTTCAATCCCTTCGGCGTAGCCAAATTCGGGGTGGCCAGCAGTCTTGGAGCCGAGCTGGCGGAAGTTCTTGACCTGGTCGATGGTCATGTCCTTGTAGCCCAAGAGGTACAGGGAAGAATAAAGCAGCATGGAGCCGTGGCCGGCCGAAAGCACGAAGCGGTCGCGATCAGCCCATTTGCTGTCGGCGGGATCAAACTTCATCACCTTGGTGAACAGCACGGTGGCGATGTCGGCGCATCCCATGGGCAGGCCCGGGTGACCAGAATTGGCTTTTTCGACCGCGTCCATCGACAGCGACCGGATTGCGTTGGCCAGTTCGTTTTGCTCAGCTGTGTTGGTCATCGGATGCGCTTTCTCGGGCTGGTATCTGGGGAGAAGAGGCTCTCAAACCCTGCTCCCAAAGGCGAGTTGGAGGCATAACAGGTTCGGATTGCCTGTCAATGACGGCAGGTTGCATTCACCTGTCTGGTAAGGCACCCTGAGGCGCCGCAGGTGTTCGGCATGAAGGACCGTAAGTGCAATGAGTGACACGGAACCCCAGGATGGGCTGGCCGCGGCGCAGGCGCGGTTCGAGGCTGCCATGGCGCGGCTCGATCGCAGCGTGAGAGATCTGGGTGCCCGCATGCGCCAGCTCAACCGCATTGAGGTCGATACCCAGCGCCTCGTGCATGAACGGGCACGCCTTGCCACTGAGCTGGACAAGACAGCTGCCCGGGCCAAGCGGCTCGACGACAGCGCCCATGACGTGTCGCGCCGGCTGGTCGAGGCGATGGAAACCGTGCGCGAAGTTTTGGCCAAAGCGGAGAGCTGACATGCCTGAAGTCAATGTCGAGATCAATGGCCGCAAATACCGCATGGCCTGCGAAGAAGGCCAACAGAAGCATCTGATCGGCCTTGCCGAGCGTTTCAATGCACAGCTCGAGGGTCTCAAAGGCGCCGTGGGCGAGATCGGCGACAATCGTCTGACCGTTATGGCCGGCATTGCCGTTGTAGACGAATTGGCCGAAGCCGAGCGCCGGATCAAGGAGCTAGAAGACGAGGTTGGCATGTTGACCCGTGCCGGTCAGGAAGTTGCTGCCGAGATCGAAGCGCTCGAAACCAAGTTCGCTGACAGGTTCAACAGCGCCGCCCAGACGCTGGAGAGTGTCGCGGGTATCCTGGATGAGACGGCCCCGCTACCACACAGCTAGCCGCCGTTTTTCTGAACAATGCAATTGCCGCCTGCGGCGAGGAGCTTGTTGCAGAATTCTTGTGCGGCCTTCCTTTCGGGAAAGCCGATCTGCGCCGAGTAGCGCGTGCGCGTGCCAATGCTCAAATTGCGCGTGGTGATCAGCAGGAGGTCTTTGCCCTCCAGCAAATCGGGAAAGCGCCCTTGCGCCCGCACGAAAGCGGCACGCGCGATGTCGGGCGAGAAATTCTGCGCGAGGAGCACGCCCCAGGGCTGCCATTGAGCAGCCTTGGGCCCAAAGGTTGGCATTGGAACGGCCCTGGCCATGTCAACGCAGGCGTCCTGGAACGGCTCTTCGGGGTTGAGCGCGTAATCGGCGGGCTCGATCTCTTCGCCAAGCCAGTAATCTACCGGTCGGCCCGTGATGATCGAAACATAGGCCCGTGTTTCTCCCGCAACGCCTCCGCCAGTGACAAAGCGAGCGACACGGCCCTCGCCTCCATTGTAGGCAGCAGCCGCCAACCCCAAATTGCCGAATTTTTGTTCCAGGAAGCGCAGATATTCCGCAGATTTTGCCAAGGCTTCTGCCGGATCAAATGGATCGCCGAGTTTACGCAAGCGGGCGGTGCCGGGCATGAACTGAGCAATGCCTTGCGCCCCCACGGGGCTGATGGCGCGTGGATCGAAGCGGCTTTCCTGCCAGATCAGGCGCGCGAAAAAGCCTTCGGGCAGGCTGAAATGCTTGGCATAGGTCTCGATCGCGGCGCAGACATCCTCCGTGTAGCTGGCTTCGCTGATACAGATCTCCTGTTCGCCAAGCCGGTGGCAGGTCGTGGCTGGTTCCTCCTCCTTTTCTTGAGCGATCACCTGCAGGGGATGAAGAAACAGGATTGCCACCAGGGCGATCAGCCATCTCATGATTTTGTCCCGTGCGTTCGGCATGTTGCTTGCAACAAACCTCCCATGACGCGCCGGTTCCTTGAGGATTGTTGGCAAAGTTTGCCAAAGGTGTAAGATCGGGGCATCAAGGGAGTTCCGCCATGGCTACAATGAATGTCTCGCTACCCGATCAGATGAAAGAATGGGTCGAGGAGCAAGTCAAAACGGGGCGATATGGCAACAGCAGCGACTACGTCCGTGATCTCGTACGCAAGGATCAGGAGCGCGCCGAAGCAGTCGAGGAGTTCGACCAACTCATACAGGAGGGTTTGGACAGCGGGATAAGCGAGCTAACAGTGGAAGAGGCTTTCACTCAGGCGCGTCAGCGCGCCATGAAGGGCCTCAAGAATGAGGATTAGGCTCACCTCAAGGGCTGCAGTGGATATCGAAAGGATCTATCTGGAGAGCGCAAGGCAGTTTGGCGTTGCACAGGCTGACTTGTATCAGCGCGGATTGATGGATAGCATCGCGGTGATTGCTGATCATCCTTTTCTGGCGCATGAACGAACCATGTTCCGCAAACCAGTGCGCATCCACACCTATCAGTCCCACGTCATCGCTTATCTGGTGGACGATTCAGGCGTGCTCATTGTGCGTATTTTGCACGCTCATCAAAATCTTCGCAGAATACTCTGAGCGGCTTTGCACTAGCGCACGAACACCCTATATTAGCCTTGCTGCCCGGTGCGTGAGGATACCAATATCCCCGGGGCCTTAATCGATCCTAAGGGAGCTGTCCCTGACCGGACCCGTGGGTCCGGACACACGGCGCCCACCTACGTGAGTAGGTTCCCGGGATCGTCATCCCACGGCCAGGGTGGCACCTTATTTTACGCAGGTAGCGACACTGCATGGTGGACGTCGACATCGGGCAAGCCAAATCAGCCTTGCGCCTCCAGGCTCATGCTGCCCGTGCGGCGCTATCGCCGACAGAACGGGCCGAGGCCTCTGCCGCAGTAGCCCGTTTGTTTTTTGATAACATCAAGCCGTATCCCGAGGACGTTATTGCGGCCTTTTGGCCCATTCGAGACGAACTCGATTGCCAGCCCATCATGGTGCGCCTCATGGAGGCCAATTACACATTGGTGTTGCCTGCTGTGCTTGAGCGCGAGCAGGCGCTGGAGATGAGGGTGTGGGAGCAGGGCGCTTCGCTCTATGCAGCTGGCTTCGGGACGCTTGCGCCTTCCCCCTTGGCTCCGACGGTGGTGCCCGATGTAGTTCTGCTTCCGCTGCTCGGATTTGACGCTTTGGGCACGCGCCTGGGATATGGTGGGGGTTATTACGACAGGACACTGGCGTCATTGCCAAAAAAGCCTAAGCTTGTTGGCCTCGCCTTTGCCGCACAGGAACTGCCCTTGATCCCGCGTGAACCGCATGATGTAGCCCTTGATATTGTGATCACCGAAGCCGGTGTGCGCCAGTTTGGCCCCTCCGCATGAGGCTTTTGTTTCTGGGCGATGTTATGGGCCGCGCCGGCCGTGATGCCGTTGCCGAGCGACTGCCGGGCATTATCGAGCGCTATGGCTTTGATTTCGTGGTGGTGAACGGGGAGAACGCCAGCCATGGCAAGGGGCTGACCGAAGCCCATTTCAATGCCATTCGTGCTGCCGGCGCTGATATCGTGACCCTTGGCGATCATGCGTTCGACCAGCGCGAGACCATTTCCTTTATCGAGCGCGAAACGAGCCTGGTCCGCCCCATCAACATGCCGCCGGGCACGCCAGGGCGCGGGGCCATGTTTGTTGAAAGCCGCGGCGGCTATCGCGTCCTTGTCATCAATGCTCTGGGCCGGGTGTTTATGCCACCCATGGACGATCCCTTCCGGGCCGTTGAAGCGGCCGTTGCCGCTTGCCCCCTGGGTGAGCAGGCTGATGCGATCATCGTTGATTTCCATACCGAGGCTACTTCGGAAATCCAGGCCATGGGCCATTTTCTTGATGGCAAGGTCAGCCTTGTTGTTGGCACCCATACCCATATTCCGACGGCCGACCAGCGCATCCTCCGCGGCGGAACGGCTCTAATGGCGGACGCCGGCATGTGCGGCGACTTCGACTCTATTATCGGCACCGATACCGAGGAGCCGCTCAACCGTTTCCTGACCGGTATTCCCAACAGCCGCTTCAGCCCAGCCGATGGTGAAGCGACCCTTTGTGGGGTCGCGATTGAAACTGATCCGCGCACCGGCCTTGCGCGCAAGGTCCTGCCGGTTCGCCTCGGCGGCTCCTTGGCCCAGGCGGAACCCGATTTCGACCAAGCCTAGAACAAGCGGCAAGAATCCCCTGCCGGTGGAACACCTTCCGCCTCTTACGACTTAGGTTGACACGTCGACCGGCTCAGTGCAGTTCCAACACCCGCCTCACCCGAGCATTGTCGTGCGCACAAGCCTCGGGAGTTGGCACGCCATGGACAGCATCATCAATTTCATCAATGAAATTTTGTGGGGCTATGTCCTGATCTATGGCCTCCTGGCGGTGGGCCTGTTTTTCACCATTCGCCTCGGCTTCGTGCAGTTCGTGCACTTTCCCGAAATGTTCCGATCCGTGCTGGGATCCAAGCAGAACGACAAGGCCGGCATCACCCCGTTCCAGGCCCTGTGCACCAGTCTTGCCTCTCGCGTCGGCACTGGGAATCTGGCTGGCGTTGCGGTGGCACTTTACCTGGGGGGACCTGGCGCCCTGTTCTGGATGTGGGTCGTGGCCTTGGTCGGCATGTCGACGGCCTATGCTGAATCCACCCTTGCCCAGCTCTACAAGATCAAGAACGAGAATGGCGACTATCGCGGCGGCCCCGCCTTCTATATCGCGCGGGGCCTCAGGGCGCCCTGGGCCGGCGCTGTATTTTCCGTTTGCCTGATCCTGGCCTTCGGGCTCGTGTTCAATGCCGTTCAGGCAAATTCCATAGCCGATGCGTTCCAGGGGGCCTTTGGCGTCGACAAGCTCTGGGTCGGCATAGCGTTGGCGGTGGTCACTGCCGCCGTGATCTTTGGCGGTATCAAGCAGATCGCGCGTGTCGCTGAATTCATCGTGCCCTTCATGGCGGCCATCTATCTGCTGGTCGCGCTCTATGTTGTTTTCACCAATATTGCCGAAGTCCCCGCGCTGCTCGGCATGATCGTACAGGAGGCGTTCGGGCTGGGTGCAGCGACCGGCGGCATAGCGGGCGCCATGCTCAATGGGGTCAAACGAGGCCTCTTCTCCAACGAAGCTGGCATGGGCTCGGCGCCCAATATCGCAGCCGTCGCGACGCCCCAGCCGCATCATCCATCCTCGCAAGGCTTTGTGCAGGCGTTGGGCGTGTTCATCGATACCATCCTGATCTGTACCGCCACGGGGCTGATGATCCTGCTCTCGGGCGTCATGGTGCCTGGGAGCGAGCTCACCGGCACGCCGCTGACCCAGGCAGCCATGACCGTTCATATTGGCGGCATGGGGCATTACTTCATTGCCATCGCCATCCTGTTCTTTGCCTTCACCTCCATCATTGGCAACTATTCCTATGCCGAGAACGCCATGACCTTCCTCAAGCTCGGCAACCGCGTCGGCCTTACGGTCCTCCGGATCGGCGTTCTCGTCATGGTGGTCTGGGGCGCCTATGAGAGCGTTGCCACGGTGTTCAACGCCGCCGATGCCTCGATGGGCCTCATGGCAACGGTCAACCTTGTTGCTATTGTCCTGCTGTCAGGCACGGTGGCCAAGCTAACCAGGGATTATGCGACCCAGCGACGCTCGGGCAAGTCACCGCTCTTTCATGCTGCCGATTATCCCGAGCTCAGTGGCAAGATCGATCTCGACATCTGGAACCGCAAGGACCCGGGTTAAGCAGCTTCGATCCGCGTAAGCCGCCGCTTCACAAGCGCCCTGCGCTTGCCTATAACGCGCCACCGATCCAGATTTTCATAGACGAAGGGGTGACCGATGGCCGGCCATTCACATGCCAAGAATATCATGCACCGCAAGGGCAAGTCCGACGCGGCGCGCTCCAAGGTTTTCTCCAAGCTTGCCCGTGAAATCACAGTGGCTGCCAAGATGGGCATGCCCGACCCTGCGTTCAATTCGCGCCTGCGCCTGGCTGTTGCCAATGCCCGCTCCCAATCCATGCCCAAGGACAATATTGACCGCGCCATCAAGAAGGCGATGGGCTCGGACGGTGAGCACTATGACGAAATCCGCTACGAGGGCTATGGCCCTGGTGGTGTTGCAATCATCGTCGAGACCCTGACCGACAACCGCAACCGCACCGCGTCCAATGTGCGCTCCTATTTTTCCAAGAATGGCGGCGCCTTGGGCGAAACTAATTCGGTCGGCTTCATGTTCGACAAGGTCGGCGAGATCACCTATCCGCTGAGCGCCGGCTCGGAAGACAAGGTCATGGAAGCGGCCATTGAAGCTGGCGCCGACGATGTCGAGAGCGACGAGGAGTGGCACTATATTACCACCTCTTTCGAGGCGATGGTGGATGTTGCGGCAGCCCTCGAGAAGGTTCTGGGCGAAGCCGAGTCGGTCAAGGCCGTATGGAAGCCGCAAACCAATACGCCGATCGATGCGGAAAAAGGCGCGACGCTGATGAAGCTGATTGCAACGCTTGAAGAAGACGATGACGTGCAGAACGTTTATTCGAACTTCGAAATGAGCGACGAAGACGCGGCCAAGCTCGACGCCTAAGTTCCGGCGCTCCAATCAAAAGGCAGCACGCGAGTGCTGCCTTTTTTCATGCGCTGTATTTGAGCTCGATATAGGGATGATCGTTCATGTGGACGATGGTGACGCGATTCCGGCCCGTTTGCTTGGCGCCATAGAGCCGCTGGTCCGCGACGCGGAACAATTCCGAAAAGCTCGCCGTGCCCTGGTAAACCGCGCCGCCAATACTCACCGAAAGGCTCCGTTTCCGCCCGTTTGGCGCAAAATCCGCAAGGCCCACGGCGCACCTGATCCGCTCGGCCACGATCTCGGCGTCCTGCCTATCGACGCGGGGCAGGTAAACCGCAAATTCCTCGCCACCCATGCGACCTACAAGATCGCCGGCGCGCAGGGTCGAGCGGATCGACTGGGCGATCAGGGTCAGCGCTTCGTCGCCGACATCATGGCCAAACATGTCGTTGATGGCTTTGAAATTATCGGCATCGATCATCAGGAGCGCGCCGGTGCTCTCCGGATCCTGTTCGGCCAGCAGGGCCGAAACCTTGGCGGTGAAGGCGCCGCGGTTCATGCACGAGGTCAGGCTGTCAGTCCGCGCCACCAGGCCCAACCGCCGATTGGTTACAGCCAGTCCCCGCATGCGCAAGCTGAGATAGAAAAACAGCGGCACGCCCATCAGCGTGGGCAGCACGACGGCGCTTACCAGGGACCGATGCAGCGCCTCCGCGCCAAGGTCGCCGAAATAAACAGCGTTGAATCCCACTGCGACAAGGATGCAGCCGAATGTTCCGAACAGCGTCCAGCGCGCCACGCTGGAGCGGCTCTGGAGCGAATTGATGGATTTGGCAGAGAGCATTGCATTCGGTACCTGTGGCTGAAACAATTTCTACCTCGCCCGAAAAGGCTAGGGGCGTTCCCGAAGAGGCTTCAGCTCTGTCCGACCGAGCCTCCGAAATGTTCTCCTGTCAGGATTGTTTCGATGTGTCGTATCGGCAAGCCTAGGGTCCATGAGCTGGCTGTCATGTTTATCTTCTCCTGCAATCCCGAGCGGCAAGCTACCCAGCCGTATTGAAGATGGCCTTGCCGCATCCCCTGCAATTTTAACGATCGGCTGTTATCCCCAGCTTCTTGTTGCCTTTTTGTTCACATATGGCTTTGTAGTTTCGGCGTCCTGGAGGTAAGGACACGGCATGAACGCAACAACGCGAATCATCGGGATCGACCCTGGGCTGCGCCGTTGCGGCTGGGGCGTCATCGAAACCTTGGGCAATCGGTTGAGCTATGTCGCCTCCGGCACGGTGACGCCGCCTCATGAAGGCTCGCTGGCCGAGCGGCTGGCCATTCTCTTCGCAGATCTGGGCGACGTTCTGGATCGGTTTGCGCCCTCGGAGGCCGCGGTCGAGGAAACCTTTGTGAACTCGGGTCCGCGCTCAGCGCTGATCCTGGGACAGGCGCGCGGCGTGGCGCTGCTGGCCCCCGCCGTCCGCCGCATCGATGTGTCCGAATATGCCACTAATCTTGTTAAAAAATCTGTGGTCGGAACGGGCCACGCCGACAAGACGCAGATCCAGCTGATGGTGAAAACCCTGCTGCCTGCCGCTGACTTCAAGGGTGCGGACGCCGCCGACGCGCTGGCCGTTGCCATCTGCCATGCCCATCATCGCGTCGCCAATATGCGGCTGAAAGCTCTCACATGATCGGCAAGCTTAAGGGCCTGGTAGACAGTTTCGGCGATGATTGGGTGCTGATCGACTGCAATGGCGTCTGCTACGAAGCCTTTTGCTCCGGCCGCACCCTTCAATCCCTTCCGCGAGCGGGCGAGGCGGCGGTTGTGTTCATCGAAACCATTGTGCGCGAAGACATGATCCGGCTCTATGGCTTTGCCACGCAGAGCGAGAAGGCCTGGTTTAACCTCCTGATGACCGTTCAGGGCGTTGGCGCCCGGGTAGCCCTTTCCATTCTATCGGTCCTCTCGCCTACGGAATTGTCGAGCGCCATTGCCTTGCAGGACAAGGCCATGATCGGGCGCGCCAATGGCGTTGGCCCCAAGCTCGCCGTTCGCCTCATCACCGAGCTCAAGGGCAAGGTCCCCGAGGGCGGAGGCGCCATTGATGCTGGCACGCTTGGCTTGCAGGCAGCGCTTGGGGAGGGTGTTGCGCCCAGTACCGTAGCGGACGCGGTTTCCGCGCTCACAAATCTGGGCTATTCCAGCGCCCAGGCGTCGGCCGCGCTGGCGCGGATCGTGGCGCGGGACGGGGAAGGCATGCCAACCGAAAAGCTTATCCGGCTGGGCCTGCGGGAGTTGAGTAGTTGACCGACCTGACCTCCCCATCCGCCGGTCGCGACGAACCGCTCGACGTTTCGCTGCGCCCCTCCGGCTTTTCCGAATTCGTCGGCCAGGCCGCCGCACGGGCAAACCTTGAAGTCTTCATCAAGGCCGCCAAGCAGCGCGGCGCGGCGCTGGACCATGTGCTTTTCGTTGGTCCCCCAGGCCTTGGCAAGACCACGCTGGCGCAGATCATTTCGCGCGAGCTGGGCGTCGGCTTTCGCGCCACGTCGGGCCCGGTGATCGCCAAGGCCGGGGATCTGGCGGCGCTCCTCACCAATCTTGAAGATCGTGACGTCCTTTTCATTGACGAGATCCACCGGCTCAATCCCGCCATCGAGGAAGTGCTTTATCCCGCAATGGAAGACTTCCAGCTCGATCTGATCATCGGGGAGGGGCCTGCCGCCCGTTCCGTGCGGATCGACCTGGCGCGGTTCACCCTTGTGGGCGCCACCACGCGCGCGGGCCTGCTGACGACCCCCTTGCGCGATCGCTTCGGTATTCCCGTGCGGCTCAATTTCTACACGCCCGAAGAACTGGTGCAGATCGTTACCCGCGGCGCACGGCTCCTGGGCATGCCCATGGCTGCCGATGGTGCCCTAGAGATCGCCCGCCGCTCCCGTGGCACGCCGCGTATTGCCGGCCGGCTCCTGCGCCGGGTCACCGACTTTGCGCTGGTTGAAGGAGCAGGGGAGATCACCCGCGCCATTGCCGACAAGGCGCTCTTGCGACTCGATGTTGATGCTCGTGGGCTCGACCAGTTGGACCGCCGCTACCTCACTACCATTGCCGATTTCTACAATGGCGGCCCGGTTGGCATTGAAACCATTGCCGCAGCTTTGAGCGAGCCGCGCGACGCCATCGAGGAAATCGTCGAGCCCTATCTCATTCAGCAGGGCTTCATCCAGCGCACGCAACGCGGCCGTATGCTGACTGGGCTTGCCTTCCAGCATATGGGACGAATCGTGCCGCAGGGCTTTGTCGGCCTTCAGACATCGCTTTTTGAAGATGGGGAGAGTGACGCGTGAAGCCAGCGGTGCATGTCGCACGCTACGCTCCGCAAATCGGCCGCTGGGCGGATCAATTGCGCCTGCGCATCGTGATCCTGACCGATTTTCACCTGTGCGAGCCGTTCATGAACGCGCGGCGCCTTGGCGCCATCTGCGCCCAGGCCAATTCCTTGGGCGGCGATCTGATCCTGCTGCTGGGGGATTTCCTTTCCGGTCCGCGCTTCAGCAGGCCAGTCAAAGGAGATTGGACGGCCCCGCTCAAGACCCTGTCGGCGCCCCTGGGCGTTCATGCGATCCTGGGCAATCACGACTATGATCGCGAGGCTGAACGGGGCACCACCGCCGTCGAGCGCGCGCTCATTGCAGCCGGCATTCCAGTCTACGTCAATCATGCCAAGCGCATCGCACATGGTGGCCAAGGCTTCTGGCTGGCAGGCCTTGGCGATCAATACGCCTTCTTGCCCGAAGGTTCATCGCACCAACCCGGCTATGGCGCCGATGATCTTCCCGCCACCCTGGCGCAGGTTACAAGCGATGAGCCCCTTCTGCTGATGGCCCATGAGCCCGACATCTTTGCCGAACTCCCCGACCGCGTCGCCCTGACCGTGTCCGGGCATACTCATGGTGGTCAGGTGAAACTCTTTGGCCATGCCCCCGTGGTCCCTTCGCGCTTCGGCAAGCGGTTTCTGCATGGCCATATCGTGGAAGACGGCCGCCATTTGATTGTGTCAGCCGGACTTGGTTATTCCAACCTGCCGATCCGTTTCGGCGCACCTGCCGAGATCGTGGTCGTGGAACTGGGCGGCGGGAGAGGCGCATGAGCGCGCATAGCTTTCCTGTCCGCGTCTACTACGAAGACACGGATTTTTCGGGCAATGTCTACCATGCCGCCTATCTGAAATTCTTGGAACGTGGCCGCACCGAATGGCTGCGGGAAGCTGGGATCCACCATCACGAACTGGCTCAGAAAGGCATAGCCTTTGCCGTTCGCTCCATGGAGATCCAATTTGATGGCGCGGCCCATATCGACGATCTTCTTGTGGTACAGACTGTGATCAAAACCATCACCGGCGCTCGCCTGCTGCTCGCGCAAACCATCTTGCGCAGCGACAAGGTGCTCACCCGCGCCGAGGTTACGGTTGTCGCCATCAAGACCAGCGGCGGTCCCACGAGAATGCCGCCCGAGATCACGACGCGCTTTGCAAACCTGGCATAGCGCTCTGCCCGGCAGCGCATGCCTGCCGGAGTGGGTTTATTAACCTCTCCTTGACCATAATTGCGGCAAAGCGAACACGTGTCCGGCAACAGCCCCTTCAAGGGCCCTTCTGCGGGACATTTCTCTTAATTTTGACAGATTTCGACCCCATCGGCGTAAAGCTAAGGGGTCGGTCATGAGAACCGGGCCGAAAAGGATCACTTCATGGAAGCAATGGATGCTGTAGGAGCGGCCGCTCCGCATGCTGACTTGTCCATCTGGGGCTTGTTCTGGGCTGCTGACTGGATCGTGAAATCCGTCATGCTTGGCCTGTTGGGCGCTTCGATCTGGTGCTGGGCGATCATCATCGACAAGACCATCACCTATCGGCGTACCGCCGCCGAGATGAACCGCTTTGAGCGGACATTCTGGTCCGGTCAGTCGCTGGAAGAGCTTTATCAGCAGCAATCCGAGCGCACTTCAGGCGGTCTTGGTGCGGTATTTGTCGCTGCCATGAAGGAGTGGAAGCGCAGCCACGAGCAGAATGCGGCAAGCTTTGTGGGCATGCAGCAGCGTCTGGACAAGGTGCTTGATGTCGCCATCGCACGTGAAAGCGAAACGCTTGAAAAGCGCCTGGGTTTTCTCGCCACCATTGGCTCAGCCGGCCCGTTTATCGGCCTTTTTGGCACCGTGTGGGGCATCATGAATGCCTTCACCGCCATTGCGGCCTCGTCCAACACCAGCCTTGCCGTTGTGGCGGGGCCGATCGCTGAAGCGCTCTTTGCAACCGCGATTGGCCTTGTTGCCGCTATTCCTGCCGTTATCGCGTACAACAAGCTGAGCGCCGATGCCGGCAAGTTGATTGGCCGGCTTGAAGGCTTTGCCGATGAATTCTCGACCATTCTGAGCCGCCAACTCGAAGCCCGGAGCCGCTAGAATGGGGATGGGTGTTTCAACTGGTGGTGGCGGAGGCGGCGGACGTCGTCGGCGCGGCCGCAAGAAAGCGGTCATGAGCGAAATCAACATTACGCCCATGGTGGACGTGATGCTGGTGCTGCTGATCATCTTCATGGTCGCCGCTCCGATGATGACGGCTGGCGTGCCGATCGACCTGCCGACCTCCTCGGCCGCGGCGATGCCGAACCAGGCCGATCCGGTGACCGTCGGCGTAACGCCTGAAGGCGCGGTCTTCATTGGCGAGAACGCTGTGGCGGAAACAGAACTTGTGGCGCAATTGACGGCCATGGGCGTTGATGGCGCCGCGGATCGCATCTTCCTGCGCGGCGATACCAGTGCCAATTATGGTGCAGTGATGCGCGTCATGGGTCTGCTGTCGGCCGGTGGCTTCAGCAAGATCGGCCTCATCACGCAGCCGGACCAGTAAGGTCAGCCCGATGCGCACCGGCGTTACCGTTTCGATTGTTGCCCACCTTGCCCTGATCGGCATCGGCCTCGTCAATCTTGGCTTTGCCGAGCCGATGGTCACGGTGGAAAACGCAATCGCGGTGGATTTGGTGCCCATCAGCGATTTCAACAATATCCGCATGGGCTCGCTGAACAGCGAGATCGTGGAAACCGACACGCCCTCGATTGTGGAGGACGATCAACCGGCCGAGCTCGCCCAGCCCACGGGCAATACCGAGCAGGACCAGCCCGAGCCGTCTGAAGCCGATATCCCGACCCCCGCGCCCGTCACCAATTCCGCGCCAGAGCCGGAAGCTGCTCCCCCACCGGAGCCCGAGCCCACGCCCGAACCAGCGCCTGCTCCGGAGCCTGCTCCGCCACCCGAGCCGGCGCCTGAACCCGAGCCCGTGCCCCAACCAGCGCCGCCTCCTCCACCTGCACCCACACCTCCACCGCCACGCGAAGCACCAACGCCTGCTCCGCGGCCGGCCCCTGTTGCAACGCCCACGCCGGCGCCTGAACCCGCCCCCGCTCCTCCACCAGAACCCGAGCCGGAACCAGAGCCCGAGCCTGAGCCAGTACCAGAGCCCACCCCGGCAGAGCCCGAAACCCCTCAGGTTGCGGCACCGGCGCCTGCCGCCCGTCCCAGCAATCTTGCTCAGCTGCGCGAGCGCTTTGCTGCCGCCGAAGCCGATCGCAAGAAGCGTGAGGAAGAAGAGCGCAAGCGCGTGGCCGACGCCAAGGCTGCAGCGGAAGCTGCCGAGCGCAAAAAGGCCGAGGAAGCCAAGCAAGCCGAACGCACCGCCGAGCGAGCAGCACCGGCGCAGCTGGATGCCTCCCTGGCTGACGACATCTCCTCGATCATTAACCGGGACAACAGCACCGGCGCCACCACTGGGCAGGGGGGCTCCCCCACCCTGGGCGACACGTCCGGCGCTTCGGCTACGCTGAGCCAGACCGAGATCGGCGCGCTTGTTGCCAAGATCAAGCAGTGTTGGGCCCTGCTGCCCAACGAGCAGACCAGCGGCGTCGAGGTCACGGTCAATATGCGCCTCAACCAGGATGGTTCGCTCGCCGACGTGCCACGCCTGGTCTCGGTCAGCCAGCAGCCCGAGGCGATCACGATTGCCCAGAAGGCGGTCAGCGCCGTTGCCGGCTGCGGTCCCTACAGCATGCTGTCGGCCGCCAGCTACGACCAATGGCAGAACATCAACGTCACGTTGCGTCCGTGACTTATTGGAAGCACGTTCATGTGGCAGCAATGTCCGTGAATGGCAGGAATGGAGACTGAAATGACTCTTCTTACTCGGCGCAACGCCATCAAGCTTGGCCTTGCCGGCGGGATTGCCATGGCCGCGGCCTCCAGGGCCAGCGCCCAGCTCAACATCACCGTGGAAGGCGCCAATTTCCGGCCCCTGCCGATCGCCATCCCTGATTTTGCCTCTGCCGACCCAAGCTTCGGGCGTGAGATCGCCGAGATCGTGCGCAATAATCTACGCCGCTCGGGTCTGTTCCTGCCGCTCGATGCAGCGTCTCTCCCCATTCAGGTCGGCGACGTCAATGCAACGCCCGATTTTGCCACCTGGCGCACCGTCAATGTCGACGCCCTCGTGATGGGCAGCGTCGAGCGCGGCGGCACCATAGCTTCCTCCGTGCGCGTCTGGGACACGCGCCAGGGTGCGCAGGTCGTGGGCCAAAGCTACAACACCGATCCCAACTCCTCCCGCCGTGTCGCGCATATCATTTCGGACGCGATCTATTCCTCGCTGACCGGCGGCTCGGGCTATTTCGACACGCGCGTCATCTACACTGCCGAGAGCGGTCCCAAGGCCAATCGCGTGCGGCGCCTGGCCATCATGGACCAGGACGGCGCCAATGTGCAGTACCTCACCGACGGCAGCACCATGGCGCTTACCCCGCGGTTTTCGCCCAATGGCGACATGGTCACCTATATGAACTTCGCCGATGGCAATCCGCAGGTTTATCTGCTCCAGCTGTCGACCGGTCGCCAGCAGCGCCTCGCCAATGTTGGTGCCATGACCTTTGCCCCCCGCTTTTCACCCGATGGCGGCACGGTTGCCTTCTCGGTGGAGCAGGGCGGCGCGACGAATATCTATGCCGTAAGCGCCGGCGGCGGGCAGCCCTATCAGCTGACCTCGGGCGCCGCGATTGACACCGGCCCCTCCTATTCGCCCGATGGCTCGCGCATCATCTTCGAAAGCGACCGCGGCGGCTCGCCCCAGATCTACATGATGAGCTCGGGTGGCGGTAACGCCAACCGCATCAGCTTCGGCCAGGGCAGCTATTCTACGCCCGTTTGGTCTCCCAAGGGCGACCTCATCGCCTTTACCCGTCAGTCCGGCGGCCAGTTCAACATCGGCGTCATGAACCCCGATGGCTCGGGCGAGCGGATGCTGTATTCGAGCTTCCATGCCGAAGGCCCCACTTGGGCGCCCAATGGCCGCGTCATCATGTTCTTCCAGGATCCGGGTGGCAATGACGGCCCCAAGCTGCAAAGCATCGATATCTGGGGCCGCAACCTGCTCACCATTCCCACTGAAAGCTACGCCTCCGACCCAGCATGGTCAGGCCTGCGCAGCTAATCGCTCACACGAGATCTTCGTTTAGCCGTCACCACCCGGCTTGTCCGGGTGGTCCATCTGCACTGCAGAATGGATGCCCGGACAAGCCGGGCAATGACGTTCCTTCATGTCGTGTGCAGTGTGCAAGCTTAACCTTAACACCCACCTGTGGTCATCTGTTGCCCATCTGCATCAGCGGCAAAACTCCCGCATTTCCGCCACATTCCAGCCGCGTTGAGCAAACATTAACCACAACCGAAAACCCCGCCTTAAGATTAAGAGCGGTAAATACCCTCCCTAAGATTGTTGCCTTTCAGGAGCCTCCACCGTGGTCATCACCGCACCCCTTAACACTGTATTGCGCGCTGCCGCGATGCTGCTTTTCGTCGTGGTCGTGGCGGCCTGTTCGCGCACGCCCAACAGCAATGTCGGCATGACCGGCGTCGGCAATATTGGCCCGGGCGGCGGTGCCCCCGGCAGCCAGCAGGAATTCCTCGTGTCGGTCGGCGACCGCGTGTTCTTCACCACCGACTCCAGTTCGCTGACCCCCGAAGCTATGGCAACCCTCGACAAGCAGGCTTCCTGGCTCAACCAGTACCAGAACTACCGCATCATGATCGAAGGCCATGCCGACGAGCGCGGCACCCGCGAATACAATATCGCCCTGGGCGCCCGCCGTGCTTCGGTGGTGGTCAACTATCTGGTCTCGCGCGGCGTCAACCAGCAGCGCATCACCTCGCAGAGCTTTGGCAAGGAACGCCCCGTCGCGATCTGTAACGACATCTCCTGCTGGTCGCAGAACCGCCGCGCCGTCACGGTCGTGCAGTAAGGAAAACCCGGTGGCGCCCTCCCGCGCCGCCGCTACCAGCCAGCGCAAGCTGGACCCGAAGCGCCCGGAGCCACCAATTGGCCCGGGCGCTTTGTTTTGACCAAAATTTGCCGCTATTGGCTGGCTTCCACAAATCGGTGGCTCTCGCCCTTGCGAGATTGTCGGAGGCTCGTAATTGTTCAGCATGAAATTCGATGGCGGCCGCAAGGCGCTTGCGCTCGCCGCTGTATTGGCGCTCGGCGTGTCCATGCCTGCCCAGGCGCAATTGTTTAAGTTCCCGTCCACCGAGTCCGCGCCCGCCGCACAACAAGCAGGGCAGGGCGATGCCGCACAGCTCGTGGTTCGCGTCCAGCAGCTCGAGGAGCAATTGCGCAGCGTCAATGGCCAGGTGGAAGGCCTCACCTTCCAGCTCACGCAGATGCAGGAGCTGCTGACCAGTACCACGCAAGCCTATGAAGCGCGCCTCAAGGCCCTTGAAGGCGGCTCAAGCGCCCCCACCCCGGCGCAACCCGCGTCCACGCCACAGCCCCAGGCTGTCCCCGAAACGGAAATTCCACCTCAGGGCGTACAGCCCCTGCCGGGCGAGGCCGAGTTCGACCCCACCTTTGATGATGGCAGCGCACCGGCTGGCGACCTTGGCAATTCGGCCGATCCCCTGGTCGGCACGGGTGCTGCGGGCGGCGTTGACCTTGCCACCGGCCAGCCGATTGATCTCAACTACAATCCCCAAAGCGCAAGCAGCGGCGACGCGGATGCCGATGCACAATTCGCCGCCGGCGCCGATGCCTTGGCCAGTGGCGACTATGCCTTTGCCGAGGATCAGTTCAGCCAGTTCCTTTCGCTTTATCCAGACAATCCCCAGGCGCAGGACGCGGCAAATCTTCTGGGTGAGGCGCTCCTCCAGCGTCAGGCCTATAACGAAGCTGCCGATGTGCTGCTCAAGGCCTACCAGCAAAAAACCGACAGCGATGTGGCTCCCGAATTGCTGCTCAAGCTCGGTGTTTCGCTGGCCGGAGTAGGGGAGCGTGACGTGGCCTGCCGCACCCTGGCCCAGGTAGACGCCAATTATCCCGATCTCGAGCCGGAAATTTCCGCACGCCTCGCCCGGGAGAAGGCCAATGCTTCATGCCCACCCGCCTGAGCTTTGACCTCGAGAACCCCGCCGATCTCGAACGGCTCTTTGCGCCGGTCCGTAGCGCGCCCGCGCTTGCCCTTGCCGTTTCCGGTGGCGCTGATAGCCTCGCTTTGATGCTGCTGGTCAAGCGCTGGGCCGACACGCTTGCCGCCAAGCCGCGCCTCCATGTTTATTCCCTCGATCATGGCCTTCGTCCCGAGGCCGCCGGGGAGGTTGCCCTGGTGCTCCAACTTGCCCAACAATTGGGCCTTGAGGCGACGGGGTTACGCTGGTCCGGCAGCAAGCCTCACACCGGCGTGCAGGAAGCTGCCCGCAGCGCTCGTTACCGCCTGATTGGTCAGGCCATGGCCGCCGACGGCATTGGCGTCTTGCTCACCGCCCACCATGTGCAAGACCAGGCCGAAACGGTCCTTATGCGCATGGCCCATGGCAGCGGCATTGAGGGCCTAAAAGGCATGATGCCTTGGTCCGAGATCGACGGCGTCAAGATTTTCCGCCCCCTTCTTCCTGTGGATCCCGCAGCCTTGCGTAGCCTCGTGATCGATGCTGGCCTCACCCCGGCAGAAGACCCGTCCAATAGCGATCTACACTACGAGCGGGTGCGCTGGCGCCAGGCCATGCCCATGCTCACAGAACTTGGCCTCGACGCCGCAGCGCTGGCCTCGTTTGCCGAACGCATCGGCGAAGCGGATGCCGCCATCGCGCAAATGGCCGACCATTGCTTTGTTGAACTTGTTCGCCTTGACGGCTTTGGTTCGGCCCGCATCGAGCTGGAATCTTTCGCGGCCCTGAGCCCCGCCATTTCCACAAGGCTCCTCAGCCGGGTTCTTAACATCGTCGGCGGCCGCCAAAAGCCGCGCGCCCTGGGTCAGGTCGAACGGCTCCGCCAGCAGATTGCCGAGGGGAGCCTGCCCAAATCCACCACGGTTCTGGGCTGCGTCGTGCGCCTCAAGGGCAATGCCGTCGCCATTGCCCGCGAACCCGGCCGCACCGCGCCCCCCGACGCGATCTTGCGCCCCAATAGCGAACTCATCTGGGACGAGCGATTCCTGATCATCAACGGCTCCGACCACGCCGACCTTACCGCCAGCGTCGCCGACTACCTCCCCCGCCACCGGCTCGAAGATTTCCTGGGCTTCAAAGTCACCGCCCCCGCCGAAGCCATCCGCACCGCCCCCATCGTGCGTGATTCGGCTGGCGGCGTGCTGTCTCTCGGCGGCTGGTCATTTGATGAGCGCATCAAGGTGCAGCTGCTGATCGATTGAGGGTGGGGCCGGCCCAAGGGGGACCGGGCTATCGCACCATCTTGCCAACCCATCAATTGTCACTCTCGGGCTTGACCCGAGGGCTCTATACTTAACAATTGCTCCGCAAGTGCAGTCTCCTCGGGTCAAGCCCGAGGATGACGACCGGGGAAGTGGCACCATCTCACCCCACCCCCGATGTCACCCCGGGCTCGACCCGGGGCCCATCCCGAGTTCCCTCCCAGCCGCAACGTGGTCAGAACGGACCACCTCCACCAACGCACCATCTCAGGATGGATCCCGGGTCAGGCCCGGGATGACACGGTGCGTGTGGCTAATCCACCGCACCAGTCCCTCCCCCTCCCAGGGGGAGGCTAGGTGGGGGTCCTCTCCCACGCACAGGGACAAAGATATCCCCCTTCTCCCCCCACCATTCCCCTGCGCTAATCTCCCGTCACTGCCTTCACTAACCAGCGGGTCGCGCGAACCGGCTTGTGAAGGGGCAGATGGGGCGGGGATGTCGCGATCCCCGTAGGACGGCGGAAGTGATTGTGGGGGCTATTGACGCCTCTCGTCCAGAGTCGCGCCGGGATCAGCCTAAAATCCCATCTGATGTGGCGAGGCTTTGTCTCACTACACTATCTACCTCCGAGGCAGGGCCTCGCCACATCAACGCTGTTCAAAACGCACAAGGGGCGGCGCTTCTGCACGCCTTTGTGGAACCTCCGATTCCATCCCGTATTAACCCAAACGTGACAATAAGGCTGGACGGCAATGGCAAAGGACCGCAGGTCTTGCCCTTGTAACGCCCTATTGCCGGGCATACATTCGGCGCACGTACCGGCTTGTTGGCCGGCTTCTCCGGGACAGAATTTTAATGAACGGAAATTTCCGCAACTTCGCCATCTGGCTGGTCATCCTGTTTATGCTGATGGGCCTGTTCCAGGTCTTTCAGTCTTCGACCCGCTCGGTTTCCGTTTCTGACAAGAGCTATTCCCAGTTCGTCAACGACGTTGAAGCCGGCTCGGTCACCTCCGTCACGATCACCGACAATGTTGTTTCGGGTTCGCTGCGCGACGGTACGCGCTTTGAAACCGTGCTGCCCGATGGCGCCGACGTAATCTCGCGTCTCGAGGAGCGCAATGTTGCCATCACCGCTCGTGCACCCGAATCGAGCCCCTTCTGGTCGATCCTCCTTTCGTCCTGGCTGCCGTTTATCGTCATTATCGGCGTCTGGTTCTTCTTTATACGCCAGATGCAGGGTGGTGGCCGTGGTGGCGCGATGGGCTTTGGCAAGTCGCGCGCGAAGTTGCTCACCGAATCGCACGGCAAGGTGACGTTTGAGGACGTTGCCGGTGTCGACGAAGCCAAGCAGGATCTTGAAGAGATCGTCGAGTTCCTGCGCGATCCCGGCAAGTTCCAGCGCCTGGGCGGACGTATTCCGCGCGGCGTGCTGCTTGTCGGTCCTCCCGGCACCGGTAAGACGCTTCTTGCCCGTTCGGTTGCGGGCGAAGCCAATGTGCCGTTTTTCACCATTTCGGGTTCGGATTTCGTTGAAATGTTCGTCGGTGTCGGCGCGTCCCGCGTCCGCGACATGTTCGAGCAGGCCAAAAAGAACGCCCCCTGCATCATCTTCATCGACGAAATCGACGCCGTCGGTCGCCAGCGTGGCGCCGGCCTTGGCGGCGGTAACGACGAACGCGAGCAGACCCTCAACCAGCTGCTGGTCGAGATGGACGGCTTTGAGGCCAATGAAGGCATTATCCTGATCGCTGCCACAAACCGTCCCGACGTCCTTGACCCGGCCCTGCTGCGTCCCGGCCGTTTCGACCGTCAGGTTGTTGTGCCGAACCCCGACGTGTCGGGCCGCGAAAAGGTGCTCAAGGTCCATGTTCGCAAAGTGCCGCTGGCTCCCGATGTGGATCTCAAGGTCCTGGCCCGGGGTACGCCCGGTTTCTCCGGCGCGGACCTCATGAACCTCGTCAACGAGGCGGCCCTGATGGCTGCACGCAAGAACAAGCGCTTCGTCACGCACCAGGAGTTCGAAGACGCCAAGGACAAGATCATGATGGGCGCCGAGCGCCGTACGATGGCCATGTCCGAGGACGAAAAGAAGCTGACCGCCTACCACGAGGCTGGCCACGCCATCATCGCGCTGAAAGTTGCCGGCATCGATCCGATCCACAAGGCCACTATTATTCCCCGCGGCCGTGCGCTGGGCATGGTGATGACCCTGCCGGAAAGCGACAGCTATTCGTTCTCCAGGGAAAAGGCCCTCGCGCGTCTCACCATGTTGTTTGGTGGCCGTGAAGCCGAGATCATCAAGTTTGGTCCCGAAAAGGTCACCTCTGGCGCCTCGGGCGATATCCAGATGGCCACCAATCTGGCCCGCTCCATGGTGATGGAATGGGGCATGAGCGAAAAGCTCGGTCGCGTGCGCTACAAGAGCAATGACCAGGAAGTATTTTTGGGTCATTCGGTGACGCAGTCGCAGCACATGTCCGACGATACCGCGCGTATTATCGATCAGGAAGTGCGCAAGCTGATCGAGGATGGTGAAGCTTCCGCCCGGGAAATCCTCACCACTTACCATGACCAGTGGGAAGCCATCGCCCAGGCGTTGCTCGAATACGAGACCCTGACCGGCGACGAATTGCGTGCCCTCATGGAAGGCAAGCAGCCGGTGCGCCCCGACGACAGCGGCCCAACCACCAAGGCCAGTGGCGTTCCATCTGCCGGCAAGCTGGGCAAGAAGCGGCCCGACGCGCCACCCGAAGGTGGCCTCGAGCCCCAGCCCAATAGCTGAGCCCACGAGAAAGATTGAAAGGGTCGCCGCAAGGCGGCCCTTTCGTTCTCTCCACTTATCCGCTATTTCGCCGAAAATCCCTCTTAACGCTTCGGCGCTAAGCTAACGGGCAGCGGTCACAGGAGAGGCTCACCATGGCCAGGAAATATTTCGGCACCGACGGGATTCGTGGACTCGCCAATGGCGACAAGCTGACGCCCGAACTCGCCATGAAAATCGGCATGGCCGCCGGCAAGAGATTTGTTCGTGGCGAGCATCGCAATCGCGTGGTGATCGGCAAGGATACGCGCCGCTCCGGCTACATGATCGAAACTGCCCTGACCGCTGGTTTCACCGCCGTAGGCATGGATGTTTACCTCCTCGGCCCTATGCCCACCCCCGCCGTTGCCATGCTCACCCGCTCGCTGCGTGCCGACCTCGGTGTGATGATTTCGGCCTCGCACAATCCTTATGACGACAATGGCATCAAGCTGTTCCGTCCGGATGGCTACAAGCTTTCGGACGAGGTCGAAGCCGATATCGAGCGACTGATCGATGGCGACAGCCGTTCGCTTCTGGCGCATGGCATGCAGATCGGCCGCGCTCATCGCGACGAGGAAGCCCGCACGCGCTATATCGAATATGCCAAGCGCACCTTGCCACGAAACATCGACCTGTCCGGGCTGCGCGTCGTGCTCGATTGCGCCAATGGCGCTGCCTACAAGGTTGCGCCCATCGCATTGTGGGAACTGGGTGCCGAGGTCATCACCATCGGTGTCGAGCCGGACGGCTACAATATCAACCACAAGGTGGGCTCTACTGCCCCCGAAGCCGTTTCCGCCAAGGTGCGTGAGATGCGTGCCGATATCGGCATTGCCCTAGATGGGGACGCTGATCGCGTCATCATCATCGATGAAAAAGGCAATGTAGTCGATGGCGACCAGTTCATGGCGGTGATCGCCGAAAGCTGGTTACAGCGCGAAATGCTGCAGGGCGGGGGCATTGTCGCTACTGTCATGTCCAATCTGGGCCTTGAGCGTTATCTGAGCTCGTTGGGGCTCACCCTGGAGCGCACCCAGGTTGGTGATCGCTATGTACTCGAAGCCATGCGCGCCAAAGGCTTCAATGTTGGCGGCGAGCAGTCGGGCCACATCATCCTGTCCGATTTCACCACAACGGGAGACGGGCTGGTGGCGGCGCTGCAGCTGCTGTCCGTGCTCAAGCAGCAGGAACGCCCGGTATCGGAAATCTGCTCGCGCTTCGCCAAGGTGCCGCAATTGCTTCGCAGTGTGAAGTTCAAGGCCGGCAAGCCGCTCGAGCACAAGCAGGTCATCGCGGCCATCGCCGACGCTCAAGCCATGCTAGGGCAGGGTGGCCGGCTCGTGGTTCGCGCCTCAGGGACCGAGCCCGTGATCCGGGTCATGGGCGAGGCAGATGATGCTGCACTTGTCTCAACAGTTGTTGGCCAGATTGAAGCTGCAATCTTGGACGTTGCTTGAGCAACTTGCCGCTTAGGCAAAGCGGCAAGTAAAACGCTGAAGAAGGTTATTAGGGTTAAGCGTTTAGGTTAAGCGGGCTTTAAGGAACTAGGCGCATATTCGTCCCCAATCGACTGGTGTCGTGGCAACCAAAGGACTTATTCATGCGCAAGCTCATCGCTGCGGTTATGGTGGCAGGAGCCACTCTCATCGCCGGTCAGGCAATCGCCGCCGACTTCCCCAAATACCCACCGGTAATCGAAATCCCGGAAGTCGACTACGGCGTCCAGGGCTCTTTCTACCTGCGCGGCAGCGCTGCATTCAACGGCCTGTGGACGGAAGAGGGCGAAGGCTACGAATGTATCGGTTGCAGCCCCGTCGAAACCACGTTCCCCTTTGAAGAAATGGGGTATGGCTATAGCGTTGGCGCCGGCTTCGGCTATGAAACCGGAACCGGTCTGCGTGCTGACGTGACCGTCGACTACATCAACAATGAAGGCATTGAGCTCTCCAGCCCCTCTGGTCTCGGCAACTATTCGGCCAATCTGCGTTCAACCATTGCTCTTGCCAACGTCTACTATGACTTCTCGCTTGGCGGCGAATACGGCTATGGTGCTGCCGGTGGTGCATTTGGCTATGTTGGCGCTGGTGCCGGTGCGGCCTTCAACCGGATCGAAGTCTCTGCACCCACAGGCGACGATGTTCCGTCGGGCACCAATACAAGCTTAGCTGCTGCAGCAATGGCTGGCGTTGGCTATGACTTTGGGTCGGTAGTCACCGACATTGGCTACCGCGGCGTCTATATTGCCGAAGTCAGCAATGGTGCGGCAGCCCCTGGCTCGGTGTCGGCTGACAACAACTGGCTGCACGAAGTGCGCGGCACCGTCCGCTACCGCTTCAACTAAGCAATATCCCCGCTTGCTCATCGATCGGCGCCCTGGTGGCGCCGATTTCCTTTTCACGCATGAGGCCGCAAGGACTTTCTTTACGGTGCTCGTTCCGCACCCATTGACGGGAATGGGCCTGTCGCTGTATTTCCCATCTCAGGACATCTCGCCCTAACGCGAGACGCATAGACCTGGGAGGGTCGCTGAAGATGGCTGATACGCCCCAAACCGCACCGGCGGTAAAACCGGCTAACCCCAATTTTTCGTCGGGCCCATGTGCCAAGCGTCCCGGATGGACCGTTGAAGCGCTGAGCAATGCGCTGGTCGGCCGTTCGCACCGCTCCAAGCCCGGCAAGGCGCGCATCCAGCAAGCAATCGATCTTACACGCGAATTGCTCCAAGTCCCCGCTGACTACCGGATCGGTATTGTGCCGGCTTCGGACACAGGTGCGGTGGAAACGGCCATGTGGTCCATGCTGGGAGAGCGGGGCGTCGACATGCTGGCTTGGGAGTCATTTGGGGAAGGGTGGGTTACCGACGTCGCCAAGCAGCTCAAGCTCCAAGACGTCCGCATCATCAAGGCACCCTATGGGGAGCTTCCCGACCTTGCGCAGGTCGATACCGACCGTGACGTAGTGTTCACATGGAATGGTACTACATCGGGCGTGCGCGTCCCCAACGCAGACTGGATCAAGGCTGACCGTAAGGGTCTGACCATCTGCGATGCGACTTCTGCCGCCTTCGCTCAAGATCTCGATTTCCCCAAGCTCGATGTGGTGACCTTCTCCTGGCAGAAGGCGCTGGGTGGTGAAGCGGCTCATGGCGTGCTGATCCTGTCCCCCCGAGCTGTGGAGCGGCTAGAGACTTTCAAGCCCGATCGCCCCTTGCCCAAGATCTTCCGCCTCACCAAGGCCGGCAAGCTGCTCGAGGAAGTGTTCCAGGCCGCAACCATCAATACGCCCTCTATGATCTGTATCGAAGACGCGATTGATGCCATGGAATGGGGCAAGTCCATTGGCGGGCTCTCGGCCATGCAGGCGCGGGCCGATGCCAATTTCAAGGTGCTCGCTGATTGGGTCGCCAAGACCGATTGGGTCGATTTCCTTGCAAAGGACCCGGCCAACCGCTCCAACACATCGGTTTGCTTCTCGATTGTTGATCCGGCGGTCACCGTGCTGGACGATGCTGCACAGGCCGCGTTCGCCAAGGCTATGGTTTCGCGCCTCGACAAGCTCGGCGCGGCCTATGACATCGGCGCCTACAAGGACGCCCCTTCGGGCCTGCGCATCTGGGCAGGGTGCACGATCGAAGCATCCGATCTCGCAGCGCTGATGCCATGGCTTGATTGGGCTTTCGCTGAAGAGCTCCAGGCGCTCAAGGCAGCTGCCTAGGCCATTTTGAATGGCGCTGCCGCGCCATTCACTTCACCCAAATTCCATTCGCAAGCCTTTACAGGCGCAGCGAACACAAGGAGGGCGCTATGCCCAAGGTTCTCGTTTCCGACAAGCTCAGCCCAACTGCCGTCCAGATCTTCAAGGACAACGGCGTTGACGTCGACTACCTTCCCGATCTTGGAAAAGACAAGGACAAGCTTCTTGAAGTCATCGGCCAATATGATGGCCTGGCTATCCGCTCGGCTACCAAGGTGACCGAAAAGATCATCGCCGCTGCAAGCAATCTCAAGGTCATTGGCCGCGCCGGCATCGGCGTCGACAATGTCGATATCCCCGCCGCCACCAAGAAGGGGATCATCGTGATGAATACCCCCTTTGGTAATTCCATCACAACTGCGGAACACGCCATCGCCATGATGATGGCCCTGGCACGCCAATTGCCCGAAGCCGATGCTTCGACCCGCGCTTCGAAGTGGGAGAAGAACCGCTTCATGGGCGTCGAGGTCACCAACAAGACGCTGGGCCTGATCGGCGCAGGCAATATCGGCTCGATCGTGGCCGACCGGGCCCTTGGCCTGCGCATGAAGGTTATCGCCTTTGATCCATTCCTTACGCCGGAGCGGGCGCAAACGCTGGGCGTGGAAAAGGTTGAGCTGGACGAACTTCTGGCGCGCGCCGACTTCATCACGCTCCATACGCCGTTGATCGACGCTACCCGCAACATCATCAATGCCGAGGCTCTCAAGAAGACCAAAAAGGGCGTACGCATCATCAATTGCGCCCGCGGCGGCCTGATCGATGAAGCAGCCCTCTATGACGCGCTCAAGTCCGGCCAGGTTGCGGGTGCTGCGCTCGACGTGTTCCTGGAAGAGCCAGCGCAGAACAATCCCCTGTTCGAACTGCCCAACGTGATTTGCACGCCGCATCTGGGTGCCTCGACCACTGAGGCGCAGGAAAATGTGGCCCTGCAGGTTGCCGAGCAGATCTCGGCTTATTTGATGACTGGCGAGATCACCAATGCGCTGAACTTCCCATCCATCTCTGCCGAAGAAGCGCCCCTGCTCACGCCATGGGTGAAACTGTCCGAGGCACTTGGCTCCTTTGCCGGACAACTCACCGAAACGGCGATCACCGGTATCCGGGTTGAGTTCGAGGGCAATGTCGCCCAGCTCAACGTCAAGCCAATGATCGCGGCTGCGATCAACGGCGTCTTGAAGCCTTTGCTGGGCGACATCAACATGGTTTCGGCGCCGCAGATCGCCAAGGATCGGGGCATCGTGGTCGAGACGACCACGCGCAACCAGCAGGGTGCCTATGAAGGCTATGTGCGACTGACGGTAACAACGGAACGTCAGGAGCGCAGCCTTGCCGGAACGCTGTTCGCCAATGGCAAGCCGCGCATCATCCAGGTCAAGAACATCAACATGGAAGCGGAACTGACCCCGTCCATGCTTTATGTCACGAACGAGGATAAGCCCGGCCATATTGGTCGCCTGGGCACGCTTTTGGGCAAGCTTGGCATCAACATTGCCAACTTCAATTTGGGCCGTGCAGATATCGGCGCGGACGCCATTGCCTTGGTCTCCATTGACGGTACGCTGACCGAAGCACAATTGGCCGAAATCGCGGCGCTGGAAGGCGTCAAGCAGGCCAAAGCCCTGCGCTTCTAAGGCCGTAAACATGCCGAGAGGGGCCGGTGCGCTGCGCCGGCCTTTTTTATTTAAGTCGCCGCGCAGCCCATTCGGCAAGAACGATGCCGCCGATGATGATGGCGGCTGCAGCGTAATGATACAGATGCAAGCTTTCACCGAGGATGATCACCGAGCCGAGCGCGCCGAAAACCGGGATTAGATTATGGCTGGGCGCAGCACGATTGGGCCCCACCAGCTCCACCCCACGGGCATAGAAAACCTGGCTGAACATGGATGGAAAGATCATCACATAAACCAGCACGGCCCACACGCGCGGCGACATGGCCGGAAGTTCCGCGAAGCTGCCAATACCGGGTCCGAACATCTGCAGCATGACGACCCCGGTGATCGCCGCACCGGTGAATGCCACGGCCATGAAGCTCATCATATGGATCTGCGGGCGAAATTTCAGGGCCAGGGTATAGGCGGTATAGGTGAGGCAGGCGAGCAGCACGAAACCATCGCCAATGTTGATGTCCAGGGTCAGAAGCCGCGCCGGATTGCCATGGGTCGCTGTAAGCATGACCCCCGAGATGGCGATGATCACGCCCAGGATCTGCAGCCAGTTCGCCCGCACCCGGAACACGATAAAATTGGCCAGCAGAATCATCATGGGCAGGGCGCCCGTTTCAATGGACGAATTGACGGCGGTTGTGGTGGTGAGGCCGACATAAAGCAGAACATTGTAAAGCGCATAGCCGAGCGCGCCATACCCCATCACCAAGGGCCATGTACGCCGGATCACTGGCCAGTCGGCGGCAAGGAACCGCCAGGAAAAGGGCAGGATGAAGAGGGTCGCGCCGACGCAACGCGTTGCCAGCAAGAGGAAAGGGTCGATTTCCCCAACCACGAGCTTTGCGGCGACCACGTTTCCACCCCAGAACAGGGGCGCCAGGATCAGCAGCAAATAAGGTTGATTGAGCAGGCGGGCAATTAAGCCGTGATTTTCGGCCACGAGCGGCTTGGTCATATCGGCCTTGGTGATGTAAGGACAGTCGGACTTAGCAGTTATTCGGCCCCGATCCAACATTCCCGGAGCGGGCCGGGAAGGCATTTGTCCGATTTAAATAGGGTGCGGCACCATCGCCGGACCTCTATGTCGCGCCTGTCTGGAGAGAAATTATATGGCTAACGTGGTTGTCGTCGGCTCGCAATGGGGTGACGAGGGCAAGGGCAAGATCGTTGACTGGCTCTCGGAGCGCGCCGACGTTGTGGTGCGCTACCATGGCGGCCACAATGCCGGGCACACGCTGGTCATTGATGGGGTAAGTTACAAACTCGCCTTGCTGCCGTCAGGCCTTGTGCAGGGCAAACTCTCGGTTATCGGCAATGGCGTAGTTGTTGATCCTCACCATTTCGTTCAGGAAATGGCCAAGCTGCGCGGGCAGGGGGTAGAGATTACGCCCGAAATCCTGCGCATTGCCGACAATGCGCCGCTGATCCTGTCGCTGCATCGGGAGCTAGATGCCATCCGCGAGGATTCAAATTCAGGCCTCAAGATTGGCACCACCAAGCGCGGCATTGGTCCGGCTTATGAGGACAAGGTTGGTCGCCGCGCCATTCGGCTGATCGATCTAAGCGAACCAGACACACTGATGGTCAAGATTGAGCGTCTGCTCACCCACCATAATGCCCTTCGTCGCGGCATGGGGCTGGTCGAGATCGAAGCGCAGAAGATCTATGACGAGCTTACGGAAGTGGCCGACGAGATCCTGCCGTTCATGGATCAGGTTTGGAAGGTGCTCGACGACAAGCGCAAGGCTGGTGCGCGCATTCTGTTCGAAGGAGCCCAGGGCGCCTTGCTCGACAACGACCATGGCACCTATCCCTTTGTGACCTCGTCCAACACTGTTGCGGGGCAAGCCGCGGCAGGTTCGGGTTTGGGACCGACGGCTATCGGCTATGTGCTGGGCATCACCAAGGCCTACACAACCCGTGTGGGTGAAGGCCCCTTCCCCTGCGAACTCGATGATGAAATTGGCCAGCATCTCGCCAGCGTTGGTCGCGAAGTCGGCGTCAACACAGGTCGTCCGCGCCGCTGTGGCTGGTTCGATGCCGTGCTGGTTCGCCAGACGGTCAAGACCTCGGGCATTTCGGGTATCGCCTTGACCAAGCTCGACGTGCTGGATGGCCTCAAGGAGATCAAGGTATGTGTCGGCTACGAGCTTGATGGATCACGCATAGATTATCTGCCTGCCTCAATGGGAGCACAGGCCCGGGTTAAGCCGATCTATGAAACGCTTGAAGGCTGGTCGCAAACGACAGCCGGAGCGCGTAGCTGGGCGGATCTTCCGGCCCAGGCGGTCAAATATGTCCGCTATATCGAGGAGCAGATCGGGGCGCCGGTGGCCATGCTGTCGACGAGCCCGGAGCGGCTCGACACCATCCTCGTGGTTGACCCATTCCAAGACTGAATTTTTTTGTTACAACACGTCGCTGAAATCGTGAGTATCAAGTAACCAATGGCGGACTACAAAGAGCTGTTGCGCCGGGCCATCTCCGCGCTGCCGGAAAATAACGGGGCTGCACGTCGTGCAGTTTACGAGAAGGCGCGTTCAGCTCTGGTCGGGCAATTGCGTGCGATTCAACCGCCACTGCCGGCGCGGGATATCACGCAACATCGGCTGCAGCTCGAAGATTGCATCCGCCAGGTTGAGCAGGAAGCGAGCGAAGCGATCATTTCGCTCGGCCGGGACGCAGGTCTTACGCAGCGCTTTGCCGTAAAGCCCCCAACCAGCCCGTCTGAGACGCTCAAGGCTCCCTTGATCCCGCCCGTGACGGCCAGCGCAGAACCTGCACCGCAAGAAACGGAGGCAGTTGCGCCGGCTGAGCTTCCGCAAGCAGACGCACCGGCCCCGGAACCTGCTCCCGCGCAGGCCGAAAAGGTCGTGTCGATCGAAGACATCATTGCTCAAGCCGCCGAGGCGTCTGGAACAAGCGTGGTTGCGGTCGACGAGCCAGTCCAAGCGCCGCCTGAGCCGATTATTGGTCCGAAGACTGAGCTGCGTGGACCGATCAGCGTCGTCAAGAGCGGTCCGACCTCGCTGATTGCTGCCAAACCTCGAAGTGCCGATGCACCGGCAAATGTTCCAGCCTTTGAGCCGCGACGCGATTTGCTGCAGCCTGCGGTCGGGCGCAACCAGGCCGTGGCGCGGCAACAGGATGTTGTTCCCCTGATCTTGCCGGGAACGCAACCTGCGGAAACGGCTCTGTCTACTGTGCGAGAGGTGGAGCTCGAAAGCCCGCAACCTGATCCGAGCGAAGCAGAAAGCGTTATTGAGCGCGCTATTGAAACTCTGGACCGCGAGGCCCGGGGAGAGACAAGCGAGCCAACTGAAAGCGCCCACGAGGCCGCCACCCGCATGTTTGCGGCACCCAAGGCGCCCATACCTGCCGAGCCCGATGCGTCGGTGGTCGCCGCCGCTCCAACAGCACCACGCTCCGGCGCCGGGGTGACCATTTTCCTTATTGTTTTCGCCGTCTTGCTGCTGGGTGCTGGTGGCGCTGGATTCTGGGCCTGGCGCGAAGGCTATATCAATCTGGACCAGATGTTCGGGCAGGCGGAACCCGTCACCGAAACTGCTGCGGTATCTCCCAGCACAACTCCCACCCTCGATCCAGCCCAGCCGGAAGACTCGGTGCCAGTGGATGGTCCAGGCAATACGGCCACCGCGCCCGAGCCTACACCTGCATCCACACTTGAGAGCCTCCAGACCGAGGAGCGCCTGGCACCCACGCCGCAGCCGGCGCCGCCTGGAGCCGTACCAAGCGTGTTGCCCGATATTAGCGCCTCGAGCGATCCCAAGGGTGAGGAGCGTCTGCCCGGCGGCGATGCCGCCTTGGTTGATGCGGCCGACCCTGCGGCTTCCGTTGATCCGGCGGTTCTCGCCGGTAGCCAGTCTCTGTTGCTCGAGGCCAGCGCTGATGGCCGCACGGGTGCTGTGCCTTTCTCGGGCACGATTGAATGGACCAAGGGCGAGGATGAATTAGGTCTGCCTACCATTGTAGGCGATGCCAGTATTCCTGCGCGCAATCTTGGGGTGCAGGTCACCATTCGAAAAAATTCAGACCCGAGCTTGCCCGCTAGCCATTTGATGGAAGTGGATTTCGACGTCAGCGATACCTTTATCGGCGGCACCATCGCCAATCTGCCTGGGGTGTTGCTCAAGGACGAGGAATTGGTGCCCGGAACGCCGCTGGTTGGTGCTTCGGCGCGCGTCGTCGGCAATTCGTTCCTGTTCGCCCTCAGTGCTTCACCCAATGATCTGGCTACTAATGCCGATCTGCTCGGGAGCCGGAAGTGGATGGATCTGGCCGTGGTTTATGGCACAGGCCGGAATGCGATTATTACGCTGGAAAAAGACGAAGAAGCTCAGACCATGTTTGACGAGGTGTTCACGGCTTGGGCTCAGTAGAGTTCAAGCCGTCCCTCGTCGAGGCGGTAGCGCCTTTGAGCGAGTTGCTCCACATCGTCGGCATGATGGCTTACCAGAATTGTGTACCAGCCATGACTCCGTGTGAGTACGCCAACCAAGTCCCGGATCGTGCCGCGAGTCTCGTCGTCTAGCGCTGAAAACGGCTCGTCCAGCAGCAGAACGGGCCGATCGCGCAACAGCGTGCGCGCCAAGGCTACACGTTGCTTTTGCCCGCCCGAGAGAGTCGCAGCGATTTGATGCTCAACGCCGCTCAAGCCGACTTCTCCAAGCGCCTGGTCAACCTTCTGGCGGATGATCTCCTTGGCTGTGCGAGGTGGCAGGCCCAAAGCAATGTTGCGACCGGCACTTAAATGTTCAAAAAGGCTTTCTGACTGGAGCAGGAGCGAGATCGGGCGCCGCTCGGGTGGAAGCGACGCCAGGTCAGCACCGTCGAGCTTGATCTGGCCCGATCGAGGTTCGAGGAAACCGGCGATAAGATCCAGCAAGGTCGATTTTCCCGATCCGCTTGCGCCCGAGATGGCGGTCACTTCACCAGCCTGGCCAGTGAAGTTGAAACAATACTCCAAGGGCTGACCGGGGTGGATAAATCGGAGATCTTCAACGTGCAGCATCGGCGATTTTTCCAAAGAGTTTAGGCAGGCCGGCAAAGGCCAGGACGGTGCCGATCAGCAGGATAGCGGCGATCGCTCCGGCATCATTGTTGCGGTAGGAGCCCATGGCGCGGAACATCATCAGTGGCAGGGTCTGTAAATCCTGCGTGCCGAAGAGTGCAATTACGCCAAGGTCGCCGAGCGAGAAGCAGAAGGCAAGCGCCAGCATGACCCCGAGGTCCCGGCCAATCAGGGGCAGCTCCACCAAGCGGAACTGCCGCCAGCCGGAAAGACCAAGCGAGCGCATGAGCTTGCCCCGGCCGCGCGTAATGGCCTCAAGCGGAGGCCCCAGGGTCGCTATGGCAAAGGGGAGGGCGAGGAGGCTGTTGGCCACAATCACCACGAAGGGTGCGGCTTGTGCGGGGGCAGCGCCCAGGGAGCGGACCAGCAGGAAAAAGCCAAGCGAGAGCACCACGGCGGGAACGGCGAGGTAGGCGAAGGCGGGCATGCCCAAAAGCGTCCGCAGCGGTTTGTTTCCTGTTGCCCCCCGGCCCATGGCCAGAGCCAGCGCCAGCACCAGGGTGAGGAGGGCGGAAGCGCTGCCGACGGCGAGACTGGTCACGGTGGCCCACCAGAATGTCGGCTGTGCAAGAACGCGACCTATGCTGCCAAATCCATCGATCAAAACGGATAGAAGCGGCGCGACGAAGCCCAGGGTCGCAATGGCGAGGACCAGGGATTGCAGCATCCGGGCCGCGGTTGAGTCGCGCCAGAGTGGCGACGCCGAAGCGCCGAAGCTTGTTGGCACCGGAGCAAGGGCCGAGGCGATGAGAATGACGACAGAGCAGACCGCGATCTGCGTTGCTGCCAGGCGAACAGCGCCACTGAGGTCGAAGTCCTGGCGGACGGCGGCGTAGATAGCCACCTCAAGCGTCTGATTGGCGGGCCCGCCACCCAGGAGCAACACGATGGGAAAGCTTGTAAACGCCAGGAGGAAGATGATGGCGCCAATACCCGGAATGCTGCCGCGCAGGGCAGGCCAGTCGATCAGGGCGAACCGCTGCCAGGCCGTAAGGGCAAGGGACTGTCCGGTCTTGAGCCGGTTGGTCGGGATAGCATCAAGACGCGCCAGGAGGATGCGCGCGGCGAAGGCCGCGTCGAGGACGACATGGGCGAAGAGGATGCCAGAAAGGCCGAAGGCTGGATTGCCGATGGAGACACCAAACAGGGCATTGCTGGCCTGGTTGATCCAGCCATTGCGACCCCAGATGGCAAGGAGCCCGAAGGCGACCACCATGCCGGGGGTGACGATGGCAGAGGCGAACAGTCCGACCAGGAGGTCGCGTCCTGGGAAGCGAAGGCGGTTGAGGGACCAGGCGAGGGCCGTGCCGACTGCGAGGGAAAGTATCGTGGTAAGACCGGCCTGAATGGAGGTCATCCGCAGCAAATGGGGAATGTCGACGCGTGAAGTGCCGCTGGCTTCGGTTGCCGCGGCGAGGATGGCCCAGAGCACCAGCGCGATCAGGACGGTGATGGCGACGGCGAGAGCGACGGCAGCGGCGATGCGGAATGGGCGGTGGGGAAGGGTCAGCATGCGACCTGCCATGATGTCGTGGCTCTCGCCAGCTCCTCCCATCCTCCCCCTACGAGGGGGAGGTGCCGTTTTGTGCATGCCGACATTCTTGTGCCTTACTGAACGGCTGTCAGCATTTCGTCGATCCAGCGCTGGGAATTGGCGGCGATCTCTTCGTCGCTGACCGTGAGGGTCTTTTCGGGCTGTGGCAGGCCAGCAAAGGCCGGGTCCAGATCGGCGCCGAGGTCGGTTACCGGAAACATCCAGTTGGTGGTGGGGATGATCTTTTGACCCTCGGCCGAGGCGAGATAGTCGAGGAACTGGCGAGCCAATTCCGGCTGGTCCGAGGACTTGAGCATGCCGGCAACTTCGGTCTGGGCGAGGTGGCCCTCCTCAAACAAGGCGGCGTGGATGGTTTGATCGTCCTCCGAGACGATGTGGTAGGCGGGCGAGGTCGTGTAGCTCAGCGCCATGTCGGCCTCCCCTTCAAGGAAGAGGTTGTAGCTCTCGCTCCAGTCGCGTGTGACGGTGAGGATATGAGGCTTGAGGCCAGCCCAGATTTCAGGAGCACGGTCGCCATATGCAGCGGCGATCCAGAGCACGAGCCCAAGGCCGGGGGTGGCCGAGCGTGGGTCCTGCACAACGATCTTGAAGTCCTCGGGGAGGGCGATCAGCTCTTCGAACGATTTGGGCGGGGTCGTGACCGTGTCTGTATCGTAGACAAAGGCGAAGTGGGCGTAGTCAACCGGCACGAAGGTCGCGTCCGTCCACTCGGTCGGCAGGGTCAGGCCGGTGAGATCAAGCCCGTGCTCGGCAAAGAGGCCGGTGGCGCGGGCTTCGCCGGCAATGGCGGTGTCGAGACCGACAATGAGGTCGGCTTCGGTTGTTTCGCCTTCGAGCTGCACGCGGCGCAGGGTGCCGATGGAGCTGTCGGCCGCAATGAAATCCACCGTGCAGCCACCGCAAATGGCTTCAAAGCCTGCCTTGAGGCCAGGGCCGGGGCCCCATTCGGCGGCAAAGCCGTCATAGGTATAGATGGTGAGCTTGGGTGCGTCCTGGGCGACAGTTGGCGCAGCGAACAATCCAAGAAGGACCGCAAGCGCAATGGATCCAGATTTGACCATGGGTCAATCCCTTCAATGGTTGCGGTCATGAGTGAAGGGCTGGTGTCAATGGCCGGGCGCATCGAGACGCACTTGCCATCTCGAACTTCCTCCGCCAGCATGACCTGGTTCAGGTTCAATGGGTAATTCTCAGCTCCGCACATGTGCGGAACACCCCAGCGAGACGCCCCACATCTAATGAGAGCTGTATTGCAGTGCAAGAGACTTCCGTAGCGGCAGCGGATGGGCCGATCCTCGCTTTTGACACACCGCTCGCCATAGTGGGCGGTGGCGCTGTGGACCAGGCGTTGCTGGTGGAACTCGACCAGCGCGGCGTGGCGTTGGTGGGCGCCGATGGCGGCGGAGACACGATCGGGGCCGCAGGTCTTGTGCCCAAGGCGATCATCGGGGATCTCGATTCGCTGGTCGACCGCATGGCCTGGGAGCGGCGGACGCAGGTGATCCACCTTCCAGAGCAGATCACGACCGATTTCCAGAAGGCGCTTTATTCCACAAAGGCGCCGGTGACGCTGGCTTTGGGCATGACCGGCAAGCGGCTGGACCACACGCTGGCGGCGCTGAGCGCAGTGCTGCAGTACGCGCCTAAGCGGCGGCTGTTGCTGGTGGATGAGGTGGATGTGGCGCTGGCTGTGGTCGGCCCGATAGTCTTCGGAGCTGACCAGCGCGAGCGGGTTTCGATCCACCCCCTCCAGCCGATCCGGTTCGAGCGTTCACATGGCTTGTTTTACCCCATGGACGGATTGACACTGGAGCCGGGTGGGTTGATCGGCACGTCTAATGAAGGGGTAGGCGGACGGGTCGAAATCTTGCCGTCGGACCGAACGCCATGGCTGCTGATCCTGCGCCGCGAGCGGCTCTGGGATTTGATTGAGGCGAGCCAAAGCGCCGCCTGGGCATGAAGCCGTGCGGTGATCAACAGCGTTGATGTGGCGAGGCCCTGCCTCGGAGGTAGTTTAGTGTAGTGAGACAAAGCCTCGCCACATCAGATGGGATTTTAGGCTGATCCCGGCGCGACTCTGGACGAAGGGCTTCAATAGCCCCCACAATCACTTCCGCCGTCCTACGGGGATCGCGACATCCCCGCCCCATCTGCCCCTTCACAAGCCGGTTCGCGCGACCCGCTGGTTGGTGAAGGCAGTGGGGAGAGATTAGCGCACGGGAATGGTGGGGGGAGAAGGGGGATATCTTTATGCTGTGCGTGGGGATGGGACCCCCACCTAGCCTCCCCCTGAGAGGTGGAGGAACATCAGTTCACCGGATCAGCCACAGCCTCGGTGTCATCCCGGGCTCGACCCGGGATCCATCCTGAGGTGGTTGGGTGGGTGGAGGTGGACCGTCTGAACCACCTTGCGGCTGGGGTGGGATCTCGGGATCGGCCCCGGGTCGAGCCCGGGGTGACATTGTGGGTGGGGTGGGATGGTGCCATACCTCCGATCGTCATCCTCGGGCTTGACCCGAGGGGACTGCCCTTGCGGGACGCTGGTAAAGTGCAGAGCCCTCGGGTCAAGCCCGAGGGTGACAATGAGTGGGTGAGGGCTTCGGTTACGCAGTGGCCCTTATGGTAAGCCTGTCGAACCAGGAAGGCGTGGCACATGAGGTTGCTACTCGTTCGGCCTCGTAGTTCGACAGGCTCACTATGAGGCCTTGAGGAAGCTTGGCGGCGGCGAAGGGCAGAGCCCTCGGGTCAGGCCCAAGGGTGGCGATTGGTGGCGGGGCGAGATGATGCCGGCCCTCTCGTGAGTGGTCCGCACTAGCCTCTCGCAACAAAAAAGGCGGGCACTGGGCCCGCCTTCGGTATCATTTAATCCCGGCCTAGTTGGCGCGGGCGGCTTCCTTGACGGCGTCTTGCACTTTTTCAAAGGCGCGCACTTCGATCTGGCGAATGCGTTCGCGGCTGACGTCGTATTGCTGGGCCAGTTCTTCCAGGGTTGATGGATTCTCCTGGAGGCGACGGGCATGGAAGATGGCGCGTTCGCGATCGTTCAGCACGTCCATGGCGTTGTTGAGCAGGCCCATGCGTTCGCTGTATTCCTCGCTCTCGCCCAGCCTGGTTTCGGCGCTCGGCGTGTCATCCACGAGCCAGTCCTGCCATTCGGAAGAGCCTTCGTCGGCTCGCATGGGCGAGTTGAGCGAGGCGTCACCGGACAGGCGCGCGTTCATAGAAACAACGTCGTCTTCGGTGACGTTGAGCGTAGTCGCGATCTGCTTGATCTGGTCTGGATGGAGCGATCCGTCGTCCAGGGCAGCAATCTGGCCCTTCACCTTGCGCAGGTTGAAGAACAGACGCTTCTGGGCGGCAGTCGTGCCGATCTTGACCAGGCTCCAGGAGCGCAGGACATATTCCTGGATTGCAGCGCGGATCCACCACATGGCATAGGTTGCCAAGCGGAAGCCCTTATCAGGCTCGAAGCGCTTAACGGCATGCATGAGGCCGACATTGCCCTCCGAAATGACTTCAGAAATAGGCAGGCCATAGCCGCGATACCCCATCGCGATCTTGGCCACGAGACGCAAATGCGAGGTGATCAGCTTCTGGGCAGCGCCCGGATCGGCGTGTTCCTTGTAGCGCTTGGCCAGCATGAATTCTTCATCCGGTTCCAGCATCGGGAACTTGCGGATTTCCTGAAGATAGCGGCTGAGGCCGCCTTCGGCTGAGAGGACTGGAAGATTGGTCTGGGCCATTTATTGCACCCCTTTCATGTTCCCCCAAGCAGGCCGGTCAAGGAACGGCAGTACCCCACAGCCGCTCCGGTACCCCTCGAGGGTAGCTAGCTTCGCCGCGGTCCATCCAACCCATCGGCAAACTACGATGAATATATAATCGGCAATTTGGCGAATGTAAGAGCACCGGATCGCCAAAATGGTTACAAATACGCAAGGCTTGCTCAGGGCCTTAGCGTGCACTCAATACACTCTACGCCCATGTAGACCCTCGGGTTCATTCACCATGCGGTGAATCGCTAGCGGGCAAAAGCCTTGTTGTAGCCTTCAAGCGCATCCTGGAGTGCTTGAAGGTCCGGCGGCAGGGGAGCCTCGAAGAACATTTCTTCTTGCGTGACAGGATGTTCGAAGCCCAGCTCGGCCGCATGAAGGGCTTGGCGACCGAGCGACTGGATAGGCCCGACGACATCAGGAGGCAATTTGTTGATCTTGGTAGCGTAACCTGAAGCATAAACGGCATCGGCCACCAGGGGATGGCCGATATGGGCCATGTGGACGCGGATCTGGTGGGTGCGGCCGGTTTCAAGGTGACACTGGACGCGCGTAATGTCCCAGCCGGCATCACCGAAACGCTGCTCGACAAAATAGTGGGTGATGGCTTCGCGGCCATCCTTGCGCACGGCCTGCTTGAGGCGATTGTTCTGGTCGCGCCCGAGCGGGGCGTCGATACTGCCCTTGCCGGTTTCGGTGGAGCCCCAAACAAAAGCGATATAGGCGCGATGGAGTGGGCCGGTGCGGCCATGGTCGGCGAATTGCTCGGAAAGGTGCCTATGCGCCGTCTCAGTCTTGGCCGCCACCATGACACCGGATGTGTCGCGATCCAGGCGATGGACGATGCCGGGGCGCTTGACGCCACCAATGCCCACGAGGCTATCGCCGCAATGATAAAGCAGCGCATTGACCAGCGTACCGTTGGGCGAGCCGGGGGCAGGGTGAACAACCATGCCGACAGGCTTGTTGACGACGATCAACTGGTCGTCCTCGTAAAGGATGTCGAGCGGGATATTCTCGGGATGGGGCTCGGCATCTTCAGGCGGCGGGGCAAGAAGAATGATTGTCTCGCCGGCGTTAAGCCGGTATTTGGGCTCGCTGACGGTTTGGCCGTCGATGGTGACGGCGCCGGACAGGATCAGATCCTTGATCCGGTTGCGGCTTAAAACGGTGTGGGCCTTTGCCAGGGTGGCGTCGAGCCGACCGCCGGCCATTTCGCTATCGACGACGAGTTCAACTTCGTCGCCCTCGAACTCCAATGCGGTATTTTCGGCCATGAGCAATCCTAACGAGACCGGGCCCGGCGGCCCCAAAGCGGACGAGCCTTTATCCCCCGAGGCGCTGGCCGTGTTCAGCAAGGCGCGCCGTTCATTCGGGATATCGATCGGCATCCTGTTGCTGGGCTTTATGGCGATTGCCTTCGCCCTTGTCTATCGGGTGATGCGCGACGCACCGCCGCCTGCGGTGGCGGAGATCGTTTCGGTGCCCGCCGGGGCGGAAGTGATCTCGGCCGTGGTCAGCGAGGGGGCGATCAACGTGACCTATAGCATGAACGGGGTGACGACGCTTGCTTTGTTTGACCAGGCCAGTGGCGAGCTGACGCGCAGTGTGGTGATCGGGGAGTAGGGGCTAACGCCCCTGAATTTCCCGGATCGCGGCCATGCGGTCCGAAACGCCGCCCTTGCGTTCGCTCCGGGCGGGTTTGGCTGGGACGTCGGTGAAATCACCCGTATCGGCAAAGCGCTGCACGCGGTCAAACAGACTTTCGCCTTCGTTGGTGTGGACGGGCGTTTCGGTTTCCGCGGCATAAACCAGCCGGCTAACGCTGCCGGCGATGTCCTTAAGCCTGTCGCGCATAGCGGCTTCTTCTAGCCGGTCGGTGTCCCAATCGGCCAGGATGGAGCTTTCCACATTGGCGACCTTATTGCGCAGGCTTTCGAGCTCGGCTTCCTGCGTCAGCTTGTCAGCGAGGGGCTGTTCGGCGCCGCCGGCGCTGATCTCGACCGTGCTTCCGGTTTCGGAGAGAAGGGCATTGAGGCGGCTTTCGGCGCTGGCGATGCGCGCCTGGGCAATCACAAGATCATCGCCGTCGACGTTCTTGGCTCCGTTTTCCCCATCAGCCGCTTCGGGCATGTCGGCCAGGGCCACCGCATTTTCGGCGCTCGCCTGGTTGGCGCCTTCCAGCTGTTCGGCAGCTTCTCGCTCCAGTTGGGCGACGCGGTCGCGCAGTTCGCCATGCTGCTTTTCAAGCTCGGCGATCTGGCGCAAATGCCCGTCGCGCTCGGCCTGTAGCGTGGCAATGTCGGCGCGCTTCTGGTTGACCTCGGCGAGGCTTTCGGTGAGCTTGGCGCGCAGGGTCTCGATGTTGACTTCAAGGCGCCGGGTGGTGAGGGCGAACTCGGCGCGGAGCTGATCCTTGTCGGCCCGGAACTCGGCCATGGTGATGGGAGTCGCGGCTTCGATGCGGCGCTTGGTCAGGCGCACCGCCCGCTTCCAGACGGCCGGCAGGATGATCAGGGCCAGAAGCCCCGCCACCAGCACGCCCATCGCGAAATACATCATGTTTTCGATCAGCATCTGCCGAACTCCAGCACCGCGCAGCAGACAGGCGCGGGTTTTGCAATTTTCCGGCAGCTCAGGCGGCCCATCGCCGTCTTCGCCAGCCACTATCCCTAACGCATGAGCAGGCCAGATCGGGCCAAATCCTATGCGTGAGCGCGGCTGTTATTTCACAGGCGTGTCAACAATGCATCAATGGCTTTTGAGGCCTAGAAGGGGTTCCAGGTGGGCTCGTTGGTGAAGTTGAGGTAGCCGATATTGACTCCAAGGCGGGCGCCGACGCCCGAGCGGATGGGGACCATCACGACCGGGCCGCGCTTGATCACCGTCATGCCAAAGCCACCCACCACATAAGCCGAACCATTGACGCCGGCATAGCGGCCCAGGACGTCGCCGATCTGGTTGAGATTGTAGACCAGCATCATGACCTTGGAGCCATCGCCGCCGACGTCGAAGCCCAGGGACGGGCCCTGCCAGTAAACGGCATATTGGCCGGCATTGCGGGTATAAACCGTGCCTTCGCCATAGCGAGCACCCGCAAAAAGGGCGCCGCCGGCATCTTCGCCCAAGATATAGCCATTGGGCAGCCCGAATTCGCTCACCGCGCGTTCAACGAGGGACGCCAGGCCCTGCGAGGCGCTTCCGAAGAATTCGCGGCCACTTTCGACCAGCTCTTCGCCCGAATAGGTTTCGCTCAGCGAGCCTTGGGCAAAAGCCGTGGGCAGGGGTGCAACAATGGCTGCCAGCAGCGTGACGAGAATGGCAAGGCGCTTGATCATCTGGATCTCCTCCGGCAGCAAGGCGGTGGTTACGGGCTCGTTAAGGCTTGGCGACTAGCTTTGCCCCGGCAAATCCCGATGCCCGTCCTGCCGATCATTGGATCAATGATGACGCAAACCTCTAAACAAATCTTAACCATGCTCGCCTTTGTTTTGCCCGTTTTTGGCATGGTTTGTGCCGCAATCGCGCCGGTGCGGGCGCAATCGGTGGTGACGTTGATCGTCACCGACCCGCTCACCGGCATTGCCATTTCGGGCTATGATCCGGTGAGCTATTTTACCGAACCGGCGCCGCTTCCCGGCCGGGCTGATTTTGAATTGGTTTGGCAGAATGTGCCCTGGCATTTCGCGAGCGCGGCCAATCGCGATGTGTTCCAGCGAGCGCCCGAAGTTTATGCCCCTCAATATGGTGGGCATGACGGGATGGGCGTTTCGCGCGGTTTTGTGGCCGACAGCGATGCGCGGATCTACGCTGTGTTCAAGGAGCGGCTTTATCTGTTTTATTCAGCCGCGAACCGCGAGGCGTTCCTGCTTGCGCCTGATGCTGCGGCGCGCACGGGAGCGGAGAAGTGGCCCGAATTGTCCAGGCAGCTATCGGTGAACTGACGGGTCGGGTTTTTTAGGCTCACTTTAAACCATGTGCCTTTAAGGTCGGACCCAAATTGATTCTGGCGGTGCACCGCCCTACGGAGATTTTCCCATGGCCGATATTATCGAGCTCCAGGCAACCGATCTTGCGGCGATGCTGTGCAGCCGGGTTTGCCACGATCTGATCAACCCCATTGGTGCGATCGGTAATGGCCTTGAAGTTCTGGCTGACCCCAACCAGGGCGAAATGGCCGAGGGCGCGCGCGACCTGATCGCCAGCGCCGCCAAGCAGAGCCGCGCCAAGCTCGAATTTGCGCGCCTGGCCTATGGCGCCTCCTCGACAGCCGGTACCGACATCGACACGCGTGAATGCGAGCGCGTGGCGCGCATCCTGTTCGAGATCGAAAAAGCCGATCTTGAATGGAATGTGCCGCTTATCCTTCTTCCCAAGCACAAGGCCAAGCTCTTCATGAACATGCTGCTGATTGCAGCCATGTCCGTGCCGCGCGGCGGGCTGGTGACGGCGTCGATTTCGGGCGAGGCGGGGAGCGAAAAGTTTGAGTTCAGCTCCAAGAGCGATCCGGAAAAGCGGCAAAAAACGCTTGTGCCATCGGGTGCCGCGGGCCTTTTGTCGGGAATGCCCGAAGAAGGCGCCGTCGACGCGCGGGGCATACAGCCGTTCTATACGGGGCTGCTTGCCCGCATGACAGCAATGGAACTCGCCATTGGGATCGAAGACGGCAAGTTCTTTTTCACGGCCAATCCCAAGGTGGCCGAAGAGAGTGCTGTCGAAGTGTCTGCTTGACGCTAACCAATCCGTAGGATGTCGCTGGTATGATCGGTTCCTGCGTCAGCCTCTGCGGAACCGGGTACGATGAAATCCTGCTTGATCGTCGATGACTCCACCGTCGTGCGCAAAGTCGCACGGCGCATCCTGGAAGACATGGACTATATTGTCGAGGAGGCCGAAGACGGGCAGGAAGCGTTCGATAAATGCCGCCAGGAAATGCCCGACGCCATCCTTCTGGACTGGAGCATGCCCATCCTGAGCGGGCTGGAATTCCTCAAGCTCCTGCGCGGCTATGTCGGCGGGGAAAAGCCCTGGGTCGTTTATTGCACGGTTGAAAACGACATCGGCACCATCGCCATGGCGCTCAAGGCAGGCGCCAGCGATTATATGATGAAGCCGTTTGACCGGGCTATTCTGGAAGCCAAATTCGAGGCTGCCGCTTAGAGGCGAGGCTTGCCCGGTTTCCGCGGACTTGATCCGCGCGTCCTCCTCCACACGGCACAAGCGGAGCGTAACCCCGGATCAGGTCTGGGGCAATTGTGGTGGGGCGGGCTCGAGCGGATAATCTACCTAGCGGCTCTAGGGCGCTGGTTGATCCCTGCTATTTTCCTCCGCTCGCGCGGTGAGATACGCCCGCTCACGCTGGTTGCGGGTGAGTTCTGACGCGCGTCTGAATTCCTGTGACGCTTCGGCATAGCGGCCCAGCTTGCTCAGCAAATCACCACGGACGCCATAGAGCAGGTGATAGTTTCTGAGCGCGGAATTGTTTTTGATGCCGTCGATCACAGCAAGCCCAGCGGCCGGACCTTGGGCCATGGATATCGCTACGGCACGGTTGAGCTCGACCACGGGGGAGGGGGTCTGCTGGTTCAAGCGGGCATAAAGCCCCGCGATCCGGTTCCAGTCGGTCTCGGCCGTGCTCCTTGCCCGCGCATGACAGGCCGCAATGGCTGCCTGAAGGGCGTAGGGCTGATCCTCGCCGCCGCGCCTTATGGCCTCGTCGAGGGCCGCCAGGCCAGAACTGATTTGCGCGTGGTCCCATCTGGAGCGATCCTGATCGCCCAAAAGAATCGGTTGGCCCTCCCGATCGGTTCGCGCCGCATTGCGGGAGGCCTGGATTTCCATGAGGGCAACAAGGGCATGAACCTCGCTGTCATCGGGGGACAGCCGCATCAGGATGCGGCCGAGGCGGATAGCTTCGTCGCAGAGCTGTGGGCGGATCCAGTCATCGCCCGATGTCGCGGAATAGCCTTCGTTGAAGATGAGGTAGAGCACGCCCAGCACGGACGCGAGACGCTCGGCACGTTCAGGGCCGCGCGGCACTTCAAAGGGGATGCCGGCTTCGGCAATGGTTTTCTTGGCACGCACGATCCGCTGGCTGATCGTGGGTTCGGCAGCAAGGAAAGCGCGGGCAATTTCTTCTGTGGTAAGCCCGCCAAGCAGGCGTAGGGTCAGCGCGACCCGGGACTCGGCCGGCAGGATCGGGTGGCAGGCGGTGAAGATCAGGCGCAGGAGATCGTCACCGACGTCATCGTCGAGGGCGTCGTGCAGATCGGCTTCGTGGTCGAGCCTATCAGTTTCGATGATGTGGCCGACCTGCGCGAGCTTCTCGGCCGCCATCTTGCGGTGACGAAAGAGGTCGATTGCGCGGCGCTTGGCAGTTTGCATGAGCCAGGCGCCAGGATTGTGCGGCACGCCGGCTTGGGGCCAGTTCTTGAGCGCGATGACCAGCGCGTCCTGCGCCAGCTCCTCGGCCAGTGTGATATCGCGCACCATGCGCGTGAGGCTAGCGATCAGCCGAGGCTGCTCGGTTTTCCAAACATCGGTGATGGTGCGTTGGACATTGTTTGCTGCGGCCATGGCAGCAGAAAAGCAGGGCCGTGGCGGAAAGGCAATGGTTCTGCCTCCCAGGTGGTGTTCGACGGGCCCGGTGGGCGGCGACATCTCGGGATGGGCCCCGGCTCAAGGCCGGGGTAACATCGCGTGTGGGTGAGGTGGTCCGGGACGCCTAACTTACGGGGCGCGGTCGAACTGCAGGCCGGACAGGGCGCAACCAGGGGCATCGCCTATGGTGAAGCCGTTGTCGTTATTGGCGATGGGGCAGGTCATGGGGAATTGCGCATTGCCCACCGCGCCTTGCGCATTAGTGAGCTGCAGCTCGGTTTCGGTCAGGACGTAGTCGCCGGAAACCGAACGGTTGCCGCGACCTGTGAGGGTGAACTTGCCGGCAGGGTCCAGGCTCAAGGCCAGCCCTTGAGCCTCGCCTTCGCCCGCAACCGTGTAGCGGCCCATGGTGTCGGCGGTGGCGATTGCGCCAGCAATGCGCTGTTCAAGGGCCGTGAGTTCTTCACCGCGCTGGGTAATGGTGCGGCTGAGCTCATCAACCTGGGGCTGCAGCTGGTTGCGCTGGTCCTGATAGTTCTGCACTTCGGCGGTCAGCTGGTCCCGGCGGGTCTGCAGGTCGGCGACCTGTTGCTGGAGAGTCTGGAGGTCAGCGCCCGCCGCCTGCGTCTGGGCGGCAAGATCGGTCATCTGCCCCTGGGCGGTGGTCAGCTGTTCGCGTGTGCTTTGCAGCCGGCTCTGAAGATCGGCCAGATTGCTGGTTGCCGTTGCTGCCTCGCTGGTCAGCTGGGCTGCATTGGAAGCTGCTGCGGCTTCGATCTGGCGGGCTTCTTCAAGGCGAGCGCCAATATCGGTCAGCTGCTGGTTGGCAGTGTCGATTTGCGCTTGCAGCTCCTCTTGCCGTCCGGTGAGCTCGGCTGTCTGCTGGGTGGCGGCTTCCGCCTCCTGCTGCAGCGTGGCTGTTTCGGTGCGGCGGGCCTCGAGGTCGCCGGTCAGGGCTTCAAGTTCAGCCTGGCGTGCTGTTAGGTCATTGCGCACGGTTTCCAGCGATGCCGTATTGGCGGCAAGGTCCTGCTGGGCAGTGGCGATCTGTGCCTGCAGGTCAGTTAACTGGCCTTGCGCCTCTTCCTGCGCGGCAAGGCGCTGGGTAACATCATCGCGCTCGGCGGTAAGGGTTGCGATGGTCTCCTGTTGCTGTCCCGATTGGCTCGCCGAATTGATCCACATGGCGAAAAAGGCCAGCCAGCCGGCCACGGCGATCACGAGAATGATGATCACGAGCGGCTCGCGCAGGCGCTGCGACAGGTCTGACATGGCTGATTATCCCCCAAAATACCTCGCATCGATAACGCCTGTGCCCGGGGTCAGTTCCGGGCTCTTGCGCAGCCTGTAGAATGGGGAAAACGAAAGCCCCGCGTGACGGTGTCACGCGGGGGCAAATGGTTGATGACAAAGGGTCCTGAAGGGGATCAGGCGACGTTGTCGGCGTAGACTTCGCTTTCGTCGGGTTCACGCAGGACGTAGCCGCGGCCCCAGACGGTTTCGATGTAGTTCTTGCCACCCGTGGCCACCGAAAGCTTCTTGCGCAGCTTGCAGATAAACACGTCGATGATCTTGAGTTCGGGTTCGTCCATACCGCCATAAAGGTGGTTGAGGAACATTTCCTTGGTGAGCGTCGTCCCCTTGCGCAGGGACAGCAGCTCGAGCATCTGGTATTCCTTGCCCGTGAGGTGCACGCGCTGGGACTGCACTTCAACGGTCTTGGTGTCGAGATTGACCGTGAGTTCGCCCGTGGTGATGACCGACTGGGCGTGACCCTTGGAGCGGCGCACAATGGCGTGGATGCGAGCAACCAGCTCGTCCTTGTGGAAGGGCTTGGTCATGTAGTCGTCGGCGCCGAAGCCGAGACCGCGCACCTTGTCCTCGATGCCGGCGAGGCCGGACAGGATCAGGATTGGCGTCTGAACCTTGGCAACACGCAGGGTGCGAAGCACCTCGTAACCGCTCATGTCGGGCAGGTTCAGATCGAGAAGGATAATATCGTAGTCGTAGAGTTTGCCGAGATCGACGCCTTCCTCACCAAGATCGGTGGTGTAAACGTTGAAGCTCTCGGACTTGAGCATCAGTTCGATGCTTTGCGCTGTTGCGCTGTCGTCCTCAATAAGGAGTACCCGCATTTTATTCCCCTTGTCATTCGTTCCTGCTGGAACCGTGGGACCTGGCCTGCCCACGCCAACCCTACTGGATATGACTGAACCCTAAGTCCAAATAGTTAACAAAGTTTAATTCAGTTGGGCAATACGCAAACGACGTTAGGATGAATTAAGTCTAACACATTGAAAAATAACGGTTAATCTTATTTATTTTTCTTAAGAAAATGGTTTAAGTTGGCCGCATAAACGACTCTGCGGACTCAGGCAATGCAATGTCTGGCAAGGGTTTGGAGCAGGGTCGGCGCAAAGCAGCGGACGGAGTGCTCCAGTGCCTGGAATAGCGCTTTTACCTTAAGGATCGGTTACCATCTGATTCGAGATTGTTCCCGATAATGGCCGTCGGGAAACCATAGTTTAGCCATTGCAGTAAACGGATGCTGACCGATGAAGGCGCTTATATCGGCAATCGAGGCGATCGACGATGTGGAGGTCTATGGCCGCGTCAAGTCGGTGCAAGGGCTGCTGATCGAGATCGTGGGTCCGGTGCGCGAGCTTCGCGTGGGCGGCCGCGTGCAGATCGATACGGTCAACGACGAGCAGGTCGCGGCCGAGATCATCGGCTTCAAGGACGGGCATGCCCTGTGCTTGCCATTCGGGCAATTGGGCGGGGTGCGGCTGGGCTGCAAGGCGGTGTTCCAGCGCAATGACGGCTCGGCCTTTCCTTCGGAGGGTTGGCTCGGGCGTGTGGTCAATGCCAATGGCGAACCGATCGATGGCAAGGGGCCATTGCCGCGCGGCGCGACGCCTTACCCCTTGCGGCAGAACCCTCTGCTGGCGCATGACCGGGTCCGCGTGGGCGATCCGCTGGATCTGGGCGTGCGGTGCCTTAATACCTTTACCACCGTGTGCGAGGGGCAGCGCCTGGGCATCTTTGCCGGCTCGGGCGTGGGCAAGTCGGTGCTGATGAGCATGCTGGCGCGCAACACCAATGTGGATGTGGCCGTGATCGGGCTGATCGGCGAGCGCGGCCGCGAGGTGCACGAGTTCATCCAGGAATATCTCGGTGAGGCGGGGCTCGCCAATGCCGTGGTGGTGGTCGCGACCTCGGACGAGGCGGCGCTGATGCGGCGGCAGGCGGCTTACATGTCGCTGGCTTTGAGCGAATATTTCCGCGACCAGGGCAAACGCGTTCTTTGCATGATGGATAGCCTGACCCGCTTTGCCATGGCGCAACGCGAGATCGGCCTCGCCATTGGGGAGCCGCCGACTGCAAAGGGCTATCCGCCAACCGTCTTTACCGAGTTGCCGCGCCTTTTGGAGCGTGCCGGACCTGGAACGCCTTCTACCGGTTCTGTTACCGGACTTTTTACCGTTTTGGTGGAAGGTGATGACCACAATGAGCCCATTGCGGATGCCGTGCGCGGGATTCTTGACGGGCACATTGTGATGGAGCGTGGCATTGCCGAACGGGGACGTTACCCCGCCGTCAATGTGCTCCGGTCCATTTCGCGCACCATGCCTGGGTGTGTGCCGGTTGATTTCCGGCCCACCTTGCAAAAGGCGCGAGAGCTCATGTCCATCTATTCGGACATGGAGGAACTGATCCGGCTGGGGGCTTACCGGAAAGGGTCAGATCCGAAAGTGGACCGCGCGATCGCTATCAACCCGCAACTTGAGGCTTTTTTAAGCCAGAGCCGGGAAGAAACGACAACGATCGCCGAGGGCTATAAAATGCTCGAGGCGATCGTGGCCGAGGCGGGCGCGGCAGGCTGATGGGGCCGTGTATGGGCCCCGGAACTGACTTGGTGTGTAAGGAGTACAGGTCTTGAAATCGCGCAGCGAGAGCCTCATTCGGCTCAAGAAGTTCCAGGTGGACGAGAAGCGCCGGCAGGTTGCGCAGATCGAAATGATGGTCCGTGATTTCGAGCGCATGGCAGCCGAACTCGACCAGCAGATCGAAATCGAGCAGACCAAGACCGGTATTTCGGACGTGGCGCATTTCGCCTATTCCACCTTTGCCAAGGCCGCGATTACCCGGCGCGATAATCTGCTGGCATCAGCCAATGACATGCGCAGCAAGCTCGAGACAGCCCAGGATGCGCTGGCCGAGGCGCTGGAGGATCTCAAGAAGGTGGAATTGCTAGACCAGCGCGAACATCAGCGCGACCGGGACGAGCAGAACAAGGCCGAGCAGGCCGACTACGACGAGATTGCCCGCTTGAGGTTTTCGCGGCAGTAGAATGCGGGCCATTTGGCCTTGCGGCACAGAACGTGAGGCGCCCGCGGGTTGACCCCGGGGTGACGATTGGAACCAATTGTCCGCCCACAGCCGCTTCCCGCGGACTTGATCCGCGGGTCACTCTTCATCTGGCACAAGCGGCAAGAGACCCCCGGATCAAGTCCGGGGGAGGCGCCGGTGTTTGTTGGGCGGCCTTAGGCTCCCTTGGGGCACGCGCCAATCCCTCAGGGGCTAATCACCATACGCTGCTGGTTCCGCTCCGCCTGATAGGTCTGCGGGTCGTATTCCGTTTGCGCTTCGAGCTGCTCGCGCGTGGTGTTGAGGAATAAATAGCGGTTGCCGAAGGTGTCGGCTGAAAAGGTGAGATTGTCGAACCCCACCGCAACGGGCTTGGCGCCCAGGCCAAGGAAGCCGCCAACGTCGACGATTACGGCATCGAAGCTGCCATCCTGGTTGGTCAGGACATCACCGATGCTGCCGATCAGCTCGTCATTGATGCCATAAACGCCAATGCCGCGCAGTTGTTCGGCCGTGAGGCCGGTTTCGTCGAACTCGGAAAAGCCACTCCGGTCAAGTGCGGAAGGAGTACCCTGTGCTTCGGGCTGGTCGGTCGTGAGGGCCGGATCGATCGGGGCGGCATTGGGGTCACCGTCGACGAGCTGTTCTTCTTCCTCTTCAGGCGTAAGAGCTGGTTCGCCCGTAGTCTCTTCGCTTTCGCCCCAGATAAAGGCCGGGGCATCGGCGAGGGATTCGGCGGTAGCCGCAAGCACCCAGCGGCGCGAGCCATCCTCGCGTTCAGCCCATTCGAGTTGGCTGAAGTCGACCGCAACGTCCTTGGAGCCAACGCCCAGAAAGCCGCCCACGCCGATTACCACGGCTGAAAGCCCTTGGCCCGCAGTCACGACCATGTCGTTGATGGTGCCGATTTCCTCGGCGTTATCGGCGGTGGACGAATAAACGGTCTGCCCCAGCAATTGGGTGACCAGGATATCAGTGCCGTCGGCCGTAAAGCCTTGCGAGAGCACGGTGGGAGGCGTGAGGCCGCTCTGCTCCAATTGCGTTGATCCCCCGCCTGTGCCGACGCCCGATGTGCCCTGCCCTAGGGCAGGTGCTGCAGCCAAAAGCGCAAGGGTTGAAAGGAGGGTGAATAGCCGCATCATGGATCTCCGGAAGTCGTACATGCAAAAAAGGCCAGCCCTAAGGCTGGCCCTCGTTGTGGCAATCCTTGCGGATTAGTTGGTTGCGGGAGCCATTGCGCCGCCCTCAGCCGGGGCCATTGCCCCACCCTCAGCGGGAGCCATCGCGCCGCCATCGGCCGGAGCCATGGTGTCGCCTGCGTCAACCGGTTCATCTTCTTCCCAGACGAATTCCGGCGCGCCTTCAAGAGCCTCTGCGGTGGTTTCGACAACCCAACGTTCAGTGTTGTCGGCAGCGATCACGAACTGGAGCTCCTCAAAGGGAACGGCCACGGACTTCTCGCCAAGGCCCAGGAAACCGCCCACGCCGATCACGACGGCCGTCATCTGGCCTTCCTGGTTGAACACGACGTCCGTGATATTGCCGATTTCTTCGGCATCATCGCCAGCAGACGAATAGACGGGCTGATCGATCAGCTCGGAAGCAAGATTGTCGCTGTCGACGGCGGTGTAGCCGGCGGACATCTCAAAACCCTGAAGCTGGGCCTGAGCTGCACCTGGCTCGGCTTCCACAGGCTCTGGTGCCTCAGCAGTAGGGGCAGGAGCAGCTGGAGTCGCCGTTTCCGCGGCAGGAGCTGCTGGAGCAGCCGGAGCGTTGGGATCAGCTGGCGCCATTTCGGTTGTTGCAGGTGCATCGGTGTCCTGCACAGGCGTAGCGTCCTGAGCGATGGCGCCCGTGGACATCAGAGCTGCAATAGCTGTAGTAGCCAAGAGTGTGCGGATCATTATAGGCTCCATTGGTTCATTGTTCTTATGGACGGGACTTGCGGTACAAAACTTTGCCGGTCGCGCACCGCACGGTCCTGATGAACTGGTAACGCCATGGTGTGCGAACCGTTCCGCGAAGGTTTCGCGACATCACATTTTTGGCGCAAATAAAAGGCCGGCTCTCGCAGAACGAGGCCGGCCTTTCCCGCCTCCCTGGCGGATTATTATTCTGGGCACCGCGCCAATTTACGTCGCGAACTGCCCAGTGTGGGCGACAATATCGTACCTATCGTGGTCGTCCAGATGGTGCACCGAAATAGGCTTAAGCACAGGCTAATTGGTTAACTCGGCGCTTTCACGGTCATAGCTGCGCATGGCACGGTGCGGCATGCCGCCGTCGGTGAATTCGGGGCCAAAAGCTGCAAAGCCGAGCTTTTCATACATGGCCAACTTGTCCGATTGCGCTGTGAGGTAAAACCGGTCCTGGCCCTGCGCGCGGGCATGGTCCATCGCTGCTTCGATCATGAGCCTGGCGATGCCCCGGCCACGAAAAGTTTGCCGGACAGCAACCCGGCCGATCTTGACATGCTCGGGCTTGAAGATGAGGCGCAGCGTACCCACCACTTCGCCTTCGGCAACAGCCACGAAATGGGTGGCCGTGAAGTCATCCGCATCGTGCTCTTCAGCCTCGGGAACTTTTTGCTCCCAGACAAAGACTTCCCGCCGCAAGGCAAAGGCAGCGTTGCAGAGGGTGGAAAAGGAGGGGACCTGAAGGATGGTGATAGGCATGGGAGGAGGATAGCGGAAGGAGACAGTGCTTGGGAAGGACCCTCACTTAGGCCCGGACCCCATGCACCAGCTCGTGAATAAACCCCAGCTTCTCCACTACGGCCGGCGACAGCACGAAGGGGTAAGCGTCAGGATGCCCCATGGCGCGGTTGAGATTGTTGAGCATGGAGGCCAGCGGGATCCAGTTGTTGACCAGGGTCTGCGCATCGGACGCCGTATAGGGGTCGAAGTTCACCCGGACGGACAGGCTGCGATCACCGGTGCTGGGGCGGGCCTGCACGCCAAAGGCTGCCGCCATTTCCACTGTGTCGGTGATGTGAAGATAATGGGCAAAGGTTTCGGCGAAATCTTCCCAGGGGTGCGAGGTGGCATAGGCGCTGATGAAGTTCTGCGGCCAGCCGACCGGAGCCCCATTGGCGTAGTGATTTTGCAGAGCCTGCCCGTAATCTGCCGTTTCGTCGCCAAACAGTTGGCGGAAACGCTGCAGCGGTGCTTTGCCTTCCACCAGCAGATCCCAATAATGATGGGCGATTTCGTGTCGAAAGTGGCCGAGCAAGGTTCGGTAGGGCTCGCCCATGCTGGTGCGGCGGCTTTCGCGCTCTGCATCGTCAGCTTCCACCAGGGCAATGGTGATGATGCCGTTTTCGTGGCCCGTCATCACCGCACCCCCTTGCTCCGGCTCATCCGCCAGGAAACGAAAGGACAGGCCGTGCTCTGGGTCTTCAATGCGGGTCTGGAGCGGCAGGCCAAGCCGCAGAAGGGAATAGAACAGGCGCTTTTTGGCCCGCTCTATGGTCTGCCAACGTTCCAGGTTCAGCGGATGGCCTAAGGCAGGAATGGTTTCATTGTGCCGGCACGCGGCGCAGAAGATATTGCCCCCCGGTTCGGCGGAGACCAGCCAATTGCAGGCTGCATGCTTGGCATTGTCGCAAAATACATAGTTCTCTCCGGGATATGCCGGCGAGGACCATGTCTGCCCATCGCACACCAGGGAAACCAGGGCATTCTTTTCGGGAATATAGCCGAGCTGGTGGCCGCAGCGCTCGCAGAGGGCGTTCTCGAAGTAAATCGTGTTGCCGCAATGATCGCAGACAAATAACTTCATGATCAGCCCCGTGGTGGATTGAGACAATGCACGAAAGCTGGCGCTGTTCCTTGGCTTGAATAGAGGACAGTGCGCCGCCATGTTCAGCCGCGGCGTCCCATCCCGATTTGAGTGCGCCGCCGATTTGCCCGCCCGAGTGCCGGCGGCAGGCTTTCTCTTTTGGAGCAAAATCAATGGCCGATTTTTCCCAGTTTCCCGTCGCCCAGCGCTGGCCGGCGCAGAATCCCGAAATCATTCAGCTTTATTCCTTCCCGACGCCCAATGGCGTCAAGGTTTCGATCATGCTGGAGGAAACCGGCCTACCCTATGAGGCCCATCTGGTGAACATCACCAAGAACGAGACCTGGGGGCCGGATTTCCTGGCGCTCAATCCCAATGGCAAGATCCCCGCAATCATTGACCCCAATGGTCCGGGTGGGAAGCCGCTGGAGTTGTTTGAATCAGGCGCGATCCTGATCTATCTCGCTGAAAAATCAGGTCAGCTTCTTTCGGCTGATCCGGCCCGGCGCTACCAGACGATCCAGTGGGTCATGTTCCAGATGGCTTCCATCGGGCCGATGTTCGGGCAGCTGGGGTTCTTCCACAAGTTTGCCGGCAAGGATTACGAAGACAAGCGGCCGCGCGACCGCTATGCCGCGGAATCAAAGCGGGTGCTGGGTGTTCTGGAAACCCGACTTGAGAGGCGCGAGTGGCTGATGGACGAATATTCCATTGCTGACATAGCGTGCCTTGGTTGGGTGCGCGCTATCGTGGAATTCTATGGCGCGGCCGATCTGGTGGATTATAGGAGCCTCAAGGCGGTACCGGCTTGGCTGGAGCGGGGCCTTGCCCGCGCCGCTGTGCAGCGCGGGCTCGATATTCCTAAACGGCCGGAATAGTCGGGGTCGAGGTCAGCCGGTTGCGTTGCCGTCGTCGCTGCAGCGGATGTTGTAGTGGCGCGGCATGCCGGCAGTGACCTTAGCCCAGTCAGATGCGCGGGCCCGCTGTTGATGGGCGTCAAAGGCGTCTTCGGCGATAAAAATCTCCGAGACGAGAAAGCGGGTGGGATCCTCGCTGCTCTGCCTTACCTCGAAGTGCAGGCAGCCCGGTTCGGCGCGGGTGAGCCGGGTATGCTCGGGCAATGCTGCAAGGACCGCTTCGATGCTTTCGGGTGGCACTTGGAGATGGCCATCAAGAAAGACCTTGCCCATGGCTAGACACTGCCCACCGTCTTGAGGCGGACGCGGGAATGGACCTCGTTCTGGCTCATCACCACGGTCTGGGGCCGGAAGCGCTCGATGATGGAGCGCACATGGGGGCGGATGCCGGGAGAGGTGATCAGCACGGGCAGTTCGCCCATCTGGGCGGCGCGCTCAAAGGCCTGTTGCACGGCGCTGATGAATTGCTGCAGGCGCGATGGCGCCATGGCCAGGTGCCGGTTCTCGCCATCGCCCACCATGGCTTCAGCAAAGTCGCGCTCCCATTGGGGCGAAAGGGTCAGGAGCGGCAGATTGCCATCTGGCCCCAGATTTGCGGCGCAAAGCTGGCGCGCGAGGCGCGAGCGGACGTGTTCGGCAATGGTCTGCACGGATCGGCCGGGCGCCGCGATCTCGGCCATGGCTTCAAGAATGGTCGAGAGGTCGCGGATGGAGATGCGCTCATTGAGCAGCGCCTGCAGCACGCGCTGCACGCCCGATACGGTGATCAGGCCCGGCACGATGTCTTCCACGAGCTTTTGCTGCTCCTTGGGCAGGCCGGAGAGGAGCGATTGCACGTTGGAATAGCTCAGCAGGTCCGCGACATTGGTTTTGAGCACTTCGGTGAGGTGCGTGGAAATAACGGTCGAGGGATCAATGATGGAAAGGCCGCGCAGTTCGGCTTCGTCGCGCAGCGCCGGTTCGATCCAGGTAGCGGGGAGGCCGAAAGTGGGCTCAGTGGTGTGGTGGCCCGGCAGGTCGATCTTGTTGCCATAGGGGTCCATGACCATCAGCAAATTGGCATAGATCTCGCCGGCACCGGCTTCCACTTCCTTGATGCGGACCTTGTAGGCATTAGGCTCGAGCTGCATGTTGTCGAGGATGCGCACGGGCGGCATGATGAAGCCGAGTTCGGTTGCCAGCTGGCGGCGCAGCGCCTTGATTTGCTCGGTGAGGCGGTCGGAGCCGCTTTCGTCTTCCTTGACCAGCGCCAGCAGGCCATAGCCCAGTTCGAGCTTGAGTTCGTCGATCTTGAGCGAATCGGTGATGGGAGCCTCGCCGGGCGGTGTGGCGCCAGGCGTGCCGGGTTGTGTCGCGGCCTTGGCGAGGGCTGCGACGGCATCGCTGGCCTTGGTTTCGTCCTTGGTGCGGGCAGCGCGCCAGGCGACATAGCCAACACCACCGGCCAGGGCCATGAAGGGAATAAAGGGCATGCCGGGAAGAAATGCCAGCGCGCCCATTACGGCCGCTGACATGCCCAGTGCCCGCGGATAGCCGGTGAACTGGGCCGAAAGGGCCTTGTCGGCCGAACCCGCCACGCCGGATTTCGAAACAAGGATACCTGCTGCCGTGGAAACGATCAGGGCGGGGATCTGGGAAACGAGACCATCGCCAATGGTGAGCAGGGTATAAACATTGGCCGCTTCGCCAAAGCTCAGGCCTTCCTGCATGACGCCGATCAGAATGCCGGCGGACACATTGATGAAGGTGATGATGAGGCCGGCAATGGCGTCGCCGCGCACGAATTTGGAGGCGCCGTCCATATTGCCGAAAAAGGCGCTTTCGCCTTCCAGTTCCGCGCGGCGCTTCTTGGCAGTGTCTTCGTCGATCAAACCCGCAGAAAGGTCGGCGTCGATGGCCATTTGCTTGCCCGGCATGGCGTCGAGGCTGAAGCGTGCGGCGACTTCAGCAATTCGGCCAGAACCCTTGGTGATGACGATGAAGTTCACGATCACGAGGATGATGAACACGACGACACCGATCACGAAATTTCCGCGCGTGACGAAATTGCCGAAGGCCTCGATGACGTGACCCGCAGCGGCGGTGCCATTGTGGCCCTCGCTCAGGATCAGGCGGGTGGTAGCAAGGTTGAGGCCCAGCCGCAGCATGGTGGCGATTAAAAGCACCGTCGGGAAGGACGAGAATTCGAGCGGCTTCTGGATAAACAGCGCCGTCATCAGGATCATCACGGAAAAAACGATCGAGATGGCAAGAAGCGCGTCCACCAGCAGCGCCGGCATGGGCACGATCAGGATGACGATCAGGCTCATCACGCCTGTGGCAAGCGCGATATCGCCGGAACGAAGCAGATCGACCACCGAAGCGGGGGTGGGGATCTTGAACTTGGCGTGCTGGCCGGTGGGGAGGTCGGTCATTTAGTGGTTAGGCCACGTTCCGGCGTTCGCCGGGCTCGGGGATGCGCGTGCCTTCATCGGCATATTGGTTGAGCTTGTTGCGCAGCGTGCGGATGGAGATGCCCAGGATATTGGCCGCATGGGTGCGGTTGCCCAGGGTGTGATCAAGCGTATCAAGAATCAAATCGCGCTCCACATCGGCCACGGTGCGGCCAACGAGCGCTGCCGACATGGTCTGGGCGGTTTGGGCCAACTGCGCCGAAAGCGAGCTTGCGGCGGCCACTTCGGAGAGCCCCATGCCGTCGGGGAGAACGATCGCGTCGGGGCCGATCACGGTACCCGATGACAGCAGCACGGCGCGGTGGAGCGTGTTTTCCAGTTCGCGCACGTTCCCCGGCCATGGCGCTTTCAGCAAAGCTTCGCAGGCGTCGGGCGAGAGCATGCGGCTCGGCAGGCCGTTGGCCTTGGCGTATTTGGCAACGAAATGCTCCGACAGCGCCAGGATGTCGCCGGGGCGATCGCGCAAGGCGGGGAGCTTCAGATTGATGACGTTGAGGCGGAACAGCAGATCCTCTCGGAAAGTCCCTTCGCGCACGGCTTCGCTGAGATTGCGGTTGGAGGTCGCCAGGATGCGGATATCCACCGGCACGGGCTTGCCGCCGCCGACGCGATCGATCAACCGCTCCTGAATGGCGCGCAGGAGCTTGGCCTGCAGGCGCACATCCATTTCTGAGATTTCGTCCAGCAGCAGCGTGCCGCCCGATGCTTCCTCGAACTTGCCGATGCGGCGCGCCACGGCGCCGGTGAAGGCGCCCTTTTCGTGCCCGAAAAGTTCGGACTCCAGCAGCGCCTCGGGAATAGCGGCGCAATTGACCGAAATGAACGGCTTGTTGGACCGCTTGGAGCGGGCATGAACGTATTTGGCAATCACTTCCTTGCCGGTGCCCGACTCGCCGGTGATCAGGATCGAGGCGTCGGATGGGGCGACCTGGTCGGCCATGCGGACCACGCGCTCCATGGCAGGGTCGCGGAACAGGAAGTCGGAGCTGTCGCGCGCAACGGCCGCGATAACGGCGGCGATCAGTTCGGCGTCGGGGGGCAGGGGGATATATTCCTTGGCGCCGGCGCGAATGGCGTTGACGGCAGCCGCGGCATTGGCCTCGACCCCACAGGCCACGACGGGAATGGCGATGCGCTCGGCTTCAAGGCCCGCAATCAGGGCGGCAATGTCCATCACCACATCGCAAAGAAGGAGGTCGGCACCGCGCCCGGCGCGCAGGGCGGCCAGCGCAATCTCGACGGATGGCGCATGGGCGACCTTGGCCCCGCCATTCATCGCCATCATGGTGGCTTCGCTCAGTTGACCCTCAAGGGCCCCGATGATCAGCAGACGCATCCTCGCCTCCCTTATTGTGGCTTGATGATTTCAGTCATGGTGACGCCGAGCTTGCCATCGACCAGCACGATTTCACCGCGCGCCACGAGGCGCTCGTTGATAAAGATTTCGACGGCCTCGCCAACTTGGCGGTCGAGTTCGATCACGGTGCCCGTATCGAGCTTGAGCAGCGCGCTGACCGGCATCTTGGTACGCCCAAGAACCACCGAGATGCGCACGGGAACATCGAACACAGCTTCCAGATCGGCGGCGGTCCGCTCGACATAGGTTTCAGGGGCAGAGCCGCGCCCGCCGGCGGTCATTTCTTCAAGATTCATGTCTTCACGCGTGGAAATGTCGTCGGGTCCGGAAGCGCTCAATGCTCGCTCTCCCCTAGTTCGGCTTGTCCGCGCGAAGCGGCAAGAAAGGCCGTGATCTTGCGATCGATGTTCTTTGAGATTTCGCCGATGTCGCGGACAAGGCCGCCATCGACCCATTCGAGCTTGCCATCGCCCAGCCGTATATCGGGGTCGCCCATGACAATCAGCCGGCCGGAAAAGCCAGAGGTCTGCATATGGGCAGTGGCGATATCGCGGATTTCGTCGGCAATATCGGTATGGCAGCGCACCACCAGATGCGGCACTCCCCCGATGCTTTGCATGCACTCGGCGATCAGGGCATCGAGTTCGGTGCTTGGATAACGGGCAAGAAGATGCAGGGCGAGCTTGCGCCCGATGCTGGCGGCCAGCTCGATCGCCTCGCGCTGGGCCTTGAGCGTTGCATCATCCAGCGCTGCTGCCATCTCGGCGGTTTGCGTCGCCAGCATGCCCGCCGCAGCCGCCAGGGTCTGGGCGGCCATGGAGGTTGCGTTGCGCTCACCGGCGGCCAGGCCTTCGGCATAGGCATCCTCGCGCGCTTGCGCAACGAGTTGGGCAACCACTTCCTCGGGCACGGTGGGCTTGGGCGGCGCGACGGGCACGGCGGTGCGCTCGCCCAGATCAAGATCAAAGGTGAAGCGTGCAATTTGCGCCATCATGCCACCATCTGATCGTCGGACTTGCTCTTGAGGATCATGATCTCGCCCTTGGCAGCCAGATCCTTGGCGGTAGACACCATGCGCCCCTGCGCCTCGTCCACGTCCTTGAGGCGGACGGGGCCCATTGCCTCCATGTCATCCCTGAGCAATTTGGCGGTGCGGGCCGACATGTTGCTGAAGAAGATTTCCTTGAGGCCATCATTGGCGCCCTTGAGCGCCATGGCGAGTTCCTTTTTGTCCATCTTGGTGAGCAGGGTCTGGATCGCGGAGGCTTCAAGCTTGCCCAGATCCTCGAAGGTGAACATCAGCGCCTTGATGCGCTCGGCATCGTCGCGATTGTGTTCTTCCAGCGTCGTGATGAAACGGGCTTCGGTCTGGCGATCAAAGCTGTTGAAGATTTCGGCCATCTGCTCATGGCTGTCGCGGCGCTTGGAGGTGTTGAGTGTCGACATGAACTCGGTGCGCAGCGTGGTTTCGATCTTCTCCAGAATTTCCTTTTGAACGGGATCAAGGCCCAGCATGCGCTGGACCACATCCATGGCGAGTTCCTCCGGCAGGACGGCCAGGACCTTGGAGGCATGTTCGGTGGCGATCTTGGAGAGCACCACGGCGATTGTTTGGGGGTATTCGTTCTTGAGATAGGCGGCCAGCACGTCGGCTTGGACGTTGGAGAGCTTCTCCCACATGTTGCGGCCAGCAGGCCCCCGGATCTCTTCCATGATGGAATCGACCTTTTCCTGCGGCAGGAAGCTGAGCAGCAGGCGTTCGGTGGAATCGGTATTGCCCGAAAGCGAGCCGTTGGACGAAATGGTGGTGACGAACTCGATCATCAGGTCGTCGAGCATTTCCTGGGTGATCGGGCCAAGGCGAACCATGGCGCGGCTCAGCTGCTTCACCTCGATTTCGTCCAGTTCGTCGAAGATGGGCTTGCCGTAGTCCGGGCCCAGCGCCAGCAGGAGCGCGGCGGCTTTTTCGTCGCCCGTGAGCGTGCGCTGGTTGGCGGCGTCGCCAACAACGAGCTGCTTGGCACTGGGATCTTGGGTGGATTGCGGGACAAGGGACATGGCGACTACGCTGCGTTACTGAGCCAGTCGCGCACGATCAGTGCGGCCTGGCGGGGGTTTTCTTCAACCAGCGTGCCAACGGTTTTGAGCGTCTGGAGCTGGGTTTCGCCCATGGATTTGGCGTTCGCGACCCAGGCAGGGGTCTTGTCGTGCGGCTCTTGCTCGCTTTGGTCGGCGATGACCTGACCGTCGGCGGAAAGGACGCCATGGTTGCCGAGCTCGGCCGCGGTGGGCAGGGCGAGGGGCTTGGGCTCGGGCGTCAGCACCTTTTTAAGCAGCGGGCGCATGACAAAGAACACCAGCGCCAGGGCGATCAGCAGGGTAACGGCCATTTCGGCGCCGTTCATGAGGTCGTCGCGGGTGAAATCAAGCAGACCGCCATTGGCGTCGGTGCCGGCCGCGGCCACATCGGGGCGCTCGGCAAACTGGAGGTTCACCACCTGGACAGAGTCGCCCCGATTTTCCGAATAGCCCACGGCCGAGCGCACCAGTGTCTGGATCTGTGCGATCTCTTCGGCGGAACGGGGGGCGTAGACGCTGTTGCCTTCCCCGTCAGTTGTGTAGACGCCGTCCACGACCACGGCGACCGAGAGGCGCTTGACGGCGCCCGCTTCGGTGACGGCGGTCTGCGTGGTCTTTGATATCTCGTAATTGGTGACTTCTTCGGTGGAGCTACCCTGGTCGGTTGGGCCAGCGCTGGCGTTTTGCGAGGCGCCGGGCAGTTCATTGGCCACGCTGACCTGGCCATCGGCACCATTGGTCAGGTTCTGCGATTCGCGCGTTTGGGTGGAGCGGACCACCTGGCCTTCAGGGTCGAAGCGCTCTTCGGTTGTGGTGGAGCGGTTGTAGTCGATCTCGGCGGCCACTTCGACGCGGGCGCGGCCGGCGCCGACGATATTGGCCAGCATGTCTTCCACGCGGGTGCGCAGGCGATTTTCATAGCCAAGCGTGCGCTCATCGGCTTCGCCGGCGAGGGCACCCTGCTCGTTTTCGGTGCCGGAGGCCAGCAGATTGCCCTGGTCGTCCACGATCGACACGCGCATGGGTGTCAGTCCTTCAATGGCCGAGGCCACAAGGTGCTGCACGGCGCGGATTTCGCTGGCGGACAGCTGGCCACGCACGGAAAGGACGATGGATGCAGATGGGTCCTTGCGTTCGCGACGGAACAGTTCACGTTCGGGCAGGACGAGGTGAACGCGCGCCGATTTGATGCGGTTGAGCGAAGTGATGGTGCGGGCGAGCTCGCCTTCGAGAGCCCGAACATTGTTGATGTTCTGCACAAAGCTAGTGGCGCCGAGCGTCGACTGTTCGTCAAAGATCTCGTAGCCGACCTGCCCACGCTGGGGCAGGCCGGAGCCGGCAAGGTTCATGCGCAGGGTGGTGATCTGGTCGCGGGGAACCAGGATTGTGTCGCCTTCGCCGCGCAATTCGAAGGGCACGTTCTGCGTTTGCAGCTCGGCGACGATCGCGGAAGAATCCTCCAGCGACAGGCCGGTATAAAGCGGGGCCAGATTGGGGGTCTGCGCCCGCAACATCAGAAAGGCGAAGAAACCCAGCATCAGCACCGCGACTACTGCCATCGCGGCCAGGCGCGGCAATCCAATGCGGTTGATGAGCTGGGTCAGATTGTCCACGCGGGGGTACTCGTTTCAGGTGTGGCCAGCGCGAAGCAGGGGAGGCTTCGGCTGGTGGGCAAAAATTACCTAGCATATGGTAAACATTGTCTTAACCTCCCGTTGCACTTTGCAAATTTGCGGCAGAAACTGCCTGGCAGGACAAAGAGGGAAACAGGTGATGCTCCAAATTCTGGGCCGTGTGACGTCGATCAATGTGCGCAAGGTTTTGTGGGCGCTCGACGAGTTGAACCTGCGCTACGAGCGCGAAGATTGGGGCATGCCGATCCGCGATCCCAAGGTGCCCGAGTTCCTCCGGCTCAATCCCAATGGACAGGTGCCGGTGCTGATCGAGGGGGAGTTCGTGCTTTGGGAAAGCAACGCGATCCTGGTTTACCTGGCCGAGCGCGAAGGCGTGCTCTTGCCCCAGCATCTGGAATCACGCGCGCTGGCGCTGCAATGGCTGGGCTGGCAGGCGTCCGAGCTCAATCCGCCCTGGGGCTATGCCGTCAACGCCCTGATCCGCAAGACGCCGGGTTATGACGATCCGGACAGGATCGCGCAATCCATGCAGCGTTGGGGCGCCAAGATGGAGATCCTTGAAGGGCAATTGGCTAAGGGAGCGCCGTACGTTGTGGGCGACGAGTTCACCATTGCCGACATCGCTCTGGGCTTGTCGATCCACCGCTGGATGAGCGTGCCGGCAGAGAAGCCGGATTATGCGGCGGTGCAGGCTTACTACGAGCGCTTGATGGGCCGTGAAGCGGGAGCAAGGTGGATGGGGGCGGAGACGCCGTAGGGGGCACGATCTCGTGGTTGGACAGGCTCACCATGAGGTCTGTTGCAGACGCGGTGAGCCGCTGAACCTCATCCTGGGCTTGTCGAAGGGTGAATGGCATTGCCCGCCAAACAAAAAACCCGCCGGCTTGCGCTGGCGGGTTTGATTTCTTGCTGGAGCTTACCGGCCCTTTGCTCGCGCTCAGGGCGTTCGACACTCAAATCGCTCCACTGGAGCGATTTGCCGGGCTAGGCCCGTCGTGTCTCACCCTTCGCGGTAATGCTGTATCCAGGTGGTCCGCAGACCGGCCAGGCCATGTTTGTCGATGGCGGCCTGCCAGTTGAGGAATTCATCGACGCTCAGCGTGTAGCGATCGCAGGCCTCTTCGAGGCTGAGCAGACCGCCGCGCACTGCTGCGACGACTTCGGCTTTACGGCGGATGACCCACCTCCGCGTATTGGCGGGGGGAAGGTCTGCAATCGTGAGCGGACTTCCGTCCGGTCCGATAACGTACTTAACGCGTGGACGCATTTGTACGGTCATTTTACTCTCTACTCAACCTGACCATATGAGGAAGAGAGTAGGGCAGCGGCCTTAAAATTCAGCTAAGGGGAAATGGACAACAGGTTAAGAATGACGTTGAATTTCAAGCAATTGGATTCAACTTCCTGAAGTAAAAAGCGCCCATGGGAGGGCGCCTGCCGATGTGGAAAACTGTGTCGTATCAGCCGGTTCAGCTGGCTGGACTTGCCGGCTCGGACGAGGGCACGCGCACATCGGTGACGTCCGTGATGGCGACCTTGCGATTGCCAACGGTCAGGATCGGCACATCGCCTGTGAAGTCGACGCCCGTCACCACGCCCACCGAGGAGGTGCTGACAGCGATGTTGTTGCCGCTCAGATTGGTGCCCTTGATCTCGATCGTATAGGTGCCGTTGGGAGCGACGTTGTTGTCGCTGGTCTTGCCGTCCCAGCGGAACGTGCCGGGGCCGGCATTGAGCGATCCGGTTTCCGTATACACTACGCTGCCGCTGGCATTCTTGATGGTGACGGTAGCATTGGCAACGGCGGCCTCGGCGTCATAGGCCCAGAACACGGCCTTGTCGTCGGTGAGCTCGCCCGTCCGGCCCGATGCCGTCACCTGCTTGCCGATATAGCTCACGGCCTCGGACTTGGCGGTGTTCTGGGTCGAGAGCATCAGCGTTTCCAGGAACTCATTGGTCTTGAGCTGCTGTTCCACACCCGTGAACTGCACCAACTGCTGGGTGAACTGGTTGGTGTCGAGCGGGTCCAGCGGGTTCTGGTTCTTCAGCTGCGTCGTCAGGATATTGAGAAAGGTGTCGAAATTGTCCGCAATGGTTGCGCGAGACTGGGCGACCTTGCTGTTGCTGGCAGCGGCGATGCTTTCGATCGTGGCCATGGCTGGTGCTCCCTAGGCGAGAATGTTGACGCCGCTGGCCGAAAGGCTCGCGCGATAAAGGTTGATGGTGGGCGGCACGTCGCTGCTTTCGGCAAGTCCGTTGTTGCCTTGCGCCTGGCGCCCATTGCCATTGCGGCCCTGCTGCTGCGAATCCCCGCCATTGTTTTGCTTGAGTGAGAATTCAAGATTGGTTTTCGCGCTGTCGAGCCCTGCCTGATGGAGCGCCTTTTCCAGCCCGCGCTGATCGCGCTGCATCAGATCCAGCGTTTCGGCTTTTTCTACCACGAGGCGAGCATTGACCTGGCCCGACTTGTCGATGTCGAGCTGCACATCGATCCGCCCCAGTTCTGCGGGATCAAGGCGGATCTGGAAGCGCGTATTGCCTTCACTTGTCTGCCGCGCCAGCTCAAATGCGATCTGAGGAAGGTTCAGCTGCTGCTGGCTGGTCTGGTACCCGGTCTGCACCACGCGCGGCGCTGCCACAATCTCGGCGCGAGCGGCGGGCTGCGGCCCCGGTGCCGATTGCGGCTCGGAATTGGCCTCAGCCGCACCCACTGCGATCACGGTGGCTGCGGCCTTGTGATCGGCCGGCTTGCCGTCATTCCTGTCGCCCGCGTTTGGATCCTGCCCGTCCGATGCAAGGACCGGCGGGGTTTCGAGGCTTGCTCCGGGCGCAGGCTCAACAGGGGCTTCCGAAGCCTTGCCGGTCAGCACGGGCTCGCTGAGCTGCAGCTCAGGCTTGGCGAGGACCGGCGTGGCCGGTGACGCGTCCGGCTTGTCCATTGTCGCCATCAATTTGGCGATGGCGAGCTTGAGGTTCGGATCAGCCTCGGCAGAAAGGCCAAGCTGAGCGAGCTTATCCTGCGGGATTGCGCCGTTTTCGAGAGCGGCCAGCAAAGCCCCCAGCTTTTCCCCCACTTGCTTGCCAAGGGCCGCTGCATGTGGCTCGGACGTCCCATTGCCCTCGATCAGCAAGCTTGCGAGCGGGGCGATACCGGCCGAAAGCCTGCTGGCAAGGCTTGCGTCCTCTGGCACAGGAGCCTTCAGCAGGGCCGCAAGGTCTTGAAGGGCAGGGACGGCAGCAAGGTCGATGCCGAGCGCCTCGCCCAGCGCATCCAGCTGCCCGTTAAGCTCCTCCAGAAACGCCGCATCAAGCGGCTCGCCGGCATCCAGCTTGGTCTTGAGATCGGTCAGGCTCGCCAGCAGCTCGTTGAGCAATTGCTTGGCGTCGGTCTCCGGAGCATCGGCCAGTGGCAGCACGGCGTTGAGTGCAGCAGCCAAGGCATCGGGATGTTCAGCGGGCAATTGCTCGGCGCCAGGCGCAACAGCAGAGAAGGGCTCAACGGCGTCGGCCGCGGGCGTTTCGCTCTCCATCCCGGCAAGACCCAGCAATGCGGCAAAGGCGTTTGGTGCTTCGGTGTCCTTATCCGAGCCAGGGGCCTGCCCATTGAATGGGCGCGCAGAACCAGTGCTTGGGGCCGCGCCGCTCGTGATCGTGAGATGTGATGCCAATTGCCTGCACCCGTCATAAGGATATTCCCCAAAGGGGATGCAAGCGCGGTGCCAAGTCAGACCCGCAGGAAAATAGCGCCTGTTCTCATGCCCTTAGCTTTACCCGTTAATGGCAAAAGCCCCTGCGCCCTATCAACTCACGGCAACAAAGGCGGGTTTGACCGGCAAGACTTGCCGGGTTGCGTCGCTGTTGCCCATAACTCCTTATCGGCGTAAAACGCCGCCATTCATCCGCTGGCCCTTGAACCCAACCGGATACAAAGGAAAAATGCTGAACTCGCTTGATATTGCCAAGCGCCCCGAAGACACGCGCATTGTTGTCGCGATGTCCGGAGGCGTGGATTCATCGGTCGTTGCCGGCCTGCTTGCCCGCCAGGGCTATGACGTGGTGGGGGTAACGCTCCAGCTTTACGATCACGGCGAAGCGACGTTCCGCAAAGGGGCCTGCTGCGCTGGGCAGGACATCCATGATGCGCGCCGGGTTGCCGCGACTCTGGGCATTCCCCATTACGTGCTCGATTATGAAGAGCGCTTCAAGAAGTCGGTGATTGCCCCCTTTGCCAATGCCTATCAGCAGGGCGAAACGCCAGTGCCGTGCATTGCCTGCAACCAGAGCGTCAAGTTCGTGGATTTGATGGCCGTGGCGCAGGATCTGGGCGCCGATGCGCTGGCAACAGGACATTATGTGCAGTCGCGCCTGGGCGAGAACGGAAGGCGGCAATTGTTCCGACCTGTCGATGCCGAACGCGACCAGACCTATTTCCTGTTCGCCACCACGCAGGAGCAGCTCGACTATCTGCGCTTCCCCTTGGGTGGCATGGGGAAGGCCGAAGTGCGTGCGCTGGCGCGCGAGATGGGCCTGGAGATCGCCGAAAAGCATGATTCGCAGGACATCTGCTTCGTGCCGCAGGGCAGATACGCAGACATCATCCGCAAGATGCATCCCGAGGCAGTCGCCACGGGCGAGATCGTTCACCTCGATGGCCGTGTGCTCGGCACCCACAATGGCATCGTCAATTACACGATCGGCCAGCGCAAGGGCCTGGGCGTTGCGGCCGCCGAGCCGCTCTACGTGATCAAGCTCGAGCACAAGACAAGCCGGGTCATCGTAGGGCCCCGCGAAGCGCTCAAGACCCACACCGTGCGTCTGCGCGATGTGAACTGGCTCGGCGCCCGACCATTGGCCGAAATGTCGGCGGGCAATGGTGCGCCGGTCGAGGTCAAGGTGCGCTCCACGCGCGGGCCACAGCCGGCGGTGATCCAGCAGCGCGATGGCGAGGTGTTCGTGACGCTGGTGTCAGGCGAGTATGGCATCTCGCCGGGGCAGGCCTGCGTCTTCTATGCGGATGATACCGCCACATCGGAGGTTTGGGGCGGCGGGTTCATCGCGGAAGCCGTGCCGCAGGTGTTTGCTGCTTAAGCACCAAGAGATCAGCCTTCATCAGATTGTCACCCTCGGACGCAGACCCGAGGGCACTGCACTTGCCCGGCGTGCATTAAGTAAAGAGCCCTCGGGTCTTCGCCCGAGGGTGACGAGCCAGGGCGCTACTCGGCCGGCGTTTGGCTGGCAGGGTTCTGCCCCGGTGCCGCAGTTGTCGCTTCCGCATTGGCCGCGCGCAGCGCCTGATAAGAATCAATGCCGCCATGCCACATGGATATGGTGATCAGCACGATCAACAGACCCAAGGCCAGGATCAGCACGCGGCCGCGGTTCAGCGCAAAGGGGCTTTGTTTGGGATCGTCCATGCTATTGGCCTTTAAATATTCTTCGCTCCAGCCAAAGGATTGGCCTGGCCGGCTCGTCTTACCACTAAGATCGGGCCAAAGGTAAGCTTGTGGTGCATGCGCCGGCGATGGATGGGACTGCCGCAGAAACGATCGACCATGCACAGGCCATCACGCAGGCGCTGGTGGTGCGCGCGCGCAATGGCGATGGGCAGGCTTTCGCCCTGTTGCTGGAACAGCATTACGAGCGCATTTACCGCACGGCCTGGAAATGGTGCGGCAATGGCGATGATGCCGAGGACGTGGCGCAGGATGTCTGCATCAAGCTGGGGCAGGCCATTGCGGGCTTTGATGGGCGCAGTGCTTTTTCGAGCTGGGTGTATCGCATCACGCTCAATGCCGTTCGCGATCTTCAGCGGTCGCGCCAGCGGCGAGGACGCCATGTTGATGCCTTGCGGCAAATAACACCCGACGAGCATCCAGCGGACCAGGAAGAAGCCGCGACCAGCAAGCAGCTCTGGGCAGCGGTGCGCCGACTGCCGGAAAAGCAGCGCGACGCGGTCTTGCTGGTTTATGCCGAAGAGCTGAGCCATGCAGCAGCCGCCGAAATCATGAACATCAAGGAAGCCACCGTGTCGTTTCATGTGCATGAGGCACGCAAAACCCTGAGGGGCTTGCTATGAGCAATGACATGCCCGGCGATCCGCTGAACCGCCTCAAGGACACAAGCGTGCCGCCAGCGCGAGCTGAAGCGCGCCAGGCCGCCTTGGCTGCGGGAATGGCAGCGTTCGAGAATTCAGCCGCAAAAACCGTCAATGCTCCCAAAGGAAATCCTTGGGGCCGGCGTCTTAAATCCATCATCAACTTCCCCGGAGGGAAAACGATCATGGATATGCGTCTGCCTATCGGCACAGCGGCTATTGCATTGCTTGTGCTGCCACTTGGCTATCAGCTTTATCTCACCACATCGATGACCCAGGTGCCCTCGCCGATCAGCGAAACGACTGCGCCAGCCCCCGCGCAGGTACCTCCACCTCGCCAGGACCTCGCCAAGCAGCCGCAGGACAGTCGGACCCAGGCACCCGCCGCGCCAGAGCCATTGGAAAGCGAGATTGGAACTGCGGCCGACAGCGCCGCGATGATGGAATCCATGCCGGCGCCACCACCTCCGGTCGCACCCGCACCCATGCTGAGCCAGGGTGGGGCGGCCATGGAAGTGCCAACGACCAGCTTTGCGCCAATGAGCGACATGGTGGTAGTGCCGCCCCTGCCTGCCGGCGATCAGTTCACCTCTTTTGAGGAACAGCGTCTCAAGCTCGTGGCCGAGGAGCCCGTCTCCACCTTTTCGATCGATGTGGATACGGCGAGCTATTCCTATATGCGCAGCATGCTGGAAGACGGCTTCTTGCCCGAGCCAGACGCCGTGCGCATCGAGGAGATGATCAACTATTTCCCCTATGACTATCCGGCTGCCCAAGACGCTGCTGTGCCTTTCCAGCCGACCATTGCGATCTATCCCACGCCGTGGAATACGCGGACGCAATTGCTGCAGATTGGAATCAAGGGCCATGTCCCTCCCGCTGGGGAAGACAAGCCGGCTAATCTGGTGTTCCTGATCGATACGTCAGGGTCCATGGATGAACCGGACAAGCTGCCGTTGCTGAAACGCGCCTTTGCGCTTTTGCTTGATCAACTCTCGGCCAATGACACCATATCGATTGTGACCTATGCCGGGTCGGCTGGCGTGGCGCTGGAGCCCACCGCGGCCACGAACAAGGCGACGATCCTCCAAGCGCTGGACAATCTATGGGCCGGCGGCAGCACTGCTGGCGCCGACGGGATCGAGCTGGCCTATCGCCTTGCTGAACAGCACAAGGTTGCTGATGGCACCAATCGGGTGATCCTGGCCACCGATGGCGACTTCAATGTCGGGATCGAGGACCCCGAACAGCTCGAGGACTTCATCAAGGCCAGGCGCGACAGTGGCATCACTTTGTCCGTACTTGGCTTCGGGCGGGGCAATCTGGGCGATGATACCATGCAGGCGCTGGCGCAGAACGGGAACGGCAATGCCAGCTACATCAGCGATTTCCGCGAGGCCCAGAAGGTGCTCGTCCAGGAGATTGGCGGCACGCTCGAAATGATTGCCAAGGACGTCAAGATCCAGGTGGAGTTCAACCCGGCAATGGTCAGCGAGTACCGGTTGATCGGCTATGAGACGCGGGCCCTCAACCGCGAGGATTTCAACAATGACAAGGTCGATGCTGGCGACATCGGTGCAGGCCACAGTGTCACCGCGCTTTATGAAATCACGCCTGTTGGATCTGGTGGCGAACTGGTTGATCCGCTGCGCTATGGTTCCGCCAGCCAACCCATTGCACGCTCGGGGGAATGGGCGTTCCTTCGTCTGCGCTACAAGCTGCCCCAGAGTGAGGTCAGCCAACTCATCGAGCAGCCCATTACGTCCGACATGGTCCATTCCGATATCGCTCAAGCAAGCGATGACATGCGCTTCGCTGCAGCCATTGCCGCCTTTGGGCAGAAACTGCGAGGAAGCAATTACAGCGGCGAAATGAGCTGGGACGCCATTGCTGCGCTGGCGCGATCTGGCCGCGGCACGGATGAAAGCGGCTATCGCAACGAATTTTTGCAATTGGTGCAAACGGCCAAGGCGCTGAAGCCCGATGCAGTGCCTGCCGTCAATTAAGGACGGCGTAGATGGCGATTGCCATGGCAAGTGCAAAGGCGCCGGCGCTGCACCAGAGCCCTAGCCTGATCCAGCGAAAAGGAATGGGGAGCCAGTTGAAGCGCGAAATAACGCCGAGCACGCCCAGAATGGCATAAACAGCGATAAAGAAGTTGATCCCGTAGAACCCGATATACCAGCCATCCGCATAGTCGGCATCTGGCGTGCCGGGAATGCCCAGCGTCCAGGGCACATAAAGCAGCAGGGCCGCCCCGAGCAGAAGATGGGGCACCGAGCCGATAATCGTTTTGATGATGGCGGCCATGATGCTCCCCAAGCATGAACGGCGCCGGGGTGGCGCCGTTCACGACTTCTAGGGATTACGCTCTTCTTAAACCAGAGGCTTGAGATTGGCCTCAATGCTGGCCCGGCGGCTTTCCAGGAAAGGCGGCAGGGACAGGGTTTCGCCCAGGGATTCCATCGGCTCGTCGGCGGCAAAGCCGGGGACGTCCGTCGCGATCTCGAACAGGATGCCATTGGGCTCGCGGAAGTAGAGCGAGGTGAAATAGAACCGCTCGACTTCCCCGCTGGAGCGGATGCCGAACTTTTGGGTGTGCCGGATCCACTCGCGCAAGCTGTCCTGGTCGGGCGTGCGGAAGGCGACGTGGTGCACGCCGCCCGCGCCGGGCCGCGCTGGCTTGACGCTGGGATCAACTACCACATGCAGCTCTGCAGCCGGACCGCCCGGACCCATCTCGAAGACATGGGTTTCTGCCATCCCGTTAGCTGCTGGATAAGAGCGCACCTTTCGCATGTTCATCACCTGCGTCAGCATCGCCTCGGTCGGTTCCAGCCGTGGCACGGCCAACGAAATCGGTCCAAGCCCGATGATCTGTCGCTCGGCCGGTACGGGCGACTTGGCCCAGGGCACGACCTTGTTGGCGCTGTCTGTCACCAGCCGAAAGCGCTGGCCCTCGAAATCCTCGAAGTCGAGGGAGAGATGACCATTGCGCTCCTTGATGGCCGAGGTGCCGACATTGTGCGTCTGCAAATGGTTCTTCCACCAGTTCAGGCTCTCTTCGCTGTCGACACGCAGACCGGTGCGGCTCACCGTGTGATTGCCACGCTGCTCGCGGGCGGCATCGAAGTCGAAGAAGGTGAGGTCGGCGCCAGGGGAGGCCACGCCATCACCATAGAACAGGTGATAGGCCGTGGTGTCGTCCTGATTCACGGTCTTCTTGATCAACCGCATGCCCAGGGTTTGGGTATAAAATGCCAGATTCTTCTTTGCCTCGGCCGTCACTGCCGTGAGGTGGTGAATGCCTCCAAGTTCGAGCGTCATGATCGTGTCTCCTGTCTGGCGCTGTGCGCCGTTGTTGAGAACAATGTAGTGGAAACGCATGGGGAGGAAGAGGTGGACAATAGCGACAAACTGGTGCGTTTAGCTGAACAATCCACGGAGAGCGGAACGCTTCACGATCTGTCGAGACATGTCTTTTTTGGTGTGCACTTTAAAGCGCTTAGGTTAGTGTCAAAGTGAACAATGGGTGAACACTTAATGACCGTTCTGTCACTCCGCCGCAAGCTCGCTATCCTGTCTGACGCTGCCAAATACGACGCCTCCTGCGCTTCAAGCGGGACGGAAAAACGCTCCAGCGCGGGCACTGGCGGCATAGGGTCAACCGAGGGCAGCGGCATCTGCCACTCCTATGCGCCAGACGGTCGCTGCATCAGCCTGCTCAAGATCCTGCTGACCAATTTCTGCGTTTATGACTGCGTTTACTGCGTCAATCGCTCGTCGTCCAACGTGCAGCGCGCTCGCTTTTCCGTGGAAGAGGTGGTGCAGCTAACCCTTGATTTTTACAAGCGAAATTACATCGAAGGCCTGTTCCTGTCCTCGGGCATTATCCGTTCGCCCGACTATACAATGGAGGAACTGGTCCGCGTCGCGCGCACCCTGCGCGAGGTGCACAAATTTGCTGGCTATATCCACCTCAAGCTCATCCCCAACGCCGCGCCCGAACTCCTTGCCGAAGCCGGCCGCTGGGCGGACCGGCTCTCCACCAACATCGAAATGCCCACCGACATCGGCCTTGCCGATCTCGCGCCCGAAAAAAACCCGAGCGAAATTCGCACCGCCATGGCTCGCGTCCGCGGCAAGCTGGATGAAGCCGAGCCGGAGAAAAAGGCCAAGGCAAAGCCGGAAAAATTTGCACCGGCAGGCCAATCCACACAGATGATCGTGGGCGCTGATGGTGCTGACGATGGCGCAATTTTGCACCGGGCTGCGGGGCTTTATTCGGGCTACAAGCTGCGCCGGGTTTACTATTCCGCTTTCTCGCCGATTCCCGATTCAAGCTCCCGCCTGCCGCTCAAGCCGCCACCGCTCATGCGCGAGCATCGGCTCTACCAGGCCGATTGGCTGATCCGCTTTTATGGCTTCGATGTGCCCGAGATTGTCTCGGGCGGGGAAGGGGGGCTGCTGGATCTGCAAGTCGATCCGAAGCTCGCCTGGGCGCTCAAGAACCGCCATCGCTTCCCAGTCGATGTTAATCGCGCCGATCGGGAAATGCTGCTGCGCGTGCCGGGGCTTGGCATTAAGAGCATCGACAAGATGATCCAGACGCGGCGGCACCATAGCTTGCGGCTTGATGATGTTGCGCGGATCGCTGGATCGATCGACAAGGTTCGCCCGTTCATCGAAGCGGTGGATTGGACACCGGGCGGGCTCACAGACGATGCCCGCCTGCGCGCCAGGCTGACGCCCCAACCGGAGCAACTTAGCCTGTTTTAATGCAAACCATCACCCTACAGGCGCTAAACGATTTCGAGGAATGGCGGAAAGCAGCGCGCGGTTTGCTGCAGGCGGGCATTGCGCCCGAAGATGTGGAGTGGCGCGATCCGGCCTCCGATGCTGGCCTGTTCGGTGGGGATGGCGAGCCTCCGAGTGGCAAGCAGCCTGTTGGATCGGTTCCGCCAGCCTTTATCGAGCTGGCCCGGACGGCCATCGCCAATTCCGATCCGGAGCGCTTCGCCTTGCTGTACCGCCTGCTCTGGCGGCTGCAGGCGGATCGATCTATTCTGGAAGTGTCGTCCGATCCTGATGTTACCCGCCTTGTACGGCTGGCGAGTGCCGTGCGCCGCGACAGCCACAAGATGAAGGCCTTTGTGCGCTTCCGATCCATTCGGGACGACACTGGGCTTGAGCGGTTCGCCGCGTGGTTTGAGCCAGAGCACTATTGCCTCGAGATGACTGCACCATTCTTCGCGCGTCGGTTCGCCGGCATGATCTGGGCCATTGTGACCCCCTATGCATCGGCGTTCTGGGACGGGGAAAGCCTGGCGTTCGGTCCCGGCGGCCAGAAATCCGATGTGCCCGAGGATGATGCAGTCGAGGCCGATTGGAAGACGTATTTCTCCTCCATCTTCAATCCAGCGCGGCTCAAGGTCGCGATGATGAAGTCAGAGATGCCGGTGAAATATTGGCGCAACCTGCCCGAGGCCGAACTCATTGCTCCCCTTATTCGCGGCGCACGAGAAGCAGAGCAGGACATGATTGAGCGCGTAGCCAGTTTGCCGCCATCGCGGCATGTGCGGCAAAAGGCCCGGGAGGATATAAGGCCCGAAGCCGAAAGCGAGATCGTTTCCTTGGCCGATGCCCGCGCCGCGGTGCAGGGTTGCCGGCGTTGCCCGCTTTACGAACATGCCACGCAGGCAGTGTTTGGCGAGGGGCCGGAACATGCCCAAGTCATGTTTGTGGGCGAGCAGCCTGGGGATCAGGAAGATCTGGCGGGCAAGCCGTTTGTCGGACCGGCAGGTAAGGTGCTGGACGCGGCTGTCGAAAAGGTCGGTATCAACCGCTCGCGCGTGTATGTGACGAACGCGGTCAAGCACTTCAAGTTCGAGCCGCGCGGCAAGCGACGTATTCACCAGAAGCCCGATGGGGGGGAGATTACCGCCTGCCGATTCTGGCTTAATCTCGAAATCGAGTTCGTCAAGCCCAAGGTGATCGTAGCGCTCGGTGCAACGGCGGCTCAAAGCCTTCTTGGCCGAACGGCAACCATCAGCAAATTGCGTGGTGCGCCAATCACCATGGACGATGGCACGACCCTTTACGTGACAAACCATCCTTCCTATCTCTTGCGCATTCCTGATCGGGAAAAGCAGGCGCTGGAGCGCGCCAAGTTCGAAGCCGATCTGGTGCTGGTGCGCGATGCGATCACAGCATTGGAAGCTCGGCATTGAAACAAGGCTCTAGCGACTTGACACGCACCCGTGGTAAAATTAGTAAGTCGCAGCGTTGGGTTCGCCCAGCTGCCTATGAGGCGGAGTAGCTCAGTTGGTTAGAGCAGCGGAATCATAATCCGTGTGTCCCCAGTTCAAATCTGGGCTTCGCTACCAAATTTAGGCCGGAAATCCTCAGGTTTCCGGCCTTGCCTTTTCCATCTCAATGTAGCATCGCGTGGATTAGGACGCGTTTAGGACGCAAGTCCAATCTTCCACGCCTGCACCGGTCGTGAAGGATTGGGGCTGTGGATAAGCTCTCCGATCCTTGCCGGAACCAATTTCGTCACGCGAATTGAGTCAGCCAGTATGTACACGAGTAATCCATGGCGGGCGTAAGCCCAGCCCCCGCAAAAAGGCGGACAGTCCGCGGACTCTGAATCTGCACTCGATTCCTCACCACTCAAGTTCATCCCCACAATGCAGCTCAAGCTGGTCGACACTCCGCCGGTTGAGGGCGGTTGGGCGACCAAACGGCTTGCCGAATGCCTGGGTCAACATGGTCTCCTGTTCGGATGGTGGTCGACGTTGTGGCCCACGAGCTCAGCCAGCCGCCGCGTCTTCTTGGCTTCCGTAAAAAAACGGAACGCCTCGCCATGGTCTTGAGTGTTTTGGAAGAAGCGCGCCTTTGCGAGATCATGGCCCAATACGTCGTGCCATGATGGGAGTGAGGCTCAGGACGCCTTTGCCTGCCTTCGCTCCAGCTGCCGTTGACCCTTTCGGGACAAGGAGTAGAGCCGCTTTGGATGTATACAGCTCCAGCGTTCGTGCGAGGTCTCGAGGCCGTAGTCTCGGATGATCTGAAACACCAGGATGGCAGACGGATCTTGCCGCACCGCCGATCCCCAGTCGCCGAAACCTTGACCCATACCCATCAGGGCACCGGCTTTCGCGGCCGGCCAGGCCGCTTGGCAGCGAAGGTCTGCGCTGCTGCAGCACGAGCTTCATCACGTCCGTCGCGGTCAAAAAGAATTTTGACCTTTGTCTTCACTTCGCCCAAGGCGTGAGTCAGGCTTGCTAAGCTGTCTTGAACTTTGCTGATACCTGCTTCCAAGCCTGTCTTTACGCCACCGAGCTCCGTGTGCAGGTCTTTGACGTCTTGCTCAAGATCGTCGACACGTTTCTTCTGCGGAGCTTCAGTGACCGCCATGGCAGATCGTAACTTTAGGAAGCCCCCGACTGCGACCAGTATGGACACAACAGATGCGGCAATTGCGATGTAGACCTTGATCTCGTCGGCGCTCATCGGCCGGCCTCCGGTGCTGTTAGTAACCGGCGAACGGAACCGAGGTTGGAGCGGCAATCTTGGCCGGCTGCAGCCAGATCGACGACATAGTTGGCGCCGTGAGTGTCCATCGCCGCGGCGTTTCCAGACGGGGATTTGGGCTGATCAAGGCATGTAAGGAGTGACGCCGGAGCGATCGGCGGCCGAGCACAGCCAGCCAGACAAAGGACAGCGGCAACAGCGAAAGTCAGAAGGCGCCTCATTGCAAATCTCCGATCCGGTCCGCAGCACGAAACGCTTCAATCATTGCTGGCGAAAGCGGCCGGTCCTGCCCTTTCGATGTTGCAGCAATGGCCGCTTTGCCTTCTGAAACAGCCGTCTGCCGTTCCGTGCGCTGCGCAGCGTTGCTCTCCAGCTCAGCAATTGCGGTGCGCAGGCCAGCATTTGCGGCTCGCTCCGATGCCAGCTCTGTTTGGGTTACGGTTAGCCGGCGCTCAAATGGCGTCTAGCTGGATGGATTGCACGGCGATGAAGGCCAGCAGCATGGCGATTGCTAGACCAGCCCCGTACATCAGAATGGAACGTATGCTGGGCATCACTCGCCCTGCTTAGTGGTGGGCGGTGTTGCCGTTGGCAGGTGCTTGCGTTTGTCTTTGTCGTCGCTGTTGGCGCCAAAGATGTAGGTCGTGAGGGTGGTGCCGCCGAGCAGGAAGGCAGATCCAGCCAAGTTAAGGACGGCTGTCATGTCGTTGGCAGCGATCGCAGCTCCCATGGCCGCAGCAATATGCAGGGCACAGAAAGCCAAGGTGACGTAGATGAGCAGCCGGCGCTTCGGCCAAGTGTCCTTTACGATCAGATCGACGGCTTTCTGTATTGCCTTTGGCATGGCTCAGAATCCCGGGAACCAGCGCCGTCGTTCCAGCTACGTGCCGGCCCAATGTCGATGTGCATGAAGTTCTGCTTCAGAAAAAATTGCCAACCCATACCGGGCCAGGATAACAACCACTCCATTCGAAACCCGCAGACCACCCTCTCGTGCGGCGGTGGATGCTTGGCAAAAGCGCGTTAAGGCGACTGAGGACGCGTTTATGGCGCTACTTAGTCCGGCTGAGCTCGAGCGATATCGAAGCGAGGCGCAAGAGAAGGTTATTCATCGGCCGGTAAGGACTAAGAAAAAGCCCGGAAATTCGGATCCGCGTAAGGCACAGCGCTGGGTTGGCAATAGGGCCTACCAGCTAGGCTGGACTGAGCGTCGACTCCTCAATGATCGGGCATCCGGCATGCGCTATTCACGCGACCGTCCGAGAACGGAGCGCATCGGAAAAAAATACCAGTGGCTTGCCCTAGATGAGCTACTGTGTCGACTTACCGATAACTTCTGGCTTGACCCTGATTATGGAAGCCTGCCGCGACACTACAAGTATCCACATGACATCGGATTCCATCGCGATATTGCCCCCACAATTCTCACGCCCGTTTTGAGCGAACCCACGCTGGAGCAAACAGGGGCAGAGAACTGGGTTGGCGCCCCATGGATCGCCCTCGTGAACGTGACGGAGTCGCAACTGCCCGACTGGCCCTTCTCGACAGACCCACACTCCGAATTCGCAGAGACGGTGCAGAGGACCGACGGCCAAGGTAAGAAATGGACGGTGCTTTACGAGCACCAGTCAACCGAGAACAGGTATGGTGAGGGTTCACCAGCCCTACACGGGCTGCGCCAGCAGGAATTCCGCTTTATCTACTCTGTACAGGTACGGAAATCACTCCTGAAGCGATTTGTTGACGAGATACTGGCCAAGAAATCCCTCGACGTATCTAGTTGGGAACCCAGAAGCTTCACCGATGAGCAGTTTCTTGGCGAGTCTCCATGGCGGTCGAAACGGCCTGCGGCACCGATACTTTCAGGTTGCCGCGCGTCGGGCCGAAGTGGCTTTCGTCCATTCGCCCAGGGAGGCCAAATTGAGCCTCCATTCTAGGTTGCACGTGTCTGACCGAAGGGCAGCTTTCGGGTAGATCGGTTAGGCCGCTGAACGGCGGCAATAGGGCGCACTGCAGACAGCACTCGGCAGGTGCATCAGGCACTCGTTCACAGGAGTCTCAAGCCTCAGGTTAGGAGCGAAGGTTATTTGGACACTTTCTCGACCTCGCCACCGCCATCTACCCAGTCCTTGAAGCCACCAAGATTGTAGACGTTCTTATAACCCATATCCTTGAGGGTCTTGCCGCCCAGAGCGGAGCGTCCACCTGAGGCGCAATGCAGGATCACGGGTCGATCCTGAGTCAGGTTCTTGTCGTGGTACTGTGTCGAGGCGTCCGCACGAAATTCCAGCATGCCGCGAGGAACGTGGACTGATCCTGGGATCTTACCGCTGGCCT
>NZ_PYWB01000007.1 GCF_003056345.1 Devosia submarina | reverse complement strand
CACGGAAGTAATCACTTCGACCCGTCGAAACGGCTCATCGGCACTCTTGGACATAGTCGTACTCATAGGCGTATGCCTATGCCTTATCAGCTATGCCACATGTCCGGTCAAAATAGGGTGCGCTCCATAAACTTCTGTGGCGTGCCCGCCATAGCGTCCTTGATTTTGCCGTCGCGGTTGCGGTGAAACTCATCGCAAACCTGCTTCGGCAACCACAAGGCAATCTCCCCCTCGTCGATCAGGACGGTCAGCTTTTTAAGTTCCTCTAAATCTTCACCGCTGAAGTGGAAGAAATTTAGGAAGACATTCGTATCGATGAAGAGGTTTAATGGCATTTGAGACTCCAGGAACTCTGATCTCACTGATCAAAGAGCAGGAAGTCAAACCGACACTTGTACCCCCCTCCCGCACATGCCATTGCGCAGATCGTCCCCTTGCATTACCTTGGTTCCTGACACGCAATAACAGTGCGTCGGGCGCGATCCGGTGAGCCGGTCACGCGACCGCGCACGTCAGGAGAATACCGTGACCGATTCCGATCGGTCCGCTGCCGTCATGCCGTCTTTGGACGGAGCGGCAATCCGTGAGCCGTCGGTTCAGGAACCGGCGGGAAGGGCAGGGCCAAGTGCGCCCGTGCTCCAAGCGGAAAAGCGGACAATGCCCGCCCCCAGTCCGCGCCGGCACCGTGGTGCCATCTATGCAGCGCTCGATTTGGGCACCAATAATTGCCGGCTTCTGATCGCCCGCCCACACGACCATGGCTTCCGCGTTCTGGATGGCTTTACCCGCATCGTCCGGCTGGGCGAGGGCGTTTCCGTCACTGGTCGCCTGGGCGATGCCGCCATGGAAAGGACCATGGAAGCGCTGCGCCACTGCCGCAACAAGCTGCGCGAGCACCAGCCCGCCCGCATGCGCCTGATCGCGACGGAAGCCTGCCGCGCCGCCGAAAACGGCCCCGCCTTCATCAACCGCGTCAAGAACGAGCTCGGCATCGAGCTTGAAATCGTTGACCGGCGCACCGAGGCCGAACTGGCTGTCACCGGTTGCGCCGACCTTATCGAATCGAGTGCTGCCGGCGCCTTGATGTTCGACATTGGCGGCGGTTCCTCGGAGCTCGCCTGGCTCGACTTCCGCGGCGGCCGGCCCAAGGCGCAAGGCCGCATGTCGGCGTCCATCCGCTCCTGGCAATCCCTGCCGGTGGGGGTTGTGTCCATTGCCGAGCGCTTTGGCGGCGTCAACGTCACCCCGCAAGTTTTTGAAGACATGGTGGCTTTCGTTTCCGAGCATCTGCGCCAGTTCCGCGGCCGCGAAAAGCTGCGCCAGATGATTGCCAATCATCCCGTTCACCTGATCGGCACCTCGGGCACCGTCACCACGCTCGCGGGCCTCCATCTTGGCCTCGAGCGCTATGAGCGCCAGAAGGTGGACGGTCTCTGGATGAAGCGGGCTGAGGTCGATGAGACCATGAAAGTGCTCCTGGGCATGCCCTTCGAGCGCCGCGTGGCCCATTCCTGCATCGGCCGCGATCGCGCCGATCTCGTCCTGCCGGGCTGTGCCATTTTCGAGGCGATCCGGCGCGAATGGCCGACCGAACGCGTGCGCGTGGCTGACCGTGGCCTGCGCGAGGGCATCCTGATTTCGCTCATGGATGCGGACCGCAACTCATCGCGCGCCGCGCGTTACCCTCGGAGGAACAGCAATGGTGGATAAAGCTCTGGGTACTGGCGGGCGCAAGTCCGACAAGGACCTCAAGATCCGCGTCAAATCCGCCAAGGGCCGCAAGGTGTCCTCCACCAAATGGCTCGAGCGCCAGCTCAACGACCCCTATGTGGCCCGCGCCCGCGCTGAAGGCTACCGCTCCCGCGCGGCCTTCAAAATCAAGGAAATGGACGAAAAGCATAAGCTTTTCCATAAGGGCACCCGCGTGGTCGATCTGGGCGCCGCCCCCGGCGGCTGGAGCCAGGTGGCAGCCAAGGCCGTGGGCTCCACCGAAGCCAATCCCCTGGTTGTCGGTATCGACTACCTCGAAATGGACCCTATCCCCGGCGTGATCCTGCTTCAAAAGGATTTCACCGAGGACGACGCTCCGCAAATGCTGATCGACGCCATGGGCGGCAAGAAGGCCGATCTGGTCATGTCCGACATGGCATGGCCCACCACCGGCCATCGCCCCACCGATCATCTGCGCATCGTCCAGCTGATCGAAATCGCGGCCGACTTTGCGCTCAACGTGCTGGCGCCGAATGGCGCCTTTGTCGCCAAGGTTTTCCAGGGCGGCACCGAGCACGAGCTTTTGCACATGCTCAAGCGCCATTTCCGTACCACCTTTCACGCCAAGCCGCCTTCCAGCCGCTCCGACTCGGCCGAGGCCTATCTGATCGCCAAGGGCTTCAAGGGCAACACGCCGGCATCGGAAGACGAGCCCGAAGACGACCGCTAGCCTAGTGCCCCGCGGGCTTGCTCGTCAGCTGATGACCGGCATTGCGCGGCAGCCGCAAGAACAGCGCCGTTGAAACCAGGCACACAATGGCCAGGATAATAAAGGCCGTGTGGAAGTCGATCAGCGTGATTTCCCCACCGCGCAGCGCCGTGCTGGCCTCCAGCATGCCACCACCCAGCGCCACGCCCAGCGCAATGGATAGCTGAACCGAAACCTGGCTCATCACATTAGCCTGTCCCGCGTCCTTGTCGTCTATATCGGCAAAGGCGAACGCCCCGCTGCCCGTCCAGAATACCGACTGCCAAAAGCCCACAAAGATCAGGATCGCGATGATCACGAGGATCGGCGTTTCGGGCGTATAAAGCCCCATCGCAAACAGCCCTCCCGCCGAAACCGCTGTTGATAGCACCAGCGCAAGGCGAAACCCGATCTTCACGAAAATGCCGATCGCCACGAACTTGGCAATGATCGCCCCCACGGCCCCGGCAAAGGTGATCATGCCCGATTCGAACGGGCTATAACCAAAGCCCAGCTGCAGCATGAGCGGAAACAGAAACGGTATGGCCCCTTGGCCCAGCCGGAAAAACGTGCCGGCAATCACCGAGCTGCGAAAGAATGGAAACCGCAGCAGGCGCAGGTTGAACAGGGGATTGTCGGTCGATAGCGCATGGCGCGCATAAAGCACCGCAAGCCCAATGCCCATGGCCGTCGCAACTACCCCGATCATTGGGGGCAGGGCAGGCAGGCTGATCACCGAGGTGCCAAAGGCAAACAGGGCAAAGGCCGGCCCCGCCAAGGCAAAGCCCGTCAGATCGATCCGGCGCGGCTCGTTGCGCATGGTTTCCGGCAGGAACCGGCTGACCAGCAAGATCCCAAGAATGCCGATGGGAACATTGATCAAGAAAATCCAGTGCCAGCTGAAAAAGGTGGTGAGAAACCCGCCAAAGGGCGGCCCCACGATCGGCCCGATCAGCCCCGGAATGGTCAGCCACGCCATGGCATTGACCAGCTCATGCCGCGGCGTCGAACGCACCAGCACCAGGCGCGCCACCGGCGTCATCAACGCACCGCCCATGCCCTGGAGAAACCGCGCGCCCACGAAAAACCCCAGCGAATTGGCAAAGGCGCAGGCGATGGACCCCAGCACGAACACGGCCATGGCCACCCGAAACACGTTGCGCGCCCCAAACCGGTCCGCCATCCAGCTCGAAATGGGAATAAAGATCGCCAGCGCCACAAGGTATGCCGTCAACGCGAGCTTGAGCGAAATGGGCGTGGTGCCGATATCGGCTGCGATGGCGGCCAGAGAGGTGGCAATCACGGTCGAGTCCATGTTTTCCATGAACAGGGCGGTGGCAAGAATCAGGGGGGTGATGCGCGACAATGTTCAAAAGCCGGGTTGAAGCCCGGTCACTCCTTTTGCGCCCGAACCATGACATGGCCCGAGACTTCTGCCCCGGCGTCCGCCGGCAGCCGGTAATAAACAAGGCCGGCCAGTGCACTGAGGCCGCCCACCACAAAGAACGCCGTCTGAAAATCGATGATAGACAGCTCGGTTCCCCGCAGCCGCGTGCTGATCTCGAGAATTGCGCCGGCAACCGCCACGCCCGCAGCAATGCTGAGCTGCTGTCCCACCGCTACAATGGCGGTCGCCTGGCTCGCCTCGTCATCGGCCACATCGGCATAGCCCATGGCATTGGACCCGGTGAACACCACCGAGCGCAAAATGCCGCCGCACAACAGCACTGCCATGATGATTGCCGCCGGCGTTTGTGCATCAAAGAACCCCTGTGCCCCAATCAGCAATCCGCCCATCATGGCGCAAAAGCCCAGCACGCGCGGAAACCCCAAGCGTGCAAACACCCGCTCGGCGAGAAACTTGCTCATGATGGCGCCGATGGCCGACACAAAGGTGATGGCACCCGATTGAAACGGATTGAGCCCAAAGCCCAACTGAAGGGTCAGCGGCAGCAGGAACGGCACGGCTCCAATACCGATACGGAACACCGAGCCCCCCACGACCGACGCCCTAAACAGCCGATGCCGAAACAGGGCAGGGTCAAGCAGTGGATATTTTGTCCGCCTTGCATGCAGCAAATATAGAATGCCCGAGACGATACCGATTGCGAGGGTGAGATAGCCATAGATGATGGGCAGCGCCGGCAGGCTCACAACCGAGAGGCCGAACACCGTGCCCGAAAATGAGATCGCCGCGAGGATAAAGCCAACAAAGTCGGTAGGCCGGGGATGCCGCTCATCTGGGACATGGAGGAAAATACCGGCCAGGATGATGCCGGCAATGCCAATGGGGATGTTGATCCAAAAGATCCAGTGCCAGCTGAGATAGGTCGTCAGGAACCCGCCAATCAGTGGTCCGGTCAGCGGCCCCAGCAATCCGGGAACGGTTAGCCACGCCATGGCGGCAACCAGTTCGGATCGTGGCGTCGAGCGCACCAGCAGCAGCCGCCCCACCGGGGTCATCATCGAGGATCCGATTCCCTGGAAGAACCGCGACAGAACGAAGGTCTCCAGGGAAAACGCAAAAGAGCAGGCAAGCGAGCCTAGCATGAACACAAGGATTGCCAGCCGGAAGATATTCTTGGCCCCGAACCGGTCAGCCATCCATCCGCTAATGGGAATAAAAATAGCCAGCGCCACGAAATAGGCCGTCAGCGCCAGCTTCAAGGCAATGGGCTCGGTGCCAATATCCAGGGCAATGGCAGGAAGCGACGTGGCGATCACAGTCGAGTCCATCTGTTCCATGAACAGGGCGACCGCCAGAATCAGCGGGGTAACACGGATATTGATCATCAAACCGGGAGGAATCGCGACACGCGCCAGGGCAGGCCGGGCAAGTATGAACCTTTGCAGCCAAGGTGAAAAGCAGAACTCGCCCCTTGTATGGAAGTTTCCTGCAGGGCAAGTCTGCGCCTCCCGCACTATGCAAGCTTTAGCCGTGGTGCTATTGACCCTCGCCAACCTGAACCCGGCGCCACCCTTGCCCGGTTCGCACTCCAACATTTCTGAGACAATCAGAAGGCAGGAAAGGTCTGGCCTTGGCGAAGATTATCACCACCATCACTGGCGAGTCGGCTCTGACGTTTGACGACGTTCTGTTGCAGCCCGCGCGCTCCGACGTGCTCCCGGGTGAAACCGATATATCGACCTTTGTCACCAAGGACATAGCGCTCAACCTGCCGATCATTTCCTCGGCCATGGACACGGTCACCGAGAGCGCCATGGCCATCGCCATGGCCCAGGCAGGCGGCTTGGGCGTCATCCACAAGAACCTGACCGCCGCAGAGCAGGCCGAGCAGGTCCGCATGGTCAAGAGCTTCGAAAGCGGCATGGTGGTCAATCCAATCACCATCGGCCCTGACGCGACTCTGGCCGATGCGCTCGCATTGATGCAATCCAACCGCATCTCCGGCATTCCAGTTGTTGAAAATGGCGGCAAGGGTGGCCGCGCCACGGGCAAGCTCGTCGGCATCCTCACCAACCGCGACGTGCGCTTCGCCTCACATCCGGCGCAGCCGATCCGCGAGCTGATGACGCATGAAAATCTCATCACCGTCCAGGACGGCGTCAGCAAGGACGAAGCCAAGGTCCTGCTGCACAAACACAGGATTGAAAAGCTCCTCGTCGTCGACACCGATTACCGCTGCACTGGCCTGATCACCGTTAAGGACATCGAAAAAGCCCAGCTCAACCCCAATGCCGTCAAGGACGAGCAGGGCCGCCTGCGCGTTGCCGCGGCATCGACGGTGGGCGACCAGGGTTTCGAGCGCTCCCAGGCGCTGATCGACGCCGGCGTCGATCTCCTCGTGATCGACACCGCCCATGGCCACTCCGTTCGCGTCGCGGAAGCAGTAGAGCGCGTCAAGCGCGAGTCGAACGCGACCCGTATCGTTGCCGGCAATGTGGCCACGGCCGAAGCAACTAAGGCCCTGATCGATGCTGGCGCCGATGCGGTCAAGATCGGCATCGGCCCCGGCTCGATTTGCACCACCCGCATTGTAGCGGGCGTCGGCGTGCCCCAGCTGGCCGCTGTCATGGCCTGTGCCGAAGAAGGCGCCAAGCAGGGCATTCCCGTAATCGCCGACGGCGGCATCAAATTCTCCGGCGACATGGCCAAGGCCCTTGCCGGTGGCGCCTCCTGCGTCATGGTCGGCTCGCTCCTCGCCGGCACCGACGAAAGCCCCGGTGAAGTCTACCTTTACCAGGGCCGTTCCTATAAATCCTACCGCGGCATGGGTTCCGTCGGCGCCATGGGCTCCGGCTCCGCCGACCGCTATTTCCAGCAGGACGTTCGCGACCAGATGAAGCTCGTCCCCGAGGGCATAGAAGGTCAGGTGCCCTACAAGGGCGCTGCCGGCGCCGTTCTCCACCAGCTCGCGGGCGGCCTCCGTGCCTCCATGGGCTACACTGGCGCCCATAACCTACAGGAATTCCGCGACAATTCCGTCTTTGTTAAAATCTCCGGCGCCGCCCTCAGCGAAAGCCACGTCCACGACGTGACGATCACCCGCGAGGCACCGAACTACCGTAGCGCCCGCTAAGGCAACCCATGCAGGGCAGGGGGCGCACCGCCATTCCTGCTCGTCACCCTCGGGCTCGACCCGCGGGTTCTTCACTTCATCAGCGCCCCAAAACTACAGCGTCCTCGGGTCAAGCCCGAGGATGACGATCCGAGCTATGACGCCATCTCTCCCAACCGCTGACCTCCCAAATGCCTCATGGTGAGCCTGTCGAACCAGGAGGTCGAGCGAGTGGAGGCTTGTGGTGCCATCCCCTCCTGGTTGGATAGGCTCACCATGAGGGCTACTAGCCGGGCCGGTTTGCCGCTCACCCACCCGTCATCACCCTCGGGCCGGCCCCGAGAGCCTGCCCTCGGACTTGATCCGAGGGGCTCTATACTTAACGATTGCTCCGCAGGTGCAGTCTCCTCAGGTCAAGCCCGGGATGACACAGCGTTTGTGGATGGATCGATGGCCACCCACCCACCGCGTTCACCCTCCCCCTTGCGGGGAGGGCCAGGGTGGGGGGCCTTTCCCACTCCCAAATCTTTCCCCCTTCTCCCCTCACAATCACCCTGCGCTATTCTCCCCTCACCAACCACATCACCCAGCGGGTCGCGCGAACCGGCTAGTGTGGTTGTCAGATGGGGCGGGGATGTTCGTGATCCCCGTAGGCAAGCGGAAGTGTCACCAATGCCTCTGGGAGGCTCAGGGACCAGGGTCGCGCGCGCCGGAAAAACCCATCGCAAGTGGCGAGGCTCTGTCTCACTACACAAACTACTTCGAGGCATTGCCTCGCCACTTGCACGCTGGACATCACCGCACCCGGGGCGGCGCTTTGGCACGTCTGCCGGAACCCTTTCCGCGGCAAACCCTTAGCCCTGCACCTTGAATCGGCGCCGGAGCCTGATGAAGTGACCCCCAACGCCAAGCTCCTCGTCCTTGCAATTGCCGCCCAGGTTCTCCTCACCCTCATTATCCTCCTGCTGATGGGCCGCGAGCGCGTGCCGCGGGTAAAGTCGGGCGAAATTGCTGTTGCCGATATTGCAGTGGACCGCACCGCCTATCCCCTCCGCGCCCGCCTCCTCTCCAATAGCTTCGACAACCAATTCCAGCTGCCTGTCCTCTTCTACCTTGCCACCATCCTCACGCTCGTCTGCACCTCCACTAGCTGGATTGAACTCGTGCTCGCCTGGCTCTTCGTCGCGCTCCGCTATGCCCATGCTTTTGTTCACGTCACCACCAATCGCGTCTATCGCCGCTTCGCCCTCTACACGGCCGGCCTTGCCGTCCTTGCCCTTCTCTGGCTATGGCTCGTGCTTCGCCTCCTGGTTCTAACCCCGAGTGTCTGATGCGTCTGCCTGGTCGCCTATCCGCTGCAATCGAAGTCCTTACCGATGTGGAAACCCGCAAGCGGCCCGTGTCGGAGGCTCTGAAAGCCTGGGGCCTGAACAACCGCTTTGCTGGGGCAGGGGACCGCGCCGCGATCGGCAATCTCGTTTATGATGCCCTGCGCCGCCGCGCTTCACACGCAGCGCTCATGGGCAGCGACAGCCCGCGCGCCCTGGTGCTCGCCGTTGCCGTGCGGGACTGGAACGAAGAGCCCGCCGCCCTTAGCGACAGCTTTGCAGCCGACAATCACGCCCCCGAGCCGCTGACCGATGACGAGCAGGCTCGCCTTGTCGGCCAGCTCCCCGACACCACGGCCGGCCATAATCTTGCTGATGTGCCCGAATGGCTCGCTCCTTCTTTCGAGCGGGCCTTCGCGGACAATTGGATCGCCGAAGGGCAAGCCATGGCCGGCCGCCCTTCGCTCGATCTGCGCACCAACACCCTCAAGGCGCAGCGCGAGCGCGTGCTGAAATCCCTCGCGCGCTTCAACCCAGTCGAGACTGCCATCTCGCCCTTGGGCGTCACCATGCCCGCCGGGCCGCGTGATGCCCGCACCCCCAACGTCACCACCGACGAAGGGTATCTCAAGGGCTGGTTCGAGGTGCAGGACCAAGGCAGCCAGATCGTGGCACTTCTTGCCGCAGCCAAAGGCGGCGAACAGGTGCTCGACCTCTGCGCCGGCGCTGGCGGGAAGACGCTGGCCCTGGCCGCTGCCATGGGCAACAAGGGCCAGATCTTCGCCTTCGACAGCGATCGCAATCGCCTCGCCCCCATCTACGACCGCCTCAAGCGCAATGGCGCTCGCAATGTGCAGGTCCGTGCCCCCGAGCCTGGAGCGCTCGACGATCTCGCCGGCAAGATGGACCGCGTCCTGATCGACGCGCCATGCACCGGCACCGGCACCTGGCGCCGCCGACCCGACACAAAGTGGAAGCTCTCCCCCGAACTTCTGGCGCAACGCGCATCTGAGCAGGCCGCGATCCTCGACGATGCTGTTCGTTTCCTCAAACCGGGCGGCACGCTGGTCTACATCACCTGCTCGATCCTGCCCGAAGAGAACGACGACCAGATCGCCGCCTTCCTCGATCGCCACCCTGACTTTGCCTCCATTCCGCCTAGCGAGCTTTGGCAATCGGCCTTCGGCACCGAACCACCGCCGCAAGTGCTGACCCGGCAATCTGGTGTCTCGCTCACCCCCCGGCTGACCCAAACCGACGGCTTTTACTTCAACGCCATGCGGCGCAATGGCTAGGGAATGAACCACTCGGCACAAGGCCGCGTTCTCCCCCGAACCGATCAACGAGTGTGCCCCACATGTCCACCGCCACAGCCGACTATCGCCAACCCCGTTCCTGGCTGATCCTTGCAGCCTTCTTGGTGATCGTGCTTGGGGTCGGCTTCTGGATCGGCCAATTGTCGGCCCCGGGCGAGTGGTACGAGAATCTCGAAAAGCCCTTCTTCAACCCGCCCAGCTGGCTCTTTGGCCCGGTCTGGTCAGCGCTTTACGTGCTGATCGCAATCGCCGGCTGGCGCATCTGGATGGCGGATCGGGGCAGCACGGCCATGAAGTTCTGGTTTGCCCAGATGCTGCTCAACTGGATCTGGTCGCCCGTCTGGTTCATTGCCCATATGCCCTGGCTCGCCTTCGCCATCATCGTCGCGCTCCTGGCCGCCATCATCGGCTTCATCGCGACGGCGCGCCGACATGACAAGCTCGCCGTCTGGCTGTTTGCGCCCTATCTGGCATGGGTCGCCTTCGCCAGCGCGCTGAACCTTTCGATCGCCATCATGAACTAGCCGCAGGAGCCGCCCTCAACGGCTTGCGCTGTCCCTCCAGCCGACGCGCCCACTGCACGATCGGCCGCTCCAGCCAGAAGAAGCTGATCGTTGCGATGGCAAAGCTGAGTGCAATCACCGCAGCACTGGACCAGAGCCACACCGTCCAGGCTGCATCCCCGCTCGTATCGAAGCTCGGCGGCACCAGATCCGCCAGCATCTCGATCAGCAGAAAATGCCAGACATAGATCCCGAACGATATGGCGGCCAGGAAGCGGCTCACTCGATTGTCGAGCAGCCTGCCCACCAGCACCGAAGAGGGCAGGGCTAGGAGGGCCACACCAACAAACAGCGGCAACCAGGGAAACGCATACGGGATCCCCAGCCATCCAAACCCTTCCGTTTGTCCCCCCACATGCAGAACAATGGTAATTCCTGCTGCCAGGAGAGCCATCAACCCAAGGACATCAAACAACCAGTGCCGCATGGTGGATACGGTGATTTGTACCCCTCCCGCCAACGCCCCCACGGCGAAAACGGCAAAGAACCCCACGGGGTTGAACCATGGCATCCAGGCCTTAGCCCCGCCGATAAGGCCATGCTCCCAGCCCCGCCCAACTTCATCGATTGGTGCCCAGCGAACCACCATCCAGTGCACGCAGAGCACAAGCGCCACAACACCAACCCACGCAAACCGTGCCGCCCAACCGCGAAGGTTTAACCCAAACAGCGCCAGGAGGCACAGGGGCAGCAGCACATAGGAGGTCGCCTCGAACCCGATCGACCAGAGCGGACCATTATTGTCTACGGGAAACAGTGTGACCCAGTGCCAGTCACTCAGCAGCAAGAAGCCCGCGAGAAATCGAACGCCCTGCTCGGCATCAACCCGCGAGGCGCCCATCACCAGCCCAACAAGCAGGCTCACCAGAAGAGCCAGCCAGAACCCGGGAAGGATGCGCGCAGCACGGCGCAGCGCATATACAGGCAAGGAGGGCATCGGCTTGCCGCTGTCCAGCGCCACCCAGAATGGCCGCGACAGGAGGAACCCGCTGAGCACGAAAAACACCGAAACGCCGAAACTGCCCATCACAAGAAAGCCATGCAGGCCCGTGAATGGAGCCGGCACCTTGTCGGCGGGCATGCGATAGGCCAAATGATGCAGAAGCACCATCATGCAGGCGTCAGCGCGCAGAAAATCGGCGCCAAGCAATCTCTGTTCGGTCACACTGAATTCCTGCTGCAAGCAATCCCAAGGGGGATCGCACGCGACCGGGAAATTCGCAAGGCGGCCATGCCGCCTTCCACCTTGCGTAAAATCCGCCGCGGAGCTAATCCCTCGCCATGCAAAGCCCAGACATTCTCGATCATCCGCAATCCATCCTCATTGTCGACTTCGGATCGCAAGTCACGCAGCTGATTGCGCGCCGCATCCGTGAAGCCGGCGTGTATTGCGAGATTCATCCCTTTCAGCATGCAGCCGCGGCCCTCAAGGCCATGCAGCCCAAGGGGATCGTCTTGTCGGGCAGCCCGGCATCGACGCTGGACGAAAACGCGCCCACGATTGATCCCGCTATCCTGGAAGCCAATCTGCCGATCCTGGGGATCTGCTACGGCCAGCAGGCCCTTTGCATGGCCTTGGGCGGCAAGGTCGAGGCCGGACACCATCGCGAATATGGCCGCGCTGAACTGGCCGTCAAGAAACCGTCGAGCCTCACTGAGGGCGTTTGGGATCTGGACAGCGAGCACCAGGTCTGGATGAGCCATGGTGATCGCGTCGTCGAATTGCCTGAAGGCTTTGAAGTCGTCGGCATCTCGGCAAATGCGCCCTTCGCCATGATCGCTAATGAAGAGCGCCGCATCTGGGCCGTGCAGTTCCACCCCGAAGTGGTGCACACGCCCGATGGCGCGAAGCTCTATGCCAATTTCGTGCACCACATCTGCGGCATACCATCTAATTGGACCATGTCCGCCTACCGCAACAAGATGATCGAGAAGATCCGTGACCAAGTGGGCACGGGCAAGGTCATTTGCGGCCTTTCTGGCGGTGTTGATTCCTCTGTCGCAGCGGTCCTGATCCATGAGGCAATCGGTGATCAGCTGACCTGCATCTATGTGGATCACGGCCTGATGCGGCTCAACGAGAGCGAACAGGTCGTCACCATGTTCCGCGACGAGTACAATATCCCGCTGGTTCACGTGGATGCATCCGAACGCTTCCTGCGCGAACTTGATGGTCAGTCCGATCCCGAAACCAAGCGCAAGATCATTGGTCGCCTCTTCATCGAAACCTTTGAGGAAGAAGCCAAAAAGCTTGGCGGGGCAGAATTCCTGGCCCAGGGCACGCTTTATCCCGACGTGATCGAATCCGTCTCGTTCACCGGCGGTCCGTCAGTCACCATCAAGTCGCACCACAATGTGGGCGGCCTGCCGGAGCGCATGAACATGCAGCTGGTCGAGCCCTTGCGCGAACTGTTCAAGGACGAAGTTCGCGTGCTTGGCCGCGAACTCGGTTTACCCGAGAGCTTCATCGGCCGGCATCCATTCCCTGGCCCAGGCCTCGCAATCCGCTGCCCGGGCGGCATCACGCCTGAAAAGCTCGACATCCTGCGTAAGGCAGACGCGATCTATCTCGACGAAATCCGCAAGTCCGGCCAGTACGACAAGATCTGGCAGGCCTTTGCCGTGCTGTTGCCGGTTCAAACCGTCGGTGTCATGGGCGATGGTCGCACTTATGAGTTCGTTTGCGCCCTGCGCGCCGTCACGTCAGTTGATGGCATGACGGCGGACTTCTACCAGTTCGACCTCAACTTCCTGGGCCGCACAGCCACCCGTATTATCAACGAAGTGCGCGGCATCAACCGCGTCGTTTATGATGTGACCAGCAAGCCCCCGGGTACGATCGAGTGGGAATAGTCGGGCGCAGCGGCGCTGGCTTCACCCCTTCGTTTGCATTCCCCCGGTGGCGTGCTAAACGTGCGCCCCATCCATCTACCCAGTTTTAGGCAGGCCATGTCCCAGGACAATATCTTCCGCGAAGTCGACGAGGAGCTGCGCAGCGATCGCATGCGTGCTTTGTGGCGTCGTTTTGCGCCTTATGTCATTGGGGCTGCAATTGCTGTCGTGGCTCTGGTGGCGGTCAATGAAGGCTGGACCTGGTACCATTCCAACAATGCCGCAGCTTCTTCCGACGAGCTCTACAAGGCTTTCGACCTGATCGAGGCCGGCGACCTCGCGGGCGCTACGACGCAGCTCGACGCTGTGATCGCCAATGGTTCCGGCAGCTACCCGGTGCTGGCGGAGTTCCGCAAGGCTGGTGTTCTCGCCCGTGAAGGTAAGACGGCAGAAGCCGTGGCAGCTTATGATAGCCTGGCCAACACACAATCGGACGCCCGCCTGCGGGAACTGGCACTGGTGCTAGCCGGCACATTGCTGGTTGATACGGGGACGCTGGCTGATGTCGAGGCCCGCGTGGGTACAATTGCTGCCGACGGCAATCCGCTGCGCAATTCTGCTCGTGAAGCCTTGGGCCTTGCCCAATACAAGGCTGGCGATCTCGCCGCCGCTCAGGCAAGCTTCGAAGCCGTGGTCAACGATCCATACACCAATGGCACCACGCGCAATCGCATGGGCTATTACCTTGGCCAGCTGCTCGCAGAAGGCGCTCCCCTTGACGAGGAAGCTGCCGCAGAAGCTGAGCCGGAGGCTGTGGCTCCTCCGGCAGAAGCCGCGCCGCTTGCGCCGGAGCCTGCACCTGCCGCACAATAATTTCCACTTGCCTCTGACTGACCGAAAGATTGATTCAGCATGACCGTCACACTCGCCATTGTCGGTCGCCCGAATGTTGGTAAGTCAACGCTCTTCAACCGCCTCGTTGGCCGCAAGATAGCCCTTGTGGACGATACGCCCGGCGTCACCCGGGACCGCCGGGAAGCCGAAGGCCGGATTGCCGATCTGACCTTCCGGGTGCTCGACACGGCTGGCTATGAAGACGTCAAGGACGGCAGCCTTGAAGATCGCATGCGCCAGCAGACCGAGATCGCGATCAGGGAAGCCGACATCATCCTCTTTATGATCGACGCGCGCGCAGGCGTGGTGCCGCTCGACCAGCGCTTCGCCCAAGTGCTGCGCAAGGCTGGCAAGGATGTCCACCTCGTCGGTAACAAGGCCGAAAGCGGCGCTGCCGAAGCGGGCCTTGTTGAAGCTTTCAAGCTCGGTTTCGGCGAAGCCATCCCGCTTTCTGCCGAACATGGACTTGGCTTGTCGGAGCTCTACTCCATCGTCTCGGCCGCCATCGACAAGGCCGCCGCTGAACAGCAGGACCAAGGGTTTGCCGACCTCGACCAGATGCCCGAGGTGGATGTCGACATCACCGAGGACATGCTCGAGGGCGAGGGTGAAGAAGCAACCCTGCGCTGGAACCCCAAGCGCTACCTGAATGTGGCGATCGTGGGTCGTCCCAATGCGGGCAAATCCACCCTTATCAATCGCATGGTGGGCGAGGACCGCGTCCTGGTCGGCCCCGAGGCGGGCATCACGCGCGATTCGATCCTTGTGCCCTGGGAATGGGAAGGCCGCGTCATCAATCTGGTTGACACTGCCGGTATCCGTCGCCGCTCCCGCGTCACCGAAAAGCTCGAAAAGCTCGCCGTTGGCGACAGCCTGCGCTCGATCCAGTACGCCGAAGTCGTTGTGCTGATGCTCGATGCGACAATCCCATTCGAGAAGCAGGATCTGGCCCTAGCCGATCTTGTGGAACGCGAGGGCCGTGCTCTCGTCATCGCGCTCAACAAATGGGACCTGATCGAAGACAAAAACGCAGCGCTTTCAGCCTTGCGCGAAGAATGCGAGCGCCTCTTGCCACAGCTGCGCGGTGTGCCTCTCGTGACCCTTTCGGGTCTCACAGGCAAGAACATCGACAAGCTGATGGACGCGATCTTCAAGATCGAACGCTCCTGGAATTCCCACGTTTCGACGGCGCGCCTCAATCGCTGGCTCGCTGGCATGGTCGAGAGCCATCCACCTCCGGCCGTGTCCGGCCGCCGGCTCAAGCTGCGCTATATGACGCAGGCCAAGACCAGGCCGCCAAGCTTCATCCTCTTCGCGTCTCGGCCGGAGGTCCTGCCCATGGCCTATCAGCGTTACCTGATCAACGGCATCCGTGAAGCCTTTGACATCAAGGGTACCCCGATTCGCCTATGGGTTCGTGGCGGCAGCGAAAACCCCTACAACGACAAACAAAAGCGTCGTCTGGGCTAGGCGCAAATTTCTGCGCATGGCCATGGCGAAGCGGCTGCCGCTCACCTATATTCAGCCGGCTTAAGCGACCCGATGCTGAGTGCGGGGCCGCATCCAAATGAAAAATAGTGTTCGCTGAAATTTTGATCGTCGTGGTTCTGACCGTCGTCAACGGCTTGTTGGCAATGTCAGAATTGGCAGTGGTTTCTGCGCGGCCCGCCCGGCTGCGCAACATGGCTGACCAGGGCAACAGAGGGGCAGCGACGGCCATCAAGCTGGCTGAAGATCCCGGAAAGTTCCTCTCCTCGGTTCAGATCGGCATTACACTTGTTGGCGTTCTGTCCGGTGCATTCTCCGGCGCCACGCTGGGCCTGCGTCTGACGGACTGGTTCAAGTCCATCGGCATGGCCGCTAATCTGGCCGACGTGCTGGGCGTAGGCATCGTGGTGGTCCTGATCACCTATATTTCGCTGATCATCGGCGAACTCGTGCCCAAGCAGATCGCCCTACGAGACGCCGAGGGCGTAGCCGCTCGAGTTGCTCCCGCGATGAAAACCATCGCGGCAATCGGCTCTCCTCTCGTCTGGCTGCTCGACATATCGGGCAAGGCCGTTTTGACCTTGCTGGGGCAGGGGGGTGAAACCGAGGAAACGGTCACCGAAGAAGAAGTTAAAACCATTATTGCCGAAGCCACGACGGCCGGCGTTATCGAAAGCGACGAGCACTCGATGATCTCGGGTGTGATGCGCCTCGCCGACCGGTCCGCGCGTGGCCTGATGACGCCGCGCCTTGATGTCGACGTGGTCGATCTGGCTGACGATGGCGACGAAATTCGCCGTACGATCCTCGACACCCATCGCTCTCGCTTGCTTGTGCAGGACGGCGATTCTGACTCCATCATCGGTGTGGTCGCCATCAAGGACATCATCGGCGTCTTCGCCAATGGTCAGCCGTTGGACTTGCGCAAATTCGTCCAGCCCGTACCTGTGGTCATGGATCACGCCGACGCCCTGGACGTCGTTCGCGCCATCCGCAACTCCACCGTGCACATGGCTCTGGTGGTAGATGAATACGGCCACTTCGAGGGCATCGTTACTTCGGGTGATATCCTTGAGGTCATCACTGGCGTCTTCCAGGAGGAAACGGGCGACGACCCGGCCATCGTTAAACGCGAAGATGGCTCCTACCTCGTTGCCGGCTGGATGCCCGTGGACGAGTTCGGTGAAAAGCTCAAGCTCGCCATACCGCGCGATGCCAAGTACGAAACTGTTGCTGGTTACGTGCTGTCCATCATCAACCGCCTGCCAAGCGTTGGCGAAACCTTTGAGCACAATGGCTGGAAGTTCGAGGTTCTGGACCTCGATGGCCGGCGCATCGACAAGATCATGATGACTCAGCTCGAGCAGAATGCGGCAGCCTGATCCAGGCTGCTAGGCGAGCGCCATCCCGAACCAGGCGGTCCGGTCCGTACGCTTGACTGGCGTGAAGCCAACCTTCTGCCAGAAGGCAATGCCCCCTGCATTGCCGGCGCTCGCTCCAAGGTGAATGCCACGCACTTCTGCGCCACGCGCCTGTACCACCCACTTCTGCACCAGCGCGCGTCCGATTCCTTTGCCCCGCAGCCGCGGCAGCAAATTCATATGGATGTGGGCGGGATAAGTCTCCACGAGGTCCGCGGGATTGCGCTCTGGCTGCATGATAGATTCAACACGGGCACGATCAGCTTCGGTCAGCTTGCGCGTCGGATCGGCATAGCGCTCGCGGAGAGCAGGCCACCAGTGCTGCTCCAGCTGCTCAGCAAACCGGTCGGTGTCGAAGGTGCCCACCAGATAGCCGGCGACGCCCTGCTCGTCTTCTGCCACCAGCGCCTGTGCGGGCTCCAGCACCGCATAAGGCGCCGCATAAATGTGACCGATCAGATCCGGATCATTGTGCAACCGGGAAGCATCTTGCCCCGCCGCTCCTGTCACAAGGCAAATTTGGTAGAGCATGGGCAGATCGTCAGGTCGCACAGCACGCAGATTGACCATGACGCCGTCCTAGAGTTCGGAAAAAGAGCCTGTCGGCACGTCGAACAATTTGCCTGTTTCCTGCAACTGTGGGCTGAGGAGATCAACGATCCGAGGAGCGATATCGGCCGGCGTCGGCAAGGTCGCAGGATCTTCTCCCGGCATGGCCTTGGCGCGCATGGCGGTGCGCACCGCGCCGGGGTAAACAACGTTCACCTTCACCTTGGTCTGGGCGGTCTCCCCGGCATAGGATTTGACCATGGCGTCCACGGCAGCCTTGCTGGCGGCATATAACCCCCAGAACGGGCGCGCTGACCGCGCCGCAGATGAGGAAACGAATACAGCACGACCGGCATCAGACTGGCGCAACAAAAGGTCGGTAGAGCGCAACAGCCGGTAATTGGCGGCAACGTTTACCGCCATCACCTTTTCGAAGTCTTCAGGCTTCACATGAGGCAGGGGGCTCAGCACGCCCAATTGGCCGGCATTGGCAATCAATCCATCCAGTGCGCCCCAACGCTCGAATATCGCAGCGCCGAGCCGGTCGATCGCATCGCCATCGCGCAGATCAAGCGGCACCAGCGTTGCCGATGAGCCAAGGTCCTGGATCTCATCGTCCAGTTCTTCCAACCCGCCAACAGTTCGCGCAACAGCGACAACATGAGCGCCTCGCCGTGCAGCTTCGAGACCAGCCGCATAGCCGATACCCCGCGAAGCACCCGTCACCAAAATGACCTTGCCTGCGAGGTCCGTCGTCGTCTGCGCCATTAGCCCGCTTCCTTGAGAAGAGAAATCTGTTTCGGCTCGTTCTTGGAGCGGCCGTTAAGGTCGGTCAACTGCGTGGGATAGTCGCCGGTGAAATAATGGTCGGTAAATTGCGGCGCCGCATTGTTCCGCGGCTCCCCACCCACTGCATCGTAAAGACCGTCGATCGAGAGGAATTCCAGCGAGTCGGCCCCGATGAACTTGCACATGGAGGCCAGATCTTTGTGCTGGTTGGCCAGGAGCTTGTCTGGATCGGGCGTGTCGATGCCGTAATAATCAGAAAAATGGATCATGGGGCTGGCGACCCGGATATGCACCTCGGTTGCACCTGCATCGCGCATCATCTGCACAATTTTCACCGATGTCGTGCCGCGGACAATTGAATCGTCAATCAACACCACACGCTTGCCGGCGATCTCGTGGCGGTTCGCGGAATGTTTTAGCTTCACTCCGAAAGCGCGAATGGACTGCGTCGGCTCGATAAAGGTGCGCCCGACATAATGATTGCGGATGATGCCGAGCTCGAACGGTATTCCGCTGGCCTGGGCAAAGCCGATCGCCGCCGGCGTACCGCCGTCGGGTACCGGCACCACCACATCGGCTTCGACCGGGGCTTCCCTGGCCAAGTTCATACCCATGCGCTTGCGAGCACCATAAACACTCCGCCCGGCAACAACCGAATCAGGCCGCGCGAAGTAGACATACTCAAAGAGGCACATGCGCTCGCGCCGCGCCGGGAAAGGGCGGAGCGATTCGATCGTTATCGATCCGTCCGCCTGTAGTTCGCAGACCACGACCTCCCCGTTTTCAACATCGCGCACAAATTTGGCGCCGATGATGTCGAGTGCACACGACTCCGAAGCAAAGATCGGCTTGCCGTCGAGATCGCCCAGAACGAGCGGACGAATGCCGTTAGGGTCCCGCGCCCCGATCAGCTTGGTGCGTGTCATGGCCACCATGGCATAGGCGCCTTCCACAGCCCCGATCGCGTCAACAAAGCGGTCGGACGATGACGAGCGCTGGGAGCGGGCGATCAGATGCAGAACGACTTCGGTGTCCGATGTCGACTGGCAGATAGCTCCCTGCGCGATGAGCCGGCGGCGCAGCGTCAGCCCGTTTGTGAGATTGCCGTTATGAGCAATCGCAATCCCGCCAACTTCAAGTTCGGCAAACAGCGGCTGAACATTGCGCAGAATGGTTTCGCCCGTTGTCGAATAGCGCACATGACCCATGGCCATGTTGCCCGGGATGCGCTTGAGCGTGGCAGGATCGGTGAAATGGTCGCCGACAAGGCCCAACTGACGCTCTGAATGGAACTGGCGCCCATCAAAGGTCACGATCCCAGCCGCTTCTTGTCCGCGATGCTGCAGGGCATGCAAGCCCAGCGCCGTTAGGGTAGGCGCATCGGGATGCCCCAGAATACCAAAGACGCCGCACTCTTCATGCAGCGTATCGCCATCAAGATCGAAAGCGTCATCGCTTGGACGGTTCACCGGGCTCTCCATGCCAGTGCTGCCTTAACCGCAGGGCGGGCGCCGCAAGGTGCGGCCAAGGCCAGGATGTGGGTTGTACCGCACCCATAGCCCAAAACGCTCAGCCAGACCACTACTCATCCCGGGCGGTCAGCCTTGTGATGAACGCCGGGCGCTCACCTCTTGGTTATCAAACAGGTGCCGCTGGCGCGGGATCAGAGTCGGTGACAGTGCTGTCTTCCGTCGCGTCAGTACCTTCGTCAACAGGTGTATTGGGTACATCTGTATCTTCGGTAATACCGGTGCCGCCCTTCAGAATTTCAGTAACCTGTTGTTCCAGGCCTTCTGGAAGCATCGAGATCAGCGTGTTGCCCATGCTTTGCAGATGCGGCAAGGACTGCGACTCGGCAGCCCATGGCGGAAGATTATTGGGCAGAAGCCAGGTGCCGAATATGGTCACGACGATGGCGATCAAGATGCCGCGCAGCACGCCAAACACAAAGCCAAGGGTGCGGTCGATTGGACCTACGCGACTGTCGACCACGAAATCGGCGATACGCATAGTCAGCAGATGCAGCACGATCAGCGAGACGATAAACGTCACGACGACAGTAGCGATGTCGGCAACGAGCGCCTCATCGATATATTGCCGGGCAATCTCGGGATGATACTGCCACATATAGATGGCAATCGCCGCAGAGCCCGCCCATGTGGCCAAGGATAGTACTTCACGGGTCAGCCCGCGCGCAGTGGCTAGAATTGCCGAGATCAGCACCAGCACACCCACACCAACGTCGAACGCTGTCAGCATATTTGTTCGCTTAGCTCCAATAGCCGCCCCGGCTGTGTTGGCTTCGTTTAACGACTTTACGCAGCAATGCCAAGGCTTGCCGGCATCTTGCAAGGCGATCTACCCAGAAATGGTGACGAGCCTACCACTCGTCCCGCTGCGCTTCGCGTGGCTTGCCATTGGCGGCGATCCGACCCACCAGTTCGGCCAGGGCGCTGAACTCCGAAACCTCAAGCCCAGTGTTGCGATCGGCATTGCCGATGCGCCCAGTAGAGACGGACTTGAACCCAAGCTTTTGCGCTTCCCGCAACCGCAACGATCCGTGCACGACGGGTCGAACGCCACCAGCAAGCGACACCTCCCCGAAGTAAACGGAGTCCGAAGGAAGCGGTGAACTTGTAAGGGAAGAAATCAGGGCCGCAGCCACCGCCAGATCGGCAGCTGGCTCGCTGATGCGCATGCCACCCGCCACGTTCAGGTAAATGTCATTTGCACCGATGCGCACACCGCACCGCGTCTCGAGAACCGCTAGAATCATCGAAAGCCGGGACGAGTCCCATCCAACTACCGCCCGACGCGGCGTGCCGAGCGGGGAAGGGGCCACTAGCGCCTGAATCTCGATAAGGATAGGGCGCGTGCCTTCCATGCCGGCAAAAACAGCGGAGCCGGCAGCACCTTCGTCGCGCTGGTCCAGGAACAAAGCCGAAGGATTGGCAACTTGCTCGAGACCAAGCTCGGTCATAGCGAAAACGCCAATCTCATCCGTAGCACCATAGCGATTCTTGACGCCGCGCAGGATGCGGAAGGTGTGACTGGTATCGCCTTCGAAATAGAGCACTGCGTCGACCATGTGCTCGACAACGCGCGGCCCCGCAATTTGTCCGTCCTTGGTGACATGGCCGACCAAAACTACGGCGGCGCCACTCTTTTTAGCAAATCGCGTCAGCGCCTGTGCGGAGGTGCGCACCTGCGTCACCGTTCCCGGCGCGCTGTCCACTCGATCAGTCCAAAGCGTCTGGATCGAGTCAATAATGACGAGGTCGGGCGCCGCGCCGTTTTCCAGTGTCGCGAGGATAATCTCGACATTTGTTTCAGCTGCCAGCAGAACCGGCGCTTCTCCCAGACCCAAGCGTTGGGCACGCAGCCGAACCTGCGCAACGGCTTCTTCACCCGACACATAAACCACACGCTTGCCTTGGTTCGCCAAGGACGCTGCCGATTGCAGCAACAGCGTGGACTTGCCAATTCCCGGGTCACCACCGACCAGCAATGCCGAACCTTTGACGAACCCACCGCCGGTGACCCGATCGAGTTCGCCTATCCCGGTTACAACTCGGGCGGCACTCTCGGTCTCTCCGGACAGCGGCACCAGATTGGTCGGGCGTCCACCAGCCTTGGCCGATTTCGGGCCAGCGCCGACTCCAGAGTCGGTTATCTCCTCGACAATGGTGTTCCACTCGCCGCAGGCATCACAGCGGCCCTGCCAACGGCTGGTGACGGCACCACAGGCTTGGCACACGAAAGTGGATCGGGATTTTGCCAAACCTATAGTCCTTGCCTGTTCTGTTGGTTCGTTGAGCGTTCGACCAGCCCGCGTAAAGTGTTCCAGTTGCGGGCAGTCGCCAGTCCGCTCCATCTTTCAATCATGCTTGGAAGTTTGGACTGCGAAACACCACCGCCGTAATCAACAATCAGGTGCTGTCCAACAACGCGTAACTCTTCGGGTCCCTTGTATTCCTTTATCCACCCGAACTCAGGACGATCGGCGGCGAAGAAATAGACGCCCATTTGAGAGGGACGGGAGATTGCAGCCTCAGGCAGGGGATTGGCTTCGTACACAGTCCTGACTTGCTCGGCATTCCTTACGATGGCCCGATTGCTTTCCGGTAGACCCAGGTCTCGCACAATGGCGTTCATTGATTGGGTGATCTCGTGAAGCGAGCCGCTTGCCTCAACGATCATGTTCCCAGTAGCCAAGTAAGTTTGCGGTTCTTTAAAACCTGTTCTGCTCACTGCATCCCGCCACCGAGCCATGGACATGATCTTGTGCGTGATCGGTCCAATGGCGCGCAGCAGCACGACGAATACAGCCAAGTTCAACCCCCGCCCTGGAACATTTCTCAACCAATATCTAGGATGGGAACAGCTCGATGGCAAGAACAAAGAGTGAACTACTCGGTGGCTTCGACGGGCAGATTGCCATCGCCGACATAGTTCCTGTGATAGCGTCCTTTAAGAGATGTCAGCACTTCATAGCCGATAGTCCCCGCGGCATCGGCCTGGTCATCAATCCCCACGATGTTCCCGAGAACCTCTGCTCCTTCGCCGGGGTTGGGAAGGTCCGGCCCGAGCTCAGTGATATCGACCGTCATTTGATCCATAGATACTCGGCCTATCACCGGGCATATCTTGCCCCGGATCACCACCTTGCCGCCTGGTCGGGTGTTGGTACCGGAGAGCGAGCGGAAGAAGCCGTCGGCATAACCGTGGCCGAGAATCGCCAACCGGCTGTCGCGCGATAGCGAATAGCTCGCGCCATAGCCGACGCTTTCCCCGGTCCGTGCTTCCTTGATCTGCAGGATCGGCACATGCAGCGTAACAACTGGCGCCATGGGATTTTTCCGGCCGGTGACCGCGCGACCGCCATAAAGCGCAATGCCGGGCCGCACCATCTGAAAATGGTAGTCGCGCCCGGTCATCAGCCCTGCTGAATTCGAGAGGGATGCCGGAATGCCCGGGAATAGGTTCATGACAGAACCGAACAGCGCAAGTTGGGTGCGGTTCTTCTCGTGATTGGGCACATCGGCACAGGCGAGATGGCTCATGATCATTTGCGGCGCATAGCCTAACGCCTGGATGCGATCGCGCACATGAGGGGCTTCGTTGAGCCTGAAGCCAAAGCGATTAAGGCCGGTGTCGAAGTGCAGCGCAGCAGGGTAAGCTTCGTTGCGCTCCAGGCACTTGGCCAGCCATTCTTCCAGCATCGCGACAGAGGCAAGCACCGGCATAAGATTTTGCCGGATGTAGAGATTGGCAGCGCCAGGATAGAGGCCGTTCAAAACAAAGATATGCGCCTGCGGAACTGCTGCGCGTACGGCCATACCTTCGTCAGGCGTCGCCACAAAGAAAAAGCGAGCACCTGCAGCAAAGAGCGCTCTGCTCGCCATGGTAACCCCGGTGCCATAGGCGTCAGCCTTCACCACAGCAGCCGTTAGAGAACCGGCGCTCACCTTATCAAGCGCGCGCCAGTTCCGGGCCAAAGCCCCAAGATCGATGCTCAACTGCCCGCCGAGGCCAGACGTCAGCGCCATGAATTATTCCATGCGCTCAGGGAGATATTCGGCGCGCGCCAAATTGCCGAAGCGCGTGAACTGCGCCTCGAAGCTGAGCTGCACGGTACCGGTGGGCCCGTGGCGCTGCTTGGCGATAATAACTTCGGCCTTGCCGTGCACCTTTTCCATCTCCCCTTGCCAAGCGATGTGCTCTGGCGTGCCCTCTTTGGGCTCCTTGTTCTTGAGATAATACTCTTCGCGATAAACGAACAGCACCACGTCGGCATCCTGCTCGATAGAACCCGATTCGCGCAGATCCGCTAGCTGGGGATGTTTATCATCACGCGCTTCCACCTGACGGGACAGCTGGCTAAGCGCAATGATCGGCACTTCGAGTTCCTTGGCTAGCGCCTTGAGCGTGGTGGTAATCTCTGTCAGCTCTTGCACGCGATTCTGGCTCGATGCTTTGCTTGAGCCAGACAGCAGCTGCAAATAGTCGACGATCAAGCAATCAAGCCCCTTTTGCCGCTTGAGACGTCGCGCACGGGCCGCCAACTGCGCTACGCTGATACCGCCGGTGTCATCGATATAGAGCGGCAGCTTGCTCATCATGTTGGAGACGTCGACGAGCTTGGAAAACTGAGAATCGTGGATGCGGCCACGCCGAATGTCGGACGACGATACTTCAGCCTGCTCCGCGAGAATACGTGTCGCGAGCTGTTCCGAGCTCATTTCCAGGCTGAAGAAGCCCACCACGCCGCCATTGATCGTCTTCATATTGCCATCCGCTTGCACTTCGCCCTGATAGGATTTGGCGACATTGAAAGCGATGTTGGTCACGAGCGAAGTCTTGCCCATCGCCGGGCGACCCGCAAGGATGATCAAGTCCGAGCGCTGCAATCCGCCCATCTGGCGGTCGAGGTCATCAAGGAGAGTTGCAATACCCGAAAGGCCGCCATCACGCTGATAAGCTTCACCAGCCATCTGGATGGATGCACTGAGTGCGCTGCCGAAATTCTGGAACCCACCGTCATACCGACCTTTTTCAGCCAGCTGGAACAGCTCGCCCTCGACTTTCTCGATCTGCTTGTTGGGCGTCATTTCGACGTCCGATTCGTAGGCGACTTGCACCATTTCCTCGCCGACGAGGATCAGATTGCGGCGAATAGCCAGGTCATAGATCGCCTGCCCGTAGTCAGCGGCGTTCAGCACGGTCGTTGCTTCAGCAGCCAGACGCGCAAGATATTGCGCCATTGTGACGTCGGGCAGCAGCTGGTCCGGAAGGTGCGTCTTTATGGTCGTCGGATCAGCCGATTTGCCGGCGCGGATGATCTTGCCCGCGAGCTCATAGATGTCCCGATGAATTGGCTCATAGAAGTGCTCGGGATTGAGGAAGTCCGAAACACGGTAGAACGCATCATTGTTGATCAGGATAGCGCCCAGCAAAGCCTGTTCGGCCTCGATGTTGTGCGGGGCGACGCGGAAGGATTTCTCCTCGACCGGATGTAGTCGTGCGATCTCTGCCATGATGTGCCTCGGGAAGTGTTAACCTTTCTTAACCACGTGCGGTGGGCAAGAGTCTCGGAGTAACCCGCAAAGGTTAATGCGCGGAGAACCATGCTGTGGACACTGTGAACAACGGGGAAAGCCAAAGGTGTTTATTGCACGAGAACAAGGCGTGAACAAGATGAGTCGCAGCTAGCGTAACCGCAATAAAAAAGCCGGGCGCTAAGCCCGGCTTGATAGCGTAATCCAACTGGTGCTTAGACTTCGTCGTCGAACCGGTCGTCCTGCATTGCGTCACGCTGGCCAGCAGCGAAATCGCCTTCGGTGTCATCATCATAATGGGTGACGGTTACGTCTTCACCAGCCGACTGGCGAGTGGCTTCGTCTTCCGAACGAGCGACGTTAACGTTGATCGACACGGCCACTTCGGCATGCAGGTTCAGCGAAACGGAATGTACGCCGACCGACTTGATAGGGTCTGCAAGATCAACCTGCGAACGCTGGATCGTGAAGCCGTCGACAGCCAGTGCCTCGACGATGTCGCGCGATGCAACCGAACCGTAGAGCTGACCGGTTTCACCAGCCTGACGGATGATGACGACAGTGCGCCCATTCAGGCCCTCTGCAATGCCAGCAGCGGCATTGCGACGGTCTTCGTTGCGCTTTTCGATGTGAGCGCGCTCGCCTTCGAACTTCTGGCGGTTGGCGGCAGTAGCACGAAGTGCCTTGCCCTGAGGCAGGAGGAAGTTACGGGCAAAGCCGTCCTTCACCGTAACTTCGTCGCCGATGGAGCCGGTGCGGCCCACGCGCTCGAGCAGAATAACTTTCATTGGAAAAATCCTTGTAGCTGTCCCGTCCCTATGAACGGTTAGGAGTTCCGGACCATCCGGAACCCCAGCGATATGCCGATTGGCCGAACTTACTGGACGGCGTAGGGCATGATGCCGATGAAGCGGGCGCGCTTGATCGCCTGGGCGAGTTCACGCTGCTTCTTGGCGGAAACGGCCGTGATACGGCTGGGAACGATCTTGCCGCGCTCGGAAACATAGCGCGACAGCAGACGCACGTCCTTGTAGTCGATCTTTGGCGCGCCTTCACCCGAGAACGGGCAGGTCTTGCGGCGGCGCTGGAACGGACGGCGGGCCTGGGCGGTGGTAAGGTCTTTGATTGCCATAGCTTAAACAGTCCTTTGATTAGAAACGGCGTGGACGGCGTTCGCCGCCAAAGCCACCGCGATCACCGCCGCGATCGGGACGGCCACCTGCGCGGTCACCATCGTCACGGTCGCGCTTTTGCATCATTGCCGACGGGCCTTCTTCCAGCTCGTCTACACGCACTGTCATGAAGCGCAGAATGTCTTCATTGATGCGCATCTGGCGCTCCATTTCGGCAACGGCCTGCGGCGCTGCCTCGATGTTGAGCAGGGTATAGTGAGCCTTGCGGTTCTTGCGGATGCGGTAGGAGAGACCCTTGAGGCCCCAATATTCGTTCTTGGTGACCTTGCCGCCGCCATTGGCGAGAACTTCGGTCAGGGCAGCGGTGAGCTCTTCAACCTGCTGCTGCGATACGTCCTGGCGGGCCAGGAAAATATGCTCGTAAAGGGCCATTGATGCGCCTTCCTTTGTGGTTGCAACACAGCATTGTCTGGCGCGGAGCCTCCTTGAAGCCGGAAAGGGCATCAAAGCAGTCTTGCAAAGAGCGGGAACACGGGAGGCCGGGCTACGCCCTATCTGCCGTTGCGTTCAACGACAAACCCTCCGTTCAGCCCCCGGCCAAACGAATTGCTGGCCGGCGTATAGGGCAGCATGGCCGCAAAAGCAAGCCATTGAGGTGTTTGTGATGGCGCCAGCAAACGCTTGCGCCCGCCCGCTCGCGTCATGTGCCTTGACTCCGCCACACCCGTTGGGCACACGCCGCGCAACTGGACACGGCGCCGAACGGTTGTCAAAGTGATGCAGGAGAGGGACCTTACATGATCAAGCGCGCATTCACCTTCCCGGGTCAGGGCAGCCAGGCTGTTGGTATGGGCAAGGATTTGGCCGACGCTTTCCCCGAAGCGCGCGCCGTATTCGAGGAAGTCGATGAGGCACTGGGCCAAAATTTGTCGGCTATCATGTTCGAAGGTCCCGATGACGTCCTGCGCCTTACGGAAAATGCACAGCCGGCGCTAATGGCAGCCAGCGTTGCCGTGGTCCGTGTTCTGGCAAGCAAAGGCATAAGCCTTTCGGAACATGCGGCTTATGTCGCCGGCCACTCATTGGGCGAGTACTCCGCGCTTTGCGCGGCAGGTACCTTCTCCCTTGCAGACACAGCGCGTCTCCTCAAGACCCGTGGCCAAGCCATGCAGAAAGCGGTTCCTGTCGGCCATGGCGCAATGGCGGCGCTGATCGGGTTGGATTTGGAAGCGGCGCGGGAGGTCGCGACGGAAGCCGGGCAGGGCGATGTTTGCGAGGTCGCGAACGACAATGCCCCCGGGCAAGTTGTTATTTCAGGCGCTACCCCCGCTATTGAAAGGGCGCTGGATATTGCCAAGGCAAAGGGCGCCAAGCGTGCGCTGCTGCTCCCGGTGAGCGCGCCCTTCCACTGCTCGTTGATGCAGCCAGCTTCTGAGGCCATGGCTCAGGCATTGTCTGAAGTCGACATGCAGGCTCCGTCCGTTCCGCTGATTGCGAACGTCACCGCCTCGAGCCTGACAGACCCTGATGAGATCCGGCAGAGCCTTGTTCGACAGGTAACCGGCGTGGTTCGCTGGACCGAAAGCATTGAGTGGCTGACTGGCGAAGGCGGGGTAACCCATTTGGCGGAACTTGGTACGGGAAAGGTGCTGAGCGGCCTGGCCAAGCGCATCAACGCCGATGCCACCACCGCGGCCATCGGGACCTCCGCTGACATTGACGCCTTTGTAGCTCAACTCTCCGCCTAGCCAGTCGGTAGCACCGGCAGCGACATGAATCGAAATCTCCGTTGGGAGCGCTAAATGTTTGATCTTTCTGGTAAGCGTGCATTGGTAACCGGCGCAAGCGGCGGCATCGGCCGCGAAATTGCGAAATCCTTAGCGGCAGCCGGCGCCACTGTAGCGCTGAGCGGCACTCGCGTCGGAGCCTTGGAGGACACGGCCAGGGAGATCGGGGAAAATAGCCCCATCCTTCCCTGTAACCTATCCAAGCTGGACGAGGTCGATAAGCTGGTTCCGTCGGCCGAAGCGGCTCTGGGCGGTATCGACATCCTGGTGAACAATGCTGGCATGACGCGTGACAATATCTTCATGCGCATGAAGGACGAAGAATGGGACGAGGTGATCGCGGTCAATCTGACGGCGGCGTTCCATCTCAATCGCGCTGTCCTGCGCCCGATGATGAAGCAACGCTTCGGCCGGATTATCGGCATCTCATCGGTTGTTGGCGTTATGGGAAATCCAGGGCAGGGGAACTATGCTGCTTCCAAGGCGGGGCTGATTGGTATGAACAAGGCCCTCGCACATGAAGTCGCCTCGCGTGGTATTACGGTCAATTCAATTGCCCCTGGCTTCATCGCTTCGGCCATGACCGACGAGCTCAACGACAAGCAACGCGAACAGATCCTGTCGACCATACCAGCCAACCGGCTCGGAACCGCCCAGGAAGTTGCGGGTTGTGCGGTTTTCCTGGCTAGTGATGCGGCAGCCTACATCACTGGCCATACGCTGAACGTCAATGGTGGCATGGCAATGATCTAAAGCCGGGGATAAGCACAGGTTGAGCTTATGGCCATTGCGCAGCAAGTGTGATACTCGCCGCCGCTGTAGGCCCGGCAGACTGGCTTGCGGGCGTCTCAAAGCGCGCCTACATTACCTTCAGTCAGCCAACGGTGCTTGAAGAATTGGCGCCGCGCCAATAAGAAACAAAACGAAACCTCGATTTCTAAAAAGGGAAGTCAATATGAGCGATGTCGCTGATCGGGTCCGCAAGATCGTTGTGGAACACCTCAATGTGGATGCCGAGAAGGTTGTCGAAAAGGCAAGCTTCATCGACGATCTGGGTGCTGACTCCCTCGACCAGGTTGAACTGGTGATGGCCTTTGAAGAAGAATTCTCCGTTGAGATCCCGGACGATGCTGCCGAGCAGATCCAGACGTTCGGCGATGCCGTTTCCTTCCTCACCAAGGCTGTCGGCTAACGCCGAGAGAAAGACATCTTGACCATGGAATTACGCCGCGTCGTCGTAACCGGGTTGGGCTTGGTAACGCCCCTCGGCTGCGGAGTTGAAGCTACTTGGGCCAATATTTTGGCTGGCAAAAGTGGCGCCAAACGAATCGACGATTTCCAGGTCGATGACATTGCTTGTCAGATCGCTCATCGCTTGCCGCTCGGCGACTCCGCCGACGGCAAGTACAATCCTGATGAGTGGATGGACACCAAGGAACAGCGCAAGGTTGATCCTTTCATCGTTTATGCCATGGCTGCTTCCAAGCAAGCGATCGATGATGCCGGGGTCGAGCCAAAGACCCAGGAAGATGCGGAGCGCACCGGCGTCTTGATCGGTTCGGGCATTGGTGGTGTCGGCGGCATCTATGATGCTTCCGTTACCCTGCACGAAAAGGGACCGCGTCGCATCAGCCCCTTCTTTATCCCGGGCCGGCTTATCAATCTCGCGTCAGGCTATGTCTCTATTCGGTTCGGCCTCAAGGGGCCAAACCACTCAGTGGTGACGGCATGTTCCACGGGTGCCCATGCAATCGGCGATGCGGCTCGTCTGATTGCCTTAGGCGACGCAGATGTCATGATCGCCGGGGGTGCGGAAAGCTGCGTCAACCGGCTTGCATTGGCAGGTTTCGCTGCAGCCAGGGCCCTGTCAACCGGATACAACGACAATCCCGAAGCTGCATCTCGTCCCTATGACAAGGATCGGGACGGCTTTGTGATGGGCGAGGGTGCCGGCATTGTCGTCCTTGAAGATTACGAACGCGCCAAGGCTCGCGGAGCCAAGATCTATGGCGAAATAATCGGCTATGGTCTCTCCGGCGACGCCTATCACATCACGGCCCCGTCGCCCGATGGTGATGGTGGCTTCCGCGGCATGAGCGCTGCCGTGAAACGCGCTGGCATTCAGCCGTCCGACATCGATTATATCAATGCTCATGGCACTTCGACGCCGCTCGGCGACGAGATAGAACTCGGAGCAGTGACCCGGGTGCTTGGTGACTCCGCCGGTAAAGCTTTCATGAGCTCTACTAAGTCGGCAATCGGGCATCTGCTGGGCGCTGCGGGTTCCGTTGAAGCGATCTTCTGTCTTCTTGCCATGCGCGACGGCATCGTGCCTCCAACGCTAAACCTTGATAATCCATCCGTCGAAACCCCAATCAATTTGGTGCCAAAGGTTGCGATCAAGAAGGAAGTGAATGTGGCGCTTTCCAACAGCTTCGGCTTCGGCGGCACCAACGCTACGCTCGTGATGCGCAAGGCCAGCTGAGTCTCTGCAAGTTTTTGGGGCACATTGCGCTGCGGCGCAGTGTGCCCTTGTTCTTGCCTCATCGCATGCAACAAGTGCCGATTCCTGCTCCGTGCCGAGATGATGACAAGATCAGCGGCTAACGCGATGGCGACCTAGGCTCGAGGATGACACAAGATGAATGATCGCAAGGCTCGGCGCGCGCGCCGTCGTTCCAGAAACGGCTTCATCGACGTTCTCAACGGAGTGCTCACGCTTTTCATCATCGGCCTTGTTCTTGCCGGTGGTGCCCTGCTGTATCTCTTCTCGCAATATTATAGCGCCGGCCCATCAACGGCCGAGACCACCTTTCGCGTAGAGGCAGGCAACACGTTATCCACTGCTGCTGCCAGGCTCGAAGATCAAGGTCTGATCAGCAATGCTTTCATTTTCCGCCAGGTGGCCCAACGCATAGAGTCCAACGCGCCGATCAAAGCGGGAGATTTCCGTATTCCGGCAGGCGCTAGCATGTCGGACATCTTCCGGGAACTTACCCAAGGCAATCCGGTTCGCTATGCGGTCACCATCCCCGAGGGCTGGACGGTTTGGCAGGTCGTGCAAAGGCTCGAGGGCACAAGTGATCTGCAGGGCGAGGTGGCCGCTCTTCCGCCGGAAGGTTCGATCCTGCCGGGCAGTTATGATTATGTTCCCGGCGATACGCGCCAGTCCGTGCTGGACAAGATGCAGTCTGCCATGGAAACCGCGCTCGCCGAGATTTGGGAAAGCCGCGAGCCGGATCTTCCGCTCGAATCTCCTGAGCAACTCCTGACACTCGCCTCGATAGTTGAAAAGGAAACAGGCGTAGGAACGGAACGCCCTCAAGTGGCTGCCGTATTCGTCAATCGGCTGCGCGAGGGCATGCGTCTGCAGTCCGATCCGACGATCATCTACGGCATTACCAAGGGGCAGGCGCCGCTGGACCGCGGAATACGCCGCTCCGAAATTGAAGAGAAAACTGATTACAACACCTACCAGATCGATGGTCTGCCGCCGACGCCGATCGCCAATCCAGGTGTTGAGGCACTGAGGGCGGTTGCCAATCCTGACACGCACGATTACCTCTACTTCGTCGCCAAAGGCGCTTCGCCGAGCGAAGGCCACGTATTTGCCGAGACCTATGCGGAGCACCGGCAGAACGTCGCCCGCTACAGGCAAATCGCAAGCGAAGCCGAAGCGGAAGCTGCCCGTCAGGCGCTCGAAACCGAGCAAGGCGAAGAGGCGGGTGACGCTCCGGCTCAGCCTTAGAACTGCAACCGTGCATCTGGTGCGAGTGGGGCAGTGGAACCCGCCCTGATCGCCCTTGACCTCGGGGCGGCGATGGATCAATTACGCGGGCACGTGCAGAACATCGAATAGGAACATGCTGGTGGAGTTTCAGCGCCGCGGCGTCATGCTGGTTATTGCCTCGCCATCCGGTGCTGGGAAGTCGTCAATCTCCCGCGCCCTTTTCGGTGCAGATCCCAACATCAAGCTTTCTGTTTCCGTAACCACCCGCGCCCGGCGCACGGACGAAGTGGATGGCAAGCACTACCACTTCATCGACGTGCCTACCTTCAAGCGTATGCAGGCCGATGGCGAATTGCTCGAATCTGCAGAAGTGCACGGAAATTTCTATGGCACGCCGCGCGCTAGGGTCGAGGAGCAACTCGCAGCTGGCAACGACATCCTGTTCGACATCGATTACCAAGGCACTCTGCAGCTGTACCGCAACAGTCGCAAGGACATGGTCACCGTCTTTATTCTGCCGCCTTCCATCAAGGAACTACGCGCCCGCCTGGAACGGCGTGCTCAGGACAGTGTGGGCACTATTGAGAAGCGCCTGCGTAATGCGCGCCTTGAGATGGAGCACTTCAGCGAATACGACTATGTTATCGTCAATGAAGACCTCGAGGCGTCCACTCAGCGGGTCCGTTCGATCCTCGTTTCTGCGCGGCTCGAGCGTGAGCGTCAGCTCAATTTAACGAGCTTTGTGCAGGACTTGCAGAGCCAAATCGATTCTATCTGGTGAGGCGCCTAACGCTGCCGGACGATCGGCAGCGCCTTGGCCATCGCCAGGAATGCCTCTACGGGCAAATCTTCTGCCCGTTCATTCCCCTCCAGCTCTGCAGCCGCTAGAAGCCCTTCGACCGGCGCTCCGGTCGCCTTCAGGCTTTGCCGCACCATTTTGCGGCGCTGGCCAAACGCTGCCCGGGTAACTTGTTCCAGATCCCGCACGACGACGTCGTCCGAAACAGCTTTGGGAACGAGATGGACCACAGCGGAGGTGACATTAGGTGGCGGCACAAAGGCCTGCCGACCAACATTGAAGGCGATCCGCGCATCGGTGCGCCAGCCGGCGAGCACGCCAAGTCGGCCATAAGGATCCTCACCCGGCTTAGCACAGATTCGTTCCGCCACCTCGCGCTGGAACATTAGCGTCAGGCTCTCAAAGAACGGAGGCCATGGATCCAGCGTCAACCAACCCGTCAGAAGCGGAGTCGCGATATTGTAAGGTAAATTTGCAATGATCCGCGTGCGGCCCTCAGCAAGGAGCTGGTAGTCAATCTCCATAGCATCGCCGCTGATAACAGTGAGCCTGCCTGGATAAGCTTGGGCGATCTGGGCTAAAGCGGGCAGCGCACGGGCATCTCGTTCGATTGCGATGACCTCCCGCGCGCCTTCGGCCAGCAGGGCTCGAGTGAGCCCACCTGGTCCGGGTCCAACCTCGATAACCCGCACACCCTCAAGGGATCCACCAACCCGGGCAATCCGGGCGGTGAGATTCAGGTCCAGCAGGAAGTTTTGCCCGAGTTCCTTTTTCGCGCGAAGACCATGTTCCGCAATAACTTCACGCAAGGGGGGCAAGTCATCGATCTGACTCATGAAGCAGTCGTCATTTCGTCGGCCATCCTGATGGCAGCAAGAAAACTCCGCGAAGAGGCTCGGCCGGTGCCGGCGAGGTCAAACGCGGTACCATGATCGGGTGAGGTCCGCACGATCGGCAGACCGAGGGTGACATTCACGGCATCTTCGAAGGCAAGCGTTTTGATGGGGATCAGCGCCTGATCATGGTACATAGCAATCACAGCATCAAACTCGGACCAGCGCGCGGGATAAAAGAGCGTGTCGGCGGGCAGGGGGCCATGAGCCGAAACGCCTTCGGCCTGGAGCTGCATCACAGCCGGTCCGACGATCTCCAGATCTTCCCGGCCGATTGCGCCGCCTTCACTGGCATGAGGATTCAAGCCTGCAACGGCAAGCTTTGGGTCCTCGATGCCAAATCTCTGTTGCAAATCGTGCGCCACAATCCGCCCGGTCTCAACAATAAGTTCCCGGCTGAGGAGCGGCGGCACATCCTTGATTGGAACATGAATGGTCACGGGCACTGCTCTAAAGCCACCATGCGCCAACATCATCACTGGCAACTTCGGAGTAGCGCCTTGCCCGCAGAGTTCCGCCAGGAACTCGGTATGACCCGGGTGAGTGAAGCCTGCGAGATAAAGCGCACCCTTGTGGATGGGGGCCGTGACAAGCGCCCGGCAATAGCCCGAAAGCGTTGCCGCTGTTGCCTGCTCTATGGCTGCAATAACGACGCCCCCAGATAGGGGCGATGTTGTTCCAGGCTGGTCGGGCACAAGCCCCTCGACATGGACGACAGGCAGCGCCTGGCTGAAAGCCGACAAAGCTTCCTCGGGAGTGCTCTCGATGAGTTGGATATCCAGCCCCAACCGCTTGGCACGAACGCGCAAAAAATCGATATGCCCAAAAACGCAGAACGGCGGAAGGAGGAACTCCTCTCGCCGCGCATAGAGATCAAGCAGGATGTCTGGGCCCACGCCGGCCGGTTCACCCATGCTGATCGCCAGCGGTTTGTTCATGTCTACCTCTGGCGATGCATGGACAGTAAAAGGCTCCGAGTCGAGCCTCCCGTCTTAGTTGTAGATGATCTTTGCCTGCTGGCGCAGCTTGTCGAGGTAGTTGCCGACCTCCCCTTTGAGCCGGTCGTTACCAGTCTCTTCGCGCAGATTGCCCTTGATGAAGGTCAGGTCTTCTGCCTGAGCTTTCTCGCAAACGGCCAGCATGGACACGCCATTCTCTACGACGCGCGGCTTGGTGATGCCTCCGACATTCAGACCAGCCAATTCCTTGGCAATAGCCTCGGGCATCTGCGTGGCATGGCGCCGGCCGACATCGATCACGGCGGCGTCAGTATATCCGAGGGAAAGATCAACTGCCGTGTCGCAGCCCGAAAATTTGGAACGATAATTGTTTGCCTGGCCGCTCCGGCCGCTCGAACCCTGTCCAACGAAGAGGATTTCTTTGAGGATGTAATCGAAGTTCTGATAGGCCTGCAGCTTGCTTTGAGCCTGTTGATCAAGCTCCAGATCTGAGATCTGCACATTGGGAACGATCGCAGCCTCGGTCACGCCATTCCAGGCGATCGCTGCGCGCAGTCGATCGCGCAAGGTGTCCATGTTAATGCCACCCTGCTGCAACATCTGTTGCAAGCGTTCCTGGCTCACGTTGATGTTGCGCGCGATCTGCAGAAAGGCCTCGTCGATCTGAGCATTGGAAACGGTGATGCCGAGCCGCTTGGCTTCCGAAAGCTGGATAGCCTCGGTGATCAATTGCTCCGTCGCGCCCTTCTGCCCGCCGGGATTTCCTTCCAGTGCGAACAGCTTTACGCGCTGGGATATCTGCACGTCGGTAATTGGCGTGCCGTTAACGGTCACGCGCACGCTCTGGGCCATTGCCGGCAAGGCTGCGGAAACGGTCAGCATTGCACCGATGATCATGGCGCTTGCGAAGCGCCCCCAGGAAGTGTTCGCCATGGCGTAGTATCCGCTCTGCAACATAAAGGAACCCGCTCTCAATGCGGGGGGAAATGCTGTCTGTCAATTGCGCAACAATGCGGCCAAAATCCGGTACCGGCCGCCTTGCGCTAATAGTCGAAGCCCGCGTTCAAGCCCGCGGGTGCCTTGATCCGGAAGCTGGCAGTGATGCGCGTGTCATTGGGGCTTGTGTGCGTTTCCCCAGTGCGGCTTACATCGGCACCCATCAGCAGGTATCCATCGTCATACTGCAGCCCTGCGCCGGCAAGGAGGAAGCTGTTCGCCGTGATGTCCCAGGAGGTTCTCGCCTTCACCGACCAGTAGTCCGCGATGGGCACACCAGCGCTAACGCCAATTTCCTGCTGATCAATGAGCTGCCCGAGATCGGGGTTGGCGGCTATATAGGTATAGTCCAGCCCGGCGCTATAGCCTGCATTAGCGTAGTTCGCGCCCACTGATGCACGGGTGAGGCGCGGCTCGTCGGTGTCGACCTGCAGTTTGCCGCCAACCATGAGGCCCGGCACAAACGAGCCGTAAGCGCCAAGAACCGCATAGGACGCATCCGTCTGCAAACCGCTGCCTATGCCGGTCTGGGCAGCATCCGCACTAGCAAAGGCGTTTTCCCCTGCGAGCTGAAAGGACTGCCCTGCGATGACCTCCAGATAGCTGCCGTCTACGAAGTTGGCTTGGTAGCGACCGCCAAGATTGACGCGCAGCCCAGTTTCCTGCCGGTCAGTACCGGAGAAGCGATTGTAGCTGAAGAGATTGGTGTCGTCGAAGACGAAGCTCTGCGCATTGTCATTGGTGATGCCAACAGCTGTGGCGCTGGAGCCCCGATAAACCAATTGCCCAATGGGCTCCACCAAATGGACTGTAGAGCCATCTTTTGCAGAAACAGGAAAGCGTACGTCCATGGCTGCAATAGGCGTGGCGCTCCAGAGCGTTGTTTCGCCCGGAGCGTCCTGTAGGCCGCTCGTGCCATCGTAATAAGCAACGTCGGCGCGTCCTCCCAAATAGGGCGTGGCCACGAAACCGCCCGCGCCAATGTACTGATTTTGCCACCCCGTCTGGAACGTTGCGTGCTGCTTGTTGCCCGCATACCCAAAACTATAGGGTACGCCGTTGATCGTAGCTGCAGCGTCGCGCTCCCGGTGAACGCCCAGCAATCGTCCGCTAATCTCTACACGGCCGGCCCCTTCGGCGAGCTCAAGCATGTGCTCGAAACGGACAGCGGGAAGCGCCTGTCCCTGCCGGTCCTGCGTTACCGGAAGCACGTCGCCAAGCAGATTGAACTGCTGAACGCGAGCGTCGAAATAGCTGTCCTGGGTGAGTTGCGTCGCATAGACTTCGTTGACCGATGAAGTCGCCGTCGAGAGATCATAATCCTCGAAAAAAGCGGCATCAGTGAAAGCCGTATAGCTCCAGCCGACGGTCCAGTCGGAAACCGGCTTGAATGTACCGGACGTTTGGACGGCGCCACGCCAGTCACGCTGAGCCTCGGAAAACGAGAAGGCTTCCTTGTCCAGCTGGTAGACGCCCGAGCCCTTGATCTGGAATGAGCCGTTATCGAACCGCTGGATCCATTCCGCACCAAGAAGCAGCCCCTGGCGGCTCATCAGGCGTGGTGTGAAAATCACATCGGTCCACTGGCTGGAATATGCCGATACTTCAAAACCGATCTGCGCGCCAACTTCGTCACTATAGGAAAAAATCGGGCGTGGCACACGAGACAGAGCCGAGTCGCTTGTGTCCGGCAGGTACAAAAAGGGAAGCCAGGCAACCGGCACGCCGAGCAGGGCCAGGCTTGGCTGCTCCAGGTAAACCGAGCCATCTTCGGCATTATAGGTGATCCGGTCAGCCCGCATGGACCAGCCGATCCGACGGCCTTTGTCGTCGATGCAATCGCCGCAGGGAGAATAGCTGGCATTTTCCAGGAGCGTTTGCAGAGCGTCATCATAGTTCGCGCTGTCAGCCGTGATGCGAGCACCATCATAGGTAGTGATGGTGATGGACTGCAGAAAAGCCTGCTTGAGGCCACCGGTGAGTTCCAGGTCAACCGTGTCGGCGATATTTCCGGAAGGATCGACAATCCGTACTGCGCCCTGAAACCGCACGGCATTTGTCTGGCGGTTGAACACCAGGCTCTCGCCGCTGACAGTATAGCCATCCTGCCGAACAACCACGTTTCCGCTGGCGGTAATAGTGCTGGTGCTGGCCTCGAAAACCAGGCTATCCGCCTCCACGGCGACCGGCGATTGCGGATTGATGGGGGCGTTGAACAGATCAATGGGGACAAGGCCGCCCGTCTGAGCCGCAGCGCCATTAGCGGACACAAGGATCGCGAGCGCACTGGCACCAGCCAGACGCAGCATCGGTTTCGTCCATGCGCCTTTACTCGGTACTCTCACGCGCGTCCGTCTTCCTTGTGCAGCAGAACCGTTACGCCTATGACGATCGCCACAAACGCAGGCCCAACCGCGGCAAACGTGGGATCCAGAACGCCGGTAGACCCGCCACGGTCGGCCATTTCCGTTATCACGAACACCACGAACCCAAGCACGACCCCGTATAGAACCGCGGGACCATAATTAGAGCCTCTTCGATAACCTGCGGTAAACGCAAAAGCAATGAACAGCGAGCCTGTCAGAACCATTGGCAAGGCGAGCAATTTAAGGAACCGCATCAGCGCCGCGCTGCGGACAGCCGGATCGCTTACGCCCGCCTGCAACAGTCCGGCGAGCTCGAAAAATGTCATGTCTTCAGTGGAGCTGGTGCGCAGCGAGAGTTCGGCCTTGGTGGAGCTTGAGGGCAGGGTGTAGTGGGGCACGAAACGCGCGGGCGTTTCGGGGCTTCTCACCACCACATCAGTGAACCGCCACCTGCCATCTTCAAGACTGGCTTCGCTGGCTTCAACCCGCTCATCCAGCCCAGGGGAAAGTCCAAATACGGTGACATCGATCAAACCGGTTCCGCTTGGCTGAAGGCCTGAAGCCATCATGATGTAATGTTCACGGCCGTTGTTTTCTTCAAGCCAGACATCGCCGCCTGGAACTAGCAGCGAGCTTTGCCCCGGCGGTCGCGGGTCGAGCAAGCGGTTCGCCTGCGTGCTGATCGTTTCTGCGCCTAGAGCAATCAATAGACTGAGCGCAATCAAGGCAAGTGTTGGCGCGCGGACGGCTTTCCAGATGGAGATTCCGCTCGAATGTATGACTGTAAGCTCATGTCGGGCCTTGAGGTCCATGAACCCCAGAATGGCGCCGAGCAATACTGTAACGGGCAAGGTCTTAATGGTCCATTTGACCGCGCTCATCGCAACCATGACGATCGCAAGCAAAATACCTTGCGTCTCGGCAACATAGTTGAACCGCCAAGTGTCCAGAGACTCGACAAGTGCGATAAGGCCATAGAACACAAACACGGTCACGCCGATCCGGCTACCCAAGCGGTTCAGCACAAGCCAATCAATCCGGTTCATGGCGCAACCATGAGGCGGGGGTGTCTCGGCCAGGTCCGTTGCGCCAGCCCGATGCCCGCAACACCGATCATCAGGAAGGCCCCGGTGGATGGGCCGAGCGGACTATAAGCGCTGACGCCGCGTTCGGCGAAGGCCATCAGCAGCACAACTGCTTCGAGCGGAACCGCAATCCGGCTCCGTCGGCCACTTGGAAAGCCGGCTAGAGCCAAGACGGCTAGGCAGATGCCGGCCACTCTAAGCCCCTCACTCATGCGATTGGACAGCAGTTGGATGAGGCTCGGCGACCATTCCCCGCTCGCCAGGGCGTTTTGCACCAGCGAGACACTGTTGGTCTCCTTCATTGAATCAGCGGCATAGCCATCCTGGGTCAGCAGATCGACATTGATGTCGTAGCGCGCAAAGGAAATTTCCGAAAAGCGCCCATTGGCTTCAGTGTACTGCAGGGATCCGTCGCGTAATTCGATGATGTAGTTTTCGCCGTCTGTGGATACCCTTGCAGACTCGGCCACATAGGTGCGCCGGGTCAGGGGATCGCGACGGTCGTCAGCGAAGAACTCCTGGATTTCACCGTCGCGCGAGCGACCGCCGATCAGAAGGATGACGCCCGGCGTGACCTGCGTAAACCGCTTCGGCTTGAGGGTAGCGCTGACCAGATCAGCAGCGACGCTGGCCGAAAGGAGGTTGAGGCGGCGATTGGCAGATGGCTCGACGAAATTGGTCAGCAGCAGAATGATGACCATCCCTGACGCAGCAACAAGCCCAGTAGCGGCCCAAAGGGAGCGCAGCCCGCGGCTGGTATGAACGATATGGAGTTCCTTATTGGCTTGCAGGGCCTGTAGCGCCCGGACCATGCCTATGCCGACGCATACATAAAAGAACGTGTTGATGAGGGGCGGCATGGTTAGCAGCGCCTGGAGTGCAAGCGTCGCCAGGCCCTGGCCCTTTAAGGACACCACGTCAAACGAGCGTAGGCAGTTGACCAGCCACAGCAAAACACAGACCACCCCGAATAGGATAAGGGCATCCGTCACAAACAGGCGCGAAAGATAAGCTGTCAGCCGCTTCATCGTGCCCGCTTATCGATCGTGCAAGGAAACGAGGCAAGCCAGCAAACGCCGGTGTAAGGTTTTGTTCGCAAGCTGTTGCGGGATTGACGCGCGAGCCAAAGCGACCAATGCTTGCCGTCTTCTTCTTGCATTTTCGCCCGCCACCAAGGCCATTCATGTCCCAAGCTCTGAATATCCACACTGCGCCACTCGGTGTGGTCAATGCCGCCCTGACCGTGTTCTATGTAGCCGAGGGGGCTCAGCCATCCGGCTATGGCCAAACTCTGTGGTCCGCAACTGGGCTGGATTGGTCGCAAAGCATTGCGGCGTCTGGTTTCACCGGCAAGCAGGGCCAGACCATGGACGTGCTGCTCCCCGGCGGTAAGCGTCAGTTGATACTGGGCAGCGGCAGTTCAAGCGCCAATACTTCGCTCACAAGCTGGACCGATCGCGGCGGCTCCCTCATGGCCAAGCTCGCTGCAACTCGGGCGACCGACATCGCGGTTGTCGTCGACGAGCCCTCAGCCACACCGGCTGCCCTGGCCGAATTGGCCGCGGGATTACGACTGCGTCGCTACAAGTTCGACAAATACAAAACCGCCCGCGCAGATGACGCTGTTGGAAGCATAACGGTAACGCTCCTCGTGACCGATCCCGAGGCAGTGGATAGAGCCATTGCTGGCCGCGCTGCCACGGTGGAGGGCACACTTCTTGCCCGTGACCTGATCAACGAACCCGCTAATGCCTTAGGAACACTGGAGTTCGTTGAGCGTACGCGCGAGCTCGAGAAGTTGGGCGTGTCGGTTGAGGTTCTTGAGCAGGACGAGCTTGAAAAGCTCGGCATGGGCGCGATGCTTTGCGTCGCCAAAGGATCCGCCCGGCCTCCGCGCCTGGTGATCATGCAGTGGCATGGGGGCAGGGACGGCGATCAGCCGCTGGCGTTTGTTGGCAAGGGCGTCGTCTTTGACACTGGCGGCATCTCCATCAAGCCGGCCGGCAATATGGAGGACATGAAGGGCGACATGGGCGGCGCCGCAGCTGTTACGGGTCTCATCCATACCCTCGCCAGCCGAAAGGCACCGGTAAACGCCATCGGCGTGATCGGACTTGTCGAAAATATGCCGTCTGCAACCGCGGTTCGCCCAGGCGATATCGTCAAGGCCATGAGCGGCACAACCATCGAGGTCATCAACACGGACGCGGAAGGCCGTCTCGTGCTCGCCGATGCGCTTTGGTACACGCAGGACCGTTTCAAACCCCGCTTCATGATCAATCTGGCAACGCTGACCGGAGCTATCATTGTGGCTCTAGGCCATGAGCATGCCGGCCTCTTCTCCAACAATGACGAACTTGCCATACAGCTTCTCAATGCCGGTCTAAACGCAAACGAAAAGCTCTGGCGTATGCCGCTTTCACCCGCTTACGACAAGCTGATCGAATCCAAGTTCGCCGACATCCGCAATTCCGTTGGCCGGCCAGCGGGTTCCATAACGGCCGCGCAGTTCCTCCAGCGCTTCGTCAATGAAATTCCCTGGGCACATCTGGACATAGCGGGCACCGCTTTTGGTGCGAGCAACAGAGAGACAAATACCTCCTGGGCGCCGGGCTTCGGCGTAGCCTTGCTCGACCGACTGGTTCGCGACTACTACGAGGGGTAACGGCGGATCAGTCCTAGTTCTTTGGGAGCCTGCAAGTGTCGGAAGTTCTGTTTTACCATCTTGAAGCGCGCCCGCTTGAAGCGGTGCTTCCCCAATTGCTGGAAAAAACGCTTGAACGCGGCTGGAGGGCCATTGTCGAGGTAGGCTCCACCGAGCGCGCCGAAGCGCTCGATGCGCATCTTTGGACCTATCGCGACGACAGCTTTCTTGCCCATGGGTTGGAGGGAGAGGGGGGCGAAGAACATCAGCCCATTCTGATCACCACGGGTACCGAAAACCGCAACGGAGCGGCATGCCGTTTCTTCATTGATCGGGCCGTTCCGCAGACGACCGATGGTTATCAGCGCATCGTCTACATGTTTTCAGGACACGACCCTGAGGCTGTTGCGGAAGCGCGCGTGGTTTGGAAAGCCCTGCGCGAAGGCAACGCCCTCACTTATTGGCAGCAAGAAGCGGACGGCCGCTGGGTCAAGAAAGCATGACGCCAGACCTGTCGACGCCGAGCCGGCATAAGCTGCACGAAGATATCTTCGCTATGCTGATCGGCACCATGATGGTCTCGCTCGGAGTGGCGCTCTACAGCCACGCGACCCTCTCAACTGGCAGCACCGCGGGGTTAGCTCTCTTGCTGCAATATGCCACCCAAATCCCCTTTGGCTGGCTATTCTTTGCTATCAACTTGCCGTTCTATGTTCTGGCCGTGCTTCGCATGGGGTGGCCCTTTGCCGTCAAGACCTTTGCCTGTGTTGGCCTGGTGTCCCTGTTCACAGCAAACATACCGTCCTGGATGGCCGTTTCGGAAATCAACCCGCTCTTTGCTGCACTAGTCGGTGGTGGGTTGATGGGGATCGGAATATTGTCGCTGTTCCGCCACAAGGCCAGTGTCGGCGGCATCAACATCCTTGCACTCTACCTGCAGGACAATTTCAACATACGCGCCGGCTATTTCCAGCTTTCAGTTGATGCCGTGATCCTAGTTGCAGCGCTGTTCGTCCTGCCATTTGATCGCGTTCTGTATTCGATCGCCGGCGCCTTGGTGCTGAACTTCATCATCGCCTTCAATCACAAGCCCGGCCGCTATGTCGGCTTCAGTTGAGTGGGGATGGTCTTGTCGCGTCTGCTAAAATCCACTCACTAGCGCTGGATTTTGCTTTTGCCGCTGCCAACCCCCGAGGCAGCCTCCAAATTCTCCTTGGAGAGCTTCATGTACTCTTCCATTAGCTCATAGCAGAAGATGACTTCTACGGTTTTCGGATCATAGAAGGCATTCGCCTCGCCACAGCTCCGCGCATTGAAAGCGACGGGTACACTCAGGCTGTAATTGCGCCGGACATAATCGGCCACCTCATCGAAGACGCCGCTGGACTGGAAGGCATCCGCAGCCGCCTCGGCTCCATTTGGATCATGGTAGGTGACGGTCACTTCCGTGCCGGTCGGTGCATTGGCTCCGCGGTTCAGCAATCCTCGCAGACTACGATTGACCGTGCTGTAATCCCAGTTGCAGGCACCCTGGCGAGCCGCATCGATCCTGTACTCATCTGCAATCGGGCGGAAAGCCTTTTCATCCATGCCCACCATGAGGCACACGATTTGATAGGCGCGCTGCTTGTCCAGGCTATGCCCAGTCGCATAGTCGCTCTCGCTGTCTCCGCTTTTGTAGGCGACGCCTGAATATATCCAGCCACGCGCAGCGTCAGCCAGCGTGCGGTCGGCTTGCTTTGAACGCTTGTTGAGCAATATCCAGGTCGCGACATTGTCTGCCGCATCTTCCTCCCGCCCCAGAACCGGCAACTCGAGCTGGTGAAACAGGAGATGTCCGACTTCATGGTAAAGGACAAACAGGCTGTTGTTCGCCGCAAAGCGACGCATTTCCGCCCGGTGCTGTTTGGAAAATTCGTCTGCCTGTGCCGGCAGGGCTGAACAGATCAAACCGAGCATGGCAGCATATGCCAGCCTGAATCCCCAAACACGCATCATCAATGAAACCACCCCATGCGGTGTCAAAGCTGAATGGAAGCGCACCGGCTGTCAACCGGACGATCTGCCACCTACCGCTTCCCGGGCGCCCAGTCGGGTGCTGCAAGTTCAAAGCCGGAGAACTGAAACCCGGGCGCAACCGTGCAGCCCACCAATGTCCAGGCGCCCGTGCTGACTGCCGATTGCCAATGATGCCGCGGCACGATGAGTTGCGGCCGGTCGCCCCTCGCGATCTCAGGTCCGAGACGATGCTCCGTGATGCTTCCTCCGTCCGAAACCCGGAGCGTCAGTGCAGCGCCGGCATAGAAGTGCCACACCTCGACGGCGTCGACGCGATGCCAGTGCGACACATCACCCGCTTCAAGCAAATAATAAATGGCGGTGGAGTGAGCACGACCATCTATCCTGTCCTGATCCTCAAAGGTCTGGTGATACCAGCCACCTTCGGGATGACGCTCAAGCCCAAGTCTCGCGATCACATCCCTGGCGCTCAGCTCGCTCATGCGCGCTCGAGCTCCTCCAGTTGGGCGCTCAACACCAGCCACTCTTCCTCGCTTTTTTCGAGGTCCGTGGCATAGCGTGCCTTGTCCTTGCCCAGGGCGATCAACCGGTCAGCTGGACCATTGTAGATCTTGGGATCTTCCAGCTGAGCGTCGATCTTGGCGATCTCGTTCTTAAGCCGGGAGATCTTTGTTTCCGCGTCCTTGATCGAACTTTTGATCGGAGCGACTTCGGCACGGCGCGCGGCTGCCTCCGCCTTGCTAGCCTTCCGATCAGCCTTTGAGCCGCCGCTCTTGTTGTCCTTGCTGGAGGTGATGCTGCGCTGGTAGCTGTCGAGATCCTCGTCCAGCTCACGGATGGTACCGCCTTCGGCAATCCAGAGCGTGTCACAGGTTGCTTCAATCAGATGGCGATCGTGGCTGATGATCAGCACGGCCCCTTCATAATTATTGAGCGCATGAACCAGCGCGTCACGGCTGTCGATGTCGAGATGGTTTGTCGGCTCGTCGAGAATCATCATGCCCGGGCCGCCAAAGGTAATGAGACCCATAAGCAGGCGCGCGCGCTCGCCACCGGAAAGGTTCTTGGCCTTGGTGTCCATGCGCGATTTCGTCAGGCCCATTTGGCTCAGGCGCGACCGACGCCGCGCTTCACTCTCGGTCGGCATCAGGTCGACAACATGCTCGAATGGCGTCCACTCGGGCTTGAGCTTATCCATCTGATGCTGTGCGAAATGGGCAATTTCCAGCTTCTTGCCTTTGGCGAAGCTTCCGCCCATTGGCTTGATGTCGCCTGCGAGTAGCTTGGCAAAGGTCGACTTACCGTTGCCATTGACGCCAATCAGCGCGATGCGATCACCCGGATCGATCCGCATATTGATGTTGCGCAGAATTGTCTTGCTGCCATAGCCGGCTGAAACTCCATCCAGCGTGATCATTGGCGTCGCCTGCTCGGCCTTTGGCTGCTGGAACGTGAATGGCGCTGCATATTCGTCGAACATGGCCGCTGGTGGCTTGAGCTTCTCAATAGCCTTGACGCGCGCCTGAGCCTGCCGGGCCTTGGTGGCCTTGGCCTTGAAGCGATCCACGAACTTTTGCATATGCGCAATCTGCTCGAGCGTCTTCTCGCGGCTCTTGTTGTTGAGCTCCATCTGCATGCGACGCGTGTTCTCGAAGGTGTCGTAATTACCCTTGTAGAAGGTCAGCTTGCGGTGCTCGAGATGGATGATCGAGTTCACGGCCTTGTTCAGCAAATCTCGATCGTGGCTGATCATGAAGACGGTGTAGGGGTAAGTGGCCAGATACTTCTCGAGCCAAAGCGTGCCTTCAAGGTCAAGGTAGTTGGTCGGCTCGTCCAGAAGCAGCAGATCCGGCTGGCTGAACAACACACCCGCAAGCGCAACACGCATGCGCCAGCCACCTGACAACTCACGCGTGGGCGCCATCTGCCGGTCCTGTTCGAAACCTAGCCCTTTTAGGATCGAGGATGCACGAGCTTCAGCCGTGTGAGCATCGATATCGGCAAGGCGCATGTAGATCTCGCCGATCCGGTCCGGGTCTGACGCTGTTTCGGCCTCTGCCATCAAAGCCGTGCGCTCCTCGTCGGCCGCCATCACCACATCGAGCACGCTTTCCTCGCCCGCAGGAGCCTCCTGCGCCACAGCACCGATACGTGCCTTCTTGTTCAGCTCAATACTGCCTGAGTCAGCTGCCAGATGACCCTGGATAAGGTGAAACAGCGTTGTCTTGCCGGTGCCATTCTTGCCCACAAAACCGGTCTTGGAGCCCGTCGGCAGCACAACCGACGCGTCCTCGAATAGTCCGCGGCCCTGGATGCGATAGGTAAGATTATTGATGGTCAGCATAATGCGGCAATCTTGGAAAGGGGCCCGTGCCCAGGCAGCGAAAGGGCCATCAGGCAGCACGGCGATATAAGTTGCACATGGGATAAGGTTTGCAGCCGCGCATGGCAACCAGCTTTGCCATATGGCTGCCTTGCCCTGCAGCACTAGTCTTGCCTCCGTCAAACTCTGACGCTACAAGGCGCGATCTTCCAACAGTTTCCATCCAAGGGATCGATCCAATGGCGCTCGAACGCACCTTCTCCATCATCAAGCCCGATGCCGTCCGTCGCAACCTCATCGGCAAGATCATCGCCAAGTTCGAAGAAGCCGGTCTGCGTCCGATCGCCCTCAAGAAAATCCACATGACGCGCGAGCAGGCCGAAGGCTTCTATGCCGTGCACAAGGAGCGTCCGTTCTTTGGCGAACTGGTCGAGCAGATGATTGCTTCTCCCGTCGTCGTCCAGGTCCTGGAAGGCGAAGGCGCCATCCTCAAGAACCGCGAAGTCATGGGTGCGACCAACCCTGCCAATGCCGCCGAAGGCACGATCCGCAAGGAATTCGCCCTTTCGATCGGCGAAAATTCGGTTCACGGCTCGGATGCTCCCGAGACTGCCGCCGAGGAAATCAAGTTTTTCTTCTCGGATGAAGAACTCGTCGGCTAAGCGCTTTAGCACTATGTAGTTGTCGAGGCCGCCCGCCGGGCGGCCTTTTGTTTTCCTTGTGTTATCAACACAAGAACAATCCCGCACACGACGGGAACCTCCCATGCCGGTCCGCTGTTGCGGCCATGACGCCAATGATTGGCGGCGTCCAGAAAGCTCAAAATGTCTCTGCCTGAAACTATTCTGCCTCCGCTCGCCCGCGCCCTTGTAGCCAAGGGCTATGGAACACTCACCCCCGTCCAGGCCGCCATCATTCAGGATGAGACCAGCGGCCGGGATCTCCTGGTCTCTGCCCAGACCGGCTCCGGCAAGACCGTCGCCTTCGGCATGGCCATTGCGCCAACGCTGTTGGGCGATGCCGAAAATTTCACCGAGGCTGGTGCGCCGCTCGCGCTGCTGATCGCTCCAACTCGTGAACTCGCCATCCAGGTTCAGCGCGAACTCGAATGGCTCTATGCCGAAACCGGCGCCAAGATCGCCTCTTGCGTCGGTGGCATGGATGCGCGCACCGAGCGCCGAGCGCTGGAACGCGGTGCACAGATCGTCGTCGGCACACCCGGACGCCTGCGCGACCACATCACTCGTGGCGCGCTGGACATGTCAGCGCTGCGAGCCGTAGTGCTCGATGAAGCCGATGAAATGCTTGACCTTGGCTTCCGGGAAGATCTCGAGTTCATCCTCGACGCTGCACCCGAAGAGCGGCGCACGCTTCTGTTTTCCGCTACGGTGCCCAGGCCCATTGCTCAGCTCGCCAAGACCTTCCAGCGCGATGCCCTGCGCGTCGCAGCGACAAATGCCAACGAGCAGCACGCCGACATCGAATACAAGCTAATGCTGGTTCCCGCCGCTGAGCGGGAAAATGCCATCATAAATACGTTGCTCTATTTTGAAGCCGTCAACACGATCGTTTTTGCCTCCACTCGTGAGGGCGTAAAGCACCTGTCGGCACGCCTGCACAATCGCGGCTTCGATGTGGTGACGCTGTCGGGCGAGTTGTCCCAGGCCGAGCGCACCAATGCCCTTCAGTCGATGCGCGATGGCCGTGCTCGCATCTGCGTGGCGACCGACGTGGCTGCCCGCGGCATTGACCTTCCCAATCTGGACCTTGTTATTCACGCCGACCTTCCCACCAATTCCGATACGCTGCTGCACAGGTCGGGCCGCACCGGCCGGGCAGGGCGCAAAGGCACCTGCGTGATTATTGCGCCTATGCATCGTCGCAATGCCGCGCAGCGCATGCTCAACAATGCCAAGCTCGATGTGTCGATGATGCCGGCGCCTACCGCGGCCGAGATCGAAGCCCGCTATCGCGAGGGCATTCTGTCGGCCGAGATCCTGACGCGGCCTGTTGTCGAAGACGAAGCGGAACTGGTTGCGGAGTTGGTGCAAAGGCACTCAGTCGAGGCCATTGCCGCTGCTTACCTGCGCCAGCAACTCGCCTCGCGGCCGGCACCTGAAGACGTAACGGAAAACGCCGTGCCGGATCGCCCGGGCGACAAGGATCCCCGAAATCGCGAGCGGTTCGAAGGCGGCACTTGGTTCAAGGTCACCGTCGGGCGCAAGCACAAGGCCGAGCCGCGCTGGTTGCTGCCCATGCTGTGCAAGGCCGGCAATGTGACCAAGACGGCGATTGGTTCGATCCGAATTTTCGACACGGAATCGATCTTCGAAGTTGCAGCGCAAAAGGCTGATGCCTTTACAAAAAGCATTGAGAAGAACGGTTCGGGCGAGCGCGGCGTGACCATTGCGCCTGTGGATGGGCCGGGAGAGCGTCGCGCCGGTCCGCCGCCGTCCCAGCGTCGTCCGCCGGGACCCATCGAGCGGTACGACCCCAACGCACCGAGACCTGGGCGTGCCGACCGCAAGGAGCGCTATGGCTCGGCAGGTCTGCGTCCGGACGATTTCGAAGCGCCTGCCACGGGCGCCTGGGACCCGGCTGCAAATACTGAAAAACCGAGTAAGCCGGACTTCGACAAGCCGCGCGTGCCCAAGGTTTCCAAGGCTCCGCCGAGCAAGGACAAGGGCAAGCCAAAGTGGGCTGGCAAGGCTGCGGATGGGGCGCCCAAGGCTGAAAAGAAGAAGCCGAAGGACCATAAGCCTAAGCGCAAGCCGCAGGTTTAGAGGCTTGGCCTCTCCCGCGATGGGAGAGGCCGAATTGGCCTATCCAGCGAGGTCTCGGGCTAGCTCGAGGGCGAAATAGGTTAGCACACTGTTAACACCGGCGCGCTTGAACGCGTACAGGCTTTCCAGAATTGCCCCCTTGCGATCGATGGCCCCGGCAGCGGCGGCCAGCTCGATCATCGCGTACTCGCCGCTGACCTGGTAGGCATAGATGGGCACGTTGAAATTGTCCTTGGCCCGGCGGACAATATCGAGATAGGGCAGGCCAGGCTTGACCATGATGCTGTCGGCGCCTTCGGCGATGTCCTGCTCGATCTCGCGCAAGGCCTCGTCCGAATTGGCATAGTCCATCTGGTAGGTGCGCTTGTCGCCCTTGAGGCGACTGCCCGAACCCACGGCCTCCCGGAAAGGCCCATAGAAATAGGACGCGTACTTGGCCGCATAGGCCATGATCTGCGTCGACTCATACCCTTCCCCGTCAAGCGCAGCCCGCAGAGCCGCAACTCGCCCGTCCATCATGTCGGATGGGGCGATGATGTCGGCCCCCGCCTTGGTTTGCACCAGGGCCGACTTAACCATCACGGCGACGGTTTCGTCGTTGAGGATCTCGCCGTCCCGCACTAAGCCGTCCTGGCCGTCGCTTGAATATTCATCAAGCGCTACGTCGGCGATGAGGCCAATCTCGGGAACGGCGTCTTTGATGGCGCTGAGGGTACGGCACATCAGATTATCGGGGTTGTAGGCTTCCCGCCCATCTTCGCTGCGCAGGTGATCGGGCGTGTTGGGAAAAAGCGCCAGGGCAGGGATGCCGACGTCGCGGGCGGCCTTGGCTGCCTCGACGCAAAGGTCGACGCTGAGGCGTTCGACACCGGGCATGGTGCGGATCTGAGTCTTTTCATTGTGGCCCTCGATCACGAACAGCGGCCAAATCAAATCGGAGGGGGTCAACACGGTCTCGCGCACCATGGCGCGGCTCCAGGCGGTACGTCGCGCTCGACGCAGCCGCCGTCCACCCAAAAAATCCATGTCGTGCTTGTGCCAATTATCGGACATCGTACTCTCCAATCTGCGCTCGGTTTATCAGCGCCGGGCGGCTGGTCCAAGCTCCCGCTTGTCGCATCGGCATGCCGGGGCTACAAACCGGCATGGACTTCAACGCATCATCCATCGGCATCTATATTCGCATCGTCGCCCTGATCAGCCTCATGCTAGGGCTCAACGATGCCGGCCGCCTGCTCGGCGTCAATCTAGGCGCCGTCAGCCCAATCTCCACTCTTGGCGTGACCGGCTTTGTGTATCTGGGCATCTTCGCTGCCGCCCGGCTCTGCGCAGCTGTGGGCTTGTGGATCAAGGCGAGTTGGGGTGCTGTCCTGCTGCTCGGGTCGACCGCCGCCGAACTGGCGCTCTATCTCTCCGGCAGCCCGGATATCCGCATGTCCGCCTTTGGATTTGCGGTGCGCCTGGTGTTGCTGGCATCCATCCTGGTGATCTTCGTACTCAGCGTGCGGCTCAACCGCGCCAGGGCTGCCGATTGAGGCCGCGCCGTCTTCACACACCCGTAAGGTTACAATTTTCTCTACTGGTGTAACGAAGAATAAAGCCAAATTCTCATTGCTTTCCAGTAAGATGCTCTTAATCACGCCGCTTAGGCTGATCTTAGTTCGGGCGCCGTAGTTTGGCCCCATCAGATGCGAAAAATCGCACACGCAGCAAACAGTGAGGCACAAATGGCGATCAAATCCAACGCAGCCGAGGCCATCGTTTCGGACCGTCCCCAGAGCCTGAAGCCGCTTTATCTCGAGGCGGTTTCCCGGGTTGAGCGTCTGCACCGGCGCTTGCTTGATCTGATCAAGGACGAGTTCGACCGCATGGGTTGGGACGACATCAACCCCGTTCAGGCTCTCTTGATGTTCAACATCGGTGACGCCGAACTGACCGCTGGCGAACTGCGCTCGCGCGGTTACTATCTCGGTTCCAACGTTTCCTACAATCTCAAGAAGCTTGTCGAGACCGGCTACATCTTCCAGGAGCGCTCCCGTTCGGACCGCCGCTCCGTGCGCATCAAGCTGACGCCCAAGGGCGAGGAAGTCGCTGAAGTTATTGACGAGCTTTATGATCGTCACCTCAAGTCGATCGACAAGGTCGGCGGCCTAGGCGACGACGAATTCGACGGTCTCAACAAGGCCCTGGCTCGCCTCGAGCGCTTCTGGGTCGACCAGATCCTCTACAAGCTCTAGGCCGAAACCAGATGCATGTTTTATGGGGCGCTTCGGCGCCCCTTTTCGTTTGCCTCGAGATGTTTGTGGCAGAGCCGCAACATCGGTGGCTCCAAAGAAACCTATCGTTGAGTACGTTCGCATTTCTGCCGCAAACTAAAGTGATCTGCTCGTTACGTGGTTAGAAACCATTCCCCTAGTATCTATGGTTCGCAAAGTCTGAACAGCTTCACGCGCAGTTGGCCGCTGTGGACTGCTGAGGACATTGGTGAAAACCGGCTCTGCTTAGGCGGTGAAATTTCGGGTGACTTGATGCGGCTAAATCGACGTTCTCTTCTTCGGTATTCGGCACTTGCTGGTGCATCGCTGGCGCTGCCTGGCGCGCTGCGCGCGCAAGAGGGCGGATCCATTTTCGACATGTTCTCGCACAATCGCGTCATACGCGAGGCGGATCAGGGCGGGAACACCATGGCAGCCGAGGCTCTGGTGGCGACCAATGAGCCCATCCTGTCCTATGACACGCTCTACAATCTCCAGCTGGCCATCTCCCAGTATGAACCCTTTGTTGCCAATGGCGGCTGGGAGCAAATCCCGCAGGACGCTTATGGCCTCACACTGGGCAACAGCCGTCCGGCTGTTATCCAGCTCAAGCGGCGCCTGATTTCCTCGGGCGACATGCCGCTGGTTGAAAACGTGAACGACACGTTCGATGCGGCCACGGATGCGGGTGTCCGCAAGTTCCAGGCGCGACATGGCCTTGTCCTGAACGGGAAGGTTGACGAGCAAACCTGGTATGCCATGAACGTTCCGGCCCAGGACCGTTTGCAGCAGCTATACCTGAACTTTACCCGGGTTCAGAACATGGCTGCCAAGCTGACCCCCCGCTATGTGGTGGTGAACATCCCCGCTGCAACAATTGAAGCGGTCAATGACGGCATGGTCGAGCAGCGCCATACGGCCGTTGTTGGTCGGGTGGACCGCGCAACCCCCATCATGGCGTCCAACATCAGCCAGATCAATTTCAATCCATATTGGCATGTACCCAAGTCTCTGGTCCGCAAGGACCTGACCAAGTACATGATGGAAAACCCCAACTACCTGGCCGAACAGAACATCCACATCTATGATGGCTCCAACAAAGTTGATCCGTCCACGATCAACTGGGCCAATATCAGCGACCGGGAAGTCAACTACATGTATCGGCAGGAGCCCGGAGCCGCCAACTCCATGGGTCACTGCAAGATCAACTTCTACAATCCATACGATTGTTATCTGCATGACACGCCCTCCAAGGCGCTGTTCGGCGAAAATGCTCGCTTCCATTCCTCGGGCTGCGTGCGCGTCGATGGCGTGAACCAGCTGGTAAGCTGGTTGTTGCGTGACAATGGCGATTGGGACCAGAACAAGGTGGATTCCACCTTCGCGTCGCTCCAGCGCCTGGACGTGGAGTGCAAGGCCCGCGTGCCGATCCACACGACCTACATCACGGCCTGGGCTAACCGGCAGGGAACCGTCAGCTTCCGCGAGGACGTCTACCAGTTCGACGCGCAGGGCAAGGTTTCCTTCGCACAGGCTTAAGCTTTCCCTGAGATGATCGCGATAACGCCCTCCCTGCGGAGGGCGTTTTCTTTGGGGAGAGCAGGGGCCGCAATGAGCGACGGCGACGTACTTTTTGAGTTCGTGCAGATGGGGCAGCAGGTGCGCGTGGCTGCCATCGATAGTGTGAGCGGAACGGAGGTCGTGATTATCGCGCCCGTTTCGGCCAGCAAGCACCAGATGCAGCAACTCGCCCTGGCCAAGCTGCGCAAAAAACTGAGCGCCGCGCAGCCTTAAAGCCGCACGGCGCTCCAAGCATTCAGGTTCTGGCGCTGCTAGAGGTTGCAGCGGTGACGGCGGCCGTCATAGCCCAGGAACGTGTCGGTGCGCTCGTCATAGGAGCGGTAGCGGGCATAGCAGGCCTCGACATGGGCGCTGTAGGAGTCCCGACCTATCACGCGGTCACCGCCTCGGTAATTATTGTTGTTCGAGTTCGCGATCGCACCACCAACAAGGGCCCCAAAGCCGAAGCCGAGAAGGCCGGACGAGATGCTGTCCAAGCCGCTGCGGTTGCGGCGATAGAAGCGGTTGTAGTCATTGTCGTTCCAACGTCCACGACGGAAGTCGCGGCAGTCACGATCGCCACGGTTTCTCTCGCAATAGCTCTGCACAACCCGGTCGCGGTCGGCGCTCGAGCCCTTCGGTGCCAGAATCTGGGCCTGTGCTGGAACAACGCTGCTGATGGCCATGAGGCCGGTGATTGCGGCTGCTGTCAGCCCTTTGAGTTTCATGTTCATCTCTGTCTCCAATGCCGCCCGCGGCCAGGAAGTCTGGTCTGTGGGTGTTAATGCAAGATCGCGGGCTCTGGTTGCGTGGGCTTCATATCTCTGTGCAGCAGCGCTTGGATTATCGCGATGCTTTGTGCTAGAGGCTGCGCCCATATCACCCTCCCGACACAACATGTTGGGACTGCCTGGAGGACGCCCCATGAGCGCAGCCACTTCCGTTCCGCTGTTTCCCTCGTTCTTTACCAATTCCGTCGGTCAGACCGATCCGGAACTGGCAGGCGCCATCGAGCAGGAGCTTGGTCGCCAGCAGGGTGAGATCGAACTGATTGCGTCCGAGAATATTGTGTCGCGCGCCGTGCTGGAAGCACAAGGCTCCGTGCTGACCAACAAATATGCCGAGGGCTATCCTGGGCGCCGCTATTATGGCGGCTGCCAATATGTCGATATTGCCGAGTCGCTGGCGATTGAGCGTGCCAAGGAGCTGTTTGGCGTCGCCTATGCCAATGTGCAGCCCAATTCGGGCTCGCAGGCGAACCAGGGCGTCTACCAGGCACTGATCCAGCCCGGCGACACGATTTTGGGCATGTCCCTCGACGCTGGTGGGCATCTGACCCATGGCGCCAAGCCGAACCAATCGGGCAAGTGGTTCAACGCCATTCAATATGGCGTGCGCAAGCAGGACGGGCGCGTTGACATTGACCAGGTGCGCGAGCTGGCTCGGACGCACAAGCCCAAGATGCTGGTGGCAGGTTTTTCCGCTTATTCACGCATCATGGACTGGGCAGAGTTCCGCGCCATTGCCGATGAAGTCGGAGCGATTCTGTTTGTCGACATGGCCCATGTTGCGGGGCTTGTTGCCGGCGGCGTTTACCCCAGCCCGTTCCCCCACGCCCATGTCGCGACGACCACGACGCACAAGACCCTGCGTGGTCCGCGTGGCGGCTTGATCCTGACCAATGACGAGGACATCGCCAAGAAGATCAACTCGGCCATTTTCCCGGGCATCCAGGGTGGGCCGCTGATGCATGTGATCGCCGCAAAGGCGGTCGCCTTCAAGGAAGCGCTGCAGCCAGAGTTCAAGTCCTATGCCCGGCAGGTCGTGGATAACGCCAAGGTGCTGGCCGAAACCCTGGTCAAGGGCGGCGTGGACATCGTCACCGGTGGCACGGACAACCACCTGATGTTGGTGGATCTCCGTCCCAAGGGCCTGACTGGCAAGGCAACCGAACAGGCGCTGGGGCGGGCTCACATCACCTGCAACAAGAATGCCGTGCCGTTTGATCCAGAAAAGCCGGCGATCACCTCCGGTGTTCGCTTGGGCACGCCTGCTGGCACGTCGCGCGGCTTCGCCGAGGCAGAGTTCAAGCTCGTGGGTGAGCTCATCATCGAAGTGCTCGATGGCCTCAAGGCCAATGGCGAGGACGGCAATCAAGCTGTGGAAGCCCAGGTGCGCGACAAGGTTCGCGCTCTAACCGATCGCTTCCCCATCTACGCACAATAGGGCTTTCGATGCGCTGTCCCTATTGCGGCAATGACGATACGCAGGTCAAGGACAGCCGCCCGACCGAAGATTCGGGCGCCATCCGCCGCCGCCGCGTCTGCAATGGATGCGGTGGCCGCTTTACGACCTTTGAGCGCGTGCAGCTGCGTGAGCTGACCGTGGTGAAGAAGAGCGGCCGCAAGGTGCCGTTCGATCGCGAAAAGCTCGCACGATCTGTTTACACAGCGCTTCGCAAGCGCTCGGTGGAAACCGACCGCATCGAGCGCATGATTTCGGGGATCGTGCGCCAGCTCGAGAGCCAGGGCGATGTTGAAGTGACCTCGGATCAGATCGGTGAATATGTCATGGATGGCCTTAAAAGCCTCGATGACGTGGCCTTTGTTCGCTTTGCCTCGGTCTACAAGAACTTCTCGGCTGCCGACGACTTCCGCAATTTCCTTGCGACACTGGCTGAGGGGCAGGGGCCTTCGCTCGGCGACGACTGACCGCAGGGCGCATGCCTGTGCTCCGGCCATAATGAGTTGAAGTTCGCCCCCGACATCAGTATGGGGGTGAGCCCTTGCCTATTGCCGATGCTTCGGCCCAATGAGAGAATTCACCATGGCTGAAGCCCCCAAACGCAATCCCAATATCGAGCGCTCCGCCAACCAGCGTGGCGCAGCCCGCTTGGCGGCCGTCCAGGCGCTATACCAGATGGATGTCGGCCGGGCGACGCTTGAGGATACGCTAGCCCAGTTTGGCAGCTTCCATCTTGGCCGCGAGATCGAAGGCGAGCAATACCTGCCCGCCGACGCCGATTTCTTCCGCCAGATCGTTTCGGGCGTTGCCAAGCACCAGATTGCAATTGATCCGGCGGTGGATCGTGCCCTGGCCGAAGGCTGGCCGGTGGAACGGATCGATGCCACCTTGCGGGCCATCCTGCGCGCCGCCGCATTCGAGCTGCTGCGCCGCAAGGACATCCCGCCGCGCGTCGTCATCAGCGAATATGTGGACGTCGCCAAGGCTTTCTACGAGGACGACGCGACCGGGCTCGTCAACGCTTCGCTTGATGCGATTGCGCGCGAAGCAGGCACGGATCTGGCTCAGTCCAAATAGGCCAAAAGAAAAGCCCCGTCGATGCGGGGCTTTTGTGTTGGTTGGTTAGAACGACTGCAGGATCTGATCCACAAAGGTGCGGTCTTCGCCGAAGGATGGCGTGCGGCGGGTCTCGATGGTGATCGTCTTGCCGTCCTGCAGGCCATAAACGGCTTTGTCGACGACTTTGCGGTTCTTGTCGAAATACACGGCAAGCACGGTGCGCGAATCGACCATGGTCATGCCGAACGAGGTCTGGCGGACCTTGGTTTCCACGTAGTACCAGGCAGTCTGGTCACCGAACGTGTTGGTGGTCTGCGGCGAGCCCAGCACCAGCGTCACCAATTGCTCGCTCTGGCCCGGCCGTATTTGCGCCATGGCGCTGTCGGAAATTTCATAGCCTTGGGTGCGTGCCTTGATCAGCGATGTGCTGCTGGAGCAGCCCGCCACAACCAGGGCCAGCAATGCGGCAGCCGCGAGCGGCGCGACTGAACCGGATACGTGACGCAGGAGCATGAATTTGACTTTCCCGATGGCTTACGACTATAGGCACGACAACAAAGAGGCGGCCCTTGTTGGGCGCGGAATGTGTACCTGCCAACATATCCGTCTGGCAAGCTGGCAATAGTTCAGCAAGCTGTTTTGCCCGCCTAAGAGGCCAACACGAAGCTGAGCACAACTTCATGATCTTCAACCTGTTCCGCAAGAACACAGCAACCGAACCGGTTTTGGCCGTCTATAGCGCCATTGTGGCGCAATCCCGGCAACCTGTTTTCTACGCGGAATGGTCGGTTCCCGATACGGTCACCGGCCGTTTCGACATGATCAGCCTCCATATGGCGCTCCTGTTCCGCCGGCTGAGGAGCGAAACCGGTCGGCGCAAGGATTTCAGCCAGGCCGTGTTCGACCTGTTTTTTCGTGACATGGATCGTTCCTTGCGCGAAATGGGCGTTGGCGATCTGGGCGTACCCAAGCGCATCCAGAAAATGGGCAATATCTTCTTTGGGCTCCTGGCGGCGCTGAACGAGCCCATGGATCGCGACGACCTCGAAGGGCTCCAGGCCGTTCTGTCGCGCAATATCTTTGATGGCGCCACAGGCGAGCACGTGAAATCCCTTGCTCAATATCTGATGCTTCAGGATCGTGCGCTTTTGACAGAGTCCGCTAGCGACATCGTTGCTGGCCGCATTGCTTTTGAGGCCCCAAGTGAAAGCTGAGAACGCCCCGCTGTTTGATGCCATTGTCCGCATCGATCGCCTTCCGGCCTCTGGACGCGATCTGAAAGTCTCGCTCGACGAGCCGACCCGCGCCGAACTTGCCCAATTGCTCAAGATCAGCGCCGTGGAGCGGTTTGAAGCCAATCTCGTGGTCGCCCCACTGCGGGGCGGGCTGCGGGCGCAGGGTAGGCTTGAGGCGCGTATCGTCCAGCCTTCGGTCGTCAGTTTCGAGCCCGTCGCGCAGGATATCGATGAGCCCGTCGACCGGGTGTTCCTGCCCGAGCCAACCGATCGCAAACCCACGCCTGGCTCTGAGATTTTTGTTGACCTCGAGGACGACGACTTCCCCGATCACATCGACGGGCCCGAGGTTGATCTCAGTGCCCTGCTGATTGAAACGCTTGCGCTGGCCATCGATCCCTATCCTCGTCTCGGGGGAGAGAGCGTCGAGAGCCTGGGTGTCAATCTCAAGGATGAAGAGCCTAGCCCGTTTGCTGCGTTGGCAAAGCTCAAAAAAGAAAAAGATCCAGAGGCGTGATCGCCATATTATCCACCAGGAGCGGTGTCATTTCGGCGCATCAATGCTACATAGGCGCATCGCATCGCCTTGGCCGGGCTTGCACAGGCTCGGGTGTGGAATATGTTTGCGCTTGCCTTTCCCCAAGGCATAAAACGAGCTGAAATGACCGACACGATCACAATATCAGTGGATGCCATGGGCGGGGACAACGCCCCAAGGGCGGTGATCCATGGCGCCCATCTTGCCCTGCAAGACCATGCCAACGCACGCTTCATCTTTCACGGGCGCGAGGAGCAGATTGCGCCCTTGCTCAACGAATTTCCTGCGCTCAAGCCCGTTTCGGTAATCCGGCATTGTGAAACCGTAATCGCGATGGACGAAAAGCCAAGCCAGGCCCTGCGCAAGGGACGGGGCACTTCTTCCATGTGGATGGCCGTCCAATCGGTCAAGGATGGCGAAGCCGATGTAGCCGTGTCAGGCGGCAATACGGGGGCCCTGATGGCTATGTCCACCTTTTGCTTGCGTCCCATGGACGGCATTGCGCGGCCCGGCATCGCCGCGATCTGGCCGACCTTGCGCAGCGACATCATTGTGCTCGACATGGGTGCCACCATCGGCGCCGACGCCCAGCAGTTGGTTGATTACGCTATTCTGGGCTCAGCCTTGGCGCGATGCCTGTTTGGCCATGAGGCGCCCACCGTTGGCTTGCTGAACGTCGGTACCGAGGAAGTCAAAGGTCTCGAATCGATCAAGGAAGCCGGGCGGATCCTGGCTGATGCCAGCGGCGCGGGCTTTGTGTACCACGGGTTCGTTGAAGGAGACGACATCGGCAAGGGCACTGTGGATGTCGTGGTGACGGAAGGCTTTGTGGGCAATATCGCGCTCAAGACCGCCGAGGGAACGGCCCGGCAGGTTGGCAAGTATCTGTCCAACGCACTTAAAGCCAATCTGATGAGCCGCATCGGGGCGCTGTTTGCCATGTCGGCGCTCAAGACCCTGCAGAAGCGCATGGACCCGCGCACCGTCAATGGCGGCGTGTTCATGGGGCTGAACGGCATCGTCATCAAGTCCCACGGCGGCACCGATGAGATCGGCTTTAAAAGCGCCTTGAACCTGTCCTATGAAATGGCCCACTCTCAGCTGATGGACAAGATCGGCGACACGATGAAGCGCTTTCCCGTCAAGCCTGTAGCACCCAATCCAGAATCAGAAACTGAGGCAAAACCGGCGTGACAAAAACGCGTTCAATCATTCGCGGCGTCGGTGGTTACCTGCCTGAAAAGGTACTGACCAACGCGGAACTGGCCGCCATGGTCGATACCTCCGATGAGTGGATCCAACAGCGCGTTGGCATCAAGGAGCGCCATATCGCGGCCGAAGGTCAATACACCTCCGATCTGGGGCTGGAAGCGGCCAAGAAGGCGCTCGAAGCCTCCGGCGTATCGGCTGACGATATCGACCTTATCATCGTGGCCACGACCACACCGGATTACACCTTCCCCTCGACCGCCTCCATCGTGCAGATGAAGCTGGGCATTCACCACGGCATGGCGTTCGACATCCAGGCAGTGTGTTCGGGCTTTGTTTATGCGCTGGCGACGGCTGACAGCTACATCAAGAACGGCCTCGCGACGCGCGCTCTGGTGATCGGCGCCGAAACGTTCTCGCGCATCATCGACTGGACCGACCGCACCACCTGCGTGCTGTTTGGCGATGGCGCCGGCGCCATGGTGATCGAGAAGGCCGAACTGGCGGACGACGCGCCGGAGCAGGGCGTTCTGGCATCGGCCTTGCGCTCGGACGGGCATCATTGGGACAAGCTCTATGTTGATGGCGGACCGTCCACCACGGGCACGGCCGGCCATGTGCATATGCAGGGCCCCGAAGTGTTCCGCCATGCCGTGGGCAAGATCACCGATGTGGTTTATTCGACGCTCGACAAGGCTGGCTACACCGTTGCGGACCTCGACTGGTTCGTGCCGCACCAGGCCAACAAGCGCATCATCGAAGGCGCCGGCAACAAGCTCGGGCTGCCTTCTGAAAAAGTGGTGATGACCGTCGACATTCACGCCAATACGTCAGCGGCCTCCGTTCCCCTGGCCCTCAGCGTTGCGGTTGCGGATGGACGGATCAAGTCCGGCGATCTGGTGATGCTCGAGGCCATGGGCGGCGGCTTCACCTGGGGCGCTTCGCTCATTCGCTGGTAAGCCACTCCGACGCATTGACCTTAGTGGGATCAAGGCGTTAGTGTCTGTTTCGGGTGGAGGACCTGGCGCCAGCCCCTTGCGGCACAATCCCGCTGGACGCGGTTTTGGGCGCCTCTCGACGGGAAGAATTCCCACGCGCGGCCTATCCTTTCCAAAGGACAAGGCCAGAGCAGTTCCGATCGGGTTTGCGTTGCGGGCAGGCCGGTTCGGAAGGGTATTCTTCAGGCAATTTGGGGGTGCGAATGGCGCAAAAGACCGTAACGCGAGCAGACCTTGCCGAAGCAGTTTATGGGACGGTTGGGCTCTCCCGCACGGAATCGGCCGAACTGGTCGAGCGGGTCCTGGAGCTCATCGCCGATGCGCTGATCGAGGGGGCCAATGTGAAGCTTTCCTCCTTCGGGTCCTTCCAGGTCCGCTCCAAGAATGAGCGGATCGGGCGCAATCCCAAGACGGGCGAAGAGGTGCCGATCCTGCCGCGGCAGGTTCTTGTGTTCAAACCTTCCAATGTGTTGAAGTCCAAGATCAACAAATCTATGGTCAACGCTGGAAAATAAGCAATCCCAGCGAGTCTCAGCCTCCGTGGACAAGTCGCCAGACGCATTCCGGACGATTTCAGAAGCTGCCGAAGAGCTGGACCTTCCCCAGCACGTGCTTCGCTTTTGGGAGACGCGATTCAACACCATAAAGCCGCTCAAGCGCGGTGGAGGGCGTCGCTATTACCGCCCCGAGGATGTGATGCTGCTGCGCGGCATCCGTCACCTGCTTTATGATCAAGGCTTTACCATCAAAGGTGTCCAGCGCATCCTCAAGGATCAGGGCAGCCGCTATGTGATCGCCGTCGGCGAAGGCAAGCCGCTTGAAGACATCCTGCCCATGATCGAGGAAGCCGAGGCTGTTGGCGATGAGGCGGAGATCGAAGAAGCCGTGATGCTGGCCAGTCCGGCGCTGGATCGGGAATCGCGGGACAAGCTGTCCGACGTCCTGCGGGAGCTGCTCGAATGCAAGCGCATCCTGGAACGCGCGCGGGAAACCTGATAGCTCCAAGAATGCCTTGCTTCAGCTGTGTTGGAATGAACGTTCCACATTGACATTCGGCTGGTTGATATGTTGCATCACCGGATCCAATCCGGAGATCTCAAATGACGGTTCGTTTCGGCCTGCTCGGCGCTGGCCGCATCGGCAAGGTGCACGCCAAGGCTATTACCTCCAATCCAAAGGCTCGGCTTATTGCCGTGGCGGATGCTTTCGAGAAAGCTGCGAGCGACCTCGCCGGGCAATATGGCTGCGAAATCCGGACCGTGGACAATATTCTCCAATCCGCCGACATCGACGCGGTCGTGATCTGCACGCCGACCGATACTCATGCTGATCTGATCGAGCAGTTCTCGCGCGCCGGCAAGGCGATTTTTTGCGAGAAGCCGATCGACCTCGATGTGGAGCGGGTGAAGGCCTGCCTCAAGGTGGTGGATGCCGAAAGCGCCACACTGATGGTTGGTTTCAACCGGCGCTTTGATCCGCATTTCATGGCCATGCGCAAGGCGATCGACGAAGGCCAGATCGGCGATGTGGAGATGGTCACCATCATTTCGCGCGACCCCGGTGCCCCGCCAGTGGACTACATCAAGCGCTCGGGCGGCATTTTCCGCGACATGACCATCCATGATTTCGACATGGCGCGCTTCATGCTGGGCGAAGAAATCGACAGCGTGAGCGCACAGGCCTCCGTGCTGGTGGATCCAGCAATCGGGGAGGCGGGTGACTACGACTCGGTGTCTGTCATGCTCTCGACGGCGTCGGGCAAGCACGCCACGATCTCCAATTCGCGCCGCGCCACCTATGGCTATGACCAGCGCATCGAGGTGCACGGTTCCAAGGGCGCTGTATCGGCCGAAAACCAGCGGCCGGTGTCGATCGAGGTCGCCAATGCTTCGGGCTATACCCGCCCGCCGCTGCACGACTTCTTCATGACGCGCTACACTGAAGCCTATGCCCGCGAGATCACGACGTTCATCGACGCGGTAGAGAGCAAGTCGCCCGCTAGGCCAAGTGGTTTGGACGGATTGATTGCACTGGCGCTAGCCGATGCGGCAGTGAAGTCGGTGCAGGAGGGGCGGGCCGTGAAGGTGAGCGAGATCACCGGCGGGCTTGCGGATGCGGGTGTGTTCAAGGGGCGGTAGGCTGCGCCGGCTTGCTCGGAGCTAGCCGCACCCTCGGTGTCACCCGGCCTTGAGCCGGGGTCCATCCTGAGGTGTCGAAACGTCTGAGATTTGTGTAGATACCGCCACCTTGCGGCTGTGACACGATCTCGAGATGGATCCCGGCTCAAGGCCGGGATGACATCGAGGGTGGGGCAGCTTGAGGACAGAGCAGGGCGCTCCGGCTTACGTCAACAACCACTCATGCTCTGGCGCGTTGTGGAATTTCCAGATGCGCTTGGGGCCGGCCATGACGTTGAGATAGTAGAGATCATAGCCGGCGGTGGTCGCCACAGGATGGTAGCCACGGGGCACCAGCGTCACGTCGCCATCTTCGATCACCAGCGCCTCGTCAAGGCTGCGATCATCGGTATAAACGCGCTGCATGGCAAAGCCTTGCGGTGGGTTCAGACGGTGGAAATAGGTCTCCTCCAGCTCGCTCTCGTGCGGCAGATTATCCTGGTCATGCTTGTGCGGCGGATAGGACGACGTGTTGCCCTGCGGAGTGATGACTTCCACCACGAGCAGTGAATTGGCCGCGCCATCATCCTCGGGCATGATGTTGTAGACATGGCGCACATTGGCGCCTTTGCCCCGCGTGATGCGCGGATGCGTGCCGGGCGCGATGATCCTTGCCGTGTAGTCGCCACCGCCCGGTGCCGCGCAGACGGCGAGTTCGAGATCCGTGGTAGCATCGGCAACCCACTCGCTTCCCATGGGCACGTAAACCGCCCAGGGCGCCCCTTCGAAGGGGCTCATCCGTTCGCCGATTTCGCCCATGTCAACGCCGTCGACAGAGATGCGTGCCTTGCCGCTGACCAGCACGAGGCAGAGCTCGTTGACGCCTGCTTCGCCGCTGGTCACTTCCCCCGAAGCGAGCTTGTGCAGTGCGAAGCCGACATAGCGCCAGCCGGCCGATTGCGGGGTGACGTTATGGACGAGGCCCGTCTTCGCCTGGGGGCGCAGGCGCAGGTTCTGTTGGTTCGCCATTCTTGGGCTCCTCCTTGGGAAAGGCATAGAAGAAGTTGTAGAGCGAGTAGAGCAGGGCGAACCCGACCAGGAAGGCCCAGAACTGGTCCTGGTTCCAGACGATCTCCCAGGCGAGCCAGATCGCCAGAAACACCGTAATGGAAACGCGCCGCCACATTGGGCGGAACCAGCTCGCGTCGTTGTTGTTCAAGGCCAATCAGCTATCCTCCGTGCACCTGACCCGCCTTGTAGGGGAAAGCTCACCCTTTGGGAAAGCCTTCCGTTTCCACAGTGTAGCCGGCGGCGGTCATCACGCGCATAAGTTCCTTGTGGCCGACCTGCGCCATGCGCAGCGGTGGGTTGGCTTTTGGGTCCTGCTCGGCTTCCACCACGAACCAGCCTTCGTAACCATGATCGGCCAGGCGCTGCACAATAGGGCCGAAATCGAGCGAGCCATCGCCGGGGACAGTGAAGGCTCCCAGCGCCACGGCATCAAGGAAGCTCTGCTTGGTGCGATCGAGCCCATCCACCACCGAGCGGCGGATGTCCTTGACGTGGACGTGGTTGATGCGAGCGTGGTGATTGTCGATGGCGCGCAGCACGTCGCCACCGGCAAACGCCAAGTGACCGGCATCAAGCAGCAGCGGAATGCCGGGGCCCGAATTGCGCATGAAGGCGTCGAGTTCGGCCTCGGTTTCGACAACGGCCGCCATGTGGTGGTGGTAGGAGAGAGGCATGCCCTGCTCGGCGCACCATTCCCCGAAGTCGGTGACCTTGCGGGCATAGCTTTTCATCTCGTCATCCGAGAGTTTCGGCTTTTGCGCCAGCGGGATCTCACGCTTGCCCTGGATGGAGCGACCGACCTCGCCATAAACGATGCAAGGCGCGTTGACGGCCTTGAAGAGCTCGATCATTGGCGCGATGCGGTCCTTGTTGACCGAAATGTCCTCGTCCACCAGCGTGCCGGAGAACCACCCGCCGCACAGCGTCACATCGGCTGCCCGCAGGATGGGCAGCATGATCTCTGGATCATCGGGGAAGCGGCGGCCCTTTTCCATGCCGGTGAAACCAGCCGAGCGCGACTGGCGCAGGCATTCTTCGAGCGATACGTCATCGCTGAGTTCCACGAGATCGTCGTTCCACCACGCGATGGGCGACATGCCGAGTTTGGCTTTCAAAGTCTGTTCTCCTGCGCCTTGGGGTGCAATCTCAACCCGCCCGCTGTGCCTGCAGTGCTTTCACATAGGCTTCGCGGGCGGCGTTGACCTGCGGACGATCGCTGACTTCGGGCACGGCAACGTCCCACCAGTGACCGCCTGCCTCGGTGGTGATCAACGGGTCAGTATCGATGACAATGACCGTCGTGCGGTCATTGCCCTCGCTCTCTTGCAGCGCGGTTTCGAGCTCGCTGATGGAGCCAACCTTGCGGGCAATGGCGCCCATGGAGGCCGCGTGAGCCGCAAAATCGATTCCGGGCAGAGTGACATGGTGGGTGTCCTTCAACAGATTGTTGAAGTTGGCGCCGCCGGTGGCCATCTGCAGCCGGTTGATGCAGCCAAAGCCGGCATTGTCCAGCAAGACGATGGTGAGCTTCGCGCCGATCATGATCGAACTCACGATCTCGGAGTTCATCATCAAATAGCTACCGTCGCCAACCATGACGACAACATCGTCATTTGGTCTGGCGAGCTTGACGCCGAGACCCCCGGCGATCTCATAGCCCATGGTCGAGAAGCCATATTCCATGTGGTAGCTGCCGGGCGCGCTGGCTTTCCAGAGCTTGTGCAACTCGCCTGGCAGGCCACCCGAGGCGCAGACCAGGGTGGCGCTCTCGCGGGCACGCTGCACGGCGCCGATCACCTGCGCGTCCGAAGGCAGTTCGGCATTGGTCGAGGCTGTGGCGCGATCGGCTGCCACGAGCCATTCTTCCTTGCCGACCCTGGCACGTTCCGTCCATTCCGGATCAGTCTGCCAGCCCGTGAGCGCGGTATTGAGGGCGTCGAGTCCGGCGCGCGCATCGGCCACCAACGGCAGCGCCTGATGCTTGTGTGCATCGAACGGCTGCACGTTCAGCCCGATGATCTTCAAGTCATCGTTCTTGAACAGCGCCCACGAACCAGTGGTGAAATCCTGAAGGCGCGTGCCGACTGCCAGCACGACGTCGGCCTCTTCTGCCAATTGGTTGGAAGCGGACGAGCCGGTAACGCCAACCGAACCCATGTTTAGCGGATGGTCATGCGGCAGGCTGGATTTGCCGGCCTGAGTTTCCATCACCGGCACGCCATACCGTTCGGCAAAGCGAATGAGGGCAGCGCTCGCTTCGGAATAAAGCACGCCACCGCCAGCGATGATCACGGGCTTCTTGGCATGGAGCAGGGCGGTTGCCGCCGCTGCGAATTCGTCGGCATCGGGCATGACGCGCCGGACGTGCCAGATCTTTTCCTCAAAAAAGCTCTCTGGATAATCATAGGCTTCGGCCTGAACGTCCTGGCAGAGGCTGAGCGTCACCGGCCCGCATTCGGCGGGATCGGTCAGCACTTGCATGGCGCGGCGCAGCGCTGGGATGATCTGTTCGGGACGAGTGATGCGATCGAAGTAGCGGCTGACTGGGCGGAAGCAGTCATTGGCCGAAACCGTGCCGTCGCCGAAATCTTCCACCTGCTGAAGAACCGGATCGGGCAGCCGATTGGCAAAGACATCGCCGGGCAAAAGGAGGACAGGGATGCGGTTGACGTGCGCCAGCGCGGCAGCTGTGACCATGTTGAGCGCACCCGGCCCGATGGAGCTGGTGCATGCCATGAAGCGGCGGCGGAAGCTGGCCTTGGCATAGGCAATCGCAGCGTGCGCCATGCCTTGCTCATTCTGCGCGCGATAGGTCGGCAGCGTGTCCTTGACCCCGTGCAGCGCCTCGCCGACACCCGCCACGTTGCCATGGCCGAAAATGGCGAACACACCGCCAAAAATCGGCACGGTTTGCTCATCGATGACCGTCTTCTGCATGGTCAGGAACCGCGCCACAGCCTGCGCCATGGTCAATCGAACAGTTTTCTGGCTCATCGCCGCATCCTCCTCTTGGGCAAGTCGGCTGGCCCTCAGGCCATTGCGTTCCTGCCCAGATTTTCCCAAACCTCGACCAGGGCGCCAAAGCGGCGCGCCATGTCGGCTATGGCATCTTCATCGTTCATTTCACCGGCCAACCATTTGCGGGCGGCGTCGGCAAAGATTGTCCGTCCTACAGCGAAGCCCCGCACGGTCCGCGCGCTCCGCGCCTTGGCGAAACCAGCTTCGAGCACTTCATGCGGCGCATCGAGCCCGAGCAATACCACGCCGCGGCAGAACGGGTCGCGTGCTTCGATCACCCCATCGATCTCGCGCCAAGCCGCTGCACTGGGTTGCGCCTCGAGTTTCCACCAATCCGGCTTGATCCCGGCATCGTAGATTTCGCTCAGGGCACGATTGACTGTGTCGTCGCCGAGATCGCCGTGCTTGCCCGCGATGATCTCGATCAGGATATCTCGGCCCACTTTGCGCGCTGCATCATAGGCTGCGCGCAGCTTTTCGATCTGCATGCGCTTGAGCTCGGCATCATCATCGGGACGGTAGAAGCACAGCACCTTGATGCAATGGTCTACCGGCCAATCGATGATACGCGAGCCGAGGTCTTGAGAAAATTCGAACTGCAAGGGCCTCGAGCCCGGCAGCTCGATGGGCCGTGCGATCCAGAAATCCTTCTCCGCACCGGCAGCAAACAGGGCATCGCGTCCATATTTGTCATCGAGCAGCATGCCAAAGCCTGGACGACCATTGGCGATCTGCGTTGCCGCCTTGACAGCCAGAGCCTTGAAGGCCGGAATTCGTGCAAGGACAGCGGCATCGCCCTTGGCGAGCTCTTCCAACTGGCTGCGGTGATCGATCGCGAGAGCCATGAGGCTCGGGATTTGCCGGCGCCGATTGGTTGCCCAATGCAGATGATTAAGTTCAGGATCCCGACGCAAGGCCTTCTCGGGACTCCCTTTTTGGAGGAAATGATTGAGCTCGGTCCAGCTCGGATATTCCGGCGCACAGAGGAGCCGCGACACGGCAAACGCACCGCAGGCATTGGCCCAGGTGGCGCTGGTGGCATGCGGTTCGCCCTTGAGCCAGCCGCGCAGCCAGCCGCTCATGAAGGCGTCGCCGGCGCCAAGGACATTGTAGACCTCGATGGGAAAGCCCTTGCCGACAATGCCGTCTTCCAGATTGTCCGGAATGGCGCCGTCATAAACGATGCAGCCCATGGGTCCGCGCTTGAGGACGATGGTCGCCGAAGAGACGGACCGGATGGTCTTAAGAGCGGAAAGCAGGTCCGCCTCACCCGAAGCGATCAGCACTTCTTCTTCTGTTCCCACGATCAGGTCGCAATCGGGAAGGACGGATTTGTACTTTTGCGAAACAATGTCAGAGGCGACATAGCGCTCGAAGCCAGCATCGTGCCCGGCAAGACCCCAAAGGTTTGGACGATAGTCGATATCGAAGGCGACGCGCGCGCCGGAGGCTTTCGCGAGACGAATGGCTTTCTTCTGGGCCGCTTCGCTGTTGGGCCGGGAGAAATGGGTGCCGGTGACGACAATGGCGCGGGCAGAGGCGATCAGCTCTTCGTCGATGTCTTCCTCGGACAGGGCCATGTCGGCACAATCGGTGCGATAAAAGATCATGGGCGAAACGCCCTCGGCTTCCACGGACAGAAGCACCAGCGCCGTCAGGCGGTTGAGGTCGGTCGCGATCCCGCTGATATCGACGCCTTCGCGCTGCAGCTGCTCGCGGATGAAGCGGCCCATCTGTTCGTTGCCGACACGGGTGATCAGCGCTGATTTCAGGCCCAGCCGTGCCGTGCCGACCGCTATATTGGTGGGGCAGCCGCCGACGGATTTGGCGAAGCTGCCGATGTCTTCCAGCCGCGTGCCGATCTGCTGGCCATAAAGGTCCACTGAGGCACGGCCAATGGTGATCACGTCGAGCGGCTTGGTGCCGCCATCAGGATGCGCAATCGTCACTGTGTCCTCCCATGCGGCGCTGAGCCGGTGCATGAAACATGGGTTCCGTTATGTCGTCAACGTGGAATGCGTATTCCACAGCTGCCAATCAGTGCCGCCGCCGTGCTTCCGCAATCCCTACCGTCAGCGCCATGGCAAATGCCATGCTGGCGGACAGGGATCGGAAGCCTGCATGGTCGGCCTCAACGACCTCGAACCATTCCTTCGAGCATTCCGCCAGCGGGGAAAACGCTGAATCGGTGAGCGAAATCACCGGAACGCCGCGTGCCGCCATGACGCGGGCTTGTGCCGTGCTTTCCGAGGCATAAGGCGAAAAGCTGATGGCGAAGGCTGCGTCCTTTGGGGTTGCCATGGCCAGCATGTCATCATCGATGCCTGCGGCCGTGCCGACCAGCTGGAAGCGGACCTTGAGCTTGCCAAAGGCATAGGCCATGTAGCTGCTGATAGGGTAGGAGCGGCGCTTGGCGATCAGGTAGATCGTGTCGGCTTCGGCAAGGATCGAGACGGCCCGCTCGAACTTTTCAGGCTCGACCGCAGCTATCACGGCATCAAGCGAGCGATGCGCGGCCGAAATGAAGCCATTGAAAATGCTGGAGCTCTCGGTCAGCGCGGGGCCGTCCTGTTCGAGCTGGCGCAGGCGATCCTCATAGGAGGAATTGCGCTCGCGCAGGCGGGCGCGGAACAACATCTGCAGGCCGGAAAAGCCATCGAACCCGAAGAACTGGGCAAAGCGCACCAGGGTGGAGGGCTGAACGTTAGCGGAAAGGGCAATGCTCGCGGCAGTGCCGAACGCGATCTCGTCGGGATGGTCCAGCGCATAGGCGGCCACCTGCGTCAGCCGCTTGGGCAATTCGTGCTTGCGCTCAAGGATAGCGGTACGCAACGCGTCGAAATGCTGCGGGGGCTGCTCTTTGGCGGCGGCGTTGGACATGGCTTGCTCTCGCATTGGACCGCCATAATCCTCAATCCGCTGTCGCAATCAAGAGCCCCAACGAATAGCTTGGGGGTGGATGCAAGGAGGAGGATTGTATGACGGCAAGCATCGGCGTTGGCCTGATCGGCACGGGCTACATGGGCAAGTGCCACGCGCTGGCCTGGAACGGAGTGAAGGCGGTGTTCGGGGACTGTGCGCGCCCCAGGCTCGTGCACCTGGCCGAGATGACGCAGGATCTGGCGGAGCGCAGGGCCGCTGAATTCGGGTTTGAGAAGGCCACGGGCGACTGGCGGGAACTGGTGGCTGATCCCGATGTGGATGTTGTTTCGGTGACGACGCCCAATGCCTTTCACGCCGATATGGCCATTGCCGCGCTGGAAGCGGGTAAGCATGTCTGGTGCGAAAAGCCGATGGCGGTGGCGCTGGCCGATTCCGAGCGCATGGCTGCGGCGGCAAGGGCGTCGGGCCAGGTGGCTGTGCTGGGGTACAATTACATCCAGAGCCCGCTCATGCGGCAGATCGAGGCTCTCCTGCGCGAGGGGGCGATCGGGAGCGTCAATCACGTTCGGCTGGAGATGGATGAAGACTTCATGGCCGACCCCGAAGCGCTGTTCTATTGGAAAAGCGAGGCGAGCTCCGGCTATGGGGCTTTGGACGATTTCGGCGTCCATCCGCTGAGCCTGCTGCAAACCTTATTCGGCCCCGTCACAAAAGTGTTCGCCAACCTTTCCAAACCCTACCCAGATCGCCCGACCGTGGAGGGGACACGCCGCCCGGTGGAAACCTTCGATATCGCCAGTGTACTCTTCGAAATCGGGGAGGGGATAAGTGGCGTCATGGCGCTGAACCGGTCAGCCTGGGGACGCAAGGGACGGATCGCGCTGCAGATTTTTGGCAGCGCGGGAACCATCGTGTTCGACCAGGAGCGGTTCAACGAGCTCCAGGTGTATTCGGCCGCCGATCGGCAGAGCCTGCAAGGCTTCCGCACCATCCTGGCCGGGCCGCAGCACCCGCCCTATGACCGGTTCATCCCGGCGCCGGGGCATGGGCTTGGCTTCAACGATCTCAAGATCATCGAGTGCCATGAATTGCTGCGGCGCATTGCTGGCGAGGATGCAAGGGTGATCGATTTCGAGAAGGGGTTGGAGATCGAGCGGGCGGTGCACGCGATGGCGCAGAGCCACCGCGAGCAACGCTGGATTTCCGTCTAGGCGTAGGTGAGCTTCTGTCGCTGCTGGGTTTCGGTCCAGAGGATGAAGCTCGATGCTGCCAGGATCAGCAGGGCGCCCGGCCAGAACCAGAGAGCCGGCACCTGCGACAGCACGATCCAGCCAAGGAGCGTGTTGAGCGGGAGCTTGAGATCATCGAACGGCTGCAGATAGGTGGCGTCGGCGACTTTGTAGGCGAGACTGAGGAAGTACTGCGCGCCGGCGGTGACGGCGCCAAGAAGCAGGATCAGCCAAAGCGCATCACCGCCGGGCAGCACGAAATCAAAGCCCGTGGCAAGGCTCGCCGGCAGCACGCCTGCGGGCAGGACGGCGACGGCTATTCCCAGGATCAGCCCGATCAGGAAGTGGTTGGGCGTGATCAGCACCAGCATGTAGAGCGTGAGGGATTCCGGGGCCTCATCGCGCGAGAGATATTTGGTGATCACCGAGACCGTGCCCCAGCAGGCCGCTGCAAGAATGGGCAGGAGCGAGGCGAGGGTGAACTGCTCGGTGCCCAATTGGGTCACCATAAGTGCACCGATGAAGCCGACCGTGGTGGCACCAAGACGCTGGATGGTGAGCTTTTCGCCCAGAAACAGCGTTGCGCCGGTGATGATGAAGAATGGTCCGGTCATGGAAAGCGCCACCATCTGCCAGACAGGCACCCCGCTGGCAAAGCCGAAGGCGAAGAACTGAACGCCGAGCGCCGAGAGGAAGGCGCGGGCTTCGTGCCAGCCGGCATGGCGGGTCCGGAGCGCACCCAGCCCGATGCGGAAAATGAGGGGCAGGGCGATGATCGTGGCGATTACATATTGCCAGAAGACAACGGCCGTCGAAGGCACGCCCATCTGCCAGGTAATAATGGGGGTCAAGATATTGGTGATGGCGAAGGTAATGCCTGCGCCAAGCATGAAAACGGCGCCGAGCACCGGAGCATTGGGAGTAGAGGAAACGTGGTTCATGCAAAATCCTTTCCGTAACCAGTTTCCCCAGGGTTACGGGAAGTCGTTGAGGCAAACGCCGGCCAATATAAGGCAGGCGCCGGCACGCCAGCGCTGATCCCGTTCTCTTTCATCCGGACTATACCGTCGGCTCCGGAATCACACCGGATCTGCTGACCTTCGCTTGCGCGAAGCGCTCGCGGGCTTGGCGTCGCCGCCTTACCGCCGGTGGGGAATTGCACCCCGCCCTGAGAACAATGCGGGATTGATCGTCCCGCGCCGAGGAAGATAGGGCAGTGAGAGGGGCGGTGCAAGCAGGGACAGCCGTGTAACCAGGCGTGCGGAAGCGCCGCCTCCTTCGCGGTTGTTCCAGCGTTGATGTGGCGAGGCAATGCCTCGGGGGGTAGTTAGTGTAGTGAGACAAAGCCTCGCCACATCAGATGGGATTTTCCGGCGCGCGCGACTCTGGTCCCTGAGCCTCCCAGAGGCATTGGTGACACTTCCGCTTGCCTACGAGGATCACGAACATCCTCGCCCCATCTGCCAACCACACTAGCCGGTTCGCGCGACCCGCTGGGTGATGTGGTTGGTGAGGAGATTGTATTGGAGGTCTGGGGGTGGGGGATAAGGGGGAAATCTGTGCGCGAGGAGAGGACCCCCTCCCTGGCCCTCCCCGCAAGGGGAGGGTGAACCTGGTGTGTGGTGAGCACCAGTTCGCTTCACAAACGCGGTGTCATCCCGGACTTGATCCGGGATCCAGCCTGATATGGTTGTTTTTGGGAGGTGTTCGCTCGGTCCACCTTGCGGCTGGGGAGCGATCTCGAGATGGGCCCCGGGTCGAGCCCGGGGTGACATCGTGGGTGGGATAGATGGTGCCCCAGCTCCGATCGTCATCCTCGGGCTTGACCCGAGGAGATTGTACTGATGGGACGTTGCTAAAGTGCAGAGCCCTCGGGTCAAGCCCGAGGGTGACGGATGGTGGGTGTGGCCGTCCTAGGTGATTATAGGGAAAGCCCCTCTAGCGCACCGGATCAGCCTAGCCGTTGTCGAGCCATTTCACCTGCTCGGGCGTCAGCTTGATGTCGAACGCCCGGAGGCTGTCGTCCAGTTCGCCCAGCGTCCGCGGTCCGATCAGGGGGATCGACGGGAAGGGTTGGGCGAGCACGAAAGCCAACGCGATGTGGATGGGGCTGTGGCCAAGCTGGTTCGCCAGTTCAATCGCGCGGTCGCGGCGGGCGAAGTTCTTGTCGTTGTACCAGCAGCGAACCAGTTCCTCGTTGTCGGTCTTGTCGCGACCGGCGCGGTCGGTGAAGAAGCCGCGGCCCTGGCTGGACCAGGAGAAATTGGTGACCTGGCGATCCGTGAGCCATTGCTTCCACTCATCGGTGGACGAGGTCACGCAACCGGGCCAGATGGGCTCGAGCATTTCGCTGAGCGCGAAATTGTTGCTCAAGGCCATGGGCTTGGTCTTGCCGGTGCGCTCGGCATAGGCAACGGCTTCGTCGAAACGCTCCTTGGTCCAGTTGGAGCCACCGAACGGCCCGCGGATACGACCCTTCTGCACTTCGGCATCCATGGCATCCACGAACTCGCCAACCGGGACTTCAAGGTTGTCGCGGTGCATGAAGTAAACATCGACATAGTCGGTCTGGAGGCGATCCAGCGACTGGGTCAGCTGCTTGGCGATGACGTCGGGATAAACCAGCGGGCTATGGGCGCCCTTGCCGATCAGGACCGATCCTTCACGCGTGCCGCGATTGGTGTGCCACTGGCCGAACAGGGTTTCGGTATAGCCCGCGCCATAAACAAAGGCAGTGTCGAAGATGTTGCCCCCCTTTTCCCAGAAGGCGTCGAGCATGATGGCGCCCGAAGCAAAGGATCGGAAATCTTCAAAGCCCAGGGCGACGGCAGAAGCCTGCTTGCCGAGGCCCGGAATGGAGCGCTTGGGGATTAAGCCCTGGTTCGGCCCGAGCTTGCGATTGTCGAGCGTGTTGACGCGGACAGAGGCCTTTTCGACGGAGTATTCGATGCCGGCATCCTTGCGCCAGGCGTCGAGCACGCGGGCATTGCCCAGCGAATCCGCCCAGCTCATGCCAGGGGCCGCCAGTTCGTTGCGCTTGGCGAAGATCGCCTCGGCAGCAGCGTCGACTTCAAAGGAATAAACGTGGCGCTCTTCGCCGACGCTGATTGTTTCGGTCTGGCCCTTCTTGATGATGTCGATGCGGCCAAGGCCCTTGGTGCGGTCGCCGCCGGCAAACCAGAAATCTGGCACTTCGATGCGGCCTTCCGAGCCATGGATGCGAAGGACATTGTCGAGGTTCGCCATGACGGCGCAGGACACCTGAGCGACGATGCCGTTCTCGAAGGTAAGAACGGCAGCCGCCCAGTCATCGGTGCCCTCGGCATTGAGCTTGGCAGTGCCAGCGACCTTGACCGGATCGGCAAAGGGCTTGCCCACGGCTTGGCCAGCGATGAAGCGCGCCATCGAGACGGGGTAGCCGCCAACATCGAGTATGCCGCCACCGGCCAAGGCGGAGGCGAACAGGCGATGCTGGGGCTGGAAGATGCCCATGGAGAAGCCGAAGCTCGACTGAATCATGCGCACTTCGCCGATGGCGCCGGACCGGATGAGTTCGCCCAGCTTTGCTGTCTGCGGGTGGAGGCGATACATGAAGGCTTCGCCGGCAAAGGTGCCTGCCTTGCGATGGGCGTGGAAAACGGCGTCCATTTCATGGGACGACAGCGCCAGGGGCTTTTCGACGAGGACGTGCTTGCCCGCCTGGGCAGCCTTGATGGCCCATTCGGCGTGGCCGGTATGCGGCACGGCAATATAGACGGCGTCGATTTCGGGGTCGGCAAGCAGGGCGTCATAGCCATGCACAATGCGTGCGCCGGGGAAGTCCGTGGCCAAATTGGGCTTGTTGGGATCGCGGGTGGCGATGGCGGCCAGCACACCATGCTTGGAGCCGGCGACGCCGCCCTGGAAAGCCTTGGCAATGCTGCCCGGCCCGATAATGCCCCAGCGGATTTTTTGGTCAGTCATAGTTTGGTCCTTGAGTAGACCCATCCTGAGCCTGTCGAAGGATGAGGTCGTGGCAGAATGCCGTGGCACAACCTCGTGGTTCGACAAGCTCACCATGAGGTTTACTGATGGAGTGGAGCAGAGGTCAGCGGATGCGCTGGCCTTTGCTATCGAAAAGAAAGGCTCGCTCGGGAGAGATCGAGACGGTGATGTGCTCCTGGCCCATCTCATTGCGCGATTCCTCGCGCTCGATGATCAGCGATTCCCCGCCTGCATTGGCATAGACATAGCTGGTGGAGCCGAGATGTTCGGCCACATCGACGTTGAGGCGGATATCGGCAGCGCCAGCGCCCGGCTCCCCGAAATGTTCGGCGCGCACGCCCAGGGTGACGTCCTCGCCCACAGCGCCGCCCGATGCCGGAACGGTGAACTGAACGCCAGAATGATTGCGCAACGCTACAGTTACCGATCCGGCTGACTTCTCGACGATGCTTGCGGCAAGGAAATTCATCTTGGGCGAACCGATAAAGCCGGCCACGAACTGGTTTGCGGGGTTGTCGTATAGGTCGAGCGGACGCCCCACCTGTTCGATCACGCCGTCGCGCAGCACGACAATGGTATCGGCCAGCGTCATCGCCTCCACCTGGTCGTGCGTCACGTAGATGACTGTGGTCTGCAACTCCTTGTGGAGCCGCGCGATCTCGATGCGCATGTGGACGCGCAGTTCCGCGTCGAGATTGGAGAGCGGTTCGTCGAACAGGAACACTTCGGGATTGCGCACGATAGCGCGGCCAATAGCGACGCGCTGGCGCTGGCCGCCCGAGAGTTCCTTGGGCAGGCGATCGAGCAGGGGTTCAAGCGCCAAGATGCGGGCGGCATCCTGCACCTGGCGCGCGATCTGGTCCTTGGCCACGCCAGCAAAGCGCAGGGCAAAGCCCATGTTTTCGCGCACGGTCATATGAGGATAAAGCGCATAGGACTGGAACACCATGGCGATGCCGCGCTTGGATGGATCGACATCGTTCATCCGCGTGCCGCCGATTTCGAGGTCGCCGGCAGAGATGTGTTCAAGGCCCGCGATCATCCGCAGCAGGGTGGACTTCCCGCACCCCGAAGGGCCCACGAACACCACGAATTCCTTGGACTTGATCTCGAGGTCCACGCCCTTGATGACCTCGACATGGCCATAGGACTTGCGCACGCCCGATAGTTTGAGGCTGCTCATTGGGATTGCACCTTATTTGACCGCGCCCAGCATGCCTTCAACGAAGCGGCGCTGGAGCAAAAAGAAAATGACGAGGGTGGGGAGTGTGGCGAGGACCGTGCCGAACAGGATCATCCCGTAGTCCGGCGTATAGGCCGAGGTCAGCGCCGAAACGATCAAGGTGATTGTCTTGTTCTCGGCGGTCTGCAGCACGATCAGCGGCCAAAGGTAGTTGTTCCAATTGGCCATGAAGATGATGATGGTCGCGGCCGCATAGGTAGAGCGCATCACCGGCATGTAGACGAAAAGGAAAATCTGCCACTCCTTGAGCCCATCGATCTTGGCGGCGTCGCGCAGCTCGCTCGGGAAGGCCTTGGTCGCCTGGCGGAAGTAGAAGATGATGAAGATGGACGCGACGGTCGGCAGGATCACGGCCGTATAGGTGTTGACGAGCTTGGCCTGCGAGAACATCACGAACAGCGGCACCATCATGGCCGCAAACGGGATGGACAGGAACAGCAGCAGGAGTGCGAAGATCCGTTCGCGGACCTTGCTGCGGAACATCTCGAAGCCGTAACCGGCGAGGGACGAGATCAGCAGCGTCAGCGCGGTACCCACGACGGCAATGAAGGCCGAATTCCAGAACACGCGCAGGGCATCGACCTGGGTGAAAAAGGTCGCCGCGTTGTTGAAGAGCTCGCTGCCGAAACTGTTCTTGCCGCGAATGATATCGGCCGACTTGTTGGTCGCGCCCACGATCATCCAGAAGAACGGGAAAACCGAAACAAACGCCGCGATGGACAACAGCACATAGACGAGAGCGCGGCGCAGGATAGCGAAGGGGTTTGCCGGAACGCGAGAGCGGACATTGGCGGCTGGACGTGCGCCGACTGCGGGCAGGGAAGTATCGGTCATGTCCGCCTCCGGTCACGCGCCACAAGGAATTGCAGGAAGCTCAAAATGCCGACCAGCACCACGATGACCCAGGACACGGTCGCCGAATAGCCGAAGCTGGGCATGAACTTGAAGGTGAGATTGTAGATATAGAGCGAAAGGGTGAGCGTTGAATCCGAGGGGCCGCCGCTGCCGGCAGTGAAATTGTAGACCTCGTCGAATAGCTGCAGCGTTCCAATGGTGGAGATCACCGTGGTGAACAGGATCACGGGCTTGAGCATGGGAATGGTGATGTGCGTGAACCGCGCCCAGGCCGGCACCCCATCGATGCGAGCGGCTTCATAGATCGAGCGGTCAACGTTTTGCAGCGCCGCCAGATAGAAGATCATGTTGTAGCCGGTCCAGCGCCAGGTGATGGCGAGGATGACGATCACCTTGGCCCAGAACGGGTCGGTGAACCAGCCAATGGGCGAGCCGATGATGTGGAGCGCCATCAAGGCCTGGTTGACCACGCCATCTGTGGCGAACATCGACTTGAAGATGGTGGAATAAGCGATCAGCGAGGTAACGCAGGGCAGAAAGATTGCCGTCCTGAACAAGCCGCGGAAGCGCAGGGTCGAATCATTGAGCGCTACTGCGAACAGCAGCGCCAGGGTGATCATGATCGGCACCTGGATAATAAAGAAGATGAAGGTGTTGCCGAGCGCCCGCAGGAACACCGGGTCCTTGGTCAGCCGTTCGATATTGGCAAAACCGCCAAAGCTGAGGTTCATCCCCTTGCCGACCTGGAAGCTCATCCAGAGCGACCAGATAATGGGATAGATCATGAAGAGACCCAACAGAACCAGGGCAGGGGCAATGAATGCCCAGCCGGTCAGCTGTTCTCTCCTGTCGAGCCGCGCATACGCCAATCGTCACCCTCCCCGGTGCAGCATCGCTGATATCGAAGCGAAGCGGGCCGAGACCCGCTTCGCTTCTGCAGTTTATTGCATCTGCTGCTGGGCCTGGTCGTGGATGGCCTGGAGAGCCTGGTCGAGATCGCCGCCCTGGATGATGGTGGGCAACTGGGCCTGGACGGCCGAGTCCACCTCGGCAGTGAAGACGCCGTAGTCGACGCTCGGAATCTGGCTGAGCCAAGTCGAGAAATCCTGCCACACAGGGGCGCCGCCGAAGAACTCGTCGGTGGCCTTGTAGGCTTCGCCTTCACGCGCTGCGAGCAAGGAGCCAACAGCCCCCTGATCGATCAGGATCTTCTGGTAGAAATCGACATCGCTGCCCCAGACGGTCTTGAGGAAGTCGATGGCTTCTTCCTTGTTGTCAGAGGAGGCCAGCACGTACCAGCTCGAGCCACCCTGGTTGGACGCATTGACCGAGCCTTCGATGTCGAGGCGTGGAATGGGCGCAACGCCCCACAGGCCGGACTGATCGGCATTGGCCTTGATGGTGCCGGTGATCCAGACGCCAACCGGCACGGCGGCAACTTCGCCCGAGGTAAAGGCGCCGGTATACTCGGCCCAGCCAGAAACAGGCTTTACCAAATCTGCCTGATAGAACTTAGCGTAGGTTTCGAGCGCCTTTTTGAGGGGGGCGTTGTCGACGATATTGAGGCTGCCGTCCTCATTGAAATACCAAGTGCCGGATTGCTGCATCATCATGCGGATGACGCCGGTATCGGTCAGGTCAAGATCAAGCAACAGATGGCCCGTCTTTTCCTTCACTTCGGTGCCGATCTCGATCAGGCGATCCCAGGTAATGTTGTTGAGGTCTTCGGCGGTGAAGCCGGCCTCTTCGAAATAGTCTGAACGGTAGAACAAGCCCGTCACGCCCGAATCGAAGGGGAGGGAGTAGCTCTTGCCGTCCAGCGTTGCGGCGGCAACCTTGTAGTCGGCAAAGGCCGTCATATCGATGGAATCGGAAAGCGGCTCAAAGGCGCCGGGGAAGGACTGGAGGTACTTCTGGGCCACGTCGTCCTGGATCAGGACGATATCGGGGAGCCCGTCGGTGCTGCCGGCGAGCAGCTGGGTCTGCAGCTTGGCACGGATGTCGTCCTGGCTGGCCGTATCATCGATGATGATATTGGCCTCGGGATTGATGGCCTGGTAGCGGCTGGCGGCCTCCTTCATGGTGGCGCCGTTGAAGTTCGGGTCCCAAGCCCAAACGGTCACGTCGCCGGCCGATGCGGCCGCAACACTTAAGAAGCTGACGCCGGCCAAAACAGCGCCAAGCACAAGGCCTCGCCGCGAAGCAATGCGGTTCATAGATAGTCCTCCCTTTTCATTTGCTCTTCGTGTGAGCCGTTCATAAGCTAGCTCAATGTTGCATGGCTGCCCACTTAAAGGAGCATGCCAAATTGGCGGAAAGTAAGATGGCAGACCGGGTCTATTACGAACCTGCAACCAATGGGGTGGAGCGGCTTCCAACCGAACTTCACATGTTCCACGCCTCCCCGCTGGTGATGCGCGCGCCCCATTGGCATGCGCAGGTGGAGGTCAATTTCATCGTGCAGGGCTGGGCGAATTACCGCATGAGCGGCCATTCGGTGCGGTTCAGGGCAGGGGATCTGGCGCTGTTCTGGGGCGGCCTGCCGCATTATCTCGATGATCGTTCAGACGATCTCGTCTATGCCGGCGGTCATCTGCCCCTGGTGCACTTCTTCCGCCTGCGCCTGCCGCAGGATGTGCAAAGCAAGCTGATGCAGGGCGCGGTCCTCGTGACCCGCGCAACCGACGCGTCCGACGCCATCAATTTCGCGCGCTGGAACAATTATGCCCGCTCGGGCGATCCGATGAAGGCGAGCCTTGCCGTGGACGAGCTGCTGCTGCGGATCGAGCGGGTGCGGTTTGATCCCTATGAACTGCTGCAGGGCCCGGCAAGCGTCGCCAATGCCGTGGATGGGCTCGATCACCACTCCTCGCCCATCGTGGTGCGCATCTGCGATTTCATTGCCGAGAACTTCCGCGAGGACATCGATTCCACCGACATCGCGGCCGCAGCCTCGGTTCATCCGAAATACGCGATGAACGTCTTCAAGAAATCCACCGGCATGACGCTCAACGATTATGTGAACCTGATGCGGCTCTCCTATGCCCAGGCCATGCTGATGTCGGACGGGGTAAATGTCTTGCAAGTGGCGATGGATAGCGGCTTTGGCTCGCTCAGCGCCTTCAACAAATCGTTCCGCAAGATCTCGGGCATGTCGCCCAGCGACTTCCGCCGCGACGTGCGCGGCCGCCCCCAGGTGCCCATCGCCGTGCGGGCGCATCCAATTGCGTCCATGAACTAGCCTGGGATCAGCGACGACGGCCGAACACCCGTTTCATGATCCACCCCAGCAGCAAGGACTTGATAAGCCGGCCCATGATCTGTCTCCTCGTTTGTCCCGATCAACGGCCTCAAGGGACGTGAGTTGCGCCTGATGTGTCCAGGATATGAGAAACCTAGAAAGGGAAAACCAATGAAGTGCCCCATCGACAATGCCGAGCTGGTCAAGAGCGAGCGGCAGGGTATCGAGACCGATTATTGCCCCCAATGCCGCGGCGTCTGGCTCGATCGTGGTGAGCTCGACAAGATCATCGAGCGCGCCCTGGGGCCCGTGGCGGGCCAGCCTGCGCCTGGCCATGGCTTTGATGAACAGGGCCAACGCGTCGGGTTTCGGTCCAAAAGAAAGGAAAGCTTTCTCGGCCAGATCTTCGATTTCTGATGGACGACCTGACGGGCAGGCACTATCGGTCGTTCTCTGCTCGCCGGCCCCGCCAAGCGCCGGCGCCATCGCGCGCAAGGACATGACTTCATGGAAAACGAAGCCAAAGACGTACCCAATGGCGAGCTGGTCCCCGAGCAGAGCGAGCTGCAGCTTGCCGATATCCGCATTAAGGAGCTTGAGCGCGAGCTCCAGGATGCGCGCGACGAGATCGCCCGGCTAAAGCAGCAGATCGAAGCCGCTTCGCAGCCTGCCCGGTAAATCGTTCGGCGTGATCGAAGCTCTTAAAGATCTGGTCCGGCATTCCACCGGCCTGCCTGATCCGGCCCTGCATGCCCTGATCGGCCTTGCCGCCTATCTGCTTACCGCGCTGCTGTTCCGACGCTCTTTCCGCAGCCTGCTGCCATGGTGCGTGGCGCTCGGGCTCCAGCTCATCAACGAAATGGCTGACATGACGCGCGATCTCTCGCTTTACGGCGACATCGACGTTCGGGGCACGATCGGCGACACCATCATCACCATGTTCCTGCCCACAATGATTCTCGTCATTGCCCGGCTCCGCGCGCGCGAGCTCGCCAGGGAAAGCAGCTGAACCTAGCGACTGGCAAACCGCTCATTGAACGGCCGTAGATCATGGTACAGCGCCTGAAAATGCGCGAACCGCTCGTTGTAGAACGCCGCCCGCGCCCCATCCGGTTCGAACTCCCGATCAAACCGCACCAGCTGGCGTACGGCGCTGGGAAGTGACGGAAAAGCCCCGCTGCCCACGCCCCCGATGATCGCCGCGCCCAAAGCCGCCGCTGCCGGAATAGCTGTCCGCGCCAGCGGCAAGCCCAGCACATCGGCGCGGATCTGGCACCAGGTGTCGGACCGCGAACCGCCCCCGCTGATGCGGACCGCGCCAAGCTTCACGCCCGCCGATTGCTGAAGCGCGCCAAAGGCCCAGCGCACCGAATGGGCAACCCCCTCCATCACCGCAAGGGTCAGCTCCTGCGGACCCGTATTGGCGTCCAGCCGCGCAAACACCCCGCGCGAAGTGGCGTCCCAGATCGGCGCGCGCTCTCCGCCCAGATGCGGCAGAAACAGCGGCGTAGCAGCATCGGGCTGCAACCCGTCTGTTTTTCCCAGCACTTCCTCGGCCGAACGCCCCAGCAAAGAGCAGAGCCAGGTCAACGATGCGCCGCCCGACTGCGTAGGTGCCGCATGCATGCGAATCCCTTGGTAGGGCGGAAACAGGATCACGCCAGATGTCGGAAAAACTGTGCTGGACACGATCCCGGCAATCTCGCTGGTGCCCGATTGGTACATCGCCTCGCCATCGCCAACCACGCCGCAGCCAAACATGCCGGCCCAGGCATCCATTGCCCCCACCATGACTGGCACTCCGGCAAAAGGCAGGCCGGCGCTGATGCGACCAACAATGTGGTGGAACGGGTGGAGCGGCGGCAATCTCGCCGCTGCGCCCGGAAGCAGATCGAGCAGCGGTTCCACATAGCGTCCGGAGCTATCAACCAGCCCGACCGCCGCTACCGGATCACTGGCCACGGCACCCGTCAGCTTAAGCGCCACGAAATCCTTGGGCAGGAGCACATGCCGGGTCGCCCTCCAATTTTCGGGCTCGGTGCGGGCAACAAAGGCCATGCGCGACAAGGCGTGGCTTGCATCGATCGGCACCGGGCCGCCAAACCAGGCGGTCTTTTGCTCCGCACTCACCTGACGCTCGAGCCCGGCGGCATCCTGGGCTGCCCGGATATCCTGCCAAATAATGCCCGGCCGCACGGCAGCGCCGCTGTCGTCCACAAAAACATGGGAATTGACCTGCGAAGTCAGACCAACGCCGATAACGCGCTTCCATTCCACGACATCAGAAAACTGCTGGAGCGCGCCGAGCACGCCATCCATCCAGTCCTGCGGGCTCTGCTCGGCCATGCCGGGAGCATTGCGCATCGTCCCATGCGGACAAACAAAGCTTGCTAATTCGGCGCCTGCCGCGTCGATCAGCGTGGCCTTTGTTGCGGTTGTCCCGACATCAATTCCGATCAGGCAGAAATCCAAGCCCGTTCTCCCCCAAATCCTGCTTGCCCACCGGCAGGTGCCTCTTATAGTCCTTTGAACAACAAGGAAAACAACCGCCCGCTCTCGTCCGGCGGTAACAGGAGGGCTCTTCAGTGTCGATCAACAAATCCGCCCTGGCATTCGCCAGCATCCTTCTCGCCACCACGGCCATCGGCACGAGCGCGGCGCTGGCCCAGGCCAAAGTCGCCATCGTCACGCCCTACATGGCTCAGCCCGGCACGCAGTTCTATGTGGAAGCCTTCGAGGCTGTCGCCGCCGAGAACGATTGGGACCTCAATGTCATCGACACGGCTGGAGACGTTGCCGCCGTCATCAGCCGCATGGAAGATCTTGTGGTGCAAAATGTTGATGCCATCGTCATCAATGTCGACCCCACCCAGGTAAGTGCTGGCCTGCAGGCGGCGTCTGACGCCGGTATTCCGGTCATCGGCATGGATGCGGGCGCCGATCCGCTGCTGGTCACCAATGTCACGTCCAACGGCTATGCCATGGCCGCGGAAACCGCGACCTATGTTGCCGATCGCATCAAGGGCGCAGGCAATGTGGTCATGTTCGTGTTCGAGGCCTTCCCGCCCGTGCAGGTGCGTGGCGTGGTCGCTGATGCCGTGTTCGGCAACTACCCAGATATCGAGATCATTGATCGCGTAACCCCGGACGTGTCGGACGGCGGCATTGCCGATAGCCGCGCCAAGATGGAAGCCATTCTTGCAGCCAATCCAGAACCGGGCAGCATCAACGCCGTATGGGCCGCCTGGGACCAGCCCGCGCTTGGTGCGCTGCAGGCCATCGAGGCTGCTGGCCGTTCTGGCGAGGGTATTGTGATCACCGGTATCGACGCCAACCCGCAGGCCCGTGAAGCCATCGCGGCGGGCGGCAATTTCGAGGCCTCGGTAGCGCAGGACTTTACCGGCATCGGCACGGCAACGGCCGAAGCCGTCGCCCGTGTGCTGGCCGGCGAGGAAATCCTTCAAACGGTGACCTATGTGCCCACCAAGCTCGTCACTGCAGCCAACGCTGCCGAGTAGATAGGCTCTTGTCCCAAAACGCCATCGTGGAGGACCCCGTCGGGGCTCCTTCCATGCCCCTTCTTTCCGCTACATCCATCACCAAGGCCTATGCCGGCGTTCCGGCACTGACCGGGGCCAATCTCGTCGTGGCACCGGGCGAAATCCATGCGCTGATGGGCGAGAACGGGGCAGGCAAGTCCACCCTCATCAAGATCCTTGCGGGGGTCGTTGCGCCCGATGGCGGCACCATCGCTGTCAATGGCGAGACAGTCACCATCGGCTCGACCAAGGCGGCTTATCGGCTGGGGCTCCGCTTCATCCACCAGGAATTCAATGTTGTTTCCACCCTCTCGGTGGCGGAGAACATTTTCATGGGGCGCTTCTATCCGCGCCGTGCTGGCCTGCTGGTGGATTGGGCAAGTCTTAATCGGGAAGCCCAGGGTGCGCTCGAGCGCCTGGGCATCGACCATATTAAGCCTAGTGGGAATTTGGGCGAACTGAGCCTGGGCGATCAGATGCTGGTCCGCATTTCCGCCGCCCTGCTGGATGATGCAAAGCTTTATGTGCTGGACGAGCCAACGGCGGCTCTGACGCGCGATGAGAGCGAGCGCCTGTTTCGCGTACTGCGCGAAATCCGTGCCTCGGGCAGCTCGGTGATCTATGTTTCCCACCGCCTCGATGAAATCATGGCCCTGTGCGATCGGGCAACGGTGCTGCGCGATGGCCGCTCCATCGACAGTGGCGCCATGGCCAACATCACCCATGATGATCTCGTTGCCATGATGATTGGCCGCAAGGTGGAGGAGGCCTATCCCAAACAGCTCAAGCCTCCGCGCAAGGCTCTGGCCTTTGCCGCATCGGGCCTGGCCGGCCCCGGGCTTGGGCCGGTGAGCTTTTCCGTGCGCGAAGGGGAAGTGCTGGGTGTGGCCGGTCTTAGTGGTTCCGGGCAGGGCGAGCTTATTCGCGCTCTGTTTGGCGCTGCAAGGCTGACGGCCGGCACCATGATTCTGGGCGATTTACCCTATAAGCCATCTTCGCCCGCCGCAGCCTGGCAAAGCGGCATCGCTTATGTGCCCCGCGAGCGCCGCGCCGAAGGGCTGGTCATGCGCCGACCGATTTTCGAGAACATCACCCTTGCCCACCTCAAGCGCCAGAGCCGCGCCGGCATCCTTCTGGCACCCCGGCGCGAGCGGCGCTTTGCCGCCGAACTCGGCGCCAATATGCGCCTCAAGGCCGTGGGTCCGGGGCAGGACGTCATCGAGCTCAGTGGCGGCAACCAGCAAAAGGTGGTTCTGGCCAGGGCCGTGGCGGGCAATCCGCGGCTCCTGCTGCTCGAAGAGCCGACACGCGGCGTCGATGTCGGCGCCAAGTTCGACATCTATTCCATTGTCCGCGAACTGACAGGGAAGGGAACTGCGGTAATCCTTGTGTCCTCGGACCTGCCCGAGCTGCTTGGCATGAGCGACAGGATCGCCATCATGCGCCAGGGCGAAATCACGGGGATTGTCGAAGCCGCCAGCATTGGCGAAGACGATCTCATCAATCTTTGCTATGGCCGCTCGCCCGGTATGGTCGCCTGAACATGCAGCTTTTTATTCGCCGCTACGGCACGCTGATTGGCTTTGTCGCCATCCTTGCCTTCTTCTCCATCATGCTGCCGGGCACATTCCCCACGGCACGCAACTGGCTCAACATTTCCCAGCAGGTTTCCATGCTGATGGTGGTGGCCGCCGGCATGACCATCGTCATGGTCATGGGGGATTTCGATCTTTCCGTCGGTTCAGCCGCAAGCCTTGCCGGCATTGTCGCGGCCCTGATGATGGTGGCGGGCCAGCCCGTCTGGGCCGCCGTGGCGGTGGCGCTGGTCGTTGGCCTTTTGGGCGGCGCCTTCAATGGCGCCATGGTGAGCCTTGTCGGCATCCTCCCTTTCATAGCGACGCTTGCTACCATGACCATGTTTTCGGGCCTTGCCTTTGTGGTCAGCGGCGGCAAGACCATTTCGGGCCGCGCCATCCCCGAAGAATTCGGCAATTTTGCCCGGAGCGGCCTGCCGCTTGGCGAATGGGGCGGCGTCGCCATTAGCCTGCCGAATCTGTCGATCATCGCCATCGTCGTCGTTCTGGCCGTGTGGGTAATGCTTGAGCAAACCACCTTTGGTCGCCGGCTCTACGCTATTGGCGGCAATGTGGAGGCCGCCTATCTCAGCGGCATCAACGTCAGGCGCCTGCGCCTCATCGCCTTCTCGCTCACCGGGCTTGCCGCCGCGGCCGGGGGCCTCATGTATGCGAGCCGCGTCGCCTCGGCCAATCCGGTGCAGGGCAGTGGTCTGATGCTCAACGCCATTGCCGCGGTGTTCCTTGGCACCACCATGAGCCGCCATGGCGAACCACGCATCCTTGCCACCGCCGTCGGCGTCCTGGTGCTGGGCGTCCTCGACAATGGCCTCACCCAGATGAGCGTCGACAGCTATATCCGCCAGGTGCTTGTCGGCGGCTTGATACTTGTCGCGGTCGGCGCCGGCTCCGTGGGACAGGCGAGGCGGTAGCCAAATCTACTGTTCGCCGGCAAGCTGGAACTCGATGGTGAACGCGGCCCCGCCGCTCGGCGAGGCGCCGATCGACAGCTTGCCGCCATGCACCGCAACAATGCTCTGAACGAGGCTCAATCCCAGCCCCGCGCCTTCCGAGCCCTGTGTCAGCCGGTAAAACGGCTCAAAGATCCGGTCCCGCTCCGCTTGCGGTATGCCGGGACCCTGATCCAGCACGCTCAGCCGCCCCGATGGTGAAACCTCCACAACAATCGTGCCCGCATTGCCGCCATAGCTGATCGCATTGCGCACGATATTGCTGATGGCATGCCGCAGGCTTCGTTCATCGCCAAGGATCCAGATGGGCCGTTCCGCCCCCTCGAGCCCCAATTCATAGCCATTCGCAATGGCAAGCGGCGCCAGGTCCGCAACCGCGGCCGACGCCAGCTCGCACAGATCCACCCGAACCAGCTCCGGACTGGCCATGGTAAAGCGCTGCAGATCCAGCAATTGGTTGGTCAATTCGGTCAGCCTGCCCACATCTGCCAGCAATTGCTGTTGCAGGGGAAAGGGCTCCGCCGTCTCGATCCGCGTCTGCAGGACTGCCAGCGGCGTGCGCAGCTCATGAGCGGTGCCGGCAAGAAAACGCTCGCGCCGCCAATAAGCCTCATCGAGCCTTTCCAGCGCCCTGTTGATCGCGCGAACCAAAACGCCGACCTCGGCCGGCAAATCCGCCTCGGGAATTCTGTCTCCACCGCGCTCGATCCGGATGTGCTCGGCCGCCTCTGCCGCCGCATTGAGGCTCCGCAAATCCCGCCGGATGAGCCGGGGCACCGCAATCGCGCTTGCCAGCGCCAGCACGATCAGCGTCGCTGCAGCTATGCTGATCGAGCCGATCTGCACGATCAGCGATGGATTGATGTGCGGCCCGCCGCCCGTCGCCATCCGCAACAAGCCATGCTCGCTCATCTGCGTGCGAACCACCAAGGTTTCCTGCGCCCGCTCGGGTCCCACCGTGATGTGCAGGGACGCGATCTGGCTCAGCGCCGGCCGCAGCGCCATCATTTCATCGGGTACGTCCCCGAAGCTCGCCTCCTGCCCATCCTCGTCCTGGGCGAAAAACCAGATGCCGGGATGGCGCTCCGCAAGATCCAGCAATTCTTCGTTCGGCTCAACGCCGAACCGCCCCTCGGCACCGAAGTTCAGCGAACGCTCAAAGACATCCAGCACGCGTGGATCAATCGGCGATGTATCCCTCACGCCCAGCAGCAGCGGCAAAACAAAGATGGGAAAGATCACCACGCCAAAGAACACGGCCAGCGTCAGCTGCTGCACCGCAATGGTGCGCCGCGTCAGCCGCTGCGCCAGCGGCTGGTTGCGCTGCCCTGTCACTGGTTCAACTGCCGCAGGAGATAGCCCACGCCGCGCACCGCATGGATTTCCACCGTCGCCCCGCGATCGGCCAGCTTCCGGCGCAATCGGGAAAGATGGGCATCGAGCGAATTGGACTGGATTTCATCATCCGCCCCATAAACATCCTCCTCCAGCGTCCGCCGCCGCACGGTGTAGCCAGCCCGCCGCGCCAGGCTCTCCAGCGCCAGATATTCGCGCCGCGGCAACTCAAGCGGCTGCCCCTCCACCGCCACAACGCCACGCGTCAGATCGAACACGAGGTTGCCAACGGTAGTCACCTGCGGATTAAAGCTCGCCGGCCGCCGCATCACGGCCCGAATGCGCGCCACCAGCTCATCCATGATGAATGGCTTGGCCAGGTAATCATCAGCCCCCAGATCAAGCCCCTCCACCCGGTGCACCGGCGTGCCCAGCGCCGAAATGACGATCACTGGCACATTGGGCCGCTGGGAGCGCAGCAACGGCAGCAGCGTCATTCCGTCGCCATCGCGCAATTGCCGGTCCAGCAGCACCGCATCGTGCTCGATGGTTTCGATGGCCTCGATTGCCACGGCCAATGTCGCGGCCTGGTCCACCACGAAGCCGCGCTTTTCCAGCGCCACCCGCACCATTGTCGCCAGTTCCAGCTCGTCCTCGATCAGCAAAATCCGCATGCGGCGCCCTTACCCTTTCGCCCAGGTGCTCGGCACCAGCGCAAGACTCCAGCTCTGCTATGCATCGGGCACGCCTTCATTTTTCGCCCCGATCTTTGCCCTAAACACATGGGAGCCATGCATAGCTCCAGCCGCAATGTTGAGGCAATGCTCGCATGACAAAGCACAGGGATGTTCGAAAGAAAGGAACATCCAAATGAATAAGAAACTCCTCGTCCTCGCCGCTGTAATGGCATTCACGCCGGCTGTCTCTTTTGCTGAGGAGTACGAGAATGACCTCCAGATCCATGGTCGCTCGCCCGAAAGCCTGATTGCAACGCTCGCCCAGAAGGGCATTGCTGCCGAAAACGTCGAAGAATGGGGCAATCTGATCCGCGTCGACACCCGCGATGCCGAAACCGGTGCCCACAGCTTTGTCCTTCTCGACAAGGATACCCTGCAGCCACGCCAGGCCACATCAGCCAACACCACCGGCGCTCGCGTGACCGACAGCGGCTGGACTGCCGAAACCTTCAACCCGGCTCGCAGCCTGGTCGAATAATCTGCCATAGAACGCACGCCGCCACCGAGCCCCCGGGCTTGGTGGCAGGCCTCTCCCCTCGGGCAAATTGCCCCACCCTCATGGCTATGAGCCAGGGCAACTGCTAAATAAGCCTCGACGCAGAGTCCGCGCCCCGACCGGCTGATTGCTTCCCAGACCAGCCCTCGGCGCCCTCAGGCCGGCTTACAAGGGGTGGTTGCATGACCTTTGGTCAAGAAGCGGAAATATTGGCGCGCATCCAGTTCGCCTTCACCGTCTCGTTCCATTTCCTGTTCCCCGCCTTTTCCATCGGAACCGCGAGCTATCTGGCCGTCCTCAATGGTCTTTGGCTCTGGAAGCGCGATCACGCCTATCTCAAGCTTTTTGAATACTGGAAAACCATCTTTGCCGTGACCTTCGGCATGGGCGTCGTGTCCGGCATTGTCATGAGCTACCAGTTCGGCACCAATTGGTCCGTGTTCTCCGAAAGGGCCGGCGCGGTGATCGGGCCGCTCATGGGCTATGAAGTGCTCACCGCCTTTTTCCTGGAAGCTGGATTTCTGGGCATAGCGCTGTTCGGGCGCAAGCGAGTAGGGGACACGCTTCACATGTTTGCCGTCCTGATGGTGGCGGTGGGCACGCTGATTTCAGCCACCTGGATCACCTCGGCCAATAGCTGGATGCACACCCCCGCCGGCTTTGACATCGCGGCCGATGGCAGCTTTGTCCCTGTGGACTGGTGGGCAATCATCTTCAATCCCTCCTTTCCCTACCGGCTGACCCATACGGTGCTTGCAGCGTTTCTGACCACGGCCTTTGCCGTCGGCGCCGTGGGCGCCTGGCATCTGCTGAAGGATCGGGAAAACCGGCAGGCCCGGATCATGTTCTCCATGGCCATGTGGATGGCGGCTCTTGTGACGCCAGTACAGATATTCGTGGGCGATTTGCACGGCCTCAATACGCTTGAACACCAGCCCGCCAAGATCGCCGCCATGGAGGGACATTACGAGACGCACACTGACGGCGCCCCGCTGATCCTGTTCGGCATTCCCGATGACGAAGCCGAAACCACCCATTTCGCGCTCGAAATCCCGAAGCTGGGCTCGCTGATCCTCACCCATGAACTCGATGGCGAGATCAAGGGCCTCAAGGAATGGGCCCGCGAGGACCGCCCTCCGGCGCTGATCCCCTTTATCACCTTCCGCATCATGGTTGGGCTGGGCTTTCTGATGCTGGCAACCGGCCTTTGGTCGCTCTGGGCCCGCTGGCGTGGCAATTTCTACACCAATACTTGGCTGCACCGAGCGGCACTGATCATGGGGCCATCGGGCTTCGTGGCCGTGCTTGCCGGCTGGTACACAACCGAAGTGGGGCGCCAGCCCTATACGGTCTATGGCTTGATGCGTACCTCCGAGAGCCTCTCGCCCGTAGACGCCCCGGCCGTGGGAGCCTCGCTCCTCGCCTTCATCATTGTTTACTTCATTGTCTTTGGCGCGGGCGTTTTCTACCTGCTTCGCCTCATGCGCCGGCCGCCCATTTTCGAGGAAGATCACGAACTCGACAAAGGGCCGCATCGCGCATCGGGCATCAATCCGGGCCCTGCGCAGGAAGAGCCAATCCGCTCGGGAGGCGCCAGTGCCAATTGATCTGCCAACAATCTGGGCTGGCATCATCGCCTTTTCGGTGCTGGCCTATGTGGTTCTGGATGGCTTCGACCTGGGCGTCGGCATCCTTTTTCCCTTTTTTCCCGAACGGCATGATCGGGACGTGATGACCAATTCCATCGCTCCCGTCTGGGACGGCAACGAAACCTGGCTGGTGCTGGGCGGCGGCGGGCTGATGGCTGTTTTCCCATTGGCCTACGCCACCATCATGCCGGCTCTCTATATGCCCATCATTGTCATGCTGCTGGGGCTGATCTTTCGCGGCGTGGCCTTCGAATTCCGCTGGCGCACCCATCGGGGCTCCAAATATTGGGACACGGGCTTCTGGATCGGCTCGACCCTTGCAGCCTTTATGCAAGGCATCGCCCTTGGGGCGCTGGTGGAAGGCATCGACATCGCCGATCGCCGCTATGTGGGCGGCTGGTGGGATTGGCTTACCCCCTTCACCCTCCTCACCGGCTTTGCCGTCGTGGTCGGCTACGCGCTGCTCGGCGCCACCTGGCTCAACCTCAAGACCATTGGCGATATCCAGCAGCGTGCCCGAAGGAGGGCCATGCTCTCCGGCGTGCTGCTGCTGGTCCTTATCGGCGCGGTGTCGCTGTGGAGCCCGTTCATCAACCAGGTTTATTTCGAGCGCTGGTTCGGCTGGCCCACCATGGTGTTCTCCGCCCTTATGCCCCTGTTGATCGGCGGCTGCGCCTTTGCCCTGTGGCATGGCCTCACCACCGACAAGCATCTCCAGCCCTTTCTTGCAGCGCTGGGTTTGTTCGTCCTGAGTTTTGCGGGCCTTGGGATCAGCTTCTACCCCTATATCGTGCCCGGCAGCCTCACCATCGCGGAAGCTGCAGCTCCCGATTCGTCGCTGATGTTCCTGCTGGTCGGCGCCGTAATCCTGGTGCCGATCATCCTCGCATATACCGGCTACGCCTATTGGGTCTTCCGCGGCAAGATTGACCCCGAAGAAGGCTACCATTGAGCCCGACCCCAGCCTTTCAGCGCCTGCTCTGGTTCATTGCCCTTTGGATCGGCGGCGTCGCCGTCGTGATCCTTGTCGGATTGGTGATCAGGCTCTTTTTGGCGCCATAGGGCTGAGGTGGCCCCTATTTCCCACCCCCGCGCGTCGTCCTCGGACCTGATCCGAGGACCTCTTGCAACCGGCGCTGAGTACCAGCCCACCCCATCAAAAACTCCGATTAACACACTTGAGTTGAGTTAATCGCCCTCTCATACTCCCAAATAGGACCCGTCACTCAAACCCACCGGAGGGGTAGGTTGCGGCGGGCAAGGAGAGGAACAGCCATGACACGATTGACCCGGCGCACCTTTGTTGCATCCATCCCGCCGCTTCTGGCGGCCACCCAGATCCCGGCCTGGGCGGCGCCGGCATCCGATCTCGAGCTGATTGCCGCGCAAAAGGGCGAACCGGCCCTGGTCAAGCTTTATCGGCAGCTTGAGCGTCTCACCTCGACCATGACGCTGATGACCACCGGCGCCCATCCCGATGACGAGCCCAGTGGCATGCTGGCGGCGCTCCGCCACGTCTATGGCATCCATCCCATTCTCTACTGCATCACCCGGGGCGAAGGCGGGCAGAACGCCATCGGTCCTGAGCGCGGCTCGGTCCTGGGTGTATTGCGCACGCGGGAAATGACGGAGGCTTCACGCGCGCTCGATGCGTCCCTCGCTTTCGGCAGCCAGGGCCATCACGACCACATGCATGATTTCGGTTTCTCCAAGGACCCGAACGCCACCATCGACCGCTGGGGCCGCGACCGCGTTGTCGAGCGCATGACCTGGGCCGTTCGGCACTACAAGCCCGACGCCATCATGAATTGTTTCCTCGATGTCGGCGGCCAGCATGGCCATCACCGCGCCGCCAATGTCGCGACCTTTATCGTGGCCGATCTTTCCGGCGACGAAACGCAGTTCCCAGAGCAGATCGCAGCCGGCCTCAAGCCCTGGACTGTGCCCAAGATCTACCAGCCTGCATGGGGTGGCGGCGGCGGCGTTTATGACGACGAAACGCCGCCCCCTCCAACCACCCTTGTGGTCAAAGCACCCGAGCGCGACCCGATCTCCGGCGCGACTTTCCCCCAAATGGGCGAATGGTCCCGCTCATGCCATCTGACGCAAGGCATGGGCAGGTGGCGTCCCGACCCGCAAACCGAATGGCCGATCAATCTGAGCTGGGCCAGCATCGGAGAAGCAGGTCAGCCCGAGAACGATATTCGCGACGGAATCCTCGCCACGCTCGGCCAGATCGCTGAAGTCGACGGCATGCCGGCCTCTGCCGCGGACGCCCTGCGCAATGCCCAAGGGCTGGTCGATGAAGCCGTGGATGATTACGGCGACCCGGTTGGCGTCACTGGCAGGCTTGTGGAGATCGCCAAGGCGCTGGCAGAAGCTCGCAGCGCCCTTCCAGCAGAACTCGAGGACAATATCGCTCATCGCCTTGATCGCAAGATCAAGGAAACGGACCTGGCGCTCGCAACCGCCGCAGGCATGCAGATCCGTGCCTATACCGATGGCGGGGATCTCCATCCCGGCGACGAGATCGTGGTCAAGACCATCGTGGATGCGCCCGATGTGGTCAGCATCGACAAGGTGGAAGTGATCGCCCGCGAAGGGATCACGGGCAGCGAAGGCAACCCTGACGGCGTGATGGTCAATGTGGCCGACGATGCCGAACTCACCAATCCGCTCAACGAGCAGTTCGACCCTCTTGGGGGCAATGGCGACGCTTTTGTGCAGCTTACGGCCGACATCAACGGCCACAAGGCAGTGATCGATGTCGACCTCGAGGATGCACTGCGCGTTCTGCCCGAAGCCTCGCTCGAGCTGACGCCAGATGCTGTGGTGTTCAACACCCAAACCGAAATCGCGCCCGTCGAGATGACAGCCGTGGTTTCGGGCGGCACGATTGCCGATCTCGACTTCGACCTTCCGGCCGGCTGGCGAATGAACCCGAACGGAGAAATAGGCACCGAGGCGGGCACGTTCGACCTTGCCCCGCCCACAGACCTTGGCACGACGCGGATCACCATCGCGCCCAAGCTGCTCGGCAAGCAGGCCTATGCCATCAACATCTTCAGCTATCCCCATATCGGCCGCTCCGTGGTCCCCACCGAAATCGCCGTACCCGTGCAATCTGTCGAGGCCATCATCCCCGAAGGCCGGATCGGCTATATCGGGGGCGGCAACGACAATGTCGCGACCTGGCTCAAGCGCCTGGGGGTCGCCCTCAGGGAGTTGACACCCGCCGACATGGAAGCGGGCGCCTATCGCGATCTCGATACGCTGGTGGTGGGCATCTTCACCTTCGGCCGGCGTCCTGATCTGGTGGCGGCACTACCGGGGGTTCACGAATGGGTGCGCAATGGCGGCCATCTCCTGACGCTCTACCATCGTCCCTCCGATGGCTGGAACAATGACACGGTGCCCTTGGCCTATCTCAAGATCGGCACCCCATCCATCCGCTACCGCGTGACCGACGCCGAGGCTCCCGTGGAAGCGCTTGTGCCAGACCATCCGCTCCTCACCTATCCCAACACCATCGGCCCCGAGGACTGGGCCGGTTGGGACAAGGAGCGCGGGCTCTATTTCGCTTCGGAATGGGACGAGGCCTATGTGCCGCTTCTCGCCATGAGCGATGCGGGCGAGGAGCCCCTGACCGGATCGCTCCTGTCGGCCGAAATCGGGGAAGGGCGTCACACCCACACAAGCCTTGTGCTCCATCACCAGCTCGACAAGCTGACCCCGGGTGCCTTCCGCTTGATGGCCAATCTGATCCAGCCCGCCAGGCGCAAGTCCTGACCGATCCGGCCGCCCCTCCCGCGGCAGAAGCCCCGGCCCTAACGGCCGGGGCTCTCTTTTGCCCCAAACGAGACACTAGACGTTAACAGTCCGCTAACGTCTAGACCGCCTTGTGACTGCGCCGGTCAAGCCGGCCGGTGAGCACCAAAGCCCCGATAATGATGGCTATTCCGGCAAAGGTCGTCACCCCCGGCACCTCGCCAAACACGATAAAGCCCGCCAGGCTCGCGAGGACAATCGAGAGATAACTGAACGGCGCGAGCATGTTCGCCGGGCTGCTCTGATAAGCCCGCAAATAACAATACTGCCCCATCTGCGCGAGCACCCCGATCGCCAGCAGCAAAGGCCAGTCGCCAACACTCACCGGCTGCCACGCCAGCAGCGCTGGAATGGCGGTGAACAACGTCAGGCCCACGGTATAGAAAACCATGAGAACCGTAGTGTTTTCGCCTGCCAGCGCACGGGTTTGCACGGTTGCCAGCGAGCCAAAAACCACCATGGTCAGCGCCGCGAGAAGCCCCAAATTCCAGCTGATTTCACTCGGCCCCACCATCACCAGAACCCCCGCAAAACCGATGCACGCACCGATCCAGCGCCAGGGCCCCGAACGCTCCCCAAGCATCCAGGTAGCAAGCGCCAGAACCACCAGCGGACGCATGAAACCGATCGCGTTGACCAGCGCCAGCGGCAGCGCCGTTAGCGCCGCAAAATTGGCATTAAGCGCAATGGTATTGCACAGCACCCGAAACCCGTGCCGCCCCCAATGCCGTGTTTGCCGCAACGCTCTGCGATGCCGCCAGGCCAGGGGGAGAACGCTGACCAGGCCAATCAGCGAGCGGATAAACACCATCTGCACAGCCGGATAACTTGCCCCGCCAAGCTTGACGAGCACCGTCATGATGGTGACCAGCACCATGTCGCTTAAAAGCCAGGCAATGCCCATGCCCGGCGGCGCAAAAAGGGGCATGTCAGGCCGCTTGCAGCAGGTTCGCCATGATCCGGAAAGCGCCGGGCACGAGCTTGTCCATCTGGTGGTGCAGCACAAGACTGGTATGGGTATGACGCCCTTTGCCGATCGTCGCTGACAGCAACGACCCCGTGAGCGGCGCTTCCCCCGCATCGCTCATCGAAAGAAGCGGCTGGTAGGCGCTGTCCCATTGCGACGCAAAATAAAGCCCGCGCTCCTTGTCCCAGCCTTCAAAATCGGCAGCACTGATGCAATTGGGGCCGGCGAGGAGAACATGGTCAGGATCGAGCAAGGTAACCGGCGCTGCAGGATTGGTGACACGCCAGCGCAGGGACGGGCTGCCAATGGTGAGCGGCAGCGGCGGCGTCGCCTCAGGTCGCCAGCCATCGCTCGGCCGATGATAAAGCGTCACGAGATGACCGCCAGCGAGGATCCAGTCGTGCAGTCGGGTTGTCGCAGCTCCAAGATCGGGCCTTGTGCCAAAGGCGAAAATGCCGACGACGATTGTATCAAACCTCGACAATTCCCCCGAAAGCGCATCTCGGTCGAGCAGTGTAACATCAGCCCCCATCCGCTTCAGCCAGTAACCGACCCGGTCAGCACCACCCCCGATATAGCCGACGCGCGTCTTGGGAATTTCAAGGTCGACTGCAAGAATATCCAGCATCTGCGGGCGAACAAAGCGCGTGCGACCAATATGGGGATAGTCGATCGCCGTCAGCGCATAAGCCTGCTGCCCGTCAACTGTGATCGGCAAGCGATGGTGACCCAGTGCAAGATCGGGCGTGGGTGTAATGGTAAGGCCGCTGTCTCCGCGACCCACGGATAGGCCAGGCACGGAAGGAAGGCTAAGCGAACTCGGCTCAGCGCCTTTGACGGCAATCGTTTGAGGGCTCGTCCTGCCCATGGGCAAAACCAGCGCATCCGGTGTGATGGTCAGCGCATGTGCCGGGTCGATCTGGAGCGGCTCCTCCAGATCGAGCGCAAACTCGATTGGCTCCCCATCTACATCGGCTGAAACATCGAGCCAGAAAAGTCCATTACCCCCCAGGCTCTGCCAATCGGCATGGAAGGGATTGCCGACCGGTGCATCTGAACCCGCAGTGACGGGGTGGGTGGTGCGGTTGTTGCCCGGAGAAAATGCAGGCGGGGCAGCGATGGCGCAATGGGCGCGGGGCCTAATGGTGAGTGCCGCTGCTGCACCTAGTTCGGCGTCAACGATCAACTCGGTGCTTTTGCCCGGAATAAGGCTAGGCGACGAAAGGGCGGCGGAGATGTCGATGCCAGCGGCAAACGCCAGCGCAACGTCGATTTCCCGCAATTTGCGCGCAAGACGATGCGCGTGTTCCGGCGCGATTTCGGCGCTGGCTGCTACGATGGCGCGTCGTGCCTCGCAAAGGGCGGGAATGAGGCCATCAGAGTGAGGGAAGGCAGCAATGGCGCGATCGATGGCGCCATCGGCATCAGCAAGCGCTGGGCTATTGCCGAGGTCAGCCAGGCGGATCGGCAAATCGTCAAAAATGCTCCGCTCGTTGGTTCCGCCGACGCGGTGGAGTGGCCAATCAACCTGACCGGGATCGCGCCAGAAGCCCATGTTCTGGCTTGCATGGTATGCGCGCGAGAATTCCCCAAGGCGGTCATAGCTCATGCCGGTGACGGGGTCTGTCCCCTGTGCCCTAACAAGCGTTGTGGCCGGAGGTGGAGGAACTTCATCATCATAGGTGTCGCCGCCGCCAGACCAGGCCGGCAGGTAGAATTTGGCGACGCGCCAGGGCGGAAGACCTTCGGTGATGAAGGCGGGATCGGCTGACAAGGCAAGGGCGCGTTCGGCAGCCTCGGTCATGGCCCGGTGATGGCCATGCTGGCCCGGAACATCAAGGAAGGTCGGTATGACGACATCTGGTCGGAATTGGCGATATGCGCGCACCAAGCGCCCGATAGTTCGATTCTCTCCCCAACGCGCAAGCGTATCGACGCCGGATTTGGAGAAGCCGAAATCGTGCACGGGATCATCAGGTCCGTGGCCCAGCCAGGCAATGTCGGCGTCCATGGCTCGCGTCGCCTCTTCCATTTCGCGGCTGCGCATAACCCCCAAGGCACCCTGGCGCTCGGGACCAAGGGTGTTCTGCCCGCCTTCGCCGCGCGTGGAACAGGCAACCACGATCCGCGCCCCATGCTGATGCCGGAGCACCGCCAGCATGCCGTTATGTTCGTCGTCTGGATGGGCGCCGGTGTTCATCACGGTGATGGTGGACCGCAGGCGGCCAAGCGCGCGGTGGAGCGAAACAAGACGTGGCTGGGCAGCGCGGCGGCGCAGGCGATCACGATCTGGCAGCATAAAGAAAAGTCCGGTTGGTAGAGATCAGGTGGCGGGACCAGCGACGCTGAGGTGCGGCGAAACGGTATCAAGAAGCGGCAGCGCAGCTGCCCCTAGAGCAGCCGTGAGGCGCCCGGTTTGACCCCGAATAACGCGGGGCAGGGTGCGCTTCTGGCGCGTGGCAACGGAAACAGGCAGCGGATCGAGCGCGGCGATCATTGCTTCCAGAACTGAGTCCGGCAGGCCGCCGCCGAAAATGACGGTCTCGGGATCGAAGATGTTTTCCAGCATGGCGACGGTTGGCGCCAGATAGTCCGCAGCCATGCTGATCCAGTCTAGCAAGGTCTTGTCGCCTGCGTCATGGAGCTTCTGGATATCCTCGACATTGGCAACATAAATGCCCGCCATTGCGAGACGTTCGCGAAGGGCAAAGACGGAGACGAACCGCTCAAGCGCGCCTGCCGGGCCATAGCGTGATGTTCCGTTGCGTGGCACGAGGCCAACATGGCCGATTTCGCCAGCATTGCCGAAGGCGCCACGGAGCGGGCGTCCATCTTGAATGACACCCAGGCCAAGGCCGACGCCGAAATAAAGGTAGCAAAAGGAGCCCAGATGCCGGCCCGCGCCATAAAGACGCTCCCCGACCACAGCGGCCGTGGCGTCGTTTTCCACTACCACAGGCTGGCCAGTAGCCTTTGCGAACAGGGCCACGGGATCAACGCCCGTCCAGCCCGGCAAGGTTGCGGGCCCGATTGAACTCATGCCCTCGATTTCAAAAGGGCCAGGCATAACGACGCCCAGGCCAAGGAGCTTGCTACGGTCAGCTCCAAGTAAGGCTTCAAGGCGCGCCACTTCCTGGGCAACGAGGTCCGGAACAACTTCAGGTCCGGCTTCGCTCAGCGGAATAATGGACTGGCCGCGGATGCCGCCGGAAAGATCAATCAGCGCGGTGACCATGTGATCGGCCGCGATCTCAACACCCGCGGTAAGCGGACCATCGGGATTAACCGCGAACTGGATCGGCGGCTGACCGCGTCCCGAGCGCAGGCGACCGAGTTCAATCAGCAATCCTTCTTCAAGCAGTTCATCAACGATGTTGGCAACAGCCTGAGGCGTAAGACGCGCGCGGCGCGCAATCTCGGTGCGTCCCAGATGCTCGTGCATGCGAATGACCTCGAGGACGACGCGCCGGTTGTGCGCCCGGTTGCGCTCTGGGTTGGACCCGATGGCAACGCGCTGGCGCAAGTCAGATTTTGTGCGTCCGTGCAATGCGTGGCTCCCCGACTTCGCCCCACAACGATAGATCACAGCAATAATAACTCAAGTAGATTATTTTATTGACAAGCCAGCCTCATCTATTCGACGCTATAAGGAGCTAGGCGGGACTCCGCCTCAGGCTCGGAGAGGGCTGTCGTAAAGCTCGGCGGCCATATGGAGGAAAAGAATGCTCACCAAGACCAAACTGGCCGGGCTCGCAGCCGGCGTCAGCTTTCTGGCAATGGGCTCTGCCCAGGCCGTCGAAATCGAGTACTGGCAGTATGTTTTCGATAGCCGCATCCAGGCAATGGATCAGCTGATCGAGAAGTTCGAGGAAGCCAATCCCGACATCACCGTCAAGCACACGACCTTCCCCTATGCCGACTACCAGACCCGCGTTGTTGCGGCCAAAGTCGCAGGGCAGGGTCCCGACGTCGTGCAGCTGTTTTATGGCTGGACCGACCAGTTCGTGAATGGCGGGCTGATCCAGCCGCTTGATCCCGCCGTGTTCCCTCATGACGAGATCGAATCCGAATTCTTCCCCATCGTTTCAGCCATGAAGCGCGGCGAAGATTATTATGGCCTGCCCACCGCGGTGCGCTCGCTGGCCCTGTTCTACAACAAGGCGCTTTTCGAAGAAGCCGGTATCCAGCCCCCGACCAATCTCGATGAATTGGTGGCAGCGGCCGAAGCAACCACCAAGCGTGACGGTGGCGGCAATATCACCACAGCCGGCATCACACTCGATATGGCTGGCCAGGATCACCATTGGTGGCGTGAGGCTTTGGTTCGCCAGAACGGTGGCGCGCCCTATGACGAGGAAGGCAACGTTGCCTATGACGATGAGGCTGGTGCTGCGGCGCTGAAGTTCTATACCGACCTGCAGACAGAAAAGAATGTCGGCCTGGTCGGTTTCATGGATGAAGGCCAGGCAGCGTTCCGCGCGGGCCTTGCCGCCATGACTATCGACGGCACCTTCCGTCTGGGCGCCTTTGCCAACAACCCGTTCGAATGGGGCGTTGTCGAACTTCCAGCCGATGCCAATGGCATGCGCTCGAACTATTCGAGCTATTTCGCCAATGCGATCGGTGCCACGGCAACCGGCGAAGAGCTTGAAGCCGCCCAGAAGTTCCTGGCCTATATCTCCTCGCCTGAGGCAATGGAAATCTGGCTCGACGTCGTGGGCGAGTTGCCTGCGCGCCGCAATGTTGCGCTGACCGAAGCAAACCTTGCCGACCCGGTCCTCGGACCGTTCCTCAAGGGTCTTGAATACGCCCACACCACTCAGTTCTACGATGAGGCTGCGCAGCGCCAGACCGCGATCGACATGGTCAATCGCGTGCTGCTTGAAGGCCAGTCCATCGACGATAGCCTGGCTCAGGCCGCACAGGCCGAGCAGGCGATTATCGACCAGGCTCGCCAGTAATAAGACCTCCGATAGATGTCGCCCCGGCTCACCCCGGGGCGGCAGGCGGGATCAATCGTCAGGGCGCCATGGGGAGCCCAGGCTAAACGCGCAGGAGCGAAAATGGCGTCTGTGAACGCAAATCCACAAGCAGGCCCTGTTCGCTTCTGGGACCGGCTAAACATCGGCACCAAGCGTGTCATCTGGGCCTGGACCTTTCTGGCGCTGCCCATCCTGTTTTACGCGGGCATCCGGTTCTATCCGACCTTCCAGGCGTTCTGGCTGTCGCTCACCAATTGGGACCTTCTGCGCCCCGCCCAGTTCATCGGCCTCGCGAACTACCAGAAGATGTTCGCCGATCCGATCTTCTGGAAGGTCTTCCAGAACACGTTCCTTTATCTCATCATCGGCACGCCGCTGAGCCTCGTCATCTCCTTCGTGATCGCCTTCTACCTTGATCGCGTGCGCTTCATGCATGGGTTCATTCGTGCGCTCTACTTCCTGCCCTTCCTCACCACGGCCGCCGCTATGGGCTGGGTCTGGCGTTGGTTCTACCAGCCGGTCCCAATCGGGGTGATCAACGGCATCTTGAGCTCGGTCGGAATTCCTCAGCAGCCATTCCTCCGTTCGGTGGACCAAGCGCTGTTCTCTATTCTCGTCCCGGCAATCTGGGCTGGTCTGGGCTTCCAGATCATCATTTTCATGGCCGGCCTGCGCGCCATTCCCGGCACCTTTTATGAAGCCGCCCGCATAGACGGGCTGGGGGAAGGTGCGATCCTGCGCAAGATCACCATTCCTCTTCTCAAGCCCACCACAGTCTTTCTGGTGGTGTTCTCCTCGATCGGGTTCCTACGCATTTTCGACCAGGTCTACAACATGACCACCAATGATCCGGGCGGGCCGCTCAACTCGACCAAGCCCCTGGTGCTCATGATCTACCAAACCGCTTTTTCGTCCTACCAGATGGGCTATGCCGCTGCGCAGACCGTGGTGCTGTTCACCATCCTGCTCTTTGTGTCCCTGCTCCAGCTCTATGTGCTGAGGGAAAAGAAATGACCGCGACCACCTCCACCACTGAGCTGGCGGCAAACCGCCGCGACATTCGCCCGGGGCGCATCATCGCCTGGACCCTGCTGCTGATCGGCGGGTTCATCATGATCACGCCGCTGCTCTATATGTTCTCGACCTCCCTCAAGACCTCGGCGCAAGTCTATGATCTAAAGCTCATTCCGGTCGCGCCCACTCTCGACAACTACTTCAAGGTGCTTAATGACGGCCGCTTCATGCAGTGGTTCTTCAATTCCACCTTTATCGCGCTGACTGTAACGGCCTCCAACGTCTTCTTTGACAGCCTTGTTGGTTATACGCTGGCCAAGTTCCAGTTCCGCGGGCGCTACTTCATCTTCCTCGCAATATTGTCGACCCTGATGATCCCCACCGAAATGCTGGTGATCCCATGGTATCTCATGTCCAGCCAACTGGGCTGGCTCAATTCCTACTGGGGCATCATGTTCCCCGGCATGATGACTGCCTTCGGTACCTTCCTGATGAAGCAGTTCTTTGAAGGCGTGCCTAACGACTTCCTTGAAGCGGCACGCGTGGACGGGCTCAACGAGTTCACCATTTGGTGGAAGATCGCTATGCCCATGGTGGTGCCGGCGATCTCGGCCCTGGCTATCTTCACCTTTCTTGGAAACTGGACCGCCTTCTTCTGGCCCCTGATCGTCACGACCTCCAAGGAGCTCTATACCCTCCCTGTGGGCATTTCGAGCTTTTCCGCGGAGGCTTCGATCCAGTGGGAGCTGATCATGACCGGCGCCGCCATCGGCACCATTCCTACGCTTCTCGTCTTCCTCGTGCTGCAGCGCTACATCGTGCGCGGCGTGATGCTGGCCGGCCTCAAGGGTTAAGCAATGTCTGATCCACGACTTTCCGACACTTCGGTATTTCCCGACCCGGTCTACAAGCAAACCGTGCTGGCCCCGCTTTTTGATGGTGCCAAGGACCACCACGTCGAGGGCTTTCGCGCTATCGACCGTGCGCACCTGGTGATGCTGGCTGAAACGGGCATTCTTGATGCGGAGCAAGCCCGCGACATCGCTAACGCGCTCGACAGCATCAACAGCGAAATAGAGCCCTCAAGCCTGGTTTATACCGGTGAAGTGGAAGACTTCTTCTTCCTGATCGAAAAAGAGCTGAAAAAGCGCGTCGGTCCGGACCTGGGCGGACGCCTACACACGGCCCGTTCGCGCAACGACATCGACCATACGCTTTTCAAGCTGGGATTGCGCGAGCGGCTCAATGCGTTGATCGAAAAAGCGCTGGCGCTTCATGCGGCGCTGATCGACGCGGCTGAGCGTGAAAAGGGGACGCTGATCGTCGCCTATACTCATGGCCAGCCCGCCCAACCCACCACATTCGGGCATTATCTTTCGGCAGTGGTCGAGTTCGTCGGCCGCGATATCGAGCGGCTTTTCGACGCCTATCGTATTCTCGATTATTCCCCGATGGGAGCTGCAGCGATCACCACGTCGGGCTTCCCCATTGACCGCCACCGCGTGGCAGAGCTTCTTGGTTTCGCCGAGCCCCTCCAGAACTCCTATTCCTGCATCGCAGGCGTAGACTACATCACCTCGACCTATAGCGCGATTGAGCTGATGTTCCTTCACCTTGGTCGCGTGATCCAGGACTTCCAAGTCTGGACCAGCTTTGAGGTAGGGCAGATCTACGTCCCCAATAGCCTGGTGCAGATTTCCTCGATCATGCCACAAAAGCGCAATCCGGTGCCGATCGAGCATTTGCGGCACCTCTCGAGCCAGACTGTAGGCCGCGCGCACGCCATGCTGACCGTAATGCACAACACCCCCTTCACCGACATGAATGACAGCGAGGGGGAAACGCAGTCCATGGGCTATGGCGCCTTCGCCAGCGCCTATCGCGTGCTCGATCTCCTCGCTTCGCTGGTCGCCCAGATCCGCATCAATCCCGAGCGGGTTCGCGAGAATATCTCGCGCTCATGCATCACCATCACCGAGCTGGCCGACAGCCTCGTCCGCCGCGAAGGACTATCCTTCCGCGAAGGGCACGAGATCGCGGCGGCCGTGGCCAAGGCGGTGGTGGCACGCAACGGCGATCTGGCCAAAGACGGCTACGAGACGTTCAAGGCTGCCTTCCAGAGTGCGACAGGGCGGGCAACCACCCTTGATGATGCGGCCTTTGCCGAAATCGTGTCGCCAGAATATTTCGTGGCTGTCCGCACCCGCTATGGTGGTCCGGCGCCGGAGCCGCTCAACGCAGCCATTGCTGGCTACAAGAAGCATGCGGCCGAGCTTGCCGCCAAACACCACGCAATTCTGCGCCGCCAGGCTGATGCCGCCCAAACGCTCAGCGCGCGATTCAATGCATTGAAGGGAGCCGTCTGATGGCCTCGATCGAACTTCTGGGACTGATCAAGGAATACGGTAAGACGCGCGCCGTGCACGGCATAGACCTCAAGATCGAAGATGGCGAATTCGTCGTCTTCGTTGGACCTTCAGGTTGCGGCAAGTCTACCACGCTGCGCATGATTGCCGGTCTTGAGGACATTTCGGGCGGCAAACTGCTGATCGGCGACGAAGTGGTGAACCAGCGCGAGCCCAAGCAGCGCAACATCGCCATGGTGTTCCAGAACTATGCCATTTATCCCCACATGACGGTGGGGCAGAACATCGGGTTCGGGCTCTATACATCCAAACTTTCCAAGGCCGAAAAGCAGCAGCGTATTGCCGAAACCGGCAAGATCCTGGGGCTCGAGAAGCTGCTCGACCGCCGGCCGGCAGCGCTTTCCGGCGGACAGCGCCAGCGCGTGGCCATTGGGCGGGCCATGGTGCGCGACCCTGTGGCATTCCTGTTCGATGAACCCCTGTCCAATCTCGACGCTCAATTGCGCTCGCAGATGCGCATGGAAATCAAGAGCCTCCACCGCCGGCTGGGCACCACGATCGTTTATGTGACCCATGACCAGGTCGAGGCCATGACAATGGCTGACAAGATCGTTGTCATGCGCGATGGGCATATCCTTCAGGTCGGCACGCCCACGGACCTTTATGAAAATCCGCAGGACGTGTTTACCGCCCGTTTCATCGGCAGCCCGTCCATGAACATGATCGGCGGCTCGGTTGCGGGTGGCGCACTGCATATCGAAGGCGCGCAGATCGAAGCTCTTCCACTGCCCGCTCACCAAGGCGAGGTGCTGGTGGGCATTCGCCCGCATGATCTCGTTGTGACCGAACAAACCGGTGGGGCAGGGCTCAGCGCAACAGGAACCGTGGAGGCAGTCGAGCCTCTCGGCGCCGAAACGCTGGTGCATGTTACCGTTGGAAACACTCCGGTCATCGCCACGGCTCCAGGCCGCGTCGTTCCGGCGATCGGCAGCACGCTGGCAATCCGCGCCGAGCCTGGCTCGCTCTACCTTTTCGATGCGAAAACCGAAACAGCACTGGGCCGGGCATGACATCGACGACATCTCGGGCCAGGGCGGTGTTGAGCCTTGGCCGAATCTACTGCGACATGGTGTTTCGCGGCCTCGAGGGCATGCCGCAACTCGGTCGCGAAGTTTTCGCCGGGGAGTTCGACCTGACCCCCGGTGGCGGCGCACTGATAACAGCTGCGCATCTTGCTGCACTCGGCCGCCCCTCAGCCTTGCTCGCTCGCTTCGGGACTGATGATCTATCAAAAACCTTGGGCCAGACGATCGATCAATTGGGCTTGGACCTGCAGTTTCTCGACCGGCACGAAACAGCGGGCCCGCAGCTGACCGTCGTGATGGTGCAGAACGGGGATCGCGCCTTCCTGTCGCGCCGTGCCGGTCATGCCCGCCCAGCCAGTTTCGAGCGTGCCCTTGCCTGGAGCGAGGCCACACATCTCCACATCGCCGAGTTCGCCACACTCCACGAAATGAACGACGCCATCAGCACCGCCAAAAGCCACGGCCTGACCGTATCACTCGACCCAAGCTGGGACGACGAGCTGATCCTCGATCCCGACTTTTTCCAACGCACTGCGGGTGCCGATATCTTCCTGCCGAACATGGAGGAAGCCGAGGCGCTCACAGGATCAAGCGACCCTTTGACGGCTTTACAGCATCTGGCAGCCCATTTCCCCATCGTCGCTCTCAAGCTTGGCGGGGACGGCGCTATGCTCGCCGCCAATGGTGAGGTGTCGCGTCTGCCCAGCCAGCGTGTTGAGGTCGTCGACACAACCGGGGCAGGGGACGCTTTCAACGCCGGGTTCCTCCATGCTTGGCTCGATGGCTTGGCGCCTGAACAATGCCTCGCTGCGGCCATCTCCGCCGGAACGCGTTCCGTACAGGCCCCTGGCGGCACCGGCAGCCTTCAGGCTGTGAGTTAGATAAAGAGTTCCATGACCAAGCCTGATTTTCGCATTTTCGACACGGCAGATGCCGTTGCCGCTGCAGTTGCCAAACACGTCGCCAGCGTAATCAAAGCAAAGCCACAGTCCACCCTTGGCTTGGCCACGGGCAAAACCTTTGTGCCCATCTACCGTGAGCTGGTGCAACTTCATCAGCAAGGCCTTGTCTCCTTTGCTGACGCCGCGAGCTTCAATCTCGATGAATATGTGGGCTTGCCTGCAAACCACCCCGCGTCATTTCGGGCCTATATGCATGAGCATTTCTTCGCCCATGTCGATCTACCAAGGGGCGCGGCACAGCTGCCCCAGACCGATCGCGATCTCCAATCAGCCTGTGTCGCCTACGAACACGCAATAGCGGATCGCTGTGGCATCGATCTGCAATTGCTCGGCATCGGTCAGAATGGCCATATCGGCTTCAACGAGCCTGGTTCGCCCTTCGATAGCCGGACCCACGTCGCGACGTTGACGGAATCGACTATCGCGGCAAACACCTCCGATTTCCCCCCAGGAGAGCGGCCACCTGGCAGAGCCATCACCATGGGTATCGGCACTATACTTGAGGCGCGAGAGATCGTTCTGGTCGCCATCGGACCCAACAAGGCCCAAGCCCTGCTGGAAGCCTTTGAACGCCCACAATCGAGCCAAAACCCGGCCTCCGCCCTTCAGAGCCATCTCCGGGTCACCGTCTATTGCGACCAGGCAGCACGCCCAAGTTCCTGAGAACGGCACCCCGATGCGTCAACTGCCGGCTGCCGCTCTTGTTAGTGGGCGATCTGACCTAGAAACGTCTTGGTGCGCTCGTTCTGCGGATTGGAAAAGAAGCTTTCGGGTTCGCCCATCTCAACGATCTCGCCCTTATCCATAAAGATCACCCTGTCGGCCACTTTGCGTGCGAAACCCATCTCATGGGTTACCACAAGCATGGTCATGCCTTCGCTGGCGAGATCGATCATGGTGTCGAGCACTTCATTGACCATTTCCGGATCGAGGGCTGATGTCGGCTCGTCAAACAGCATGATCTTGGGATTCATGCACAGCGCCCGGGCAATCGCAACTCGCTGCTGCTGACCGCCTGAAAGCTGGGCGGGATATTTGTCGGCCTGCTCCGGGATGCGCACGCGCTCAAGATAGCGCCGCGCTGTTTGTTCGGCCTCAGCCTTGCTCACTCCGCGCACCTTGATCGGAGCAAGCATGCAGTTCTCCAGCACGGTCATGTGCGGGAAAAGGTTGAACTGCTGGAAGACCATCCCGACCTCGCGACGGATCTTATCCACGTTCTCGCCACCGTTAGTCAGCTCGATGCCGTCGACGGTGATTGTTCCGGAGCGGATGGTTTCGAGCTGATTGATGCAGCGGATGAGGGTCGATTTCCCCGACCCCGAAGGGCCGCACACGACGATCTTCTCGCCCCGTGCGACCGTAAGGTTGATGGCAGTGAGGGCATGGTAGCTGTCATACCATTTGTCGACATCGCGCATGATGACCGCGGCATCGGTATTCTCGGGTACAACATTGGACATAGCGGCTTCCGCCCTCAGATCTGTTCGTTGAACTATTCGGTTTCTGCCACGAACTCGGGCAGCGGTCCGCCAACCCACTCTTCGTGCAGTGCATTCAACTGGCCATCAGCTTTAACGCGGCCCAAGAACTCGTTGATGTAGCCAAGCAGCTCATCGCTTCCTGGACGTACCGCGATACCCTGGCTCTGCTGGCGCAACGAGAATTTGGTATCGAAGCGATCTGGCGCCATGGTGTTGATCTGGGCGATCACCACGTTAGACGCGCCCATCAGCGGGGTCTGACCTGAAAGGAGCGCCTGAACGGCCGAAGCGTCATCGTCGAAGCGCTGAATATTGGCGTCCGACGGTGCGATCTCGGTGATGGCCGTGTCTTGGGTCGAAGCGCGAGCCACCGCGATGTTCTGCCCCGACAGTCCTTCGGGCCCGGTCACCTCGAGATTTGCATCACCGAAAACAAAGATTTCGATGCCCGCGTAAGGCTGGGAAAAATCCACCTGCTCATCGCGTTCGGGCGTGATCCCGAGCGATGCAACGAGGATGTCCACCTGATTGGATAGCAAATAGGGGATGCGGTTCGGGCCGGTGACCGGCACAAGGTTGAGCTCGACACCGAGATCCTCCGCCAGAAGCCGAGCCACGTCGGCATCATAGCCATCGGGGTTGCCACTCTGGTCAAGAATGCCGAAGGGCGGGAAATCAACCAGAAGACCCACGTTCACGGTACCGCGCTGCTGAATTTCTTCAACGCTCTGTGCAGCGGCGGGTCCTGCCACCATTCCGGCGGCTAGCGCTGCAGCGCCAGCAAGTGCGATCAGCTTCTTGTTTAGTTTCATTTTTAAACTCTCTCCCTGGTTGAAAATCTTGTTGTCAGCGTGCGGTCGCCACGGCGAACCGGCTTTCCAGATGCCGGGCCCACATGGAGAGTGGCCAGCAAAGGACGAAGTAGACAGCCGCCACCAGCGAAAACACAGTAAGGGGCTGAAAGGTGGCGTTGTTGATGATCTGCCCGGCACGGGTCAGTTCCACAAAGCCGATGATCGAGGTGAGCGAGGTCGCCTTGATCAGTTGCACAAGGAAGCCCACAGTGGGCGCTACTGAAATCTTGGCCGCCTGGGGCAGCACGACATAGCGCATGCGGTCCCCGTATTTAAGCCCAAGCGCATAGCTTGCTTCGCTCTGGCCGGCTGGCACTGCTTCTATGCAGCCGCGCCAGATCTCGCCAAGATAGGCGCTGGCATGCAGGGTTAGCGCCGCCGCTGCCGCAACCCAAAGGTTGATGCCCACGCCCATGATCGAAAGGCCGAAATAAACAAGAAACAGCTGCATCAGCAGCGGTGTGCCCTGGAATACCCGGATAAAGGAGAGTGCCGCGTAGCGCAGCGTTTTGATCGCCGAAACACGTGCCAAGGCGATCGCCATGCCGCCCACGGCGCCACCTGCAAAGGCGATCGCTGAAAGAAGCAGCGTCCACTGCACTGCGGTGATGATGTATAGCGCTTCATTGGGACCAAAGCTGCGAAACATCGGGCCGTTCCTATCGTGCCAGCGGATAGCTGAATGCTTTCCGCCCGATTGCTGAAAATAGGCCGGAAAAGCCTAGCGACAGGACGAGATACATTGCGGTGATCACCAGATAGACCTCGAACGCCGCAAACGTAGTCGACTGGATGTTGTTGCCCGCCGCTGCCAAATCGGTGGCCGAGATCGCCGAAACAACGGAAGAGTTCAGCATCAGGTAGATGAACTGACTAGTGAGCGCCGGATAAATGGTGCGCAAAGCCGGCTTAATAATGATGTAGCGGAAGATCTGGTGGCCCTTGAGGCCCAACGCCTTGCCTGCTTCGATCTGCCCGCGATTGATCGACTCGATGCCCGCTCGCACGATCTCGGTGGCATAGGCGCCCACATTGACCGCCAAGGCCACCAACGCGGCCGTGTTTGGATCAAACCGGATGCCGAGGGCGGGCAGGGAGAAGTAGATAAAGAAGATCTGGATCAGGAAGGGCGTGTTGCGGATCACCTCGATATAAAGGCTTACCAGCCAGCGCAGAGGGGCAGGACCCGCCGTCTTGGCGGCAGCACAGGGAACGGCGATCAAGAGGCCGATCAGAATGGCCCCGAAGCTGAGCTGCACGGTAATCAGAGCGCCGTACAGCAACTGGTCGAAATTGTTGAACACGGGCGCAAAATTGAACTGGTAGCCCATGCGCCCTTATCCTCCACAACTTCTTGCCGATCAATTAGATCGATCTAAATGCCCGCGAGCTCCCGAGTCAATCCATGGGCGGCGACCAATGGGGCAGGGCCTATTGATCCTCGTACAACCAGGTGGCTGGGAACAGTGATCCGTGCTGGAGCCATCTCCGGATCGTTGATCCTGCGCAGCAATTGCTGTGCGGCAAGCGCCCCGATCTCCGACGGCTCGGTGGCTACCGATGCGAGCCCTGGCCGCACCAGAGCGGCCTCCGCCACATTATCATACCCGATCAGGGACACATCGCGCCCAGGCAGCAGCCCCATATCACAAAAGCCCTTGTGCATGCCCAAGCCGACCACGTCATTATGGCAGATCCAGGCAGTAGGCGCCGAAGGGTCGGCAGCGATCCGTTCGGCCAGCATGATCGCCTCGACATGGGTAAGCTCGATCATTTCTTCGGTGGTTCGAACCTGATCATGCCGGCGAACGGCCGAGCGAAAGGCACCAAGTCTTTCATCGCGTGCAGAATGGTCGAGACTGCCGGCAACGAAGCCAAGGTGGGTGTGTCCCAACTCCACCAGCCGGCTAACGGCACTGTCCATTCCTCCGCTTTGATCCATGCCCGTGTAGTCGACATTTCCTGCGGCGACAGTGCGCAGCACCTCGCCCACGGGCATGTCCCAATCCTTCAGCCGGGCCATGAAGCTCGGCTCCGTACCCGCCGCAGGGCAGATGATCAGCCCATCAACCCCATGTTCGCGCATCCGGTTGACGACGCCATCCTGCTTGGCAGGTGACTCCCCGGAATGGGCGATAAAACTCGCCAATCCCGCCGCATCAATCACATCATCGATGCCAGCCAGTAGTTCGCCGAAAAAGGTGTTGGAAAGATTGGGGATGATCACCCCGATTGTTCTGCTGCGCGCCGCTCGCATCCTTGCCGCGCCAGCATTGTAGACATAGCCGATTTCGGCCATGGCAGCCTGGACAACTGCGCGCGTTTCCTCGCTCACCAGCGGGCTTTTGCGCACCACCAGCGAGGCCGTTGCGCGCGACACGGAAGCCTTTTTCGCTACATCCAATAATGTTGGCCGCGCCCGCCGGGCCGGTTTTTCGCTCATCATCATGCCCCAGCCATCCGCAATAAAACGAGCCAAGGAGTCGCGAATGTCAACTGCGTAGCGCATCCACTTACGGGTGGCGCCGAAAACGCCGATTTTACTCGAACTTGAGATAGCGGGCTGTGTCGGGATCGATGGGAACGCCTTGCTTTAAGCGGCGCTCGGCTTCGGCCCATTCGCGGTCTCCCGGAGCCATGATTGGGCCGCCTCCTGCACGCGCCGGAGCGCCGCGCAGCGACGTGAGATAGCTGCCGATGCCGCGGGCGAACATTTCCGCACCCACGAACTTGGCAGGGTCGATCACCAGCACGAAATGGCCCATGTTACGCGGTTCGTGGTTGTTGTCCGTGCCGTACATAGGGATGAAATCGGGGTCGAGCGTGGTGCCCGTCAGTAAGGCCGAGAACAGCGTTGCAACGCCCGCAAGGCCTGCACCCTTGTAGCCATATTCCTGCCCGCCTAGCGGCAGCAGCATTTCGGCCTCATGCGGATCGCGCGTGGGCCGGCCCTCGCTATCGGCCGCCACGCCCTCGGGCAATTGGGCACCGAGCGAGCGATGCAGGAGCACCCGGTTCATCGGAATGGACGAGGTGGCCATGTCCAGCAGCCAGGGGCGGCTATTAGGCACTGGCGCGGCAAAGGCCAGGGGATTAGTGCCGTGAAAACGCTGCGCGCCGTCAAACAGGGTCACCATGGAATCGGTGTTTGTGGTGGCAAAGGTCACAAAACCCTGCTCGGCACCCGCAGCCGCATAGGCGCCCGCCGCGCCCAGATGGGACGAATGCTCGATTCCGATCCCCGCAATGCCGTTTTCCCGCGCGATCTCGATCCCGGTTTCGACAGCCTTAAAGGCCGAGTAATGCCCCAAGCCGTCGTCGCCATTGAGCATTGCGCTTGCTGGAGCCGTGCGGCGCACGGTGATCTGTGGGTTCTTGTTGATGCGGCCACCAGCCATCATCTTGCAATAATGTTCCGTGAGCCGGACGCCATGACTGTCAACGCCCACTAGCGAAGCATGCATCAGGGCACGCGTCGCGGCTTGCGCCGACGCCTGACTTGCGCCTGCGCCGGTTAGCTCGGCCAGCACCCGCCGCTCAAGTTCGTCCGCCGGGACCAGGATCTGGTTGTCGCTCTGCATGGTCTACTCACATGGTTACCCCACCATCGGCGACATAGACCGCGCCGGTGGTATAGGCGAATTCATCAGAAGCAAGGTGAACGGCCATTCGGTCGCGTGTCCTCACCCGGAGTTAGAAGAACTTACATACCAGATGCAAGACATCAGCGGCGTACAAGGTGCGACCTAGTACGATGCTGATCGCAGGTTTTCGCCGCCGAAGCGCTTCCATCCTTGTGGGACACTTTGTCCCCCAAGGGCCCATACCGGCGAAAAACAGAGTTTGTTCACATCCTCCTCCAAAATGAGACTTGCACCAGAACACCTGTTTCTCTATGTCTCCGCGCAGTCGGGGCGTAGCGCAGCCTGGTAGCGCATTTGTCTGGGGGACAAAGGGTCGTCGGTTCAAATCCGGCCGCTCCGACCATTACTCCAAATCTCTCCAGGGCCGCTTTGCGGCTCTTTTTGTTGGGTGAACCGGAGCCTCCATGCTGCTGAGCGAAGCGGATCTAAAACCAGCACTGGCGCGCTGGATTGACCTGGATGGCGCCCACATCAGCCTCCTCAACTATTCTGAAAATCAGACCTTTGCCGTGGCCGCACCGTCGGGGGAGCGTTACTGCCTGCGTGTTCACCGCCCGGGCTATCATGCGCGCGCCGGTATCGAGAGCGAACTGGCCTGGCTGGCGGCAGTCGGACGCGACACCTCTGTGCCTGTTCCCGTTATGGTCAGCGGCGCCGATGGCAAGCTGCTGCAAAACATCGGCACAGAACAAGACGTGCGCTTCGCCGTTCTCTTCCGCTTTGTTGAGGGAACGGAGCCAACAATAGACAACAACCTCGGAGCGCTTTTTTCCACCCTGGGGACATACGCCGCAACGCTGCATAACCACGTCCTGAATTGGGTCCGCCCCGCCAACTTCGAACGCCCCGCCTGGACCGCCGAATCTATTCTTTCTGCGGATGGCCTATGGGGCGATTGGCGCCAGGCACCTGGCGTGGATGATGCGATATCCCCGGTGCTGCAGCGCCTCGAAACAGCGCTTCACAAGCGCCTCGCCGACTACGGCACGTCCGCGCAGCGCTTTGGCCTGATCCATGCCGACATGCGTCTCGGCAATCTCCTGGTCGATGATTCCAGGGTAACGCTGATCGACTTCGATGACAGCGGCTTTTGCTGGTTCACCTATGACTTCGCCGCCGCCATCTCGTTCCATGAGGCCCATGCCGCAGCCCCAAAGCTGCGCAATGCCTGGCTTGCCGGCTACCAGACCATCAGGCAACTGGATGCCGCCGATATCGCTTCGATCGACACCATGGTCATGCTGCGCCGCATGGCGCTCTTGGCGTGGACCGGCTCCCATGCCGAAACGAAGCTGGCGCAGACGCATATGAAGGGTTTCGCCGCAAACACTGCTCGGCTTGCCGAGCGCTATCTTGCCAATGGCCTCTGGCCCTGACCGGGCAGCTGAACCGCACTTCTCGGCTGCGCAATCCTCGTCCTGGTCGGAGCGGGTAGGGCGGATCGCCTCCTTGGCATACGCGCTGGCCCTTTTGGCGTGTTCACGAGATGTGCTGCGTTAAAGCCCCAAACAAGCCCGTAAAGAAGCCACATGTGGCGCCAGTGCTCGCCTTCGTGCAGGGACGAACACAGCACAATCCCAACTAGCGAGATCAGCAGCGCGATGGCGATTTCGTTTCCTGTGCGCCGGTAGTTGCGGATCGAAACGATCACGCTCCCGATTGCCAGCGTAACCCAGGCCACGCCGCCGCCCCAGCCATAGTTGACGAAGGAGCTGAGCCAGATGTTGTGGATCGGCTCCGGGAAGATCTTTTCCAGCTGCAGCACCCCAAGCCCGATGGGGTTCTGCATGATCATCGGCAGCACAAGAAGATAGCGGTGGTATCGCCCCTCTTCGCCAAGGTCATACGATTTGGCAAAGGTCAGCCGGTCGAGGAGCTTGGCGGTGAACTCAGCAGAGGTGAGGCTGGCAAAGGCAAATAGCACGATGCCCGTGGCGATCAGCCCGCCAACGATCATCATCAGCCGGCGCGGCCGCCCGCGATTGTGGAAGAACACATAGGCGAAAAAGCAAACAAGCGCGGCAACGACTGCAATCCGCGAAAATGAAAGCAGGATGCCCAGCAGCACCATCCCCAGCGCCCCGACAAGTATCAGCTTGCTGCCTTGCCCACGCGACAGGAAATAGGCGCAAAAAACTGCAGCAGGGATCAGGAACGAGCCATACATATTGGGGTCGTCAATCAGGCCCTTGGCGCGCCCATCCCAGGTCAGGAGCTCCATCTGCAGCAAAAAGCCGACAGTGCCCAGCAGTGAGGCGATGACGCACGAGGCAATGTAGAACTTCATGAAGTTCTCGAAATGCCGGCGGTTCCAGCTCATGGACACAAACGCGCCGATCATGCCGATCGAGATGGCGAAGGTCTTGGCCATGAGTTCGAACAGCACGAACTCTTGCCGCAGATGCGGCAAGGACGCGATGAAATAGGACAATGCCCACGCACCTAGCAGCAGGATCAGATAAACCGCTCGTCGTGTCACCTCGGGCTTCTGGCAAAGCGTAAGATAGAAGAGGGTGATCAGCAGGGAGGTGATATAAAGAAGATCGACCGGCGACGGCCGCATCAGTGTGAAGTTCATCGCCAAAACGGCGATAAGAAAAATCATGTTCCGCGTCGAGAACACGGCGATCCTCAGACCCGTAAGGCTCACCCCGATCTCGCGCGCCCGGCCGCTTGCGTCCACGCTCATGCTCATGGCGCCAATCCATAGCCAAGAAGGAATTCCCTGCTGCCCAAACCCTCGCAGTCGGGCGCGATCGAGGCAAAATGGGCCCCAGTCTCCGGCTGGATGCAGCGATAAACCGGCACGGTCCCGGCCTGCTCTGCAGCATAGAGCCAACCTCCCGTCCGCTCCCGCCTATACCCCTGCGGCGCACAGCTGCCTTCATCGGCAATCAGATGATCAAGGCGCCCGGAGAGATCTCGGGAACATTCGGCAAACTTGATGCTCGCGATGTCCCCAGGCTGGCGCGTCAGCATGAAGGCGACAATCTTGTTTCGTTGGAAGCCGAGCCTGTCTCCGGTCAACGGCCCAGTGGAAGTGACAAGGCTTTGCGATTCCGGATCGCTCCAACGGGTGAGCGCCAAGCCCACCTGCGCCGTATTTGCTGGCTCATCCTGCACCAGCAGCGACACCTCGTGAAAAACGAGATACCGGCTCTCGAAGCCCTCGCCGGGCGGAACATAGACATAGCTCAACAGGAAATCCGAGCCGACCTGATTGCTCCCGCTCTCGGGGTCCAGGAGCGAGCCATAGGCGACAAGATCAGTCTCTGCCGGCCGATCCCAATCCGAGCCGTCGATGGGCAGCAAGGGTTCGTCGAGGTCCAGAAATGAAACCTTGTCCGCGGACAGGGAAAGCCGCACCCCGCCAAACCATGGATCGGTCGCGACAGCGGCGACCCATCCTTGCTCCCGAAGATAGCCGGCCCCGGTGCCGATGAAGCCGATGTCTGTCGCCTTGCCGTCGAGCCCCGGTTCGCTCCAGCCACCTTCGAAATATTTGCGCCACGCTGTCGGATCGTTAAGTGGCGCGCGCGCCACGATCGTCTGCCAGTCGGAATTGCGCAGGCAATAGGCGTAGAGATAACCGTCCTGCCCATCGATCATCGAGCAGTCACCCTCGCCCGATGTGGTTCCCAGCCGGGGCGAGTCACTGCCGGTGATGATGTTTCCCAGGTCGGTCCAGCTGAGACCGTCATCGTTGGAACTGGCGATCGCCATGGACTTGTCCGTCTGCCCCTGCGGGCCGTAGTCGCAGATGCTTTCCTGATGCACCATGCCGATAAGGGTGCGGCCGGCCTGTGCAGTGGCGGTCAGCCACCGCCCGCACTCGTTGACGCTCCCCGGTGCACCGGCTTCAAGCACCGCCCGACGCGGTCCGCCCATGTCCCACAAGTTGGCGCCATCGACGGCATAGGTCGCCCCGTTGGCACTGAAGCCCCGAAACGAGCCATCGGGGAGCCGGATCGCCGAGAACGCGGCATCGAGTTCGTCCGGAAACGGCCCGCGCACAACGACAGCCGGGCCCACGCGCACCTGGAGACATTCCACGCAAGGTTCCTCGGCCTGCGCTGGTGCAGCCAAGGCAACAGTTCCAGATACGGCCAGCGCAAGGAAACCGGCAGCTCCTACGGTGAATTGCCTCATCACGTGCTCAATACGCGTTGGTCGTATCGAACAGCCGGATCGGAGTCATGACCACGATGTAGAGGTCGAACAGGACCGACCAGTGATCGATGTAGTAAAGATCATGGTTCACGCGCTGCATGATCTTGTCGATCGTATCGGTCTCGCCCCGCCAGCCATTGATCTGCGCCCAGCCAGTCATGCCGGGTTTCACCCGGTGGCGCGCGAAATAGCCTTCCACCGCCTCGTAATAGAGTTTGTTCTCGGCCTTCGCCTGCAGCGCATGCGGCCGCGGGCCCACGATGGACAGCTCGCCCTTTAGAACGTTGAACAACTGCGGCAGCTCGTCGATCGAGGTCTTGCGGATGAATTTGCCGACGCGCGTCACGCGCGGATCATCGCGGGTCACCATCTTGGACGCGTTGTAATCAAGCATGTCCGTGCGCATGGAGCGGAACTTGTAGATCCGGATCAGCTCATTGTTGAAGCCGTGCCGGTCCTGCATAAAGAACACCGGCCCCTTGCTCTCGAGCTTTATTGCTATGGCCGTCGCGATCATGATGGGCGACAGGAGGACCAGCGCCACAAGCGCTACGCTCTTGTCGAACAGCCATTTGAAGACGAGGTTCCAGTCCGAAATCGGCCGGTCGGCCATGTCGAACACAGCCAGATCACCCACATAGGAGTAGGCCTTGTGCGTGAACTTGAGCTTGCTCATGTGCGCCGAAAGGCGAATATCGACGGGCAAGACCCAGAGCTGGGATAGCATCTGGAGCACGCGCGTTTCGGCCGATAGCGGCATGGATACAATCACCAGATCCACTGGGGTGCGGCGCGCGAACTCGGTGAGATCGGCAACCTTGCCCAGCTTGGGCAGCCCCGCGACCTGCTCGGGCGAACGATCATCGAACCGGTCATCAAACAGGCCCAGCATGGCGATATCGTTGTTGGAGCTGGCCCGGATCTGCTCGATTAGGACTTCGGCATCCTTGCCGCCACCCACAATGGCGGTACGCCGGCGCAGGCGTCCCTGTTCGGTCCAGCGCATCACCATAGCCCGCAGCGCCAAACGATACGCCACCAGCAGCAGCGCCCCGCCAATGAACCAGCTGGCGAGCCACAGGCGCGAAAACAGGTCCGCGGCCTTGAAAAAGAAGATGCCGACGGCAATCAGAGTCACGACAATCGTCCAGGCGGCGAGCACGCGGCTCAACTGTCCCAGCAGCGTACGATAGGCGGCAATGCGATGGGTGCGTGCGGCGTTAAACAGCACATTGGCCACAAGCGTCGCGACCAGGATCACCGGCACATAAAAACCGGGTTCGCCCACCGCCACGGAGTACTCGTAAAGGGCGTAGCCGAGCACGGCCAGCAGCACCGCTTCGATTGCCTGTGCGACCCCTACAACCACAGCGCCGGACAGCGTCGGCTCCACGGGCGATGCAATAATCGCCTCGGCCTCTGGCCCAAGCCTGCGCCGTGACGGGTCCGCGCCAGCCTGTCTGGACACGTGATCGAGGACGGCTTGCTTGGGGTCGACGCGAAACATGAGACACTTACCGGTACGATTTCGTGCCGGCATTGTCGGGGCAAGGGGTTTAAACTCGGTGAAGTAAAGCCTTCAAGCTGCGCCTATAGCCTTGTAGTAGAGCGCCTCGATTGCGCCGGCCATGGTGCCCAGGGCAAAATGCTCGGCAATAAAGGCGAGCCGCTCCCGCATTTCCGCTTCCGCCCTTTCGGGTTGATCCAGCGCCTCTTGCATGGCTGCTCGCAGCGCTGTCACATCATTGGCTGGAACAAGGCTTTGCCCGGTCGGGCCAAATATTTCCGGAATGCCACCGACGCCGGTTGCAATAACGGGCAGGCCAGCTGCCGCAGCTTCAAGCACGATATAGGGCAGGGACTCCGCCAGCGAAGGAACAACAGCAATGCGCCCTCTGGCAAACGCGTCCCTTGCGGGCTGCGCCCCAAGAAGCGCAACGCGCTCCTGCAATCCAAACCTTGCGATCTGCTCCACCAGAGCGCCCCGGGCGCCACCGTCCCCCGCCATCACCAGCTTGGCCGGCTGGCCGTCCGGACGGACAACACCTGCGAGTGCCTCCACCAGCACGTGAATGCCCTTTAGATCCCTCAATTCGCCCACAAACACAAAGTCAGCAGCATCGGGCATGAGGACAACACGCCCGAATTCCTCAGGCCGCAATCCGTTATAGATCACCTGGGTCGGGCAAGTCGGCGCACCAATCAAACTGCTATAAGTAGCCTGAGCGTACTGGCTTTCGAAAATGATTGCCGCCGTCTGCCCCATCAGCCAGCGTTCTAGCCCATGAAACATGCGCCCCGAAGCTGATGACCGGCTGAAATGGAGCACGCCGCCATGGGGGGTATAAAGCGCAACATTCTTGCCGCCGCCCAAACGGGCGAGCCGCGCATAAAAGCCGCCCTTGGCCCCGTGGCCATGAAGAACGTCAATGCGTAAGGAGCGGGCCAGCCGCCGCACGCCCAGCGGCGTGACTAGATCTCCGCGACCCAGCACACGCGGCATGGCAAAGCGGTGAATGCCCAGGCTTGCATGGGGAAGCAGCGCCTGGAGCTTGCCCTCCGTCTGCGCATCATTCGCCAGGCTATCGACAACCAGCCCGATCTCATGCCCCTCGGCAGCCAAGGCTCGCGTGAGATCGGCAACGTGCCGGAACAGGCCGCCGACTGGCGCCCGCATCACCTGCAAAATGCGCAAAGGGCGAGCAATCATGCCCCGCTAGAACCAGCGTTCCTGAACAACGATCGTGTCGCCGGGATAGATCGGGAAATCGAGATCAACACTGCCCTTAGCCATCTGATTGCCCTGGCGGCGATAAACAATGGCCTTGTTGCGGTCAGCCGTATCGGAGAACCCGCCAGCAACGCTGATCGCCGAGCGCACAGTCATGCCATAGACATAAGGAAACTGTCCGGCCGTTCCCACTTCGCCCTGAATAAAGAAGGGCCGGTATTCGGCGACTTCCACGGCCACGTCGGGGTTGCGCATATAACCATTAGCCAGGGCCGCAGCCAGCCGGCTCGCCGCCATCTTGGTGGTTCCGCCGCGCACCGGCACCGGTCCCACCAGCGGAAACGCAATAGCTCCGCTATCATCGACGCGGTAGGTATCGGTCAAGTCTTCGTCGCCATACACGCTCACGCGCACGGTGTCGCCAGTGTCCAGCTGATAAGGTCCCTTGGTTTCCACCAGATAAGTAGCCGGGCGCGTAGAAGCGCAATTGGCCAAGGGTAGGGCAAGGACGATCGTAAGTATGGGAAGCCAGCGCATGGAGACTCTCGCGCATTTAGGAATAGCCGCAGTCTCCATTTTTAGGGTTAATAAAGTCCTTCCCTCGGCTCCGTATTATTGCGCCCTGCAACGGGCTTAACGGATTGCTTACCACGACAGCGCCATAACTGCCTTGATTGAATCGGGGAAGCATCATGGCATACGAGTCGCAAATCGTGCGGGACACACGCATCGATCTAGGAGCGCTGCTCGGTGCCGTGATCAAGCGGCTTCCGCGGATCATCCTGGTTACGCTGCTTCTGCTGGCCCTGACCTATGTGCTGCTGATGTTTAGCCCCAAGCTTTACGAATCTTCGGCCTCGATCCTGGTTGAGCCGCGCAGCAATGTTTATACGCGCGCCGCCAACGAACAGGCGCCCACGCTCACGGGTGCCGAAGCAGGCGTTGTGTCCAGTCAGATCGGTCTCATCAAGTCGCGCGACACGCTGCTGCGGGTGATTGACGAACTCGATCTGCGTTCTGTTTACGAATTCAATGGTAAGGGCGATGGCGGTTTTTCCCCACTGGCCCTGGTAAGCCAGATCCTGGGTCGCAAAACCGCGCCGGTCAGCCTCGACGAGATCGTGCTCAACAATCTTAATGCCCGTCTGTCCGTCGCCCAGGAGCGGGACTCGCGCATCATCTCGGTGGTGGTCCAATCCACCGACCCCCAGCGCGCCGCCGATATCGCCAACGCCATCGCCAATGCCCACGTCACCCGCCGCGCCGAGCTATCCCTGTCTGACACGGCCAAAGCCTCGGGCTGGCTGCGCACCGAAATCGAACGCCTGCGCGTTGCCACCACCGAGGCGGAAACCGCCGTTGCCAATTTCAAGGTCAACAATGACCTGCTGATCGGCGCCAACAACACCAGCCTACCCGATCAGCAGCTCTCCACAGTTGCCAGCCAGATCAGCGCAGCCCAGGAACGCAGGAACGCCGCCAATTCACGCGCAGCCCTGATCCGCGGCATGCTCGATCGCGGCCAGTCCATTGAAGGCGTCGCCGATGTGCGAGAATCCGCCACCATCCAGCAGCTCAGCCAGGAAAAGGCACGTCTGCAGGGTGAGCGGGCGCAGCGCTCGGCAACCCTTTTGGGCAATCACCCCACCATCTTGGCCCTGAATGCCCAGATTGCCGAACTCAACAACCAGATTGCGCTCGAAGGCCGCCGCGTCGCCGATGCGCTTGCCGCCGAGGCGCAGATTGCAGCCGACCTCGAGGCCTCCCTGCGCGAGGACCTCAAGCAGGCCAAGACAACGGCATCCACCGCAACCCAGGACAGCGTGACGCTGGAAGGCCTCGAGCGCGAAGCTAAGGCGCAGCGCGATCTGCTGGAAGGCTATCTGCAGCGCTATAACGAAGCCTTCTCGCGCACTGAAACTAATTCGGCTCTGCCCGATGTCCGCGTTGTCAGTGTAGCCGCCCCGTCCGTAGCGCCATCCTCCCCCAAGACCCAGCTCATCCTGGTCGCCGTCGGCATCGTGTCGCTTCTGGTGCAGATCGGCCTGATCGCCTTTGGTGAACTCATGTCTGGCCGTGCCGTCGTCTACATCGACGAGCCTGCGCATGACCGGGACAACGAGTACATCAATGAGGTCGACCGCGGCCCACGCAACGAGCCCGCCTTCACCACGCCCGAAGTCGCCGTTTCTCACGTGGCGTTCACCCAACCGGCAGCCGAAGACGTTCCCGCGCAGGATCAGTTCATCGCAGCCGATGAGTCGAACAATGACATCGAACCGGCCGCCGAGATCGAGCCGGCGGCAGAAGCCGCTCATGTCATCACGCCCGTGCCCGTCGCCACGCCCACCGACGACAATGGCCTTACCACCATTTCCGAACTTTCCTCTGATCTGGTGTTCGGCCGCACCCATCTCCTGCTGCTTGCTGCCCATAGCGAGGTCAGCGATTGCGAGGCGCTGGCTGAAGAGCTGATCGGCGATGCGCTGGGCCGCGGCCTCAGCGCGGCCCTGGTCGATGGTGGCAGTGCGCGGCCAAGCGAGGAGCCGGGCTTGAGCGATCTCAGCGCCGATGAAGCCAGCTTTGGCGACGTGGTCCAGAAGTCTGCCGACAACAGCTTCGCCGAAGTGCCATGGGGTCAACTCGGCAGCATCGATCTCGCCTCCGGCAAGCCGCTGACGCTGGTTGAAGCCCTGCGTGACATCTATGAAGTTGTCATCGTCATGACGGGTCAGTTCGGACCCCAGTCCACCCTGCCGCTCTTTGAGGGCCTCGACGCCCGTCTTGTGCTTGTAGCCGGTGATGGCGACGACTTCGCCCAAGTTTCCGAGCGCCGCCAGCAATTGCTCGACAGCGGTTTCACTACGGTCGACATTGCCGCCATCCCGGCGCGCGTCGCGGCCTGAGGCGCGCAATGTCGCTCAAATACACCGCGATCAGGGCCATGTTCGAGGCCCTGTGGCTGACGCGCATGCCAAGCCTGGCGCGTGCTTTGTCCAAGTCCCGCGGCGTCATCTTCACGCTTCATCGCGTCCTGCCAGGCACGCCCGCGGATTTCTCGCCCAACGCGATCCTCCAGATCGAGCCCGATTTTCTCCACTATGTGCTTGAACGGGTCCGCGCTTTGGGCATCGACATCGTCTCTTTGGATGAAGCCCTTGATCGCCTCGCCGCCTCCTCCCGCGGCAAACCCTTCGTCGTCCTCACCTTTGACGACGCCTACCGCGACAATCTCGAATACGCGCTGCCCATCCTGCGCCGGCACGAAGCACCATTTACCCTCTATGTTCCGACCGCGCTGGTCGATGGGGCAGGGGAGCTATGGTGGCAGGCCATTGAAGACATCATCGCCCGCCAGGATGCCATTGCGCTCACCTCAGGCGGGGAAACGGACTATGTCGACACGCTGACGGTTGCGGAAAAAACCGACGCGTTCAACAGGCTCTACTGGCAGATGCGCAAGATGCCCGAAGCCGAGCGCGTCCAGCTCGTCGGCAGCTTCGCGGGCGCCTATGGCTACGATCTGCACAAGCAATGCCGCGATCTCATCATGAACTGGCAGGAGCTGCGCCTTTTTGCCGACGAGCCGCTCTGCACCATTGGTGCCCACACCGTGCACCATTATGAGCTCGCCAAGCTCCCGCTCGAGCAGGCGCGCGATGAAATATCCAAGTCTGCCGACATCCTCCAGGCGCAGCTCGGCGAGCGCCCGCAGCACTTCTCCTATCCCCTGGGCGGACCACTCTCGGCAGGGCAGCGCGAATTCGATCTGGCGCGCGAACTGGGCTTCCAATCAGCCGTCACCACGCGCCCCGGCGGCCTTTATGCTCACCACGCTGCCAATCCACACGCCCTGCCGCGTGTATCCCTCAACGGCTACTTCCAGTCACGCCGCTATGTCGATGTTTTTGCCAGCGGCGCCATCTTCTCCCTGATGGGAAAGCTGACCGGCTGATCTATTCCGGCTTTGCCATCCAGCGAATGATCCCGATTGCGGGATAAAGCCACCCCATGCCGGCCACGATGAAATAGGGCAGCACGATCCAGCCTGGCAGATCCGGCGGGAACAGGAGGTAGACGGAGGTAACAACCGTCACCCAGGCGGCAATGGAGCCGAGAAGCACAAAAACGCCGATCAATTTGCGGTTACGCTGGGTCATGTGCGGCAAAGGTGGCTCTTGCGGGACGGGTCAGCGGGGCATACCACTCCCCGCTGCCGACCGACACCAGGAAACTGCCGTGACCATCGCCCAAAATGCCGCACTGAGCCGAACCACTTTTGCGACCGATCGGCTGCGTCCGGTCCGCATCTGGCTCTATGCACTGGCCGCCATGGTGCTCGTCATGGTGATGGTAGGCGGCATGACGCGCCTCACTGGCTCGGGCCTTTCCATCACCACATGGAAGCCCATTTCCGGCATCATTCCCCCGCTTTCCCAGGCGGACTGGATGGCCGAGTTCGAGGGCTACAAGCAGATCCCGCAATATGAAGTCTACAACCACTGGATGACCTTGGAAGACTTCAAGGGCATTTTCTGGTGGGAGTGGGGTCACCGCTTCCTTGGGCGGATGATCGGCTTCGCCTTTGCGATCCCCTTCCTCGTCTTCCTGTTCCAGCGCCGCCTGTCCCGCGACATGGCCGTGCCGCTGGCTGGCCTCTTCGTGCTCGGCGGTTTCCAGGGTGCTTTGGGCTGGTGGATGGTGTCCTCGGGCCTGACCGAGCTGACATCGGTTTCCCAATACCGCCTCGCCGCTCACCTCACCGCCGCGCTGCTCCTGCTGCTGGCGCTGATCTGGGTTGCCCGCCGAATGCGGCCCGATCGCACCGAAGGTCCGGTCACAAGTGGCAATATTTCGTCCGTAACCATCCTCCTGCTATTGCTGGTGCTGCAGGTGGCGGCCGGTGCCTTCGTCGCCGGGCTCGACGCGGGCATGGGCTTCAACACCTGGCCCTTGATGGAAGGCAAGTTCATCCCCGATGGTTTGGGTGCCTACGATCCTACCTGGCGCAGCTTCTTCGAGCATGGCCTCACCGTGCAGTTCAATCACCGCATGCTGGCTTATCTCATCACGCTCGTGACGTTCATCATGCTGTTCCGCCAGATCCGTGGGGCAGGGCTGGGCGGCGTGCATCGATGGATGGGCATCATCGCCGTGCTGGTGGTTGCGCAAGTTGGCCTCGGCATCGCTACGCTCTTGTCCATGATCAACATCGACCTGGCTGTCGGCCACCAGGGGCTCGCCTTTGTCCTGGCGTCCGCCATCTGCGCCTACCTCGCCGATATGACCAAGACAAACGCATTAGGCGCACGGTAACATAATACCGCCGATGCAAGTTATTGATTTCACAAGGGAAATTATAAGCTCTTGACGGACTGGGGAATCCCGCATACACGCTCCGCTCGAACATGCCGCTTTCTCCCCGGATGAAGGCTGGCAAGCCCCAATTTTCTAGGGAATTCAAGCATGAGCACTTACTCGGCAAAACCGAGCGAGATCGAAAAGAAGTGGGTCCTGATCGACGCCGAAGGGCTGGTCGTGGGTCGCGTTGCTTCGATCATTGCCTCGCGCCTGCGCGGCAAGCATAAGCCAACCTTCACGCCTCACATGGACATGGGCGACAACATCGTTGTCATCAATGCCGACAAGGTGAAGCTGACCGGCCGCAAGCTGGACCAGCACAAGTTCTACTGGCACACCGGTTTCCCCGGCGGCATCAAGGATCGTACCGCGCGCGAGCTGCTGGAAGGCCGTTTCCCCGAGCGCGTGCTCGAGAACGCTGTCCGCCGCATGATGCCTGGTGGCCCGCTGACCCGTGCCCAGCTCAAGAACCTCCGCGTCTATTCGGGCGCTGAGCATCCCCATGAAGCGCAGAACCCAACCAAGCTGGACGTTGCTGCGATGAACTCCAAGAATGCGCGGGTGAAGTAATATGGCTGAAACCATCAACTCCCTCGAAGACCTCGGCACCTCCACCGTCGCTCCGGCCGTCAACACCGCTCCGGTGCACGTCCAGAAGCTCGACTCCCTGGGTCGTGCCTACGCCACCGGCAAGCGCAAGAACGCCGTTGCTCGCGTCTGGATCAAGCCAGGCAAGGGCACCGTGACCGTGAATGGCCGCGAGTTCGCGACCTATTTCGCACGTCCTGTTCTGCAGCTGATCGTGAAGCAGCCAATCGTGGCAACCGACCGCAACGACCAGTACGACGTCGTCGTCACCGTTGCTGGCGGTGGTCTGTCCGGCCAGGCTGGTGCTGTTCGTCACGGCATTTCCAAGGCGCTCAACTATTTCGAGCCAGGCCTGCGTCCGATCCTCAAGAAGGGCGGCTTCCTGACCCGCGATCCGCGCGTCGTCGAACGCAAGAAGTACGGCAAGGCCAAGGCCCGTCGTTCCTTCCAGTTCTCCAAGCGCTAAGTTTTGGATCTATGTCTGCGAGAAGGGCCGGGAAACCGGCCCTTTTCTTTTGCCCATGGGCTATTCGTCTCCAATAAACCGAGTAGGGCTTGCGATCGGTCTTCCGAAGCCAGATGTAGCATTCCATGCAAGTCCTGATCTCCCGCTTCCACCTGCTGATCCTGATCGTCACCATCGCCATCACAGGCGTTGCCTTCTTCCGCGTGCCGGCCGATTACGCCTATCCCGCCCATTGGAGCGGCAGCACCGCAGATTGGCTGTGGCCACGCGATGTTGCGCTCCCCTTTGCGCCCATCCTCCAGATCGTCTTGCTTGTCGCCTTCTTCGTGCTTGGGCGCGCCTTCACAAAAAACCAGTTTGCCAAAAGCCAGCACATTCTTGATCCGGCCCTGACCCTGCTCATGCTCGTGGTTGCTTCCTGCCAACTCGGCTTGCTGCTGACCGGCATCGGCTCGGACCTCGATTTCATCCGCCTGACCGGCTTCGGCCTTGGCATTCTCCTACTCGTGCTCGGCGTGGTGCTGTTTGAAGCCGAGCGCAACACCTATGCCGGCCTGCGCATGCCCTGGCCCATCCCCAACGACAAAGCTTGGAAAAACGTCCACCGCATTGCTGGCCTCGCCTACGGTTTTGCGGGTGCAGCCCTGTTGACGCTAGCCTGGCTTGACCTGGGCATCGGTTCCCTGATCCTGAGCTTTGCTGCAGCGCTCTTCATCCCAGCAACATTCGCCGCCCTTGCTACCCTGGCAGCCCGGATTCCCTCGGCAGCATAGCTATTGCGTGCAACGCTGCCGCGCTGGAGGATTTTTTCCTCCCATCGGTGACAAAGCAATTCCGTGCGCAGCAAAGCTCGTCCGTCGGGCGTAAATTATGCGCAATCATGAGGCAGCGCGCTCAATTATCAGGCGCCTGCCTCCATTCGCAGGTTCATCATGTCCCCAACCACGCTTTCTGCTGCTCGGGCGCCTCGTGCTCCCAAGCCGTTTTACCGCAGCTTCGGCTTCCAAGTACTCGCCGCCATGGTCGTTGGCCTCATCCTGGGCTACATCGCTCGCCAGATGGGTCCCGATGCGGCTGGCAATGCAAACTGGCTGACGCAAACGCTTTCCACCATCGGCTCCACCTTCGTGTCGCTCTTGCGGGCCTTGGTGCCAGTGCTGGTGTTCACCGCCATTGTCGCTTCCATCGCCAATCTGCGCGAACTCAACAATGCCGCCAAGCTTGTTTGGCAGACGCTGCTATGGTTCGCCATCACGGCCCTGATCGCCGTTGCCATTGGCATCACGCTGGGCCTTGTGATCCAGCCCGGCATCCACACGGCCGTTGCCGAAACTGCCGCCAGGGCACCATCCTCCACCGGCTCGTGGCTCGATTTCCTCAAGGGCATCATCCCCGCAAATGTTCTTGGCTTACAGGCCTCTACCCGTGTGACGGATGGCTCTGCGACGACGAGCCTGAATTTCAACGTTCTGCAGATCCTGGTCGTCTCGATCGCAGTGGGCGTTGCCGCCCTGCGCGTCGGCCCGGCCGCTGACCCGTTCCTCGCCTTCAACCGCTCCTTCCTCAAGATTGTCCACAAGATGCTTTGGTGGGTGATCCGGCTGACCCCGATCGGCACCATTGGCCTGCTGGGCAATGCTGTGGCGGTTTATGGCTGGGACGCACTGGCCCAGCTCGGCTGGTTCTCGGCCGCCATCTATATTGGCCTCGCACTCGTGCTGTTCGTGGTCTACCCCGTGCTGCTGCAGGCGCACGGGCTCAACCCGATCCGCTATTTCCAGAGCGCCTGGCCCGCGATCCAGCTCGCCTTTGTTTCCCGCTCTTCCATCGGCACCTTGCCGCTTACCGAGCGCGTCACCGAGGAGAATCTAGGCGTGCCACGTGAATACGCAGCCTTTGCTGTGCCCCTTGGCGCCACCACCAAGATGGACGGCTGCGCCGCGATCTATCCCGCCATCTCGGCGATCTTCGTGGCGCAGTTTTTCGGCATCCAACTTGGCATACAGGAATACCTGCTGATCATCTTCGTGTCGGTCATCGGCTCTGCGGCGACGGCTGGGCTCACCGGCGCCACCGTCATGTTGACCCTGACGCTCTCCACCCTGGGTCTGCCCCTTGAAGGCGTTGGTCTGCTGCTCGCCGTTGACCCAATCCTCGATATGGGGCGCACAGCCGTCAACGTCGCCGGGCAGGCGCTGGTCCCCACCATCGTCTCCAAGCGCCAGGGCATCCTGAACCAGGCTGTCTACGACCGCGGTGAAAGCATCGAAACGCTCGATGTACCCGACGCCGTACCTGCGCAATAGGGCAGGGCACACCAATAAAAAAGGGAGGCGCAAGCCTCCCTTTTCTATTGTCGGAACTACAAATTAGCTGCCACGCCTCGTGCTTCGACAGGCTCAGGATGAGGTCTACTGCCGATCAGACGCCCAAAGTAGAACCCACACCGTCTCCCCAAAGACCTCATGGTGAGCTTGTCGAACCACGAGGTTGCGCGAGTGGAGCATCAAGGGCCACCCCTTACCCCACCAGCTTCAATACCGGCTTGATCTTGCGCTCTTTCTTCTCGCCAGGCATGCGCGGCACATAGCTCGCCATCACGCGCTCGATGATCTTGATCGCCCGATCCGTCCCATCCTCGCCATGCAGCTGCTCCGCGATCTCTCCCGCATTGCGGCGATAATCCGGATTGGTGCTCAAATCCGCCAGGGCCCCGGCCAAAATCTCCGAGGTCAGCTTGCGCAGCCGTACGGGCTTGGGCCCGCAACCAAGCTCATAAACCCGCCGACCCCAATAGGGCTGATCCACCGTCTGCGGCACCACAAATGTCGGCCGCCCCAGATGCAGGCCCGCCGAAGTGGTACCGGCGCCGCCATGATGCACCACGGCCGAAACATATTTAAACAGCTTGTCGTGCGGCGCCTTCTCGATCGCAAAGATCGTCTCGGGCAGATCCTGCGGATTGATCCCGCCCCAGCCCCGCGCCACCACGGCCCGCCCGCCCCACATGGCAACGGCTTCCTTGAGGATCCGCGTATTGCGCTCCGCCCCAAACGGCATGGAGCCAAAACCGATATAAACCGGCGCCTCGCCTTCCGAGAGGAACTTCTCGAAGGCCGGTGAGGGCTGCCAGTCCGTGCGATCCTTGAGCTGCCAATAGCCCGTCACGATCGCGCTCTTGGGCCAGTCGCGCGGACGCGGCGAAACCACGGCGGAATAGGCATAAAGCGTTGTCAGCGACGTGCCGTCCGTATTGCGGAAGAACCCGCCCTTCTTGCGCGCATCGAGCCCCATCAGCTCACGCCGCAGCTTGTTGCGCGGCAGATTGTAATAGATCTGCTGCACCGTCATGGCCGTATAAGTCAGCTTGTTGAAAGCCGGCCCGAAATCGGCGCCGTAATACATGCAGAGCGGGAATTCGCTGGTCGAGTTCAGCGGCTGCAAGGCGACCATGATTGCCGGAATGCGCAAAGCCTCGGCGATGTCGATGCCGAAACTCGTGTTCATGTTGAGAATCAGCATGTCCGCGCCCTGGCACATGTTCCAGGCGTGTCGCGCTGCGGTATCGACGATTTGCTGGCCCTGCCGCAGGAGGGAAGGGCCGTTGATGAGCATGGATTGGCTCATCGCGTTTTCGAATCGTTGCTGCGTCAGGAAGCCCCGGATCGACGGTCCCAGCGTATGGAACTCGATCCCGTAGCCTTCCACCATGTCTTGGAATTCTTCCGAGGCGCCAAGGACAACGGAATATCCGCGGTCCTTCAGAGCAATGGCAAGAGCCAGATAGGGTTGAACGTCGCCTTGCGTGCCGATCGTGACGAGGGCAATCCGCTTCAAAATCAAAACCTCACTTACGCCGCTCTGGTCACGAAGGTTGGCGTCCTCCGGACCATTTACAATACCACAGCTTGGTTTTATGAACGGCCTGATCGTTAGCTGGTTTCCATACAAAAATCGCTTATCAAGGGCAATAGACATGCCGTCGCTGTACACATTTGCATGGGTTGGAGCCTCGCTCGCCGGCAATCAGGTGTCTGCAGGTGCATTCGCGGTGGCGCGGGCGAACGCCCGCTAGCTCTTCCCGATCGCCCCAATGGGGTGGGGAAGAGCCGAACATCGATAGGGCGCCACATGGCGGCGCTTAACCCGTTCACAACCATAATTCCGCGATAATCACCGCTTCAATGGGAGGCGTGGCGCTTCGGATATAGCGCGTCGCGGTTCAGTTCAGGTCCTTCGGGGCCGTTGAGGAAAAAATGAGCGAAGAATTCCATCGCATCCGTCGCCTGCCACCCTACGTGTTTGCCCATATCGACCCGATCAAGGCCAAGGCACGTGCCGAAGGCGTCGACATCATCGATCTGGGCATGGGCAATCCGGATATGCCGACGCCCTCCCACATCGTTGAAAAGCTGCAGGAAACCGTTAAGGATCCGCGCACCCACCGCTATTCCACTTCCCGCGGCATTCCCGGCCTGCGCAAGGCCCAGGCCAGCTACTATGGCCGGCGCTTCGGCGTGAAGCTCAACCCAGACACGCAGGTCGTGGCGACCCTTGGCTCCAAGGAGGGCTTTGCCAACATGGCCTCCGCCATCACCGCCCCGGGCGATGTGGTGCTGGTGCCAAACCCCACCTATCCCATCCATTCCTTCGGCTTCATCATGTCGGGCGGCGTCGTGCGCTCCATGCCGGCCGACCCAAATGAAGATTTCATGCGCTCGCTCGATCGTGCCGTCCGGCACTCGATCCCCAAGCCGATCGCACTGGTCCTCAACTACCCCGCCAACCCCACCGCCTATACGGCTGATCTCGATTTCTACACCGAGGTCGTCAAATATTGTAAGCAGCACGACATCTTCATCCTCTCCGATCTGGCCTATTCCGAGATCTATTTCGACGAGGATGCGCCGCCCCCATCCGTGCTGCAGGTGCCCGGCGCCATCGACATCGCCGTCGAATTTACCTCCATGAGCAAAACCTATTCCATGCCCGGCTGGCGTGTCGGTTTCGCCGTCGGCAATGAGCGGCTCATCGCGGCCCTTGCCCGGGTCAAATCCTATCTCGACTATGGCGCCTTCACGCCCATCCAGGTCGCCGCAACAGCAGCCCTCAATGGCCGCGACGACGTGATCGAGGAAGTTCGCAAGGTGTATAAGCACCGCCGCGATGTGATGGTGGAAAGCTTTGCCCGCTCCGGCTGGGAGATCCCCGTGCCCAAGGCCACCATGTTTGCCTGGGCGCCCATCCCCGCGCAGTTCGCCCATCTGGGTTCGCTCGAATTCGCCAAGCTGCTGATCCGGGAAACCGGTGTCGGTGTCGCTCCGGGCGTCGGCTTCGGCGAATATGGCGATCAATATATTCGCCTTGCCTTTGTTGAAAACGAGCAGCGCATCCGCCAGGCCGCCCGCAACATCAAGAAGCTCCTGGGCGCAAAGACCGGAGCAGGGAACGTCGTTCCGCTCGCTGGCTAGAAATAGCCCGCCGCAGCGCTTCACCTGCGGCGGTTTCCCACCTATATAAAGGGCGTCGGGACGACCCGGCGCTTTCCAAACATTTCGGCTGGGACGGCCCGCCATTCAAGGAGAAATCCCATGGCATGGGTTTACCTGTTTATCGCCGGCTTGTTCGAAATGGGCTGGGCCATTGGCCTGAAATACACCGAAGGCTTCACCCGCCTCGGTCCCACGACCTTCACCATCATCGCCATGGTCATCAGCGTTGCGCTGCTGGGCATTGCCTTGCGCGACCTTCCCGTGGGCACTGGCTATGCCGTCTGGACCGGCATCGGCACCGTCGGCACGGCCATCTTGGGCATGTACCTCTTTGGAGATCCAGCGACTGCCGGCCGTCTCGCCTGCATCGGCCTGATCGTGGCGGGCATCGCCGGCCTGAAATTCCTTTCTTAGATCAGGTGCTTGAGCCTTTGCCTTGAATCACCTCGCGAGTTCTTCTGAACCTTGCAGGTGTGACAAAAAAGCAAAGGTTCCATAACACCGCGCCAGTTTCTCGAAATTGTTAATGGTGAAATCGGGGGCCGCTGGTAGATTCCTGCCACATGGAATGCCGCGTAACCAAACCGGCCCCCGAACATCATTGGAGAGCAATAGTGCCCTTGCGCTGGCAGGAAGTGGCTGTACCACTATTCATTATTTCAGTCCTTCTCGTGCTCAAGCATGTGCCGCTCACCCATGAGCTGCCCCTGGCACGCGCCGCCGGCGTCGTCGCTTTTGGCTATGCCGCCTTCCTCGCGCTTCGCCTCGTGCAGGACGAAGAAGCCGTCAACATCGACGGCTGGTCCGAACTTCGCCCCTCCATGGTTGAATATTTCGCCTGCTATGGCGCCGCAGCGCTCTCGGTGGTCCTGATGTCCGCCGTGATCTTTATCGGCGGCACAAGGCACGTCGAACCCGCCCAGATGATCGCCACCTTCAGCGCCTCCATCCTTCTCGCCGCAGGCGCATGGGGCATCGGCATTGGCGGCCTTTTCACCAAAGTGCGCTGGAACAATTCCGTGCTGGAACACCGGACCGCTTTCGGCCGCGAAACCAAACTCGCCTGGTCCGACGTCCGCTCCGTCCGTCCCAATTGGCGCGGCATCACCATCGCCACCCACGACCGTCGGCGCGTGACTTTCTCCCAATTCCACTCCGGCGCCGCCCAGCTGGCCATCCACGCCACCAACCGCGCCCGCCGCAACGCCGAAACCTCCACCAAGGCTTTTGCTGGTTTGTAAGGGGTAGGGCAGGGCGGCTGCCCGCCCCACCCGCCACTACTCGTCACCCTCGGGCTCGACCCGAGGGCTCTGCACTCTGCCAGCGCTCCGCAAGTACACTCTCCTCGGTTCAGGCCTCAGAATGACGATCCGGGTTGCGGCACTATTTCCTCAAGTCCCGCGTCCTCAAAGGCCTCATGGTGAGCCTGTCGAACCACGAGGCCGAGCGAGTGGAGGCTCGATAGCACGCCCTCCCGGTTTGACAGGCTCACCATCCACCAATCGTCACCCTCGGGCTCGACCCGAGGGTTCTGCACTTAACGACAGCCCCACACGTACGGTCTCCTCGGGTCAAGCCCAAGGATGACGATCCGGGATGTGGCGGCATCTCACCTCATCCAAAGAAGGCCTCCTGGTTCGACAGGCTCACCATGAGGTCTACTGCTTGAACCTCATCTACCCCACCCTCCAATCGTCACCCTGGGCCTGACTAGAGGGCTCTACACTTTACCCACGCTCCACAAGTACAGTCTCCTCGGGTCAGGCTGGCGATGACGATCGGGGGGGCACCAGCCCGCCACATCCACGATGTCACCCCGGGTCCGACCCGGGGCCCATCTCGAGATCCTTCCGCAGCCGCAGGGTTGACCGAGCGACCACCTCCAAAAACGACCATCTCAGGATGGATCTCGGGTCGAGCCCGGGATGACACCGCGCTTGTGAGTGGCATCGGTGGCCACCCACCCACTAGGTTCACCCTCCCCCTTGCGGGGAGGGCCAGGGAGGGGGGCTTTTCCACCCCCAATTTCTCCCCCTTCTCCCCCCGCCCCAAACCCGCGCTATCCTCCCCTCACCAACCACATCACCCAGCGGGTCGCGCGAACCGGCTAGTGTGGTTGTCAGATGGGGCGGGGATGTTCGTGATCCCCGTAGGCAAGCGGAAGTGTCACCAATGCCTCTGGGAGGCTCAGGGACCAGAGTCGCGCGCGCCGGAAAATCCCATCGCAGGTGGCGAGGCTCTGTCTCACACACATTAAACACTTTCGAGGCATTGCCTCGCCACTTGCACGCTGGAACAACCGCATTCGAGGCGGGCGCTTCGGCACGCCTATAGCGCCCCGGAATACCCCCCATCACCCCAATTCATTTGAGCCAACCCGGCCGCTCAGATAATCTCGGCCCATGAACAAGCCCGTAGCCCTTCGCACTGCCCGCTCCGTGTGCCCGCATGATTGCCCGTCAGCCTGTGCGCTCGACGTGGACATCATCGACGCTTCCACCATCGGGCGCGTGCGCGGCGCCAAGGACGATCCCTACACAGCCGGCGTGATCTGCGAAAAAGTCGCTCGCTATGCCGAGCGCATCCACCATCCAGAGCGCCTGACCCATCCCCTGCGTCGCTCCGGCCCCAAGGGCAGTGGCCTCTTCATCCGTATTAGCTGGGACGAGGCGCTGGATGAAATCGCCCAGCGTTTTCGCGAGATCGAAGCCGAGCACGGACCAGAAGCCATCTGGCCATATTTCTATGCCGGCACCATGGGCCATGTGCAGCGCGACGGCATAGAGCGCCTGCGCGCGGCAAAAGGCTATTCCCGTCAATACGACACGATCTGCACCGGAACCTCCTGGCCCGGTTATATCGCCGGCACGGGCATGCTGGGCGGCGTCAACCCTGAACAAATGGCCGAAAGCGATTGCGTGGTGATCTGGGGCACCAATGCCGTCCACACCCAGGTCAATGTTATGACCCACGCCATGCGGGCCCGCAAGGACCGTGGCGCCAAGGTCGTGGTCGTCGATATTTACCAGACCGCTACCATGGCCCAGGCTGACATGGGCCTGATCCTGCGCCCCGGCACAGACGGGGCCCTGGCCACAGCCGTCATGCACGTGCTCCTGCGCGACAATCTCGCCGACCGCGCCTTTGTGGCCAAATACACGGACTTCGATGGCGATTTCCAGGCACATTTGGCAAGCAAAACGCCTGAATGGGCTGCCCAAATCACCGGGCTGACGGTCGAAGAAATTACCGCCTTTGCCCATCTCGTTGGAACAACGCCACGCTCCTATTTCCGCTTGGGCTATGGCTTCACCCGCCAGCGCAACGGCGCAACGGCCATGCACGCGGCCCTGTGCATTTCGGCGATGACCGGCGCCTGGCAACATCGCGGCGGCGGTGCCTTTCATTCCAACTCCGGCACTTGGCGCCTCGACAAATCGGCCATCACCGGCCCCGGCCTGCAAAAGGGCGATCCGCGCTGGCTGGACATGTCCGAGATTGGGGCCGTTCTGACCGGTGACAGCCGTGCGCTCAAAGGCGGCGGTCCGGTCAAGGCTTTGCTGATCCAGAACACCAATCCCGCCTCCGTCGCGCCCGATCAGAACCTGACGCGCCAAGGCTTCGAGCGCGAGGACCTCTTCACCGTGGTGCACGAGCAGTTCATGACGGAAACAGCCGAACTGGCCGATATCGTCCTGCCCGCGACCATGTTCCTCGAGCACAATGATTACTACACCCGCGGGGGCCATACGCGCGTGCTCTATGGCCCCGCCGTGGTCGAACGCCCTGGCGAAACCCGCTCCAACCATGAAGTCATTAATGCCTTGGCGCTGCGGCTCGGTCTTGACGATCCGAGCTTCAGGGCAGGGGACCGCGACCTCATCGCCGAAACCTTCCGCCGCTCCAACTATCCCGCGCTGGAGGAGGTCGAAAAAATCGGCTTCGTCGATCGCGAGCGACCCGATGCCGTTGCGCGCTTTGCCGATGGGTTTAGCTGGCCCGACAAGCGCTTCCGCTTCAAGCCGAACTGGCAAGATGTCGCCGACAAGAAGGGCTATCTCTGGACGTGCGATCCCTCGGACATGCCCCGCTTCGCCGACCACTGGGCCATCACCGAAGAAACCGACGACGAGCATCCCTTCCGCCTCGCCACCAGCCCGGCGCGCGGGTTCCTCAACTCAAGCTTCAATGAAACACCCGGCAGCCAAAAGCGTGAAGGCGTCCCCTCGGTCTTCATTCACCCCGAGGACGCCGCACGCCTTCAAATCGAAGATGGCAGCGCCGTTACCCTGGGCAATCGCCGCGGCTCAGTGGAACTCACCGCCCACGTGCGCACCGGCTTGCCCACAGGCGTGCTGATCGCAGAGGGCCTGCACAAGAACAAGTCACACCGCAACGGCAAGGGCATCAATGCCCTCACCAATTCCACCCCCGCGCCCCCCTTCGGCGGCGCCGCCTTCCACGACGCCGCAGTGTGGATCAGAAAGGCTGAACTACCGGCCTGAGCTCGCCGCCGCCCCCCGATCGTCACCTTAGGGCTTGATCCGAGCGCCCTGTACCTACCTGGCGGGAATCAATTTGAGCCCTTGGGTCCAACCCAAGGGTGACGATCGAGCTTGCGCCTACCTTCAAAGATAGGCCCCCCAAAAGAAATACCCGGTCATGAACACGCCATACACAATCACGCCCAGCCGGATCCACTTGGCAGGGATGAGATGCGCATTCTTGGCGGCCAGATACCCTCCAACCACCACGCCGGCCAGCGCTATCGAGCCATGGAACCAGTCGATGGATCCGTTAAGGGCAAAGCGCGCCACCGCAACCAGCGCGACAATGGCCGACACATAAAGCTTGAGCCCGTTCATGGCATGGATGTCGCTCATCCCGGTCGTCGCGAGAAACGCCAGCAGCAAAATGCCAAGGCCCGCATTGAAGAACCCGCCATAGATGCAGACAAGCGCCAGAAACGCGAGCAGCAGCGCTGATCCGGCAGCCTTCATGCCCCGGCTTCCACCACCCTTGGCGGCTACAAACGCACTGATCTGGTTGCCAAATGCAAACAGCAACACGGCAAACAGCATCAGCCATGGTACGACGAGCGAAAACTGCTCGTCCGTCACCACCAGCAGCAGTTCCGCGCCGATATAGCCGAACACCGCCGCCATGATGCCGTAGAGCACCAGCCGGTCCTTGTACTTGGCCATGGCGTGCCAATACCCGACAGCACCGCTCGCATAGCCGGGCAGGGCGGCATAGGTATTAGACGCATTGGCGATCACCGGCGGCACGCCAACAAAGAGCAGCGCCGGAAAGACGATAAACGATCCCCCACCCGCGAGCGAATTGACCGCGCCGCCCAAAAGGCCCGCGACAAGAAGGAACAGCGCTTCAATCATCAGAAATCCCCAACCACAATGTCATCCCGGCCCGCGCCGGAATGCATCCCGAGATACCAGCCCATAGCCCGCCATGGCAGCTTCGCCCAACACATATCTCTGATCACGCCATCACCGCGATTGATCCCTGCATTGACAATCGGCGCTTAGCCGATCATATCCGAGCCAGGGCCGCTGACGCCTGCCGCTCGCCGGATAGCAATCCGATGGTGAAGTCAGTCCCGAGCCAAAGACACGAACATCGGTTCATCTTTGCGAGGCGCGTCATGGCAATGCGAGCCCCATGCAAGAGGCGCCTCATGCAAATGAGAGACCTGACATGTCGTTTTCACTCGATACACAATCCGTCCAGACCCTGAAGTCTGAAGCCAAGGCTCTGCGCGAACAGCGTTCTGCCGCTGGCGAAACCCTCACCCATTCAGAAGCCCTCGAAGCAATTGCCAAAGCGCATGGCTTTCGCGATTGGAACACCGCTCGCGCCAGCCTGCCCGATGGCGTCGTCGCCCCGTTCCAATTGGGCCAGCACGTCCATGGCACCTATCTCGACCAGCCGTTCAGGGGCGTGCTGATAGGCGTCCAGATGCTGGGGGCGGGGCAGCACTTCAAGCTCACCATCCAGTTCGACGAACCGGTCAATGTCACGCCCACTTTCATGTTCGCCGCCTTTCGGCATCGCGTCGTGGCAACGGTCGACCCCCAGGGCGTATCGCCGGCCCTGCGTGGCAATGGCCGCCCGCAGACGATTGTCCGCCGTGGCTAACAACGAAGGGCAGGCCGCGCGGCTTGCCCTTCATCGTAAACGACCGATATGGTGATGACGGTTTCACCAGTGGACAATTATTATGACCAGCCAGACCAAGCCGATTGAAGCCTATTCCCTGCCCACGCCAAATGGGCAAAAGGTCCATATGATGCTCGAGGAACTGGGCGTGCCGTGGAACTACCATCGCATCGATATCGGCAAGGGCGATCAGTTCAAGCCCGAGTTCCTGGCCATCTCGCCCAACAACAAGATCCCCGCCATCGTCGATCCCGAAGGCCCTGGCGGCGAGCCCATCTCGATCTTTGAATCGGGTGCGATCCTGAAATATCTCGGCCTCAAATTCGGCCAGTTCTATCCCACAGACATGCGCACCCAGGTCAAGGTCGATGAATGGCTGTTCTGGCAGGTCGGCGGCTTCGGCCCCATGCTGGGGCAGAACAACCACTTCAACGTTTATGCCCCCGAGAAAATCCCCTACGCCCAGAAGCGCTACAGCGACGAAACCCACCGCCTGTTCCGCGTCCTCAACACCCAGCTGGAAGGCCGCCAATACATCGCCGGCGAATATTCCATCGCCGACATAGCCTCCATCGGCTGGGCCCAGTCTTGGGAGCGCTACGGCATCACGCGCGAGGAATATCCCAATGTCCTCGCCTGGATCGAGCGCCTCAACAGCCGTCCTGCCGTTGCGCGCGGCCTCCAATGGGGCAAGGATGCGCCATCAAGCGATCTGAGCAAGGACAAGGACGCTCAAAAGATCCTGTTCAACCAGCGCTAGCTATTGCGCCGCCGCGCCGTCCTCGGGTTCGGGAATCACCCGGACCCAGTCCTCGCCGCGGCATAGGACATTGAACAGCACACAGCCATTGAGCCGCACCTGGTCCGGCCCAAGCATTTCCACATAACCCGAATACGTATTGCCGTCCTGCGGGTTATAGATATCCCCATCAAGCACATGCGGCTCGTCGCTGGGCCGCAAAGTCAGGATCTGCAGCCCCAGCATCGGCCGGCTGCGCAGATTGGGGTCCTTGTTGCGCTGGTCGGTGAAGCTTTCGGGCGGCATGGCCTGCGCCGCCGCAAGCTCTTCGGCCGTCAACCCTTCGCTCGGCACCACAATATTGCTCAGCGTGCCGCAAAACCCCTCAGGGCAGGCGGCAATCGTCACTTCCGAATTGAGCACGGTTCGCCAAGTCCCTTCGATCGGGTGCGGCGGCGGCAAGAGGACGTCCTGTGCGGCAATCCCCTGCAGGCCCAGCGCACACAAGCCAATGGCCAAACCACCGCGCAGCCGCGCCTGCGCAACAATCCCTCCGCTCATGCGCCATTCTCCTGGCCAGGGCCTCTGATTCGACCCAACACCGCCCATGCGACATTCTCATGGCGATTTCGTCGCGCAAGCAATTGTTTTGCTCTCAAAGCCGCCGCTTCCACGCATGCACCTGTGCGCCATCCCAAAAACAGCTTGCCATCCCCTCCGCCCCCCGCTATCCACCCCGTGCCGGAGAGGTGGCCGAGTGGTCGAAGGCACGCCCCTGCTAAGGGCGCAGATGGTGATGAACTGTCTCGAGGGTTCGAATCCCTTCCTCTCCGCCATTTTCCATGACTTCTAGCCACACTGGCGCGAGCCTCGCCTAAGCGCTGCCGCCCGGCAAAGTCTCGTCCGGGCCTCCGCCTCTTTTCAGAATGCTGATCTCGCCGTCTGCTTCGAGAACCGCAGCGCTGACTTGGCTTACCGATTTGATCCCTTCCGTGCGCATTACGGAGAGCATCTCTTCCTCGGTGACGAGTTCCCGGCGCATGTTTTTCCTGAGGTAACGGCCGTCCTTGATCAGCAGGGTTTGTTCGTGCCGCATCAGGCGCCGCACGAACGGAAAATGAAATTCGAGCAGGTCGAGCATATAGCCCCAGGCCAGCACCATCACCGTCATCAATAGCAGGTCGCCCACCGACTCCGAGCCGCCCGTGATGGCATCGGCGCCCATTGTGCCGACGATGATAAGGATCAACATGTCGTTCGGGGAGATTCTTCCCGTGTTGCGCTTGGGGACGATGCGGATGAGCGCCACAAGGAGCAGAAAGGCAACTGTGCTGCGAATGGCCGTATCCAGCACTGGCCGCGTCAAGGCGAGCATTTCCGTGATCTGCTGCAAGGGGCTGATTCTCCGCTAGGCTTTTACGAAACAGCGCAGCCTCAAGCCGAGGCGCTCCCTCACCTAGAACTGCCTTGCCCCATTAAGGTTCGAAAACCTGGCCATTTGCCCATGATCATCATGGCACCGGCAGGGAATTGAGCAGCCGTTGCAGCAGGGCCGGATTGTTCCACAAGACCCAGGCGCCGAAGGCGAGAGCCGCGAGAAACAACAATCCCAGGATCTTCTTGAAGACGGAAAAGACAAGCCAGACAATGAGGATGGCCCCCACGCCCAATCCCATCAATGTGTAGGTTTCGTTTGAAATCGGCTTCTCCCTTGGCAGCAACTTTCCGCCTGCGCTCCAGCTTGAGCATTGGTTTGGCGATAAAGTGTTCAAGCACCCTCAAACGGCCGGAACGCGCAATCGTTCGCGTCGTTAGGTCTATGGATCCAGACCAAGCCCCGGAGAGTGCCATGCCCCGCCACACCCATATCGCGCCCTATAGTGGTCCGGCTGGCGGGTGGGGCTCGGCCAAGTCCGTTACCAAATACATGGCGGAGCAGGGCGTCATGGGTCGGGGCGGACCCATCCTTGCCAAGCAGAACAAGCCCGATGGCTTTGCCTGCGTCAGCTGCGCCTGGGCCAAGCCCGTGCCACCCCATACCGCCGAGTTCTGCGAAAACGGCGCCAAGGCGACTTTTTGGGAGCTCACCAACAAGCGGACTACGCCCGCTTTTTTCGCCGAGCACACAATCACCGAACTACAATCCTGGTCGGACCATGATCTGGAAGATGCCGGCCGCCTGACAACGCCGATGCGCTACAATCCCGCGACCGACAAATACGAGGCGGTGGGCTGGGAAACGGCATTTGCAACCATCGGCCGGGAACTCGCCGAAATTCGCGAGCAGGATCCCAGGCGCGTGGTGTTTTACACATCCGGCCGCGCCTCGCTTGAAACGGCCTATATGTTCCAGCTTCTGGCCCGGCTCTACGGCAACAACAATCTGCCCGACAGCTCCAACATGTGCCACGAATCCACTTCGGTAGGGCTTAAGGAAAGCATCGGCGTACCCGTCGGCACGGTCACCCTGGAAGATTTCGACCACGCCGACGCCTTGTTCTTCTTTGGGCAGAACGTGGGCTCCAACTCGCCCCGCATGCTGCATCAATTGCAGGAAGCCAGCGATCGTGGCGCCACCATTGTCAGCTTCAATCCCCTGTGCGAGCGCGGGCTTGAGCGGTTCATCAATCCGCAAAACCCGGTTCAGATGCTGACCGGCAGCGAAACAACGATCAGCCGGGAATACCATCAGGTTCGGCCTGGCGGCGATATTGCCGTTGTGATCGGCATGTGCCGCTATCTATTCGAGGAAGATAGGAGGAGCGGGGGCGTTCTCGACCACGCCTTCCTTGCCGAGCATACACAGGGAATGGACGCGTTCCGCGACTTTGTTATGGCACAAAGCTGGGTGGATCTCGAACGCGAGTCCGGCCTTAGCCGGGCGTCCATTGAGGGCGCGGCCAAGATCTATGCATCTGCCAAGGCCGCCATGGTGGTCTATGGCATGGGCATTACCCAGCACAAGCTGGGCGTCCAGGCGGTCCAGATGCTTGTGAACTTGCTGCTGTTGCGCGGCAATATAGGCCGCTTGGGTGCTGGCATTTGCCCCGTGCGGGGACACTCCAATGTTCAGGGTCAACGTACTGTGGGCATTGCAGAAAAACCCGAACTCGTGCCGCTCGACAAGCTCGAGGAACTCTACCAATTCACGGCGCCGCGCGAGAAGGGAACAAGCACCGTGGAAGCCTGCGAAGGGATAATCGACGGCAGCATCGATGCATTTGTCGGTCTTGGCGGCAATTTCCTGCGAGCCGTGCCTGATCATTCCCGCATGGAAAAGGCCTGGCCCAATATGCGGCTCACCGTCCAGATCGCGACCAAGCTCAACCGCAATCACCTTTTCAATGGCAAGACGGCGTTTCTCCTGCCGTGTCTGGGGCGCATCGAAAAGGATCGGCAGGCAAGTGGCGAGCAGACCGTCACCATCGAGGACAGCACGGCCGTTATCCGCAAGTCCAAGGCCATGGCCGAACCCGCCTCGCCCGATCTGCGTTCCGAGCCCTGCATCGTGGCCGGCATCGCCAAGGCGACCCTGCCGCCCAATCCCAATGTGCCATGGGACGCATGGGTCGGAGATTATGGGCTGGTGCGCGACGCGATCGCCAAGACGTGGCCCGACACATTTGCCGATTTTAATCGCCGGATGCACGAGCCGCATGGTTTCCGCCGGCCAATCGCCGCCAGCTCGCGCAAATGGGCAACGCCTTCGGGCAAAGCGCTGTTCAAACTGCCCAAATCGCTCAACGCCAGCTTCGATGATGGCACCGACCCCAATGTGCTGCGGCTCATCACATTGCGCAGCAATGACCAGTTCAACACCACCGTCTACGGCTATAGCGATCGCTTCCGCGGCATAGAGGGCACACGCGACGTTTTGCTGATGAACGAAAAGGACATGGCACGCTTCGGCATCGCCGACGGCCAGACCATAGGCCTCTCAACAGCCACGGACGACAATGTCGAGCGCTCCCTGGGCGGGTTGCGGGTAGTGAAGTACAACATTCCGGAAGGCAGCTGCGCCGGCTATTATCCCGAATGCAATGTGCTGATCCCCCTCTGGCAGCACGCCGAGGAAAGCATGGTGCCGGCAGCAAAATCGGTTCCCGTGCGGATCATGCGATGATGCTCTCCCATGAACGGGCGCAGACCTGGCGCTGGCGTGGGACGGGCCAGGAGAGCGAGCGGGATGTGCCCGCCGAAACCGCAATAGCCATAGTCGTTAATGGCGGCACCCATGCCGTGATGATGGCCACCCCAGCCGATCTCGAGGATTTCGCCTTTGGCTTTGCCCTCACCGAAGGGCTGATCGCCAAACGCGATGACATCGAACGCTTCGAGATCGTTGAGCATGACGAAGGAATGGAAGCCCGGCTCTGGCTCACCGAGCCCCTGGCGCGCACTCTGTCCGCCCGGCGCCGTGCCATGGCCGGCCCCACCGGTTGCGGCCTTTGTGGCATAGAAAGCCTTGCCGAGGCGGTGAAGCCCACAAGAGCCGTAACCGCATCGTTACGCATGGCGCAGTCGGAAATTCTTTACGCCATGGCTCAGCTCCATCCGGCCCAAAAGCTCAACGCCGTCACCCACGCCGTTCATGCGGCGGCCCTCTGGAATGCCGATGATGGCCATCTTCTCCTGCGCGAGGACGTGGGCCGCCACAATGCGCTGGACAAGCTGGTTGGCGCAGCCATCGCGGCCCAAGCCAAGCCCCACCGTTCGGCCCTGCTTCTGACCAGCCGGGTTTCCATCGAAATGGTGCAAAAGGCTGCCGTGCTCGGAGCGCCGATTGTCGTCGCAGTCTCGGCGCCCACCAACCTTGCCATACGCGTCGCGCGCGAAGCCGGCATAACCCTCTGCGCCGTGGCGCGGGCGGACGGCTTCGAAGTCTTCACCCACCCCGACCGGATAACAGCCGACATTGCTTGAGCCGTCGCAAATGCGCCTCCCCAGCCGCTTCACGGCCACCTCAACGGTAACAATGCGCTAACCTGATCAGCCGATGTGTGACTGCTTGCGAACGCGAAAACAGGGAGGTTTTCCCGGTTGCGCCCCTCGCAAAGTCGTTCAAGACGCACAGAAAAATACCTCCGCGCATTTGTCACAAACAGTGTAGATCCGCACTCGGTAAGGCTTTTCGTCCCTTTATGCCCCACACCGCGGCGACGGGTACAATAGGCACATGGCTCGGCTGACGCTGGCCTTACCTTGATTGAAAGGAGGCTGCGGCCCCAATCTCGAAATCATCGCTTTCGCCAGGCACAAGCTCCAGCGGCCATATTCGGCGAACAAGGCCTTGTGGATAAATGTCCGCATATGCAGGCATGGACGCCAGCAAGGACTCGCCCAGAGCGATCCCAAGATCGCGCAGCGACATGCGAAAGCAGGTGAGTGTGGGCGACAAAAAGCGCGACTGGGGCGATTCACGGAAGCCCACCACGGCAATATCGCGCCCGGGCCTCAGACCAGCTTCATTGAGGCGCCGGTAAAGCCCGATCGCCATGAGCTCATAGATCAGCACCACGGCTGTTGGCCGCTCAGGCAGGGCCAGCAGTTCATGGGCAATTTGATAGCCGCCGCGGTCGGTGGATTTGGCGCGGATCACCAGGGATGGATCAAAGGGAATGCCGTGCCGCTGAAGCGCTGCCTTGTAGCCATCAAGAAACACAAATCCCAGATTAATGTCGTTGCTGGGCAGGCCAACACCGATGCGCCGATGACCCTTGCTGACAAGGCGATCCACGGCCCGGTTCGCCACCCCTTCGAAATCAAGGTCGATCCATGGATGATTGCCCGGCGTGGCGGAGCGGCCCAGGGCAATAAAGGGCAGGCGCGCCGCGCTCAACAATTCGATCCGTTCGTCCCGCCTATGCGTGGCCGAAATGATCAGCGCATCGATCATGCCGCGCGCCACCATGCGCTGCAGATATTGCGTCGGATCTTCCTCGGTAGAGCAGGGCAGCACCACCAGATCGAGGTGGTGGCGGCTGAACACCGCCTGCACACCGTCGAACACGCCCAAGAAAAAATTATCGCCATTCCCGGCAGCGTCGGCACCCGACTCCATCATGAAGCCGATGGCCTTGGTGCTGCCCTGGCGCAGGCTGCGGCCGGCCTGGTTCGGCATATATCCCATTGCTGCCGCCGCCTCGAGCACGCGCTGGCGCGTTTGTTCGTTGACATCCGGCTTGCCATTCAGCGCCCGCGACACAGTGCCAATCGAGATATCCAGCTCCTGCGCCAGCCGCCTTATGCCTTTCATGATACCTCCAAACCCCGCCTCGACCTATGTCATGGACGAGGGGGAGGGCGCTTGGCAAGCGCAGCTATCCACAGCCCGAACTTGGCTTCCAGAAACGTTTACGAACTCGCTTGACAATCATGGCCGCACCCCTATTCTCGTAAACGTTTTCGGGATACGCGCAGACGATCTCCCACACAGATGGGCGCTGCGAACTCCCAGGGAGGATCCACTTTGGTGTTCACGGCCGTTCTCGCGGGTTGCGGAGGCATGTCCAAGGGCTGGTTGTCGGCACTGACCGAACACCCCTTGCTGAAGGGCAGGGTGCGCATAATCGGCCTCGTGGATCTCCACCTGCCCACAGCGCAGGCTCGCGCCGGTGAATTTGGCCTTTCTGACATCACCGTCGGCACGGACCTCGACGACGTGCTGGCCCAAACCAGGCCGGACCTGCTTTTCGATGTCGTTATTCCCTCCGCCCGCGAAGGCGTGGTGGAAACGGGCCTGCGCCACAAATGCCATGTGCTCAGCGAAAAGCCGATGGCCACGAGTCTCGCCGCTGCCCGCACCCTCATCGATCAGGCCGCTGCCGCCGGACGGGTTCATGCCGTCGTGCAGAACCGCCGCTTCGTTTCCGGCGTGCGCCGCATCCGCCAATTGCTCCAAAGCGGCGCGCTGGGCGAGCTCACGGCCCTTCATTGCGACTTCTTCGTGGGCGCCCATTTCGGCGGCTTCCGCGAAGAAATGCAAAATGTCCTCCTGCTCGACATGGCCATTCACACGCTTGACGCCGCCCGCTTCATGGCCGCCAAAGCGCCTCGTGCGGTCTATTGCCTGGAAACCAATCCCCGCGGCTCCTGGTACAGCCACGGCGCGGCTGCCAATGCCATCTTCGAGTTCGAGGATGATGTGGTCTTCAACTACCGCGGCAGCTGGTCAGCCGAAGGGGCCAACACCTCCTGGGAAAGCGCCTGGCGCATCATCGGCACCAAAGGCACGCTCCTCTGGGACGGCGCCGACCAGTTCGATACCAATGTCGTTGTTGGCGTCACGGGCTTCTTCCGCGACTTGGCGCCCCTGGAAGTCCCCGAGTCCGCCGACACCGACCAGACTCACGGCCACGCTAGCGTTATCGCGGAATTCCTAGAGGCCATCGAAACTGGCCGCCAGCCGGAAACGGCTGGCAGCGACAACATCAAAAGCCTCGCCATGGTCTTTGCCGCCATTGAAAGCGCCGAGACCCGCCAGCGCGTCACCATTGCAGTTTAAGGAAAATCGCTCGTGACCAACCCCGCCAAGGCCATCCGCATCGGCACCATGATCCAGGCGACCGCCGGCAAGGCGCCGGAGAACATCGCAGCCATTGCCGATCTGGGCTTTGAAAGCTTCGAGCCCTTCTTCTGGCAGACCACAAACGGGCAGGACATCGCCGAACTGGGCAAGCGCTCGCTCGACGCCATTGGCGACCGCGACATCACCATTTCCACGATCGGCATGTTCGGCAATCCGCTAGAAGACGGCGAGATGGACCGCCAGACCCTGCAGGGCTGGAAGGACTGCATCGACAACGCCCATCATTTCGGCGCCACCTGTGTTGCCGGCTTCACCGGCCGCATCCGCAACCAGAAGCTGATCGATTCCCTGCCGCGCTACCGCGAAGTCTGGTCTGCGTTGGCCAAGCGCGCTGCGGACAAGGGCGTCAAGATTGCATTCGAAAACTGCGCCATGGACGGCAATTGGGCAACGGGCGACTGGAACATCGCGCATAATCCCGACGCCTGGGAGCTGATGTTCAACGAAACGCCGGACGACAATATCGGGCTCGAATGGGAGCCCTGCCACCAGATGGTCTACCTCATCGATCCGCTGCCGCAGATCCGCAAATGGGCGCACAAATTCTTCCACGTGCATGGCAAGGACGCCACCATACGCTGGGAAGTCATCCGTGAGCACGGCATCCTCGGCAAGGAGCCGTTCGTCTGGATGCGCACGCCCGGCTTTGGCGACAGCAACTGGACCGACATCATCTCCGAACTGCGCCTCGCCGGTTACAGCGGCTCCATCGACATCGAAGGCTGGCATGACCCGGTCTACCGCGGCGACCTCGAAATGACCGGCCAGGTCCGCGCCCTCAACTATCTCAAGGATTGCCGGGGAGGCGACTTCATCTCTGGCTAGATGCGGATGCAGGGCCGGGGAGGGTTCTGCACCATTTTCAACGGCAGCCAAGCGCTGCAAAAGGGAGGAACGACAATGAAGCTGAGAACTCTTGGTCTGATGGCCGGCATCGCGCTGAGCGCAATGGGCATGGCCGTGCCCACCATGGCGCAGACAGTGATCAAGGTCTGGTCGATCGACGGCGCGAATTCACCCGGCATTGGCGATACGCTGAGCGCGGAGTTCAACGAGCAGAACACCGATATTCAGATCGAATACCGCATCCTGCCGTTCGATGACATCGTCAACGAAGCCCTGCGCGCCTTCGCGACCGGCAACGCCCCCGATATCGTCTCGCTCGACAATCCTGATTTCGCGCTCTTCTCGTCCCGCGGAGCGTTCCTCGACATCACCGATCGCGTTGCAGCTTCGGAAATCATCAAAACCGAGAACTATTTTGAAGGCCCGCTCAATTCAGTGATGTGGGACGGCAAGCTCTATGGCGTGCCAAAATATACCGACACCATCGGGCTGTTCTACAACAAGGACCTGTTCGAGAAAGCCGGCATTGCTGAGCCACCCAAGACCTGGGCGGAACTGGTCGACACAGCCGCCAAGCTCACCGATCCCTCAACCAACACCTACGGCATTACCTTCTCGGCGCGCGCTGGCGAGGAGGGCACGTTTCAGTTCCTGCCCTGGATCCAGATGGCCGGCGGCAGCTATGAGAACGTCAATGTTCCCGGCGCTGTTGAAGCCCTGGAGTATTGGAAGGCCATGGTCGACAGCAAATCGGCAAGCCAGGATGTGCTGAGCCTTGGCCAGTGGGATTCCACCGGCACATTCAACTCGGGCAACGCCGCCATGGCCGTTTCTGGGCCCTGGGAACTTGATCGCATGTCCGAAGACGCCAAGTTCGATTGGGGCGTAGCGCTGCTGCCGACCCAAACCGAAGGCGGTCCGCGCTCCTCGGCCCTTGGCGGTTTCAACTATGGCATCTTCGCCAACAGCAAGAACCCCGATGACGCCTTCAAGGTCCTGGAATTCTTCATCAGCCAAGATGAACGCCTGTTCCCCGATTTCTCGAGCCTTCCCGCGCGCAACGATATCGCGCTGCCTGAAACCGGCGTTGCTCTGAAGGACGCCGCCCTCAAGGTGTTCCAGGAACAGCTGCAATACGCCCAGCCTCGTGGCCCGCACCCGGAATGGCAGAAAATCTCGAAAGCCATCTACGATGCCATGCAGGCAACCTTGACCGGCCAGATGTCGGCCAAGGACGCACTCGACCAGGCCCAGGCAACCATCCAGGGAATCGTCGGCTAATCAGTCCTCCCAGACTGGACCGGCGGGATTAATCCGGCCGGTCATCTTGATCAGCAAGGCGGCGGTGCGATGTCTCGAATTTTCAACAGCATGCGCGACGGCAAGGGGTTCGACCTGATCCTTGTCGGCGCAGCCATGGTTTTTCTTCTGGCGCTAGCGGGCTTGCCGCTAGTCTACAATGTGGTGATGAGCTTTCAGCAGGTGGATATGTTCACCCTAGGCTCGCTGGTGCGCCCCTTTGCTGGCTTTGCCAACTATGTCGCCGTGGTGCAGCAGCCAGAATTCTGGCTGGTGACCAAGAACACGCTGATCTTTGTCTTTGCCTCCATGGCCGGCCAGTTCATCATCGGCTTTGCACTGGCGCTGTTTTTCGCACAGAACTTTCCCGGCGCCTCCACCATTCGCGGCCTGTTCCTCGTCAGCTGGGTCATGCCAGGCCTTGTCGTCGGCGGCATCTGGAGCTTTATCCTGGCAGGGGACTATGGCGTGCTCAACGCCATCCTCAAGGGGCTGGGTCTCACACAGGCCACCATCTTTTGGAAATCGGACCCAAATTTCTCCCTTTGGGCCGTGGTGATCGCCAATATTTGGCTGGGCCTAGCCTTCAACATGCTGCTGCTGTCCGTCGGCCTCGCCGCCATTCCACGCGACCTCTACGAAGCGGCCGAGTTGGACGGCGCCAACGCCTTCCAGCGCTTCTGGACCATCACACTGCCCATGATGCGCTCCACCATCGGTGCTGTGCTGTCGCTAGGCCTCATTGGCACCCTGCAACAGTTTGATCTTTTTCCCGCACTAACCGAAGGCGGCCCGGCTAACACATCGAACGTGGCGGGCTATTGGGCCTGGCAGATGAGCTTCCAACTCTATGATTTTGCCAAGGGGGCGACCATTTCGGTGATGATGTTCGTCCTCGTGCTGTTTGCCTCGGTCGTCTATGTGCGCTCCACCCGCCACGAGGTGCGCGGATGACCCGTTCCTATGTGCCCTGGCTGCTGCTGCTTCTCGCTCTGGTGCTCGCTGCAATCTACCTCTTTCCGCTCTACTGGATGTATGTGACCAGCCTCAAGACGGGCTCGGAGATCTTCGCCAACCCGCCAAGCTTCTGGCCGGCTGAGCCCAATCTGGAGATTTATCCAAGCACTTGGGCCCGCCGCACCATGGGGACATTCCTGTGGAACTCGGTGGTTATTGCCTCCGGCGTCACCGCGTTCACGGTGATCCTGGGCACGGGCTGCGCCTATGTGCTCGCCCGTTACCGCAGCGTCTGGATCGACATTGGCCTTTTCGCCATCCTGATGCTGCAGGTGTTGCCCGCATCGGTGATGATTACTCCGCTGTTTGTCGGGTTCAACCAGGTCGGCCTCCTGAACTCGCCACGCTTTGCCGTGGTGCTGGCGGCGGCCGCCAAGTCCATGCCCTTCTTCGTGGTGCTGGTGCGCGCCACCTTCATGAGCGTGCCGCGCGAACTGGAGGAAGCGGCCCTCGTCGATGGCAATTCGCGCGTCGGCGCCTTCTTCTCCATCGTCCTGCCGCTGGCGCGCAACGGCATTCTCGTCTGCGCCATCCTCACCTTCATGTCCTCGTTTGGCGAGTACATCTATTCCAAGTCGATCATCCAGGACACGGCGCTCCAGCCAGCCAGTGTCGGCCTTTCCGGGTTCCTTGGGCCCAACTCAACCGACTGGAATTCCATCATGGCCTATTCGGCCATCTATGTAACGCCGATCCTGGCCGTCTTCGTCCTCCTCCAACGCCGCATCGTCTCCGGCCTCACCTCGAGAGCTCTCAAATGACCACGCAAATCGAGCTGAGCCATATCGACAAGCACTATGGCGTTTTCCACGCGCTCAAGGACGTAAGCTTGAGCATCGAAAAAGGCAGCTTTGTTGCCCTGGTGGGGCCGTCCGGTTGCGGCAAGTCCACCCTGCTGCGCTCCATAGCGGGGCTTGAGACAATCACCTCCGGCACGCTCAAGATCGCAGGGGAAACCATGACAGGGGTGCCGCCGCGCAAGCGCGACGTTGCCATGGTATTCCAGAGCTACGCGCTCTATCCGCACATGACGGTGGAAGAAAACCTCACCTATTCCCTGCGCCTTCACGGCGTGAACAAAGCCGAAGCTCGGCAAAAGGCAGCCGAAGTCGCCGCCACTACCGGTTTGTCCGCCCTGCTCAAGCGCTATCCCCGTGAACTCTCCGGCGGCCAGCGCCAACGAGTTGCGATGGGCCGCGCCATTATCCGCAACCCCAAGGCGTTCCTGTTCGACGAACCCTTATCCAATCTCGACGCGGCCCTCCGCGTCCACATGCGCAAGGAAATCCGAACACTTCACGACCGCCTGGGCGCTACTTCGGTCTATGTGACGCACGACCAGATCGAAGCCATGACCATGGCCGATCATGTGGTTGTCATGCGGGACGGCGTCATCGAGCAACAGGGCTCTCCGCTTGAACTCTATGATCACCCGATCAGCAAGTTTGTCGCCGGGTTCATCGGCTCACCTGCGATGAACTTCGTGCCTGGCACGATTGGTGCCGACAGCCGGAGTGTGAATCTCGAAATCAACGGGAGCCTGTCACTACCGCTGAACCGCACACTTGACACCGGCCGCAAGGTTATTGTCGGGCTGCGCCCCGAACACCTCGTGGTCGCCGATCCGGGTATGGCAACGCTACGCTTGCCCGTAGCCGTGGTCGAATCCACCGGCTCCATGACCTACGTCACGACCAACACCACACCCGAACTCACCGTCGTCGAGACGCGTCGCATGAACATTCGGGCAGGGGACAGCGTTGACCTAACCATTGCACCCGAGCATGTGCACTTGTTTGACCCGACTACTGAACAGGCAATCTGAAGGTGGCAAAGCTTTGGGGCTACTCTTCTAGAGCCCAAAGCCCTAAGCTTCGAACCGCCCAGAAGCCCTGCCTTCCGGAGCCTCACGGTGAGCCTGTCAAATCATGAGGACGGGCATCCCAGTCGTGCCATGAACTCGTCCTTCAACAAGGGCAGGATGAGGTAACCCTGAACGTAATATTACCCTGGGCCTCTCGCGGGAGAGGGTGAGATCGGCGGAATGCCTTTGGGCGAAAGGCCCAGGGTAGCTTGAATCGGCCCGGAGGCCGAGAACTCAGATGGCGAGGTATTCGTGGCGCAGTTCGGCATTGTCGAGCACTTCCTGCGCCGTACCGGAGAAGGCAACTTCGCCCGTGTCGAGGATCACAGCCCGATCGGCGAGCTTGAGTGCGGCCACGGCGTTCTGCTCGACGATGATGGTGGTGATGCCCAACGGCTTGATGGAATGAAGGATACGCTCAATTTCGTGCACGATAACGGGTGCAAGGCCCTCATAAGGTTCGTCCAACAACAGCAGCTTCAGATCGCGCGCTAGTGCACGGGCAATGGCCAGCATCTGCTGCTCGCCGCCAGAAAGGGTAACGCCTTCCTGTTTGCGGCGCTCCGCCAGACGGGGAAAGCTCTGGTAGATTTGATCGAGGCTCCAGCCATTGCCGGGGGCAACCTTGGCGAGGGCGATGTTCTCTTCCACCGTCAGCCCCGAGATGATGCGACGGTCTTCGGGCACCAGCTGGATGCCGGCGCGCGCCGCTTCAAAGCTCTTCATCTTGTGGATGGGCTGGTCGTCGAGCCAGATTTCGCCTTGCCGCATCTGCGGATCATTCGTGCGCGCGATGGAGCGCAGCGTCGAGGACTTGCCGGCGCCGTTACGGCCCAATAGCGCCAGAATTTCACCCTTGCGCACATCAAGCGACACGCCCTGCACGATATAGCTTTCGCCGTAATAGCTGTGCACGTCACGTACCGAAAAGAACGGGCGGGTTGTTTCCATGCTCGCAGCCTGGCTATTGCCGATAATCTGGGTTTCCATTGCGATCGCGCTCATCAGTGCGCCCCTCCCAAATAGGCTTCCTGCACCTTTGGATTGCCGCGCACCTGGTCCGGCGTGCCATCTGCGATGATGCGGCCTTGCGCCAGAACCGATATCTTGTCCGCAAGCGAGAACACTACATGCATGTCGTGCTCGATGATGACCTTGGTCATGCCGCGGCTCTTGATCTTCTTGAGGAGCTCTATCGTGGTGTTAGTGTCGTGGCGCGACATGCCGGCGGTGGGCTCGTCAAGGAGCAGCAGGCGCGGGTGCTGGATCAGGCACATGGCCAGCTCCATCCGGCGTTTGTCACCGCGGCTAAGACTGCCGGCGGCCATCTCGCGGCGGCCCAGCATGCCGACATCTTCAAGCATGTGTTCGGCTTCCTCGCGAATGCCGGTTTCGCTGTCGAGCGAACGGAACATGTTGAGCTTGAACGCTCCGTCGCGCTTGGCGAGAGCCGGGATCATCACGTTGTGGAGCACGCTGAGATCGCCGAAAATTTCCGGCGTCTGGAACACGCGGGCTATGCCCAGCTGGTTGATCTGATAAGGCTTGCGCCCGGTCAGCACGGTGCCGTCGAACACGACCTGGCCGCTTGATGGCGGCAGCTTGCCGATGATGACGTTGAGCAGAGTCGACTTGCCTGCCCCATTGGGGCCGATAATGGCATGGGTCTGACCTTCTTCCACCTGCAAATCAATATCGGCGAGGGCATGAAGGCCCCCGAAGCGCTTGTGGACGTCGGCAACATGCAGGACGACATTGGGTTGAGACATGGGTTTCGTCCTATTCGGCAGGTTGCGGCTGCGGATTGGCTTTGCCGGGCGCCTTGGGCGCGCGGTTGAAGAGGTGCGCTATGCGCCGCACCCCTTCCATGATGCCGCCTGGCAGGAAGATCACGATGATTACGAACACCAGGCCCAGGGTAAGGAACCAGCCTTCACCCACGAATTTGCTGGCGACGGTAACCATCGCGCTATCGACACCATCGGGCAGGAAGTCGAAGAAGCGGCGCAGGATACCATCGTTGATCGCTGAGAAGATGTTCTCGAAATATTTGATCAGCCAGGCACCGATAACGGGGCCTACCAGCGTGCCGGCACCGCCCAAAATGGTCATCAGCACCACTTCGCCAGAGGCGGTCCACTGCATGCGCTCGGCGCCGGCCAGCGGGTCGGTGACGGCAAGGAGAGCGCCGGCAAGGCCCGCATACATGCCCGAGATCACAAAGGCGGCGAGCGTGTAGGGCTTAGTATTGAAGCCCGTGTAGTGCATGCGCGTCTGGTTGGTCTTGATGCCCTTGAGCATCATGCCGAACGGCGAGCCGGTTATGCGCTGGGCAAGGAAGAAAGCGATGATCAGGAAGCCGGCGCAGAAATAAAAGCCTGAAAAGCCCCCGAGCGACTGACCCAGAAGGGTCGGGATCGGCTGACCCACTACTGTGGCCGCAAGTGCGCTGTCGAGGTGACGCGGATCGCTTTGCGTCAGCTGCAGCCCAGTTTCGCCATTGGTGATGGGCGTCAGCACGGAATAAGCCATGTTGTAGCTCATCTGCGCGAAGGCGAGCGTCAGGATGGAGAAATAGATGCCCGACCGGCGCAGGCTGATATAGCCGATTACTAAGGCGAACAGGCCCGACACAATTATCGCGAAGATCATGGCCGGAATAACGTCCAGGCTAAGCAGCTTGAACGACCAGACAGCGGCATAGGAGCCGACGCCAAAGAAGGCCGCGTGACCGAAGCTGAGATAGCCGGTGAGGCCGAAGAGAATATTGAAGCCCACGGCGAAGATGCCGAAGATCATGAAGCGCTGCAGCAAATCGGGATAGGCGGCGCCAAAAGGCGCCAGCCAGATTGGCATGGTGAGAACCGCGAGGGTAAAGCCGGCGAATAGCAGCAGATCATTGCGAGGCATGGCAGCCATATCAGGCCTCCATCACACCGCGCCGGCCGAATAGGCCACGCGGACGAACCAGAAGAATAACCACGGCAACAAGGTAGATAATGATCTGGTCGATGCCGGGAACGAGCGCCTTGACCTGGGTCATGGAGGCGAAGGACTGAAGGATGCCGAGGAGGAACCCCGCGGCAACGGCGCCGGGGAGCGAACCCATGCCGCCCACCACAACCACCACGAAGCTGAGCACCAGGAAGTCCATGCCGATGTGGTAGTTGGGGGGTAGAATGGGCGTGTACATGACGCCGGCCATGCCCGCGACCACGGCGGCCAGGCCAAACATGATGGTGAAGCGGCGATCGATATTGATGCCAAGCAGCCCCACGGTTTCGCGGTCGGCCATGCCGGCGCGCACCACCATGCCGAAAGTGGTGAACTGCAGGAACGCGAACACGGCGCCAATCACCACGGCGGCAAACAGGAAATACACCAGGCGCCAGATTGGGTAGGTGATGACCCCCGCCTGCATGCCGAGCCACGCTCCGATATCAGCCGTACCACGCAGATCGGTAGGCATGGGCTGGGGAATGGAATTCGGTCCGAAGATGGACTTGATGATCTCTTGCGCCACAATGGCTAGGCCAAAGGTCACCAGGATTTGTTCAGCGTGGGGGCGGCGGTAGAAATGCTTGATGATCCCACGCTCGAGCGCGATGCCCACGACCAGCATGACAGGAATGGTCAGGAGAATGGAGAAGGGGACGGAATAATTGACCAGCACCGCGCCAAAATCGCCCAGCCATGCCTGGACCAAGGGCGTGCGGACCTCGAGCGGCGTGCCCCAAGGTGAAAGCTGGTTGGGGTCGACGGTGATTGTTTCCATGGTGAGAACTTTGCGCACCACCACGGCGCAGAACGCACCCAACATGAACAAGGCGCCATGCGCGAAATTGACGACGCCAAGCGTTCCGAACACCAGCGTTAGCCCCAGCGCGATCAGCGCATAGGCTGCGCCCTTGTCGAGTCCATTGAGAAATTGAAGAAAGATGACGTCAAACATTGAGTACTCCCAAGCGGGATGGTCGAGCAGGCCACTCGATCCTCCACTGCCGTAACCACCGGGCTTGTCCCGGTGGTCCATCGCATGTTGCGGCAGGGGCTGGATTGCCCGGACGAGCCGGGCAATGACGGTGGAGCTGGAACATCAGCCTGGCTCCACTCGTCCCTAGGCACAAATCGGTGCTGGCTCTGCCGGACCGAGATCGCCGCCAAAGATTGCGGGATCATAGGCAACGGCTTCGCGCGGAGTTTCCTGCACGATGTTGAGCACGTCGAACTCGCTTGTGGGGGACTCATTGCCCCGCACGACCAGCACGTTCTTGATGCACTGGTGGTCTTCTGCGCGATACAGCGTTGGGCCATTGCCCATGCCGTCGAACTCGAAGCCTTCCAGAGCCTTGATGACCTCAGGCGGATAGAAGGTGCCAGCGCGTTCCACGGCGTCCGCATAAAGCAGAGCTTGGACGTAGGCGGTGTGGGCAGCCTGCGACGGCGGGGAGCCATAGGCAGCGCCGAACGACTTGGTGAAGGCGATGGTGCCCGGATCCTGCAGATTCCAATGCCAGTTCGACGTGCCGAACACGCCCTTGACCGCTTCGCCGGCACCCTTAGCCATGAGCTCGGAGATCAGCGGCGTTACCACCTGGAAGTCCTTGCCGTTGGCCTGGCGATCGCGGAGCCCGAACTGCACGGCCTGCGGCAGTGAGTTGACCATGTCGAGGCCGTAGTGATTGAGGATCAACACGTCGGCGCCTGAATTGAGGATCGGCGTGAGGTATTGCGAATAGTCCGTGGTGCCGAGCGGGGTGCGGACGGTCTGAACGGTTTCCCAGCCCAAGGCTTCGGTGGCGTTCTTGATGGATTCTTCCTGCGTCCAGCCCCAAGTGTAGTCGGCGGTGAGGTGGTAAGCGCGTCGGTCAGTGCCGTATTCCTGGCCCAGCAAGGGGGCAAGGCCCACGCCCGACTGATAAGCGTTAAAGAAGTGGCGGAAACCGTAGCGGCGCTTGTCCTTGCCGGTCGTATCGTTGGAATGGGTGAGGCCTGCCATGAAGATGACACCCATTTCCTGGCACAAGCCCTGCACTGCAATGGCTTCTGCGGACGACGAGCCGCCGGTGACCATGATGGCGCCGTCGCGCTCGATCATGCGGGTAGCGCCAGCACGTGCCACATCGGCTTTGGTCTGGGAGTCCGAGGTCACAAAGGCGACCTTCTTGCCCAATATACCATTGCCCTTGAGGGCCGACGGCTGCAGCAGGGTCAGAAGGCCACCATCGCCTTCGCCATTAAGGTGCTGAACGGCCAGTTCATAGGCCTTCTGCTCGTCCGCGCCTTCTTCGGCATAAGCGCCGGTCAGCGGCAAGTTAAGGCCGAAGGTTACCGTGTCGCCGGTCGGGTTGTTGCAGAACTCCTGTGCCCACGCACCGCGGGAAAAGATCATCGGCGTGATGCCGGTGGCGAGAATGCCGGCCATGCCTGTCTGCAACACCCGGCGGCGGCTAAAGCCGCGCTTCAAAATGGTCATTGATTTCCTCCTTTTGGCGCGGGGCTGCTGGTACATAGCCAGCCACTCACCGCATGTGCCGATAATCACCAGCCCAGCAAACGAGGGCAATAGCGCATTGTTTCTCCAGCTCAATTCTGTAAATACTTGTTCTTATCTGCTGCTAGAAAAGTCAAAACATTGACAGAAGCGGTAAGGAAGGGGAGTGGAGCATGCGGGCACCAATCGGTTTTCGCATCAGCAACAGGCGGAAATCGCTTAAGATTTCTCAGGCCGCATTGGCGCGTCTTGTCGGTATTTCGCCCAGCTATTTGAACCTTATCGAAAACAACAAACGGGACATCGGCGGCGCGCTGCTGAACCGGGTGGCGAGTTGCCTTGCGATCGATATTGACGAGCTTGCCGGCCGTACCGAGGAGAAGCTGCTGCAGGATCTTGAAGAGGCCTTTGCCGATCCGATGGCCGAGTCGCTGCCCTTTCGCCCCGATGAGCGGCGCGAGCTGGTGGCGCAATATCCAGCTAGCGCGATGGCCCTGGCGCGCATGCACCGGGCTTATGTCACGGCACTTGCTAACGCCGATGCCTATGCCGATCGCCTACGGTCCGATCCACTCCTGGGGCAATTGCTGCATCAAATCCTGTCAGGCGTTACAGCTATTCGCTCCAGCGCCGAAATTCTTGAGGATGTTCCTGACCTCGATGAAGCTGAGCGCCGGCAGTTCCTCCGCACCATTAGCCGGGAAACGCGTGCTCTCACCGATGTGGCACGCAATCTGATCGGCCAATTCGAAACCGCGCGGGAAAGCCAAAGAAGTGTTTCCCCGGCACGCGAGATCGATGATCTGCTGATCGAGAACCGGAACTATTTCCCACAGCTTGAGGAGGCATCGCAGTCCCTTCGCACAGAACTCGATGCACATGGTCGGTTTGGTCTGACGACTCTAATGGACGTGCTCGCCCTGCGGTTCAACGTCCAAGTTGTGGTTGGCGGTTCACCGGGGCTGCCGGACTTCCCCGGGCAATACCGTTTTGATGCCGACCAGCGCATTATGTGGTTCCACGGTGCGAGTACCCTCGCCACAAGGCAGTTCCAGCTCGCGCGCCTCTTTGGTGAACTCGCGGCAGGCGACGTGATCGCCGACACGTTGGCCGGTGCCGCACTCACCACGCCCACGGCGCGCCGGCTCGCTGCCCGCGCTGTTGGCTCCTATCTGGCCGGCGCGATCGTGTTTCCCTATGAAAGCCTCCTCAACGATGCCGAGGCCTGCGCCTACGACATCGATCATATCCGGCAGAACTACCACGCCAGCTTCGAGCAGGTTGCTCACCGCCTCGTCTCGCTCCGTCGACCCGGCGCTGAGGGTGTTCCCTTCGGTTTTCTGCGCTCTGACCCTGCTGGCCGGCTGACCAAGCATTTTCCGTTGCCGGGCCTCCTGCTGCCCAATAGCGGCCATGCCTGTCCGCTCTGGGCGATCTATGGCGCTTTCCGCACTCCGGAAGCTCTCATGCGGCAAGTGGTGCGCTTTTCCGATGGCTCGCGCTATCTGTTTCTCGCGCGCACGGTGCACCGCCGGCTTGCGTCGTTTGGCGAGCAGCCCACCATGTCCTCGGTCATGCTAGCCTGTGATGTGCTTCATGCCGACCGCACTGTTTACGGCCGTGGTCTCGATCTGTCAGACGCCACAGCCGATGCGCCTGTCGGCCCATCATGTCGTCTATGCACCCGCCGTGATTGCGCGAGCCGCCAGGAGGAAGCCCTTTCCCCAGGCGGACCACGCTCGGTCACGCGCACGCCTTTGGTTAACAATGGATTAGAGCTTGGCGAGATCAAGTGATTGCGCTTAACTATTGCTGCCGGCAGAGGAGGAACTGCTGGCTTATGGAAGATGTCCGTGAGACCTCATGGTGAGCTTGTCGAACCATGGGGCTTGCAAGTGGAGGATTGGATGCCACGACCTCGTCCTTCGACAGGCTCAGGATGAGGCCTACTGAGGCGGCTGGCAGGTGAGGTCTACCTAGGTCTGAGGGGCGTTTCGATTTAACCAACCGGACACGCAAGAATGTCCGGTGGTTCAAAGGGGGGATATTTGGCAACCGACATTGTTATTGCCGAGGATGAGCCGAGCATTCTGGAGTCGCTCGAATTCATTCTGCGGCGCGCCGGCTGGTCTATCCATTGCGTTACCGATGGCGATGCAGCGCTCGAGGCCGTGCGCCGGCTCCGTCCGCGCATCCTGGTGCTCGACGTCATGCTGCCAAGGCGCAGCGGGTTCGATGTCCTCAAGCACATTCGCGCTGACACCGACATGCGACCTACGCCCGTGCTGATCCTGACCGCCAAGGGGCAGCAGCAGGACCGGCGCATTGCGGAGGAACTGGGCGCGGACGCCTTTGTAACCAAGCCCTATGCCAATGCCGAGGTTGTTGGCGCGGTTAGGCAGTTGCTGGGGGAAGGCAGTGGATCGGCGTAAGCTGCAGAGCGCAATGCTGGTGCTGACACTTCTTGGTGCCCTCCTTATGCTGCCGCCGCTCGTATTGGTGTTCAACCAACCCCTCAGGCATTGGGGCTTGCCTCAAACGGTGCTTTATCTTTTCGCCCTTTGGCTGGTTTTGATCGCTGGCACGGCACTGCTCAACCGCTTCCTGCCGCCCGAGCCGGCGGGTTCCGACAGCGAGGCAGATTGATGCTGTCGGCGGATTTCGTCATCGCGACCGCTGTTGCCTATGTCGGCCTGCTGTTCGTACTGGCCTATTTTGGAGACAGGCGCGCCCGGTCCAACCAGCGTTCCTGGCTTCATTCGCCATGGGTCTACACGCTGTCCATTTCGGTTTACTGCACCAGCTGGACCTTCTATGGCGCTGTCGGCAATGCCGCGCGCTCAGGCCTTGAATTCTTGACCATCTATCTCGGGCCGACGCTGGTTTTTGTCGGCTGGTGGTTTCTCCTGCGGCGCCTGGTCCGCATCAGTCACCAACAACGCATCACCTCGCTTGCGGACCTCCTGTCCTCGCGCTTTGGCAAGTCCAACCGCCTTGCCGTCCTTGTCACCATTATCGCGGTGATCGGGATTGCGCCCTATATCGCGCTTCAGCTCAAGGCTGTGACCTCCTCGATCCAGGCGGTGGCCGGCGCTTCTGAATTCGGTCGGGGGAGCCTCACCGGCATTGATGACGTGGGGCTCGCGCTGGGCGTTGCGGCCGCCATGGCGCTGTTCACCATTCTCTTCGGCACCCGTCACGTCGATGCCAAGGAGCAGCACCATGGCGTCGTTGCGGCCATAGCCTTTGAGGCCGTGGTCAAGCTCGCGGCTCTGTTAGCAGTAGGCATGTTCGTCGTGTTCATCGGCGGCGGCTTTGAGCAGATTTTCAGTGACGCTGCAGCAGCGGGAGTTCGGGTCGACGCAGAAAACACCTTTGACGTCCGCTGGCTGACCACGCTGACCCTGTCCATGGCCGCTATCGTCTGTCTGCCGCGCCAATTCCAGGTGACGGTGGTCGAGAATTCCGATGAGAACCATTTGCGCACGGCCTCCTGGGCCTTTCCCGCCTACATGCTGCTGATGAGCCTTTTCATCCTACCGATCGCCGTCTTCGGCCTCGCCAAGATGCCAGCGGGCTCCAACCCTGACATGTTCGCCCTCACCATTCCCTTGGCGTTTGGGCAGGAAACATTGGCGCTCCTCGCCTTCATTGGGGGCTTTTCCTCCGCCACCTCCATGATCATCCTGGAGTCGATCGCGCTTTCGATCATGGTGTCCAACCACATCATCATGCCGCTGATCCTTCGGTTTGGCTCAGCGAGCCGCAATGGCGGCGGCGTGACCGGCCTGCTGCTCTTTGCCCGCCGCTTGTCGATCGTGCTGATCCTGTCCCTGGGGTTCTTCTACTTCTTCTTCACACGCGACTCCAACGCATTGGCGCCGATCGGGCTCATCTCGTTCAACGGCATTGCCCAATTCTTTCCGGCAGTGATCGCCGCCTTGTTTTGGCGCGATGCAACGCGCAGGGCAGCCACGGCTGCAATCGCCACAGGCTTTGTGTTCTGGTTCTGGTGCAGCTTCCTGCCGTCCTTTGCTTCGGTTTCCCCGCAAGTTGTGCTTCTGCTGGAACAGGGGCCGTGGGGGATCGCCTGGCTCCGTCCAGAAGCCATGTTTGGCCTCGAAGGCCTCGACCCGCTGGCGCACGCAGCCTTCTGGAGCCTCTCGGCCAACGTCCTGACCCTGGTCATAGGCTCGCTGCTCACCAGCCAATCGGCACTGGAGCGGCTGCAGGCGAGCGTCTTCCTGGACGTGTTCAGGACCAACCAAGCCTCCGGCGGCAATTTCGTGCTGGGCTCGGCCACGGCAAACGATCTCTTCTTTGTGGTCGAGCGGGTGTTGGGCGACACCCGCGCCGCCGCCCTGTTCGAGGCCGAAGCGCGCGATGCGGGTGTTGATCCAGACCTGCTGGAGCCGTCGCCCGAGTTCATCGGCCGCCTGGAGCGTGAACTCGCAGGCTCCATAGGCGCTGCATCGGCTCACGTCATGCTCTCAAAGGTCGTTTCGGGCAGCGATGTGTCGCTCGAGGAAATGATGCAGATGGCCGACGAAACCCAGCAGGCCATCGAATATTCCCAGCAGTTGGAAAAAACCTCGGCCGAGCTGCGCTCCACCGCGCAAAAGCTCGAAGAAGCCAATACGCAGCTGCGCGAGCTCGACTTGCAAAAGGACGAGTTCCTGAGCCAGGTGAGCCACGAAGTGCGCACCCCCATGACCTCGATCCGCTCCTTCTCGGAAATCCTGCTTCATGCCGACGATATCGACCAGCAGCAGCGTCGCAAGTTCGTGTCGACCATCCATCAGGAATCGCTGCGCCTGACCAAGCTGCTCGACGAGATCCTGGACCTCTCCGCTCTTGAGCGCGGCGAGCGCACCTGGCGCAATGCCCCGATTGATCCCGAGCGTGCGCTGGACCGGGCGCTCGATGTTTGCGAAGCGCTGCTGCGCCAGCGCAATGTTTCAGTGGAATGGGGCAGGCGTTCGGGCGCGGCGCTGGTGGAGGGCGATCCCGACCGGCTCTGCCAGGTTTTCATCAACCTGATCAGCAATGCCGTCAAATACAACGACACTGCCAATCCGGTGATCAGTGTTTCGACGCGCCTACGCGCTGGCCACCATCTGGTCGATATCGCGGACAATGGCCCCGGCATTGCCACAGGCGAGCGCAAGTTGATTTTCGAGAAGTTTTCGCGCGGGGCACAGGCGGCCGCCGACCAGGGCGGGGCAGGGCTGGGCCTTGCTATTTCGCGCCAGATCGTGAAACGCATGCATGGCTCGCTCGATCTGGTGCAAAGCCCCTTGCCTGGCGCGTGCTTCCGCGTCCGCCTGCCGGTGCTAGTAGTCTGAACTTGGTGAAACGGGCAGATCGGCTGGACATTCCTGGCCCAGAATTGCATCGTTGCAGAAGGCCGTCCTGGCACCGCGAATTCAAACAAATCCGGAGATACGGATGAACTACGAAACAGTCCTTGCGGACATGGTTGCTGTTGCACGCGAGGCGGGTGCCTTGACGCTCGGCTATTTCAAGCGTTTTCGTGAGCTCGAGATCGGGATCAAGGGACCGGCCGACTTCGTCTCCGAGGCGGACAAGGAAAGCGAGCTGCTGATCCGCAAATTCCTGTTCGAGCGCTACCCCGACTGGAGCTTCACCGGCGAGGAATTTGACCCCGTCAACCAGGACAATGAACATCGCTGGCTGGTCGATCCCATCGATGGGACGACCAATTTCATTAATGGCATGCACTACACCATCTCCATTGCCCTGAGGCGCGGGAACGAAACGGTGTGCGGGGCGCTCTACAACCCTGTCGCCGACGAGATGTTCACGGCCGTCAAGGGGCAGGGTGCCTTCATGAATGGCGAAAGGCTCACCGTATCGCCGCAAACCGAAACGGGCCTGCTGAACGTTGGTACGGGTCTCGCCACGCCCGGGCTCTTCACCTATCCCGGCTTCTACCAGCGCCTGGACGCCATCCGCGCCCCGATCAGCTCCGTTCGTATCGTCGGTAGCTCGGCTAATTCCTGCGCCTATGTCGCCTTGGGTCGGCTCACCGGGTATTTCGAGGAATCTGGGTTGGTAGACTGGGCCGTGGGCGTCCTGCTGGTCGAGGAGGCAGGCGGCGTGGTAACGGACTGGTGGGGACGCGGTCCCGAGTTTTATGAAAAAACGGGATGCGTGATCGTCGCTAACAAGGCCACTCATGCCTATTTGCTGGACAAGCTCAAAGACGCGCCGAGAAAAGAACCAAAAGACGGTTCACACTAAGGCTGCGCTGATAGTCACCCTCGGGCGAAGACCTAAGGGTGTTGTATTTGGCTGGTTGTTCCTCAGGTGCAGTGCCCTCGGGCCAAACGCGAGGGTGACAATCGGGGAGTTTTCACCCCACCAGCGCCTTCAACTCCTCCGGATCGTCCGTCGTGATCTGATCGACCTTGAGCGCCAGCAGCGCCTCGATCTTGGGCTGCGACAGGGCGTCGACCTTGTTGATGGTATAGGCATCGATCCGTCGACCATGGGTGTGGAAGGCTGCAACGATGTCGAACCCTAGCCGGTGCGCTTCAAGCACCATGGGATAGGCGAGATAGATCATCTCGGCATTGGGTGACGCCGCAACGGCATCGCGGACGAAACCGGCAAAGTTCCGCGTTTGCGCCAGGCGTTCTAAAGCCCCATCATGGCAGGGATCATAGCCAATCCTGATCCCGGGCACGTCCTTGGTCAGGAGCCGCACGGACTCGGCGTCGCCCGAGGACAGGATCATGTGCCTTGCGACCGGCCCCACTGCCTGCTGGAAGGTGGCGAGCGCTGCCTCATCCAGCACGCCCCAATCTTCCTTGTAGTCGAGCTGCAGGAGGGCGTCAGGATGCAGGCCTCCTTGGGCGAGAAGGGCGCAGAGGTCCTCCAGCAGCATGACGTACTCCTCGAGCGCGGTGCCGTTCTGATCGCGCAGCTTGAAGCTGCGCAGCTGTGCGGCGCTGAGTTCGGCAATGCGCCCCGTGCCGGTAGTGCCCCGATCAGCCGTTAGATCATGCAGAACCGCAAAGCCACGGTCGCCATGCACCACCAAATCCACCTCGACGCTGGCGCCGAGCCGCATGCCCTCCAGGATGCGCGCACCGGTAAATGCCGGGTCGCCCGACCGCCGCCGGGCTCGGTGCCATTTGAGCCAGGTGCGGTGGCCATCGCGTTCGATGAAGATGGGGTCGGTCATGGAGTAGCCCTCACGGTGAGCCTGTCGAACCACGAGGGCGTGCCCTGATGGTACCACGACCTCGTCCCTCGACAGGCTCAGGATGAGGTCTGTTAATGCTGTAGTTGTTACGCGCGATGAATGACCGCGTTATCCCGATAGGCCGCGATCGCCTTGGGCGCGAGCCTAACGCCTTGACCGGCCCGGAACAGATCGGGATGGGACACCATCGCCTTGACGCGCGTCGAATCGAGCAGTTCCAGATCCACCAGCCCGTGCGTGCCATAGTCGGTCACGCGGTGGACCTTGCCCTGTGCATTGTCATTGGCGACGGTGAGATCGAGCGCTTCGGGTCGCACGGCCAAAATCGCGGGACCATCGCTGACGGGCAGGGGCGTCGAATACCCCGCCTTGCTGAAGATGCCGTTCGAGACCGTGCCCTCGATCAAATTCATGGTGCCGATGAACCCAGCTACAAAAGGAGTCTGCGGCTCGCGGTAGACGATGTCGGGCCGGTCGATCTGCTCGGTCTTGCCATCGCGCATCACGACGATACGGTCCGCCATGGAGAGCGCTTCATCCTGTCCATGGGTAACGAACAGCGTCGTAATCTTGAGGCGCTGCTGAATGTCACGAACCTCTTCGCGAAGTCTTTCGCGTAAATGCTGGTCAAGACTCGCAAAAGGCTCGTCGAGCAAGAGGATCTTGGGCTCGAGCACGAGGGAGCGTGCCAGCGCTACGCGCTGCTGTTGCCCGCCCGAAAGCTGGGCCACATGACGGGTGCCATAGCCGCCAAGGCCCACCAGATCGAGCACGCCTTCGACGCGCCGCTTGATCTCGTCAGGTGCAACCTTGCGCAGTTTGAGCCCAAACGCGAGGTTCTTGAAAACGTTCATGTGCGTCCACAATGCGTGGCTCTGGAACACCATGCCTGTTGGTCGCTTCTCGGGCGGCACATGGGTGATGTCCTCGCCGTTGATGATCATCAGGCCCGAAGTGGGCCTTTCGAACCCACCGACCATGCGCAACAGGGTGGATTTGCCTGAGCCTGATGGACCCAGCAGGCACACCAGCTCGCCATCGGCCACATCGAGCGAAAAATTGTCCACCGCCCGCACGGTGCCATTGGCGAAAATCTTGGAGACGTCTTTGATCTTGAGAACAGACATTGATTTTTCCTAGCCGCCAAAGCCGCGCGCAAACGAACCCGAGTTCACCACCCGGCGCGCAAACATCAGCGCAATAAAACTGGGCACCCAAAGGAGCACGGACAGCACCGCTCCATACTGGATCACCGGCTGGTTGTTGATGAAGGAGATCATCAGCACCGGCAGCGTACGCACCTGTGGCGCACCGATCAGCCAGGCCCCTTCGGTTTCGTAGAACGTGCCCACAAAACTCAGGAGAACAGCCGCTGCGATTGTCGGCCCGGCCTGTGGCAGGGTGATCGACCAGAACACCCGGAACGGCCCGGCGCCCACATCACGCGCCGCTTCCTCCATGCGCCGGTCAACTGACTGGAAGGCCGCTACGGGGATCCAGATCATGAAGAGCAGCGTGCCGACGAGCTGGATTAGCACCACACCCCAGAACGTACCGATGAGGTTGAGCTGCAGGAAAATGCCTGCAATCGCCACTAGCAACCCGAACTTGGGAAAGGCGTGACCTGCCAGAAACGAGAAGAAGAGGATATCTCGCCCGGGAAAGTCCATGCGCGCGAAGGCATAAGCGGCCGGCAGGCAGATCAGGGCGGATATGCCGGTCACTGTCGTGGCCAGCGTAAGGCTCGTGGTGATGGAGGTCCAAACATCGGCACGCGCCAAGGTCTGGTACCAAAATCTGAGCCCGAACTCCTGCGGGATAACCGAAGGATACCGCCACACATTGGTGAAGGCCCAGGTGCCCACCACGATCAAGGGGAAGACGATGACCAGCGTCAGGACGACGGCAAGGACAATGCCGGTCCAGTCGGTTTTACGATGCACAAGAGTGGCCATCTAGGGCGTCCTGTTCTTGGCGACAGAGCGCACATAAAAGAGACCAAACACGATGCAGAACCCGAAGGTGATCACGGCCTGGGTGATGGCATTGCGCGGATCGAACAGCTCGCGGAAGGTGCGCTGCATGAAGGGCCCCATCATTTCAGGCGCCGCCGGACCCAATACATAGGGCAGGGTGAACGACGAGAAAATGCCGAGTACGGCAAATGAAATCGCCACAAGCACGGAATTTCCGATGCGCGGCAATATGATGTACCAGAGCACCTGCAGCTTGCGCGCACCAACGTCGCGCGCCGCCTCGATTGCCTGGTTGGACACATTGCCCAGGCCGGACAAAAGGATCAGCACGGTGAGCGGAATGTTGTCCCATACGAGGCCAATCACGGGACCCCATGCGGTAAGATAAGGCGAGCGAATCTTGGGCAGGCCCATGGCGTTGGCAAGAAGGTCAACTGTCCCGTTGGGCCCCAGCACGCGGATAAAGGCGAAGCTCAGGATGATGGACGGCACGAACATGGGAAAGATCGCCAGTCCCTGCACATAGCCTGCCACCTTGCTGTCCGAAAACCGCAGATAAAGTGCGATCGGCAAGCAGATGAGGAGCAGCAGGATGGCACAAACGCCCGTGGTCCAGAGCGTAACGGACAGGTTCGACAGGCTGTACCCGTCGGAAAAAAAGAATTGGTAGGTGCCGGTCGAGAACTCGGATCCTTCCGGCGTCTGGACCCAAAGCGTGGTGATAACAGCCGAGATGATCGGCCAGATGATCAGCCAAACAACAAGCAAGACGGGGGCAGCGACGAGCAGGAGGCCATATGGCCTCCTGCGTTCTGCTTGGACGGGCGCGATGTGGCCCGAGTCTATGGTGGTCACGAGGCAGGATCCACGTTCGGAGCCACGGCGCGATACCAACCATCATTGATGGCCTTTTCCCAGTCTCCGCTTGGGAAGTTCGGGATGGTTTCCGGGATGATGTCGGCAAACCGCTCGCGCAGATCAGCCGAGATGTAATCCCAGGATACGGCAGGGAAGCCGCCCAGTTCGCTCAGCACGGCGGACTGAATCTCCTCGCTGAGCAGGAAGTCGCAGAGCTGAAGCGCGATGTCCTTGTTGGTGCCGTTGCTCAGAACGGCAAGGCGCGTGAAGCCGCCAGGCAGGCCAAGGTCGGTCAGCTGTACCAGGCCGGTTGTTTCGGGCAGCACACCCTGGTCAATTGCCGAGAGAGCCTGATCCGACCAGGTCGGGATCATGGTCACGGCCGATTGACCGAGCAGTTGCAGCGATTGAGTGTTGCCCGAAGTGTAGGCGCCGCCTTCAAACAGCGAAGGGGCAATATCCTTGAGCACTTCCCAGGCAGGCGTCAGCATCTCTGCATCGGCTTCGGGGCTGTAGTTGTCGACCGTAAACTTGCTCGGGTCGTTGCCGTTGACGGCATAGATGGCGCGACGCACGAAATTGCCGCCCGAGCCGCCCTTGTTGGGACGGTTGTAGATGAACTGTCCTGGGTTGGCCTTGATCCAGGCGACGAGATCATCCCAGGTCTTTGGCGCATTGGCTGGATCAAGCTTTTCGGTGTCATAGGCCAGCAGAACCTGCGAGCCGCGATAGGGCATGTTGGTTTCGATGTCGAAGGCTTGCGGATTGATCTTTGAATAGTTGGAGAGATTGGCCTCTTTGAAGTTGACGTAGAGACCCTTGTCGATGCCGCCGACCGTCACGCGGCTGTCGAAGCCCTCAAACAGGTCAGCTTGGGGGTCGGTGCCGCTGGCCAGGGCCGCGAGCGCGCGGTCGCCAATGGCTGACACGCCGGCACCATCGCCGCCGTCTACCAGGTTCAAGGTCACGCCGGCATTGGCAGCCTCGAATTTCGGCTTCACCACATTGGTCCAGAAATCGATGACGTTCTGGTCGGAGGTGAAATAGATATCGACCACGCCCTCAGCTGCAAAAGACATGCGGGGCATCATCAGCACGCCGGCAGTTGCGCCGGCAGCGAGCATAAAATCACGCCGTTTCATTTTGTATCTCCCAAACCGTCCTCTTGGAACGGGTATTCCGCCGATCGCCAATGCGGCCGACAGGTTCCATCGATCTTCCGTCGAGCTCTCCCGGACCGAAGCTAACTACCAGCCGGAACTTTTTGCAAGCGGAAGCCGGGCCCGAGGCCGCAGCGATGGGGTACAAATCACAGCTTTGCGACACTTGTGTAACGGCGCCACAGCTTTGATGCCGTGCCTTGGATAACGCCATGAAGTACTTCAGGACGGCTGTTTATCGGCTTTGATGAAGCTGAGCCTGGCCGCCCCGAGCTACTTGTTGTGGAACAAGCGAAACAACGGCGCCAGAAATGAAACAAATAGAGCAATCGAGCGGCGCCTCACCGACGCCGCCCATAGCTGTTAGAGATTGGGCAGGCCAGCCTGTACCGGCGGTGTATCAGTGTCAGTAGAATTGTCAGATGTATCGAGCTCACTGCCGCGGCTCAGTTGACGTTCGGCCTCATGCCAGAAGCGCTGATCGTCGCCTTCGGGCGAGCCTGCTTCGACCCATAGCGCATACGCGCGTTCCCGAATGGCCTCTTCACTATGCTTTTCCATGGTGAACCTCCTCAATGCCCCGGAACGGGGCAGGAGGATGGCGGGTTCGGCATCCTCCTCAGCAGTCAACGCCCAGCTCTTGGCGCAGTTGCCTTGGGTGAGGCGTGACTCCTGGCATTTAGAAGCTCGCTGACAACAGGCTGCGTTTCACGCCAGACGCGCAAGCGCATCAAGCGCTGGCCGCAATTGGCCGCCGCTTTGGTTGAGCATCCCCCTGGCGTCTTCCACGCTCGCTGCTCCTGCAGCGATCAACACCGCTAGCTTTACCGCGCCTCCGGTCGCGTCAAGTGCCTCGCTCGCAGCGGCTTCGTCTACGCCGGAGATGGCAGCAACAATGCCTTGGGCTCGTTGGCGCAGCTTGATATTATCGGCGACCACATTGACCATAAAACCGTCGTGCACATGGCCCAGGCGTACCGCCATCAAGGTGGACATCATGTTGAGCGCGATTTTCTGCGCTGTCCCTGCGCCCATGCGCGTAGCGCCGGCGATGACTTCCGGCGGCGTCGGCAGGCAGATGGCGATGTCTACTTTCTTAAACAGCGGCACATCAGCATTGGTGCTGATCCCGATCGTCCGGGCTCCAGCGCGCCGAGCAGTTTCCGCAGCCATCAAGGGATATGGCGTCGAGCCGCTGGCGGTTAAGGCAAGGAGGCAATCTCCCGGACCTACTCCGGCTTGCTCCACATCCCGGCGCGCTGCTTCGATATCATCCTCTGGACCGCCTTCCAGCGCCGCAAGCGCATTCAGGCCACCGGCGAACAAAATCTTGATGCGCGAGCGGTCAATTCCGAACGTCCCGGGCAGTTCCAATGCGTCGGCCATAGCCATTAGTCCTGAGCTGCCCGCCGCTGCATAGATGATGCGGCCTGTTCCAGAGATTGTCTGGGCCATGACGTCGGCCGCTTGGGCAATCTGCGGCACGGCCGTTTGTACGGTGTCGGCAGCCGCGGCTTGCGCCTGAGCAAGAATCATCAGTGCCTCCTCCGGGGCAAGCAGATCAAAGCCTTGGGCCCGCGAATGGCGCATTTCCGTCTGCCGTGGTGTCATTACGCTCTCCTCTGTCGCGAGATAATGCCAAAATCATACCACTTGTCTAGGTTCGGTGTTTGATACCTGAAAAGGTAGCGCGCTAGGTGCTTTCAAGCAAAATAGCACTTGGTCAATGGTATTTTATTGGTATTATAAAGCGAGCCGAGTGGGCTTTAACCTGACCGAGGGTCAGGATTTGCGGCTGGACACGTGTCGGACGGGGGAAGCATTGGCTGAAGTGAGCAGCGGTTTTTTCGCCGAAGATCGCGTCGTCCTACCCCAAGGCGGCCCGCTTTACCTGCAGCTTAAGCGCTGGATCGAGGATGCTATCCGTCGTGGCGACATCCAAGCCGGCGACGCCCTGCCTTCGGAGCGTGATCTGGCTGCCAAGGTGGACGTGTCTCGCGTTACCGTGCGCAAAGCCGTGCTGCAACTGGTCAAAGATGGCGTTCTTGTGCAGCGCCATGGCTCTGGCACCTTTGTCGCGCCGCAGGCCCCGCGTGTCGAACAATCCCTCTCGCAACTGACATCCTTTACTGAAGACATGGCCCGGCGTGGCATGGCGGTGCGGGCAGAATGGCTCGAGCGTGGGCTATATCTGCCATCGCCGGAGGAAACAGTGATCCTCGGTCTGTCCTCCGGCGAACAGGTCGCACGCATTTCGCGCCTTCGGCTCACCGGAGACACCCCCCTCGCCATTGAGCGCGCCAGCCTTTCCGCGCGGATAGTTCCTGATCCCGAAGCTATTGGGGACTCGCTCTACCGTCACCTAGACAAATCCGGCAATCGCCCTATCCGCGCCATCCAGCGCATTCGCGCCGCCAATCTCAACGAGCAGGACGCCCAATTACTGCAAGTCGCCGTCGGCTCGGCCGGCCTCAACATCGAGCGCACCTCCTATCTCGCCTCTGGCCGTGTCATCGAATTCACCCGCTCCGTCTACCGAGGTGACACCTACGATTTCGTCGCTGAACTGCGGCTCGGCGATTCTCCAGCGTCCGGAGACAAAGCATGACTGGTCAGACCCACATGCGCCGCGAGGTCGAGGCAATTCCCGATGTCGTCGAAAATCTCCTCAGCGAAAGCGGTCCCGTTCTTGATGCCGCCGCAGCTGCGCTCCGAGATCGTGATCCAGCTGTTATTGCCACCATAGCCCGCGGCTCATCGGATCATGCTTGCGCCTATCTCAAATATGCCATTGAACTGACGCTTGGGGTCCCGGTGGCTTCAATCGGTCCGTCTATCGCCTCGGTCTACGGCAAGGATCTCAAGCTGGGGCATGCCGCCTCAATTTCCATTTCCCAATCGGGCAAGAGCCCCGACATAGTCGGCATGACGCAATCAGCTCGCCGCTCCGGCGGACTGACAATTGTCATAACCAACACAAGTGGCTCGCCGCTTGACCAAGCGGCCGACTTCACCATCGATCTCCATGCCGGGCTCGAACAAAGCGTTGCCGCCACCAAGACCTTTGCAGCGTCCATTGTTGCGGGCCTGTCCCTGATCGCTCGATGGAGCGACGACAAGGCGCTAAGCAGAGCTGTTGCCGATCTCCCCAATTCCTTGCGCAATGCAATTGCTTGCGACTGGTCACCCCTGATCTCTGCGCTGGACGGGCGTAATGCCCTATACGTGCTTGGCCGCGGTCCGGGCTTTGCGATTGCTAACGAAGCAGCCCTCAAGTTCAAGGAAACCTGCGGCATCCAAGCCGAAGCCTATAGTGCGGCCGAAGTGATGCACGGTCCCGTCCAGATTGTAACACCCGGCTATCCCGTTCTTGCGCTTGCCGCACGCGACGCCGCCGAGACATCGGTCGCCGACATGGCGCACAAATTGGCAGGGCAGGGTGCGCTCGCCTTTCTCACGAGCGATCGCCCCGGTGCCGCCCTCAAGCTTCCCTTTGCCTTCACTGGACATCCCTTGACTGACCCGTTGGCGCTGATCGTATCCTTCTACGGCTTTGTTGAAGCCCTTGCGCTGCATCGTGGCTTCAACCCAGACGCACCAGCTATGCTTAGAAAGGTCACCGAAACGATATGAGTGATCTGCTCGCCATTACAGCCCCGCGCATTTTCGATGCCTTTGACTGGCACGAGAACGCTGCACTGTTGATTGAGTTCGGCCATGTCGTCGGTATTGTCGCGAGATCCGACATTCCAAAGCATTCGGAAACTGTTCATCTGGGTGGCGGTTTTCTGGCTCCCGGCTTTGTTGATCTGCAGGTCAATGGCGGAGGCGGTGTCCTCTTCAACAATGACCCAAGCCTCCCCGCCATCCGGGCTATTTGCGCCGCGCACGCCCAATTTGGCACTACGGCGCTTTTGCCCACGCTCATTACCGACAATGTTGGAGTGAATCTCGCTGCTATGCAGGCGGGGCGCGAGGCGGCTCAAATTGGCGTTCCCGGCTTCCTGGGCCTTCATCTCGAAGGGCCGCATTTGTCCACCGCCCGCAAAGGCACGCATGACCCCTCGCTGATCCGTGCAATGGACGAAACGGACCTGTCTCGCCTCTTGGCCCTGCGGAACGATTTGCCCAACCTCCTGGTCACCGTCGCCCCGGAAACAGTAACGCGCGAGCAAATTTCGGCTCTTTCAGGAGCCGGGATCGTTGTCAGTCTTGGTCATTCGGACGCCGGCTATGAAGTAAGTGCTGCTGCGTTTGATGCCGGTGCAAGCATGGCCACGCACCTCTTCAACGCGATGAGCCAGCTAGGCAGCCGTGAACCTGGCGTTGTCGGAGCCACGCTCGCCAAGTCGGAAGTTCATGCGGGCCTGATTGCCGACGGCATTCACGTTCATCCCGCCGCCATCCAGATCGCTCTCCGCGCCAAGACCGGTCCCGGGCGGCTGTTCCTTGTGACCGATGCGATGTCGCAAACGGGTACAGATATCACCACGCTGCAACTCAACGGCCGCACCATCACTCGCTCCAATGGAGCCCTGCGCCTTGCCGACGGAACGCTCGCCGGTGCCGATCTCGACATGATCGAGGCTGTTCGCTTCCTGGTGGACCGGATCGATGTCCCTCTGGCTGATGCTCTTCGAATGGCATCGCTCTACCCGGCCGAGGCGCTGGGCGTGCAATCAGAATTCGGGCACCTCCGACCGGGCGCTGTCGCGAGCTTTGTCCATTTAACTGGCCAGCACGAAGTCGCCTCCACCTGGATTGCAGGCCAGTCCGTGTTCAGCGCCTGCTGACCACCGGCGCAACATGCGCAATCCAGCGGCGCCACATCTGCCACATTGCGATCACAACTCTCTCCGAGAAATAAGGCCCGCTGAATGAGCCGAGATGAGCTCGTCCGCACGGCATTAAGCCGCTAAGTGACTGCAATTACCCGTTAATTAACACTCTGTTAACCAAGGTAAACAGGTCCTTTCCGCTGGTGTGCTGAATCTGCAACAACACAAGTGCAACCAGATTGTGGCGGGGCCAAAAGGGCTTTTGCACGATTGCGTAGTTCCCCGCCATGCGTAGAGTGGGTCTTGCGAATCCATGCATGGGATCGTTTGCCGGTCGCAACGCGACGGCAACACACTGCACCACGAATAGTGTGGTCGCGTTACGGCAAACCGCTGGGTAACCGGCACTAAGAATGACTGACTTTGGAGGTCAACCAATGAAACTCAAGAGCCTTATCCTCGGTTCTGTTGCTGCTGCCGGTCTCTCGACCGCTGGCTTCGCTGCTGATCTGGGCGTTCTCACCTCGCTCGACGTTTGCGACGAGCTGGGTCTGTCGGGTCTGACGATCTCGTCCGACACCAACTGCCTGCAGATCTCGGGCGGCGTCTCCTACGAATTCAACTGGGGCGACTACCGCGCTCCTGAAGCCGACGTTGCTCGCACCTTCGACAGCACCCGTCGTACCTCGTACGGCGATGACGTCGGTGACTGGACTTCCAAGGTTGAAGCATGGCTGCAGTTCGTCGGCACCGCTTCGAGCGATTTCGGCGCTGCCAAGGCCGTGATCAAGATCAAGGAAGTTGACTTCACCCGTACGCAGGAAGACGACGTCGATCCGTTCGACTTCGACTCCGACGGCGAGCCAGACGGTCTCTTCATCGACGAGGCTTATGTCTCGATCGGTGACACCACCGTAATCATGGCCGGTAAGAAGGGCTCGATCGCTAACCTCGGCGATGACTCGCCCTTCAACGTTCTCGGCCTCTTCACCTCCGACGGCATCGACGGCAAGGGCGTTGGCGTTGACGGTGATGACGATCGTCTCGGCGGTCACTCGATCCAGGTCGTTTCCGACCTCGGCAACGGCGTCAATGTCGGTCTTGGTCTCGAAGACCTGAATGGCGATAGCGACCTGCTTCGTGGCGAAGTTCCTCCTGCTTGGCAGCACGGCACCCTGGTTGGTGTTGTTGGCTATGCTGGCGAAAACATCACCGCTCACGTCACCGGTCTGGCTTTCGGCATCCTGGACGGCGACGTGGAGTCGTGGGCGATCCATGCTGGCGCAACCGGCACCTTCGATGCGTTCAAGGTTCGCGGCGCAGTCGCTTATCTGGACAACTACAAGTTCGGCAGCAGCATCAAGGGCCAGGGCGCTGGCAACGTGCTGAACGGCTTGCTCTCTGTGGAAGGCACGTTCGACCTGTTCAAGCTCGCCCTGTCGGGTGAGTTTGCGGACGTCGACACCGATTTCGGTGCTGACTGGACAGACTATGGCTTCGGCGGCTCGGTTGGCGTTGGCGTCACCGAAGGTGTCAGCATCAACTTGGCCGCTCGTTATTTCCACGACGACCTCAATGATTTCGACACCACCCAGGTGGCTGTTCAGGTCGTTGCGGCTCTGACCGAAACCATCAAGGCAACTGGTGAAATCGGTGCCTACCTCGGTGACCACTTCACCGTTGAAGGCTCGGGCGGCGTTCCTGTCGATGAAGAAATCATCTACGGTGCAGCCGAACTGGCTTGGGCTCCTGGCGGTGGTTTCACCTCGTCCGTTCGTGGCGAAGTCAACAGCACTGAAGCCTACAAGGTCACCTTCAAGGCAGCCAAGACCTTCGAATAAGCTTAGATCGAAGACCCATACGAAAGGCCCGGCGCAAGCCGGGCCTTTTGCTATTCTGGGCGCTTGTTCCAAAGGAAATATTGCACGGGAAAGCCAGTTTCGTGCCGCAGCAACGTTTCCGTTCAGCGCCAAACTTCTTTAGTGTTCCCCGGCGGCATCAAACGGGACAAAAATGACTACGAAGAAACTGAACGTTACGACGGCAAGAACATCCTTTATCCCGGCGCTATGCTTTTCCTGTTTCCTCGTATTGAACCCTGCTTTGAGTCTTGCCCAAACGAAGCAAGTTCAGGATCGTTCGGCCGGTTCGATCACCGAACTGCCACTGCCCAAAGTAGCGGATTACTGGGTCACCGCGACGCGTCAAGCCGCCGGCGCTACAATCTTTGACGGCTATGTGCCGGACGAAAACCTCAGAACAGAACTGGCAGCTCGTTCAAACGTAGATACGCAATGGATGCGGCTCGGAAGCGGAGCGCCTGATAATTATGCAGAGGCGTTGGACTTTGGCCTCGCCATTCTGGATCGGCTTGCCGAAGGCCGGTTCGCCTTGCGCGAGAATGCTATCACCGTGAATGGCGTGGCCAGCAGCGAGGATGATTTCGTTGCAGTAACGAAAGCTGTTGCCGCTGACATGCCTTCCGGTTTCGTTCTCGCAAGCTTCGAAGTTCTTGCGCCAGCTGCGGACACTTACGAGTGGCGGGCACAAAAAAGCGCAGATGGAGCTGTGATCCTCAGCGGCATGGTGCCGGATCCCGCGCTCGAGAAGATCCTGCTCGCATCGGCTGGTCCCACTGCAAAGGCGCAGTTCCGTTTCGCCTCCGGCCAGCCCGACGCGTTTTCGTCATCCGCCAGGACCGGCATAAGCCTTCTGAAAGAACTGGAGGAGGGACAAGTCAGTTTTGATGGTAAGGCTTGGGTTCTGTCTGGAACCGCAAGTAGCCGAGCCGACAAAGCGGCCATTGAAAGGGACTTCGAACGGCAGCAACTCGCCGCGTCCGGATGGTCACTGGCGGTGGCGGCGCCTGCCGATACCCCACTTAGCGAGCCCACCGCTGTTAATCCGGAATATGCATTTTCTGCTACAAAGGCCGGTGATGACTCAATGATTTTTAGTGGCCAGGTTCCCGCCGAACCCGCCCTTCGCTTTTTCGCGGCCATAAGCGGCGGCAATATTGATGCCGTGAGTATAAGCGGTGGCGCTCCCGCCGACTTCGTCATGCAGGCAGAAGCAGGTGTGCGCGCGCTGATGCTGCTAGATGAAGGTTCTTTGACCTTTGCCCAAGGCACTTGGTCGCTTTCAGGGACTGCGCGAGACGCTCCGTCGCGCGAGGCTGTCCTAGATGCATTAGATGCGTCAGGCAGGCAAAAAATATGGAAGACGGACATTGCCCTAATTGCCGTGCCTGATCCAATGCAGCAAATTGCTGTAGAAGCACCAACGCCGATGAACAATGAAGGTTTGGCCGCCTGCGAAGCGCCGCTCGCTGAATTTTCGGCGCGTAACGCCATCCTGTTCCGTTCTGGAGCCGCTCAGATCACGCCAGACTCAGCGCCTGCCTTGGATGAACTAGCAGCTGATCTTGGTGCCTGTCCCGCTACTGCCATTCACGTCGAAGGCCATACCGACGCCGATGGCGACGAGCAGCTCAATCTTGCCTTGTCCGTTGCGCGAGCCGAGGCCGTGGTGAACGCCCTCATTGAGCGCGGCGTAGCGCCGGAACGGCTTTATGCCCTGGGATATGGTGAGAGCAATCCGATCGCCGACAATACGACACCGGAAGGAAAGGCTTTAAACCGCCGGATCGTCGTCAAGATTGCTTCGGAGCTTTGAGAGCCTGCCAATTAGGCCGCGAATCGCCGCTTGCTGGTCGCACGGACGAAGCCTGCAATTGCTTCGACTTCGGCAGCCTTGTTCAACAGGGCAGGGGATCCTTGTCCCTCAATCGTCAGCATCGCAGCGCCGCGCCTGCGGCGGGTCATTTCATCGAAAGTCTGGCGCCGCAGCTGATCCGTCAATTGCGTGCGGATCAGCATCAAGGGTGCGCAGCGCAGCGCATCGAACAGCGGCCATTGTGGCGCGAGGACGTCATCAAAATTGATGCTTGCGAGCGCGCTGATCAAACGCTTGTCGTAAAGCGGTTTAGCGCGTCCGTGCTTGTCGATAAAATGCGTTCGCCCGATAAGTTTATCGAGCTGCCCCGGCGGCAACTCGGGATAATCGCCAGCCAGGATGCGCCGGAAGCCTGCGAGCACAGCCCTGCCGCGAAGCGCTTCCACATGCGCCACATTATTGCGCAGCCGCACAATGCAGCGGGAGTCGGTCACTGGCCCTGCGTCGAGGAGGATCGTTCCGGCAACAAGAAGTGGGTGCTCGGCAGCCAGCGCCATGCTGACCTGCCCGCCATGTCCCTGGCCAAAAAAGATCGCCTGAGGGACGCCGAGCGCAGCCAGCACCGAAGCGACATCACGAGCATCCGCCAGGGAGCTATAATCTTCCGCCTTCTCGCGGTTATCTGCACGACCTCGACCAGGCAGATCGACCAGCACGATCGGCCAGTCGCCACCGCTTGCTCTGCGGAAATATTGCTCGAAATCGGCAAAGTCCGTCATGTTCCGCTGATAGCCAGGGATACACACTAGCGGGAGCGCTTGCCGCGACCATTCCCCGCTCACATGCACCATGGCGCGCTGACCACTAGCCAACGCGACGGGCGCGACCGGCAGAGCTGCAAAGGGCGGATGATCGACGGGAAAAGTTCTGGGGCGGGGCATTGGCGCTATCTAGGATGAAGCGCGTGCCCCGCTCAACCACTATTCGTCGATTGTGCGCAACGCCTGTTTCAGGGTCATGCGAGCATCGCCCATCTGCGCGCGATAAACCAGGTAATTGCCGAGCACGCGCTTCACATAGGTCCGGGTTTCCTGAAACGGAATGCGCTCCACCCAGCTCACCGCATCCACGTCGCTGTCACGGGGATCGCCATAGGCCTTGATCCATTTGTTGGCATTGCCAGCGCCTGCATTATAAGCGGCAGCCGCCAACACCAGCGAGCCGTCATAGCGGTCCAGCTGCTTGCCGAGGTATGTGGAGCCGAGCAGGGCATTATAGGACGCGTCGCTGACCAGCCGCGCGGGCGAATAGTCGACGCCCACAGCCTCCGCCACTTCCTTGGCCGTGCCAGGCATAAGCTGCATCAACCCGCGCGCGCCGACATGGGACTCGGCGTCGATCTGGAACATCGATTCCTGACGCGCTACAGCGAAAACAGCAGCCCGTTCGGTGCCTAGTTTTGCGCTTGGGGGCAGAGCGTTGTGCGGAAAGGCCAGGCTATCAAGCGGAACGCCATTGCCTTCGGCGGTGGCTGCAATTGCAATCGACAGCTGCGGCGCGTCCAATTCCTGCGCCAGTTTGGAGGCAAGCAGAAACTCGCCACCATGCTGCAGGCCATTGCTGTATTGGCGCAGCAGGGTCGTTGCCATGCTTTTCTTGTTGCTTGCCGCCAGCAGGCGCACGGCCTGAACTACGGAATTGCCTTCAAACAGCGCCATGCGATCCCGCGCATCGGGTTCGGGCCGGATATCCACACCGTGATGACCCAGTTCAGCCAGCGCCAGCTGACCATAGAACACCGTGCTAAACTTGGCGGCAGCCTCGAACGCAGCCTGTGCACCTTCAAGGTCGCCCAGCTTGCTGTTGGCACGCCCGAGCCAATAATTGGCCTGGCTGATGCTGTCGGGCAGGGTGGTATGCTTGGTCATCTCGCTGAAGTGGCGCTTGGCCGCTTCGGCGTCATCCAGAAAGGCGAGGGCGATCCAGCCCGCATGGAAATGGGCTTCCACCATGCGCGCTTCGGGTCCGTCCCGATAGCCATCGGCTACCTCGAAGGCGAGGCGATGCTCGCCGAGATCCATGAATTTGCGAATCAGTGAACGGCGCTCATACCACCATTCGGCCGCATCCGGCACGTCCGCCGGCGCCTTGGCCAGCCATTCGGCTGCACTTTCCCAAAGTTCGAATTGCCGCGCGCGCTGCACGCGTGAATAGATATAGACCGGATTGGTCTTCATGCTCGGATCGACATTGTCGAGCTGGGCCTTTGCGTCCGCCTCATCGCGCGAAACCGCAGCTCGCGCCTTGACCAGCGTAGCCTGCGCCTTGGAGAGGAACGGCAAAAGCCGCTCGCTGCCCTTGGCGCGGTCATGCATCATCAAATGCATGGCGCGCTGCCAGTGCGTTTCACGGTCCAGCAGGCTCCTGAAGCTGTCCAGCACGCGCTTTTCCTGGCTGCGCGTGAGGAAGTTCTCGGACCAGATTTTTCGCACCAGTTCCTGTGCAGCGGCCTTGTCGCCATCGGCAAGAAGAGCCCTGGCGAGCACGATCTGCCCTTCAATCGTTTGAGGTTGGTCGCCCAATTCCGTCAGGAATTCATCAGCCGAAAGATTGGACCAGACCAAGGATTGCTCGAGCCGCGTCCGGAAAACATCGCTGCTGGCAAATTCGGGCACTTCTGCCATGAACGCCTTGATGGTGTTATGGTCGACTTTGCCTGCATTGAAGTGGATCGCAGCCCATTGAATGGTCCGCCGCTCCACCGCGCTTTTCAGCGCTGAAGCCTGCTCAAGTGCCCCCGCGATGTCACCATCACCCAGCGTTTCGAGAGCCTTCAGGAACTCTGCAGACGCTTGGACAGGTTTGGGCGCAACCTCCTCCGACACTACGCTCTTCAGAGGCGAAGTCTCAGCACGCAATGGGACAGGCCGTACACTGGCAACCAGGGGCGCCGGAGCCGCCGGAATGGATGCCGTTTGAACCATGTCGACCGGTTCAACATCGGAAAAGGAGAAGGGCGCGATCTCGGACGTTGCGGGCGTCGGGGTCGCCGCGCCGTCTATAGCGCCGGAGCGAACCAAAACGATAACTTCCTTGGCCGCGTAGGTGATGGGGGCAATCACTGTCAGACCCACAACCGATGCAAGGAGTACTGCCCGAGAGCTGTTCTTCATCTGCCGTCCTGCTGGTACACATCTACATTTCCAGCAAGGCGCCCCCATCCTTGCAGAAACCGAAGCTTTACCTTGTTAGGGTAAAGATTGGATTGCCGCCGGATGATCCTTGCTGGCTGCCGCCGTTCAACAAAGCGTTGTCGCGGTGGCCAGTTGTATTTATGGTGCCGCTCGTTCAAAACCGCACTCATAAGCGGCCTATGCCATCCCGCCACGGCCGAACTGTGGCAAACAACCAAGGACATTGCGACAAATGCTGCGAGGATCGATAACGGCACTCATGACCCCCATGCGTGATGGGGCTGTCGATGAGAAAGCCTTCGCGAGCTTTGTTGACTGGCAGATTGCCGAAGGCACGCATGGCTTGGTTCCCGTGGGCACTACAGGGGAAAGCCCCACTGTGAGCCATGAGGAACACCATCGTGTGATTGAAATCTGCATCGAAGTGGCCAACGGCCGTGTGCCGGTGATTGCGGGTGCCGGGTCGAACGCAACGGCAGAATCTGTGTCGCTTGCAAAGTATGCTGAAAAGGCTGGTGCCGATGCGGTGCTATCCGTCGTGCCCTACTACAACAAGCCCAATCAGGAAGGGCTGTTCCAGCATTTCTCGGCTGTGGCCAGCGCGGTCGGCATTCCCGTCATTCTTTATAGCGTCCCAGGCCGCACAATCGTTGATCTCACGGTCGATACCATTGCCCGCCTGCACGAGGCGCACAGCAACATCATTGGCGTCAAGGATGCGACGGCCGACATGGGGCGTGCCAGCCTGCAGCGAGCCAAGCTTGGCCCCGACTTCATCCTGCTATCAGGAGAGGACATGACTGCGCTTGGCTTCAATGCTCATGGTGGCACTGGCTGCATTTCAGTCACTTCCAATGTCGCGCCCAAGCTTTGCGCCCAAATGCAGGAGCTTTCCCTGGCTGGTGACTTCAAGGGCGCCCTGACGATCCAGGACAAGCTCGTGCACTTGCACAAGAACCTCTTCCTCGAGCCCAATCCGACTGCAGTGAAATACGCGGCCCATCGCCTTGGGCTTTGCACCAACGAGTTGCGGTTGCCGCTCGTGCCCGTCAGCAAGGCGACAGAAGAAGCCGTTGACTTTGCACTGGCCCATGCCGGCCTTATATAAGAGCCATGGCAGCCAAGAACGACAAATCGAAAAACGGTGTGATCAGCCACGGGGTCGTGGCTGAGAACCGCCGCGCGCGCTATGATTACGAGATCGGCGAAACCCTTGAAGCCGGCCTTGTCCTCACCGGAACCGAGGTGAAGTCCCTCCGGCTCGGCAAGGCGCAGATCACCGAGTCCTATGCCTCTCCCGAGCGTGGCGAGCTCTGGCTGATCAACGCGCACATTCCTGAATACCTCCAAGCCAATCGCTTCAACCATGAAGAAAAGCGGCCTCGCAAGCTTCTGGTTTCGCGCAAGCAATTGGCGCGCCTTGATCAGGAAGTCTCCCGCGCTGGCAATACCATCGTGCCGCTCAAGCTGTTCTTCAATGACCAGGGCAGGGCAAAGGTGCTGATCGGCCTGGGCAAAGGCAAGAAGAACTATGACAAGCGCGAAACCGAGCGCAACCGCGACTGGAACCGCGACAAGTCCCGCATCATGAAAGAGGGCGGGCGCGGCTGACGCGCCAGAGTCTCGGCAAACCTTGTATCCTGCACACGCCTCGTGTAAGGTAACCTTTCATTCCATAATTTTTGGAGACGTCTGTGGCACGCGTCACCGTTGAAGACTGCATCGAAAAGATCGAGAACCGCTTCGATCTCGTCCTCATGGCCGCGCACCGTGCGCGCATGATTTCGTCCGGCGCCCAGATCACTGTTCCGCGCGACAACGACAAGAACCCCGTTGTTGCCTTGCGCGAAATCGGCGACGGCGCCATCTCGCCCGAAGATCTGCGCGAGGATCTGATCCACTCGCTGCAGAAATATGTTGAGGTCGACGAGCCCGAAAGCCACACCGCGCCGCTCATCGAGAGCTCGGGCGACGACGACCAGCTCAATTTCGATACCATCAGCGAAGAAGAACTTCTGCGCGGTATCGAAAGCTTGGCCCCGCCAGAGCGCCGCGACGACTAATCGGCGCGCAAGGCCTGATTGATCAGCACCCCCGGCGCAAGCTGGGGGTGTTTTGGTTTAGCTTGCTGGACTTCACCTAGTCTCCCTGGAGGGTGATTGAGGTTCTTCACGTGGCCAAATCTACGCCTTCCCAAATCAATACAAAGCGCTAAGCTGATTTCCTAAGCGAGCGGCGACCAATCCAATGATGCGTCAGTACGAGCTTGTCGAACGCGTTCAGGCCTATAACCCGAACGTCGACGAGCAGTTGTTGAACAAGGCCTATGTTTACGCCATGCAAAAGCATGGCTCGCAAAAGCGCGCCTCCGGCGACCCTTACTTCAACCATCCGCTCGAAGTCGCCGCAATCCTGACGGAACTGAAGCTTGACGATGCGTCGGTCGCCGTCGGCCTTCTCCATGACACGATCGAGGATACCGACGCCACGCGCGCCGAGATCGATCAACTGTTCGGAGCTGAAATCGGCGCCATCGTCGATGGCCTGACCAAGATCGAGCGGCTAAATCTGGTGTCGCGCGAAGAAGCGCAGGCAGAAAATCTGCGCAAGCTGCTGCTGGCCATCAGCCAGGATGTGCGCGTGCTGCTGGTCAAGCTCGCTGACCGCCTGCACAACATGCGGACCCTGCAATACATGCCCGCGGAAAAGCGCGTTCGCATCGCGCAGGAAACCATGGACATCTATGCGCCCCTGGCCGGGCGCATGGGCATGCAAGATATGCGCAACGAGCTCGAGGATATTTCCTTCCGCATCCTGCAGCCCGAGCACTACAACGCCATCGTCACCCGCCTCAACGAGATGCAGGAGGCGTATCGCGAAACCATTTCAACCATTTCAACCGAACTGACCGAGCGCCTGGCCGCCGCCGGCATATCGGCGCGCGTCAAGGCGCGGGTGAAATCACCTTATTCGATCTTCAGCAAGATCGAGCGCAAGTCGATCGCGCTCGAGCAACTCTCCGACATGATCGGCTTTCGTGTCATCGTCGGCTCCGTCGATGAATGCTACCACACGGTTGGCGTGGTCCACACCAAGTGGAAGGTCGTGCCTGGGCGCTTCAAGGATTATATTTCAGTCCCCAAGCACAATGATTATCAGTCCATCCACACCACCATTGTGGGGCCGGGCCGCCAGCGCGCTGAACTGCAGATCCGTACCGAAGAAATGGACCGCGTCGCTGAATTCGGCATTGCCGCCCATGCGCTCTACAAGGACGGTGCATCCGCCGATCTCACCCGCATCGAGAACGAATCGCAGGCTTACGGCTCCCTGCGCTCCACGATCGCGCATCTCACCACCGGCAATTCCACCACCGAAGATTTCCTGGAATATACCAAGCTTGAACTTTTTCAGGATCAGGTGTTCTGCTTCACCCCGCGAGGCCGACTGATCGCGCTGCCCCGTGGCGCGACGCCAATTGATTTCGCCTACGCCCTCCACACCGACATTGGCGACACCTGCGTCGGTGCCAAGATAAACGGCTCCATCCTGCCGCTCGTCACCCAGCTCCGCTCGGGCGACGAAGTGGAGATCATCCGCGACCACAATCATGTGCCGCCGATGAACTGGCTGGGCATTGCCGCAACGGGCAAGGCCCGCGCCGCTATCCGCCGCTCGGTGCGCCATGCCGCGCTCCAGCGTGCGCTCGCCCTGGGCGAAAACGTGCTCAACATGATGCTGGAGCGCGAAGGCGTCATGCTGGATGAGAGCGAAGCCAAGGCGCTCGCCGAAGCCTTGAGCTTTCCCGGCAGGCGCGAGTTGCTGATCGCTGTGGGCGAGGGCAAGGTCGGTGCCGAGCCGCTTGGCGAGGAACTCGCCAAGGTAAAAGGCCTGCGCAAGCGCCGCCGCAAGCTCGATCTGCCCGTCGCTGACACCGCCGATGGCTGGTTCGCCCTGCGCGCCACCGATATTTTCCGCTTCCGCGTCCCCGGCGGGCAAAAATCGGGCCCGCGCGCAACCTCCGCCCTGGCCCAGCTCGACTTCCACATGCCGGTGACCATGTCTCCCGAAGGCGTCGTGCCCGGTGACCGGCTCGTCGGCATATTGCAGCCAGACACCCCCATGGTGGTTTACCCTATCCACTCCGATGCCCTGACGGAGATGCACGACAGCGACGTGGCTTGGGTCGACGTGCGCTGGAACATCAAGCATGGCGATGAAAAGCTCTATGCCACCGTCATCACCATGGAGAGCGTCAATAAGCCGGGATCGCTCGCGCAAATATCCTCGGCCATCGCCGCATGCGACGCCAACATCAATAATCTGGTGATGCGGATGATTTCACCCGACTTTCACCAGATGATCTTTGAAATCGAGGTGCGCGACCTTGCGCAACTGACCGATGTTCTGGCAACGCTCAAGCGCAGTCCCGGCCTGTCTGCCGTTCAACGCGCCGGCATCCGCGAGGCGTCCATGATTTCGACGCTGGAATGGGACGGCCAGGTCGACAGGAGATTTATTGATGACGAAAGATGAAGTGCTGGCCATTTTCCGCGAATGCGGCGCAATGCTCGAGGGCCATTTCATTCTGTCATCCGGCCTGCGCTCGCCCGTGTTCCTGCAGAAGGCCAACGTCTTCCAATACGCAGCGCAGACCGAAAAGCTCTGCCGCGCCCTGGCCGACAAGGTACGCGCCGAAGGGTTTGGTAACGTTACCAAGGTTGTGTCCCCCGCGATCGGCGGCATCATCCCTGGCTATGAAACAGCTCGCCAGCTGGGCCTGCCAGCCCTTTATACCGAGCGCGTGGATGGCAAGTTCGAACTCCGCCGCGGCTTTGAGATCGCTTCCGACGACAAGGTGATCGTCGTTGAAGACATCGTCTCCACCGGCCTTTCCATCCGCGAATGCGTGGAAGCCCTGCGCGGCATCGGCGCCAATGTCGTTGCCGCCGCCTGCCTGATCGATCGCTCAGGCGGGGAAGCCGACGTCGGCGTGCCGCTCGTCAGCCTTATCCAATACAAGGTGCCGGCCTATCCCGCCGACCAGCTTCCACCCGAACTCGCCGCCATTCCTCCAGTCAAGCCGGGCAGCCGCGGCATCCAGGGGGTCAAGTGATTATCGGCCTGGGCTCCGACCTCATCCAGATCGACCGGGTGGCGCACACCCTCGAACGGTTTGGCGACCGGTTCACCCAACGCTGCTTCACCGAAATCGAGCAGCGCAAGTCCGATCGGCGCGCGCAACGGGCCGCGTCCTACGCCAAGCGCTTCGCCGCCAAGGAGGCTTGTTCCAAGGCTTTGGGCACTGGCCTTAGTTTTGGCGTTTACTGGCGCGACATGGGCGTGGTGAACCTTCCTTCGGGCAAGCCGACCATGAAGCTGACCAATGGTGCCGCCGTGGCACTGGCCCGGCTTGTACCGGCCGGCCATGAGGCCCACATACACCTGACCATCACCGATGACGCCGGGCTGGCCCAGGCGTTCGTCATCATCGAAGCGCTGCCGATTGACCTAAACGGGACAAACGCTTAACGCTGCGCCACCGCTTTCCGGGGACATCCATGAGCCAGCCCGCCCATAAATCAATGCAAAAATCTGCCGCGAGCGAATGGTGGGAAACCATCGTCGTCGTGGTTGAGGCGCTGCTGATCGCGATCGTGCTGCGCTCATTCCTTTATCAGCCGTTCTCCATCCCGACGGCTTCCATGCAGCAGACGCTGATGATTGGCGACTATTTCGTCGCCAACAAATTCGTCTGGGGCTACGGCAAGCATTCCTTCTCGCTCGGTCGCTACGGCAATTTCACAGCGCTCGATTTCGAGTTGCCGATCGACAACCGCATCTTCGGACGCGAACCCAATCGCGGCGACATCGCCGTGTTCCGTCCCGTGCCGCAGAACGTTGAATACATCAAGCGCGTGGTGGGCCTGCCGGGTGATCGCATTCAGGTCCGGGAAGGGCGCCTCTACATCAACGGCACGATGGTGGAACGCGAGGAGATCGGCAAGACGCAGGACACTGATAGCGAAGGACAGACCCGCGAAGTCACCGTCTATCGCGAAACCTTCCCCGAAGGCAGCGTCCACACCATCCAGGAAATTTCCGACAACGGCCCGCTCGACAACACGCAGGAATATGTCGTTCCTGCCGGTCATTACTTCATGATGGGCGACAATCGTGACCGTTCGGCCGATAGTCGCGTGCTGAGCCAGGTGGGCTATGTCCCCGCCATCAACCTCATTGCCAAGGCCGAAGCGCGCTTCTTCTCCATCAAGGACAATATCCCACCGTGGCAGATCTGGCAGTGGCCGGCTAATGTCCGCTGGGATCGCATGTTCCAGACCATTGATCGATGAGCCGCTCGCCGCGCAACCACGAAAAACTGCAGTTTCGCCTTGGCTATCGCTTTGCCGATCCGGACCTGCTGGATCGCGCGCTGACCCACTCCAGCGCCGTTTCGCCCAGCAAGCGCATCGAGAACTCCTACCAGCGGCTGGAGTTTCTGGGCGACCGGGTGCTCGGCCTTGTTGTGGCGGATATGCTGTATCGCCGCTATCCCAAGGCCAATGAAGGCGAGCTCAGCCGCACGCTCAACACGCTGGTGCGCAAGGAAACCTGCGCCATCATCGCCCGCACGCTCGATCTAGGGCGTGAGTTGAATCTTGGTGAAAGCGAAGCCCGCACCGGCGGCGCGCAAAAGGAAGCCATTCTGGGCGATGTCACCGAGGCGGTCATCGGCGCTATCTATTTGGATGGCGGCTTGGGCAAGGCCTATGAGTTCGTCGAGCGCATGTTCGAGGAATTTCTCGCTGACGGGCAGGCCAACAAGGCCGACGCCAAGACGACACTGCAGGAATGGGCGCAGGCTCGTGGCCTCGAGCCGCCGACCTATTCGCTCGAGGAACGCACCGGACCCGATCATGCCCCCGAATTCACCATCGCCGTCAGCGTCGGCAATTTCGAAAAGCTCAGTGCCATAGGTCCGTCCAAGAAAATCGCCGAACACAAGGCCGCTGAACTCTTCCTTATCAAGCAGCAGGTCTGGAAGGAAACGCCATGAGCATGAGCCTTGAACCAACCGATACTTCATGCGGCTTCATCGCCCTTGTAGGCGCGCCCAATGCCGGCAAGTCGACCCTGCTCAACTCACTGGTCGGCACCAAAGTGTCCATCGTTACCCACAAGGCGCAGACCACCCGTAGTCAGGTGCGCGGAGTGGTTACGCTCGACAAGGCGCAACTGGTGTTTATCGACACCCCCGGCATTTTTGCGCCCAAGCGCCGGCTCGATCGCGCCATGGTCGAAAGCGCGTGGGGCGGGGCAGGGGACGCCGATCTCGTTGCCTTTATCGTTGATGCCGAAAGGGGGATAACTCCAGATCTTGAATCCCTTCTTGAGGGGCTTTCGAACATCAACCACCCGAAGATACTGATCCTCAACAAGATCGACACCATCAAGAACGAGGCCTTGCTGGAGCTTAGCAAGACGCTCAACGAGAAGCTGCGCTTCGAGGCAACCTTCATGATCTCGGCCCTCAAGGGCTATGGCGTGCAGGATTTCATCGACTGGTGCGTCAAGCACATTTCGCCTGGCCCCTGGCACTTCCCCGAGGACCATCTTACTGACCTCACCATGGCAATCACCGCGGCCGAGGTCACGCGCGAAAAGCTGTTCCTGCGCGTCCACGACGAAATCCCCTACAATTCCACGGTGGAAACTGAGAGCTTCAAAATCCAGAAGGACGGCTCCTACAAGATCGACCAGGTGATTTACCTCTCGCGCGAGAGCCACAAGAAGATCGTGCTGGGCGCCGGCGGGCAGACCATCAAGGCCATCGGCGCCGAAGCGCGCAAGGAATTGATGGAAATGTACGAGGTGCCGATCCACCTCTTTCTCTTCGTCAAGGTCCGCGAGAAGTGGAGCGAAGACCCGGAACGCTATCGCGAAATGGGCCTGGAATTCCCACATGGGAAGGGCTGATGAGCCGCTAGAGACCCCCGTCCTGGCCCTCTTCGCAAGGGGGAGGGTGACACCGTCCATGTGGCACCATCTGTTTATACGCGCTGCGTCCACCTCCCCCCTAGCGGGGGAGGCCAGGAGGGGGGTACCTCGCTTCCCTCGCGTAGCCCTCTAATGGAATGGACCGGAGAAGGCCTGCTGATCGGCGTGCGCCGTCACGGGGAAACCAGCATCATCGCTGAAGCCATGGTCGTGGGCCGCGGCCGCCATCTTGGCCTTGTTCGCGGCGGCCGCACAAGGCGCCTGGCCGCGGCTCTTCAGCCCGGCAACTCCCTCCAGCTCACCTGGCGCGCCCGCCTTGAAGACCAGCTTGGCCTGTTCACAGTCGACCTGCTCCAGACCCGCGCCGCCCGCCTGATCGATGATCGCACCCAACTTTATCTCAGCCAACTCGTTTGCGAACATCTGCGCCTCCTTCCAGAGCGCGATCCGTACGACCGCCTCCTTGGCATGGCCCTCCGCCTCATCGACAATCCCCCCGACGGCGCAGAACTCGCCCGCTTCGAACTCGCGGTGCTCGACGACCTCGGCTACGGACTCGACCTCACCGCGTGCGCCGTCACCGGCGAAACCGGAGACCTCACCCACGTCTCCCCCCGTACCGGCCGTGCCGTCTCCCGCACTGCCGCTGCCCCCTATCTCGACCGCCTCCTGCCGCTCCCCAGCTTCCTTACCAGCCGCGGCAATGCCGGCCCTCACGACATCACCGACGCCCTCCGCCTCACCGGCCATTTCCTCCAGACCCAAATCTGGGGCCCCCGCAATATCACTGCACCGCCGACACGGGATTTGCTGGCGGAGATTCTCGGGCGGGAGGTGTTATGAAGGCCAGTGGTTTGGGCCCACTCAGCTGATGTTGAGTCAGTCCTGCAACTCAGAGGTCACCCTCGGGCTCGACCCGAGGGCCCTGTACTCAACCATTGCTCCGCAAGTGCAGTCTCCTCGGGTCAAGCCCGAGGATGACGATCGGAGGTGTGGCACCATTCCACCCCACCCACGATGTCACCCCGGACTCGACCCGGGGCCCATCTCAAGATCCCACCCCAGCCGCAAGGTGGGTTGAACGGTCGCCACCACCTAACCGTCTCAGGATGGATCCCGGGTCGAGCCCGGGATGACATCGCGCGTGTGGCTAATCCACTGAACTGAAGTCCCTCCCCCTCCCAAGGGGAGGCTAGGTGGGGGTCCTCTCCCCACACGCAAATCTCTCCCGTTACTTCCCGTTCTCCCCCCACCATCCGCCTTGCGCTAATCTCCCCTCACTGCCTTCACTAACCAGCGGGTCGCGCGAACCGGCTTGTGAAGGGGCAGATGGGGCGGGGATGTTCGTGATCCCCGTAGGCAAGCGGAAGTGTCACCAATGCCTCTGGGAGGCTCAGGGACCAGAGTCGCGCGCGCCGGAAAATCCCATCGCAAGTGGCGAGGCTCTGTCTCACACACACTAAACTACTCCGAGGCAGGGCCTCGCCACTCGCACGCTGTTGATCACCGCACCCGGGGCGGCGCTTCCGCACGTCTAAACCCGTGCAAAACCGCGTGTTTGGCAAGCATTAACCTGCACAAACCAAGCTTATGGCTATATTGGTTTCCTGATTCGTTCTCCCTGAGGTTGCTGATCCCATGTCAGAAATCGACTCCCTTCCGCCTGCCGATGACCAGCGTGTTGTCGACCTCAAGCAGGCGCTTGAGGAGCGGTATCTGAGCTATGCGCTCTCCACCATCACCCAGCGCGCTCTGCCCGATGCCCGCGATGGCCTCAAGCCTGTCCATCGCCGCATAATCCACGCCATGCGCCTCCTTCGGCTAGACCCTGGCCAGGGCTACAAGAAGTCCGCCCGCATCGTCGGCGACGTGATCGGTAAGTTCCACCCCCACGGCGACCAATCCATCTATGATGCCCTCGTGCGTCTCGCACAGGATTTTGCCCTCCGCTACCCCTTGGTCGATGGGCAGGGGAACTTCGGCAACATCGACGGCGATGGCGCCGCCGCCATGCGTTACACCGAGTCTCGCATGACCGATGTGGCCGTTCGCCTTCTTGAAGGCATGAACGAGAATGCCATCGACTTCAAACCGACCTATGACGGTGAAGACGAAGAGCCCGTCGTTCTGCCGTCCAACTTTCCAAATCTTCTAGCCAATGGTTCCACCGGCATCGCGGTTGGCATGGCGACCTCCATTCCGCCCCATAACGTGGCTGAGCTTTGCGACGCCGCATTGCACCTTATCAATGTAAATCCAGATGCTTCCGCCAAGGATTTGACTCAGTTCGTGAAAGGTCCTGACTTCCCCACAGGCGGCATCATGGTGGAATCGCCTGAATCCATCGCCCATTCCTATGCGACTGGCCGTGGCTCCTTCCGTTTGCGCTCCAAATGGGAGGTGGAGGAAACCGGCCGCGGCGTTTACCTCATCGTCGTCACTGAAATTCCCTATGGCATCCAGAAGTCACGGCTTGTCGAAAAGATCGCTGAACTGCTGCTCGCCAAGAAGCTGCCGCTCCTCAAGGATGTCCGCGACGAAAGCTCGGACGACATCCGCCTCGTCCTCGAGCCGCGGGCTCGCACCGTCGACGCGGCAATCCTGATGGAACAGTTGTTCAAGGTTACCGACCTTGAAACCCGCTTCCCGCTCAACCTCAACGTGCTTGACAAGGGTGCCGTCCCCAAAGTGATGAGCCTGCCCCAGGCACTGAAAGCGTGGCTCGAGCACCGCAAGGAAGTGCTGGTGCGCCGCTCCGAGCACCGGCTCGACCAAATCGCGCACCGCCTGGAAGTGCTCGCCGGCTACATTATCGCCTATCTCAATCTTGATGAGGTGATCCGCATCATCCGCGAAGAGGACGATGCCAAGGCCTCGCTCATGGCGACCTTTGAACTCACCGATGTACAGGCCGAAGCCATCCTCAACATGCGCCTGCGGTCCCTGCGCAAGCTCGAGGAAATTGAGTTGCGTAAGGAGCATGCGGAATTGACTAAGGAGCAGGGCGAGTTGCAGACCCTGCTGGCCTCCGACAAGCGGCAATGGCGCTCCATCAGCAAGGAAGTCGAGGCGCTCAAGAAGGCTTATCCGTTTACCAACCCCGATGGCACGCCACACCCCCTTGGCGCGCGCCGGACGGTTCTGGGCACAGTTTCCACCGTCGACCTCGCCGAAGTCACCGAAGCGTTCATCGAGCGCGAGCCAATCACGGTCATCCTTTCCGAAAAAGGCTGGATCCGTGCGCCACGCGGCCATGCCGTGGATGTCAGCGACGAAAAGGGCTTCAAGGCAGGTGATCGGCTCAAGCTGTCCATCAAGTGCGAGACGACCGACAAGCTCCTCATGCTGACCACGGGCGGCAAGGTTTATACGCTGGCGGGCGACAAATTGCCTGGCGGCCGCGGGCAGGGCGAGCCGGTGCGCATCATGGTCGACATCGAAGAAGGCCAGGATATCGTCGATCTCTTTATTTACCGCCCAGGCCAGAAGCGCATCATTGCGTCATCGGCCGGCTACGGCTTCATCGTCGCCGAGGACGAGATGATCGCCAACACCCGCAAAGGCAAGCAGATTCTCAACGTCCCTGCCACCGAGGAAGCGCGCCTCCTTGTGCCAGTGGCCGGCGATCGGGTAGCCGTCATTGGGCAAAATCGCAAGCTCCTCGTGTTCCCCCTGACGCAGCTTGCTGAAATGAGCCGCGGCAAGGGCGTGCGCCTCCAGCGCTACAAGGACGGCAAGATTTCCGACCTCAAGACCTTCTATGCCGCTGATGGCCTCACCTGGACCGATTCATCGGGTCGCACCTTCACCAAGCCCATGGAAGAACTGACCGACTGGGTCGGCGACCGGGCCACGGCCGGCCGTCAACCGCCCAATGGTTTCCCCCGCAACAACAGGTTCATCGGATGATCCGCCACTGCGTCTTTGTGAAGTTCCGCTCAGAAATCAGTGCCGAGGAGCGCGCCGAGATTTATGCTGGCCTCAGCGCATTAGTGGGTCAGATCGACGGCCTCTTGTCCGCGAACTTCGGCCCCAATGTTTCGCCTGAAGGGCTGTCGCACGGCTTCAATGACGGGTTCACCATGGACCTGGCGGACGAAGCCGCCCGCGATCGCTACCTCGATGATCCCCGGCACAAGGAAGCGGGCGGCCAGCTGTTCGCAGCCCTCGAAGGCGGCCGCGAAGGCATCATCGTCTTTGACATGAAGATCTGAGCTGCGCCGCTAGTCGAGCGGACACCAGCCGAGCGTACCTCTTTGCACTTCCAGCGGCCGGAACTGAGCTTTGTACGCCATCTTGGGCGAATCTTTTACCCAGTAGCCGAGATAGACATATTCTAGGGCCGCTGAACGAACCTGTTCGATGTGGTCAAGAATAAGGAAAGTCCCAAGGCTGCGGTGCGCAAGGTCTGGATCGTAAAAGGAATACACCATGGACAGCCCGTCCGGCATGACGTCGGTAAGCGCCACGGCCACAAGCCTGTGGTTGGCGTCATCGCGCAGTCGATATTCCACCAGCACGGACTGTACCGGCGTATCCTCGACCATGTATTCATAATCCACGAAGCTCATCTGGTTCATGCCGCCGCCGGCATGGCGAAACTCCAGATAGCGCTTGAACAGATCATATTGCTCGCCCGTCGCCACGGTCGGGCGCACTTCAACCAGCAGGTCTTCATTTTTCCTGGCAACGCGCTGGAAGCGGCCCGAGGGCGCAAATTCCCCCGCCACGATCCGCACGGACTGGCAGGCATTGCAGCCTTCGCAAGCCGGGCGATAAATCAGGTTCTGGCTGCGCCTGAAACCATTCTCGCTCAGCAGATGATGCAGGTTCGCGGCACGCCGACCGGTAAGGTGCGTAAACAGCTTTCGCTCCTGCTTGCCCGGCAAATAGGGGCACGGCATGGCTGCGGTCAAAAACAGCTGCGTTGTTTCAGGCGTCTGGTCGGTCATCCCCAACCCTTAGCTACAATTAACCCAATGTACCCCCAAGGGACACGGGCGGCAATTGGTCAAAAAGCGCCACGGGTCCGCAGGTTCTGCGCCCGCCAGTGCCGCACCATGGGCGAGCGCCGCACCATCAGCGTACCCGTTACAAGATCATGCAGCATCTGCCGCCGCGGCGTGAACAGCACGAACAGGAGCGACAATGGCAGCGAGATCCATGCCGTGACCCAGAACAGCCCCGCATGGATCAGCGCCATCCAGCCATCAAGCGGCTGTCCGCGTGCGGGTGTCAAAACAATATCCATCATGCGCATGCCCAAGGTCGCGCGCGCAGCAGACCCCAGGGTAACGCAATAGTAAAAGACAACACTGGCCGGAACCACAATAAACAGACCGAGCCATGCAAGGCCCAAGGTGAAAAAGCCCGCAATAGCGCCAAGAATGCTAAAGCCTAGGATCAAGGCGCCGATAACGACCAGGTCAATCACAAAAGCGATTGACCGCCGCGTCAGCAGGCTATCGAACAACTCGGGCGAGCTTTCCGGATCAGGCAGGCGAGGGCGGTCGAGTTGGGTCTGGTTCATACGAAACAGATTGTCATCCTTTGCGCTCGGTGCAAGACCCGGCCAATGCAATTTCTCCCCATCCATCCTAAGCTTTTAGATGCGGAGGAACCGCAACTCCTATTGACGACTAGGCGAAATCCTATGCACATGGCGCCACCATGAGTGACATACAATCTTTCCGCCAGGCCGTTGAATCTTTTATCTCCGCGCGCGGCTGGACGCCCACCCGGTTCGGCCGCACTGTTGCGGGCGATCCGCTGTTCGTCTTTGACCTGCGCGAAGGGCGCGAGCCCCGCTCCGATACCCGCACGCGCATCCTTCGGGCCATGCAGGATTTCGACGATGGCGAAACCCATGCCCCCTTGCGCGTTGGCGTGGCAGGCCTGGGCAATGTCGGGGCAACCCTTGTGCGCATCCTGCAAAAAGATGGGCCCGAACTCACCAAGAAGCTTGGCCGCCAGCTTGTCGTCACCGCCGTTGCCGCCCGATCCCGCTCCCGCGACCGCGGCATCGATATCTCAGGCCTGGATTGGTTCGATGATCCGGTGGCCCTCGCCAAGTCCGAAGGCATTGACCTCTTCGTTGAACTAATCGGTGGCGAGGACGGCCCTGCATTTGCAGCCGTCAAGGCAGCTCTTGAGATGGGTCGCCCAGTAGTCACTGCCAACAAGGCCTTGCTGGCCAAGCATGGCGTGGCCCTCGCAAAGATGGCCGAGGAATCAGGCGCTCAACTTGGTTTCGAAGCCGCCGTCGCCGGCGGTATCCCCGTTATCAAGACCCTGCGCGAGGGCCTCGGCTCTGCCAGCATCGCCAAGGTATTCGGGATCATGAATGGCACCTGCAATTACATCCTTACCCGCATGGGCAATGAGGACATCAGCTTTGCCGATTGCCTCAAGGATGCGCAGGCGCTCGGATACGCGGAAGCCGACCCGACCTTCGACGTCGAAGGTTTCGATACCGCCCACAAGCTCTCGATTCTCTCCACGCTCTGCTTCGGCTACGAGATCGCGCCCGACAAGATCCGGGTCGAAGGCATTTCCAGCATCAGCCAGCACGACATCAAGGTCGCAGCGGAACTGGGTTACAAGATCAAGCTCCTGGGCATTGCCCAGCGCACCGAAGACGGAATCGAGCAGCGCGTGCACCCCACTTTCGTTCCGAAGGGTTCGGCAATTGCCGGCGTGGACGGCGTCATGAACGCTGTGGCGCTCGAAACCGACCACGTGCATGAACTGCTCCTGGCCGGTCCAGGCGCCGGCGGCCCGCCCACCGCTTCCTCGGTGCTCTCCGACATTCTCGATATAGCCCGTGGCACGCGTGTTCCGCCCTTGGGCGTTCCAAGCGACGAACTGCTGCCCTACCGGCAAGCGCCATTGCGCGCCCATGATGGCGGCTACTACATCCGCCTCAGCGCCAAGGACGTGCCCGGCGCTCTTGCCGCCATCGCCACCCGCATGGGTGAGCGCGGTATTTCGATAGACTCTGTCATTCAGCGGTCTGATTTGAGCGCTAAAGCTGTTGCGCCTGATGGATCACCGACCCGGACGGTGGTGATGATTACCCAGCAGACTCTGGAAGCGTCCGTGCGTGAATCGCTTGCGCAGATCGCTGCCGATGGGTTTATCGTTGGTGAGCCGCAATTGATCCGGATCGAAACGCTCTGACGGCCGCCTCCGGCCGATCAGTTGAGGAGGTATTATGAAGCTGAGCAAGGTCGAAGACGCAAAAGGCCCTGCCAATCTTCATCGCACCCTCACCCTCGAACTGGTCCGCGTCACAGAGCGGGCCGCCATCGCGGCAGCCGAATGGCGCGGCAAGGGGAACGAGCAGGCTGCCGACGAGGCGGCCGTTATGGCAATGAAAAGCGAGCTTGCTCGCGTCGCCATCTCGGGCCGCATCGTTATTGGCGAGGGCGAACCCAACGAATGCGAACACCTCTTTATCGGGGAAGCGGTGGGCTCCGGCGCAGGACCCGAAGTCGATATTGCCGTTGATCCACTCGAAGGCGTTACCCTTTGCGCCAAGAACCAGCCTGATTCCATTGTGGTCCTCGCCATGGCGGAGCGCGGCGGGCTGCTGAACGTTGCTCGCAACGTCTACATGCACAAGATCGCCATCGGTGCCGATTACCCACCAGGCACTGTGCATATCGACTGGACTGCAAGCGAGAACGTCCGGGCACTCGCCAAGGCCAAAAATGTCCCCCTCTCGGAAATTGCCGCCATAGTGCTCGACCGGCCGCGTCATGCAGCCTTGATTGAGGAGCTAAGAACAACAGGTGTGGCCGTTAAACTGATCAGCGACGGAGACATTGCTGGCGTCATTCACGCGGTCAACACGGAAGACACCGGCATCGATATCTATCTCGGCTCCGGTGGCGCCCCGGAGGGCGTTCTTGCGGCAGCGGCACTGCGTTGCATAGGCGGGCAGATGCAGGGCAAGCTCATTCTCGATACTCAGGCGAAGCGCGAACGGGCGTACTCAATGGGTATCAAGGATCCAAACCGCGTTTATGACGTATCCCAACTCGCCTCGGGCGACGTTCTGGTGGCCGCCACCGGCATAACCGACGGCACGCTGCTGGACGGCATCAAGCTGCGCCGCAATTCGGTCGAGACCAGCACGATCGTTATGCGCTCCTGGAGCCAGACTATCCGCTGGATCAAGGCGCAACACGCGCGTTGATGATCGCTCTCGACCATTCCATTCAAATCACCTAGGTCTGTGGCATGCCGGACGCCGTCAGACCTTTTCTTGATGTCCATCATTCGCTTACAGGCAGAACCTGGACCAATCGACTCGATATTGCCACCGGGCGCACCGCTGCTGCCATCGCCCAGCGCAGCAATATCTCCGAGATTTTGGCCCGCGTAATTGCGGCGCGCGGCGTGACCCTGGACGACGCCGAAAAATATCTTGAGCCCACCATACGTGGGCTGATGCCCGACCCATCCACCATGACTGCGATGGATGGACTGGCCGACCGCCTTGCCCGCGCCATTGTCGACAATGAGGCAATTGCCCTTTTCGGCGACTACGATGTTGATGGCGCCTGCTCCTGCGCGCTCATGGTGCGCTATCTCCGCCATTTTGGCATCGAACCGCAGGTTCACATCCCCGATCGCATCTTTGAAGGCTATGGGCCCAACAATGCGGCCATCGACAAGCTGATCGACAGCGGCGCCAGCCTGATCATCACGCTTGACTGCGGCACCACCAGCGATGATCCCATTGCCTATGCGCGGGGCAGGGGCGCCGAGGTCCTGGTGATCGACCATCACCTGTCTGACCATGAACTACCCAAGGCCAATGCCTTGGTGAATCCCAACCGTGCGGATGACATATCAGGCCTTGGCTATCTATGCGCTGCAGGGGTGACCTTCATGGTCATGGTGGCCGTGAACCGCGCACTCCGGCAGCAGAATGTTCCGGGCCTGCCAGATCTGCTCAAGCTGCTCGATCTGGTTGCGCTCGCCACCATCTGTGACGTGGTTCCCCTGGTCGGCCTGAATCGTGCCTTCGTGGTGCGCGGCCTTGAGATTGCCCGCCGCGGCGACAATCACGGCATACAGGCGTTGGCGCTGGCAGCGCGCCTGTCAGGGCCGATCAACCCGTACCACCTTGGCTTCCTGATTGGGCCTCGCATCAACGCTGGCGGACGTATCGGCAATGCCGCACTGGGAACCGAGCTCCTGACGGTCGACAACGAGCACCATGCGCTTGCCATAGCCGCGCGTCTGGACGAGCTCAATGCCGAGCGGCAGCGCATTGAGGTGGAGGCGGTGGAGGAAGCCGCCGCGGTTGCGGAGCTCGAAATCGGATCGGGGGAGGGGCCGCCCGTTCTGGTCCTTGCCTCGGCGAATTGGCACCCCGGCGTTGCCGGTCTGATCGCCGCAAGGCTGCGCGAGCGCTTCGAACGGCCGGTCTTCGCCATTGCGTTGCATCCCGATGGCACCGGCACCGGCTCAGGCCGGTCCATGCCCGGCGTAGACCTCGGTCGTGCCGTCATCGAGGCCGTAGAACGGGGGCTGATTGCCAAGGGCGGCGGCCATGCCATGGCTGCTGGCGTCACCATCAAGCCTGGGCAATTGGGGCCATTCAGAACCTTTCTAGGAGATGCTTTGCTGAATCAGGTCAGCTCGGCTCGAGCCAAAACAGCCCTGCCGATCGATGCGGCGTTAACCGCACGTGGAGCAACCCTTGATCTTGTACATGATCTTGAGCGGGCAGGACCCTATGGCTCAGGGAATCCGCTTCCAATCTTTGCCTTTCCGGCACACCGCGCGAAGTTCGTCCAAATCGTTGGAAAAGGCGGGCACGTGAGCTTCACGCTTACCTCGGAAGATGGCGCGCGTCTGAAAGCCATCGCTTTCCGCGCTGCCAATACTCCCATTGGCCAAGCCTTGCTCCGGAACCCCGATAGCGCCTTCCACTTCGCTGGCTCACTTTCCATCGACCACTATCAAGGACGGGAACAGGTGCAATTTCGCCTGACCGACTTGGCTAAACCAAGCACTTGAGGGAACCGAATTTTTGACAGGTGGACGCTATTTCTGCGCGCCCGATCGACTCAAAACGGCCAAAAGTGCAGCTTGCATCTCGCTTTATGGCAGTTAAAGTGGCGCTGGGCATACATTGGAAAGCGCTGTTTTTGTGGCTCAAGGGTGTGCCCACGACGCTTCAGGCGAATAGCTGGACTCTGCAGCCCCATGAATAAAACCGTAGTAGAAGAGACCATTACCGGCGTTACGCTATGGACTCGTTTTGCCTCCTGGACCCTCGAATTTGCCGGGATGAAATTGCTGGGCCAGCCCCAGCACGGCAGCGTTACGGTGATCCTGCCTAATGGCCGCACGCGCACGATCGGCAACCCGTCCACTGGCCAACACGCAACTCTGCGTCTCAAGAATTTCCGCGTCCTGAGCGAAGCCATGCAGCGGGGCACTGTCGGATTTGCCGCGGCTTATATGAACGGCGACATCGAGGTCGACGACCTTACGGGGCTGATCCGCTTCTTCCTGCAGAACCGCGACACACTCGACAAGGCCAATCCCGGGTTCTTCCGCAAGGCAGCTGCCGATCTGCAGTATCATTTGTCCCGCCGCAACACGCTGGAAGGCTCCAGAAAGAACATCGCCGAGCATTATGACCTCGGCAATGACTTCTATGGTCAGTGGCTCGACCCTTCCATGACCTATTCCTCGGCCCTGTTCCAGTCTGGCGACCAGAGCCTAGAAGATGCACAACGCACCAAGTACCGTCGTGTCGCCGACATGGCCGGAATCACCGAAGGTTCAACCGTTCTTGAAATCGGCTGCGGCTGGGGCGGCTTCGCCGAGACAGTGGCTCGCGAGTACAAGGCCAATCTGCGCGGCATAACTCTTTCGGCCGAGCAACTCCGCTTTGCCCGAGAACGCATGTCCCGCCAAGGACTAGACAATTTCGCCAAGCTGGTGTTCGAGGACTACCGTCACACCGAGGGGCAGTTTGACCACATCGCATCCATCGAGATGATCGAGGCAGTGGGTGAAGAGAACTGGCCGAGCTATTTCCAGACCATTCATGATCGGCTCAAGCCCGGCGGTACCGCTGCCATCCAGGCTATTACTATCGCTGAACGCGATTTTGATGGTTATAGGAGCGGACCGGATTTCATCCAGCGCTATATCTTCCCCGGCGGAATGCTCCTGACCAAAACCGTGATGCGCGAGTTTGGCGAAAAGTACGGCCTCGTACTCGAGAACGTCGAAAACTTCGGCCTATCCTATGCCAAAACGCTCCGCCTGTGGCGCGAACGCTTCCTGGAGCGCTGGCCCGTGATCGCTCCGCTTGGATACGATGAAAACTTCAGGCGTAAATGGGTCTACTATCTCAGCTACTGCGAAGCCGGCTTTGCCGAAGGCTGCATCGATGTCGGTATTTATCAATATCGCCGACCCGAATAAAACTCACTTCCCGCTTCTGCGCAGCATCATGTCCGTTATCCGGAAAAAGAGAGGATAAGGCAGCAGGCGCAGAGCTTTCATGGTCCAGACCATCCGCCGGGGAAAAGCGATCTCGAAGGCATCGGTCCGGGTCAAGCGATCAACGATCCGTCGCGCGGCCTCGTCCGTTTCCATCAGGAACGGCATCTGGAATTCGTTTCTGTCGGTCAGCTCCGACTTCACAAATCCGGGCGCGATCATCCGAACCTTGATGTTCCGCGCCGCTAGTTCGGTGCGCATCGTTTCAAGCAGGCTGATCATGGCCGCCTTGGTGGACGAATACGCAGCCGCACGCGGCAACCCGAAATAGCCTGCGACGGAAGCGATCGCCGCGAAGTGCCCGCCACCCTGTCGCTCCATCTGCGCGATCACCGGATTGGCGGCACGCACCAGACTCAGAAAATTCGTATCCACGATAGCTTGGAACGGCGTAAAATCGTAGTCGCCTGCTTCCATAGGCTGCGAGGCAACAGCGCCAAAGATGAAGAGGTCAATGCGCCCCAACTCACGCACAATTCGCTGTATGGTCGCTTGGACCGCTTCTTTATCCGTCACGTCTAGCCGGTAGGTCCGGATACCGTCGTTGCGAGCCGCTACCTCCGCCAGCTTGTCGCTCCGACGCCCCGATATGGCGACAATCCACCCCTGTTCAGCAAGCAGCCGCGCAACAGCAGCCCCTATCCCCGAGCCACCGCCAATGATCCAGGCCACGCCAGGCTGGAGCGTCACAGTCCGAACAGCGGCTGTAGCGCCCGCACCAAACGGCTACGGAAGCTTAGCGGCGCGTTCACGGCAACAAGACAAATGCAGTCCTCGCCAGGTTCCGCAATAGGCTGATGCTCCACATCCTCATCATGGTCCGAAATATCGCCGACCTCGAACACACCAAAGCGATCCCTGTAGGCGCCCCGCAGGATCAGCGTGAGTTCCTGTCCGCCATGACTATGCTCCGGCACACTGCGCCCGCCGGCAACCCGCATCAGCATCAGTCTGGATTTCCCATCCTTGCCAACGGCCAGGTCCGCCGCAGCGACACCCGGGCCAGTCCACTTCCACCGCACCCCTTCAAGGCCCAATGGCAGATAGGGACGCAACGGAGCAGGAACGGAGGCAGGCTCGCGATGGGGCAGGGGCTGGACCCCCTCTCCGGTTAAAGAGCCAAGCAGCCGATCAACAGCACCCTCTTTGATTTCAGCTTCCGGCTCGCTCTCAAGCAAGGCGCCACCAATCGCGTTGAGTCTGTGCATGATCTCCCGCCCTTGCTCAGACATGGCAAGGTGCGTGGCAATAACAGTGGTATACGGCTCGTCCAGCGTTCCAGCGCTGAACGCCATCAGCGTTGAGATGTCGGGATGGTGCTTTACGGTCATTGCAGATCCTCCAGCATGGGCCGGAGCCGTTCATATGCTAGGCGCAGTCGGGATTTGACCGTCCCAAGAGGGATACCAACTCGCACGGCAATCTCTGCATGCGGCAGATCATGTATAAAGCTCAGCCGGACCACCTCCTGCTGTTCCGGCGACAGGTTCTTCAAGGCAGCAGCAACACGGTCGATTACTTGGCTTTGCTCAACCAGAAAGCTCCCGATCGGCATGTCGCTGGCAAGATCCATTTCCGCCAGGTCATCGTACGGCTTGTTGGACTGTCGGCGGAGCTGGTCGATTCGCAAATTGCGGGCGATTGTGAATATCCACGTACTGGCGGCACCGCGCTGGCTGGAGAAGAGCGCCGCCTTTCGCCATACGGACAAAAACGTTTCCTGGACCAGATCTTCAGCCAGGGCGTCACTGGTCCCCAGTTTCAGCATCATCGATTTCACGCGAGGTCCGAACAGATTGAACAACTCGGCAAGCGCCATTCGGTCTTGATTCTCGGCAATCCGCACGAGCAGCTCGTTCGGATTAATCGCCTCTGATGGATATAGCGGCTGGCCGCTTTGCTGATCGCTCATTGCTACCGCATACATCGACTGCTTTGCGCATGTCAGCCGTCTTGCGCAGCAAAAACGGCAACCATCAACAGAAGCAAGCCCCAAAGCAATGTATAGAAGCAGTCCTTGGTACGCCCACGGGGAATCGAACCCCGCTCTGCACCGTGAGAGGGTGCCGTCCTAACCGATAGACGATGGGCGCGGACCAGAGGAATAACGCCTATTTACTTCATTCCCGAGAAGAAAGGAATGGTACGCCCTAGGGGAATCGAACCCCTCTCTGCACCGTGAAAGGGTGCCGTCCTAACCGATAGACGAAGGGCGCCTAAGCGCTGGTGGTCGTATAGTTGGGGCTGGGAAGTTGTGCAACCCCCTTCGCGCTATTCCTTTGTTTTTTTAACAGCCGGAGAATGTCACGGGGCGATTATACCCGCGCGGACGGTCCCGCACATCGACATGAATGAACGGCCGACCTGGATAGCACCCGAGTCCTCCGACACTGCTGGTCCGCATGGCAAAGGCAATCAGTTCCCGCTTGTCTACGCCCGGAATGTAGAAGTCGGCTGCCATGCATTTGGTATGATAAGAATTGTCCGCGCCGCCTGCGGCCGTATTATGCTGCCGGTCCCGATAGCCCGAGTGCATGATTACCTTGCGGCCAAAATGCCCTTCGAATTCCCAGATCAAGAATCGCAGCTTGGGAGAGATGCAAAAGGCATTCACCTCGCGACTCGCTACGATCGTGCCCCAATCGTTGCGTTTGCCCGCGTAAGCTGCGCCACTGGAATTGGCAAACATGGCCATGGGTACGCATGCCGAAAGCATGGTGAGGCAAATGCCGGCAGTGGCGAGGGTGCGAAGTGCTGTGATCATGGCGATCTCCGATCAACCTATGTTGCCCTGGAGCAACACACGGGACCAATTTCGAGAGATCGCTAAAATACGATCCGTTTCGCTAACCGGCGCCTAAGCGCTACGGTTAGCGAACAGTTAGTCAGAGCTTCTTACCACTTGCCGGTATTTGGCATGGAGACCCAAGGCTCCTGCGGGGGCAGGGTGCCGTCCTGAATGAGCTCGATGGAAATATTGTCGGGTGATCGGACAAAAGCCATGTGCCCGTCGCGCGGTGGCCGGTTGATCACCACGCCCATGTCACTGAGGTGCTGGCAAAGCGCGTAGATGTCCTTTACCCGATAGGCCAGATGCCCGAAGTTCCGGCCCTCTCCATAGGTTTCGGGATCCCAGTTATAGGTGAGTTCCACTTCACCGCCCTGATCGCCCGGCGCGCGCAGGAAGATCAGCGTGTAGCGGCCTTTCTCGTTGTCGGTGCGCTTGACTTCTTCAAGGCCCAGCCCCTCGCAGTAAAAGCGCAGGCTTGCATCGATGTCGGTCACGCGCACCATTGTGTGCAGATATTTCATTGCTGTTCTCCGGGTGTTGTCACGCTTGGCCTAGCAAGGTGCGCCCCTGCGGACAACCTGCCGCGCCTGCAACAAATTGCTAAGACATGCTTAACAACGCAGCCTGAATCGGACAGAGTGCAACAATGGTGTGCAGTAGCTCGCGGCGGCGGGTCGAGTAAAAGGGCTTGAAAGTAGATGGGGGCCAAATTAGGCGGAGATGGCGACGAGCCGATGAGCCAAGCGCGTGAAGCGGCTGCCGCTCCCAGTGCTGACGGCAGCAAGGACGCGTGCTTCGATACGATTGAAATCTCCGGATCCATCAAATGGTTCGACGCGGGCAAGGGGTTCGGCTTCATTGTACCTGACAACGGCATGCCAGATGTGCTTTTGCACGTAACGTGCCTGCGCCGGGACGGCTATCAGACAGCTTATGAGGGCGCCCGAATCGTTGTCGAGGCGCTGAACCGCCCCGGTGGTTTGCAGGCGTTCCGGATCGTTTCCATGGACGAGTCGACAGCCCGTCATCCGTCGCAGCTTCCTCCACCCCGCACACATGTTGTGGTTGAGCCAACATCGGGAATGGTGCGGCTCGAGGTGAAATGGTTCAATCGCATTCGCGGCTTCGGCTTCCTTTCAGCTGGTGAGGGGACTCCGGACATTTTTGTCCACATGGAAACGCTGCGCCGCTTTGGCATCACCGAACTACGGCCAGGCCAGTTTGTCCTGGTACGCTATGGAAACGGCCCTAAGGGCCTTATGGTCGCCGAAATCAGGCCAGAGGGTTGGGGCGACGCACCGTCCTCTCACTAGGAACACCTCATGTATTCGACCAAGGGTTTGGCCTCGGCCATCTGCTTTGCAGCTTTTACAATCGCCTTGGTCTCAGCAGGTACGGCGACTGCGTACGCCGCCGACAATGAATTGACGCTGCACACCGCTACCGGCGAGTACCGCTTCAATGTTGAGGTTGTGGATACGGCCGAGACACGCGCCCAAGGCTTGATGTTCCGGACCGAGCTCGCAGACGATGCGGGCATGCTCTTCGACTTCAAGGAAGAGCGCGAAGTCTCGTTCTGGATGCAGAACACGCTTATCCCACTGGACATGATCTTTGTTGGAGCAGACGGAATCGTGGACACGATCCACGTCAACGCGCGTCCGCAGGATCCAACGTCCATTCCTTCACAAGTGCCGGTACAGTTTGTGCTGGAGATTCCGGGCGGGCGCTCCGTCGAGATTGGGCTCAAGCCGGGTGACAAGATGGATCATGATCGGGTGGCCGCACCTGCCGGTTAAAGCCGCTGTATGACCATGCAGTCGATCACGGCCCAGAGGTGCAAGCTGGCGCCGCAGACCACAAAGATGTGCCACAGCGCATTTTGGAAGTGCAGCTTTTCCCAAAGGTGGAAGAAGATGCCCAGGGAATAAGTCACACCGCCTGCCAGGATCAGCATCAGGGTGGAGTCTGGCAGGGTTTGAGACAGTGACTGGAATACAAGCAACCCGCTCCAGCCAATTGCCAGATAAAGCGCTATCGCCAAGCGTCCAAACCGCTCCGGCACAATAAGCTTTAGCGCAACGCCGATCAGCGACGCGCCCCACACGAAACTTGTCATGATCATGCCCGCCGGCGTGTTGCCTATAAGCGTCAGGAACGGGGTATAAGTGCCCGCGATAAAGAGAAAAATCGCCGCCTGATCAAGACGGGCAAGGTGCATCTTGATCGGCGAAACTGGCCATAGATTATAAGCCATGGATATAACGAACAGCGCAACGAACGACACGAGGTAGACGGTAAGGGCAGGCGCCGCCTCAGGCGCGGTTTCCATGATCGCATAGCTGAGCAGGAATGAACCCGCCACCAGCGCCACCAGCAGGCCGACCACGTGAACCATGCCGTCCACAACCATTTCCAGCCTCGTGTACGGTCGCTGTTCGCGGCTCCACCAGGAATAGTTTGGCTGTTGGGTGGTCATCGGGGTTCCTTGCTGGGTCAGGCGGGCTGTCCTATGTCCAACGTTTCCGGTGACAACTCGTTGCTCAGGATGGCCGGCATTGACCTGTAAAGCCATCGTTACTAGGGGCTAATCCAAACACCGGACATACAATGCCGCCCATCTCCATCTTTGAAGCGCTTGCGGATCCTACAAGGTGCCGCATTGTCGAACTCCTTCGCCAAGGCCCACAACCCGTGCATGTTCTGGCGTCGAGCTTTACGATCAGCCGTCCCGCCATCTCACGACATCTGCGTGTCCTGAAGCGCGCTAAGCTGATTACTGAAAAGAAGACGGGGCGGGAAAACATGTACCGGCTGCACGTCAAGCGGCTGGAGCCAGCTAGCGCGTGGCTCAAGGCTGTCGCCTCGGTAAAGCAGGCAGAACCTACAAAGTCGATGCGGACGGAGGCGCAGGCAAATACCGTTCGTCCGAAGACGAGCGCGCCATCTGCCTCGCAGATCGGATTCGATTTCTGATTGCTACAATGTCTCAGCCCGCAACTGCTGTGCCGGTCGCACCGACATAGCAGACCATGTGGTCACAACGCCTGTCCCGATCGTGATGGCAATAGCACCTACGCTGACGCCCGCAATCGTGCTCCACCTCATGGCAAATGGAATTTCCAGCACAAAGGTCAGGATCGCCCAGGCACCCGCCGTACCCAGACCGGCACCCATTAATGCTGCCAAGGCGCCAAGCACACTATATTCGGCAACAAACGCCTTGATAACATCCGAACGGGTCGCGCCAAGTACCTTCATGACGACCGCATCTGCCTCTCGCTGCCGGCGCCCCACGCTCATTGCTCCGGCCAGAACCAGAACGCCGGAAACCACGGCCAGGCTCCCCACCAGCGCAACGGCATTGGCGAGGCTCGAAAGAAGAGAGGATATCCTTGCAATTGCGTCGCCTACCGGCAAGAAAGTCAGCGTTGGAAAGTCGCGGCTCAGTGCTAACTCAACCGCATCTTCCGAGCCCTGCGCAGTCTTGATGCTGCTCATAAAGGTCTGCGGAGCGCCTTCGATAAGCCCAGGCGAAAACAGGATGCGGAAACTGAGGCCGTTTCCGCGCCAGTCGATATCCCGAAAGCTTGCTATAGTCGCCGTAATTGGACGTCCGGCCACCGACATGGTCAGCTCATCGCCCAGTCCGAGCCCAAGCGCGCGCTGCAATTCGGTACTGAGTGACACAAGAGGCGGTCCGACATAGTCGCTAGGCCACCACTCACCCTCTTTGATGATCGACCCTGCCGGTAGCTCGCGCGACCAGCTCATGGTCGTATCGCCTTCGAACATCGATGAAATATCATCCGGCACTGGCCCTAGCGCATCGGCTTGTGTCCCGCCAATCGACTGGATCACGCCTCGCAACATTGCAGTGGCTTGAAACTCGGTGATGTCGGGGCGTGCTGCAGCAAAGGCATCAAGCTGCGGCAGTTGTTCCCGATCCACATCCAGCAGGATGAAGCTTGGAGTTTCCTCTGCTACAGCCCCATTGATCTGCGTACGCAGGCTTTGATCCAGAAGAGTGATCATCAGCAGCAGCGCAAGGCCCAGACCTAGCGAAAGTACCACGATTGGAGCAGGGGTTCCCGGCCGGTAAACGGCCTTGATTGCCTGCCGAACAATTGCATTGGGCGCCGGGGGCAGGGCGCGTAACATGGCCTGCAACAGCCAAGTTACAGAACGGAGCAGCAAAAAGGCTCCTGTTGTCCCTGCAGCATACCACAGCACCAGGCGTGGCTCACCCGTCGTTAAGCTCGCTAGCGCGGCAATCGCGCCAAGAGCTAAGAGTAGAGGCCCGGAGGTACGTGGCGCGACTATTTCTCGCCAGCCAAGCCCATGCTCGCGTGCTCCTGCAGCACGAAACAGGCTCGCCGGTTTTAGCTTCTGCGCGCCGCGCAGGGGCAGGAGCGCGAAGGCGAACCCGATAAGCAGCCCAAATGCACCCGCAGTGAACAATGAGGGTAAGTCGATGGACGGTGGAAGCTTTATCGCCAGCATGTCGGAAAGCAGAGGAAGCGCCAGCAAAGTGGTGCAGGCGCCGAGGACCATGCCCAGCAGCACGCCAACGATGTTCAGCACCATGATCTGGCTTAGGAAATGCACCATGATCCGAGCACTGGTTGCTCCCAAGCTCCGCATCGTCGCGATGGAAGCCTGCCGCTCCGTGACATAGGCTGTAACGGCATTGGATACCCCAACGCCCCCCACCAATAGGGAAGACAAGCCAACCAAGGTGAGGAAGCGTGAAAACAGGTCAAAAAAGCGCGCTAGATTAGCTGTGGCATCCCGCGGTAGTCGGATGTCCCAATCCGCATCTGGAAACATTGCGGACAAACGCTCTGTTGCGGCGTCCACATCACTGTTGGGGAGCACAATCTTGTAGCTGTAGCGGCTGAGTGAGCCGCTTTGATCGAGACCTGCATCAGCGAGCGCTGTGTCCGAAACGATGGCCGGAAGGCCCAGTGTAAAACCTTGCGCGGCTTGGTCGGGAAGAGCCTCCAATCTTCCGCGCACCACGAAATCTTCGATGCCAATCTCGATGACGCCTCCTACTTCAATCCCGAGTCGCGTCAGAGCTTGAGCGTCGATCACCACACCGGGGCGACCGTCCGCACGTGCAAGCAGGAGGTTCAAGTCCTGCTCATCAGCTTTGAACTCAACCGCGCCCAGCAGGGGATAGCTTGGGCCCACCGCCCGCAAACTCAGCAAGGTGCTGCGCTCGCCCGCATTGGCACGAGTATTCAGATCAACAACACGGACGGTCTGCCCTATCTTCTCAATAAACGCGCGCTGATCGGGCGTCACATCATGCCCATTGCTGCGCACCTCCATATCTCCACCCAGGATCGCCCGTGCGTCGCGATCAACTGCTCCCTTTAGGGCGGCGCCCACAGATGAAACTGCAGCTATCACACCAACTCCAAGAGCAAGGCAGGCGAGCAGCACCGCAAAGCGCCGCACATCCCCCCGCAGGTCGATGAGAGCAACACGCCACCATCCGATAGTCCTGTTCAAACCGGAACACTCGCGTTGGAGGACGTGAGTTGCCCATGATTCATAAACAATACCCGGTCTGCCCTTGCGGCGAGCGCCGGATCATGCGTGATCAGGAAAACCGCTGTATTATTGTCGCGTGCGAGGCCGAACATCATGTCGATGACCCGAGCGCCTGTGTCCTGATCGAGATTGCCTGTAGGCTCATCGGCCAGCAGCAGTTTAGGGCGCATGACAATGGCACGCGCCAGCCCGACCCGCTGTTGTTCCCCACCTGAAAGCGCGCTGGGCCGATGATCAAGTCTTTGTCCGAGACCAACAGCCTGCAAAGCGGATGCCGCTTGCGCGGTGATCTCTCGGGGCAGCTGCTTGCTCTCCGCAATCTCAAGCGTTAGCGCCACATTCTCGAGTGCCGTCATGGACGGGATGAGGTGAAAGTTCTGGAAAAGTATGCCAAGATGCTGCCGTCTAAAGACGGCCAGCTCATCCTCGCCCATCCCTGACAAGTTTGTTCCCGCTACAATCACCGAACCGTCGGTAGCGCTTTCCAGCCCGCCCAGTACCATCAGGAGCGAGGTTTTGCCGCTTCCCGATGGTCCAATCACAGCAACTACTTCGCCGGCAGCGATGCTGAGATCAATATCCTTCAGGATATGAAGTGGCGTTTTGCCGGACCGCAAATGCAGGTTCATGCGTTGGGTTTGAACAACGGGGCTATCCATAACGGCTCATTGGTTTGGCAGCGGCTCGATACGTTAAGCGGCGCTATGGAAAAGAAAAGCAATGATAGGCAAAATTCTGCGTGAGACACTGCAATTCACACTCTTTGGCGCAATGCTAACCAGCGCTGTTCTTCCGACGCAAGCGGCCCCTAAGACGCTGATGCTCTTTGGCGACTCCCTGATGGCGGGGTATGGCTTGCCCGACCAAGATGCCTTCGCGGCGCAGCTCAAAAAGAGCCTTGAGGCGGATGGCTACGAGGTGAAAATCGTCAACGCTAGTGTTTCGGGAGATACATCCGCCGCAGCACTCGCGCGCATTGACTGGAGTTTATCGGAGAGGCCGGACGCTGTTCTGCTGGGTCTCGGTGGAAACGATATGTTGCGTGGACTTTCACCGGCCCAGATGAGCGAAAACCTGCGCGCTATCCTTGTGCGCCTGCAAGAACAGCAAATCCCGGTGCTGCTTCTTGGAATGCGCGCCAGCCCCAGCTTGGGCGAGGATTATGTAGAAGAATTCGATCATGCCTTTCCAACGCTCGCAGCAGAGTTCGGCGTTCCGCTCTACCCCTTCTTCCTTGAAGGCGTGGCGCTGGACTCTACACTAAACCAGCCTGACGGGATTCACCCAAACGCGCGCGGGGTCCAGACCATGGTCCGAGGCGTGCTGCCAATGATCAAGCAATTGCTGGATGAATGAGGGCGCACGCTGATCCCTCATGATTCCACCTGGCGATCCCGGGAGGACTCGAACCTCCGACCAACAGCTTAGAAGGCTGCTGCTCTATCCAGCTGAGCTACGGGACCTGCACAGGCAGTTTTTATTTAGCGCATTTTGGCGGGAAGGGAACCGGCTTTTGCAAAATCAGTCATGATCGCAAGCTGGGGGGAGGGGCCGTGCTTTTGCGGACAATCAGTTCGGAGCTCAGGACAAACTGCTTTGGCACGATCTTGCCTGGGGCACCTTCAATAAGATCGATCAACGCCTCCGCCGCTAGGCGCCCGACTGCCTCGCGCGGCTGCCGCATCGTAGTCAGCGGAGGCTGAAAATGGGCTGCAATCTCAAGATCATCGAACCCCATCACGGATACATCGTCCGGGCATTTGAGACCGAGGCGGCTGATCTCAGATATAAAGCCAATCGCGGCTTCGTCGTTGGCCGCAAAGACCGCCGTCGGGCGAATCTTGAGCGCGATCAGGGCTTTGGCTGCCCGGGCGCCATCATCCATGCTGAACCCACCGGTAAACATCCAATCTTCCCTTCTCTCGGCGCTAGCGCTCGCCAGACCGGCGAGGAAGCCCGCCTCTCTTTCGCTGCTTAGAACATTTCCTTTCGGGCCTTTAATGTGTCCGATTCGGGTATGTCCAGACTGCAGCAAATAGAGCGCAGCCTGTTTTGCGGCGTAGAAATTGTCGGTGATGACGGTGTGAAAAGGAGCGCCGGGAATTGACTCACACGCCACGATCAGCGGCAAGTTGATTGGCGCTCGCGTGAAGGCTGCTAATTGCTCGGCATCGACTGATCCATCCAGCAGCAAGAGCCCGTCCGCTCGATTGGAAAGAAAATAATCTCGCAGAGCATCGGTGTTATCGCGAGCGAACCTATTTGCGACCAGAACGCCATAGCCGCGTCGCGCGGCCTCGCGCTCGATGGCATCGAGCACTGTGGAAAAGAACGGATTGCCGATATCTGGCAGCGCAACAAGGATGGCTCTAGCTGCTCGCAAGCGGAGCGAACGCGCAGATTGGTTCAGCGTATATCCGGTGATCCGAACAGCCTCGGACACCCTGTTGCGGGTCGCGTCTGTGACTCGTTCAGGCCGCGACAGAGCCCGGCTAACTGTTGCTGCAGAGACCTGTGCAATTCGCGCAACGTCTTGGATTGTTGGCGCTTTCTCGGCTGTTTCCCGCTCCAACAGCGCCCCCTTAACCCTTAGTTGCACCTTCTGTCTAAAACGATCTTGACAGGCCCGCAAGAGCTAGGTGAAAGTAATGCAATCGATTGCATAGATTTTTCGACGATCGTCTTGCAATCGATTACATGCAGCTAGCTCGGGATGCTTCACAAGAAGGCAACCTTGCAGCTGGCCGCTTCGCGGGAGCAATTCGCTCCAGGTGATCGTTGGGAGGACATATATATGAAAAAGTTTACCGTAGTGGCCGCGATGGCTGCTGCCATGATGAGCTCGACCGCTGCTATGGCAGCAGAACTTGAAGTCACCCACTGGTGGACTTCTGGCGGTGAGTCGGCCGCTGTTGCCGAATTCGCTCGCCTGTTCAACGAAACCGGCAATACCTGGGTGGATAGCGCCCTGGCTGGCTCGGGCACCGGTGCAAACCCGGTTATCATCAGCCGCATCCTTGGCGGCGACCCTATGGGTGCCACCCAGATGAACACCGGCCGCGATGCGGAAGGTCTCATTCAGGCCGGTCTCATTCGTGACCTGACCCCGCTTGCTGAAGAAGAGGGCTGGAAGGACTTCTACGCCGATCCAGGCCTGTTCGATGCTTGCACCTATGACGGCAAGATTTACTGCGTGCCGGTCAACATCCACTCGTGGCACTGGCTCTGGCTCTCGACCGGCGCTTACGAAAAGATTGGTCAGCCCGTTCCGAAGGATTGGAACGAATACGTAGCTTCCTGGCCTGCCCTGCGTGAAGCTGGTGTGGTTCCCTTCGGTCTGGCTGCTGGCTGGGCATTGAACGGTATTCCGGGCGTTCTGCTGGCCGACGTTGGTGGTCCTGATCTCTACATGAAGATCAACAAGGATCATGACGCAGAGGCCGTCCGTAGCCCCGAATTCCGCAAGGTTGCCGAAGCTTGGGCAGCTCTGCGCGACGTGGTGGATCCTGCTGAAGTCGTGCCGCAGTTCGGCGACGTGGCGAACCAGCTGCTTGCTGGCGAAGCTGCTGGCAACATCCACGGCGACTGGATCCAGGGTGAATTTGCAGTTGCTGGTGCAACTCCGGGGGTCGAATACGACTGCTTGCCGGGCCTGGGCCTGACTGACCGCATCGAAGGTGGCGGCGACGCCTTCTACTTCCCCGTGCTGCCAGAAGGCACCGCGCAGGACGTGCTCGATGCGCAGACCACCCTTGCCAAGCTGCTGGTCAGCAAGGAAGCCCAGGTTGCATTCAACCTGAAGAAGGGCTCCATGCCGATCCGTACGGACATCGACCTGTCCACAGCAAACGATTGCATGAAGAAGGCTATCACCATTCTGGAAAGCCCAGAAGGCCTGCTGCCATCCGGCGAAACCCTGAACTCGAGCGACACCCAGCAGCAGCTGGACGACCTCAACCAGGAATTCTTCGCTGACAAGAGCTACTCGGTTGATGACTACATCGAAGAGTACGCTGCGATCATCGAGTCGGCCGACTAAGCCATAGGCTTGAAAAACACGGGGGCCGCTTCGGCGGCCCCCAATTCGCGTTTAAGTTGGCGGTGAGCAACTGCCCATCTGGCGCATGTATTCTTCAAAGGAAGCGCAATGACCGACATTGGGCGCTCCGGCGCTGTGAGTCGGCCGGTGGAAGCAGATAAGCCACCTGGTCTGCTATACAATATTTTTGTCAGGAATATTACGGCCAAGATCGCCGCGTCACCCATGGTGGCGATTGTCCTGATCGTGTTCATCGGCTGTACGCTGTGGAGCGTCTGGTTTTCGTTCACCGACTCACGTTCCTTGCCGAACGGTGATTTCGTGGGCTGGGCTCAGTATGAGCGCCTGTTCTCTGCCCGGCGCTGGAAGATTTCGGCAACGAATCTTCTTACCTACGGCATCTTCTCCCTTGTCTTCACAATGGTCGTCGGCTTTCTGCTTGCGGTGCTGATGGACCAGAAGCTCCGCTTCGAAGACGGTTTCCGGACCATTTTCCTGTATCCATTCGCCCTGTCCGGCATCGTGACCGGTCTTGTCTGGCAGTGGATCATGAACCCAACCTTGGGCCTTCAGTCCACCATCCGCGGCTTGGGCTGGACCAGCTTTACCTTTGACTGGATCACCAACACTGACATGGTGCTCTATGCTCTGCTGATAGCGGGCACATGGCATGGCACGGGGTTCGTGATGGTGTTGATGCTTGCCGGTTTGCGCAGCATTGACGGGGAAATCTGGAAGGCTGCCCGCGTTGACGGCATTCCAACCTGGCGCACCTATCTTCAGATCGTACTTCCCATGATGCGCGGGGTCATAGTGACAACCCTCGTCATCGTTGGTTCAGGCATCGTCCGCACCTATGACCTCGTCGTGGCGCTAACAAATGGCGGTCCCGGCCTCTCCTCGGAAGTGCCTGCCAAGTACGTCATCAACTACATGTTCACCGCCGGCAATCTGGGGCAGGCCCTGGCTGCTTCCACGGTCATGCTGCTAGCCGTTTTCGTCATCCTTATCCCGTGGATGATCATCGAATTCGGTCCCAAGAAGGCTCATTAGGAGGAACTCATGGCCAATGTTTCAGCGGTCGGCGAGCCCTCCGGGCCTCGTCCAAGCAAGGGGTTCAACCCTAAGCGTATCATCATCTACGGCATCATCATTGTTGCCGCCATGTACTACCTTCTGCCGCTCTATGTGATGATTACAACGTCACTCAAGGGGCTGCCGGAGATTCGGCTGGGCAATATCTTCGCTCCGCCGCTCGAAATCATCACGATAGAGCCGTGGGTCAAAGCCTGGACCAGCGCCTGTACCGGCCTGACCTGTAATGGTCTTGCCCCCGGTTTCTGGAACTCGGTCAAGATCACTGTGCCGTCCACAATCATTTCAGTACTGGTTGCAGCAGTGAGCGGTTACGCTCTCGTCAATTGGCGCTTTAAGGGTTCCGAGTTCTTCTTCACCTGCCTGCTGCTGGGCTCGTTCATCCCCTATCAGGTGATGCTCTATCCCATGGTGATGATTACGGCGCAGCTCAAGATCTTCGGCACGCTTTGGGCTGTTATCCTTGTGCACACCGTTTTCGGCATGCCCATCCTGGTGCTCCTGTTCCGCAACTACTTTGCGTCTTTGCCACAGGAATTGTTCAAGGCTGCTCGTGTTGATGGTGCTGGTTTCTGGCGGATTTTCTTCCAAATCATGGTGCCGATGTCGCTGCCGATCTTTGCGGTGGCGATTATCCTGCAGGTCACCGGTATCTGGAACGACTTCCTGTTCGGCGTGGTCTTCGCCGGCACCCAGAACTATCCCATGACGGTGCAGCTCAACAACATCGTCAACTCCACGCAAGGCGTGCGGGAATACAACGTCAACATGGCCGCCACGATCCTGACTGCAGCTGTACCGCTGATCGTCTACTTCGTTTCCGGCAAATGGTTCGTGCGCGGCATCGCCGCTGGCGCGGTGAAGGGTTAAACCAATGCAAAGCAGTGTTTCCATCCGGGACGTGTCCCTCAATTTCGGCAACGTGCAGGTGCTGCGCAATCTCAATCTCGAAGTCGGGCAGGGCGAGTTCATCGTTCTGCTGGGACCTTCAGGATGCGGCAAGTCCACCCTTCTGAACTGCATCGCCGGTCTGCTTGACGTCTCCGGCGGGCAGATATTCATCGGCGGCAAGAACGTTACGTGGGCTGAGCCCAAGGACCGTGGCATCGGCATGGTGTTCCAGTCCTATGCGCTTTACCCGCAGATGACAGTCGAGAAGAACCTGTCGTTCGGTCTGCGTGTGGCGGGCATGGCTAAGGAAGAAGTCAACGCCCGCGTCAAGCGGGCTGCCGAAATCCTCCAGCTTGAGCCCTTCCTGCAGCGTAAGCCGGCCAATTTGTCCGGCGGCCAGCGCCAGCGTGTCGCCATTGGTCGTGCCTTGGTGCGCGATGTGGACGTCTTCCTGTTCGACGAGCCATTATCGAACCTTGACGCCAAGCTCCGCTCGGATCTGCGCGTCGAGATCAAGCGGCTCCATCAGCGGCTCAAGAACACCATGATCTACGTGACCCACGATCAGATTGAAGCTCTGACCCTGGCTGACCGCATCGCCATCATGAAGAACGGCGAAATCCAGCAGCTGAGCGATCCCCACACAATCTACAACAATCCAGTCAATCTTTACGTAGCTGGCTTCATCGGCTCACCATCGATGAACTTCCTGCAGGGAACCCTGAGCGGCACCAGCTTCACGGCAGAAGATGGTACCGTGATCCCTGTCGGGAACTACAAGTTCACTGCTCCGTCCTCGGGCCAGATCAAGGCTGTGCTTGGCGTTCGCCCCGAGCACATCGTGCTCGGCGAAGACGCTCAGCGCATGCCCTTCAGCACCGAAGTCGAGATCGAAATCGTCGAGCCCATGGGCTCGGATACCCTCGCCTGGACAAAGATCGCCGGCCATTCCGTTACGTTCCGTGCCGACAGCGATGTTGTGCTGACCGTTGGACAGAAATTGTTCGTTGGTTTCGATCCGGCCCGCGGCTCACTGTTCAATGCCGAAACGACGAACCGGGTCTAACATGCAATGATACAGCCGGGCATTGTGGTGCCCGGCATCTCTCTTCCTTCTTACTTTTCGGCTGCTGCGTCTGCTCACCCCGCCAGATTCATCGCCCGCTATCAGATATCAACGCATCTACGTGATGCGACGTCCAATCATCTACATTTCAAGAGGCCCAAATGACTGAACTGTCATTCCAGCTCTACAGCGCCCGTAACGTGCCATCGCTGCCTGACTTTCTCGCCAAGTTGAGTTCGCTGGGCTACACGCAGGTAGAAGGTTATGGCGGGCTTTATGCCGACGCAGCCGGCCTTGCCGCCGAACTTCAGAAAAATGGCCTCACCATGCCGACCGGCCATTTCGGTCCCGCTCAGGTGCAGGATGTGGAAACGACCCTCAAAACCGCCGAAACCCTTGGCATCAAGCGCATCTACTGCCCTCATATCGGACCTGAAGGCCGCAGCGAAGACGAGTCCAAATGGCTGGAACTAGCTGAGATGCTCGCCAAGGCTGGCGAGACATACACGAAGGAAGGTTACGGCTTCGGCTGGCACAACCATGACTTCGAGTTCAAGGCAACGACCTCGGGCCGTACGCCCATGGAGATCATCCTCGAAACAGCGCCAAGCATCGAGTGGGAAGCAGACGTTGCTTGGATCGCGCGTGGCAATGCAGACCCCGTAGCATGGTTCGAGAAGTATGGTGACCGTATTACCGCTGTTCACGTCAAAGACATTGCTCCAGCGGGGGAAGCAGCCGACGAAGACGGTTGGGCTGACGTGGGGCAGGGCGTCCTGAACTGGGATGACCTAATCACCAAGGTGCAGAGCAAGACCAAGGCTCAGTACTTCGTTGCCGAACACGACAAGCCATCTGATGCGGTGCGTTTTGCCACCCGCTCGATCGCTGCCGCCAAGAACTGGAAGTAAGATCAGATGACCAAGACATTTGGCGTCGGCATCATGGGTGCCGGCAATATTTCGGGCGCCTATTTGCGGCTCGCTCCGCTGTTCAAGGGCCTTGAGGTTCGCGCCGTTGCAGACATCGTTCCCGCGGCTGCCCGAAAGCGGGCTGAGGAGTTTGGCGTTAAGGCTCAAACACCCGACGAACTGCTTAAGAACAGCGAACTGGACGTGATCGTCAACTTGACGATCCCAGCTACGCATTATTCAGTCTCGATGGACATCATCTCGGCCGGTAAGCACGCCTATTCCGAAAAGCCTTTCGTGCTTTCCCTCGAAGAAGGCATGGCGCTCAAGAAGGCAGCCGACGATCGGGGCCTTCGTGTCGGCAGCGCTCCAGATACATTCCTCGGCGGCGCTCATCAGCAGGCTCGCCAGATCATCGATAGCGGCCAGCTAGGCAAGATCATGAGCGGTACAACGCACGTGATGAGCCGGGGCATGGAACATTGGCACCCAAATCCCGAATTCTTCTTCCAGCCAGGTGCGGGGCCGATCCTTGATCTTGGCCCTTACTACGTAACCGAGCTAATTCACCTGCTTGGCCCGGTGAAGCGCCTCTCGGCCTTCACCAACATGGCGCGCACGGAACGTGAGGTGACAGCCGAGGGCCCCTACAAGGGCACCTTCGTCAAGGTTGGTACTCCCACCACGATCCATGGTGTGCTGGAATTCGTTTCGGGCGCCATCATCACCATCGGCGCCAGCTGGGACGTTGCGGCTCACGGACACCATAACATTGAGCTCTATGGCACGGATGGATCCATCTTCGTGCCAGATCCGAACTTCTTTGGCGGTGATCTGGTAACGGCAGGCCTTAATGGGGAGCGCCAAACCGTTACGCCATGGAATCACCCCTTCGGGAAAGCCAATCAGGATCTCGACAAGCCCACTCCGCGTGCCAATTACCGCACGGCTGGCCTCGCTGACATGATGCAGTCGATCGACGCTGGTTATCGCGCTCGGTGTGGCCTGGATGTTGCGCTGCATGCCGTTGACGTCATGACGAGCCTGCTCAAGGCGGGTGAGAGCGGTCAGGTGCTGACGCTCTCCACCACTTGCGAGCGGCCGCTGCCTCTAACACCAGAGGATGCTCAGGCGCTACTGAAGTAAGAGGTGCGTACCTCATTGACAGGCCCCATCTGCCAGTCAAAAGTATGATGAATGGGAAGCCGGCGGCGGCCTTCGCCGCCTGTTTCTGTCCGAACCAGCAAATACAAGGCGCGTAAAGCGTTACAGAGGAGCAATTCATGCGCACCATCAAAGGGCCCGCTATTTTCCTGGCGCAGTTCGCCGGCGACGCAGCACCATTCAATTCACTCGATGCGATTTGTGGTTGGGCGGCCAATTACGGCTACAAGGGTGTGCAGATTCCCACATGGGTCGGCAGCCTGATCGATCTTGAAAAAGCGGCTACGTCAAAGACCTACGCCGATGAGCTCGAGGGCATCGTTGCCAAGCACGGCTTGGAAATTACCGAGCTATCAACCCATTTGCAGGGCCAGCTTGTTGCTGCCCATCCTGTTTACGACACAATGCTGGATGGTTTCGCGCCGGCTTCGGTCCATGGTAATCCTAAGGCGCGCCAGGAATGGGCTGTGCAGCAGCTTCATTGGGCCGCAAAGGCATCGCAGAATTTGGGTCTTACCGAACATGCGACCTTCTCGGGCGCGCTCGCCTGGCCGTTCCTTTATCCGTTCCCTCAGCGCCCGGCCGGCCTGATCGAGGAAGCCTTCGATGAACTGGCCCGTCGCTGGACGCCGATCCTCAATGCCATGGACGAAAATGGCGTAGACCTCTGTTACGAAATCCACCCGGGCGAAGACCTGCACGACGGCATCACCTACGAGATGTTCCTTGAGCGGGTGAACAATCATCCCCGCGCCAATCTGCTTTATGATCCCAGCCACTTCGTGCTGCAGCAGCTCGACTATCTCGACTACATCGACATCTACCATGAGCGGATCAAGATGTTCCACGTCAAGGATGCCGAGTTCAACCCGACCGGCCGCCAGGGCGTCTATTCGGGCTATCAGAGCTGGATCAACCGGGCAGGGCGCTTCCGCTCGCTCGGTGATGGCCAGGTAGATTTCGCCTCCATTTTCTCCAAGATGGCGCAGTACGACTTTGCCGGCTGGGCCGTGCTGGAATGGGAATGCGCTATCAAGCACCCCGAAGATGGTGCACGCGAAGGCGCTGAGTTCATCAAGAACCACATCATTCGTGTGACGGAACACGCCTTCGACGATTTTGCCTCATCCGGTACCGATCTGGCTGCCAACCGCAAAATCCTCGGTCTGAGCTAAGGAGCAACGAAAATGGCAGAAGCTGGCGCAAGGCGCATTCGCCTGGGTATGGTTGGCGGCGGCACGGGAGCCTTTATCGGCTATGTTCACCGCATCGCTGCCCGCATCGATGGTGATTATGATTTGGTTGCGGGGGCGCTGTCGTCTCGTCCAGAAGTCGCCAAGGAGTCCGGCCGCAACATCGGCTTGGCCGAAGACCGCATCTATACATCGTACGAGGAAATGGCGCAGGCAGAAGCAGCGCGTCCCGACGGCATCGAAGCGGTGTCGATCGTCACACCCAATCACATGCACTACGGCCCCGCCAAGGCTTTCCTCGAAGCTGGCATTCACGTGATCTGCGACAAGCCGCTCACCTCGACGCTGGAAGATGCGCGCAAGCTCGCTTCCATTCAGCCCAAGAACGGCGCCAAGTTCCTCCTCACGCACAACTATACGGGCTATCCGCTGATCCGCCAGGCGCGTGAACTCGTTGCGTCTGGTGCCTTGGGCAATATTCGCGTAGTTCAGGCCGAATATCCGCAGGATTGGCTCACCGAAGCCACTACTGAAGAGAACAAGCAGGCCTCCTGGCGCACGGATCCGGCCCGCTCAGGCGCAGGCGGAGCTATCGGTGACATTGGGACCCACGCCTACAATCTGGCACGCTTCGTAACCTGCTTGAAGACGGACTCCGTCTCTGCTGACCTCGACAGCTTCGTGGAAGGCCGTCAACTCGACGATAACGTCCACATCATGCTGCGCTTCGAAGGTGGCGCGAAGGGGATGCTCTGGGCCAGCCAGGTCGCGGTTGGCTGCGAGAACGGCTTGCAGTTGCGCGTTTATGGCGACAAGGGCGGGCTCGAATGGCGCCAGGACAATCCCAACTACATGTGGTTCACCGAATTCGGTAAGCCCAGGCAGTTGCTGACCCGAGGCGGCGCGATTTCCGGAAATGCAGCTTCCACCATGAACATACGCATTCCCTCGGGGCATCCGGAAGGATATCTGGAAGCGTTCGCCACCTTGTATTCCCAGTTCGCTGCCGTAATCCGCGGCGAGGGCGCTGAGTATGAAGGCTTGCTGCCAACTCTCGCCGATGGCGTTGAGGGCATGCAGTTTATCATCGCGTCAGTTGAATCGAGCAGGAACGACGGCAAATGGACCAAGCTCAGCGAGGTCTAGGCTTGGACAGATAAGGAGATGGAAGCCCCGGCCACTTGCTGGGGCTTTCGCGTTTTCGCTACTGAATGCGCACAACGCGGTAGCCCGCTTCTTGCAGCAGGTTGATCACGCTACCTTCGCCGATCAGGTGACCAGCACCAACGATCACCAGCGCCTCGCTGTTGTCGGCTAGCATGGTCTCGAGCTTTGGCAACCAGTTGCGGTTGCGCGCATAGATCAGCCGTTCCACGAACGCACCACTATAGGCGCCTGTCTCTGCCACAAAAAGATCGGCCAATCGCTCTGGCGTGCCTGCAGCCCAGTTAGAAACCATCTTGTCGAGGACCTTAGCCATGCCGCCGACTTCGTTCAGCGTGGCTTCGAATAGAGCAATTTGTTCGTCGTCTGGTGCAGCCGCAAGAACATCAAGCTGCTCGGCGCCGGTTTCCAAATACACCTGCTTTTCGGCCGGCAGTTCCGGCTGCAGGATGTATTCAACGCCCTCGAAGGTGTAGCCGATGGCTGCTGTTGCGCCGGTGGTAATAGTCAGCGCCGCGAACCACGGCCGCATCGCTAGGAGGCTCCCCACTGGTAGACTCAGGTCCGCTGCCACATCACGGAGCTTGCGCTCGGTCTCGCTGTTGATGGAATCGGTAAGGAGGCGCCCGTCTGTGTAGATGCCGCGGGCGAATGCTTCCGCCCCAATGGCCATCATGGCTGCTGGCCGCACATCCGCTTCAAAAACAACAGCTTCCGCCTGGGCCAGCGTGTCATCGAACAAGGGTGTGCGCCATTCGACGGATTCAGGCAGCACATGAAATGATCCAAACAGCCAGAGGGCGCTATCGCCATCGCGCACTTCCCACATCGCAGGAGCGGCGATCGACGGCGTTGTCGCCAAAGCGCAAATTAGTAGGCTAACTAAACAAAGAGCTGGTGAGCGCATATCGGATCTCCTCCGACCCAATCTGCACCAAAAGGTTCAACTTTCCAAAGCTATGGAGTTCAAGCAAGCAAAGGAGGAAGCAAGAGAGATCGTTCGCTGAGCTTTATCAGTGCGTCCAGGGTGTCTTCCGATCGGCCCGAAAATTGTCAGTATAGCTCTGGCGCTTCGGCGTCGGCTCGTGTGCCGGCTGCACGGTATATGCGATGCCATACCTCTGGGCATAGGCTTCTGCTGCTTCCAGCGAGTCGAATGACAGTTTGATCTGCTGGCGCATGTCGCCCGACCCGGTATAGCCCATCAAGGGCTCGATGTCGCGGGGGGCTGCAGGTTCGTGGACCAAGACCCAGTTCTTGGACTTGCCTTTGCCCGATTGCATGGCGTTGCGGGCAGGGCGATAGATCCGGGCGGTCATGCAAAAACCTCGACACGATGCGCTACGCAGCAAACTGTGATGGTCGGAGTACAAAGATTCGAACTTTGGACCCCCGGTTCCCAAAACCGGTGCTCTACCAGGCTGAGCTACACTCCGAGATCACAGGCGCTTCGTTAGCGCGTCCCGCTACAAAGGGCAAGTGCACTCTGGAAGGATTTATGTTGATGAACCAAGATTGCAGCGAAGCCATTGCCCAACCGTTGCCTTCGGACGTCAACGTGCCCGGGCATAACGCTCCAAAGCATCCGCCAGATCCGATTTAAGGTCATCCATGCCCTCGAAGCCTATGTGTAGGCGGAACAAATTGCCTTCCTCCGTCCACGGCTTCGCCGTCCGGTTCTTGCTCAGCTTTACGGGCAGGCACAGGCTCTCGTACCCGCCCCAGGAATAACCCATGGTGAAAACACGCAAGTGATCCAGGAAAGCTGCAATCGATTCGCGTGGCGCGGGCTCCAGAACGACGCCGAAGAGACTTCCCGAACCCTTGAAGTCACGCTTGAACAAATGATGGTCGGGATGGCTGGGAAGGGCAGGGTGCAGCACCCTGCGCACAAGTGGCTGCTGTTCGAGCCAGCTTGCCATGGCGACGCTGCGCTCATTATGCTCCTTGATCCGGATGGCCAGCGTTCGAAGTCCACGCGCCACAAGAAAGGCGTCATCACCCGAGGTGAAAAAGCCCAGGGCTGCGCGGTTGGCTTCCACATCCGCCCACGCCTCCTCCGTTGCTGAGATCGTACCCGCAAAGGCATCGGAGTGGCCCACAAACATCTTGGTCCCAGCATGCACCACAAGGTCAGCCCCAAGGGCGATCGGCTGCAAAAACAAAGGGCTTGCCCAGCTATTGTCGACGATCAGTCGGGCGCCCCCAGCATGGGCAGCGGCTGCGAGGGCCGGAATATCCTGTACCTCGAAAGTGAGCGAGCCAGGGCTTTCCGCCAAAACAGCGCGCGTATTCGGCAGCATCAAGTCGGCAAGCCCTGCGCCGATGCGCGGATCATAATACCGAACGCTGATGCCCATGCGCGCCAGGAACTTGTTGGCAAAGACACGCCCTGGTTCATAAGCGCTGTCTGAGATCAGCAGGTCGTCGCCGCTCTGCAGGCATGACATGAGAGCCACCGTTATCGCAGCAAGCCCAGAGGGCAGGAGCCGCGTGCGATAGGCGCCCTCTAATTGTGTGACGATGGTCTCCACGCTCTCGGTCGTCGGGTTGCCCGCGCGCCCATAAAGGTAGCGCTGTTGCTGCGCCTCCAGATCATCCAGCGTTTTGAACAGCACGGTGGAGCCACGATAAACCGGCGTATTGACGAATCCGAACTGCTCCTCGGGTGTCCGCCCACCGTGGGTCAGTATGGTTTCGATCGAAGGCCCCGACGTGCTGCTTTTCTCGTCATTCATATTAGGCTCTCTGCTTAATTTCACATCAAGATGTCCGGCATGGCTAAATAAACGACAGCTTTGCTGTCCCAAGCCGCCAACGCCCTTGACGCGCGGTTTAATTGACGCTTGCATGCTTAGCAGCATCATTACCGTCAAACAAAGACGGAGGTGCCACCGGGGACGAGGGCAAAGCCTTATGAGCTTCGGGACACATGGTCAGGAAACAAGAAGGCAATATCAATGAAAAAAATGCTCGTAACCTTCGCAGCAGCGGCCTCTCTCGGCCTTGTTGCGACGGCTGCACAGGCAGCAACACTCGACGACGTAAAGGCTAAGGACTACGTACAGTGCGGTGTTACCGGCGGTGTTGCCGGCTTCTCCGCGCCCGACGCCAATAACGTTTGGACCGGTCTGGAGGTAGATTTCTGTCGCGCAGTCGCTGCCGCCATCTTCAACGATGCTGGCAAGGTCCGCTACACGCCGCTGACCAGCCAGGAGCGCTTCGCAGCACTGTCCGCTGGTGAAATCGACATCCTGTCCCGCACCACCACTTGGACAATGAGCCGCGATACCGACCTAGGTATCAGCTTCATCGGCACGATGTACTACGATGGCCAGGGCTTCATGGTCCGCAAGGCGGACGAGATCGCCTCTGCCCTTGACCTGTCTGGCGCCGCTATCTGCATTGAATCTGGCACGACGACCGAGCTCAACGCCGCTGACTATTTCGCCGCCAACGGCCTCGAGTTCAACACGGTCGTTTTCGTTGATCAGGACGAAGTTGTTAAGGCCTATGAAGACGGCCGCTGCGACGTCTACACCACCGACGCTTCGGCTCTGGCTGCAGAGCGTTCCAAGTTCGCAGTTCCAGACGATCACATCATCCTGCCCGAGATCATCTCCAAGGAGCCCCTTGGTCCCGTGGTTCGCCAGGGCGACGATCAGTGGTTCAAGATCAACCGCTGGGTCTACAATGCCCTTCTGGAGGCTGAAGAGCTTGGCGTAACCTCGGCTAACGTCGACGAAATGCTCGGCTCCGACAATCCTGCCGTCAAGCGTCTGCTGGGCGTGGAAGGCGATTTCGGCACGCCGATTGGTCTCACCAAGGACTGGGCATACCAGATCATCAAGCACGTCGGTAACTACGGCGAATCGTTTGAGCGCAACGTTGGTCCCTCCACCCCGATTGGCCTGGAGCGTGGCCTGAACGCCTTGTGGAGCAATGGCGGCCTGCAGTACGCGCCGCCGATCCGCTAACACCTTCGTTCAAAAGCCGGCGCTCCTCCAAAAGGAGCGCCGGTTTTGGTTGAGGTGGACAAAACACAGGGGCAGCAACCGGCTGCTCTTCAATGGCTAAGCTGGCGCGCGCGACGCGGCGTACCGCCTGTGAAGCATTGATGGCTCCGGTTCGCATTTAAGGAACGCATGCCCAATGGCAGTGCAAGACAACATGGGCGCAAGAGCCCCAAGGGCATCCCTGCTTAACGATCCCGTAATTCGAGGCATCGTTTATCAGGTGTTGGTGGCTGGTGCCGTCGTCGCGTTTATTAGCTGGATCGTGCTGAACACGGCTCAGAATTTGGCCGCGCAAAACAAGACAACAGGCTTTGATTTCCTGTTCCGCACAGCCGGTTTCGACATCAGCTTCACGCTGTTCCCATGGAGCCGCACGTCGCTTTATTGGGAAGCGTTCTTGGCGGGCCTGCTGAACACATTGCTGGTCGCCGCTATCGGCATCTTTTTCGCGACCCTTCTTGGTTTCACCCTTGGTATTGCGCGCCTGTCTTCCAATTGGCTCATCGCGCGGGTCGCCACAGTCTATATCGAGACCATCCGCAACCTGCCGCTGCTGCTGCAGCTGTTCTTTTGGTACTTCGCAGTGCTGAAGGCGATGCCGGCAGTACGCCAATCGTTCGAACTGCCACTCGACATTTTCATCAACCAGCGCGGATTGATGGTGCCGCGGCCTATGCCTGACCATGAGTTTACCTGGGTCCTGGTTGCCATTGGATTTTCGGTCATCGCCACCATTGCCGTTGGAATCTGGGCCACGCGGGTCCGCACCGCGACTGGTCGCTATCCTTCTGCCGTGGTGTTGGCCTCCAAGGTCGCCGATGCGATTGTAAGCTTCCTGGTTGCGCTCCTGGCCTTCACCCTGCTAGGCAACATGATCTCCGGCGTGTCTGGTGCTGTAATTTTCGGTGCTGCCATCTTGGTGGCCATTCTATCTGTAACGCGCCTTGCGCCGTTTTCTCGCGCAGCCGTCGCCTTTGTGTTCGGCCTGACCATTCTCTACGCACTGCTCACAGCAATGTTCCCGGATGTGCCGCCATTGTTGGTGGCTGCCGGGTCAGCTTTGGCGGGTCTTGCCATGGCCTGGATTTCCTTTGAGCGCACAGCCGAGCGCCCGCCCAGCGAGGGACGTTTTCCTCTGCCGCTCCTCGTATTGATTGCCGTCGGCATTCCGGCTTTCGTATATTGGGCAACAGGAGCGCAACTCGCCTTTGAAGTGCCGGTTCTTGAGCGCTTCAACTTTCGCGGTGGCGTCCAGCTGCCGCCGGAGCTGGTGGCCCTGGTCTTTGGCCTAACCGTTTATACGGCAGCCTTTATCGGGGAAAATGTGCGTGGCGGCATTCGCGCTGTAAGCCATGGCCAGACCGAAGCCGCACAGTCGCTTGGTCTTAAGGAAGGTGACCGCCTGCGGCTCGTGATTATTCCTCAGGCCATGCGCGTGATTGTGCCACCCTTGACCAGCCAATACCTAAACCTCACCAAGAACTCGTCTCTTGGTGCAGCAATCGGCTATCCAGAGCTGGTGAATGTGTTCACCGGCACCACGCTCAACCAAACGGGCAAGGCAATCGAGGTCATTGCGCTGACGATGGCAGTTTATCTGACCTTCTCCCTGCTCACCTCAGCCTTCATGAACTGGTACAACGGCCGCGTGGCCCTGGTGGAGCGGTAGAGCCATGACAACAGATACCGCTTTTATTCGCAACGAGTTCGTACCCGCCAAGCCGGCGCCCGGCAGAACGGACGGGCCGATCGTCTGGCTGCGCAAGAATCTTTTTGCCACGCCAACGGACGCCGTTCTGACCATCCTTGGGATCCTTTTCCTCCTTTGGGCCATCCCGCCCCTCTACAACTTCATTGTGGGGCATGCCGTATTTCCCGGCGGCACGGTTGAGGAGTGTCGCGCCGAGGGGGCGGGGGCCTGTTGGGCTTATATCGCAGCGCGCTTCAACTTCTTCATCTATGGCTTCTACCCGATAGATCAGTACTGGCGGCCCAACATCGTCTTTGCTCTGGGGGCTGCCCTCATCCTTCCCCTGTTGGTGCCGTCCGCCCCGTTCAAGCGCATCAATGCGGCTCTGTTCTTCGTGGTCTTCCCGCTCGTCAGCTTCTATCTGCTGAATGGGGGCGTGTTTGGCCTGCGCCAAGTGCCAACCGAGCAATGGGGCGGCCTCATGGTCACGCTGATCATTGCGCTGGTGGGTATCATTTGCTCTATTCCCCTTGGAATATTGCTTGCCCTGGGACGGCAGTCCAATCTGCCGATCATCAAGACCTTGTGCGTCATGTTCATCGAACTATGGCGCGCCGTGCCTTTGATAACCGTGCTGTTTATGGCCTCGATCATGCTTCCGCTGTTCATGCCTACAGGCACGAATGTTGACAAGCTCCTGCGCGCCCTGGTTGGCGTTACGCTCTTCTCCTCGGCCTATCTGGCTGAAACGGTGCGTGGTGGCCTGCAAGCCTTGCCTCGGGGGCAATATGAAGCTGGCGCTTCGCTCGGGCTGGGGTACTGGCAACGCACCTATTTCATCATCCTGCCACAGGCTATCAAGCACGTCATTCCAGGCATCGTGAACAATTTCATCGCCTTGTTCAAAGATACCTCGCTCGTGTCCATCGTCGGCATCTTCGATCTGCTCAATACCGTGCAGGCTGCCAGCTCCGACATAAATTGGGCATCTCCGACCCAGGCGGTGACGGGCTACGTCTTTGCGGGCTTCATGTTCTGGATTTTCTGTTTTGCCATGTCCCGCTACTCCCTTTGGATGGAGCGGCGTCTGGACACGGGGCACAAGAGGTAAGTTATGAGTCAAATGAGCGAAACCACGGCCGAGACACCTACGCGCCATTCCGGCATGCAAATTTCCAAGACCGATGTCGCCATCGACGTAATCGGTATGCACAAATGGTACGGCGATTTTCACGTGCTGCGCGACATCAATCTGCGGGTCATGCGGGGCGAGCGCATCGTCATTGCCGGTCCCTCAGGCTCCGGAAAATCCACTCTGATCAGGTGCGTTAATCGCCTCGAAGAGCATCAGGAGGGGCAAATCATAGTCAACGGAACCGAGTTGACGGCCGATCTCAAGCGTATCGACGAAGTCCGCCGCGAAGTGGGCATGGTATTCCAGCACTTCAACCTGTTCCCACATCTAACGATCCTGCAGAACCTGACCTTGGCGCCCATCTGGGTACGCGGCATCCCCAAGGCTGAAGCCGAAGCGACCGCGATGCACTATCTTGAGCGCGTGAAAATTCCCGAACAGGCCAACAAGTTCCCCGGCCAATTGTCCGGCGGGCAGCAGCAGCGCGTAGCTATCGCTCGCTCACTTTGCATGCAGCCGCGCATCATGCTGTTCGACGAACCGACGTCGGCCCTGGACCCCGAGATGGTCAAGGAAGTGCTCGAAGTTATGATCAGCCTTGCCGAGGAAGGCATGACCATGATCTGCGTGACCCACGAAATGGGCTTTGCCCGCCAAGTGGCCAACCGCGTGATCTTCATGGATCAGGGCCAGATCGTCGAGCAAAATGATCCCGACAACTTCTTCTCCAATCCCCAGCATGAGCGCACCAAGCTGTTCCTCAGCCAGATCCTGCACTGAAACGGCCTCGTTCTGCCCCGCCAGCGGCGCACACAATGCTTTGCCTTGACCCTGTAGCCACGCTGTCCAATATGGCGCGGCTAACGGGATGATTGCTGATTGATTTTGAAACGGACAGTGCTGGATCGCCTTGCTGCGATCATTGCGATTGTGCTGGCTCTCGCCGTGCCAGCAATGGCGCAGTCGACTTTGGAGACTGTGCGCGAACGTGGCTTCCTGATCTGTGGCGCGTCGGATCCAACGCCAGGCTTCGCGCAACAGGATGCTGACGGGCGCTGGGTTGGCTTCGACGTCGATTTCTGCCGCGCCCTCGCCGCCGCTGCGTTGGGCGATCCGAATCTCATCGAGTTTCGCTCACTTCGCGGGGAAACGCGCTTTGCCCCACTGCAAACCGGGATGGTCGACGTTCTGACGCGCAGTGGCCCGTGGACCGAACGTCGCGACACACTCTATGGCGCCACCTATGTCGGCACTGCCTTCTTTGACGGGCAGTCCTTCCTGGTCCCGCAGTCACTCGGCATGGTTTCGGCCTTCGAACTCGAGGACATCAGCGTCTGCGTGCTCGACGCTGGCGAAGAGCTGGAACGCATCCAGGAATTCTTCTTCGCCAATCAGGCTCTCTACACCGAAGTGCCATATGAAGAGGTCAGCGATCTTTCCGTGGCCTATCAGAATGGCCTTTGCCAAGTCGTTTCAGCATCGGGCCGGAACCTGCAGGCTATTCGCCGGGGGCTGCCCGATCCCAATGCTCACCGTATCCTGCCCGAGCGCATCTCCAAGGAACTGCTCGGTCCCTTGGTTCGGGAAGGCGATCAGCAATGGTTCAGCATCGTGCGCTGGACCTTGTTTGCCCTGATCAACGCGGAAGAAGTTGGCGTAACCTCGCTCAACATCGAATCGCTCTCTGCCTCGCGGAATCCGGCGATCAGGCGCATCCTGGGGGTAGAAGGCGACTTCGGCTCTCCCCTTGGCCTAAAGCGCAGCTTCATGGCTGATGCAATCCGTGCAGCCGGCAATTATGCCGAGCTCTATGATCGGCACTTCGGTCCACAAACCGGGGCGGCTCTGTTACGTGGGCAAAATGCCCTTTGGACGAATGGCGGGCTGCTCTATGCGCCGCCCGTGCGCTGATGAGGCCAACAGCGCCTGATTAGTCCGCAAGCAGCAAGTTCACTCGCCTATTCTGCTTGCCCTTGTTCTCGATCTTGCCAAGGGCCAGCCTACCGATTTCGCTGGTCTTACGCACATGCGTGCCGCCGCATGGCTGCAGATCTACCGAGCCGATGCGGATCAGCCGTACGCGATCTTGCCCCATAGGCGGCCGTACGTTCATGGTCTTGATCAGATCGGGATTGAGCTGCATCTGCTCGTCGGTGATCCATTCTTCCGTAACAGGATGCGCGTCAGTCACCATGCTGTTTAGCATCGCCTGGAGCGCTTCGGGATCACCAGGCGCCTCCGGCATGCTGAAATCCAGTCGCCCCTTGCCATCACCAATGGAGCCGCCGGTAACCGGAAAGGGAAGGACCACTGAAAGCAGGTGAAGCGCTGTGTGCATGCGCATCAGCCTATAGCGCCGCTCCCAATCTACACGCACGACCACCTGCTCACCGACACGCACCGAAGCCGACCCAGGACTTGGCACATGAACGATCTGCGTCTTGTCGCCACCGGGATGCACACTGTCGACGATCGAGATGATTGATCCATTTGCTAGCTCAATCTCACCCATATCGCCCGGCTGTCCGCCCGATGCAGCATACAGCACGGTTCGATCCAGCACCAATCCGCCATCCTCTGTCACAGCCGTCACGATGGCTGGACTTGCTTGGAGATAGCTGTCTTGGCGAAACAGGAAGTCGGTCATGGCGCAGGTCTCATAGCAGGGGCGAAAATAGGCGCGCGGCCTGTGTCAGGAAGCGCATGGGCAACGCGCGTTGTTTGACTTCATCGGCGCCCACTTGTCGGCACATCTTGAAATCGTCCACCAACATAGCTTCCACGCCATCAATGGTCTTCTTGTCGGTGAACCAGAGCGTGATTTCGAAATTGATGGCGAATGAGCGGTTGTCGAAATTGACGCTGCCAATAGTGGCAATTTGATCGTCCATAAGAACGACCTTCTGGTGCAGGAAGCCATCGACGTAGCGGTACACATCGACATTGTGCTCAACCATGCTGTCCGCATGGGCAATGCTGGCGAGCCAGACTATCATATGGTCCGGCCGATCCGGCAACATGATGCGCACGTCCACGCCGCGCAGCTTGGCGGCAAACAGCGCCGTGCGGATATCTGTATCAGGAACAAAATAGGGGCTGACGATCCAGAGCCGCTCTCGTGCCCGCCCGATGATGTCGGTAAAGGCGATGGCGCATTCCTCGAGTTTATCTGCCGGGCCGCTACCCATCACCAGAACGGACTGATCCCCCGGGGTAGCTACCGTCTCCGGCGGAGTTGCCGGCAGCGTTTCGCCCGTGGCCCATTCCCAGTCCTCACGGAACAACAGGGCACAGCTGAGGGTCGCGGGCCCTGAAATACGAACATGAGTATCACGCCAGCGACCATATTTCGGATCTGCGCCGAGATATTCCATGCCTACATTGTGCCCGCCTACCCAGGCGTGCTCGCCATCCACCACGACGATCTTGCGGTGATTGCGATAGTTGATCCGAGTGGGTCCATAGACGCGCAGGAATTTGTGGCGCTGGTTGAACCCGGCAACCTTTACTCCCGCATCGCGCAATTGCTTTCGGTAGCGCTTGGGCATGCCCGTGCTGCCGACATCATCATAAAGCAGATAGACCTGGACGCCCGCATTGGCCCGCTCGATCAGGCGCTCGGCCAGCTCCTTGCCCAGGGCGTCGTCGCGCACGATATAGAACTGCACCAGCAAATAGCGTTTCGCCTGGGCTATGCCTTCGAAGATGGAGTCGAAGGTCGCCTGCCCATCAACAAGGATCTCCACCTCGTTGCCGTTCAAAAACGGCACTTCTGAAACCTTGACCTGGACCGGCCAGAGATGGCTGGTCTCACGGTCGATCAGCGCCAGGTCCTTGGCCCTGAGGGGGCGCGCCGCTCGGCCGTTGCGGATTCGGTCGGTTGCATAGTCGTCGAACGCTTTCCAGCCGAAGATGAGGTACAGGAAGGCGGTGGGAAAAGGAAGCAAGGCGAGCGAAAGCAACCACGCGATAGACCCTTGCGACGTTCGCGAAATCATGATTTCGCGCACCGCACACACGGCCGCAAGCAAGTAGACCAGACCCGTCAGCGCGGCCAGCACGCTGAAGTCTGCGATCACAGTCTCAAGGATATCGCTTATGCCGATCAATGCTTTGGCCTCGTTGGACAGGCGCGCACCATATCAGGCCGCGGCCGTGTCACAATGGCCTCGAAAGCGTTCGGCTTAGCTTGCCTCGGCTTCGATCACGCTGGAAATATCGAGCGGCGAACGATTCTCCATCCAACGTGGTGTTGGCAGACCCTTGGCCCGGAGAAACTCCGGATTATAGATCTTGCTGGCATAGCGATTGCCATAGTCGCACAGGATGGTGACGATGGTTTTGCCCGGACCCATTTCTTGTGCCATGCGGACCGCACCTGCGATATTGATGGCGCTCGAGCCGCCCAGGCACAGGCCTTCATGCTCCAGCAGGTCGAAGATATAGGGCAGGGCCTCAGCGTCGGAGATCTGGTAGGGGTGATCGATCGTCAACCCTTCAAGGTTCGCTGTTATGCGGCCTTGCCCGATGCCCTCGGTGATGGAATCGCCGGACGATTTCAGCTCGCCATTTGCATAGAAATTGTAGAGCGCTGCCCCTTCCGGATCGGCCAGGCCGATCTTCACGTCCGCGCTGCGCGCCCGCAGGGCCTCGGCCACGCCAGCCAGCGTTCCTCCTGAACCAACGGCGCAGATAAAGCCATCGATCCGGCCATTGGTTTGCTGCCAGATTTCAGGTCCTGTGGTTTCCACATGCGCGCGCCTGTTGGACACATTGTCGAACTGGTTCGCCCAGATGGCGCCGCCGGGCAGTTCCTGGTTGAGCTTTTCCGCCAGGCGGCCAGAGATCTTGATGTAGTTGTTTGGATTTCGGTAGGGCCTGGCTGGAACCTCGATCAGTTCGGCTCCATAAAGGCGCAAGGCGTCCTTTTTCTCCTGGCTCTGGGTTTCGGGAATGACGATCACCGACTTGAACCCAAGAGCATTGGCCACCAGCGTCAGCCCGATGCCCGTATTGCCAGCCGTACCCTCAACAATGGTGCCACCTGGCTTCAGGGCGCCCGATTTCACAGCGTCATGGATGATGAAAAGCGCCGCGCGGTCTTTCACCGACTGGCCAGGATTTAGAAACTCCGCCTTGCCCCAGATCTCGCAGCCCGTAAGTTCGGAGACGCGATTGAGCCGGATCAGCGGCGTATTGCCGATGGCGGACAGGAGATCTTGGTGCTTTGACATGGATCATTCTTTTTATTCGGAGAGAGTGTGAACCTAGGTGCCACAGATGCTGTCAGCAAGCCTCAACCGGCTAGTCAGGCACACCATTTCTCCGTGGCCGCTGCCAAAGCAAACCTACTGCGCTGCTCAGGGCACCGGAGAATATGATTCCCCAAGGCGATTTGTCCTATTCAATTACCTCAGCCAGATTTTCCAGCGCGGCGCTCCAGGCTTCCATGGAGAAAATGCGTGATTCCGGATCGGCATGGGCGAGCCCACGCTCGGTGAGGGTAATCTGCGTGCGATCATCCAGAGCCTTGAACAAGATCTCCAGAACGAAAATCAGATCGTCCTCATCGGTTTCCTGGTCCTTGTGCACCCAGGACATGACGAGCTTCTGATTCTCAACGAACTGCAGGATTTCTCCGCTGACCGTATGATCTTCAGCATCCTCTTCATCGCCGAAGGTGGTGAACCGGTATTCCCCGCCCTCGAACGCGTCGAGTTCGGCTTCGTCGGCCTGCCATTGCTCGATCAAGGCAGGATCGGTCCAAGCGGCAAACACATCATCGACATGCGCGTTGATGGTTCGCGTGAGGGTGATCTGGCTTTCGCCATCAAGTCCGGTGCCGTCGCTCATGCTGGCTCCTCAAAGGTTGGGTGCAATTCACGTGCCCGGGGCAGGAAGATGGTCAGAAAGCCCAGGAACGGCAGCAACGCAGTCAAATTGAAAACATAGACAATGCCGGTGATGTCGGCCAGCGCCCCGATCACCGCTGCGCCAATCGCCCCGATGCCGAACGCAAAGCCGAACACGAAGCCGGCGATCATGCCCACTTTGCCGGGCACTAGCTCCTGCGCATAAACCACAATGGCAGAGAATGCGGAGGATAGAATTAAGCCGACGGCGATGCTCACGATAGCGGTGCCGGTCAGGTTCATGTGTGGCAGCAGCAGCGTGAAGGGCAGAGCCCCGACGATGGACACCCAGATCACTGTCAGGCGGCCGAACCGGTCTCCCACCGGCCCACCGATGAAGGTGCCAGCGGCGATCGCTCCGAGAAACAGGAACAGGTAAAGCTGAGCTTCCTGGGCAGTCAGCCCGAACTTCTCGATCAGGAAGAAGCTATAATAGCTCGTGATGGAGGAGATATAGACGTATTTGCTGAGCAGCAGTGCCCCAATCACCAGAAAGGCGATGGTCAGCCGCTTGCGCGACAAGATCTGCTGCGCCGCCTTGATCACCGGCTTTCCAGAATGGGCCCGCTGATGAGCCGCATACCACCGCCCGACCGCGGACAGAATGACCAGCGCAGTCACCGCAACGATGGCGAACCAGGCAGAGCTTCCTTGGCCACGCGGCAACAGGAAATAGGCAGCAGCCAACGGCCCGATCGACGTGCCAAGATTGCCACCCACCTGGAACAGCGATTGCGCGAACCCCAGTCGTCCGCCAGAAGCCAATCGCGCAACGCGCGAAGCTTCAGGGTGGAAAATGGCCGAGCCCACGCCGCCTACCATTGCCGCCAGCACCAACAAGCCAAAACTGTTCGCTGTCGCGAGCAAGGTAACACCGACGACGGCGAAGACCATCGAAATGGCCAGCGCATAAGGCTTGGGCTTGCGATCGGTATAAAAACCAACCACCGGCTGCAGGATCGACGCGGTCATCTGCTGCGCCAGCGTGATCAACCCGATCTGCACATAGTCGAGCCCATAGGCCTCTTTGAGCAGCGGATAGAGTGCCGGCAGGAGGAACTGCATCAAATCGTTGATCAGGTGCGAAGCACTGACAGCCAGAATGATGACGAGCGAAGTGCGTTGCACGGCTGGGGCAGCCTTGCTGGATACCGTATCCATCAGGGGGAAATCCGAAAAACTGGAAACAGCCGCACCCCTAACCCGCAAGCCTTGCCGAAGCAAGGGCAGGTAAATCTTGGGGGGATTTCGGGAAAAATCCGATTGGCTCCGCGAGCTGGACTCGAACCAGCGACCATTCGATTAACAGTCGAACGCTCTACCAACTGAGCTATCGCGGAACACTTATCGGGCGCCCTCGAACCGAAGGCGAGGTCCATGTACCCAACTTGATTTGCTTTGCCAAGCCCAAAGTGGATGTCATGTGAATAACTCCTCACAAGTCCACCTGCCGCTTGGCTCTTGTTTCCATCGCAAGCAGGTCCTGCGGCGTGTTGATGTTGGCAAACGGGTCTTCCGGGAGCTCGTCCCAGGCGACTCGCTTGGCATCGAGACTCGTGAGAAGGAATTTAAGGCTGCCGATTTCTCTGGTCTGCTCAGGCAGGGCACCAATAGCCTCGAGGCGCCAGATAGCGTTCGTTGGATAAAACGCCTCATTCCAGCTCGCATAGGCAGCAGGAGCGGGGCCGAGTTCTTCTACCAACCGCTGGACGAAGTCATTGGGCAGAAAAGGCGTATCCACCGCCACTGACACCAAAGATCCTTCGATAATGCCGCGGCTTTGGAGTGCCGCAACGGCAGCAACAACACCGGCCAAAGGCCCGCCGCCGCTTCCGGCAAGATCGCTGACACCCACCCGGCCAGAAGGAAAATCCCATTCGCGACCGAGAGGACCGGTTGATATCAGCAGCGGGTGCTCCACTCCCCCGAGCACTCGAGCGACCCTTTCAATCAGCGGCACGCCGCCAACACGCAGATCCGCCTTGCGTACCCCTCCGAGCCGCCGCCCTTCGCCTCCAGCAAGAACAACAGCATGGATAGGATTCATCAGCGTGACGTGGCCTTGTCGCTGCGCAACAGCAACAAAATGGCAATGCCGCCCAGTAATCCCCAGAACGGTGCGCCGATTGCCAGCACACTGATTCCCGAAGCCGTCGTGACAAATGTGAAAACGGCAGGCAAACGCGTCTCTTCGTCGGCCAAGGCGCCCGAGAGTGCTCCGGCAAGACTGGACAATAGCGCCAAGCCTGCCACCGCCTGGATCAGCACTGGCGGCGATGCGGCAATAAAGGCTGCTGCGAGACTCGCTCCGCCTGCGAGCAGAAGGTAAACCGCGCCCGCCGAAATGGGCGCTGGCCAGCGCCTGCCCGGATCGGGATGCGCTTCCGGCCCTGCGCAAATAGCCGCCGTTATCGCAGCAAGATTGCTGGTGTGCCCGCCCAGCAATGCCGATGCTCCGCTTGCCAAGCCCGTCAGCACAAACAAGGGTCCCGGTTTTGGTTCGAAGCCATTGGCGCGCAGGACGGCGAGGCCAGGCAGGTTCTGCGATGCCATGGTCACCACATAGATCGGCAAGCCGATCCTGGTAATTGCATCCACGGTAAAGATCGGCATCACTGGAACAAATGCCGGCCAGCTGCCATCGAGCGCGCCGGCCGGCAAATGCGTGGTGAGCGCCAGCACAATGCCCGTCACCACCACAGCGATGGGCACGGCATAGCGCCGCGCAAAGCGCAGCCCCAGGACCCACGCAAGAAGGATTGGGAGCGCCAGGGCCGGCACTTCACTGACTGCTGTTATTGGCGCAAGACAAAGAGGCAGCAGCATGCCGGCCAGCATGGCGTTGGCGATAGGCGCCGGAATAGCTGCAACAAGGCGCGCCAATGGCCTGATCAGTCCGGTAAGGAGAATCAACAAGGCGGCGACGAGAAACGCGCCGGCGACGGCCGGAAAACCGCCCACCGGCTCCCCTGCCGTCAGCAGGAAAGCGGCCGCAGGCGTGGACCACGCAAAGCTCACCGGCAGCCGCACGCGCGCACTCACTGCAATATTGAGCAACCCGATTGCGATGCAAACGGTCATCAGGCCCGAACCCGCCTGCTGCGGGGAAGCTCCTGATGCTGTGAGCGCTGCCAGCACCAGCGTGAACGTACTAGCATAGCCCACCACCGCCGCCAGCGCCCCGGCCATCACCGGCTGCACATATTCCCGGCCGCTGCTGGCCTGCCCCAAAACCTGTTCAGACACTAAGATTCCTCGATAGCCGCGGCGCCCATAATGGTGGGAGTCGCTCCTGAGGGGAGAAGTACCAGAATTTGTCCGCTTCGGGATAGAAAGGCTCGCACCTCCACGAAGGCGATCTTGCACCCAGAGTGGGAGTCTACGTGCTCTAGCCCACCACAGACATTAGCCGGCTATGCTGCCCTTCGCTTGGCCAGATAAACGTGGTCACAAGCGAGGACGGTTTCGCCGCGCTGATTGATGACGCGCACCTGTTCAACGATCCGGCCATGGTCGGGGCGCTTCGGGTCGGGCTCGAGGGCGGTGATCGAGAGTTCGGTGTGGATGGTGTCGCCGATAAAGACAGGCTTGGGGAAGCGCAGGCGCTCATAGCCGTAGGAAAAGGCGAGGGGGTTGATCTCGCTGGCGGTGAGCCCGATGCCGATGGCGAAAGTCATGGTGCCGTGGGCGATGCGTTGTCCCCAAGGGGTATCCTTCATCGCCTCGGCATCCATGTGGTGGGGAAAGAAATCGCCGGTATGGCCGGCATGCACCACGAAATCGGTTTCGGTAATGGTGCGGCCATACGTCTTACGGGTTTCGCCCAGCTCGTAGTCTTCGAAATAGCGTGGGCGTTCCATCAGAAGCTCTCCGCAAAAAGGGTGTTGAGGTCTGCGACGATTTTCTCGGCGGGCTCGCGGGTCTTTAGACCGACATTGAGGCGCTGGGAAGCGGCGTCCTGGAAGGCCATGTAGCCGTCGTGGCGAGGACGAATATAACCGTGCTCCAGAGTGTGGCGGGTGTCGCGGTAGAAATTGTCGACGGGGGCGTTTACGGCTTCGTCGTCCCAGGCAATGCCGTGGCCGGGCTGGCCGCCGGCCTGGGCGTAAATGGATTTCTGCACCTCAGCAGAGGCAACCCAATAGGCGTAGTCGATTGCTGCTTCCGGATGCTTGGTGAAGGCCGATACTGCAATGCCTGTGCCGCCCACGGCTGAGCCAACCGCGCCATTCTCGCCAGCAGAAGGAATGTCGGAGAATTTGAGACGCCTGGGGCGGAAATCCTGCAGCGCATAGCTGAGATAGCCATAGCCCAGCGGCATAATGGCATAAGGGCTGTCGGGCTGCGCCATGGCTTCCGAAGCGGCGATCGGGTCCATCTCGAACTGGGTGGGATCGATGTGGTCGGTGACTGCGCGCAGGAGCGCTATGACCTGGGCGCCGACTTCCGGAGCGATCAGCGGGCCAGGGCCGGTCGTAGCGCAGGGCGTGCCGATATTGGCGGCTAGGGTGAAAAAGCTCATCAGGCCATGTGGTGGGCGCATGGGCAGGATGACGCGGCCGGCTTGCGCTAGCTCGATCACCTCGTTCCAGTTGCGGACGGGAGCGGCGAGCAAGTCCGGGCGGAAGGCTTGGACCTGCGCGGCGGCATCGATCGGGAAGGCCCATTGGCGGCTGTTCCACTGGTAGCTGAGATAGGAGCCGCCGACGCTGTGCGCGCTCATCTCAGCGCGTTCGGCGTCGCGTCCGGGCACATCAAGCGGGAGGAGGCATTGCTCCTTGGTAATCTGCCCGACATGGGGATGGTCAATGACGATAAAATCGTATTGGCGCGCCAGTTCCTCGACGGGAAAGCTCTCGAAATCCTGGAGGCTGCGCTTGTCCCAGGTGATTTCTGTGCCGGTCTTTTCTTTCCAGACGCGGGAGGTTGCGACCATTGGGTCGTAGCCGCGCGGATGGCTCCAGGTCATGCCCTTGAGGGTACGCCTCATAGGCCGAACTCCTCGCGAATGGCCGCGCTGTGCTCGCCGACAAGGGGCGCGGCGCGATTGGTGCGGGCGCGAGCGCCATTGATGCGCAGGGGCGAGCGGGTGGTTGTGATCTCTACGTCGTCTTCACGGGTTACGGTCTGCAGCAGGTCGAGGGCCTTGAAGCCTTCGCTTTCCATCAGCTCGGCCCAGCTCAGAACCTTGGCGCACCAGATGTCGGCGGGCTCAAGGATAGCGAGCCAATCCTCGGTGCTGCGGGTGGCGATCTGAGTGGCGATGATCTGCTTGATTTCGTCGCGATGGGCGAACCAGGTTTTGGGGTCGCTGAAGCGGCCAAGTTCAGGCAATTCCAAAAGGATTTCGAGCCTAGGCAGGGGCGTCATGGCGATGGCGATATGGCCGTCGCGCGTGGGGTAAACGCCGTAAGGGGCCGAGAGATAGGCGTGGGCGGAGCGGAAATTGCTACGTCTGGGTGGGCGGCGGCCGTCATTGAGATGGGTTGTGAGCACTTCAAACTGGAAATCGACCAGGACTTCCAAAAGGCTTGTCTCGATATGGGCGCCGGTGCCGGAGATGCCGCGGCGTACGAGGGCCGCGAGAATGCCTTGTGCAACGGCGGCGCCGGCCAGCATGTCAGCGATGGCGAGGCCGAAGGGGACCGGGCCCTGGTTGTCGTCGCCATTGAGCCACATCACGCCGGATCGGGCCTGGGCGAGCAGGTCCTGGCCTGGGCGGTCGACCCAGGGACCTTCGTTGCCGTAGCCGGTGATCGAGGCATAGATGATGTCGGGATTGATGGTCTTTACGGCTTCGTAGTCAAGGCCGAGCCGCGAGATGACGCCGGGGCGGAAGTTCTGCAGGACCACGTCGGCGCGCGCCAGCAAGGTCTTGAGAGCCTTTAGATCTTCGGGATTCTTGAGGTCTAGCGCCAGGCTTTCCTTGGAGCGGTTGATGGCGTGGAAAATGGTGCTGTCGCCGCCGATCTCAGTGTCGCTGAGGTAAAGGCGGCGGCTGAGATCGCCGCCATCGGGGCGCTCGATCTTGATGACGCGCGCGCCTAGATCCTGCAGGCGCAGGCTGGCATATGGGCCGGAAAGGAACTGGCACAGGTCGACTACAACAATGCCGTCAAGGAGGGGAGTATTAGTCATTTCGAAGGTCATGGCTTGCGGTCGAGGGGTGTTGCCGGCGCGGCGGCGGAGCGGAAGGCGGCTTCGGCCAGGGCCATTGTGTGCCAGGCGTCTTCAACGGAGGTGACGAGCACATCGTCTTCGCCGGCGGCGAAGCGCTGGAGGTTGCTCATGGTGCCAATAAAGGCATGGGGGAACCAGCCGCCTTGAAGATTAACCTGTTGCCATTGCTCGCCTTTGCTGGCGATCCAGAGTTCATCGGGCTCGCCTTGGGGATAGTTGAGGAGCAGGCCGAGCTTGATCATGGCGGCGCCGTCAGTGCCTTCAAAGCGGAAGGACGCGTCCTGGAATTGGCGGCCGAAATGGTGGTTGTGGTTGATCGAGAGGGTGGTACGGACACCGTCCTCGAAATCAATCAGTGCGCTGGTCCGGGTCTGGGCCAGTTCGGTCGTTGGGTGACCCATGGTGCGGGCGTGTATGCCGCTGGGATTGCCCAGGAAAGCGCGGATGAGGTCGAGATAGTGGATGGAATGAACGGCGATCTCGACGCGTGGCATGCCCTTGAGAAAAGGGAACAATTCCCAGGGAGTGACAAGGTTTAGATGGACTTCGGTGTCGATCAGCTTGCCCAGATAGCCACAGTCCATGGCGTCACGGACCGCAAGCATCATAGGGGCAAAGCGGAGCTGGAAGTTGACGGCAGCGACGAGGTTACATTCGCGGCAAAGCTTGAGAATGCCTGTGGCTTCGGCGAGGTCGCTGCCCATGGGTTTCTGCATGAGCACCGCAGAGCCTTGGGGCAATTGCGGCAGGACGGAGAGGTGGGCGGAGGGAGGCAGGGCCAGGTCATAGACCGCGCCGGGAACTGCGAGGGCCTCGGAGAGGGTCGCGTAGGCTGGGATATCCCATTTTGCCGCAATGGTTTGGGCGCGCTCGGCATTGAGGTCGTAGATGCCGGCGACAGGAAAGCCGGCGATGCGATAGGCGGGCAGATGGGCGTCGTCGACGATGCCGCCAGCGCCGATGATGACGATGGGTCTGGGTGCGCTGGGCAGAGGCCAGCTTTGCCGCAGACCGGTCAAATCGATGCTCAAGGCAGCCTCCCATGTGCCATTCTTATTTGAATAATCTTTTCACATGCGAGTGTTGGTGGCAAGAGGCCGACGCTGTGAACGCTGGCAAAGGTCGTTCTGCGTGGCTGTTTCTTGGGGATGGGGAAAGATTTTGGACCGGAGGCGTTCATGATGCCTCCGGTGGCTCTAGAATGCGCCTGGGTCAGTCGACGTGGAAAACTTCTTCCGCGCTGGCCCACCATTCGCCTTCGGCACGGCTGTCGAGGGGTCTTTGCATGGGTTTGCAGATGGCCCACCATTCCTGGGTGCGGGGGTCTTGGGCCATGCGGGCCATGTCGGCGTCATGGTCGGTGCCGACATATTCGTAGTAGCTGAACAGCAATTTCTCCGGCTCGCGCAGGAAGATGGAATAGTTGCGGACGTTGCTGGCGCGAATCTGCTTGAGCACGTCGGGCCAGACGGCGGCATGGATGCGCTTGTATTCTTCCATCTGAGCGGGATCGAGGCCAATTACCGAGCCGTAACGCTGCATGGTTTTCTCCTTTAATAGCGGGGCTTAAAGGCCGTATAGGCGTGCGGCATTGCGGTGAAGAAGCCGCGATTGCTCATCTTCGCTGGCGCGGGCGATGATCTGGCGGGTGGCATCGACCCAACGGGTGAGCGAACCTGTGAGCGTCACTACGGGATGGTCCGAGCCCCAGACAATGCGATCCCAGCCGAAGCACTCGATGATGTGCTCGACATAGGGGCGGATCGTCTCGGTAGTCCAATCGGGACCAGAATAGGCGACGATGCCGGAGATCTTGGCGTTGACGTTGGGCATCTGGGCCATAGCGCGGATGTTGTCCCGCCAGGGATCGAGCCCGGCGCCGAGCACGTCGGGAACGCCGCAGTGATCAAGGATGAACGTCACCTCGGGCGCCTGGGCGACGAGTTCCCGGCCGATCGGCAGTTGGTCGTGGCGCACGCAGAGATCGAAGGGCAGGTTGAAGTCGGCGAGGCGACGGATGTTTTGGCGGAAGAGATCGGATTGGCTGAGATCATCGGGCGCTTCATGCAGGATGCGGCGCACGCCTTTGACCCCGCCCATGGTCGCGAGTTCTTCAAGATGGGCGGGGAAATCAAGGTTTTCCGGTCGCGCGGCCGCTATTGCGCCGCGGATGCCGGGGAGTTCAAGCACGTAGCGGGTTTCCGCAAGCATGTCGGCTTCTGCGACGTCCACTTCCATATGGAGGGCAGCCTGGATACCGAGGGGGCGGGCTTCTTCCCAATAGCTTTCGGCCGTCCAGGGCCGGCTGATGGCCGGCGCATTGGCGAGCCAAGGGTATTGGAAACGGTCGGGATAAACGAGGTGAAGGTGGGTATCGAGGATAGGAATCATGGTGTTTCCGTCCTTTGCGAGATTTCCTGACCGGCCTGCTGAAGCAGTTTCAACACCGCGGCCATGTTGGGAGCGTCGAGCTTGTCGAGGCGCTGGGTATAGGGGCAGGTGAGAACGGCGATCACCGTCCCAAGGGGCCCGAAAACCGGCACGGACAGATTGAAAACGGCTGATACCTGAGCCGAGGGCATGTTCTCGTAGCCCTGTTCACGCACCCCCTCGAGTCGCGTTTCAAGGCCGCGCGGCATCTGCTCGGGGCCCAGATCCTGCTCCTCAAGCATAAGCCGGCGCTCCTCGGGTGTCGCAAAGGCCAGGAAAACATGCCCCGAACCGGTATTGACGAGGCCGATCCTGCTGCCGACGCGGATCGAAACGTTCCAATAGCCGGGGCCATCAACCTGGGCGACAACGACCAGGAGATTGCGATCCTGCACCACAAGGTGCACGGCCTGTTCGGCCTGAAGCGCAAAACGGCGCAGCACCGGATTTGCCTGGCTGATCATGCGCTGCATGGGCGGGCGCTGATGGGCCAGCTCGAAGAGTTTCAGTGAGATTTCGTACCGGTCGCCAGCAGTGCGGCGCACATAATTGCGGCGCACCAGCCGATCGAGCATGCGGTATATTTCGTTGGGGGTGCGATCCAGCGATTTGGCGATCTCGGCCTGGCTCAACCCGTCGGCTGTTCCGGCCAGAAGCTCAAGAATATCGAGGCCCTTGTCGAGCGCCGGGGCGCGGTATCGATCCTCATCATCTTCGGACAGCACTCTGTTTCTCCCGGGTTCGCACTTGGCGCTTCGCGTTAGCAGACTGTTAGCATTGAACGGCCCTTTCGGGCTGGCAAGTCTTGTATGGATGATCAGGCGCGAGACGTTGACGGCATCCGTTCCTTTATGCTTACCTACGAATAGACTTTTCAAATATGGATTAGCAAGCTGCGAAGCGGGGTCCGGAAGGTCAAACGGAGGAAAGCAATGACAAGCAAGATTTTCGCCAGGGCGCTCCTGGCCTCATGTGCCTTTGCAGGCGTGGCCGGCGGTGCACTGGCCCAGGAATTCGACTATGGCTCGTTTCCGGACTACACGCTGCGGGTGAAGCTGATCGGCGGCACACAGTATGAGAAGCTCTATACTCGCATCCCCGAATGGGAGGCGCTGACCGGCGCCAAGGTCGAGATCGTCTCGTCCAAGAATCACTTCGAGCTGGACCGCGAGATCAAGCAGGACATTGCTGCTGGCCAGATCAACTGGTGCGTGGGTTCGAACCACACGAGCTTCGCGCCGCAATATGGCAGCCTCTATATCGACCTTGCCGAGCACATCCCCGCCGAGGAGCTTGCCAAATACGTGCAGGGGACGCTTGAAGCCTCGCGCGTCGATGGACGCCTGGTGCAGCTGCCGCGCGTAACCGACGTTTCCAACCTTTACTACCGCCGCGACCTCTACGAAGATGCCGCCAAGCAGGAGGCCTACAAGGCCGAGTTCGGCACCGATTTGGCGCCGCCCAAGACTTATGACGAGTTCAAGCAGCAGGTCATTTTCTTTGCCGATCCGCCAAACCTTTACGGCACCGCGTTCGCCGGCAAGGACGAAGGCATGTCTGGCCGGTTCATGGAAATCCTGCGCGCCAATGGCGGCGACATGTTCGACGAGAACTGGAACCCCATCTTCAATTCGCCCGAAGGCGTTGCCGCGCTGCAGTGGTTTGTCGATATCTACGAGGCAGGCGCAGTGCCCGCCGGTACGGTGAACTATACCTGGGATGATATCGGGCAGGCTTTTGCTGCGGGGCAGCTGGCGCTTGATCTCGACTGGCCCGGCTTTGCCGGCATGTATAGCGATCCGGCAGCATCGACCGTTGCCGAGCATCTGGGCTTTGCGGTTGCGCCGGTCGGTACCTCCGGCAAGAGCGGCGCTTGGTCGGGTTCGCATTCGTTCTCGGTGACCGAAGCCTGCGACAACAAGGAAGCAGCGGTGTCCTTCGCCGTGTTCCTGACCAATGACGAGAGCGAGCTGATGGAAGCGCAAGCCGGCAATCTGCCGACGCGCACCGCGACGTTTGATCAGGCAGCACAGTGGTTTGTGGAGAACGACAAGCCGGCACTGGCCGAAATGTTCACCGTGTTCCAGCAGTCGCTGGCTGAGGCTCGTACGCCACCGCTGGTTCCAGAATGGATCGAAGTGTCGAACGTGCTTTGGCCGCAGCTGCAGGCAGCCATCGTTGGCGAGAAGACGGCTCAGGAAGCGCTGGACCAGGCTGCCGACGAAGCGCGGATCATCCTGGAAGACGCTGGTCGGCTGTAATCAAGCGGCCGGGTCATGCCCGGCGGCTCCCCAAAACTCGGCGTCATCCCGGCCTTGAGCCGCGATCCAGCCCGAGATCGCATCACAGCCGCAAGGAGGGTCAATCGGTCCACCTTGCGGCAGGTCCAACATCTCAGGATGGTACCCGGCTCAAAGCCGGGGTGACATTGTGGGTGGGGTCGGCCTGGTGCAAATGCAATTCGTCGCGACGTCATTAGAGACTAAGGCCTTGCATGGCCTGCCCAGCAAGGGACTGATGTGACCACTACCACCGAACCCTATTCCCGGCCGACAACAAGCGAGGGCATCACGGCCTTTTTCCGCTCGCAGAAGGCCATTCCCTATTTGTTGCTGCTGCCGGCAATCCTCGTCATTCTCTCGGTCGTGCTGGTGCCGCTGCTGCTCTCGTTCTGGACCAGCTTCACCAATTACAACCTCACCAAGCCCGACACGCTTTATAACTTTATCGGCTTGCGCAACTACCAGCGCCTGATGGGCAATGCTGAGTTCTGGTGGGCGTTCGGTCGGACCTTCTTGTTCATCACCATCGCGCTCAACCTTGAAATGCTGCTGGGACTGGGGCTGGCGCTGCTGGTCAACAAGATCACCTGGGGACAGCGTACGCTGCGCACCATCATGATGTTTCCTATGATGTTTTCGCCCATCCTGGTGGGTTTCCAGTTCAAGTACATCTTCAACGACTCGATCGGGCTGGTGAACAATGCCTTGTTCGACCTTGGGCTGATCAGCCAGCCCATCCCGTGGCTGGTGGATGGCACGCTGGCCAATTTCTCGATCATCTTCGCTGAGATCTGGATGTCGACCTCGATCTTTGCGATCCTGCTGCTGGCGGGGCTGATGGCCCTGCCGCGCGAGCCGATCGAGGCGGCCAAGGTCGATGGCTGCAATAGCTGGCAGGTGTTCCGCCATATCACCCTGCCGTTCCTGATGCCGTTTGTTTATATCGCGATGACCATCCGCTCGCTGGATGTGGCGCGCGCCTATGACATGGTGCGCATCATGACGAATGGCGGGCCGGCAGGGCGCACGGAACTGCTTTGGACGCTGATGACGCGGACGGGCTACCAGAACTCGCAAATGGGCATGGCCAACGCCATGGGCTATGTGTCGATCATCCTCTCGATCGTCTTCACCTTCTATTTTTATCGCAAGCTGACCGCGGCGCGCACCTTCATGGGAGGCGCACAATGAGCGCGATGACCATCGAAAAGCCCTGGCAGCGCTGGGCCATCCGCATCGGCGTGTTCCTGGCCATGCTGGTGCTGACCGTGCCGGGTCTGTGGGTGATGCTGACCGCGTTCCGGCCCAATATCGAGGTTTTGGCGCGGCCCGCGATCTGGATCCCGCAGAACTGGACGCTCGACAATTTCGCGCGGCTGTTCGGGCTTTCGGCGAGCCAGCAGGGCCTGCCGGTGGCGCAGTATTTCATCAACTCGCTGGTGATCTCGCTGACCTCCACGCTGGTTGCGATCGTGATCGGCATGGCCGGAGGTTATGCGTTCGCGCGCTTCAGCTTCCGCGGCAAGGGGCCGATGTTCCTTGCCTTCATGCTGTCGCGCACCGTGCCGGGCGTGGCGCTGAGCCTGCCCCTCTTCATGCTTTGGGCGCGACTGGGCATCATCGACACCAGCTTCGGGCTGATCCTTGTTTATATGGCGATCAACATCCCCTTCACAATCTGGCTGACGGACGGGTTTTTCCGGCAGATTCCGATTGATCTCAGCGAAGCCGCGCAGATCGATGGCTGCACCCGCTGGCAGGCCTTTTGGAAGATCGAGTTTCCGCTGGCCCGTTCCGGGCTGGCTTCGGCCGCGATCTTTGCCTTTCTCACCAGTTGGAACGAATATGCGTTGGCCAGCCAGCTCACGCGCACCACGGCCAGCAAAACCATGCCCGTTGGGCTCATGGACTTTACGGCCCAGTTTACCGTGGACTGGACCGGCATGAGCGCCATGGCCGTGCTGATCATCATTCCCGCCCTGGTTTTGACCTTCATCGTGCAAAAGCACCTGATCGCCGGTCTGACCTTTGGCGGCGTCAAGTAAGGAGCCAGATCATGGCCGAGGTCCGCCTCAACAAAGTCGTCAAGCGCTATGGCAAGCTCGAGACCGTGCATGGGATCGATCTGGAGATCGCGCACAATGAGTTCGTGGTGCTGGTCGGGCCTTCGGGCTGCGGGAAATCTACCACGCTGCGCATGATTGCAGGGCTGGAGGAAATCACCGGGGGCACGATTTCGATTGGCTCGCGCGTGGTGAATGCCTTGCCGCCGCGCGAGCGCAACATCTCCATGGTGTTCCAGAGTTACGCGCTTTATCCGCACATGAGTGTGCGCGACAATCTCGGCTTTGGGCTCAAGATCGCCAACATGGCGGCGCCCGAGATCGAAAAACGCGTCAATGAAGCGGCCGAAATCTTGGGGTTAGGCCCCTATATGGATCGCCTGCCGGCCAATCTTTCGGGCGGGCAGCGCCAGCGTGTGGCCATGGGGCGCGCCATTGTGCGCAATCCCGATGTGTTCCTGTTTGATGAGCCGCTCTCGAACCTCGATGCCAAGCTGCGCGGGCAGATGCGTGTCGAGATCAAGAAGCTGCACCAGCGGGTCAAGACCACGGTGATCTACGTGACCCACGACCAAGTCGAGGCGATGACGCTGGCCGACCGGATCGTGATCATGCGCGACGGCCATATCGAGCAGGTGGGTACGCCCACCGAAGTGTTCGAGCGGCCAGTGAATGTGTTTGTGGCAGGCTTTATCGGCTCGCCTCCGATGAACCAGCTCGATGCTGTTGTGCGCGGGCAAATGGCGGTGCTGGGCGATGGGACGGGAGTGCCGCTGCCGGCGGGGCTTGTCCTGAGCGAGGGGCAGCAAGTGGTGCTGGGTTTCCGGCCGGAAAGCTTTGCGCCGCGGGGGCACAGCCTTCACTGGGAAGGGGCGACCATTGCCGTGTCGCGGCCCGTCGTTATCGCGGAGCCGCTGGGGACCGAAACGATCCTTTTTGTGGAACTGGGCGGCAAGGACGTGCAGGGCAAGATGCTCAATCCGCGTGAGGTGCATCCGGGGGAGGAGCTGGAGTTCACGCTAGACCTTTCGCGGCTTCATGTGTTCGACAAAGCCAGCGGGCGGAGGCTCTAGTGGCCAAGATCGTACGGGTCGACCTCATAATGGTCGACCTCAAGCCCAAGGTGAAGCGGGTCGACGCCATCCAGAGCTTTGTGAGCCAGGAAACCCCGATCGTGCGGATCACCGATGCCGATGGCGCCGTGGGGACGGGCTATAGCTATACGATCGGGACTGGTGGACCATCGGTGATGGCGTTGCTGGAGCGCACGCTGGCGCCCGCGATCATCGGACGGGAAGCCGACGAGATCGAGGCGATCTGGCGCGACCTGCTGTTTTTGACCCATGCCACAAGCGTAGGGGCGATCACGGCAATTGCCATGGCGGCGATCGATACGGCGCTGTGGGATTTGAAAGCGCGGCGGCTGGGCATGCCGCTCCATAGGCTTGCTGGCGGAGCGCAGCGCGAGATTGCGCTTTATACAACCGAAGGCGGCTGGTTGCATCTTGAGGAAAGCGCGCTGGTGGAAGACGCGCTACGTGCCAAGGCCGCGGGGTTTGGTGGCGCCAAGCTCAAGGTCGGGCGGCCGCTGCATGAGGATGTCAGCCGCATCGCGGCGGTGCGCGAAGCCGTGGGGCCGGGCTTCGAGATCTTCACGGACGCCAACCAGGCGTTCAACGTGGACCAGGCGATCCGGCGGGCGCGGGCCTATGAGGGGCTCGATATTGGCTGGCTCGAGGAGCCGCTGCCGGCCGACGACATTTCGGGCCATGTGCGGCTGAGCCAGCATACAAGCGTGCCAATTGCCGTGGGCGAGAGCCTTTATTCTGTGTCTCATTTCCGCGAATATCTGCAGCACCATGCCGCCAGCATCATCCAGGTGGATGTGGGCCGCATTGGCGGGATCACGCCCTGGCTCAAGGTGGCGCATATGGCGGAGGCGTTCAATATCGCGGTGTGCCCCCATTTCCTGATGGAGCTGCATGTGAGCCTCTGCGCGGCAGTGCCCAATGCGCGCTGGGTGGAGTATATTCCCCAGCTCGACGCGATCACCAACGAGGGCATGCGTATCGTCGATGGCAAGGCGCTACCATCCGACGCGCCGGGCCTGGGGATCGCCTGGGATTTCGCCGCCATCGAGCGCCTGGCCGTTCAGGCATCCAATGTGACCATTCAATAGGATTTCACCCATGGCCGACCTTTCCGGCAAAATCGTTCTTATCACCGCCGCTGCACAAGGGATTGGGCAAGCCTCGGCGCTGGCCTTTGCCAAGGCGGGTGCCCAGGTCATTGCGACCGACGTCAATGCCGGCAAGCTTGCCGAGCTCGAGGGCACGGCTGGCATTACCACGCGGGTTCTCGATGTGCTTTCAGATGAAGCGGTGGGGCAGGCAGTAGCCGAGATCGGGCGGATCGACGTTTTGTTCAACTGCGCGGGCGTGGTGCATTCGGGCACCGTGCTGGAGATGAGCGAGCAGGACCTCGACTTTGCGTTGAACCTCAATGTGCGGGCGCAAATCCGCACCATCAAAGCCGTTCTGCCGCAAATGCTGGAGCGCAAGGACGGCGCCATCATCAACATGGCGACAGTGGCAAGTTCGGTTAAAGGCGTGCCGAACCGGGCTGCTTATTCGATCTCCAAGGCGGCGGTGGTGGGGCTCACCAAGTCGATCGCGGCCGACTATACTACGTCCAATATCCGGGTGAATGCGATCTGCCCCGGCACGGTGGAATCGCCGAGCCTGCATGAGCGCTGGCACGCGACGGGGGATTTCGAAGGGGCGCGAAAGGCCTTTATTGCCCGCCAGCCGATCGGCCGCATTGCCCGACCCGACGAGGTGGCGGACCTTGCCGTTTATCTGGCTGGCGCGACCTATACGACGGGGCAGGTCCACATCATCGATGGCGGCTGGACCGCCTAAGAGTTCAGCTTGCCCGGACCTCGTCCTTCGACGGGCTCAGGATGAGGTCCTCTGGGAATTCGAGCCAAGATGAGACCTCATGGCGAGCTTGTCGAACCACGAGGCCGGGCACCACTACATTCAGAGTAGAAATGACCAAGATCACCAGCCTTTCAACGCATGATCTGCGCTTCCCGACCTCCCAGTCGCTGGATGGCTCGGACGCGATGAACCCCGATCCCGATTACTCGGCGGCCTATTTGGTGCTGGGCACGGATGGCCCGTATGAGGGGCATGGGCTGACCTTCACCATTGGGCGCGGCAACGAAGTGGTGGTGGCGGCGATCAAGGCTCTGACCGACCGGGTCGTGGGGCTGGAACTCGACTGGATCGCCCAGGACCCCGGCCGCTTCTGGCGGCATGTGACGGGGGATAGCCAGCTGCGTTGGATCGGGCCGGACAAGGGCGCAATGCACCTGGCAACCGGGGCGGTGGTCAATGCGGTGTGGGATCTTCTAGCGAAAGAGGCGGGCAAGCCCGTCTGGCTCTATGTGGCCGAGATGAGCCCGGAGCAGCTCGTTTCGATTATAGACTTCCGCTATCTCACCGACGCAATCACGCCCGAGGAGGCGCTAGCGATCTTCCGCAAGGCGGAGGCAGGCAAGGCGGACCGTATCGCAAAGCTGCGGACGGAGGGCTATAGCTGCTACACGACGTCGGCTGGATGGCTGGGCTACAGCAATGAGAAGCTGAAGCGGCTGGCGAGTGAAGCGGTGGAGGCCGGGTTCAACCACATCAAGATGAAGGTGGGGCGCGACCTTGAGGACGATATCCGCCGCCTCCAGATCGTGCGCGAGATCATGGGGCCGGACCGGTTCCTGATGATCGACGCCAACCAGGTCTGGGAAGTGGGCCAGGCGGTGGAATGGGTCAATGCCCTCAAGCCCTTCAGGCCCTACTTCATCGAGGAGCCCACAAGCCCCGACGATGTGGAAGGGCACCGGGTGATCCGCGAAGCCGTGGCGCCCGTGAAAGTCGCGACCGGCGAAATGTGCCAGAACCGGATCCTCTTCAAGCAGTTCATTACCCGCGACGCGATCGACATCGTTCAGATCGACGCCTGCCGCATCGGCGGGCTCAATGAGGTGCTTTCGGTGCTGCTGATGGCGGCCAAATACGGCAAGCCGGTGTGGCCGCATGCCGGTGGCGTCGGCCTGTGCGAATATGTGCAGCACCTTTCCATGATCGACTATCTGGTGGTGTCGGGCACCAAGGACGGGCGCGTGATCGAATATGTCGATCACCTCCATGAGCACTTCATTGATCCCTGCGTGATCCGCGATGCGGCCTATATGCCGCCCGACCGGCCGGGGTTTTCGATTGAAATGAAGCCGGAGTCGATTGCCGCTAACACCTTCGCCTGAGGATTATGCGAGCCGGCTACAATCACAAATTTCAACGTCCCTGGCGGGTATGATGCCGAACTCCGCCAGGGCAGCTTGCGATCCCCCCCGCGCAAATGTGCGTCGCAGGTTGATCCTGAGCTAGCCGGCGGCCGGCGCAGCTTCTGTTTTTTCCCAATACCAGGCCACATACATGGCTTTCCTGTTGTGGCCGCGATCCCTGAGGAATGAGCGGACGGCGCGGACGTCCTGCTTTATGCAGGCGACCCAGACAAAGGTCTGCGCGTCCACGCCTTCGAGCGGTGATGGCGTCTCGCGCAAATTGTCCCTCGCTGATGTCGGAATAGTTCTTGCGGTGAACCCAGGGGATGTCGAGGGCAGCAGGGGAGCGGATGTCTTGCTCTTCCCGATCGTCCCAAACCTCGATGATTGCCTCTACGCGAGTGTTCGCCGGCACTTCCTCGATGATCCGGGCGATAGCGGGCAGGATGCTGCCCTGAACTACGAGACCCGGGAAACACGACGCTGCAGCCCAACGTCAGCAACATCCTCGACGAGAAGAGCGCCGCGCAAAAATATGTCAATGGGCTCGGAGCAACCTTCTACAATCCAGGCCGCACTATCAGCGCAACGCTCAATCAAAGCTGGTAAATCAAACCGGCCAATCCACCATATGGTGGGTGGGCTAACGTGTTGTTGGTCTGAGCGTGTCCGCAAGACCCCTCGGACGAACAGCACGATCTCGGCGTCAGTTTCCTGCCACGAACCCGATACTGGCTATTTCCAGCTTAATCCCCGGTCGCAAGCTTGAGTTGAAGCTTCTTGTCCAAACGCGCACGTCGCGAGTCCTGGCTCCCAACTCAGTCTAGCGTCCCAGAACAAACTCGATCGGGATGCTAATGGGCTTGCCTGCAATTTCCGCCGGCGGTGCGGGCACGGGCGAGGCGCGGCTGATCATTGTCAGCACGGCTTGGTCGAGCTCGGCATAGCCCGACGAGCGGGCGATCTTCGATGACCGGACATTGCCCGCGCCATCAAGCAAGAATTGCAGCAGAACGACGCCTTCTTCGCGCCGGCTTTGGGACGAGCGCGGATATTGCTTGCGCCGGTTGAGGTGGCTCATCAGCTGAGATTGCCAGCGTGCAGGCGACACGGATGGAGCGGCCTGACGCGCTGCGGGTTGAGTGCTGGCGGCCTTTTCCGCGCGCGGTGCCTCCGAAGGCGGAGGCGCGCTTGTGCGCGATGAAGCCTTTTGCGGCGGTGGGCTGGCGACGGGCCTAGGGCGCTTGCGACGCTCCTGCAAACTGGCCGAGGCCTGCACCGGCATGGGCGCAACCACGGCCGGTTCGGGCGCTTCGACCAAATCGGGAATGATCTCTTCGGGCGGCTCCACTGCCGGCTCTTCCGGCTCGGGTAATTGTTCAGGTGGTGGTTCCACCGGCTCTGGTTCCGGTTCCGGCAAGGGCTCCGGTTCGGGCTCAGGCTGAGGCTCTATTTCGTCGGGCAACTCCGCTGGCTGCACCTGAGGCTCGGGAGGAGGATCCACCACTTCTTCCTCCGGCATTTCGGTCGGCGCGATCTCGGCCTGTTCCACCATGGTCTGCTGGTCTGGCGGTAAATCGCTCATCGCATTGTCTACCGATGTATTCATCGGTGCCAATTCCAGCATGATGGCCTCTGGCATGCCCCCCTCGAGCATGGGTTCTGGAGACCTGTTGGCATACCAATAGGCAGCGCCTGCCTGTGTGCCGAGCACGACAACAAAGGCGCTTGTCCACAGCATCAAATCGCGCCAGGAGCCGCGTCCGAATTCATCGTTTGGGCGTGTGCCAAGCGGATCGTTCATTGCGCGGGGGCCGCGTCAGCCGCAGACGCTACGGGTGCAGTTTCCAACCCCACCAGCCCGATCTTGAGATAGCCGGACGCGCGAAGCAGGTTCATAACCTCCATCAACTGCCCATAGTCAACGCTTTGATCGGCCCGCAAAAAGATGCGGGTTTCTCGATCGGCTTCGGTTTGCCTGTCGAGTTCAGCGCCAAGCTGTTCGCGTGCCACGAGATCATTGCCCAGCGAGAGGCTCAGATCTTCCTTGAGGGTGACATAGAGCGGCTCTTCCGGCCTTGGCGATGGCCTAGCCGTCGATGCTGGCAGATCGACATTGACGTCCACTGTGGCAAGGGGCGCTGCCACCATGAAGATGATCAGCAGGACGAGGATAACGTCGATAAACGGGGTGACGTTGATCTCATGGCTTTCGGCCATGTCATCGCCGGAGTTTTCGTGAATGCCGCCCGCCATGATCTACTCCGCTGCTAGGGTCTGCAGCGCGCCCGGGTGGTTGCGCGCGACATAGCGATGGTCCAGATCGCTGCTGATCAGCCGTTCGATGGCCGCCGAGGCGTCGGTCAGCAATTGCCGATAGCCCGTGATGGAGCGAGCAAAGGCATTGTAGAACACAACAGCGGGAATGGCCGCGACCAGACCCATGGCGGTCGCCAGCAGCGCCTCGGCAATGCCGGGCGCCACGACTGCAAGGCTGCTCGATTGCGCCTGCGAAATGCCGATGAACGCGTTCATGATGCCCCACACCGTGCCGAACAGACCGACAAACGGCGAAACCGATCCAATCGTGGCGAGCACGCCCGTGCCCTTGGTCAGGCGGCGTCCGGCAGCAGCTTCAATACGATGGAGGCGAGAGCTGACTCGCTCCTTGAGGCCTGCACTGGGCGCAAAATCGATAACCTTTTCGGCGCGCGCCACTTCCTGCTGCGCAGCCAGAACCAGTGTCGCGCCAGCGCCGCGCTTGCCGTCCAGCGCCCGGCCGGCTTCTGCAAGGCTGGTGGCCGATTGCAGGGCCTTGAGCGCGCGCCTGATCCGCGCCTTGGCGCCGATCAGTTCAAGCGTTTTGGCAAGCCAGACCGTCCAGGTGGCTATGGACGCAAGCAGGAGGCCTATCATCACGCCTTTGACCACATAGTCGGCCCCCATGAACATGCCCCAGGGGGACAGGTCATGCGGCAGGGTGTCGTCGGTGTGTTCGGGCGATGCCTGCTGGGTCGTGAGGGGCACGGGCGCGGTATTGGCAGCACCGTCATTGGCTTCGATGTCGATGCTCTGCTGCGCGGGTGTTGCCGGAGGGAACTGGGCAGGAGCTGGTTCAGGAACAGGAACAGGAACAGGGGCGACCTCAACAGCGACCGGCGCCGGGGCAGGGGCCGCCTGCTCGATTGGCGCAGGGGCTGGCTGTTGCTGGGCCAAAGACGCGCCCGCGCTCAAGGCGATCACCAAGGAAAGAGCAAGCCCCAGCTTAACTCCTGCAACGCCGCCGACCATGTCCATGCCTCGAGCTCCGAAACCTTGTGAGCAGGTCATTATGAAACATGAGTACAGGTGTCAACAATATTGCGGTGATCTGCACAAGGGGGAATCGTCGTGCTGCGCCCGCGCGTTAGCGGGGCGCTTTAGCCACTCAAACAAATCATTGCCGCTCTCGGCTGCCGGCTTGCTGATAGAAACAGCGGTTCATGCGAGTGTGTGGACGGTCCCACGGTCGACGGCAGGCTTTGCGTTTATCAGCCGCTGCAGCAGGAATTACAGTGGCGACAGGAAGCTGACCGAAACGCTCGCCTGTCTTCGCCGTGAGCTGCATATCTTTTGCTGAGTAGGACACTGCGCTGGGGAATGATCGAGCGGGCCCACGACCACGCGCTGGCCGAACCGAAGGAGCTCAACGCCGGTTCCGACGCCGGGACCACCTCTTCGAGGCAGATTGATTTGCGGCCAGCATGGAATGCGGCAATCGCTGTCTGAGTGCTCGGGTTGCTTGTTCTCTAGGAGCTATTCGCCAGGCGCGCTTTGCGTGGCGGCGTGCTTGAGCTTGGCCCAGTCGAACTCGACGCCGGTGCCCGGTATGTCGGGCGCCACTGCCCACCCATCGCGCAGCTGCAGCGGCCGGGTCGTATAGGTGTCGATGTCAAAGCTATGCGCCTCCACCCATCCCGCATTGGGTTGCGCTGCAACCAAACTGACATGGAGTTCCTGCATCCCGTGGCTGCAGATGGGAATGCTGGCGGCGCGGCTCATCTCGGCAACACGCAGGAAGCCGCTGATGCCGCCACAATTGGATGCGTCAGGCTGTAGATAGGAAAGCTTGGACTGCGCAATGGCATATTCGAATTCGTGGATGGTATGTAGGTTTTCGCCCATGGCAAGTGGCATGCCGGTGGCTTCGGCGATCTCGCCATAGCCGCGGTAATCATCGGGAATGATCGGCTCTTCGAACCAAAGAATGTCATGGGGTCCAAATGCCTTGGCTGCCGCAATGGCGCGTGGCACGTCCAGGGCATAATTGGCGTCAACCATGAAGGGCATGCCCGGACCGATCAGGCGGCGTACCGCTGCGACCCGCTCCAGATCTTCGGCAAGATCATCCTTTCCAACCTTGATCTTGATCGCCGTGAAGCCGGCGGCGAGATAGCCCTCGATACTCGCAAGTAGTTCGTCGAGCGTATAGTTGAGGTCAATGCCGCCACGATAAACTTTTGCCCGGGCGCTCGTGCCCCCCGCCATCTGCCAGAGCGGCAGGGCCTCGCGCTTGCCGCGAAGATCCCAGAGCGCGATATCGACCGCGGAAATGGCAAAGCTGGTGATGCCGCCGCGGCCAACATAATGAATGTGCCACCACATGGCGTCGTGGAGCGCTTCGATCTGGGCTGCGTCCTTGCCGACCAGCGCGGGACCAAGGTCATGTTCAAGCACGGCGCGGATGGCGTGACCGCCCTTGCCGCCGGTATAGGTGTAGCCGACGCCTTCGAGGCCATCGGCCGTCCGCACCGTCGCCGTAACCAGCTCGAAATGGGTGTGAGCGCCATGCTTGGCGTCGGTCATCACCTTGGGCAGCGGCACGCGGAAAAGCTGCGCCTCGATGCTCTCGATCCTGCTGTTCATTGCCCGCTCACGACCAGTTCACATACATGGTTTTCTTGCGGAAATAGCCGTCGAGGCCATACTTCCCGTCTTCTCCGCCAAGCCCGGATTGACCCCAGCCGGTGTGGAAGCCCTGGACCAATTCGCCGCTGGATCGATTGACGTAAATTTCGCCGAACTGCAGATCCCGGGCCGCCTGCATCAGCCGCCGGAAGTTCTGCGAATAAATATAGGCTGAAAGGCCGTACTCGCTGTCATTGGCCAGTGCCAATGCTTCCTCGAAGCTCGAGACCGTCATGGCGGGCACGACGGGTCCAAAGATTTCCTGCTGCATGGCCGGAGCCGTATTGTCACGAACCTTCAGCACGGTGGGTGAATACCAGTGCCCTTGCGCATAGGCGCCATCGCTCAGGCGCCCGCCACGCAGCAGCACCTCGGCACCCGCTGCAATGGTCTCTTCGACGATCGCCTCGACCTTGTCGACCTCAAGCCCGCTGATCTTTGGGCCGATATCGGGGTTGCTTAGCGGATCGCCAACCCTGAGGCTGCTGGTGCGGGCCAGAAACTTGTCGAGGAACTCTCCGGCGATTGTGTCGTGGAGATACATGCGCTCGTTGCAGGTGCAGATTTGCCCACAATTGCTGAAGCGGGCAGCAACGGCACTTTCCACGGCGGCATTGATATCGGCATCGTCCATAACGATGAACGGTGCCTTGCCACCCAGTTCAAGCCGCAGCACTTTGATCTGGTCGGCGCCCGACCGGTATATTTCCCGGCCGGCCCGGGTGCTGCCGGTCATGGTGATGAGGTCTGAGTCAGGGCTCGTTACAAGGGCTTCGCCGATGGTGCGCCCGGCACCTGTGACCACGTTGAACACGCCGGGTGGGAAGCCGACTTGGTTGGCCAGCTGCGCCAGAGCAATGCCGGAAAACGGCGTAAATTCGTGAGCCTTGAGCACAAAGGTGTTGCCGGCCACAAGTGCCGGGCCCAACTTGCGGGCAGCCAGAGCAGCCGGGAAATTCCAGGCCGTAAGGCCAACTACGACACCATGCGGGACGCGGCGAATCCAGACCTCTTCATCCATGCTGTCGGAGGGGATGATATCTCCTTCAATGCGGCGTGCGCTTTCGGCCGCAAAGCGCAAAAAGGTCTCGGTAGCTCCCACTTCGCCCATTGCCTGGTTGAGCGGCTTGCCCTGCTCGGCAACAACGATGCGCGCAAGCACGCCATCATATTGCTTAACCGCATCGGCAAGGGCGAACAGCAGCTTGGCGCGCTCGAACGGCGGCAGCGCCGCCCAGGCCGGTTGCGCCCTGCGCGCCGCATCCAATGCGGCCGCAGCATCGTCGGCGCCTCCCTGGGGAATGGTGCCGATAATGCGTCCAGTGGCCGGGTTTTCCACCTCGAATACGTCACCGGAGCTGCCGTCGGTCCAGTGCCCATCAATGAACATCTGGCCCCGATAGACGCCTGAGCCAGTCAGCGCCGACAACATTTCTTGCAACATAACTGCTTCTCCGCAGGCAGTTTGATCCGACCAAACCCTAGGTAAACAGGCCAAGGATGGCGACAGAAGTCAAGTCACACCGCGACAGAAATGGGGATAGTCGTCGTTTTTGGAGCGACCAAAAGTGCTTTTTAGATTGCATTTTGGTGCTGATGTGGTTGAGTGAGGCAGGAGAGGAGATCAGGGTGATCGGTGCGGTGGAGCAATTTGCGGAAGCAAGGCAAGGCGGCACGGATCGGGCGGCCGATGCGGTGGTTGCGCGCCTTGAGGCAATGATCGGTACCGGCGAATTGCCCGATGGCAGCTTCCTGCCTGCCGAACGCGAACTGATGGCGCAGTTCGGCATCAGCCGAACGGTTGCGCGCGAAGCGGTGGCTCGGCTGGCCGGGCGGGGTTTGGTCGAAACGCGTCCGCGCTTTCGCCCCGTGGTCCGCCGGCCTGGCTATGACGCGGCGCTTTCAGCGCTGGGCGGAGTGGTCGGCCAGTTGCTCGGCCAGTCGGCCGGCGTCAAGAATCTCTATGATACCCGCGTCTTCATGGAAGCCGCGCTAGTACGTTATGCCGCGCTTCATGCTCGCAAGGATGATATCGCTGCGCTGAAGATGGCGCTGGATGCCAACGAGGCAGCTATCGCCGACGCAGCCGAATTCTATCGCAGCGATATGGCCTTTCACGCGGTGCTCTACGAGCTGCCGCGAAACCCGGTAATGCCCTCGATCCATCGCGCCTTCACCGCCTGGCTGCGCCCTCATTGGGAGCAAATGCATCGCTCCTCTGAGCGCAACCGGAGCAATTTCCTCAGTCACCGCGAGATCTATCGCCGCATTGTGGAGCGGGATCCGGAGGCGGCGGAGGAGGCGCTGAACGGGCATCTCGCTGCGGCCTGGGAGTACGTGCGGGGAACATTCGAGCCGGCCTGAGTTCCGCAAAGAGAAACAGGTCGAGTGGGAGGACGAGACGTGGCTGAAGAATACGATCATATCGTCGTAGGAGGGGGCGCTTCGGGCTGCGTTGTGGCCGCGCGGCTGGTCCAGTCGGGACGGCGCGTGCTGTTGCTGGAAGCCGGGCACTCGCATCACCATCCGCTGCTCGACATGCCCCCGGGCATTTTTAAGATGATCAATGGCAGCAAGTTCATGCGCTATCATGCGACCACGCCCCAGGAGCATCTGGACGGGCGTGTGCATGAGATCAGCCAGGGCAATGTGCTAGGCGGCGGCACCTCGGTGAATGCCCAAGTCTACATGCGCGGTCGCCCGTCCGACTACGACTCCTGGGACGAGCTTTTGCGCGGCAACAACAGTGGCGTCCGCTGGGACTGGGAGCACGTATTGCCCCACTTCCGCAACATGGAAGGCAATAACCGCTTTTTCGACGAACGCCATAATGACAGCGGCCCGCTGCTTGTCTCCGATCCCGGCCATATCGATGATGTGTCGCGCTGGTTCGTGCAGACAATGCAGGGACTTGGTGTGCCGTTTAACCCCGACTTCAATGGGCCTTCGCAGGCTGGGGCGGGCTTTTACCAATTCATGAACCGGCGCGGAAAGCGCAGCAGCGCGGCCTATGCCTTTATCGAGCCGCTTCGGAATAATCCCCTTCTAACGGTAAGGCTCAACACGGCCGTGAAACGGATCCTGGTGGAACACGAACGAGCCACGGGGGTCGTGTTCGCAGATGGCGCTGGGGAGCGAACCGTACGAGCACGGGGCGAGATCGTCGTTGCTTCCGGCGCGCTGGTTACGCCCAAGCTGCTGATGCTGTCCGGGATCGGTCCGGCCGATGATCTGCGGCACCATGGTATCAACGCGGTGATCGATGCGCCCGGCGTGGGACAGAACCTGATCGACCACCCCGAAGTGCCGATCCTTGCTCATTTGAACGGACCATATGGCTATTTCGGCCATACCGACGGCTGGCGCATGATCATGCATGGGCTGCAGTTCAAGGTGTTCGGCACGGGGATGGTCACTTCGGCAGGCGTGGAGGCAGGAGCCTTCGTCAATCCGCTTGACCCCGAAGGCGAGCCCAGCATCCAGGCCTTCTGCGTCCCCTTTGTTTATCTCGACCGCGACCTGCTCAAGTTGATCGAACCGACACATGGCGTGACCATTACGACCGTGGTGACCAAGCCCAAATCGCGAGGCTTTGTGAAACTGCGTTCGGCGGATCCCGCCGACATGCCCATCGTGTCGCCGCATCTTCTCAAGCATCCCGACGACATGGCAACCATGATTGCCGGTCAGCGCTTCTTTCTTCGGGCTTTCCAGGACGGACCGCTGGGCAGGCGGGTGGACAAGGTCCTGCGACCCGATACCGCCGATCTCAGCGATGACGCACTGGCGGCCCATTGCAGAAAGTTGGTCAAGACCAACTACCATCCGGCCGGCACCTGCCGAATGGGGCCGGACGGCGATCCCCTCGCGGTGCTGGACGCCCAGATGCGAGTGCGTGGCGTCGAAAATCTGTGCGTCGCCGATATGTCCGCATGCCCGACTATCAATTCGGGCAACACTGCCGCGCCGGCAATGATGCTGGGTGATCGCTGTGCGAGCTTCGTTCTGGGCGCCACCTCGCGGCAGGTGGGTCAGGAGCGGGTAAGCCATGTCGCTTAAGGGGAAATCCGTTCTGGTCACCGGTGCCGGCAAGGGTATCGGCCGGGCAACGGCCCTGATGCTGGCCGAACAAGGCGCCCGGATCATCGCCATGAGCCGGACGAAGGCTGACCTGCAGGAACTCCGGGATCACATCGGCTGCGAGATCATCCCGGTCGATCTTGTTGATGCAGAGGCCACCCGGGCCGCTGCGCAACAGGCCTTGCCCTGCGACTATCTGGTCAACAATGCGGGCACAACCATTCTCGATCCTTTCCTCGCCACCAGCATCGAGAGCCTCGACACCCTGTTCGCGGTCAATGTCAAGGCGCCGATGATCCTGGCGCAGGAATACGCCAGAGACCGGATTTCGCGCGGGCAAGGCGGGGCGATTGTGAATGTCTCGAGCAATGCGTCCTGGATGGGCTGGGCCGATCATGCCGCTTACTGCGCCAGCAAGGGCGCGCTCGACGCCATGACACGGGTCATGGCCAACGAACTCGGCAGGCAGGGCATTCGCGTCAACTCGGTCAACCCAGCGATCACGCTGACGCCGATGGCCGTCAAGGCCTGGAGCGATCCAGATAAGTCGGAGCCAATGCTGCGTCGCATGCCGCTGGGGCGGTTCGTCCAGCCCGAGGAAGTCGCCTCGGTCATCCTTTGCTGCTCAGCGATGCGGCGGCGATGATCAATGGCGTAGCGATGCCCGTGGACGCAGGATTTGCGGTCAACTGAGACAAAAGGAGGGTCGAACAATCGGGAGGGATCCGCCGGCTCCGAAGCCGGACCAGGATCAGTGCTGGGACCACACAGAGCGTGCGCACCAGCGTCGTCAGCTAATTGCAACCGCCTCGCCAGGATGCGAGGAGTTTGGGAGGAACCATTCAATGAAAATAACCCGTCGCAGTCTGCTTATTGCCTCTGCCGCCAGTGCCGCGGCTTCGATTCTGGCTTCGCGTGCCTTTGCCGCGCCGCCGCCGCTGGAACAGAAGGAAACCTACAAAGTCGGTTTCGCTCAGACTGAAAGCAACAATCCCTGGCGTTTGGCTCAAACCAAGTCCATGCAGGATGAGGCGGCGGCACGGGGCTGGCAGCTGGTCTATACCGACGCCGCCGGGTCGGCCGCCAAGCAGGTCGCTGACGTCAATTCCATGATCGCGCAGGGCGTCGACCTCATCTTCCTCGCCCCCCGCGAAGAAAAGCCGCTCATCCCCGCAATCATGGCAGCCAAGGGCGCCGGCATACCGGTGATCCTGCTCGACCGCAATGTCGATCAGAGCCTTGCTCAGCCTGGCGAGGACTACATCACCTTTATTGGCTCGGACTTCGTTGAAGAAGGCCGGCGGATTGCCGAGTATCTGGTGGGCATGGGTGGGGACAAGAAGACCATCATCCAGCTGGAGGGCACAACCGGATCCTCTCCTGCCAATGACCGCAAGCGTGGGTTCGAGGAATTCCTCGCCAATCATTCCGATTATCAAGTCGTTGCCTCCCAGTCGGGCGACTTCGCGCGAGACCGAGGCCGGCAGGTTGCTGAAACGCTGCTGCAGGCGCATCCCGACGCGAACGTGATCTATGCCCACAACGACGAAATGGCGATCGGCGCCATTGCGGCTCTTGAGGCTGCTGGCCGGACGGCGGGCCGGGACGATTGCCTGGTGTTCTCCATCGATGGCGGCCGTGAAGCGGTACAACTCGTGATTGACGGCAAGATCGAGGCCGTAGTGGAGTGCAACCCCCGCTTCGGACCCAAGGCCTTCGACACCGCCGTGGCCTATGCCGCAGGCGAGGAAATCCCGCCGGTGATCATCAACCCGGACGAGATCTATACACCGGAGAACGCTGCGGACCTCATAGACACCGCCTACTAGGACCATCCACGCAGCATCTGCCCGCCATTCGGCGGGCGGATGCGCCAAAGTGAAGGCAGAGGCATGGCAGATACCCCATTGTTGTCGATGAGCCGCGTGGAAAAGCGCTTTGCCGGCATTCCGGCGCTTTCGGGCGCTTCACTCGAAATTTTGCCCGGGGAAGTGCATGCGCTGATCGGCCAGAACGGCGCCGGCAAATCTACCATGATCAAGGTGCTGACCGGCTACCATCGCCGCGATGGCGGGACCGTGACCTTTGCCGGAGAGCCCTTTGAGGTGCATTCGCCGCACCAGGCTCAGGCCAGCGGTATCAGCACAATCTACCAAGAAATCAACCTGGTGCCGCTCCGCTCAGTCACGGAGAACATCTGCCTGGGACGGGAACAGCGTCGCTTCGGTCTTCTCGACTGGAACGCCATGCATCGGGAGGCCGAGCGCCTCCTGTCCACCTTCGGCATCCGCATCGACGTGCGCCGACCGCTGATGGACTTCAACACCGCCACCCAGCAGATGGTGGCCATCGCCCGTGCCATCGGTTTCTCGGCGCGCCTCGTCATCATGGACGAGCCTACTTCCTCGCTGGATGACAAGGAGGTGGCAGTGCTTTTCCGTGTAATCCGGCAGCTCAAGGCCGATGGCGTATCGGTGATCTTCGTCAGCCACAAGCTCGACGAACTCTACGAGGTCTGCGATCGGGTCACCATCATGCGCGACGGCAAGACCGTGCGCGTTGCTGACATGGACAAGATCGACAAGCTTGACCTGGTCTCCGCCATGCTAGGACGTGACGTGGGACGCAGCGATGGCCATGCCACTGCCTTCGCGGAACGGCAACGGAGCGCGGGCGAAATCGTGTTGCAGGCGCAAAACCTTGCCGCTGGACACGCTGTCCGCGACGTTTCCTTTGCGGTTAAGCGAGGGGAGATCGTCGGCTTCGCCGGCCTGCTTGGGGCGGGCCGGACCGAAACTGCACGTGTGCTGTTCGGCATAGACCGGGCGCAAGCCGGCTCAATAAGGATGGAGGGGCAAGCCTATGATCCCAAGAGCCCGAAGGACGCAATTGGAGCCGGTCTTGGCTTTGTCACCGAGGATCGCAAACTCGAAGGCATAGTGCCCGAGCTCAGCGTTGCCGAAAACCTAACATTGGCCCTTTTCCCGCGCATCAGCCGCCGGGGCATAATCTCGGAACGTCAGCAGCGTGAACTCGTAGAAAGCTTCATCAAGCAGCTTGGCATTAAATGCTCTGGTCCGGGGCAGAAGATTCGTGAATTGTCAGGTGGTAACCAGCAAAAGGTGCTGCTGGCACGATGGCTCGCCACCCATCCGCGCCTGCTGATCCTTGATGAACCGACCCGTGGCATCGACGTGGGTGCAAAAGGTGAAATCCAGCGGCTGATCCGCAGCTTGGCGGACCAAGGCTTGGCAGTGCTCATGATCTCTTCGGAGCTTGAAGAGATCGTGGAAGGTGCCGACCGCGTCTTTGTGTTGCGCGAGGGCCGTACAGTGGCCGAACTGGACGGGGAGGCAATCACCGAAGCAGGCGTGCTCGATGCGATGGCCCACGGCCACTCCCATCAGATCGAACAGGTGGCCTCATGAGCGAAACTCTTTCCCCCGCATCGGCCAAGACGGCGCGCTTCTTTGATCCGCTCGATTTCCTGGCGCGCTACGGCACTCTGGTCGCGCTGGCGCTGCTGATTGTTTTCAACCTTATCTTCACGCGCAACTTCGCAACGCTGCAGACGCTCAACGTCAACCTGACGCAGGTCTGCACCATCGTGATCGTCGCCATCGGCATGACTATGGTGATCGGCACCGGCGGTATCGATCTCTCCGTAGGCTCGATCATGGCCATCTCGGGGGCGTTGGCTCCCCTGATCTTTCTGGGCACAATCTTCCCGGTGGGCAATATCGGCGTGTCCGTTACGCTCGCCATCGCTGTTGCACTTTTGGCAGCAACGCTGCTTGGGCTTTTCAACGGCTGGCTTGTGGCCAAGATGCGCATTCAGCCCATCATCGCCACGTTGGTGCTGTTTATCGCCGGTCGTGGCATCGCGCAGGTGCTGACCAACGGCAATCTTCAGGTTTTCCGCGTCCCTGAGTTTCAGTGGATTGGCCTTGGCCGGCCGTTCGGCATACCGGTTCAGGTGATGATCATGGTCGTCATGATCGTCGTTGCGGCCTGGATCCTGCGGCGCACGGTCCTCGGCAGGCAGATCCTTGCCACCGGCGGCAACGAAAAGGCGGCCGGGCTCGCTGGCATTCCTGTGGATCGGATTAAGCTCACCGTCTACGGCATAAGCGGGTTTTGTGCTGGCGTCGCCGGGCTGGTGGTGATCGCCATCAACTCCGCAAGCGACGCAAATCTGGTTGGCCTGGGCATGGAGCTTGATGCCATTGCGGCTGTGGCCGTCGGAGGAACCTTGCTGGTTGGCGGCAAGGCGACCATCATTGGTACGCTGATCGGCGCGCTCACTATTCAGCTTGTGCGCTATACGCTTTTGTCCAACGGTTTGCCCGAAGGGGCAGCGCTGATGGTGCAGGCGGCGATTATCGCAGGAGCCGTCTGGCTGCAGCAGCAGGGGAGGGTGCGATGAAGCGCAGGGTCGACATGCGTGTACTTCTAGGCACCTATGGCGTCGTGGTTGCGCTTGTGCTGTTGGTCGCCTTCGGCTGGTGGCGCTACGAAAATTTCCTGGGCATGTTCAACGTCATGAGCGTGCTGCGCTATAATTCTATGTTCGCGCTGGTCGCGCTCGGGATGTGCTTTGTCATCATGACTGGCGGCATCGACCTGTCTGTCGGTTCAACTGCGGCCCTGGGAAGTGTCGCTGCGGCGCTTGGCAGTCACTATGGCATCATTCCGGGCATTGTGGGCGGCGTGGGTGCCGGCCTGCTTGTCGGCACAGTCAACGGCACGCTGGTAACCCGGCTCAATATCATGCCGTTTATTGCCACGCTTGCCACCATGCTGGCGGCAAGTGGGGCGGCGCTGCTGCTGGCCAATAATCAGTCCGTATCGATCTCTTATGAAACTGGCTTCATGAACCTGGGGCAGGGCAATATCTGGATCCTGCCGATCCCAGCCGTCATCGCGGCGCTGGCCTATGTTGCAGGATCGGTGATCCTCAACTTCACCAGCGCCGGGCGCACGGTGCTGGCAATCGGCGGCAATGAGGATGCCACCAACATGATGGGCCTGCGCACCGAGCGCATCAAGTTCCTGACCTATCTGGCAAGCGGTAGTCTGGCAGGTCTCGCCGGCGTCATCCTGGCCGCCCAATTTGGTGCCGGTCAACCCATCGAGGGCGTTGGTTGGGAATTGTTCGCCATTGCTGCGGTGGTGGTGGGCGGCACTCTGCTGACCGGCGGCATGGGGTCGGTCGGCACAACCCTGGCAGGCGTGCTTCTGCTGGGTATTCTGTTCAACATGCTGAACTTCGAGAACGGCATGGGCTGGATCTCGCTTTCCGCCTACTGGCAATCTGTGATCCGTGGCGGTTTCCTCCTAGTTGTCGTTATTATCCAGGCAAGGCTGATGTCCAAGGAAGCCAAGCATGTGACGTCATAAAAAGTCGAACCGTTTGGGACACCGGTGCTCCAAGTGAAGGATCCACAGGCTCCGGGGAACGCGGGCGGGGGTGAGCTATAGCCGCTCGGGCATCCGCATCGTGGACGGGCCGTTCGTCAATCTCGATGTCACCGGCAGTGCCGAGGTCTATGCAGCCAACCTGTCCCATCCGCTGATCAACCAAGGGGCATTCCTGCTGCTGGGCAATTTCGCACTGTCCCGAGGCACATCGCAGACGCAGCAAGCCGGGGTAGTAGTCACAGACGGCTCCAATCGTAAGGTGACGATCGGACTCAACGCCAATTACTTCGGCGGCGATTTCAACGCGACCCTGTCGCCCACAATTTCCTTTGTCGATGCCGACCTCAATGTGGTTGGCCAGAACATCGACTATACCTTGTACCAGCTTTCCGGCGCCGCCTCGCTCCGCTTTGCCGAAAGCTATCTGATCAGTCTGCGCGGTGCGGGACAGATCGCTTCACAGCAATTGCTGCCGGGCAGCGATTTGTTTCAGATCGGCGGTCCGTCCACCGTGCCGGTTACCCCTAAAGCGCGGCATCAGGCGATGCGGGCTACTACCTCAACCGCGAGCTCCGCCGTAGCTTCGATCTGGTAGTCGAGGGGCTGGAAGGTTTCGTGTTTCTTGACCACGGCAGGGTTTATTCCCAATTCCCTGCCGAGACTTCGCTGACGTCGGCAGGCGTCGGTCTCAACTACACCTGGAACAACCGGGTGCGAGGAGACATCTCGGTAGGCTTCCCGCTCTTGGCCAATGCCGTTCCCGCCCAACAATCCGCCGTCGTTTACGCCCGCCAGACCGGCACAGGCTTGCTCCATTTTTACTGGTGGTTAACCAGGAATAGGGCAGACTAAGTATCTACATTGATACATCCAATCCGGTCGAAAATTGGCGGCTGGTAAGGCTCACCCACTATGTCATCCCAGACTGCCTCCTTCGCTGCCAAAGAGGCGCTGCAATCGCGCCTTGATTTTATCGGACTTGACGAGGCCGCCCAGCAGCGCCTCTGTGCTGTCACTGGACACATCCAGCACTATATTGCCACGGCGCTGGACACCTTCTACGAGAAGGTTGCGGCGACGCCGGAAACGGCTCGCTTCTTCGACGGCAAAGGCCAGATGGACCGTGCCAAGTTCAAGCAAGTGGCGCACTGGACGGCGATCGCCAGTGGGCAGCTAGATGACCAGTATTTCGAGGCCAGCGCGCGTGTCGGTCTCCGGCATGCGCAGATCGGACTGGAACCGCGCTGGCATATTGGAGGCTATGGCCTCGTCGTAGGGACACTTGTCCGCGGTCTCGTCCAAGAGATGATGGCAGAAGCGCTGGCGCCCCAGCCTGGCCGTTTCGGGCGCAGCAAACAGCCAAGCGCCGAGGATGTTCTGGCGGATGCCGAGGTCATGGGTCAAACTCTGGCCGATGTGCTCAAGTCGATGCTGCTCGACGTTGATATCGCCGTTAGCGCATACTTTGCCAAGCTAACCGAAGAGGCCAAGGCGGACGAAGAGGCATCGCGCATGCGCATTGACCATGCAGTGCGACACACCGGCGACGTGCTGACGCGGCTGGCGCAAGGGGATCTTACCGCGAGAGTGACGGCCGAGTTCTCGCCCGAATTCGAGCAGATCAAGCAAGATACCAATGCGGTGGCCGACCGGCTGGCCGACATCATTCAGCAACTGCAGCATACTTCGCGCTCGCTGAAGACCGCAACGGGGGAAATCCTGGCTGGCGCTAATGATCTTTCCGAGCGAACCACACGCCAGGCGGCAACCATCGAGCAGACCTCCGCTGCCGTTGAGCAGCTCAGCGGTGCCGTGCAGGATAATGCCCGTCGCGCGGCGATCGCCAGCCGCACGGCGCAAGCCGTGTCGAGCAACGCGACCGAAGGCGGGGCGGTGATGGAACAGGCGAATGGCGCAATGGATGCTATCGAAGCCAGCTCGGGCAAGATCTCCAACATCATCGGCCTGATCGACGACATTGCCTTCCAGACCAATTTGCTGGCGCTCAATGCTTCGGTGGAGGCGGCGCGGGCCGGCGATGCAGGCAAGGGGTTTGCCGTCGTTGCCGTGGAAGTGCGGCGTCTCGCCCAATCGGCAGCCGCTGCATCGGCCGAAGTCAAGCAACTGGTCGAAACCAGCGCCACAGAGGTCAGGTCGGGCTCGCGCCTTGTTGGGCAAGCGTCCGAGAAACTGCTCGACATTCTGAGCAGTGCTCGGGAAAGCTCGGAACTGATCAACTCCATCGCCGCTGCCAATCAGGAGCAAGCTTCCTCGCTCGATGAACTCGCCACAGCCATCAAGCAGATGGACGAAATGACTCAGCATAACGCGGCTCTGGTGGAAGAGACTAATGCTGCCATAGAGCAGACCGAAGCGCAGGCTGCCGAACTCGATCAGATCATCGAGGTATTCCAGACCGGAGTGGAGACCCGGCTCGCTAAACTGCAGATGCAATTGCAGGACGAAACGCCGCTGCTACAGACCGGGGCCACACAACGACCCCGTTTAAGCCACGTAGCCCGTAGTAATTGATCGCCGACGGCTGCCGATCGCTGGAGGTAGTCTTGGCAGTGGGGGCGGAAAGCTGCCGGTTTTCGTCCCGACCTCAGTATGAGATTTGCGCCGCGCTACCTTCAAGAACGACTCGGTGCCTGTGATAAACGAGGCCTGACCAAGTAATTGGGTGCTGAGACAGTGGGGCTCCACCGCCAGTGACCTCAGCGGGCGAAGGTCAGGTGGATAGTGCCGCTTTCGGCAGTTTCGGACTTGACCGATGGCAGACGGCTTTCGAGACCGCGCTGGTTATCCCACAGGCGAACGCCGCTGCCGAGGATAATGGGGGCGATGGCCACATGCAGGTGATCAACAAGGTCGGCCTCAAGATAAGCGCGCACCACGGTTGGGCCTCCGCCGATGCGGACATCCTTGGCGCCGCAGCCGCTTCGGCGCGCGCGAGGGCGTCCTCGATATCGGTGTCGATGAAGTGGAAGGTGGTGTCGGAAACAGTAAGCGTGGGGCGCTCGCGGTGGGTCAAGACGAAGACTGGGCAGTGGAATGGCGGCTCGTCGCCCCACCAGCCCTTCCAGTTCGGATCGTTGGGAAAGTTGTGAAGGCCGAACTTGCCAGCGCCCATGATCTCAGCACCGATATTCTCGAAATAGGCACGTGCATAGGCGTCATCGACGCCGGTGGTGCCGGCACCTGAATTGTCATGGAAGACGCGCTCGCGAAAGGTGCGGGTAGCGACATAGGAAGCAGTCAGACGCCCCCAATCGTTGCCGAAGGGCCTTTCAGGGGTGATGTCGGTGGTGGTGGCGAAGCCATCCAGAGAAATCAGCAGATCGACACGAACAACCATGGCAGCTCCGCTTCGATAAGTCAGTTACCTTACTATCGAGGTGGCGTTAGTAAGGCAAGTGCCTTTTCATGGTTGACCATACGGGAGGTCGGCGCTAGGCTTTGAGCATGCCTCACCATTTGAGCCCGCTGGACCTGGCCTTCCACGCTCTGAGCGATCCTACGCGGCGCGCTGTGGTGTCGCGACTGCGCGAGGGTGAGTTGTCGGTCAGTGCGTTGGCGGAGCCGTTTGATATGGCCTTGCCTTCGTTTTCGCAGCACCTCAAGGTGCTGGAAGATTGCGGGCTGATTGCCAGCGAGAAGCGCGGGCGGACCCGGTGGTGCCGGCTCCTACCGGAACGGTTCGACGCGGCCGCTGACTGGATGGAAAATGAACGCCGGCTCGCGGCAGAGCGGCTCGATCGGCTGGAAAAGTACCTCGACCGGACGTAAGAGGAACGCTGATGACGATGACGTTCGAGGACTTGCTCGAAACCTGGTCTATGGACCGCGAGATCGTTTTGGTGAAGGTGCTGAACCACCCGCGCGCCAGGGTTTTTGCCGCATGGATGGACCCGGCAGCGCTATCTCAATGGTAGGTCCGGAGGGGCTGAGCATCGAGAGCCATGAGGCCGATATCCGCGAGGGCGGGTTCTGGCGCTTCGACATGGTGGGCGTGTTCGAGGGCAAGCAGCAGCGTTTTTCCAGCGTGATGCGGTTCATCCAGATCGTTGCCAATGAGCGAATAATTATCGACTATGGCGGGGAGGACGGCGATCCCAACCGCTTCTACATGGTGGTGACCTTTGATGAGCAGGGTGATGGCAAGACCGTGCTGACCATGCGTCAGCTACACCCCAGCCGCGAACGGCGGCAAGCCGTGGTGACCTTTGGTGCAGTGGAATATGGGCTGCAGACGTTAGGCGGGCTGGAGAGATGGTTGGCCTAACGGAAGACTGTTCTATTTGCGCTTAGGATCAGCGTCCAGCGCGCTGCAGGACGCTTCTTCAATCGTTCCTAGCCTGCCTCAAGGTTGTCTTGATTACGGAGCGGGAAAACTGGGAGAACGCAGGTCTTCAGCCAAGACTCGCTCTGAGATAATGAGCAACAATGGAACAGCGACACTCCTTGCAATAAATTCCCTCTCATGAGCCAACTTTACTCTCTCATCGACACTGCGGAGGCGCGGCAGGAGGTCAAGAAGAGCCGTTTCGTTGCGTTTGCCGGGGCGGTGGAGGACGAGGAAGCGGCCAAGGCATTTTTGGCCGAACACGTCGACCCGTCGGCCAGTCACAATTGCTGGGCCTGGCGCATTGGGCAGAGCTATCGGTTTAGCGACGACGGGGAGCCAAGTGGCACAGCTGGCAAGCCCATTCTGCAGGCCATTGATGGTCATGGGTTGGACAGGATCATTGTGGTGGTGACACGCTGGTTCGGCGGCGTCCTCTTAGGAAGTGGGGGCTTGGTTCGCGCTTATGGCGGTACGGCAGCGATGGCTCTGAGCTCCGCTCAAAAACGCGAACTGGTCGCCATGGCTTCGGGACGGCTGGGCTGCTCATTCGGGGACCTAGCAGTCCTCCAATCTCGGATCGGGTCGATTTCCGGCGTCACGCTCCATAGTCCTGAATTTCACGAAACAGGATCGCGCTGGTCCATCACCATGCCAATGTCCAAGGTTGAAACGATAGGCGACTTGATCAGGGACCTAACGGGCGGACGAGCCTATCTGGAACTCGACGACTAAGGCAACGCCCCCTCTCAAGGCAGGGTTGATTGACGGTTGCAATTGGACTCAACCTTTGAGGCTGCCAAATGAACGCTGAAGTGGCTGGGACGGAAGGGTATGACGAGCATGCAGTTGAGCTTGTCGCCTGGTGGCAGCAACTGTCTTTCACCGATCGACCCAAGCAGGTGCTGCAGCTTTTTCCGCAGCTTCCTTCGCTGATCATCGATATTGGCGCAGGCATAGGGGTGGATGCTGCTGGCCTTGCTGCGCTGGGTCACAAGGTTGTGGCTGTTGAGCCGGTCGCTGCCCTACGCGAGTCAGGTCGGCAACTTCATCCATCGCCCAATATCGAGTGGGTCACCGACGCGCTGCCTAGTCTTGGAACACTTATGCCTCGCGTGGGAACGTTCGATCTGGTCCTGCTTTCAGCTGTTTGGATGCACCTCGACGAAGGAGAGCGAAGGCGTGGTATGGCGCGAGTTTGCGCGCTCTTGCGTGAAAGTGGACGCATCATCATGTCGCTCAGGCATGGGCCAGTTCCAGACGGCCGGCGCATGTTCCCGGTGACCTCCAAAGAGACTTCCGAATTGGCCGCAAAGGAAGGCCTTCGCTGCATCCTTGAACTGCACGCTCAATCGGTGCAGCAACGAAACAGGGCTCAAGGCGTAACCTGGACCCACTTGGCATTCGAGAAGTAGCCGCTGAGCGTCGGCCCAGCGCGAGTCGTGAACCGATTTGGGGAATCACTTTGGTAAGGCACCGGCGAATTTCAGAAAGCGCATTCTCCATTAGCATGCCTCTTGCATAAGGCATGGTCCTCCAATAGGTACTTCCTCTGTGAGGCCACGTGGCGGAGTGGTGACGCAGCGGATTGCAAATCCACTGCCATGCCCGCCAATCAACAATTTTCTTGCACACACCACCTGTCAGATGCGCTCAAACCGGGTGCGTTACGAGGCGTTTTGCACACGCTTTTTGTGCACCCGAACGCTGGTCTTTCGCATCTCTGCGCCGCGTGAATAGCGCTTGCCCATGCCTTCCGACAGATCGCCCAGCATGTCGGCCACTTCACGGTCGCTGAAGCCTTGCTCGCGGAGCTCACTGCTGAATGTCACGCGCAGCCCGTGCAGCGTCAAATCGCTGGATGAGGGCAGGGCGGCTTTGAAGGGCTGGGACGCCTTGAAGTCCTGCCAGGCTTTCCGCATGGCGTTCTCGCTTGGGTATTTCCTGCCCAGGCTGTTCCGGCAGATAGGCGCATTGCTCGCCGGCTGCACCACACCGTCACCCGCCTTCATCTGATCGAGCAGCGCTCTCAGATCGGCCGGCACGCCGATGGTAATCTCCCCCACCTTATCGCCGTTCTTGCGCGGGACGAATGCCAGCACCTTTCCCATGTCGGGATCGTCGCAGTAGTTCTCCCATGTCAGCACAGCTATGTCCTGGCCACGCAATCCGCAGCCTTTGGCTATGGCCAGAACTGCCCGCAGATGGGCAGGGGCAAGGCTGTAGGCCGTTTCCCACTCCTTGCCGCTCCAACGTCTGTTAGCGTCAGCATCTGCCTTGTAGAGCCTCCGGACCCCTAGTGCAGGGTTGGTCTTGAGCAATCCAGATTCCACAGCTTCACTGAACACGGCTGACAAAACGGCCAGAACAAAGTCTGAGAACTTGTCGCCCTTTGCTGTGGCGGCGGCATCTCGAGCTTCCACGACATCGGCAGTTTCATATTCGCCAGCATTGTCGTCAAAGATCGGGTCTAAATAGAGCAATACCTTGTCGTAATCCGACTGGGTGCGTTCAGCCAGGTTCTGCCAGCGGCGGCTGAGCTTATAGCGCTCTACCAAAGCGCCAATCGTTCCAGCCTCATGGACCTTTCGGCGCTTCCGCTCTGCGGTCGCGTAGGCATGAAGGAACTTCGGCTCGGCCATGATGCGGTCGAGCTCGTCGCGTTCACACTTGGCGGATAACAGGAGCTGCCCTGTGGATCGGAGCGACACATACCACTTGCCGACGCTGTTCCGGCGAATGTTAAGCCCTTTGAGCTTCACTTTGGGCACGCAGTCTTTCTCCCACACCGAGCCGACGCTGCGGGCGGGGATTGTCTAGGGACAGCAGCCATTCGTCTAGCCGCACTCTGAGGTAGCGCTTGCCGGCGTTTGAGCTGGTGATAACTATGGGGATAACCGGGCAGACAGCCGAGAAGGTATCGACCGAAATCCCGCAGTAGGCAGCCGCCATCTGCTGGTTCATTGCGGCAGGCCAGTCGGGCAGGGCAGAGGCTGCAAGTTTAGCCATCTGCGAAACCCTTGTTCGCGAGTTCCAGCAACACGTCTGCATGGCACGGACCATCAAGGCTGCACCAGCAAGCCAGGTTCTTGCCGCGGAGTGGCGATAGGTCTGCGGGATATCCGGCAGCAGCCAGAAGCTCCGGATCTTCCATCATCTGCCGGAAGAATCCGACTGCGCCGCCGCGATCATGTGCGGTGCGACCTAGTGGGCCCGGCGCGCCAACTGCAAACGGGTTGCCCCACATGCCTGGTCGGCCAACGCTTACGGTGTTCTCTGGCATGCGCCAGCCTTTGCGGCGGGAGAGTTGCACGCGAAGGGGTTTGCTCATCCTTCCCCCCTGATCTTGCTGGCAGCGGCTCGGAAAGCGATTGCATCTTCATGCTGCTGTTGTCCGCAGACGCAGTTCTCAACATCGTCCGCTTCGTCCTGACAGTACCGCTCATAGTAGATCGCGGCAGCACCCAGAGCCTTCTCCGCTTCTAGTAGGCGAGCTTGCAGGGAGGTGATGATGTCGTCCGTGAGCGCAGCGCGGACTATGTTCACCACATCTTCGAACTCGATGGTAATCTCACCAACGCTGCCGCTATCCAGGTCGGCCAAGGCAATGTCTCTGGAATGGCTCTCGTGATGCGGCCACCATTGTTCACGAGCTATCCGCTCCGCCAACTCGCTGATGTTGTCGGGGTTAGACATTGGCTTGATGGTGCCGGCGGTAGCGATCATGCTGCGTCCTTCCGTTCGTCCTGCATGGCGCGAAGTGCTTCGATCATTCGCTGCTCGGCAGGGGTGATTGTGAATTGTTGTGGAGGAGCATCCCACTGGCGCCGGCGCAGGATCTCTTGCGCCATGGATCGGATCATCCAGGCACGATCGCGCACGTTGCTGCCGCGCTTGGCCAAGACCTCCAGCTGATCTGTTGTCAGCGGTGGATCATCACGCGTTGCCATTAGATCCTCCTAAGAGTGACCACTTGTCGATTGGTCTGGTGGCGGAGCGCTGCTTCTGCCGCGGCGGAAAGCCAGCAGAGCGCATTGTTGGTTCTGGCCTGATGCCGAGATGCTTCTTGCGAACAGCAGCGCTCTTGGCCTTCTCAGCCACGTCCTGCCTTGTCTTTTCGCGGTGCTTGTCTCGAATGACCGGGAAGATGTTGCTCTCTCGGTTGCCGTGCCCTTCGCCGGTCCAATTGATAAGCGCGATGCGGTGGTCATAGTCGACCTGGTCGCTGGTGGTGATCTTCCGGCCGGAGAGGTAGCAAATGTCCTTCTCTCGCTCGCGGACGCGGAGCTTCACTCGATCCGGTATTTTGCTATCCGGTGTTTTGCCGATCCACTCCGGCACTGCCCTAGCCATCGTCGACCTCGCCGCGGCCGGCTGACGTCAGGTGGAACCTTGGGCCATCATCTGTCTCTTCGATCGACAGCAATCCAGCACGTGCCATACGCTGCAAAGCCTTATGCCCTGCCTTTGGTATAGTGGTGTCAGTACCTGGGCAGACGGACCCGCCAGCGGAGTTGATGAGCTCGAGCAACTGGCGTTCTTGGTCGGTGAGCTTACGCATGGGCGCTGCTCCGCTTCTGCTTGATGGTGTGGTCGATCTTGGCAATCGCGAGGAGCGCAGGCTTCAACTCTGCTGGGGCGCTGTCATACGCCATCACCCGTGTTGCCTTGCCGCCGTTAAGGCGAGGCAGAACGCCACGCGGGATCGCTTCCCAATTCGATGGATCCGTATTGAGCTTGTTGCCGTCCAGGCACTTCAGCGCATAGCCTTCCGGCACAGGCCCGTTATGCTGGGTCCATAAATGCACATGCTTGTGGACATAACGCCGATCATAGCCGGTGTGTGGGTTCGTCTCGGCAACGCTGATCTCGATATAACCGTCCTTGTTGATCCGCTCATGGCCAAGGAACTTGGTGTTGTGCGGCTCCTGGCCCTTCTTGAAGTGAGTCTTGCGGGCATTCGGGTGACGCCCTCCAACACCATCAGGGCAGCGCTTGCCCTTGTTGTGCGAGACGTTGCCCTTGGTGAACTGGCCCGTGCGTCCGGTTTTCCAACCCAAACGCTTCCGCAGCGCATGAAGATTCTGAGGGCGAACGTCCTCACGCGGAAACGCCTCGATGAAGGCGCGATGGTATTCGGCTATTGGCAGAAGGTGGTTTTCCTTCAACCAAGCCATCTCCGCAGAGCTAAACTTCCGGTGGCGCCCTTTGTATCGGTCGCCTTCTCGGCCTGTCTTCCACCCCTTGCGCTTACGCAGGCCGTGCAGGTTCAGTGCTGAAATATCATCTCGACCGAAGGTGGCGACAAAGGCGGCATGATAGTCGCTGATGACCATAATCCGGTTAGCTTCCAGCCATGCCATTTCGACGGCGCTGTATGTGATCCGCTTGCCCCTCATTTGCCCGTCTCCACGGTGACGGACTTGCCGATCAGCCCAGAAAGGGCAGGGCGATAGCGGTCGCCGTGCTGCGCAACAAAGGTTGCCGCTTTAAACGTCAGGTCAGCGTTCTTCAGTATCTGCTCCGAAACCGCGACCAGGGCTTCGCCGCGCTTGGCTTCCTGCTGGATCTGCTCGGCCGTGAGATCCTCATCGGACAGCCGCTCGAGCTGGGCGAACAGGTGATCGTTCAGGTCTGAAAGCTTGTTCTTCATCACGCAGCCCCTCTCGGCTCAACAACCCGATCAGGAGCAGGAGGAACTTCAACCCATCCATTCCCCTTACGAGTAAGCACAACAGGCACCTGTCTCCAGTTACCGCAGCTGTCGCAGGTGTATTTGGTGGTGAGGATGGTGGTCATGATTTCACCGGCCAGATCGTTATGGTGTCGCCATGTTCGAGCGCCTCACGAACCAGCCACACAATATCCTCGTCGCTGGCGAAGGGCGCATGGGTGCGGGTTAGGTGGCCATCTTTGTCGCGGCATTCGGCTTGCCAACCGAGGGCTCTGATCTTTTCGGAAGGGGTCAAGTGCAAGGGCTGCGGGTCAAGCATCACAGCAACTCCCAAGGCCATGCGTCGAAGCGCATCCACGTGGCAGCAGCCAGCATCAGCGCGCCCCAAGTGACGAATAGGGTGGTGTTGAGGGTGAGGTTCATATCTCTTCGTCCCCCGCGGTCAGGTCGCGGGCTCGGTCGCGTTCAAGGCGAGCGGAAAGAGTCATGCTCAAGGCATCCCGGATCGCCGTCATCTCTTCGACAGAGACGGGTACTTCATGAACCCCTATTGCAAGCGACATCATCTCTTCATCGTCCTTGCGGAACGCGTCGGCGGTAAATGAGCCAAGGTTGCCGTTCCCCCAGAACATGACCTCGAACGACATTGCGCGCGGTCTTGCGTAGAAGTTGGCTGGGTCAACTATCTTCCTCATTCCGCGGCCTCGATGTTGTCGTGGTTCAGATCCGTATCGCCTTCGACAGCAACACGAGCTTCCATGTCCTTGATACGGTTGAGGGCTGCGCGGCCGTCTCGGCGCTGTTCCAGCATCTCCCGAGCCTTGGCAGGGCCGAACTTGTCGAAGTCCTTGCGCCATTGTGCCAGGTCCTCTTCATGCTCGCGCCATTCCCGCTGCCGTTCCTGCTTGGCCTCTTCCGACAGCCGGTTCCAAGCGGCCATTCGAGCCGCAATAGCTGAGGCGCGTTCGGTCTTGATGCTTGGCCGATAGGTGAGCGGATTGGCGCCATGGGAAATGTTCGGGCGCCTCTTCTGAGTTCGATCCATTATGGCCATAGATCAGCCTTCCTTGATGTTGTTGAGGGCATGGAGCGTGCGTTGCACTGCGTCCTTAGCCAGGAGGGTTTCTTGAGAGAGGTTGCCGCCATTGCCATTGCCGACGAACTGATGTCCGATGATGTCGCCTGTATCGTCACGCTGGACGCAGGCAGCTAAAGCAGCAGCGTCATGCGCAATCCGTTGGAAGGCAGTCAGCAGTTCGTCGGAGATATGCGGCATGGAAGAAATCGGCGGGCTGATTATTGGCCAAACCCGCCGCCCAGGAGGGGGGAGAGATTAGGGAGCGCCGTGAAGACTATCGAGGTGGCCAGCGAAGCAGGCTATGACCGCCCAGTCGCTGAATGCAGCATCCTCGCCTATGCTCCGCCTTGCGCTTTCGGCAGCTTGTATGACAGCGTCATCAATAGCGTCGCCGGCGTCCGCTGCCATGACGTGAGCCTGGAAGGTGCCATTGAAACTGTTGTCGGCCTGATCGGCATATTCGGGGTGAGCGACAATGACGGTGAACGGCGACTTGCCTGCAGCATCAGCGATGTCGTCCAAGACAATAGACGCCTTGATAAGCTGGTCGCGAACCTCTGGAGCATGAACGGTGCAAGCCCCGGCACCTGTCAGCAACGCGCTATTCACCAGCTGCCACTGATCATCGTTCATTGAGTAAACGTCCATTCCCATCCACTCCATAGAGGCGCTTGCCTCAGTGATCTGATGGGTATAAGAATGCATTAATGCACACACACCGTCAAGTGGGAAAATGCATTAATGCACCAATCGGCATTGTCTGTAATTTTGGGACTCGACTCTTCCGCCCGTCTGAGTCGTTAATGCAGTGCGGAACAAACGGAGAACAAGATAGATGCGCGAGGTTAGTGAGTTCGTGGTGATCTTCCCTGGCCGGTTCAACGGAACAGGGATGCAGGAGATTGATCTCCTGCTACGCGCACTCAAGTCAGAGTACCCGCACTATACCTTTGAGCCGGGCTGGGGGAGCAACCTGGACGAGGATTTCAAGGTGATCCCTGTCGTGGGCAGGATAGGTGATGGCGAGGGCGAGGATCCCGACCAGGTGTATCTCTGCAAACCGCTGGACCCGACAGTTATTCCCGATCTGGTCCAGACACTGCAGGTCTATGAAGCGCTTGGCGCTGGCGTGAATTAGCCGCCTAGACCTAGTCCGAAGCGGATGTAGGTGAAGAAGGCAACGCACAATGCCACTATGAACCCGACCATTTGCCAGGTTGTTGGCATAGCGTTCACGCGTCCTTTAATCTCACTAAGGTCACGCATGATGGTCTTGAGGTCTTGCCTCAGCTCCTTGCCGTCTTCCTCTAGCCGTTTAATTCGAGCTTCCATGCCATCAGATGTGCCACCTCCTCCGCTGGATTTCAATGGCTCCTGCTTGGCTGCTCGCAACGCGTCGCGCCGGGCGCGCTCGGCTGCTAGGGAGGGGATTTCAGCGCTCACTTCAACCTCTCAGTAAGTGCGTCAAACAAAGCAACCAACATGTCTTGAGATTCATTCAGGGCGTCCAAAGCGTCTGAGGTCATCTGAAAAGCTGTGTCGTTGTCATTGGATAGCAATTTGAACATTGCGCTGAGGCTCTTGTAATTCGCGCTGTTGGACCGGAACAAGACGGAGAGGAGTTGATCCAACTCAGCAGTCGTAAGAGCCACCGACTTGTTGGCAGCAACTATCCCCGGCCACATCTGGTTTGTTCCGTTTGTTTCCTCGTCTGACACTAACGCCTCCCGACATAGGCAGCTACCCTGCCTAGGATCTTCACGCCATCAACATCAACCTCTTGAGCCTCATAGCTAGGATTGTCGCTGATGATCCGGCAGCGCGGCGGCACGGTGAACATGATCCGCTGCAGCCGTTTTATTTGAGGCTCTGAATAGCCGTCGCTGATCAGGTAGACGCCATCGGCGCGTAGCTCGTGTTCGGTCAAATCGATGATGACACGGTCGCCTGGCGCATAGTTCGGCAGCATGGAATCGCCTTGGATGCCCAGGACGATGGCGCGATCGGGGTTCGCTACTGCTTCGCGCAGATACGCCGGCGGGATGCGCCACTCATCCAGGATCTTGTGAGCGGAGATGGTGCCGTTGCCAACCGGCAGCACCATAACCTCGCCAACGGCACCTTCACCGCCTCCAGCCTTTGCATCCAGTTCGGGAATAGCGCCAGGGATTTGAGGGCTATAGCTCTCTCGCTCGTACCCTTCGCCATCAGCATCAGGCGTCGGCTGCCAGTTTTCATCCAGAGGCACCCGCTCCAGCTCGCGCACTGTGCCGAGTTTAGACAGGAATGAAGCGAGCGATATTCCAGTTGCAGCAGCGATCTTCTCGATAGTCGTGCTCGACAGCGCGAACTTATGCTCCGGATCGTTGAGCGGCCTAGTCAGCGTTGTTGAGGGCATGCCCGCTAACTTCGCGAGCGCAGTGGCAGAGAGGTTCTTCGCCTCCATCACATGCCGCACATAGGCCTTGGTATCTTCGCTCATTCCGGTCATGGCGAAACCGTAGCCAAAAAATGCACAAATGCACCGTGCATTAATGCTTGCATGGTGTGCATTAATGCTGCATAGTGCATGACTATGAGCACTGCAGATGAAATCGCCGCATTTGAGAAAAGCGTCAAGGCCCGTGACCTGCGCATCGCTGATGTGCTGCGTGAAGCTGGCATTGATCGATCCATGTGGACGCGCTGGAAAAGCGGCAAGACCACGCCACGGCTAGACAACTGGCGCGCAATGGAGCGGGCAGCTGATGTGCTTGCTGCTTCTGCGGGAGCGGCAGCATGAACCGTCCGGCAGATATTCCCCACGAGACATACGAGCGTGCTGTCACTCTCTGCCGCCGGTTCCGCAATGCATCCAATCAGGAAGAGCTTGTAGCTCGGGTTCTGATGGCGCTGGACACCAAGCCAGGCAGGGCAGGGCTCACCAATCAGCAGGCAGCCGCTCTGAAGTTCATCGAGCGCTACCAGGACGAGCATCAAGCCGGCCCCACCTATGACGAGATCAAGGATGCGCTCGGCCTCGCCAGCAAGAGCGGTGTGCATCGCCTGGTGCATGCTCTGATCGAGCGTGGCGCCCTGAACGCGCTGCCCAGCCGCTGGCGGTCTGTTTCCATCAGGAGGGCTGCATAGATGCTCAGCAGCAAGTTCCTCAAAGACATCATGACTGAGGCCTATCCGATCATTAAGCGCCAGCTTGAGGATGCGCAGGTAATTGCCTCTTTCCGCGATCTCGTCAGCGCCAATGGCGGCGACTGGTCGGCCCTCAAAGCGCTGATGAAAGCTCATGTCGAGGATAGCCTTGACGAGGGCGGAGACGGCAAGCGCGTCAAGAAGATCTTGGATAAGGCCGACAGCTCGAACGCCTATGCCGAAATGCTCGGCTTGGCGAATATGAACGAAAAAAATTATTTTGCCGAAGATGCGCAGGAGACGCGGCTGGACCCAATCGCCGCTCTCCGCGCCGATCCGGCCATGGCCATTGTCGAGCCATCCAAGCTCAAGACGAAATCCGAACCGCAGCCGACCAAAGCGGCTGTGCAGATGCAGGCGAGCGCCGACGGTCCGCAAGCAGCCGAAGGCGTGGTCATTCCAGCTTCTCTTGCCGGTGCGGAAGGCATCGTAGACCGGCAACCTATTCAGCCGGAAACGGCGAACGATTGCCAGCAGCCTCCGGAAACCGACCAGCGGTTGAGCGTTGCTGGGCCTAGGGACACCGCTGGGAGGCAGTCGGCCGACACCCTCAGAGCCGGACGTGGACGCCCAGGTGATGGCGTGACAGCCGGAGAGACGGCACCTGTTCCCAGCCCGGGTAAGTCGGTGGAGGCTCCGGCCTCTACCGCTCCGCGCCAGCTCTATGCCGCTCCCGGCGTTATTACCTGGGAACATGCCCCACCAGAAGGCGTAAGGCGTCACGACTATAGCCAAGCCTTCGGCGATCTCGGTCAAGATGCAGCTGTCATTGAGGATGATCTGGCGAACGCCGCTGCAGAGCCTATCGTGAAGATTGGTCCAGTAATCCTCGACGGCTGGGCCCGCTACATCAAATCCCGCACCATGGTCAGCCTCGATGGCAAGCCTGTTGAATACTCGGTTGTCCAGTATGACGGCACCGATCCGCTCATGGACTGCATCCGCTGGAACTTGGCTGGCCGCATCCTCAACGATGCTCAGAAGCGCACGATAGCGCAGCGTCTCGCCCGCCTGGAGCCAAGCCGCAAAGAAGAAATCTACAGCGCCTTCGAACTCGGAATGGAGTTGGTTGTATGAAACGCGCTTGCGTCTCTCCTGAACGATCTGCTCGCCTGTGTAACTGCCTGGTGCTTGCCGCTGGCGCATGTCTGGTCTTGATCACTGCTGTTGAATTTGGGGCTGCTACGCTGCGACTGATCGGCGGTGCGCTGTGAGCGCTTTCCGCATCGGTCAGAAGGTCGTTTGCATCGAGGCCAAGTGGCGGAGGGGGAGCATACCGCGGCTCGACTGGCTCAAGATGCTCTACCTTGGGCTTCCCGTTGTTGGCGGTGTGTACGTGGTCACCGGCATCGGGCCTCATCGGTTTGGCGGCTCAGCCTTGTCGCTGCAGGGCTATGGTTCCTGCGGCTTCCACAGCGACTTCTTCCGCCCTCTTGTCACCCGCACTCAAGAGCAGGATCTCGAACACTTCCTGCCATTGCTAAACACGGTCGAGGAGCCCGCCTAATGCGAGCTTCTCCCACCATCAATCACAGCCAAGAACGGGATCGCTCGAACGATCCGCAGCCTTGGCTTCATCTTCGGGCGTTTCTCCTCCCCGCCCGAGGGCGAGTGATCATCATCGATTCCCTCATCGAGAAGGTCATTCGCCCATCCCATTATGTGCGGCTTGACGGCGCCAACCGTCTTTCCGCGCAGTTCCTGCCGGCGCAGCAACGCTCTCAATTCCTCGCTGACCGGCCTCTCCATCTTCGTCGCCTTTCCTGTTCTGCTTCATCCGATGGTTCAAAAACTATCGGGAAGGCATTTGCAGATGGGCAAAATCTCTTTGCACGAGGATCAAAAAATGACTGATCTCTGCGCAAACGACCTAGAGCCGGAAACGCTGGTCAATCAGGCTAGAGAATGGGCAATCGCGCTCTGGGAGCGTGCAGAAGGGCTGCAGGGCCTAGGCAGTGAAAACGCCAGGCATACGGCTGCTCGCTGGGCTGGAGTAACGCCCGGGCTGCTGTGGAGCCTGCGCTATCGGCCGCCAGCCAGCATCGACGCTTCACCCTACCTGAAGCTCCAGAACACCTATGACCGCTTGATCAAATCGGTGGAGGGCAAAAGTGCCGAAAACCTCATCGCCCTCAAGGCTCTCCCGACTACTCCGTCTCGTGCGCGGCTTATCGCTCAACTGGAGGAGTTTTTGGGAATTGCGGCGAGCGAGGAAGCACGACCGCCTTCCAAACGAGCCGGCTGAAAAGCCGAAGGGAGACTGAAATCATGGGTAATCCTCGTAATTGGACCAGAGACTTCAACGCTCGCAATAGAGAGCTTCAGGAGTTCGTAAAGCAGCGGGCAGGGAAGTCGCAGGTTAAGCGGAGGGAAGCTCGGGAGAGGGCTGCTGTTCGACCGGCTGTTGCTCATGAGGATGCACGCCAGTGAACGCGCAGCAATGGGCTTTCAACGAGCTCGACATTCGCCGCCAGGAAGAAGCCGGACCAGACACAGCAGACATGCATGTCGCTCGTCGCAAGCGTCGGCAGGCTCGTGGCTACAGCAAGAAAACAGCAGATGACCTTGTTGCCTGGGCAGAAGAGCAAGACCGGATGGCAGCATGACCGCCTCCTTCATTCCGCTGCTCGCCGTCCAGCAGCGATCGCATAGCCGCATCTATGCGCTTTCGGCCCTTGAGCATGTCAGCGGGGCAGATGTCCTATCTGCCGGCCAAGCTGTGCGCGAACGGTTGCGCGGGAAGCCGCTGGTTGCGCTGCCAAAGCGCGAGAAGCCCATGCATGTTGTTCCGTGGCCCGACACCCCGCCACCGGTGCCTGTCGCCGTCGAAACGGTCGGCAGCGTCCCTCTCGACATGCTCGCACCATGCTCATGGAAGTTCTTGGTGAAGCTTGCTGCCTTGCGTCACCGTCAGACCATGAAGGCCATCCTAGGCAGTGGTCGGAACAAGGATGTCGTGAAGGCTCGGCACGAGGCCATGTACCTAGTTGCTGGTCACACCGGCTACAGCATCGCTCGTATCGGCAACAAGTTCGGCCGGGATCACACATCCGTCCTGCATGCACTCGCCAAGTTCCCGCCGATGCAGCGCGAGCGTGTTTCGCCGTTTGTCTATGACGGTCCTGTTGTTCGGGAAAGGACGCCGCCGGAGCGCGCTGCCATGATCGTGCGCGGCTTTGAGGAGGGCGTGCCCAGGGCCGAGATCGCAGAGCAGATCGGCATGTCTTTGGCGACTGTGAAGCGGTTTGCCTATGAGCACAGCCTGACGCACCAAAGCCGCCGTAAGCGCGGCGGCAAGGCCACCAATGGCTGACCCTCGTTTTTCCATCATCCCAGCAGATGCAGTGCTCGATAAGCGGATAGAACCGCGTGACCTGCAGGTCCTCTGCGTATTTGGGAAGCATACGGATAAGCGGGGCTGGTGCCGCCGTTCGCAGGTCGTCATGGCCCGCGAAATCGGCTGCGCTCGTTCGACCGTCCAGGCGTCGATTGACCGCCTGGTTGAGGCGGGCTGGCTGGAAAAGCGGCCAGTTACCGAAATCCACACCAAGGGTGTAAGGGGCAGCGCGCACGAATACCGTGTTGTGCTTGATGTACCCGACCCGACACAAGATGTGGTGTTTACCCCTGCCGACAGGTCGGCACCCCCTGCCGCGCATACATCGGCACCCCCTGCCGACCCAAGGATCGGCACCTATGTTAACGACCCCCTTTCAACGATCCCCTCTCTAACGAGGGGTGAGCGAGCGTCGTTCGATGAAGTTTGGGATGCATTCCCCAAGCGCCCGATGACTAACCGCAAGGAAGCCCAGAAGGCCTTCTCGAAGCTAACTGATGATGAAACCCAGCGGTTGCTCATCGCGGCCAAGCGGTTTGCTCAGTGGCACATTGAGGATTCCGAAAGCCGCGGCGTGAAGCCTGAGGATCAGCTGGAGTTCCGGCCAGGGCTGGGGAAGTGGATCAGGACGAGCGCTTGGATCGGCGCGCTGCACATCAGCCTCAAAGCTGATCCCGTGCCGCCCCTGGCAAATGGCCTGGTGGTGCTCAAGCCAGATCACCCTGACTTCCAGGCAGTCGAGAAGATGCGCGGCCGTCCAGTCATCGTTGGCAAGTCCGGCACATCAACATTCCGCATTGAAGAAATCGAGCAGGCGAGGGCATCAGCATGAACCCGAACAACAAGCCTTGGTCAGAACACGAGACTCGCACCCTGATCCCCATGGCCCGCGAGGAAGCCTCATATTCAGAGATTGCCAAGACGCTCGGCCGCACGCTGTCGGGAGTGACAAGCAAGGTTTCGAGCCTGCGTAGCGCCATCAACAAGACGCCTGATCCAGTGGCTCCGGTGTATGCCCCGCGGCCGGGCTTATCGCGTGGGGAGCGGCTGACAGCGACATACTTTGGCGATCCGCCAATGGGCCGCAGCGCCCTCGATCAGAAGCAGGCGCAGGCATGAACCAAGCAGAACGCATCGAAGCGCTGCGGACGCGGGCCCAAGAGCTCCAGTTCGCAGCCCGAAAAACATCAGGCAAGCAGCGGCTGAAGCATCTCGCCAGCCTCTCCAAGATCCAACGTCAGATCGCCGGGATGACCGGCCAAACCAAAACACCAGTGAAGGAAGCGTAGAATGGCAAAGGGCAGGCCACGTAAGGCAGGGGTAAAGCGGACCAAGAGCGGACAGATTAGCCGCGCCGCAAGCGCCTACAACGAGAATGCAGATGCGATTGCACTGCGCATGAAGGTGTTCGGTTTGACCGAGAAGGAAGCCCGCGACCAGAAGGCAGCCACCTATGTTGGCCGGCTGTGCCTGGCAGGAATGCGCAGCACCACTGACGGCATTACCGAAGCTCAATACGATGCTGCGACAGCATACCGAGAAGCCTATCAGAACTTCCAAAAGGCGGTGAAATCACCCGATGCTCTTGCCAGCGGCAATGGCGGCGCCAGCGGTGCAGAAGGGCCTGGCTATGAGACTTGGTGCCAGCGAGCTATCATCAAGTGGGAAGGCATCCAAAAGGCCATCCAGACCGAGCAGGGCTTCCACGAGAACCGCGGTGCCAACATGTGGGCTGCATTGGATTACCTAGTCGGCCGTGATCAGCAGCATCCGCACATGGTGGGTGATCTGCGGTTGGCCCTGAACGCGATCGGGCATCACCTGGGCATCATCCAGCGGCCTAAGCGTCACACAGTGGATAATGCAAAGGCCGCTTGACTAGAACCCACATCAAGGCAGGATTTCACCCATGGCAAGACCTCGATTGCAAAACGTTGAACGCACTCCTTCCGGGCAGATAAGCAGATCGCGCAAAAGCTATGAACAGCGCGGGCTGCTGAGCCACGATGGTTACGTGGTGTATTTTGCAAAAGCAGACGATGGAATGAAAATAGGCTTTTCAGGAGCGACGAAGAGCCGGATGCCATCGATATCGCGGGATAAGGGCCGCGTAGTGCGAGTGGTAGGTTTGGCGCATCTCCCAAGCGAAGCGTTGGCCCGGAAGCTGGAGCGGAAGTTGCACGAGACACTCTCAGGAAAACGGATCAAAGGTGAGTGGTTCGAACTGACGATGTCTGATGTGCTTTCGGCTCTTGCAATGTGCCGGAAGATCGGTATTCGGACATCTGGAGGGCAAGACGCATCTGATGATGTGCGGCTTCTATCGGGGCTAGCATATGGATCAGATCATGCGGTCGCTTGACTAGCGCAGCAAATCACCCTATCCGTAACGTTAATGCGATTTTCAGACTATCGTCTGAACCAGCCCGCCAGCGAAAGCTTTGGCGGGTTTTGTCATTTTCGCTCATGTTTCGCCCGCGCTGAGATCAGTGCCAGAGCAGCGCCATAAGCGATGCCGGCCATCGCCCATATTGCAGCATGTCCGCCATTGGCCATTGAATTGTAGAAGTAGGCAAACACCCCAAAGACGAGGGTGGCGATAACCATCTTCCAAGTAGCAGGCATGGTGTTCTCCTAAATGCCTAAGCTTACCACCCTCAAGCCCAGGCTTAGCAAGCTGCCGCCAAGACTATCCACACCGAGGATGGTTCGAGACACCAAGTACAGCCCAGACGCAACAGTGCGCGGCTGGTATCACTCCACCAGGTGGCAGAAGCTCAGGCAGGCAGTGCTAGAGCGCGATCTCTACACCTGCCAGCACACTGGCGTGATCCTCGCCGGCAAGGCGCCGGCACCGACCAGCCCTGTCGTCCACCACAAGGTGCCGCACAAGGGCGAAGAGCAACTGTTCTGGGACATCAACAACCTCGAAGCCGTGTCAAAAGAATGGCACGACAGCGAGGCGCAGAGGGAAGAGAAGCGAGGCTACTGACTAATCCGCGTCCAGGCAGTCGTCACAAAGCCCATGAGCACCTGCGGCAGCTGTAGCAGTGGAGAATGGGCGCCCGCAGTGAATGCACCTAGCATCAGGCTTACGTGCATCCTGCACAGACCCATGGTTCTGGCGCCTGCGGTGCTCTGCTTCAAGTTCTTCTTTGGTCCATTCGGCCATCAGTATCTCCTCGGCTTTGGCTCACAGGCAATGCCGTCATAGTCAGCATCATTGTTCTCGTGGTAGCCCGGCTGCCCGCGGTATGCTGGCGCTAGGCCGACCGTTCTCGCCATACTACAATTGAAGCCCGCTAAGAGATGTCGAGCTGACACGTGCCAAGGCCAACTGCTCTGGTAGATGAACACGCCAGAAAAGATAGCAAGAATGCTGGCTAGGCAGAACAGCTGCACGACTTGCTGCCTCTGCCACCACTGGCGCTTTCTGCGATAGCGATACGCGGTTCCCATGCGTTGGTCTTACGACGAAGCTGTTCAAGGCTGGTTGTGAGATTAGATCAACTTCGAAGGACCTAACGTGAATGCACCCGGGGGGTGGTCGAAAGTCCTGAAGGGCTCGGCGTTCCGCACCCGCGTCCCCCTCACGTAGAGATTTTTTCCTCTGGTGGAAATCAGAGGTGCGAACCAAGGCGCGTACCGACCAATGAGTGACAAAAACAGCGCCATCGATTGGGCCTCTATCCGACTGGAATTTGAGGCTGGAAAGCAGAGTATCCGGGCCATTGCCAAGTGGTACAAGATCTCCGACGCCGCGATCCGGAAGCAGGCAAAGAAGCACGGCTGGAAGGTTGCGAACCAGCAGCCAAGTTCGCAGGCAACGGCTTCTGCGAACCCGCCAGTTGTTGCTGCCGCTTCGACAGAGGTCACGAAGGTCGAAGAGGTCATCAGTCGCGGCCGCAATATCGCAGATCGGCTGCTGGACGAACTCGGCGCCGAGACGCTCCACATGGGGGAGATGGAAGTCATCATTCAGCTGAATGAAACCGACCCGGAGCGTATTCAAGCCATTAAGCAGGCCGTGAGCCTGCCGACCCGGGCCAAGACGCTGCAAACGATCGCACTGGCGCTCAAGACCATGGGCGAGACAGCAACCGAAGTGCCGAGGGGAAAGAAGGCGCAGCGCCAAGCTCGGGCGGAAGAGGTTTCGACCGGCGGTAACAAGTTCGCCGTTCCAAGCGCGCCGAAGCTAGCCGTGGATAACACCAGGTGATCTGGTCGACCGCTTGCCCCGATTGGGCAGAACGAATTGTTGCAGGGCGCCCGCTGATACCGGGCAAGCCACTGTTCCCAAACGAAGCATCTGCGGCACTGGACGTGTTCAAGGCGCTTCATATCGTTGACGCGCCGGGGCGTCCGACTTTTGGGCAAGCAGGCGAGCCTTGGGTCTTCGATTTCGTGGAGGCCGTGTTCGGTGCCTATGATGCTGAGAACGGCGAGCGCCTGATCAATGAGTTCTTCCTCTGCGTGGCGAAGAAGAACGGGAAATCCACGATCGCCGCGGGCATCATGCTCACGGCGCTCATCCGCAACTGGAGAGATTCGAACGAGCTGATCATTGTGGCGCCGACCATCAAGGCAGCCGACAACTCGTTCAAGCCCGCTGCTGACATGGTGCGAGCCAATCCGGATCTAAACGCGGCAGAGGATGGTCCTCTGCACATTCAGGACCATCTGCGGACCATCACGCATCTAGGCACCAAGGCTACACTCCGCATTCTGGCTGCTGACACTGGTACGGTGGCGGGCAACAAGGCCGCTTTCGTGCTGGTCGATGAGCTGTGGGAGTTTGGATCGAAAAAGAACGCCGACGCGATGATGCGCGAGGCGGCCGGCGGACGAGTTGCTAGGCCGGAAGGCTTCTTGATCTCGATCACCACCCAATCAGACGCGCCGCCAGCCGGCGTGTTCAAGGATAAGCTCGAGTATGCCCGCCAGGTGCGGGACGGCGAGGTGGAAGACAAGAAGTTCCTTCCGGTCATCTACGAATTCCCGCAGTCGATGATCGAGAGCGAGGCGTATCTCGCTCCAGAGAACTATTTCGTTACAAATCCGTATATCGGCCGCACAGAGTGGGGGCGCCGGTGGATTGAGGATGAACTCGCCAAGGAAAAGGCCAAAGGACCCGAGACGCGCAACGTCTTCTTGGCGAAGCACCTAAATGTGGAGATTGGGCTCAACCTGCGGTCGAACCGCTGGGCGGGCGCCGATCACTGGGGCGATGCCGCCGATGAGGAGCTTTCAAGCCTTCGCCACTATGAGGCGCTCGACCGGTTGCTTGAGCGCAGCGAAGTAGTTGTGGTTGGCATCGACGGCGGCGGCCTGGACGACTTGTTCGGCCTCAATGTTCTGGGCCGTGAGCCGACCGAAGTCGAAGTAAAGTTTGAGATTGATGGCGTGGCGACGATGCGCCGGATGAAGCGCTGGCTCTCCTGGTCGCACGCATGGTGCCACAAAGGGGTGATGGAGCGCCGCAAGTCGATCGCCACGAAGCTGCGAGACATTCAGGCTGCAGGCGAGCTTACCATTTTGGATTCGCCGCTGGGCGACGTGGCGACGATCATCGAGCACATCACGCGCATCAAGGAAATGGGCCTGCTTGGCGGCGTGGCGGTCGACGCTTCTGGCTTGGGCGAAATGGAAGATGCCCTCGATGAAATCGAGGTCACACAAGAGGCCGGCCTGCTCGTTGCGGCCCCACAAGGCGGTTGGATGATGAGCAGCATCAAAGGCGCTGAGCGCCGGCTGGCATCGGGTCTACTGAAACATAGCGGTGGCCCGCTGATGAATTGGTGCGTGCCAAACCTCAAGATTGAGCCGACCGCAACGGGCATTCGGGCGACAAAGCAGTCTGCCGGCGATGCCAAGATTGACCCCGCCATGGCGATGTTCAATGCGGTGACCCTGATGGCGCGAAATCCAGTAGCGAAGCCGGTTTTTGACGCCGACAAATGGATAGCGAGTTACGGATGAGCTGGATCACACGACTGCTCCGGCTCGACGGGGCGAAAGACATCGAGCCGTGGCGCGGTGGGCAAGTTTCGACCGAGAATGCCGACAACTTCGTCACTAACCAGGTCACTGTTGCCGACTACCGTGATGTCCGGTCTTCTCAGTCGGCCGGTTCTATCGGGCTTTCAGCTACCTGGGCATGCGTTCAGCTCATCGCCGGCACAATCGGATCTCTACCCCTGATGGTCTACCGCACGGGGAATGACGGTATTCGCCGACTAGCGAAGGATCACCCGCTCTATTTTGTGCTGCATGACAGCCCAAATTACGACCAGACCGCCGTCAACTTCTGGGAGATCATGGCTGCAAGCGTAGAGCTCTATGGAAACGCCTATGCGTTGATGGAGCGCCGCACAGGCGGTGTGCTAAACGCTCTCCAGCCGATCCGGCCCGACCGAATGACGGTGCGGCGGCTAGAAAATGGCGATCTAGAATACGAATGGAGCGAAAACGGGCGCCGCTATGTGAAGCGCAGCCAGGACGTTCTGCATATTCGCGGACCTCTAGGTGACGCAGTGGGCGGGATGTCGACACTGGCGGCTTGCAGCGACGTGTTTTCGGACGCGTTGGCGGCGGAGAGCGCATCAAGCGGCATATTCAGCAATGGTGTGAGCCCGAGCGGCATCTTGTCCACCCCGGATGGCGTGCAACTTTCCCAAAAGCAGCGCCAAGAGCTCGAAACTCTCCTGCGAGAGCGTCACCAAGGCGCAATTCGCAGTGGCAGCCCTATGCTCCTGGACAACGGGTTAAAGTGGACGCAGCTTTCAATCAGCCCCCATGACGCCGAAATGCTCGAGACGCGCAAATTCAGCGGCGAACAAATCTGCCGCATCTTCGAAGTGCCGCCGGCCATGGTTGGATACGGGGATAAGGCCTCAAACTGGGGCACCGGCAAGGAAGTCGATGTGCTCGGCTTCCAGAAGTTCAACCTTCGCAAGCGCCTGAAGCGTATCGAGCAGGCTTTGCTCAAGCAGTTAGTGCCGCTGGCGGAGCGCCGCGCCCAAGGCATCACCATCGAGTTCAACCTCGAAGGCCTGCTCCGTGGTGACACAGCGAGCCGGTACGATTCCTATGAGAAGGCAATTCGCATGGGTCTTATGACCCGAAACGAGGCCCGCGCCCTGGAAAACCTGCCCCCCGTGGAAGGTGGCGACGTCATTACCGTGCAGATGCAGGACATTCCTCTCGCCGACGCCATCAATGGAGACAGCAATGGACAAGAAAACAGCGCCACTGCTTGAGATAAAGGCGCTCAAGGAGAGTGGCGAATTCGAAGGCTACGGCTCGACCTTCGGTGGCGAACCCGATGCTTATGGCGATGTGATTGCCGCTGGCGCCTACATGGACAGCCTTGCCGCGCACAAGGCCAAGGGCACCATGCCCAAGCTGTTCTGGCAGCACAACCCAGGCGAGCCCATCGGCAAGTGGGTGAATGCCAAAGAGGACGATCACGGCCTCTTGCTGGCTGGCAAGCTGAACATGGACGTGCAGCGTGGACGCGAAGCTTATGCGCTGCTGAAGGCGGGCGACATCGACGGCCTTTCGATCGGCTATCGCATCAAGGAATACAGCGTCGACACGGATTCGGGCGTTTGGACGCTCGAAAAGCTGGACCTGATTGAGGTCAGCGTCGTGTCTGTCGGCGCAAACGAGAACGCAGTCGTGCAAAGCGTCAAAGCCGCCAAGGCTGCTCACGACCTCATGGAAAAGCTGAAGGCTGGGGACCAGCTGACGGCAAGAGAGTTCGAAACTTGGCTCAAGGGGTTGGGCTTTTCGAACTCGCAGGCGGAGCGCGCCGCGCGTCTTCACCTGAAGGGGCAGGGGGAACCTGCCGAAGCGGACCAGACGCTCGAATTTCTTCGGGCACTCCGGGGCTAACCCCCACCCACTAGAGAGACATCACCATGAAGACCATTCCTCTGTTGGCCCTTGCGGCCGGCGGGCGCTTTGGTGCACCCGCAATGAACTACTTCGGCGCCCCGCAGATCGCGTTCGAAGCCCCTACTGACCACGGCAATAAGACTGCTGCCCAGCTCGCAGCCGAGTTCAAGGCCGACTTCGACACCAAGCTCGATAAGGTCAAGGAAATCGCTGAAAAGGCTGCCTCCGAGCCGCTCGCGAAGGGCGTCAAGGATGAAGTCGATCAGCTGCTGATTGGCATGAACGAAGCCAAGGCCCGTCTCGATGAGATGGACCAAAAGATGGCCCGCACTGGCGGAGGCGAAGATCAGCCACGTACCGCAGGCGAGCGCTTCGTTGAAGACGAGCAGTTTAAGGCTTTTGCTTCCCAGAACCGTCCTCGTGGCCGTGTTCTTGTGGAAGTCAAGGACATCACGTCCCTGACCACGGATGCTGCTGGTTCTGCCGGCGCCCTGGTGAACTCGGATCGTCGCGGGCTTCAGGTTGAACTGCCTCAGCGTCGTCTCACCGTTCGCTCGCTTCTGCTGCCTGGCCAAACCATCAGCAATGCCATCGAATACGAGCAGGAGAAGCTGTTCACCAACAACGCCGCTCCTGTTGCTGAAGGTGCAACCAAGCCGCAGTCTGAACTGCAGTTCGAAGACAAGACCGCTACCGTTCGCACGATCGCTCACTGGATGCGTACTTCGGTGCAGATCCTTGCTGACGCTCCCGGTCTGCGCTCAATCATCGATCAGCGCTTGCGCTACGGTCTTGCGAAGGTCGAAGAGGACCAGCTGCTGAACGGCTCCGGCTCCGGTCAGAACCTTTTGGGCCTAGTGACTGCCGCAACGGCCTATGCTGCGCCAGGGAGCCTCACGGCGACCACTCAGCTGGACGTAGTCCGCTTGATGATCCTGCAGGCTGCTCTTGCCGAGTACCCTCCAAACGGCATCGTCATGAATCCGATCGACATGGCAGCCATCGAGATGGCCAAGGATGCCGGCGGCAACTACATCATCGGCAATCCGCAGGGCACCATCCAGAAGACCCTCTGGGGCCTTCCAGTGGTCGAAACGCAGGCCATGACCGTCGACAAGGCTCTTGTTGGCGCTTTCAACCTTGCTGCCCAGATCTTCGACCGTCAGGACGCCACCGTGGACGTCTCGACCGAAGACCAGGACAACTTCATCAAAAACAAGGTGACGATCCGCGCTGAAGAGCGCCTTGCACTCGCCATCTATCGCCCTCAGGCCATCGTCTACGGCGATCTCGGCCGCGTTGCGTAACGAGTTCGGCTGATCACAAGCGGCGGCTCCTTCGGGTGCCGCCGTTTTCATGAGCCGAAGGAGAACCCCATGATCAAAGCAATCCTGATTAAGCCTCTGGACGGCCAGCCAGAAGGCACTGAACGCGAGTTCGACAAGCACGACTTTGAGCGCCTGAAAGCGCTTGGAGCAGTGCGCGAAGCATCAGGCGATACTTCAGCCAAGGCTGCGCCTGAAGCGCAGAACAAGATGGCGCCTGCCGTCGAAAACAAGGCCGTCGAGACGGCGGGCAACAAGGACATTGTTGCCGCCACTTCGCCCGCCGCCAAGAAGAAGGGCTAAGCCAATGGCCAACGTCTCGTCTCAGTCGCGAGTGGCTGCGCGGAAGGACCGCACGGCCGCCTATATCGGGGCGAGCGTTGCGCCAGCCTCTTGGACCATCACGGCGCCCGGTGTCGCTGCTCCGAACGGCCGCGCCTACGTCACGGACGACGCCGGTCGGTACGCCCTGAACATTCAGGGCGCGTACATGACCAAGGCGGTGTGATATGGCGCGCCTATCCGGCCAATCTCGAGTAAGCGCCCGCAAAGACGCAACTGCCAGCTATATCGGCGCTGGTGTTGCCACCCCAATAGAGGGCGTGGGGGTCATCCGAACACTGTCGGTGCTGCGCGACCTGTTCCGGATGCGCGATAATTTAAGGATGACCGACAATGGTTGACCTGATCGGCACTGATGAACTTTGGGGCGCTGTCAGGGAAAAAATCAACTCCAAGCTCTACGGTCGAATGGTCGAGCTGTCCGACTATTTGCCAGCGAACCCTTCAACTGCAACTTGCACGGCCGCCATTGTCGCAGCAGCGGCAGATGCTATCGCGGCTGGCGTTCCACTTCGCATTCGTTCCGGCCAGTTCTATATGGCTTCCGTTGCCACGATTGATGCGCCGAACGGGCTGCATATCGTAGGCGATGGCGCTGACAAATCTTTGTTCTGCCATGACTCGCAGAGCTATATGTTTGACATTCGCGGTGGCACCTATGGCAGTGCGCCTGTCAGCCTCACAGCGAATGCTGCGGCTGGAGACACAGCCCTTACTGTGAGCAGCACCGCATCCTTTTCGGCCAAGCAGTGGCTGAACCTGCAGAGCAATCAGGTCTGGGACGCGTCCAGCGGAAAAGCAGCCCGATATGGCGAACTCGTTCAGGTCAAAGCTGTAACAAATGGCACAACCCTGACGCTCTACTCGCCACTTGACTACGCCTACACAACCGCCAACGGAGCTTCGCTAACTGCTTGCCCCCTCGGCAAAGGACTGCGCTTGGAAGGTTTCGGCCTTGTGAACCGAAGCCCGCTCACTGGCGCATCTGGTGCGGCAGGTGGGCTTGTTCTTCGACAAGCGGAACGGCCTAAGCTGACAGACCTCTACGGCGAAGCGCTTGATGGCCCAATGCTCACCTATTCGGGCGTTGTTGGCGGCAAAGCACAAGACGTGAGCGCCGCCTACCTAGCCGACGACGAAACTAACGGTCGTTACGGCTACGTGCATAATGTGGTGGACGCCACCCGGGGCTTTGTCATCGACGGCGGTCACTCTCGAGCATGCCGACATCATGTGACTACCAACGCTGGCTCCAGCTCAGCCATTGGTGGTGTGCCCGCGCACATCACCGTCAGCGATTGTCAGGCGTCGGCTTATACAAACGCGGCGTACTCGACGCACGAAGAAGGCGACGACATCGTTTTCACCGGGTGTCGCGCCAACAATGGCATGGACATGGGGTATGAGTTCAGAGCCCCACGCTCCAAGGCCAAGTCCTGCGAAGTTGTAGGCGGGAAAGGCACGGGATTTTTAGTCCAGCCAACCGCTGTTCGCTCTGAACTCAAAGACGTAAGCGTGTTCGATCTAACAGGAACAGCGAGCGCGCGCGGCAACCCAACGACCGGCATCAGTCTCTCTGCGCAGGAATGCGTGGTGAGCGGTTTTCATCTGCGCAATATTGGCAACTCAGGCCTCCGCATCGGCGCGAACCGTCAGCAAATCTCGGATGGCCGCATTCACCAGTTCGGGGTCAGCACAAACGTCTACGGCATCCATTGGCCAGGTGCGAGCATCGACAGCTCAATCCGGGACGTGAACATTGACGGTGGCGGCTCATCTGGTCCAACCGGATTGTTCAACGCATCCACGGTGACTGGCACGTTCGTTTCCAACGTGAAAACCAGGGCAGTTAGCACGCCTGCTTCTGGCATAGCTAACCTAACCTCCCAAACGGTGAATGGGTCCGGTGTGACGGAGACGGTGTTGAACTCCACATTAGTTTAGGCAGGCGCGAAGTACCGGGTGCGTGTGTGCTCAAGGAATTTGCGTACTGTATAGGTCAGGGGTTTCTCAACGACCCAAAAGAACGCTATGCCGACCACGATGGACAAAGCCGTCACCCCAACGAAGACTGCAACTGATCCAATGAAACTGTCGAAGCGTGGCAGCAGAAAGCGGTAGCCGGCGTGCATGACTAGAATGTGGACCAGGTATAGGGAATACGAGGCATCCCCCATCATCACGGCGAGACGCGGCGCTGGTTTGTCCGCCAGTGCTGCAAGGCCGTAGATCAATAAAGCGGAAATCGGCCCAAAGATGGCAACTCGGACGTGTTGCAGGGGCGTCTCAGCCAGCCCGATCAGGTCATACAGCAGGGTCATTGCGAGAAGCGCTGCAAGAGCAACGCCGATGGCAACCCAGCCATAGCGGAGAGGCTGCGTAGAAGTTTTAAAGGCAAGACCGATGAAACACCCTGCGCAGAATTCTAGCACAAATGGGCTAAACGCTGTCCCGACCCAGGCGGGGGCGTTGCCTCCCCCTACTGTATGCAGTGCTAGATAACCCGCCAGCACGACAGCGCTCCAGCCAACTAGTGCGGCAGGTAAGAGCTTCCGTGGCAGGGCAGCGATGAACGCGAAGAAGAAAGCGTAGAACATCAGTTCGTATGTGAGCGTCCAAGCTACCGGCACTAAGGGCAGCGTTTCACTTGGCGTCAGCAGGTAAGAACCGACAAGATCGACGCCCCCATGTTCTGAATTGACACTGCCAGGGCTTTTTAGCCAGTAGAGCGTCAGCAAAATGGTGAGCACCCAGTAGGGTGGGTATATCTTGGACAAACGGCTGATCGCAAAGGACGCCGCGGCGCCTGGTGCATCGAACTTCGAATAAGTTGTCACCACCATGATGAACCCGCTGATTACGAAGAAGATGTCCACACCTGACTTCAGCGCATGAGTGGAGTGCGCCCCGTTTCACCGGACAGGCGGCGATTGGGTTTAAGCACTGAGGCGCAGGAACTCTCGTGGTGAGCGGAACTTGAGCCCGGAGTGCGGGTGAACCTCACAGTAGTCCTCGATCCATCCTGGCAGCAAGGCGAGGATGGTGTCGGCGTCTGGGAGGATTGCGGTCGAAGCGTAGTCTCGCTTCAGGGTCTTTACGAAGGCCTCGGACATGCCATTGCTC
>NZ_PYWB01000006.1 GCF_003056345.1 Devosia submarina | reverse complement strand
AGGTTGGATCTGGAGACGCCTAATGTTCTTGCTACGGCACTCATTGGGTATCGTCCTCGGGATTGCTCCACGACAGCAACGGCGAGGTCCGTTTTTTTGGGCGCGCGAGATCAAGGGCTTCCTTGAGTGTGTTTCGGCGTGCAAAATTGACCCCGTTATGGGGGTAATCGGCGTCTAATTTTGACCCCTTGGATTTGTTGATCAGACTGCCTGTTTTGGATTTGACGGGCGGTTGGGGGATGAAGGGCGTGGATACGATTGCACGGGTTCGTCGGGCATATTTCGTGCAAGGCAAGTCCATCAAGCAGATCGAGCGGGAGCTGCATGTTGCGCGCAACACGGTGCGCAAGATCATCCGGTCGGGTGAGACGCACTTTTCCTATGAACGAGAGAAGCAGCCGTTGCCGCGGATCGGTCCGTGGCAGGCTGAGTTGAACCGACTGCTGCTAGCCAACGAGGGGAAGGCCGCACGCGAGCGGCTGACGCTGATCCGGGTGTTCGAGGAACTGGCGGGCCTCGGCTACGAGGGTAGCTATGATGCGGTCCGGCGTTATGCCCGGAGCTGGAGCCAGGATCGCTCGGCCAATGTGGCTTCGGCGTTTGTGCCGCTGAGCTTTGCGCCTGGAGAAGCCTACCAGTTCGACTGGAGCCACGAGATCGTGCTGCTCAATGGCACGACGGTGACGATCAAGGTCGCCCATGTGCGGCTGTGCCATAGCCGGATGATGTTCGTTAGGGCCTGTCCGCGCGAGACCCAGGAGATGGTGTTCGACGCTCATGATCGGGCGTTTGCCTTCTTCAAGGGTGCCTGCACGCGCGGCATCTACGACAACATGAAGACGGCGGTCGAGACCATTTTCGTGGGCAAGGAGCGGGCCTACAATCGGCGCTTCCTGCAGATGTGCGGCCATCATCTGGTTGACCCCGTCGCCTGCACGCCAGCCTCGGGTTGGGAGAAGGGTCAGGTCGAGAACCAGGTCGGCCTGGTGCGGGAGCGCTTCTTTACGCCGCGTCTTCGGTTCCGGAGCTATGACGAGCTTAATGCCTGGCTGCTGGACAAGACCATTGCCTATGCCCGGGCACACCGGCATCCCGAGTTCCGCGACCGAACCATCTGGGAGGTGTTCGAATCCGAGCGGCCTGGTGACCTATGCCGGTGCCTTCGACGGCTTCCATGCTGTGACCGCCTCGGTCAGCAAGACCTGCCTGGTGCGGTTCGACAACAACAGATACTCGGTGGCAGCTCATGCTGTTGGCCGGCCGGTCGAGATCCGGGCCTATGCCGACCGCATCGAGTTGCGCCAGGATGGCCTCGTGGTGGGCGAGCATGCCCGCTCCTTCGGGCGTGACCAGACCATCTACGATCCCTGGCATTACGTCCCGGTACTGGCGCGCAAGCCGGGTGCCTGGCGCAATGGCGCGCCCTTCAAGGACTGGGTGCTGCCGGCCAGTATCGAGAAGATCCGGCGCCGGCTGCGCTCTGCAGACGATGGCGACCGGCAGATGGTGAGCATCCTCACCGCCGTGCTCAGCGATGGCCTGCCGGCGGTCGAGACCGCTTGTGCCGAAGCGGTGCGCGAGGGGGTCTGTTCCGCCGATATCGTGCTCAACATCCTGGCCCGGCAACGCGAACCCCGCAGCCCGGTCACCATCCTGAACACCCCACAGGCCCTTACGCTCCGCATCGAGCCGACGGCCGATTGTTCCCGCTATGACAGCCTGAGGAGGGCAATATGATGGAACGCTCCGAGATCCTGGCCACGATGAACGCGCTCAAGCTCTATGGCATGAAGAGTGCCTATGACGAGATCATCGCCACGGCCATAAAGCGTGAACATCAGCCCGAACGGATCGTCTCGGACCTGCTCACCTCCGAGATCGCCGAGAAGCAGGCGCGGTCCATCAAATACCAGATGACCATTGCCAAGCTGCCCCTGGCCAAGGACGTCGATGACTTCGTGTTCGACGATACCGGTATCAATGAGACCCTGGTGCGCGACCTGGCCGCCGGCAACTTCCTGACGACACAGCGCAACATCGTGCTGGTCGGGGGTACCGGAACAGGCAAGACCCATCTGGCCATCGCCATTGCTCGGGCCTGTATCCGCAATGGTGCGCGGGGCCGCTTCTTCAACGTCCTCGATCTGGTCAACAGGCTCGAGACCGAGACCCGGGCTGGCAAGCAAGGCCGCCTGGCCGAGTATATGGGCCGCAAGGACTTCATCATCCTCGATGAACTGGGCTATCTGCCCTTCGCCCAGTCAGGCGGCCAGTTGCTCTTCCATCTGGTCAGCCGCCTCTATGAGCAGACCTCGGTCATCGTCACCACCAATCTCACCTTCGGGGAATGGCCCTCAGTCTTCGGCGACGCCAAGATGACCACGGCGCTGCTCGACCGACTGACGCACCACTGCGATATCGTCGAGACCGGCAACGACAGCTGGCGCTTCAAGAACCGAGCCTGACCATCTCGCCTCGCGGGCCGAACGCCTGCGCAACCCTGACCAGCTCCGACGTCCGGCCCGCCCCCACAAAGATCACCAGGGGGTCAATATTGGATGCCGATAGGGGGTCAACGTTCCGTGCCGATTGACAGCCATTTAGCTGTCGTGTTAGACTCAACACATCACGCACACATATCCAAATAGCGCTGCCTGGCCTGCTGATCGCGTCGAGCGCCGCCTCGTCTCAGAGCTGCTCCCGTATGCACGAAATGCTCGGACCCACTCATCGGCGCAGGTCGCCAAGATTGCTGCCGCCAGCGAGGAGGGGGGCTGGACCAATCCGGTTCTGGTGGATGAGGGCGGCAGTATCATCGCTGGACATGGTCGGGTGCTGGCGGCCAAGAAGCTCGGGCTCACGGAAATTCCGGTGATGGTCGCATCCGGTTGGACCGAAGCGCAACGGCGCGCCTACGTGCTGGCCGACAATCGCCTGGCGCTTGATGCGAGCTGGGACGAAGACTTGCTCCGAAGCGAACTGGCGGACTTAGGTGAACTTGGTTTCGACCTGCCGCTGACTGGGTTCTCAGACGCAGAGCTTGGCAAGTTGATCCCGCGCGTAGAGGGAGGGTGATGCCGACCACATCCCGGCTGTACCTGTTGAGCCTGTCACCCGTGCTGGCGATCTGTGGATCCTGGGTGATCATCGCATCATCTGCGGCGACAGCACTGAACCAAACACCGTCGATCAGCTTCTTGATGGTGCCAAACCACACTTGATGGCGAACGGATCCTCCGTATGGCGTGGAGTACGATCCGGAGTGGCGCAACCGGGCAGGGGTGTCCACCACAGAGCGTCTGGGCAAAGTATAGAACGATCATCGGGCAGACTGGCGGGAAGCCTGGGCCTTGTTCCCGGGTGAAGTCGCCTATGTCTGGCATGCCGGCATCTACGCCACCATAGTAGCGGAGAGCCTGCTTGCCTCAGGGTTCACCCTGCGCTCACAGATCATCTGGGCCAAGCCGCGTCTGGTGCTCAGCAGCGGGCACTACCATTGTCAGCATGAACCCTGCTGATATGCAGTGCGCGAAGGCGGCCAGGGGCACTGGCAAGGGGCACGGGATCAGACGACCATTTGAGCCATAGATGGTGCTGGTGAGGACTTGGACACCAGCCATTCCACGCAGAAGCCGGTGGAGTGCATGCGGCGGCCAATGCAGAACAACAGCAAGCCTGGCGATGCAGTGTACGAGCCGTTCAATGGATCAGGTACCACCATCATTGCTGCGGAGCTGGAGAACCGCCGCTGCTATGCCGCAGAGCTGTCACCTGAGTATGTCGATGTGACCGTACTGCGCTGGCAGGCATTCACGGGCCGAGAAGCAAAGCTCAGCACCGGTCAGACCTTTGCCCAAGTCGCTGAAGGGCGTGGTGTAGAAACGGATGAGAGAGAGGCATGACAACCCGGGGCCGTCCATCCTATGAACCCACGGATAAGGAGCGTCGAGTGGTCGAGATGATGGCCGACTGGTCGATACCAGAGGAACGTGTCGCCAAGGTACTCGGCATTATCCCAAGACCTTGCGCAAGCAAATTGCCAAGGAGCTAGAGGTGGGTCATGCCAAGCTCGAGGCGCAGTTGGCGCAAAACTTGCTCCCGATTGCACGAGGTCATGACCGGCAGTCGCTCATCGCGACCATCTTCGCCCTGAAGTCACGCTTTGGCTGGGTAGAGGAGCTGCCCCCCGCTCGCGAGCAGCCGTTGGGCAAAAAAGAAGCGATGCTCGAGACAGCACAACGAGCGGTCAGCGGCAGTTCTAAGTTCGCACCACCTTGGCCGCCACCGTACTATCGTCACGGCAGAGCGTCTGACGAGGAAACGAACTAGCGCATCGGACGGCCCACGCGGCTTCGAAATGCCATCGTTTCGACAAGGAGCAGGACTTTGCCGTCGCAGAAGCTGGTTGATCGACTTAGTGCCGGTCGACCCGCAGATGTACCCTGATCGGCTAACAAGTCGGAGGGAAGCGCTGTTTGAGTTCTGTTACCTCAGCCGCGGTCAATGGGCGGTAGTCTTGTTCGCGCAGTAGTAAGAAGATTCTTGCCGTTTCTTCTAGCTCTTCGGCAGCGTAAACTGCGTCCTCCAGAGATGCTCCAGCAACCACAGACCCATGGTTAGCGAGCAGCACTGCATGATGCCGGGCTGCCAATTCTCGCACAGCATTTGCGAGCTTCGGATCTCCTGGCGGGAAGTACGGAACCAGCGGCAGCTTGCCAACCCGCATAACGTGATAGGCCGTCAAGGGTGGCAGAACGTTGCTGTGATCCAGTCCACAAAGGCAGCTCACGGCGACCGAATGAGTGGAATGAAGATGCACAATCGCCTTTGTACGCGGTCGCTCGCTGTACATGGCCATGTGCAGGAACGCTTCTTTGGTGGGCGCATCACCCGAAACATGGTGCCCAGCTTCATCCAACCGCGAAATGCGCGCGGGATCTATGGCCCCCATTGAAGACCCGGTTGGGGTCATCAACCAGCCATCATCGAGCCGAACGCTGATATTGCCAGTGGAGCCAAAGGTCAGGCCTCGTTGATAGATTGAACGCGCGAACCACGCGATTTGCTCGCGCTCTCGTGTATCGGTCATGGCAATAGGTCCAACGCATGCTCGAAAAACATGGGGCCTCCGAAATTTCCGCTCTTGAGGGACAGGGCCACAGGGCGTTCACCAATGGACTGTGTCCAAGGAACACCCGGCGCAATCAGCTGCCCTATTCGCAGCGCCTTGACGTCAAGGGCGGAAACCACAGCGCCAGATGTTTCGCCGCCGGCCACCACAAAGCGGCCAACACCCTGCTGGCGAAGGCCAAGGGCGATGTCGCTGATGGCCTGTTCCATCAGCGCGCCTGCGCGTTCACGACCATAGCGCGCTTGAGCTGCGGCAACAGCTTCGGGGTCTGCCGAACCATAGATCACTATAGGTGATTGTTCCGGCTGGGCTACCGCCCATTCTAGCGCGCTAGAGGCGACACTTTCACCGCGAGCAATGGCGTCGATGTCAAGTCGGTACGACGGCCAGAGGTCATGGGCACGTTGCAGCTGTTGGCGAGTAGCCTGGGAACAGCTGCCCGCAAGTATCGCCGCGCGTCCGGTTCCAGAGACGGTCTGGGGTGCAGCGTCGGATCGCAGCTTCCCGGCACGACGGAAATTGGCGGGCAACCCCATTGCGATGGCTGAACCGCCGGTTATGAGGGGATGATCATGAATGGCTTGGCCGAGCCCACGGAGGTCTTGGTCGGAGATGGCGTCAGTCACGGCATACCCGAACCCCGTATCACGTAAGCGTTCAAATTCCGCGCGAATAGCGGCAACGTCCTTGCCAACAATATCGTAGCGAACGAGGCCGACCTGATGCACCGATTGAGCCGCCATCAGAGCGACCAGATTGGAGCGACGCATGGGCGTTAGTGGGTGATCCTTCATCGGCGAGTCTTGCAATAATTGATCGCCGACAAACAAATGCCCTCGGAAGACCGTCCGCCCATTCGCCGGAAAAGCCGGGCAAACCACCGCGAGGTTTGAGCCAAGCGCTCGGCCAAGCGCATCCGCCACTGGCCCGATATTGCCTGCATCCGTTGAGTCAAAGGTCGAGCAGTACTTGAACAGAATCTGCTCCGCGCCGGCTGAGCGCAACGCCGAAAGCGATGCTAAAGATTCCTCCACGGCATCCTTTACTGGCGCCGTGCGTGTCTTGAGCGCAACGACGACCGCTGCAGCATCTCCTGCCAGCGAGATTGTTTCCGGGTTGGGTACGCCAATGAGCTGCACGACGGGCATGCCCTCGCGCGCAATGATGCTAGCAAGATCAGTCGCGCCTGTGAAATCGTCGGCGATAGCTCCCAAGAGCATGGTAGATCTCTCCCGCTTCAACTGGCGATCTGGGCGCCGGCTAAGAACATGTTTTCGAAAGCCAGCCAGCATGGTGTCTCATGTGCACGCCGGGCGTCTTTGCTAGATCGGCTGGTTCAAGCTGCGGTCACGCACCCGTCACCTCCTTGAGCCGCGAGAAGAATGCCCGTTTATGCGGCGTGTTGATCCCCCAGTTGATCGGCACAGTTTGAAACCCACTCAGCTCATCGAAGGAGTTTTCGCGCTCGCGTTCAAGCCAGTCGCACTTGGTCTGGGTTTCCCCACAGCCATAGCCTTGGTCGTAGTAACCCCAGCTGACACCGGCGTTCAGCGCAGCCTCGAAGCTGGCTACGTCAACACTGTCCTCGTTGCAGCAGATTGGACGCGGGTTGGCTGATATGTCCTCGTCGTTCTTGAACCCTACCAGTTCACGATAGAATTCATCGGCGTAGCTGTCGTTGCCGTGTGGCATGAGGAAATCACAGTACTTGTGCCATTCACCGTTTGGTTTGTGCTTCACGGGGTGGATCGATGTGCTGATAAGGAGCCGGCGTCCGTTCAGCGTCGTCGAGCGTGCCACATCCAAGAGTTCGTGAATGCGGCGTGACGACAGGATGTCTCGCTTCTGCTGGATCTCATTCTTGACATCGACCAGAATGTTGCGGTGCCCGGATTGGAGTAGCCAAGCCGTCAGGTTCTCCACCGCGGCGCGAACAGCGTTGTCATTATCGAAGCGCTGCTGCTTCCAATAAAAATAGTTGACGAAAACAACCATCCCTTGTTCGTCAGCGGCTTTGAGAATTTTAGCCAACCGATCAAGGTAGGGTTGCTTCAACGATCCATCCGGCCGAAAGGCGGTGTTGATGTAGTTCTCGAAAACCTCGGGGTAGTACATCGCGCCACCACCCTGCATACCAACGGTTACCCCCAGGAGGCCGTGTGCGCGATAGACGGGCAACATGTCGCAGAAGTCCTGCGTGTTCCGGTCTGGATCCCATACGCCGGTATCGGGATAGGACCAGTTGCGTCGGGTCGCCGGATTTTCGTCGTCGAATACCGCCTGGATCATGCGGCTATTCAGGAGCAGGCCCTCGATACGGCGCCCTTGGTGCTCTCGGCCCTGATAAGTCAGCTCGCCGTTGATCCGCCAATCGGTGCCGTCGATTTCAACTGTCGTGCTCAAAAACTCTTCCTATGGAGGATCTAGGTTCTGCGAAATTCGGCCACCGGTTCCAACGTGGCGTCAGAATGCGAAACGATATTCGGTTGTTTGTCGGTATGTCTGGTTAGCGGTGAGAATGGCGGACGGGAAGTGAGCGTGGTTCGGACTGTCCGGCCAATTTTGTGCTTCAAGGCACAGGCCGTGACCAGGGCCATAAAGTCGTCCATCTAGTCCTCTTTTACCGGGTTGTAGCTTGTAGCCGTCATAGAGATGCAAGCCAGCCTGAGTGGTCCAGACTTCCATCACGGGGCCGTCAGGCATGGATAAGCAAGCCGCAAAGGCCGGGCGATCGCGTGTTGAGGGGGCAAGGCAGTAGGTGTTGTTGAATCCTGGCGTTGGGCGATCATGACCGATCGGACGTTCGGCACGAAAATCGTATGGCGTGTTGGCGACCACAGCAATCTCGCCCGTTGGAATGAGGTCAGGCCTGGCAGGAAGATAGGTTTCGGCGGCAATCTCGAGACGATGGTCTGCAATATCGCCTCGGCCGGAGAAGTCGAAGTAGGGGTGGTGGCAAAGGTTCACTACCGTTTCCCTGTCGGCCTTTGCCTCGAACTCCAACCGGAGAGTTGCGTCGCCCGTAACACTATACCGGGCAGTCATCGCACAATTGCCCGGGTAGCCCTCGTGTCCATGGGGGCTCAGCAGGCTGAACGTGATGCTGCTTGGCGTTACCTCAGCCACGTGCCAGTCTTGTCGCGCAGTGCCCGTCGGGCCACCATGCAAATGATGCTCGCCCCCATTGCGCGGCAGGGTGAGAACGCTCTCCAATAGTTGCACGTGTCCCTTGGCTATGCGGTTGGCGTGACGCCCGATGACCGCGCCGGCATAATGGTCGCTATTCCGATAATCGTCGATGGTCTCGAAGCCGAGAACAAGCGAATAGGGCCATCGGGCGAGACGTAGATCCGTGAGGATTGCACCGTAGGATGTTAATCGAGCAGAGAGCTGTTCATTGCTGATGACGTAGCTGTCCATGGTTCACAGGCGCTTGCCTGTCGCCTTGCTGAAGAGATGTACGTGGAGAGGATCGATAGAAAGCATGATCCGCTCGCCAGGATTGACGTCTAGGCGCGCGCGGAAGAGTGCCAAGAATGCATGTCCTGCCGTGGTGACGTTAAGCAGGGTTTCCGTGCCAGTAGGCTCCACAACAATCACTTCGGCTTCCAGCGTCGATACTGAGTTGGGTCCGGCAATTGACAAGTGCTCGGGGCGGAATCCAAGCACCACTTCTTCGCCCGGCTTCGCCGGTGAAGCTTGGCTAAGGGGCAGGGCAAAGCCGCCGCTTACGAAGGTCGGCGCCCCATTGACCTCTTCGATCTGCCCTTCGAGCATGTTCATGGAGGGGGATCCGATGAAACGAGCTACGAAAAGGTTGGCTGGACGATCAAAGAGCTCCAGCGGAGCCCCCATCTGTTCAACGTTCCCGTCATGCATCACAACGATCCGGTCTGCCATTGTCATGGCCTCGACCTGGTCATGGGTCACATAAACAGTGGTGGTCTTGAGCCGCTGGTGCAGTGCCTTGATCTCGGATCGCATCTGCACTCGCAACTGGGCATCAAGGTTTGACAGCGGTTCGTCGAACAAGAACACCGCCGGATCGCGAACAATAGCGCGCCCCATGGCAACACGCTGGCGCTGCCCGCCAGAAAGTTGTGCCGGCTTGCGGAACAGAAGAGGGCGAAGTCCCAAGATGTCGGCGGCCTCACTGACTTTTTGTTCGATCTCGGCCTTGCTGCGGCCCGCAATCTTAAGGGAGAAGCCCATGTTCTCCGCTACGCTCATATGTGGGTAGAGCGCGTAGCTTTGGAACACCATGGCGATGTCCCGCTTCTTGGGTGGCAGGTCATTGACGACCATGTTGCCGATGGCGATGTCCCCTGACGTAATAGACTCCAGGCCTGCAATCATTCGCAGCAAAGTGGACTTTCCGCAGCCCGAAGGTCCGACAAGGATGACAAACTCGCCGTCGGGGATGTCGATGGACACACCGTGCAGAACTTCAAGTGACCCGTATGCTTTGCGGGCCTCGCGGATTTCAATGGAAGCCATGTTGTCGATCCTTGTCGGAGTAAGTGGGGTTAGCCCGCAGAGCCGGTGATCTCGGCTACCCGATTGAAGAACGCTTCTTTCTCGGGCGTAGAAATCCCCCAGTTCACCGGAGGTGATTGGAAGCCATCACGATAGTTGTTCTTGCCCTGGTCGTAGTAGCCCCACGGCACGTAATGGGGGAACGCCGCATCCATGTTGGCAACCAGCGTGGAATCTTCGTTGATGCAAATGGGCCGTGGGTTGTCGGTAAACAACTTGCTGGCCTTGATGGAGCGAATGACCTTGTCGATGCCGTCGGGATCAAGTCCATTGCCGTGGAACAGGATGAAGTCGCATGCTGCGAGCAGCTCTGTGACCTTGGTGCGACCAATGCGCTCGACAAGTTCGTTGCTGACAGGGTCACCATTTCCGCGGCGTTCTGGGAGGGGAACGCCTGCCTCCTGCCTGTAGGGCCAATTGGTAGTGCTGGCGGCTACCAGCAAGCGGCGGCCGTCCCGCTGCCTGGTCTTCACCAGGTTGACGAGTTCGTGCACACGAGAAGGCGTTAGAATTTCGTGTTCATAGAGCGGCACATCGCATTCGTTGTTGATCTCGACCATGACATTCTCGAGACCTGTGTCGAGCAGCCAGTCAGTGGCATTCTCGACGCCGCGGATGATCGCGGCCTCGTCGGCCATGTTCTCGTCCTGACCGAAATAATAATAACCCAACATGACGACGATCCTCTGGTCGTCGCATGCGCGTAGTACCTTCTCCAGCCGTTCAAGATACTTTGGCTTGAGGTCGCCCTGCGGCGTGAAGGCCGAGTTGATCCATGGCTGGGTCATCTCTGTGCCGGTGATCGGCATGCCACCTTGCAGATTCAGCGTAACAGCGCGGATGCCCTTGGCGTAGTAAGTCGGCAGTGCGGCGATAAACTCTTCCACGTTGCGATCCGCATCCCACCGCCCGGTGTCGGGATAGGCCCACTGCTGGATAGATTCGCTGTTCTCGTCGTCGAAAATTGCCTGTACCATGCGGGTGTTGAACAACAAACCCTCCACAGGCTTGCCCTGGAAAGTACGCCCTTTGTAGGTGGGCTCTCCGTTGATCAAGAACTTCTCGCCCGCGATGGTGACGCGCGTCTTGGACATCTCACACTCCCTTGTTGTTGTTTGAATTAATCATTGGGTGACGCACGGCCAGCTCTTTGGCCGCTGCTACACTTTGTTCGAGCCACGCCAGTTCCATTGCCTTGGTTGCAGCAAAGTCCCCTTGCCAAGGCAGCCAATGCTCAAGAATGGTGTTCACCTGCCGGCTGTGGCGTTCAAGTGCGTCGAACACGGTCGCCGGATCGAAGCGGCCCTGGCCAAGAGGGGTACCCACAAAGCTGCCGCCCACCCCGTGCGGATCAAGGGCAATGCGAAAGTCCTTGAGGTGCAAATTGACCGCAAATGGCGCGAGCAGGTCGATGGTGGTTAGAGGCCATTCCTGGCACGCTATGGAGTTAGCGACGTCCAAGCAGACGCCCAGAGTGTCGTTCGCAACGCTGGCAATGATATGAACCAAGCGCGGTGAGGGGAGATGGAAGTGGTTCTCGACCGCCAGGGTGACGCCTGCCGAACGGCATTCGTCCAGGAGGCGAGTGAACATCACTGCTATGGCGTCGTCCGATGCTGCCGACTCCTCAGCCGTCGGGGCGATACGCAGTAGCGAAACATCGAGCCTACGCGCGAGCTCCAAGTATTGACGCACAAGAGCCGGATCGCAGCCTGTCATTCCAAGTTCAAGAGTGATGCCGAGATCGCGAGATTGGCCCGCCAGGTCTTCGATTTCACGCTTGCCCAGTGTGTGAAGCGGCAAATTGTCTGCGAACTGCACAAGCTTAACGCCAAGCCTTGCCGCATGATCAAGGATATCGGCAGCCGAAATTGGTTGCTCGGGAACGCGATCCTTGATGCCGACGTGCCAGCGAAACGCGTAGCTACCGATCCCTAGCATCAGAGCAGTGCCCCGATGAGCTTGTTGAATGCACGGGCCGGGACGCCTTCGTCCTTGAGAGCGCTTAGTTCGTCGAAGCCGATCTTCTGGATCAGCTTGCCGATGTTTTCCATGATCTCGAAGGTGGCGGCGACAGCTTCCGCATTGTCGCCTGACCGTGTGAAAACGTCATAGGCAAACCAGCCATCCCACCCGAGCTTTTCAACATAGTAAAGCGTTTCGAGCGTTTCCCAGAAATTGACTGAGCCGGGGAGCATGTCCCAGTCTGCACCGCGATCGTTGTCATTGAAGTGAACATAGAAGAGCCGTCCGGCTGCGTGGGCGATGCACAGTTCGGCCGCTGGCGTCTCGCCAGCGATGAGGGCATGTCCGACGTCCATGGTAACGCCGAGATTGGGGGCGCCAACAACATCGCAGAAATGGAGCGTTCGACCCATGTTAGGGAGGACTATGCGGTTTCGAACTTCATAGGCCTTGTATTCAATGCTGATCTTGACGTCCGAACGGTAGGCGGTCGCTTCACGGAAGCACTCGGTAAGCCATTCCCACTGCTTGGCGTAGTCGACCTGAAACGCGTAGTCCCAGCCATCAATCAAGGGGCAGACCGACAGCATGTTAGCGCCCAGGTCCGCGGCCATGTCCATCCCGGACTTGAGGTACTCGACTGATCGTTGCCGGACAGCTGCGTCAGGATTGGTGAATGAGCCGTTCCGGAAGATGTCCTCGCCTTTGACGTTCACGTTCACGGCCGAGACAGCGAAACCGGATTTTTTAACGAGACCAACGTTTTCGCCCTTGTGGCCGAGATCTTGCGGATAAACGGGTTCTACGCCGTCCGTTCGAGCAATCGTGCGGGCAACATCCAAGCGCTCAGCTAAGCTGCGGGGCTTTTGATATTCATGGAACCGGTCGGCATATCGTCCGAGAGTGCCGAGCAGGATGGAATTGCGGAAGGCCATTGAAAAGAATCCTCGTGTGAAAGCAAGCAATCAGGTCTTGACTGAGCCAGCCGTGAGGCCGCCCACCAGCCAGCGCTGGACAAAGACGAAGACGACGAGAGCAGGGACAGTTGCCACGACGCACGCGGCCATGAAGGCATTGACATATTGGACGCCACCACCCTCCTGGGCGAAGTCGCCGATGCCGACCTGAATGGTCTTCATCTCACCCTGGTTGAGCAGCAGGCTGGCCCAAAGGAAGTCATTCCAGGCGTTAAGGAATGTGAAGATCGCGACGGCGGCAATGCCAGGCAGGCAGACTGGTAATATGACCCGCCAGAAGGCTTCAAAGTAGCCGCACCCGTCAATGAGGGCTGCTTCTTCAAGTTCGGGTGGCGCAGCGGATTCGAAGTAGCCACGCAACATGAGCACAGCAAAGGGCAGGGAGAAGCCTACGTAGGCGAGGATCAAGCCAACATAGCTGTTCAGCAATCCCATGTTCTGGATGAAGAAATAGATCGGGAACACGCGGGTGATTGCTGGGATGAGGTTGGTCAGCAGGATCAAGCCGAGGATGATGGTCGCGCCTGGGAAACGGAACCGAGCAAGCACGTAGGCGGCGGAGCAGGCGATGATGGTTGAGATGCCCGCGGCCGTCACAGAAACGAACAAGGAGTTCAGCACGTACCGCCACATCGGGATCAGCCGGTTGGCATTGGTGTAGGGGTGCGCGGTTGTTTCGGTTGGAAACCAGATCGGTGGTAGAACGCGGATTTCCTGGTTCGGCTGGAAGGAAGTCTTCAGCATCCAATAAACTGGCAGCAGGATGTAAAAGAGCAGTGCGATGGTGATCGCGATCACCAGGACGCGAGTGAACACATCACTCTTGTTGGCGAAGCTCAGTCGCTGAAAAAAGCCAGGTCGGCTGAGAGCGTTGGGTACGGCAATGGTCATCACGCGACCCTTTTCAGTTGGGAGCGCAGATAAAAAATCGAGATGAAGCCGGTCATGATGAAGATCATGCCACTCGCAGCAGAGGCGAGATCAAAGCGGTAGAAGGAAAAGGCCTGCTGGTATGAGTAGACGGCCATGATGTTGGTCAGGTTCTGTGGCCCACCGCCCGTCATGATGTAGTTGATCTCGAACGATCCCAATCCACCAATCACGAGCAAGGTTATGAGGATGGCCAAGACGGGGCGCAGCATCGGCAAGGTGACGTACCAGAACTTTTGCCAAAGGCTTGCGCCATCTACCTCGGCGGCTTCGTAGAGGCTGCGAGGGATCGACTGCAGGGCGGCAAGCAGAAAGATGACAGCGAAGGGCAGGCCATTCCAAACGCGCACTGCGACGATGGACATCATCGGGATGCTGAACGGCCCCCAAGTGGCGGAGTCCGTCAGCCAGCGAATATTGCTCGTGATAAGGCCGGCATCTTGCAGCAGGAAATTGATAGGGCTGCGATCAGTGTTTAGGAGCCACATCCAGATCGCGGAAGCGACCGCCGGGGGCACAAACCATGGTACGCAGACGAGCATGCGCATTGCCGTCCGGCCGCGATAGTTGGCGTTTAGAACCTGCGAGAGTAGAAGCCCAAAGCCGAGCGTAGCTGCAACCGCCAAGATGGTGAAGATGATGGTGTTGAACAGGGTTTGTACAAAACGCGGGTCCGAGAACACTTCGACATAATTGTCGAGCCCAACAAACGGCGTTCCAAATTGATTGATCCGCAGCAAATCGTATTCAACAAAGCTCATCCATAGCGAGAAGAGCATCGGGTAAATGCCCAACGCGGTGGTGATAAGCATGGCTGGCGCCACCATAAGGTAGCAAAAGAGGTACTTCTGTCTTGTCATGTCGCACCGATCAGGAAAGCGGTCGAAAGCGGCTGGGAGAGAAGTTCTCCCAGCCTTGCACCGAAGCTCAGCTGGCGTTGGCGCGGTCGAGTTCGGTTTGCATCCGAGCTTGTGCTTCGGTCACGGCCGCATCGATGTCTCCCCCACCAATCACGGTGTTGTAGACCAGGTCGTAGAGCACGGCCCCCGGCTCAGGCGAAGCGATGGCGTTCCACACCGCGCTTGGATGCTGCGAGGTGTGACCATAGTTGAGCGTTTCGGCCATGACTGCTTGCCAAGGCTTTTGGGTCCAGAGTTCCGAGGTCATGACCGACCGGCGCGGGCTGGCGGCACCGGTTACCTCGCTGATGCGCTCCATATTTTCTGGAGTGGACAGGAACTTGATCCAGTCGATGCAAGCGTCGACGTCCTTAGAGCCATAGAGAACGCCCCAATAACCAGCTCCCGAAAACGAGTCCCGTTCGCCCGTTGGTCCCGCCGGGTTGATCTCCAGCGCCCAAGTACCTTCTAGCTCGGGATAGTCACGGTCGAACTGTGAAGGCCAGGAATTATTCGTGCTCCCGACAATCGCCACCGTCCCAGACGTGAAGTCAGCGAGAGGATCGGCACTTTTCTCGAAGATCTCAGGTGAAGTGATTTTGTGTACGTGGACGAGGTCCTGCATGAACTTGAGCGTCGTGCGCATGGCATCATTGTCGATCGTTGCCGTGCGACCGTCCTCGGTCATCATCGCGCCGCCGGCTTGCCAATAGTATGGCATGAGGGTCTGGCCCGGATTGTTGTTGGCGCCGAGGGCAAAGCCCCACCGTGTGACATTCCCGTTTGCGTCGCGCTGGGTCAGCTTGAGGCCCTGCTCGACAATTTGCTCCCAATTGTCAGGGGGCGCATCGATGCCTGCCTCTTGCAAGAAGTCGGTACGGTACATCATAGGGCGAATGTCTACCCGCCATGGAATTCCGTAGAACTCGCCATTGCGGTGGACGTCGACAAGCGCGCCTTCGTAGAAGTCCTCCTCTAAGGTTGGCCACTGATCCTTGTACTGGGTGATTGGCATGGGACCGAACCGTCCGGCGCCGATGCCTGAAAAGGAGTGTAACCAGTACATGTCTGCACAGTCCGGCGCCGCGCCACCTTGTGCAACGGTCAACCAAGTATTGAACGCGACTGACCAGTTGATAACCTCAACCGAGACATTGATCCCGGATTGCTCGCGGAATTCCGACGTCAGGGTGTCGAACATATCCTGGTAGGCGAGGAGGTCACCCTGGGGTTGAGTCCAGAACGTAATGTCCTGCGCGTAGCCGCCCATGGCAGTGGTCGTGGTCAGCGCTGTTGCTAGAGCAAGGCTTGCTGCGCGGCGTGCGAGCAAGCGGAAAGGTGTCTTGGTAGTGTCGGCGGGTCGATGTGTCATAGTCTCCTCCCTTTTGGAAATCTGACAGTGCAGTTGGCTAGACGGCTTTATTCTCCGCACGAGCGCGCATGAGTGCGATCGTCTTTCGAATGTGAGTGAGCATTGCCTGCTCAGCTTTGTCGGCGTCCCGGGCTTCGAGCGCCTCAATTATTTCGATATGCTCCTGCAGTGTTTCAGCAGGGGGACGCAGCAGGCCTTGTGCCAGCGAAAGGCGCAACACGTCGCGCACGGCGTCGAGCTGACGCGTCAGGAAATCATTGCTCAGAAGCGTTGTTAGATAGTGGTGGAACTCCCGATCGGCCTCACGGTATGCGGACCAATCCTTGCTGTTGGGCTCTGGCATTGCGCTGGTGATCAATGAGCGAAGGTAAAGAGTGTGGCGCTGCTCAATTATTGACGCAACAAGCCGGCACGTGAGCCCCTCGAGAACCGCGCGCACTTCGAACAAGTCCGCGACCCTCTCAGGGCCAAACGACACCACTGTCGCTTCCCCACGCGGAGAGATCGTCACAAAGCCATCCCGCTCTAGACCGGCGATTGCGCTGCGCAGCGGAGTTCGGCTTACGCCCAATCGTTGGGCGAGTTCTTCCTGAACGAGCTTCTGGCCAGCGGCGATCTCCCCCTTCAAGATCAGGTCTCGTAGGGCTTTGTACCCATATTCTTCAAGCGTTTGAGCGCCCGTCGCAGACATATCGCAGTCTCCAATGCTTGGCTCTAGATCGCTTAAGAAGCATTTCCAGGCAGCAGCGTATACAGTGTATACAGTGGATACACAACTTGCGTCAATCGAGTTGCGGAACATTGGGCTGGCACTCACACAATGAGCTACATCCCGAACTATGCATGCATTAATTAATGCGTCAATGTGCTTCTATGGGTTGCAAAGCGCAAAAAACACGGCCAATCTCGTGTAGGGCTGCCGTCGAACGTTGCAGGAGTCGATTGACGCGCCCTAGGAGCGGCTGGATAACGCTGCAACTACGTATACGTTGTGAAGAGGGTGTTATGGGGGCAGGAACAGAGATCGTCTTGCTGGATCCAGCAAGGCTAAGTCGTATCGGCAACGGCTTGCGCCGGCCTGAATGTGTACTGTCGCACCGCTCTGGCTACCTCTTCTGTTCCGATTGGCGCGATAGCGGCGGGGTGTCCGTAATCAGTCCGGCTGGTGAGGTACGGCGACTCGCTATTGCTGACCGTCAGCTAGAATTGCGGCCGAACGGGATTGCCTTGGAACCGGATGGTTCTTTTATTTTGGCTCACTTGGGTACGACCGAGGGTGGCGCCTTTAGGCTCTATCCTGATGGATCCGTCGAGCCAGTGCTGACTTCGGTGGAAGACCTTCCGTTACCACCCAGCAATTTCCCGATCCGTGATGCCCATGGGCGCCTCTGGCTAACAGTCTCGACTCGTAAGTCACCTAGGTCGGACGACTATCGATCCTCTGCCAGTAGCGGCTTTATCGTCGTCCTGGATAAGAACGGGCCTCGTGTTGCCGCCGACAAACTCGGCTACACCAACGAGATCGCCTTTTCCGCAGACGGCCGGCACCTGTTCGTCAATGAAACATTCGCACGTCGACTAACCCGCTTCGATGTGGCGGCAGATGGCGAACTCAGCAATGCAACGCTGGTCTGGCAATTCAGCACCGGTGATTATCCGGACGGCCTCGTTCTTGACGAGCAAGGCGGCTTTTGGATCACGAGCATAGTTTCCAACCGCGTTATCCGGGTTTCCCCTGATGGCAGTTCCGCCGATCGGATCTTAGAAGACGCTGATCCAGGACACCTAGCTTGGACGGAAGCTGCCTACGTCTCGGGTAGCATGGGCCGTCCTCATTTAGACCAGCAGCCTGCGCCAACCCTGCGGAACATCTCTTCGCTCGCTTTTGGCGGACCTGAGCTCAAAACAGCCTATCTCGGCTGTCTACTCGGTCAAGAGCTGTTTGCTTTTACGTCGCCTTACGCTGGCCTGAGGCCGCTGCACTTCGATTTCGACATTTCCCCTATCCTGCAAGCTCTGGATTTCTGATGCCTAACATCCCATCCTTCAACATTGCTGTTCTCCCCGGAGATGGCATCGGAGCCGAGGTTATCTCACCTTGCCTCAGCGTGCTACAAGAGGCCATCGATAGGGCAGGTGGCGGGTTCGAGTTAACGTTCAACGAACTGCCTGCTGGTGCAGGTGAATATCAGCGCAACGGGGTTGCATTGCCCCAAGAAACAATGAGTGCTTGCCGGGAAGCCGATGCGATCTTGCTGGGTGCCATGGGTTGGCCTGAGGTGCGTTATCCGGATGGTACGGAGATAGCACCGCAGCTGGATCTACGAACCGAGCTCAAGCTTTTCGCCGGTGTGCGTCCGGCTCGCCTATTGCCAAGAATCAGCCCCGTCTTAGCCGATCCGCGCGCAGCAGCACTTGACTTCGTCATCATTCGCGAAAGTATCGAGGGTCTGTTTGCCTTGCGCGATGAAGGTGTTGTTACCGCGGACCGCGAGGCGCGGGACACAATGGTGATAACAAGAGATGTATGCGAGCCGCTATTTGACTTCTCATTTGATTATACAAGAAAGCGGGTTCAACGCGGCGGTAGCAATCGGCTGACCTGTGTTGACAAGGCTAATGTCTTCGCCAGCATGGCGTTCTTTCGAAAGATCTTCGATGAGCGGCATGAGGTTAACAGTGACGTGCAGGCTGACCATGCTTACGTTGATGCCACCGCGCTCAACCTGGTCCGCAGGCCCTGGGACTTCGACGTGATCGTCACTGAAAACATGTTTGGTGACATCTTGTCTGATTTGGCCGCCGGATTGATTGGCGGAATGGGTTTTGCACCATCGGCCGATATCGGCCTCGACCACGCTGTTTTCCAGCCCTGCCATGGATCAGCGCCGGACATCGCGGGCAAGGGGATGGCGAATCCAACCGCCACATTCTTGTCTGGCGCTATGATGTTGGAATGGCTGGCTGATAGACACAATTGTGCCCCGGCGAACAGTGCCGCCCAGATCCTCCGCAATGCTGTAGATGATGCATTCCGATCTGGTATCCGCCCGTTTGAGGTTGGTGGTCGAGATGGCACCGAGGCAGTCGCCTTGGCAGTTGCTGACGCGATCGGCGCGACTGCGAAGAGCGCCTAGCCGTGCTCAAGCTTTGTACTTTGGGCGCTGGGTACTTCAGTCAGTTCCACTACCGAGCTTGGCAGAGGATCAACGAGGTGCAACTGGTCGGTATATGCGACCGTGACGCGAACGCAGCGAACCGGGTTGGAGCAGGATTTCCATCGTCACGGACCTATGTCGAGCTCGAGGCGATGCTCGACACAGAACAACCCGATGTACTGGATGTCATTGTCCCGCCATCAGGGCATCTTCCGGCTATCCGGGCAGCTGCCGCTCGCGGCATTCATGTAATCTGCCAGAAGCCGTTCTGTGGAGCGCTAGCTGATGCGGAAGTAGCTGCAACGGTGGCGGCGCAGGCAAACATCACCTTGATCGTTCATGAGAACTTCCGCTTTCAACCTTGGTACAGCAAGCTGCACCAAATCCTTTCTAGCGGCGTGCTCGGCGAAGTCTACGGCGCCACATTTCGGCTCAGGCCAGGAGATGGGCAAGGAGATGAGGCCTATCTCGCGCGTCAACCCTATTTCAGGGACATGCCTCGCTTCATGGTTCACGAGACAGGCATACACTACGTGGATGTTTTTCGGTACCTGTTTGGGGAAGTGAAAGCTGTGACTGCCCGCCTCCGACGCATCAATCCAGTCATCGCTGGGGAAGACGCTGGGCTTGTTGTCTTGGAGATGATGGATGGCATAACAGCGGTGTTGGACGCTAACAGGCTTGCTGATCATCCGGCCAGCAACCGTCGGCGAACTTTGGGTGAGATGCTCGTCGAGACTGAGGCGGGAGCTGTCGCAATCACTGGCAACGGCGAGATATATCTCCGCAAGCACGGCGAGAATCTTGCCGAGCAAATCGATTATGAATGGCAAGATGTAGATTTCGGCGGAGATTGCGTCTATCGCACGCAAGTGGCTGCTATAAGGGCGTTGCTGGGGCAGGGCCCCCTGGTCAACACGGCAGCACAATATTTGGCAAACCTGTGCGTTGAAGAGGCGATTTATGAGTCCCACGAGCAGGGTCGAAGAATTGCCCTCAACTGATCAAACGTCATTGTCGGCTGATCGAGCTAATCAGGCCGACATCGCATATAACGCTCTCAAGCGGCTAATATTGGACGGAGCACTGCCGGCAGGCGCGCAGATGCTTGAGCAAGAGGCCGCGGTCCGTCTGAACATGAGCCGTACACCAGTACGAGAGGCAATGGTTCGACTGCGGCAGGAGGGGATGGTTGAGATCCGGCCTCGACACGGCATGCGTGTGCTGCCAGTGTCAGCACGCGATATGGCAGACATCTACGATGTTTTAACAGCGCTGGAGGGAATCGCAGCCGAAACCATTGCGAGGAACGGTGTCGCTGCCCGTCCTTTGGCTGCACTACGTTCCGCAGTTGCTGACATGGGCAAAGCGTTGGAAGCAGGTGACCTCAACCGATGGGCTGAGGCTGACGAGCACTTCCACTCTCAACTCGTGCAACTCAGCGGCAATTCCCGCCTGATCCAAATGGTAGCTCAACTTTGGGATCAAGCGCACCGCGCCCGCATGTTGACCTTGAAGTTGCGGCCTACCCCTACCAATTCAGTGACTGAGCACGCTGCACTAGTCGACGCCATCGCCAGTGGTGATCCTGTGGAGGCGCGCCGGATCCACGAAGATCATCGACGGCGCGCCGGTAAGATGCTTGTCGAACTATTGGAGCGCTTAGGCCTCACTCAGCTCTGAGCCGGTAGCGTCGAACATTTTTGCTCAAGATCAAGCCTGAAGTTCTCGCATCAAAGGATTTGTAGTGGGCTGACGCCAGGTGGGCTGAGAACGCGGCTTCATCGTCGTAGATCTCGTACAAAAAGATCCGGTTTGCGTCAGAAATGTCCACGCAAACATCGAACAGCCGGCATCCTGGTTCCTCTCTTAAGGAAGCCGCGGCGTTTTCGGCCATCAGCTTCATAAAGAGTGCTCGATCGCCGCCGATGACCAGGTCAACGGCGACGACCAACTTCTCATTTACCGCATTAGGCACCGGTAACTTCTTTCAGCAACTTGAAGAATGCCTTCTTGCGCACGCTGCTGATTGTCCAATCTACGGGAAGTGACTGGAACCCGTCTTCATACCGCTCACGGTTCATTCGGTAGTCGAAATAGCCCCATGAAACATCCTCACCAATCGCAGCCACAAAATTGTTGTCTGGCTTGTCGAAGTCAAAGTGATCATCTTCGTTGATCATAACAGGCATGGGCCGGTGATACTCCTGCGCCCTGTTCGCGCGTATCATTAATCGAACGCTGTCCGGATGATGCGTTCCGTTCCCGTGGAGCAGCAAGAAATCGGCGCTCGACATAATCTTTTGGTTGACAGGTTTTGGATGAGCTAGGCTCGTAGACACCATCAGCCGCTTGCTTGGCGTGTTGAACTTTCCGGCTGAATGCTCCTGCGCTAGCTTTATCAACTCATCCCCACGCGCGGCTTCAATATTGGGTTGAGCAAACGGGAGATCGACCTCATTGCCAATTTCAAGAAGTACATTGCGAGCGTCGTGTTCTGCGAGCCAATCGACGATGTTGATCACCGCCTTCCGTACCGCCTCCTCGCTAGTAAAGATGCGCGTCTGCTTCCAGTAGAAAAGCCCAAGAATTACTACCATGCCGAGCCGATCGCACTCATCGATCACTTGCTTGAGGCGGTCCAGCCAGGGCCGCTTGAGACTTCCATCGCCATTGAAGCCTGTAAGTACCCAGGGCTGGACCACACTGTAGCCCTGCGGGCTACCTGCCTGCATGTTAATCCCAATAGCGTCGAGGCCATGCGCGCGATAATCCTTCAGCGCAGACAGGAACTCACGGAGGTTGCGTTCAGCGCTAAACTCCTCACCGTCTGGATACATCCAAACTCCGCGGGTGCTCGGATTTTCGTCGTCTGACAAAGCCTGCACCATCCGCGAATTAAACAGGTGGCCCTCGATGGAGTGCCCATTCCACTCTCTGGATGCGTGAGTGGGCGAGCCATTAATCAGGAACTTAGTTCCCTCGATAGAGACGACAGTTCTGGTCACGACGATTCCCCTACTGAATGCAACAACGTATACGTTAAGGGATTTGACGAGTCTAGAATAGCCTAATTACCGCTGAGGCTAACTAGAACGACGTGAACATCACACCGGCGTCTAAAACAGTCACGAGCAGCTACCGGCTAGAAAAGTGTTGGAAGGTGGAGAATGTTGGATTTCAGTTCCTCTTTCTCCGCCACTCACTTAGCAGCGAACATTCTCAGAGCCGTAGGGCAGGGGTTTGAACCCCAGCTCTCGCGGGCCTTTGCGGCTGGACTTGGTGACTGCCGAAGGCGCGGTGACCTCAGGCTTCCTGCGGATCGATGCTTTCGACCGCCCGTTCCATGATGGCCACTTCGGTCTTCGCTTGACTGTAGCCGCCGGCTTGCCGGCGGACGACTACAAACCCGTCCTGTGCCAAATCAGCAGCAAGAGTGCCGAGGGATCGCTCGTCTTCAACAATCGAAGCACGGCCAGAGCGAAACGTGATCTTGTAAAGGTTCATGGTGTGCCTCGGTGTGCGTGGCCAGCAGCAGACGGCGTCTGCGCTTTGCCCGATGTTGGCTTCAAAGAAAAGCGCCCGCCTCGTGTGGAAACAAGGGGGCGCAGAATGCATGGGACGGAGGCCCTTAGGTTTGAATACGCCCGCTGGACGATATCCGCAATCATCCGCTCGGGGACTGGTTAACCCGTAAGCTGCTCGGTCCAGTTACCCCCGTGATCCAATTATGCCCTGTATGGACGATCGTGATCAGAACAACAGTGGGCGTCCATCGGTGACCAGCATGCGCATCGGCCACGCTGCCAACGTTGCCATGCACAATCCGGCTCCATAGGCGTGCAGCGCTCGCCAAGCCATCGGGCTCGGAGAAGTTGGGCAGCGGCGAGCCAGGCGAAATTCACGGGACTGGGGGCGAATTTGCTGTGCACCAAGCATGCAGCAGCGGCATGCGTCCTACTCTTGTGGAGGCTCCGAGCGCCGTGGATGCCCAGGGAACATTTCATGAAAATCTTTGCTGCCGCCGTGATCATCCTGTTCCTTGCTGGCCTTGGCTCCTCCCTGCGTGCTGCCGACAGCGAGCACGACGCCTGTATGGCAGAAAGCGGCGGCGTGACAGTCGCCATGCTGGACTGCATCGGCACAGCTATTGATCGCGTGCAAGCCGAATTGGACACCATGCTCGGGCAACACCGCCCGCAGCTGACGCCCGAACAAGCAAGCGCCGTGAAGGCGGCACAGCACGATTGGCAGGTCTATCGGCAATCGAGTTGCGACACCGAAGCGAAGCTGTGGGGCGACGGCAGCTTTACGGCTGTGGTACATTCTGATTGCTGGCTGGAACTGACCCGCGAGCGGCTAGAATGGCTGCAGATTGTGTTGGCCGATGGGGACCAGGGTGTTTGATGTCGCAACCAGGTGCAGGAACTGAAAGATTAGACCAGACGACACGGCAGGCAGAGCGAACGCCGGCAAGTGGGCTGCAGCGCAAGGAGATCGAGGCCCTTCTGCGCGTGGCGGAGCCGCGTCGCATACAGGCCCTGTCCGCCAGCCTCAATCTGGCGGGCGGCACTTTCCTTGTCCTGCTTGGACATCTGGAAGGGATGGTTCTCCCGCCAGTTGTCGCGGCGCTCGGCGCTTGGGGCGTGTGGCGGCTGGCTCAACGGCTCTGGCGCGATCTTGCTATTGCCGTATTGGCGCCGGCGATTGGCGAACGGTGGGGACAAGTCGGTTTTGCCAGCGGCTGGGGCGCGGTCGAGATCGATAAATGGCTCGGTGACCTGTTCAGCGACAAAGGCATGCGTGTCGTCGCGTGGCAGAGCCATGGCCGTTATCGCGAGATCGGTTATCGCTTGACCGAGTCCACGATCTGGCGGCGGGGCCAGTCAGGACAGCGCATCACCCATGTCATGCAGGTGGAGATCGCAGTCCCACGATCATTTTCTGGATATTTGCACTTGATGCCCCAGGCAGGCTTTGCCAGCAAGGTGGACAATCTGCTTCGGCAGGTGACGGGCAGTTCGGAGCAAAGGCAGCAGATCGATCCTGAGTTCGATGCTGTCTTCGACACCATTGCCAGCCAGAATGCCTCTATCGACACCTTGCTGACGCCTGAGTTTCGTCGCGCCATGCTGGCCCTGGCTGCGCGCCATCCGCAAACATATCTGACCGCGCGCTTTGAACATGGCTGGTTTAGCCTACGCTTGCCTATTCCCCATCTGGTCTTTGCCGGGACCAGCCTTATCAGGCCGCTACCCGACATGGCGGACGATGCGGATGCTCTTTGGTGGGATCTGACCGTACCGCACCGGTTGATTGATGCGTTGGCAGGCAATCACGACGGCGCTTTGCGCTAAGGCACCTCGCCTGTTGTTCGCGATCGACGACCATCTCTTTGTCGCAGGCGGGGGATCGTGATTGGGCTAGGGCGGCAAATACCGAGACACATAAACTCGTCTCTCCACCAACAACAGCGCCCAATCGCGCGTCTCACCTGAAAAGACAACTCAAGGGAGTAGAACCATGCGCCTTACTGCCGCCGCTGCCATCTTGCTGATGGCCAGTGTTCCCGTCCTTACTCAAGGCGTCGAGCCGCTACGGAATTCTCTAGCGAAATTGCCGGGTACGGTGCTGAACACCCCCGCTGCGATCCAGTTCAGCTTCGTGGACATGGCGGCGCTCCATGAGTTGGCCGGCGCCGAGGGGCTCAACCGGACCGTGCTGGCGCGCGCTATGGTCGGCGGCATGGTCCCGCCCTATAATACGCTGCAGACGCACGCCGCCGACGCCTGGAACGAGAAGTCATTTGTTGACCCTAAGGACCTGCGCTACCTTGCAGGCTTCGGCGACGCTCCCACGTTCCAGGCCTTGTTCGATGCCTACCTTCGCCGTGACTTCACAGTCGTGCAGATCGGCAGGGCGTCGTGACCGCGGGCGGCGCGTTCTGGCGGTCCAGCCGAGCGTCGCCGACGGGGGGGTGGGCGTGGCCAGTCCCGGTTGGTCCAAACGCTGCTGGTCCTGCCGCCACTGCTGGCGGCGATGGCAGCGATGCCGTTGCTGCTGATGTGGATCATGGGCGCGTCAGCCTTTGCCGGCACAGTGGATGAGGCTATCTTCGGCGTCGGCCTCTCCGCGCTAATCCTTTATCCGTCCGCCTGTCTTGCCCTCGCCACGCTGCAGGGGCTGAGCGCCTGGATGAAATGGCCATTGGTGAACCTGTTCCACTCCCTCATCTGGCTGTGCCTAGCAGCCTCTATCGGCACCATGAGCTACATACTGATGGTACTCGATCCCTTCGGGGTCTGAGAGCGCCCGCCCGTCCGCCTTCGCATTCTAAGGAGAATCTAAGATGAACCCGCTGCGCGTCGCCGCTGCCGCTTTGGTGCTGGTGTCCGTCTCGGAGGCCGCTGCCTCCGAGCTTATTGCCGAGCAGATCGACAGGGTTGCTCCGCTTGTTGCGACCGGAGAATTGCAGCAATTAGGCGGCCCAGCGGCCGCATCCGAAATCGTCGCAAGCCTTGCTGGTCGCTGGTTCACGCTGAACAACACCATTCGGAATTGGAAACTGGAAGATCGCGCGTCCCGGGAAAGCCTGGCGCGCAGCATCGAGCGGCTGTGCGCTGACGACTGGGAGAACATAGTCACCTATTCCGTGACCGGCCCTGATCGAGTCCATATCGATCAGCGCTCACCAACAGGCGAGGACCACGGTTCGTTCGACCTGGTGGCCGTCGATGGTGGACGCATGTTCAGCACCGTCCTTGAGGAGGACTACATCCTCTCCATTTATGGGCTGGAAGATGCGCCCCAGGATCAGCAGCAGAAAGCACTGGCCGAAATGAAAGCCGCGCTCGAGGCCGGTCAGGAGATTTGGCTCCCGGGGGCGGATGTCATGGTCATCAGAACCGCAGACGAGATCGAGGTCTGGGGCCGCTGCCCGGAGTAGTGGTTGCCTGCGCTTGAATAGCCTAACCCCGGAATAGCGCATGCGACGTCATAGCAGCCCCGGTACGCTTTTTACGCGATGAGGCAATCAGATAGCTGGCAAGATTTCGGAACGCAGTGCGAACATGGCCTCGTCTCCTCGGGAGCGTCCATATTGAGACGCAATGCCGACCCCCTCTATTGGTCCTGCTGGGAAAAGAAAGAAAAGACCTGGCCTTGGCCAATACTATGGCGCCAGATTGCGTCTTATTCACAGAACCAGCTTGGAGGCCATCTTGCGACCAATCCCCACAACCATCTGTGCTGCGGCTATTGCCGCCTTGATGTTGATGCCCAGCTCTGCTCAGTCCGACCTGCTCAATGTGCCCGGCCCGATTTTCTTCCAAGGCGAGGACTACGCTCTGGCGTGGACCTCGCAACCATCTGAAAACTACTTCAAGCAGGAATATGTGCCGGCAGGCCAGCAGGTCGAGACCTACCAGGACATGATCCTGGTCGAGGCCGTCAGCGGTGCTCTTACCCCGATGGATGCAGCCACATCGCAGATCCAGTCGCTCGAATCCCGCAAGGGCGTGGACCCGGTGCTCAACTACGACCTGATGCGAAACGACGCGACAGGGGAGGTGCTGCTTGATTTTCTGATCAGCGATCTTGAGGCTGATCCGGTGATCGTGGAGTGGAATGCCTACCGCTATCAGGCACTCGGGGATGGAGAAGGGGTCGCCCTCGTCGGTATCAGCCGTCGCGGTTATGGCCAGGAGGGCGCCACGAGCTTCATGAGCGGCCTCGGTGCCATGCGCAGCGAGGCGATAAACGCACTGGCCAACTTGTCCTTTCCTGCAGTGAGTATCGCTCCATGACTTCAGCCTTCTCTCTTCGGAGCCTCAAAACCCCGATTATCGCACTCGCCCTGGGGCTGGTGCCCTTCTTCTTGTTTGTCGGCAGTTCGCAGACCGTGACGGTCAATGGGACGGTGGTCCGGGATGAGCAGTTCAATTTCCTTGGTGCGATTCTGGCGCTTGCCGGCATGGTCCTGGCCGGTCGAACCTTGCTCGCCCGAGGCCACGAGGCGCTGGCGGGCAAGGCTGTCGCGGGTCTGGCCGTGCTGGTCTGCCTGCTGCAGCTGGCGGCATCCTTCGACCTGGTGCGGCCGGCGGACTGGTTCAACCCCGATTCGGATCTGCCGCCACTGGCCTACTCCAGCCTCAGCGAGGCCAACCGCAACCTGGTCGCAAACATTGTCGAACGTGGCGACGTGGAAGATGTCGCACGCGACCTTCGGGCCCGCAGCCGGTCAGCGCTCGACCTGGCGCACCGGCACATGGCCTATGCCGATGTCTGTCACGATGGTCGCTACCGGGTCGACTATGACGAGATAAAGGAGCTGTTTGCCGTGCTGCCGCAGGAGCAGCAGGCAGAAATTCTCGCCAATGCCGAAGAAGTGCGCCGGCCCAATCCTACGGCCGAAGACTGCTCGGCGCGCATGACGAGCTTTTCCATGGTGGAAATGGTGGATGACATCAACCGACAGAAGGACATGATGGCGGTCCTGCGAGACGGCTATTTGGAGCTGACGCGCTAACGCTCCGCACCAGCTTTGATCTCACCGATCTCATTTGCCAGCGCGTAGAAATGCTGGCGGATTTCTTCGCAACGCCCGAGCAAGTTCCTGTCGCGCCGGCGATCAAAGGCAGAACCCAGGGTCTCGATGATCTCGCCCGTTCTGGTCTGATAGCTGTAATAGCGAAAGCCGCGGCAATAGCCGGTGCCTTCGACGGGACGGTCGCAGCTCAGATAGGTGTTGCCCTCCACATAGGCCGGGCGGACGCCGCAGCGGAAGCCATTGGCGTTCAACACGGCGGCCTGCTGCTCGAAACCGGCCTCGATCGGCACGAAGCGGGCAAAGACCTCGGTCAGCTTGTTCTCGTTGGCTTCCTCAAGCAGCGCCTCCACCAGTTCGCCCGTGGCGAGAGGCTCCTCGTGCAGAACCAAGCCATAGAACCCCGCGCCGACGAGCCCGACGCCCGCCACGGCCACTATGGTCAGCACTGTCTTGCGCATCGCCGCTGTTCCTTTTGACGTTTCCTGATCATTTGACGATCGCCAGAACCGATAATTGGTCTTTATCGAACACCAGCACGATTGCATGGCCAAGGCCAAGTTTTGACTAGACCCAGTCGTCTATTGGGTAGCGAACCACTCCTCCCGCCCGTGCAAGGACAGGACCAGCATGACCACATCATACCACTTCAATTGGCCAATCATTCGTGCCGGGATCGCCAGCCTCGGAATGGCCCTTTGTTTGCCCATAATTCCTACTTCTGCCCAGACAGGGTTGGAGCAGCGAGAAAGCCATCACGCCGCGGCCGTCTTCGCAGAGAAGGTGGAAGCACTTATCGCTGACCTGCCAGTCGAACGCGAGCGCTTCGACGTCCGGATAAATCGCTGCCAGGGTGCACGGGGCGAGATGCGCGGCGACATCTATGCGGTGTGGGTTGGCGTCCGCCTCTCGGCCGGAAAGGGTGATGCGGCTGGCGTGCTCACTAATGTGGTGGCTGATTGGCGGCAGCGTGGCTGGGAAATCTTTAGGGATCGCGTGCTGGACAATGGCGGCGTCAACATCGCGGCCGTGGATCCCGCAAGCGGGGAGAGCCATAGCCTCGATTCCGGCTTCAAACGCGATCCTCACCGCTACATCGTCGGCTATTTCAGCACGCCCTGTCTCCAGGACCCCTCCGGCGCAGCCCCGTTCGGTTCCGTGCAGCTGGAACAGTAAGTTGGTGGAAACTCAAGCTTAGCAAGGCCCGAGGATCTCGGCTACTTCAAGAACACCTTGCCGGAAGCGCCCGCTGATCAGCGTGCAATGCTCGCGGTAATTTTCGCGAATATGGGCACGATCCTCGCTCACGCCACGCAGGGGAGGGGGCATGTCGCCGCTCCAAAGCGTCTTATGCGGAGCGATAGGTTGATCGGCGGGCATGACCCCGTTCCAGGGGCAAGGCTCCTGGTAACAAAGGATGTTGGTCTTCCCGACCTTTAATTCGGTAAAGCCGCCAATCTGGGCGGAAGCAAAGCCGTCCGCCAGGGCCGCCGGGGCGGTGAAGAGGCAGCAGACCGCCGCGAAAAGGGTGAGGAGGTGACGTGTCATGGCGCAAATCCCTGAAGGTTCCGATGCAAGTAAGACGAGTTGGCTCGGGTCAGTATTGGCCAGGACGCGGCTATATCTTTTCGCTTTCGAGCCCAAGAGCAGGGGGAAGAGCAGCGTCATAAGGTTGTCTATTTGAAGAAACCGATGAAGACTCGACGCGCGCGAAAGACAGCTCGATAAACGCCGGGAGGGATGCACATTGTCCGTATCTACAACTTTCCCCTGCTACTCGGCCGCATTGGTGCGGCACCAGCGGAAGCCTACGATCCGGATTGCCAGCGCTGCGCTCGCCCTACTCTTCGCGCTCGGGCCTGCACAGGCGGATGACGCCACGGAATACGCCGAGTTGATGGGGAATACCGTAACATCCGTCACTAAGGCACGGGCTATTGTGGATGTCTGCGACGAGAGCTTCCCCGACGGCAGGGTAGCGCGAAGCGACTTTATGGCGGGCTGGGCGCATGTGGTGGACCTGCAGGCATATGACCGAGTCCTGGCCGCCGCCATCGCCGCTTACGACGGCCTTGGCGCGGAGCTCGACGCCTATGCGGTGAGCGCTCGGGAAGAAGTCGCCATCGCAATCCAAGCAGATGCCTCGCCGTGCCACGATCTGGCGCAGGAACTGAATGAGGAGATGTTTGACCTCGCCAGCTCCATTCGCAGCCTCGTCCGGGATGCCGAGGACTTCGGCATCAAGCTTGCCGAAGCCCCCGCGCCCACCTTTAAAGCCCACGAGCTTGGAGTCATGCCCCTCGCGACGCTATGGACACGCTCCCTCGCAGTGATGGAAGCCGTCGGCACCAGGGTCGGCGCCGAGGACAACCGTCATCTCAGGGAGGCGCGCGAAGAATATCTTCTCCGATGGCTGGAAGCTCAGGGCGAATTGCATCTGCGCGGTCGCATCGTCTCGAAAGACGAGTTGCGCGAGTGGCGTGGTGACTGGCAGTCGAGCCTCGAGGCGAGCTGCAGCGACTTCGCCACGGAACAGGACAAAGACCTGTTCGCTGCCGGCCTCGGTACCGATGTGGTGATCACCGGATCACCACGCTGGGTACTGGAACAGCGCGTCGGTGGCATCATCAATCTCGGCGATTGCCGTATTTCCAACGCCAAGCCCACCGATGCGGAACCTGCCATCGACGACAGTGCCGGCCTCATGCTCCGCCCGCTGGAGTTCGCCGAAGCGTTCGCCGGTCTCAATGCTGGCCTCGCCATGGACCAAGTCGATCGCGTGCTCTACGCGGCCGACTTCGCCAACCGTATCGACGGGTTTGGTAACGGCTATATCGATCGACAGGAGGACATCTATGTGCTGCTGCGGGATGGCACGGCTTACCGCCATGAGTGGGATTTTGCCTTTACGGACCTGAACGTAGATCTCTCGCGGCAGCGCGAACCGGAGCGCTGGTTCACCTGGTCCGATCACTGGGGCAAAGTCATGCTGGTCCGGACCGGCGGCCTCGACCAGGGCGAGGAGATCAATCTGTCGGAAGCACAACGCCTGGTGCCAATGCCCGCCAATCAGCGGCTGGAGGGCGCCTTCTACTATCTGCAAATAGCCAGTGGCGGTGCGCGCAGCGACCGCGAATATGTGTTCAGCCGCGACGGCACCGTCACCCATACGCGTGGCGGTTTCATTGCCGGCAATTTCGCCGGCTCCTTCATCACTGTGGTGCCCGGCGACGAAGAGCCTCAGCGCCTGACGTACCGTTTCGAGGACTTCACCATGATCATCGACGGTCGGGACGGGCAGGAGCGGCACTTCTTCGCGATGATCGACGGCGGCGATCCCGCAGCGCCCGAAGAATTGCTGATCCGCGGTCAGGTCTATTGGGAGCGCGAGGAGGAGTGACGCAGCAGGACGGGGGATCCGGCATCATAAACCAACGCTGGAACATGGTTACGGAGGTGAGTCATGGCAGTGGTGGTAACCGAGCACGGCAACCGCACCGAAATCATCCAGCGCCCGAGCTCACCCCCGGTACGATCGGGCGGCAAGCACTGCTGGTCTCCGTGTGCCTCGCCGCCGCGTGCATTGCCTTGCTTGGAACTGGGGTCATGCTTTCGGGGCAGCAAGCATCTACCTCGGTTCCTCCTGCAGAATTCTGGATCGGCGCTGCGATCATGGTCTGCGGGTTCGTGGTCCTCTTCGTCGCCGCTCTATACGAAATGTCGAATGCGCTGCCGCGGCGGATCACCATTCTGCCGGGCAGCATCAGCGTCAAATCCGCGACCCCGCTGCCCTTTTCATTCGAGCTTGCCCGAGACAAGAAGGGCGGTCCGGCAGCCGAGGTGCATCATCGCACGCACAAGAATTATGGTGTGAATGAAAATTCTACCGGCGGCTACGCAACGATCAGGAGCCGCAAGTCCTATGTGCGCCTGGGCACACGGTTCATAGGGCCGCTGGACAACGGGGATGCCAAGGCCTTGGTAGCCGCTATAAACGCCGTCCTGCGCAAGGGCGCGTCATCAGATCAGCGCTTCACCGATGTTGTGGTGTATCGAAGCCAACAATTCACCCTTGGTATCGACAACGAGACCGGCGCTCACTACTTGTCGACGCTCATCACCAAGGACGGACGGCACCACCTCGCCGAATACGAAGCGTACTTTCGCATCGCTCCGGATGAATTCACGCGCTTTCGTGACGATCCGGCCTCTGCGGCAGTGTTCATTGCCACCTGCCGCCGAAACGGAAATCGCGATCGCCTGATCGGTTAGCCTGTCTAGCTGCCGGAAACCGCTGCTGCGAGGCGCTGTTCGACCTCAGCGGCATCGGCTGCGTCCCAGATTTGACGGCTGAGTGCGGCCGACACTTCAAATCCGAACCTCGTTTCGACGAAGGCATCCCAACGCTGCAAATCCCCAAAGCCGGAGCGTACCGCCAGCACCTGCTGGCCATCCCACTCCGCCAACACGGCATCGAAGATGCTGACTGCTTCGGCGGCCCCTTTGCGCCCTTCCAGCAATTGCTGTTCGAGTCCCTGCTCATCGACATGGTAGAGCGCAAAGCGATCATCGGCATTGCGCACTCCCAGCCGCAACTCGCCGTTCGTGTAAGGCTCAAGGTCAACGATCATGTCGAGATCGAGCGGCTGCACGCCCTGGGGCGGGACCATCATCTCGGTACGAATCGGTCCAGTCTGCACCGGTTCGGGCTCAGGAGCCAGGGGCGTCATCAGGAAGGCCGGCGAGAGCACGAGCGCCAAAACACAAGCGGTGGAGACAAGTCCAGCTCCAAGAATCGCCTCCATCCAGGTGCGCCCAAAAAAGACGCGCCGCCCCGGCTTATGGCTGCCGGGCATCCGCACGGGTTGGCGGGCAAAAAGCTGCTGTGCCGCGGCTATGGTTTCCTGTACGTGGCCGGGTGAGGGCTCCGGAATGCGATCGGGGGGAAGCTGGCTGAGCGGATCGTGTGACACGGGCTGGTTCATAGCAGATCCCTCAGTGCCTTGCGCGCATTGTGCAGGTGCCAGGCCACAGTTACCTTCTTGCATGACATGATGCGAGCAGCCTCTTCCTGGCTGAGCTCTTCCCCGTGCACCAGGATAACGGCGTCGCGCTGCTTTTCGGGGAGGGAGCGCACAACCGACCAGATGTCCTCGACAGGTCGCTGCGCATCCTGCTCAGCATTCACATGTTCAGACGCCAGGACGGCTGCGCCATCGACCAGCCTCTTGCGGCGCCCTTGCGCGCGCAGAAAATCGCGCGCCACGTTCATGGTGACCCGGTATAGCCAGCTAGTGAAGCTCGCGCGGTGATCGAAACTGGAGAGGCTCGTGGCGAGCCGCAGGCACACGGTCTGCGTGACGTCCTCGGCATCGCTCTTGTGACCCAGCACGCGGAAGGCGACTCGGAAGATGAAATGGTATTGCGAAGTGATAAGTCGGTTGAACGCCTGCTGGTCACCGCGCTGCGACCGGACAACTAACTCTTCGACATCCGGGCCGTCAGCTACCGCCGCTTCCTTTAGCAAGGTAACCTCACTGGTTACTCGAAAATTCTGTTCACATCGGCGACATCATAACGGAAGTGGCCAGCATGCAAACCCACATCGTCGTCCCTCGCAAGCAGACCCTCCCTCCGCCTCCGCTTATACACACTCTTGGTTCAAGATCGGCATCGCGCTCCCTGCTGCACCAAGAATAGTGCCGTGCCGTTCGTCTCCTATCTAACAGCCCGCAACTAGGCCTCGCCCACAACGACATTGCCGCCAATCCTGGAGCCAGAACTTATGAAGATCAGGACTTTCCTTGCAGTTTGCTTCTGGGCGGCCAATCTGACCGGCGCGAGCGGTTCGCTGGTCGCATCTGAGTGGGAGGGCAGCACCAATGCCCTGTGCCGTAGTCTCATCGAGCAACGAGACCATGCTCTGTTTGAGGACGGCCAGAAGGCCGCTGTAGCAATCATCAGCGCTCTAGTACGGTCCGAGAGCCTGCCCGAAGCGGCTGAGAAGCCTCAGCTCATCGATGTCCTTCAGCGTCAGCGGAACGATCTGGCGACGACCCATGCAGCCATGGTTGACCGGTCTGCGCGGGAGCCGGAATTGGCTGCGGAGTGGCACCTGTTTCTTACCATAGGTGCCGGCGAGATCGATCTGCTTGATAGGCGTATAGAGGCACTCATCTCGGGGCGCTTCGAGCCCCACCGGCTCAAGCGCGATGCAGCAACGGACCCCCAGGTGCTGGAGCAGGCCCTTTTCGCCCTAGGCTTCTTGGGCCGGGATTGCGAGCTGGTCTTCTCGAGCCCCGGGGTGCCGCCTGTTCGGGCCGAGTTCATCAACGCTGCGGCGCGGGTCTGCGCGCAGATCCTGGATCGCCGTGCCGCGCGCTACCTGGATGACACCACGATCATCATGCGGAGTGCGCTCGCCCGCGGCGAAGTCGATGGTGATCGCGCGCCCTTGCTGGCCGCGGCAAAAGCTCTGCACGCCGAGTGGCAGCAAACGGCTGAAGCCTTCAGGACCATCGATACGGCAGCTGTACCGGATGCAGCGCTATGGCGAGAGTTCCTGCGCCAGCTGACCGCCATTGCTGAAGGACACGCCGCCCGCGTCGCGGCGCTCGAAAGCGGCGACGCGGAACAGCTGGCGAGCGCATTCCGCCCCACGCCTTTGCTGAACGTCACGCCTGAGGACCTCGGGCTGTACCAGACCGACTGCCGGACGGTGACATTCTGATGCCGGCCGGATGCAACCGCACTTAGCTTCAATGGCGCAGCTCTCCACATTGGAGCTGTGGTCAAATATGATGCTGCCAGGAGAGCAAGGATGCCTGGTTGGTTCCGCTTGATAGTTCTCAAGCCGATGGTCTTCATACTCCTCCTGTCCTTCGTTGCAGGGTGGGTATCTGAGATGTTGCCCCGGGCGCCCGCCACCAGTGCTCCATTGCCTGCGACGCAGGAGGGTCTCGACGCCGAACTGCCGAAGGCGGTCCTCCAGGAAAACGTGGCGGAAGTCGAGGCTTTGCTGGCTGCCGGCGCAGATCCGCATTGGATAGACCCCAGCGGCAAGACGGCCGTCCACCGCGCCGCTTTTGCCGACAATCTGAAGCTGCTCGAGATCATGATTGCGCACGGCGCTGATCCCAATGTACTCGACCTCACCAGGTCGACCCCGATTGACGACGCCATGCTATCGCGGTCTTATCCATTGGAGAAGCTCGAAATGCTGTTGGCGGCCGGTGCGGACCCTAACGCCACGGGGCCGAATGGCGACACACCGCTGATCACCGCTGCTCGCGTCAACAATGGCCGGGCCATCCTGATCCTCCTGGACGCTGGTGCCTCTCCTCACGCCACGACGACAACGGGCGGGACCTTCCAAGGCTTTTATTTCGGCTACAACACCACCATCCTCAGTGAGCGTGGCTTGGCGGCACGCCGTGATGTCGCCGCGTGGCTACGGGAGCACGACATTCCCCTGGAAGCGGGCGTTACGGTGGAATAGCTGCGCTTGCCGTAGCCTAGCGTACCACAAGACATTTTCGGCGAGCCACACAGTAGTGACTTTGAAGGCATCAGTTCGACCGCGCCATCCTGACCGATCCCAACGGGCAATCGGTGCCTTTCAAGGCCATCTCACGCGCTTGGTCCTGCCAGCGTTCGCCCATCCCTCCTGCGATGAACGGTGATCCAAACAGCGGTTCAGCTTCGGTTCATGCGATCTGGTGCTTTATGCAGGCATTGGTTTTGCAGCCGTTCATTCAAGGAGACTAGCATGCAGCTCAACAAGAAAATCCTCAAGGCCGGTCTCGCCGGGGCAGCCCTGTTCGCATCGGCTGGAGCTGCAATGGCGGCTCCCGGCTTTGCCACCACCAACGTCAATGTCCGCTCAGGTCCTGGCACCAATTATGCAGCGATCGATACCCTGCGCCGCGGAGAACGCGTCGAAGTCGAAGGCTGCCGCGGCGGCTGGTGCTATGTCACAAAGGCCGGGCCGGACGGCTGGGTTTCGGTGAACTACCTCAATGCAGCGCGCGCCGCATCTCGCCCCGTGATCCGCTTCCAGCTCGATTTCGGCAACCCACCACGCTTTGAAGCACCCCGCCATCGCGGCCCGCAGCGTGACTGGGACCGCCACCATCGCAACGACCGCGACTGGGATCGCCGCGACCGCGACGGGCGTGGCCGTGACTGGGACGGCCGTGGTCGTGGTGGTCGCGACTGGGACGACCGGGACGGCCGCCGCTAACAAGCAAAGACTTGCAACATCCGAAGGCCCGCCACAGCGGGCCTTCTTTTTCGAGCGGCTCCAAGCGTTAGCAAATTCTTAGCCATAACTGACCGAGCTAGGCCCATCGGACGAACTTTCACGCTTGCCGGGAAGTTTGTGTTCCATTCGGGAAGGAGCGGCGGGCAATGTCGGCTAAACCCTATATTCTTGTGAGCAGTGGCGGGCGGTGGTGGATCTCGTTTGGATCGTCGCGCCACGGGCCATTCATATCCAAGCAGATTGCGATCGACGCGGCCATCCGGCTGGCCAGGGTGGACTTTGCAGTGGGGCGGCCTGCACGCGTGCTGCTGGACGACAAGGACGGCCGCCAGTCCGTGCTCTACGACTCCAGCCACTAACCCGCTTCGGCTCCAGCCGCAACGTCCAATGTTTCTGGCCTCCCCGGGCCCCGTGCGGTAAGTGTGCGGGGTAAAGACACGCGGGGGCGCTGCCGATATCATGATGCTGGAAGATCTTTATCGGCTGCTGCGCAGTGGGCATGTCCAAACGCAGGGCATTGTTGACACGCTGCGGGAGCCGCTGATCGTCCTCGATCAAAACTTTTGCGTAGTGACAGCTAACCCTGCCTTTTTCGAAGTTTTCCGCGTCGACCGGGAGGAAACCCTGGGGCAGTCGCTGTTTGAGCTGGGCAGTGGGCAGTGGGACATAGCCGATCTCAAATCATTGCTGTCCGACGTGGTGCCTAAGTCCGCGGCCATCGTGGGCTATGAAGTTGCCCATGTTTTTCCCAATATCGGCGAGCGCATCATGCTCGTGAGCGCGCGCCGGCTATGGCATCCCGACCACAGCAGTACACAGATGCTGATCGTGTTCGAGGACGTTACCGACCGCCGGCAGGAGATTGCCGCCAAGGACATCCTCCTCTCCGAAACGCGCCACCGCATGAAGAACCTTCTTGCAGTTGTGCGATCGCTCGCGACCCAGACGCAGGCTGAAGGCCGAACAGGCGAAGAATATCGCGACGCGTTCCTGGGGCGTCTGGAAGCGATGCTCAGCGCCCAGGACATGTCGCTGTCCAATACCGACGAAACAGACATCGCCATGATCCTCAACAACATCCTGCAATGGCAGGACAGGGATCGGCTTGTTGTGCTGCAAGGGCCATCTTTCCGCGTGCCAATGGCACAGGTCGGGCCGCTATCGATGATCGTGCATGAGCTGACCACCAATGCCGTTAAGCATGGCGCACTCTCCAACGACATCGGCAAGGTACACATAAGTTGGACAGTCGAACCGCACGAGGGGCATGGGCGTTTGGCGCTCGACTGGCGGGAAGAAGGCGGCCCGCATGTTTCCGCTCCAAGCCGACGCGGCTTCGGGACGGATCTGGTTGAGTTCAGTGCCAGCTCGATGATGGGCGAAGCTGTTCTTGATTATTATCCATCGGGTTTGCACGTGCGCTTGACGCTGCCAGCCCTCTGATTGGGCAAGGCAGGATGGGTAGGACGCACAAGGTCCTTGTGGTTGAAGACGAATTCCTGATCGCCATGGAACTGCGCCGCACGCTGACGGAAGCGGGCTATGACGTGGTCGGACCAGTTGCGAGCGTCTCGGATGCCCTCTCGCTGTTGCAGCAGTCCCATCCCGATGCCTGTGTGCTGGACGTAAACTTGCGCGGCCAAACAGCCTGCCCGATTGCCGAGGTTTTGCGGAGCATGAAGGTGCCGTTCGTGCTTTCAACGGCCTATTCGCAGAACGAGATCGACACGCACGCCGCGCTTGCCGGCGCCTCGAACATTGGCAAACCCGCACCACGGCAAGACCTGCTCCAGGCCGTAGCCGAGTTGGTGGGATGAGATTAATTGGTTCTGGGGCCTTAAAGGTGGAACTTCTTTCAAGTTCAGGTGTTTCATGGTGTCGCCTTCTGGCGAACCGGGGACCCAATGCACCGTTCCGATCCATATGAAGCATCAGTCACGGCTGATGGACGATACCGCCTGCTGGTGGAATCCATTGATGATTACGCGATCTATATGTTGGATCCGCAAGGCAATGTGGCCAATTGGAACGCAGGGGCGCAGCGCTTCAAGGGCTACACCCCCCAGGAAATAATCGGACAGAATTTTTCCCGTTTCTATACGGACAAGGATCGCTTCGCAGGCGCCCCGCAGCGCAATCTCTCTATTGCCGCCAAGCAAGGACGCTTCGAGGAAGAGGGCTGGCGGGTCCGCAAGGATGGCACCACGTTCTGGGCCAATGTCGTTATCGACCGTATCCTCGATGAACAGGGCAATCTGGTAGGTTTCGCCAAGATCACGCGGGACCTTACGGAGCGCAAGCAAAGGGACGATGCCCTGCGCGCCAGCGAGGAACAGTTCCGGCTGCTAGTCAAAAGCGTTACCGATTATGCCATCTACATGCTTGATCCCGAAGGGCATGTGGCGAGCTGGAATGCGGGGGCCGGGCGCATCAAGGGTTTTGAGGAAAGCGAAATCTTGGGGCGGCATTTTTCCGAGTTCTACACAGAAGAAGAGCGCGCCGCCGGCGAGCCGGAACGCAATCTCGAGATCGCCAGGAAAGCTGGCACGGTGGAGCGGGAAGGCTGGCGCGTCCGCAAGGACAAAAGCCGCTTCTGGGCCCATGTCGTCATTGATGCCATCCGGAACGACAAGGGTGAACTGGTTGGCTTTGCCAAGGTCACCCGCGATATTTCCGAGCGGCGCAAGGCCCAGGAAGAGCTTGAGGCCGCGCGTGAGGCCTTGTTCCAGGCCCAGAAGATGGAGGCGATTGGCCAACTCACGGGCGGCATTGCCCATGACTTCAACAATCTCCTCATGGCTGTCCTCGGCAGCCTCGAGATTGTCAGCAAGCGCTTGCCGCCCGATCCGAAGATCACCCCCTTTATCGAGAATGCCGTGCAGGGCGCACAACGCGGTGCCGCGCTGACGCAGCGCATGCTGGCGTTCGCCCGCCGGCAGGATCTGCAGATGGGCGCCGTCGACGTCAGCGATACCGTCCGCGGCATGGGCGAAATACTTGATCGCGCCTTGGGCCCATCCATCCTTGTCTCGACAAGGCTTCCGGCAGACCTGCCACACGCCAAGACCGACAAGGCGCAGCTGGAATCGGCCCTGCTCAACCTTGCCGTGAACGCGCGCGACGCCATGCCTGCTGGCGGCCCACTGCTTATTTCGGCTGACTACCGCACGCTTGCCGCCACATCGGCCAATCGCCTCAGGGCCGGCGGCTATGTCGTCCTGTCGGTTGCCGACCGCGGCGAAGGCATGGACGAGGAAACCCTCGCAAGAGCCACCGAACCTTTTTTCACCACCAAGGGCGTCGGTAAGGGAACGGGCCTTGGCCTCTCCATGGTTCACGGGCTGGCAGAGCAATCGGGCGGCCGGCTCCTGATGTCCAGCCAACCGGGCTTGGGCACAACGGCAGAACTCTGGCTGCCTGTTTCGGCTGAGGACATGCCAAAGCAGCCGATCGAGTGGGAAAAACCGGCCGACCATGTGTTCGTGCCCAAGCGCATCCTGGTAGTCGACGACGATCCATTGGTGCTCATGAACACGGTCGCCCTTAGCGAAGAACTGGGGCACGAGGTTCTCGAAGCCATGTCCGGCACAGAAGCGCTTGGGGTTCTACGCGCCGAGCCCGTCGACATCGTCATCACCGATTATGCCATGCCGCGCATGACGGGCGGCGAACTCGCCCAGGCAATTGCCCGGGATTGGCCTAATGTCCGGGTCATCGTTGCCACGGGCTATGCGGAAATTCCCGATGATTATCAGGTGGATCTATCCCGGCTCAGCAAACCCTTCCGGCTGCATGATCTCAAGGAAGCCATCGAAGGTGTCTTGAGGACTTAGAACCAGCAGAAGGCCGCTCCGGTTTTTCCTGGAACGCGGCGCCGGCCAGAAGTGTTGGTTTGTGCTTACCGCAGGAGCTTGAATATGTCCCAGTCGCCCAAAGAGCCAAAGCATCAGCAGCCCGAAAAACAAGGCGGCGACGAAGGCCTGCCACCCGCCGGTCCCCATGCCGAGCCTGATCTGACCGATATGGAAAAAACCCCGGGTACGGGATCCCTGCCAGACGACACGAATATCGAGGGCGATGTCGGGCCCGATTAAGCGCCCAATAGCCCGCGCGGGGAAGAAACATCAACTTCGAGGCAGGACGCTCGCCCTTAGTCCATCCGGACAGGCACCGAGTTCAACCCGTGCTCATAGAGCCGCAACGTTGCCTCGACATCCTCGATCTGCTGGTTAAAGCCCTGGTCCACAGCGTCGGCCTGCTTGCGCAATTGCTCCAGGCGGGCCGTCAACTCGAACTTCTCGCTTTCGAGTTCCTTGACGATCTGGCTTAGCCGGCTCCGATGCGCAGAAACGCGATGCACCGTCAGCGAGGCTTCCTTGGTGTTTTCCGTCGCCACCACGGCATTATCCGGCTTGGCTGCATCGTGGGTGTTCAATTCGTTGTTGGCTTGCATGGCCATGGATTCCTCCACACTTGCTTGTCGCTCCGAAACGAACGGCTCGGCATTGGTTGTGGATAAAAACGCTAAATGCTGCCAGTACCAAGCTTTTCCGGCTGTTTAGCTTAAGCGTGAAGGTAAACCGGTAAGGTTGACGGCGATGAGTGCAGCTCAGCTGGCGCTGTCGCCCACCAGGGCAAGCTCTCCTTCCGCCACAAGGGCAGACCTTTCGCGCAGCCAGCGGGACACAAATGCCGAGGCGCGCCGACCAGCTTCGGCAGCCGCATGACCGCCGAGCCGCGCATCGATGTAGGAGGCGAAATAAACGTCTCCGCAGCCGACCTTGTCCGTGGCATCGATCGGTCGCTCGGCGATATGGGCGATTCCATCCGGCGAGATCACGATCGATCCCCTCGACCCGATGGTGAGAGCGATCTCTTCAACACCCAGCCGCCCGAATGCGGCCTTGAGCTCTTCGGCCTCGTCGGTGCCAAACAGCCACAGGGCCTCTGCCGAGGTCACCTTCACAACATCCACGAGCGCGAGAATGGCATGTGCCGCCTCCCTGTTGCGCTCTGTCGGTTCGCGCCGCGTAATGCCTTGTGCGTCCAAAAACACCTGTTTTCCCGATGCCCGGGCAGCCTCAAAGCAATCAGCGCCGATGTCGTTAGGCGTGAGGGGCGCGAAATATACAGCTTGCCCCTGTAGCGAAGCAAGGTCCGCTGAGGTGATCGGATCGCCCTCGGCGGCCAATCTGGGCTCGCCGATCTCCCCATCCGCTTCGGTGAATTCGAACGTCGTGCTTAGCCGGGCAGGGCGCGTTTCAACGTTCCGCCCAATTGCTTCGAGCGCCGCCGTAACCACATGGTCTGCCGGATTATACTTGGTGATGATGTGGCAAGAGCGGCCGAGCGCCGAAAAAGTCGCCCCTGCGTAGTGCGGAACGCCGCCTGCCCGCAGCAGTACGCTGCCGTCAGCGCCATGCACGCGATCAACGCAACAATGTCCAACAAGTGTAACGGAGCGGGACATAGGGGCGTCTCTCTCAATAAAAACCAGATCGGCAGTATGCACGCACTTGCTGATGACTCTGTGTCCACACCGGACCGGGTGAACAACAAAGGGCATTTCTGGCTTTACCCCGATATGGCGCAATCTGCCAACCCAATGTGCAGGCAACACATTCGGCTAGCGGCTAGTTCTTCGAAACCAGTGGAAAAGAAGGAGCGAGAACATCGCGCTTGCCTGGCCGAGCACAAGGCAAAGGCCAAGCGCCCACGCAAAGGCTTCAGGCGCCGCCGATAGCGATACCCACAAGGGGCCGGATCGATCAAGGTTCAAGACTGTGCCCGTAAAGACACCCAGAGCGGCAATGCCGAGAAGCGCCACTGACAGAAAAGCGAAGCCAAACGCCAGGATCATGCCATTCGCGGCTTCGGATGTGGACGATTACCAGTCCCGCAGATCGCTGGTCCTGGGTGCGCGGCGCACTTCTTGTCTCTTGGGGCTGATCAGGGTTCCGGCGCTCATGAAAATTGCAACCAGGAGCCCCCCGATCAATCCCATGGCGAGATTATCGATCAGCAAACCGATCGCGGCACCAAGTGACACTCCGAAGGCAATCCACATGCTCATTTCAGCCTCCTCGAAGCTTTGATCCTCCTAAACGCTTAACGAGCATTAACCGGTTGCCTTGTCTCCTATCACTTTCCCTTGTCAAAGAACTGCAGGCTCCAGCCGATGTCCATGTTTTTACCTGAACCATACGCAACATCGGGCACCCACCGATAAAGCCCCGCATACCATTTACGCGCTGCCCAGAAATCGGCTGGCTCTTCCGCGGCGGGAACGCCATGAAAAAGAAACGGCCTCAACTCCTCGGGCGCAAGTGGCGGCTCATCCTGCCCGTTGCGGAGAATAAAGCTATGGTGGCCAACTCCTTTTGCCTCAACCGCAAGATTGGCCCCTTCGGCAAGTGTCTCTCCATTGGCCCCAAACAGGCACCCGTCTGACTTCGACCATGCTGCCGGGTCGAGCGGATCGCCACCCGACCGTAGCCGCAGATCGGCAAGGCAGTAGTTCGGCCCCCATGATCCATTCGCCGAATAAACAATGTGCAATTGCCCCGCAGGATCGATGATCGGCTGCGGACCTTCATTGATGGCGGGCGTTTCCCCCGCAACGTTCTCCCAAGGCTGGTCGGGCGAACTGATTACCACTCGCGGCCCCTCCACCTCGCCTTGGCTATTGAGCCGCGCGATAAAGATGTCCTGCTGCACATCCTCATCGCCCTGCCAGCCCGACCAGATGAAGTAATCTGCGCCGTTGAAACTATAGGGAATGCCATCGATGGCCCATTTATCTTCCGGAAGCGAAATCTCGACGGCGTCGCCATAGCCCTCAGCCGCCTCGGTGGACTCGATGCGATACATCCTGTGGTCGCTGCCGATCCCAGCCGTGAAATAAACCTCGTAGCGCCCCTGGCGGAAAATGATCTCGGGCGCCCAAACCTCCCCCAGCCGCTCCCTGTCCGACCAGATGCGCACCGGCCGGACCTCCGCAAGCCCCTCCAGAGACTCGGCAATCCGGACCAGCAGCATACGCCCATTGCGCGATTCCACCGCCACATAGCCGTTGCTCGTTTCGATCACACTCGGATCGGCGCTGCGAATACCGGTGTCGCCGGTAAAAACCTGCGCCTGCGCTGCCCCTCCGGCCAGCACAACGAGGGCAGCAATGCGAATGGCTGGAAAAAGCATGATCCTCTCCGACGCGGCTTTATGCGAGCCTGACGGAATCGGATGGAAAATGCCAGTAGGAGGAAGTTGGGCAGAGAAAGGCTTGAGGGAGCGGTTCGGCCTGCGACGGCGACCGCTCCCTCCAGGCTCCCCTCAAACCCGGCCCGTATTTGTCCTAACGACTGCTAATATCTCGCACACCACCCGTATGGGTGGGCCCTTACTGCCCTGACAAATATTGGCGGTTCGCCCAGCCCTCATAGCCATCGACGCGCACCTTCTGCCAAGAGCCGGTGCTGTAGGGCAGGAACGCTATCCCGCACTGATCCGGCGCAAGCCACGTGAGAACACGGGAGCTCGGAGACGGATAAGCTCGCAGATTGAGCTTGTCGTTCCGCTGCACCCCCGTCACACAATACCGGGCCGGCGAAACCATAGAAAGGTACCGGCTATGAACCCAGCCGGCATCGTGCCCATCTTCTGCCGGACACCACGCGCCCTTGCAGGGGCCGGTCACCACAATCCCGCACCGCCCATAAGGCAGCGTCATCACTACCCGGCTGCTGGCATTGGGCTTGGCGCGCACATTGAGCACGTCCGAAGTTCGAACATTGACCACGCAATGTTCTTCACCTTGGACCACCTGCGCCGAAGCCGCACCCACGCCCAGCAAGGACGCGAAGCTGGCCGCGCAGGCAAACAGGATAGTAGCTGGAATGCGCATGAATATCTCTCCTCTTCCTTGCTTTTTACACCACCCGGCTGAACCGGGCCTGAACGCAATTAGTGGAACAACACCACACCTCGCGCTATTGCCTACAAGATCCATCAGTGAGCAAACCGGATTGAACACACCCCTGGTCGGAACCGCAGGCTGGAGCGTTGATCGGAGCCTTGAGCGCTTCGACGGAGAGGGCACTGCCCTTGAGCGCTATGCAAGTGTCTTTCGGGCGGTGGAAATCAACTCCAGCTTCTATCGCCGCCACCGCCCATCCACCTGGCAGCGCTGGCATGACGCCGTTCCCGACCAATTCCGCTTTTCGGTGAAGCTGCCCAAAACCATCACCCATGAACGCCAGCTCACCGACAGTGCAGGTGAGCTCGACCTCTTCTTTGGTGACATCGAACCGCGCCACATCAGCTGGGCTCACGAAGAAGCCTTCCGCCTCCTCGAGCAATTCAGTATCGGGCGCGTCTATGCCGATCCTCAGAAGCCTGAACTGCAGTTCGCTCCCACACCGGGAAGGCCCTGCTATTTACGGCTCCATGGCTCGCCAAAAATCTACTATTCGCCTTATTCCGACGAGAGCCTTGCCCAATATGCGCGCCTGCTCGCGGCGCACCCAGGCTCCTGGTGCATCTTCGACAACACCGCATCAGGCGCGGCAATCCGGGATGCCCTTAAGCTGCTGGATCTGTCCCTCGCTGGCCTTGGCGGCCATTGAGTGATAGTGCCTGCGCCAACTGCAACACAATTCGGAACCCAAATTGAGCCGGAAAGAATTCGAAGCATCGCGCATGCGCCGGTTGAAGCGACTTGCGGGGCGCTACGGCCTTACCATCCTGACCGCGGAAAAGCTCACGGCCAAGCAGGGCAAGGGCGGACACGCCTTGCGCGATGATGAGAGTTTCAAGGTAATCTTTGGCCACAACCCTCTGCCGTTCACGGCGACGCTGGACGATATCGAAGCTTATCTCGACAAGCTCGAAGCGGACGAAGAGTAAGCGAGGCTGTCCTGTCTGCCAATCGCCCTTCTGCGGCCCCTACAACAATTTGCATTATTTATTCCGTAACGTGAATCGCCGCACACTCACTGCATTGGCTAACTTGGAGGCGCGTATTGTGTTCACTCTAATCAACGCCGACGCAGAAGACGACGACGCCGAAATCACCGATCCCCAGGAAATCGCAGAATTGTTTGCTGCCATTGCCGCCGTTGCCATTGAGGCAATTGGGGCAGGGCAGGCCCGGCAATTGTTTGATGCCGTGGTTGAACAGGACGGCAAAGACCCCAACTGACCCAGACCTTCGTTTCCGCAGGCCCCATCTGGCTGGTGACCGGCAAACGGTCGCCGGCATAAGGGACTGTCCGGGAGAGGTTCGGCAGAACTGCGGCATGCCTTGGCCAGGGAGGCTGTCATGACTGGCCCCTCCACGATCAAGCCCGCGATCGTGCCGCTTGGCGACACTTCCGTGCTGGTCCGGTTCGACAGCAAGCTTTCCGAGGCCGCCAACCAGGCCGCCATCGCCCTCGCCGCTGTGCTGGATCAAAGCCACATCCTCGGCGTTCAGGAAGTCGTGCCGAACCTTGTTTCGGTGCTCCTGCGCTACGATCCTACCTTAACCAGCTACGCTAGCCTTGCGGGCGAACTGCGGCTCATATTGTTCGGGCTGGACAAAACCGGCGCGCCCGGACGAGCCTGGACCATTCCCATTGCCTTCGACGGACCCGATCTGGGCGACGTTGCCCAGGCTCTGGGCCTCTCAGTCCCGCAATTCATCGCCGCGCACAACCGGCACCCCCTTCGCGTCCTCACCACCGGCTTCGCACCCGGCTTTGTTTACTGCGGCCTCCACGAGCCAGCTCTCGTTCTGCCGCGCCGCCCGACGGTCCGGCCATCCGTCCCCGCCGGGAGCATATTGTTTGCGGCCGGACAGACCGCCATAACAGCAACGGAAATGCCCACAGGCTGGCACCTGATCGGCCAAACCAGCTTCAAGAACTTCGACCAGGCCATTATGCCGCCAACTCATCTGCGCGCCGGCGATTTGATCCACTTCGAGCCTTTGCCATGAGCGCAGTTCTTCGCATCGACAAGGCCGGTCCGATGACCACAATCCAGGACGGTGGCCGCTTCGGCATGTTGCGCCACGGCCTCAGCGCCTCGGGCCCCATGGACAGGGGCGCTTTCCTGCGGGCCGGGCAGGGTGGCATAGGCGCCATCGAGCTGACCCGGGCGCAATTCGAACTCACAGTCACCAGCGGACAGTGCCGCATCGGTTATGCCGGGGGTCTGTTCACCATCGCGCTCAACGGCGAGCCTCATCCCTGGCCCGGCACGATGACCCTGCAGTCGGGAGATCGCGTGTCCATCGCGCCCGGCGCTTCCGGAAATTACGGTTATCTCCGCTTCAGCAAGGATATCGCGCTCCCCATGGTGCTCGGCAGCCTCTCCACCAGCACGCGAGCGCGTCTGGGTGGCCTAGAAGGACGAGCCTTGCGCGCCGGCGATGTTTTGCAACTCGCGCTCACAGCAAACGACCCCGCAAAACCAACCGGCTTGGACGCGGTCGAGGGCCCGATCCGGTTCTGCTGGGGCCTGCATGCCGAACTGTTCGGCCCCGCCGTCCGCAAGCGCTTCGAGCACGAGTCTTTCCTTGTTTCCGCAAGCATGGACCGCATGGGCGTGCGGCTCGAGGATCCTCAGAGCGTATTTGGCTCAGCCAACAATCTCTCACTTGTGTCCGACGCCGTTGTCCCCGGCGACATACAGATCCTGGGCGATGGAACGCCCATCGTGCTGATGCGCGATCACCAACCCACCGGCGGCTATCCGCGTATCGCCACCATCATTTCCGCCGATCTCGATAGATTCGCTCAAATGCGCCCGGGCACCGCAATTGCCTTCCGGTCGGTCAGTGTGGAACATGCCCATCGACTGTTGCGGAGCGGCCTTGCATGACCTCAATCGATCTCAACGCTGATCTTGGCGAGGGTATGGGCACCGACGACGATCTCCTGCAGATCGTTTCCAGCGCATCGATCGCCTGTGGCGGCCATGCCGGCGATGCGCCGACGATCCGGCATATCCTCAAGGTCTGCAAGGCCCGGGGCGTGCGGGCGGGTGCACATCCAGGCTATGCCGATCCGAAACGCTTTGGCCGCTTTCGAGTGGTCATGCCGCTCGACCAATTGCTGGGGCAGATCCGCAGCCAGCTGTTCCTGGTGCGATTCATCGCCGATGAAGTCGGCATGCCGCTGTCCTATGTGAAGCTGCACGGCGCCTTGGCCAACCAGACCGCCGAAGAGCTTGCCTTTGCCATCGGCATCTTTGCCACCATTCAGGCCATGGACCCAAAGATAGCGGTTCTTGCGCTCGACAACAGCCAGCAGGTTCGTGCCGCGCGCGCCGTTGGTCTGCCGCTTGTCCGCGAAGCCTATGCCGACCGCGCCTATACCGCTGATGGCCTGCTGGTGCCACGATCCCAGCCCGGTTCGGTGATCCACGACGTAGACGCAGTCATCGAGCGCTGCCTGCGCCTCGCCAAATCAGGCGAGATCGTTGCGAACGATGGCACGATTCTCAAATCCTCCGCCCGCTCCATTTGCCTTCATGGCGATACACCCGGCGCCGTCGATCTTGCGCGCGATGTCCGGGATGCACTGGAAGCCGACGGCATCGAAATAAAGGCTCAGGAGCCCGAGCCTCCCTCCCTCTAGTCCGCACCGCTATCGGGTATGTTGAGGATATGCCCACACGCCTTGCAGTGCACGGCGTCTGGATCATGGCGCTGCAGACCGCACTGGGGGCAGGGAAATTGCACCTTTGTTGGCCGGAAAATGGATTGCGCCAGCCGGACAAACAGCGAAATGCCGATGATCATGATCAGGATGGACGCCAGCTTTCCGCCGGTGCCGGGCAGGGTAATATCGCCAAAGCCCGTCGTTGTGACGGTCGTCACCGTGAAATAAAGCGCATCCACATAGCTAGCGATTGAATCGCCGCCCCTGTCAGCAAAGGCGGTGTACACAAAGCCCGTCACCACAAACAGAAACACCAGCAGGTTGATAACTGCCTGCACCGTCTCCTGATACGCGCCAAGTCCGTGCTTGCGCAGGGGCCGCCAGATGGCATTGCGCCGCGTCAGGGTCCACAACCGCAAGATGCGCAGGAAGCCCAGATTGACCAGCCAGGTCGGTGCCAGCAACGTCGCAAGGATGAAGATGTCGAGGATGATCGCAGGCTGCCGCACCCAGCGCAGCATATCCGTCGAGGCAAGGGCGCGCGCCACCAGATCAATCGTCAGCAGGGCCGCGATCGAATAGTCCAGCCACAGAAACGCCGGTTGGTCGCGCAGGAGCGGCGTAGCTATGAAAAAGCCGATGATCGCCAGATCCAGGATCAGCACCGCATACTGAAATCGCTGCGCGCCGGGCGAATGGCTGTGATACAGCAGCCGCAATTTGGAGCGCAGACGGCCAAAGCGGGTTTCAGGAGTAATGACGTTCACCGAATTGCTGCCGTTCCATGCCGATATGGTCTTGCTTGCCAGCCGCCAAAGGCAAGCGCAAGGGGCAGTTCCGGTGGGAACGCCGATGATCGGCCCTCTAACCCATCGATTATTCCCCGGCTCTGTTGATGTCTGCCCATTGTGCCGCTATTGGCTGCACACCCGGCACCAAACGAGGGCACAATGAAACTGGCATTTGTTATTCCGGCCTACAACGAAGAAGCGCTGATCGGAAAGTGCTTGCAATCCGTCGTGGCCGAGATCGCGCGCTCCGGCGCCGATGCCGACATCATCGTCGTCAACAATGCGTCCACGGACCGCACTGGCGAGATCGCCCGCAGCTTTCCCACTGTACGGGTGGTCGATGAACCCAAGAAGGGGCTCGTCAATGCGCGAGACGCCGGCTTTGCTGCGAGCGTCGGCTATGACCTGATCGCCAACATCGACAGCGACACCATTGTTCCCGAGGGCTGGCTCGATACAGTGTTCAGCGAATTCAAGCGGGACAGCAATCTCGTCTGCCTCAGCGGCCCATACATCTACTACGACATGCACCCCTGGAACCGCTTCATGGTCGGTGCTTTTTATGGGCTTACCTACCTCATCTATATCGTCAATCGCTTCATCCTGCGCGTCGGCTCGGTGGTGCAGGGTGGCAATTTCGTGTTCAAGCGCGCGGCCTGGGAGCAGGTCGGCGGCTATGACCGCTCCATCGTTTTCTTTGGTGAAGACACGGACGTGGCCGTGCGGCTCTCCAAGGTCGGCGGGGTCAAATGGACCTTCAAGCTCAAGATGAAAACATCTGGTCGCCGCCTTGAAAAAGAAGGTGTTTTCCGCACCGCGGGGACCTACACGCTCAACTTCTTTTGGGTCACCTTCCGCGGCAAGCCTGTCACCAAAACCCACACCGATATCCGTCCCGACTAGGCTTCGGTTTCCCTGATCCATTGCAACGAAGTCCGTTTGCTCCCATTTCCGTGGGAGCAGCCAATGCTTTTTGGAGTGGAGCCATGCCGAACCAGGATGATCGTAGCGCGATAGACGGCTTGTTTGATCGCATCGAGGATGTTGCCCGCAACAGCCAACCGCGTGACCGCGACGCCGAGATCCATATTCAGGAACGCCTGGCGCAATATCCGCCGGCGCCCTACTACATGGCGCAGACCATCATCATGCAGGAAGAAGCCCTGCGCCAGGCGCGGGCCCGCATCGAACAACTCGAATCGCAGGGTCAGCAGCGCGGCGGCGGCTTCATGGGTGGCCGTTTCGGCGGCAGCGAGCCGGAGCCCTATCAGCCGCCACGCCGCCGCGGTCCCTGGGACCGTGGCTCCGACCTTGACGAACGCCCACGCCAGGGCGGCGGTGGCTTCCTGGCAGGCGCGGCTCAGACAGCCCTGGGCGTCACCGGCGGCGTGCTCCTGGGCAGCGCCATTGCCGGCATGTTCACCGGCGGCGCCAATGCCGAGGAATTCAATCCCGATGCAGCCTCAGCGGAAGCGGCCGACACCGGCGTCGAGGACGCCGAACTGAGCGGCGAAGACTTCGGCGGAGGCGGCGACTTCGACTTCGGCGGCGATTTCTAGTACTTTTCGTAGAACTCGTTGCCGCCCGCTTCGAGCACATAGTGCATGTTGTTGTAGGGGAAGCGCAGCCCGGCCGTATGGAAGTGCTGGGCATTGCGCACACCCGGGTGCCGCGCACCGCGCAGGACCTGGTCGGCCGTTTGCGAGGCAAGGACGGCTCCACTATCCGTCATCCGTCGCGTCAGCACGCCCTGGGCAAACTGATTCTTCTGCCCGACGACGCCGCACACCGTTTTGGGATAGCGGCTATCGGCCTTGCGGTTCATCACCACCGTCCCCACAGCCAGCATGCCCTCGGTGCTCGAACGGTTCGACTCAAAGTACATGGCGCGCATGAGGCATTCTTTTTCGCTCATCTGCGCCATGCCAAAGTTCAGCCCAAGAAAGCTGCACCCGCCCAGGGAGCTCGCCGCGACAACAAGCGCCGCCGCGCGCAGGATCGCCTTGGTGGTAAATTGCATCGGGCCATCTCCGGTCTGTTGCTTTCGTGCAATGCAAACCGAAATTGCCTCAATAGGCTTAAGGAAAGTGTGACCCGAAAGGTTAGCAGTCTGCTAACGCCAAAAGGCTGTTAGTCACGCGTGAGAAGCAGCGTCGAGAGCAGGGCGATGGTGCCAAGCGCTACCACCACTGGCACCGGATTATCCTGCACAACCTTGCCCGCAACGCTTGCTTGCTTGGACAAATTCCGCGCCACAACCTTGCCGCCCTGGTGAACTTCGCGCGCCAGCGCCAGGGCATTGTGATGGACATCCTCAAAGGTATCCCCACCATAGTGCTTGACCGCAGACCTTACCGATTCAAGCTCTTTTCGCAGCAGCGCGATCTGGTCGGACAAGTTGTCCAACATATCAGCAGGGTCGACGTGCTTGCTATACTGCCGCAAGAAAAGGGCCATGGTGACGCTCCATTGTGTTGTACCGGGTCAACTCAACTTTGGCGTCCAGGGTTCCTGAAAAGTGGGGTTCCGGGCTCCTCACTCAGTTTACGGGCTGTATGCACTTGGCGATTATCTTGTTAGTTCCTAAATGCATCTTGCGTCACGCGATCCAGGGGACCGCTTATGTCTAAGAGCCGACAACGACTGAACCGCCAGTTCGAGCGCTTGCAGCGCCGAATACCGGCGTTCGCCGCCAATTGGCTCGAGCGGCTGCGCCGCCCGGAAGCTCGCCTGATCCGGATCCCGCTGGGTGTCTTGCTGGTGCTGGGCGGCATTTTCAGCTTCCTGCCGGTGCTTGGCATTTGGATGCTGCCCCTTGGACTTCTGCTTCTCGCCGTAGACCTCGTTTTCCTGCAAGGTCCCGTCAATCTCGCCATCGTGCGTGGCGGGCGGAAATGGACCACCTGGAGGCGAGCCCGCCGCGACAAGAAGGCCGCGGCACAGCACCGCTAGACTTCTCCACGCGCATGAGCGGCTTCGATCAGATCGATCGTAGCCGCAAGTTTTTGGTCTATGATATCGAGGTATTGCGTCCAGTCGGCCAACTCTTCGAGCTCGGTAACGCCGTCGGATATGCCGCGAAGCGCCAGAAGGGGTACGCCGAACGCCTGGCAGGCGCGGAGAACGGCATAGGTCTCCATGTCCACCATATCCGCGTCAATTCCCTTATAGGCCGATCCGGAAACGACATTGGCTCCGCTCGAAAGTGTTGCCGTGGGCAGGCCCGCAATGGTCGGCAGTTGCAGAACGGCCGGCAGATCCAGCAGCGGCGTTTGCCCTTTGGGAAATCCAAGCGCCGACGCATCCATGTCCCGATAGGACACGCTGCTCGCCTGATAGATCCCGCATTGTTCCAGATGGCGCGATCCAGCGGACCCCAAGGATACTACAAGCGAGGGCGATTCCGGGCGGCGCTCCGACAAAGCCAGCGTCGTGGCGATAGCGGCTTCCACCGGCCCGACGCCGATCATCATTGGTTGGATGCGGCCGCGCAGACACGGGCCATATTCGGCCGGAGCGGCCATAAGGTAAAGGATGGTCATGCCGCAACGCCTACCACGAATTATTCGCTTGCGCTCCAGCAGCATTACCAATTCGGTAAGGGGATGGTGACAGTCTCATAGCAGCGGCAGGGCGTGCCGCAGCAACCAGGAAAGTGCAGGAAAACCAAGTGCGTTTCGCAGTAGTCGAGGGCGGCAGGGAATGGACCGAGCCAAGGCGGCAGGGTCCCACTTCAGTTCAGACGAATGTGCTGGTCGAGGATGTTGAAGCCGAAGCCAATCGCCGCCTGCGCCTGGCTAAACTCAACGAATGGCGCACGCGCGAATTCATCACCGGCCATCCCATGCCGCATCATATCCGGCATTATGCGCTGCAGGTCGGTTTTGCAGCAGAGGCGATCTCGCGGCTGTCGCCCATCCCTCAAGATTTCGACAGCGATGTTTACTGGCCGCGAGCGCTCGATCTCTAGGCAGCCTTCTTGACGCGGGTGGTCCGCTTGCGAGCTGGCTTGATGGTCTTGGCAGCAGCACTGGCCAGTTCCCCAAGGGCCTTGAACCAGTAGTTCTGGTCCTGGCCTGCGGGGCAACCGTCGGCTTCCCAGAGCTCATACGCACGGCGTTTGATCTGATCTTCCATCTCATTCTCCTGGTTTGAGGCCCTGCAGCCTGAGCCGGTATGGTTTACATTTGGTGAACATCAGCCGTTTAGCCCGGGCAAGCAGGTGCCTGCTAAGCGGGCTGCAGCCGCCCCCTGTCGGGCAGGCTGGGTGCTGTCGGCTTGGGGAAAGTGAGCGCCACAGCGGCAGCGGCCAGTCCGATCGCGGCAGAGCTGACATAAAGCCAGTGGTAGTCGCCGAAAGTGTCAAAGATCCAGCCACCGCCTAGCGGGCCAAACGCCATGCCGATGCTCGAAGTCATGGTTATGCCGCCCAGCACGGTGCCCATGACATGGGGCCCGAAATAGTCGCGCGCCAGCACCGCATAGAGCGGCATGACACCGCCATAGGCCATGCCCAGAACGGCGGCGAGCATGTAGAAGTCGGTGAGCTGGGTCACATAGATATAGGTGTAGATGCCAGCGGCCTGCAGAACCAGGCCCGCAATGATGATGCGCTTGACCCCAAGCCGATCCGCCAGAACGCCGAAGATGACACGGCCGAACAGCCCCGCCACCCCTTCCACGCTGTAGATGCTGGCAGCTGCCAGCGCTGAGGCGCCACACAACATGGCATAGCTCACCGTGTGGAAGATCGGCCCGGAATGGGCGCCGCAGCACAAAAAGAACGTTGCTGCGAGCACAATGAACTGCGGCTTGCGGATCACCGAACCAATCCCCGAACGCGCCGGCAGCGGCGCAGGCGCATCTTCAGGCTGTGGCGCGGGGGCTGCCTCTGGCGCCCGCCGGATCAGAAAAGTCAGGGGTATGATGATGGCCGAAGCGCCGATGGCAATCATCAGCATGGCCGTGCGCCAGCCATGAGCTGAGATCAGGACGCTGGCAAAGGGCGTGACCACCATTGGCGCAACGCCACCGCCAATCGAGACCAGCGACACAGCAAGGCTTCGGTGCTTGTCGAACCAGCCAATGGTCGTCGCCATAAGCGGGGCAAAGAACGCGCCACCCGCACCCCCCACCAGTCCGCCATAGGCGATCTGGAACAGCACGAGATTGCTGGCGCGGCTGGAGATAAACAGGCCAAGGCCCAGCATGACGGCGGCAATAAGAACCACTGGCCGGGCGCCGATGCGATCGCTCAGCGTTCCCCAGGCAAAGCCGGCAAAGCCCATCACAAGGAAGCCGATGGTCATGGCTGCTGAAATGCCCGCACGCGACCAGCCGGTTTCATCGGCCATGGGCTGCAGGTAAACGGGCAGCGCGAACATCGACCCCGCCGCCACACAGGTGATGACAGCGCCTGCCGCCACGATAACCCATCCGTAATGCCGTTCCATGTGCTGCCCCTCCAGCCTCGTTCAATCTAGCATAGACGAGTGGGTGTGCTGCAATCCGACAGCTGATCGAGCTTTTCTTCGGGCCGCGGCACCAGGTGGCCGCCTATACGCGGCCGCGCAGGACGAGGTAGGATGGTGAAAGGCGCCGGGAGGAACAGGCATGGAACAGGTGAGCGGCGGATGCCTTTGCGGCAAGGTGCGGCTTGTGGCCAAAGGGCAGCCCTATCGCGTGGGGATCTGCCATTGCATGGATTGCCGCAAGCACCATGGCGCCTTGTTTTCCGCCGCCGCGATCTTCCCCGCCCATGCCGTGAGCGTCGAGGGCGGAACACATCATTTCGGCGAGCGTCACTTCTGCCCCCGCTGCGGTTCTTCGGTCTTTGCTCGCAGCGGCGACGAGGTGGAGGTACATTTAGGAGCGCTCGACGAACCGAACTGCTTTGTTCCTCAATACGAGAATTGGACAATCCGGCGTGAAACCTGGCTCCCACCATTCTCCGGCATGAACCACTACGTCAGGGATCGCGAGGCAAGCGGGCGCGTTGAAAAAGCGATAGGCAGCGGAGCAAACGAGTGAGCGTAGCTTTTACAAAGGAAGATTCGGCCCAAACAGCTTCCGAAACCCTGCTTCCCGACCGGCCCATTCCTGCAGGGCCCAACCTTGTGACGCCCGGCGGCCTTGAGGCGCTTCAGCGCCAGCTAGCGGAGGCACAGGCTGCATATGACCAGGCCATGCGCATTGAGGACATCAACGAAAAGCGCCGCCAGGCCGCCAATCCGCTGCGTGACATTCGCTATTTCGCCGACCGCCTCCGTTCGGCGCAAGTGGTGGCGTCGCCCGCGGGCAATGACGCAGTCACCTTCGGCACCACCGTCACATTCACGCGCGACGACGGCCGGGTACAGTCGTACCGCCTTGTGGGCGAGGACGAGGCTGATCCCAAAGCCGGCACCATCTCGTTCAGCTCGCCCATTGCCCGGGCACTGATGGGCAAGGGAGTAGGTGACCTCGTGAGCGTCGGCACCCAGGAGCTCGAAATCACCGCCATCGGGGTGCCGTGTAACGATGTGTAACGACTACGAACAGCATGTGACCCATGCCCAATACACCAGGGCGATCGAGGCGCTTGAACTGGCAGCCGGTGACAACAGCGCCCTGATCCGGGCTGACGACATCCGGATCGGTGACATGGGGCCAGTGCTTCGCGCCGGGGGCAATGGCGTCGAACTGGTGCTGATGCGCTTCGGCTTCCCGCCCCCGCGCCCCAAGGCCGGGCCCATCTTCAACTTCAAGTCCGATGGCCGCCACTTCGCCGACTCGCGCCGCTGCGTAGTGGTCCTGTCGGGCTTTTTTGAATTCACCGGCAGCAAATACCCGAAGACCAAGCACCGTTTTGGCCTCAAGGACTCACCCATTATGGGCATTGCCGGCCTTTGGAGCCAAGACGAGGACGGCGCACTCAGCTTCACCATGCTGACCACCGAGCCAGGCCCGGACATAGCCCCCATCCACAACCGGCAGGTCTGCGTGCTCCGCCCGGAACACTGGGCCGCCTGGTTGTTTTTGACCCAACCTGAGGAAGAATTGCTTCGCCCCTTGCCCGCCGGCTCGCTGGTGGTGGACGTGGTTCGCGAAGGGCGCGATTAGGCACTAGCGGCAGCGATCAAGGATAGCGTCCACCACGTGCTCAATCGGCTCGGTGGCATCGATGCGAATGCCTTGGCGGGGAATATCCTCCTCGCTCGCATGAAGATGCAGCACAAAGGCGCGCTCATCCGGCCTGCCGCCAAACTCATCCTCTGGTCGGTTCAAAAGCCGCTGGTTCAGAGTTTCCCCGTCCACATCAAGGACGAACACCTTGTCGAACAGATCAAGGAAGTCGGCCCAATTGCGAGAGCCACCACAAAAGAACGTCTCCATTCGGCTTTTGTCGGCAACAATCGCCCGCACCTTGCCAACGTTCCAGATATGATGCCCCTGCCGCCACTCCAGCGTCGCATCTGGCGGCAGCTCCACCGGCTCACCCGTCCGCGGATCGCCCCGATAGGCAAGCACCCGATCCCCATGCACCACATTGTAACCGCGCCGCTCCAGCGCCTCGGCAACACTGGTCTTGCCGGATCCAGACACACCTTCAATGAGATAGTTGCGGATGGCCATTGGTTCAGACCGCCGTTGTTGTCGCACAATCAACCGTGTGCTGCGGCGGGCCTATATGCAAGACCTGCCTCGTCTACGATCTCATCATCCATGAAGCGCGAAGAGGCCCGAAACCGGACCTCTTCTCTGTCACATCAACGATGGAGGATGGACCTCAGCTACACCCCGCCGCCGTCCCATACTAATAAGCAAAGGATGGAAAATCTTCCAGCCTCATCAGGTGGTCGGTACTCAGCATATATGCCAACAGGTATTCCGAGTTGATCCAAACCACAATTGCAGGGGCCGTACTCGGTGGAGATGGAGATGGAGACGGGGGCAGGGTTCGGGTAAGTAGGGCTCGTATATATGGACCAACTCAACTCTGCTGCCGGACTGACAACGTCTGTAACCACAAGCGTGCGACGGCGCCTTGAAGGCGCGCTCTCGCGAGCGTCTGCCATATTGTTAAAAAACGATGGGGAGCTGGAGCGCTTCAGTGAGAGGAGCCCGCACAAGGGCGCTTCTTTAGCCGCCCAGCTCAGATTGCTCAACTGAGCGGTGTGGGCGACCGAGCTGATCTAACGGGCGTGGCACTGGTCACGCCTTACCATCCGGAACGCGCCTCTTGCGTAACCAGTTCATCCAAGCGCCCCTTAGCTCGAGCGACTGCTTACGACCCCATCTCTGTCATTGGTTGTTGAAGTAGACTTACCCAAAAAGCGAACCTTCCTCGTTGACGCTGAGCGTTCACAGCTCTAACCTTTTCTGGTCTGAAACAGGTTAGGTTCGGAAAGGTTGGCCCGGCCCCCGTTCCAACGGGTCCTTCCGTTACTCCGGTAACGGCCCAAGACTATCAAGGCGCTTGCATCTTGCAGGCGCCGGTAGAAAGGGTATGGATATGAAACCTCGGATTTCCGTTATCACGCTTGGCGTCGCCGACCTCGAACAATCGCTTACCTTCTATCGTGATGGGCTCGGCCTGCCAACTGAGGGTATTGTGGGCCGCGAGTTCGAGCATGGCGCTGTCGCCTTTTTCGATCTGTCTGGCGGGCTTAAACTTGCGATTTGGGCTCAGGACGATATCGCTCACGATACTGGTCTGCCCAAGCAACCGGTATCTTCGACAGCCATCACTATCGGACAAAATGTTTTGCAACGCGAAGAGGTCGACAAGACGTTGGAGGCGGCGCAGCAAGCGGGTGCAGAGATTATCAAGGCGCCTCAGGACACCTTTTATGGCGGCTACGCTGGGTACTTCCGCGATCCAAACGGGCATATGTGGGAGATAGTCTGGAATCCACAGATGCTCCCGGCAGAAGACTGACAATCGCTACTAGCGTATGGGCTTCGGATGCCCATGAGCGAATCCAAGCTGTCTGCGCTTAGCCAGCATCCCGTACAAGTCGGCCCACGTCTACGGGCGACACTCGCTTGCTACCAATGCCATGTCTGATGGCATGACGTGAAAACCGCGATGGGCCGTGTTTGGGAAACCGAGGTCCACATGCGAAACGCCGGTTGTCTGGTCGCTGACGCCTTCAACCAGGTTTCCGGAGGACTGCAAGCTTGTCAGTAGCGCATACGCCTGTCAGCTATCCGTAAGCCGCCAGAGCCTATGCTATTGGTACTAAGGTCCTAAGCCTTGGTCAGCACCCGGCCCTCTGTCTGCTCAAAACCGGTGGCCGGGTGCTCGCTTTTCCAGTTATCCACCCTGTGATGATTGAGCCTGTGTTCTTCTCAGTGGATGGTTGGTTTGTCCGGCGCCATATCCAACGCCATGCTCGACAGCAATGCAGCAAGCTCTGCGGCCGCAAACTCGTCCAGTGGTCCGCATTGCACGTGCCGGCCGTTCCGCTTGTCCACGACCTGCCAATGGCGGCCCGTTTGCACGGCCTCGAATACTTCAAGCACCATTGCGTCGTTCATCTCTGTGCTCCCGCAAGTAATCTGACGCGGCAATACAGACTCGCAATCCGCTGAGAGGTATGCTCAGCCTGCAGTTCCTAATTATTGGTTAATGACTGGCCTTGGCGGCTATTTTGGGGCCAGCAAGGCGGGGCCGGATCAACGGAGCTGGCGATACTCTGCGGCCGCAGTACCGGCAGCGAGGCGCAATGGCCCCCCCCAAGTGATCAGTACGGGCGCAGAAAGCGAGAAGTCTCAGCTAAGGTCCATCTGCCTTGTAGCCGCTATGCTCGTCCGCATATTTAATTTGCCGAGCTAGCTTATGGGCTCTTGGTGACACCCGGTCCACCTGCGTCCAAACAGGGGCCGGATGTTCGTTTATAAGCCACACATTTGAGCTGCAAGGACGATGTGCGGTTCAGCGTCAGTCCAGTCGGAGTGGCTGAACGGCAAAGGTCAGCACCAACTGAAGCACCGCGCCACCTTCGCTATTCCTTACCCACATTGTAATGTTCCGCTGCGGAGCGCCGCCCGGAAGATAGTCTTTGGCCCAGTCCAGCAGAGCCCGGGTGCTCTCATCACGAGCAGCCTGATCATCCGGGAACTCCGGCTCCTCATCATCGTGCACTGTCTCGGCACCATCGTCGATGTCAAAGAAGTATAGCGGCATAGGATCGATCCTTTGTCGCCAAACGACTTACACAAAGATTGGTGCCTCTTTCATCTGTTTGACCTTGAACGCCCGCTTGGCACCAATCTGCTTTCCAACGTTCCAGGCCGGTCCTCCTGTAGCCGCAGGATCATAGTGTGAGATACACTTAAGATTTTCTCTTGGCCGAACCGGCCGCAGGAGCAACGATTATGGCAGGTCAAGCTGCAATAGATTGCGGCACCTAATCTCTATCAAAGCAGGGGCAGCCCTCGGCCCCGTTTCTGTCGATCTTGCTCGTTGCGCCAGATCTCCAAAGCGGTCATTCTGTCGACAGGTAATTGACCATCATTTCATTAATATGCCGCTCGTTGGTCATTCCGCCGCGCTGGCCGCCCATGCCATCAGCACAGGCCTTGCAGGCATTCCTGGCCCTGAGCGCCTGCCGGCCTTGGCAGGCCCCATGCGAGCAATTGTTGCCAAGGTTTAGAGCACCTTTTTCGGGCCACCACCAACGATGTTTGCCTTGGTGTTTGTCACGCGTCACCCGTCGTCATGATCGTTTCTTTCGCACACCCGTCTGGGCCAGAGCAGTTCCCCGCCAAGGATTAGCACGGCCTGGTTAAAGCCCACCGCCTTTAGGATACAATAGCAAAAGCTGGCGTCAGGAACAGGTGGCGAGGAGAGCCTTTCCTGTCTCCGTGCCTGGGTCGCCCAAATCAAGCGCGACGCTCATGTGATTGCCGCCACTGACTGAGGTGAGCTGCGTTTTGGTTATTTGGGCAAGCTGCTGCGCCTGAGTGTGGAACGGCTCTGTTTCGTGTTCGCCGACAAGGATGCGCACCGATCCTGTTGGCTGGATCGGCCGGCGCAGGGGGGAGAAGCGGGCAGCTTCTTCTTCGGTAAGGCCGATTTCGGGTTGCAGGAATGAGTGGCGCAGCGGCTCGAGTTCATAGATGCCGCTGAGGAGGAGGCTGCTGACCGGTTGCGGTCGGTCGGTTTCGGCAAGCAGCAGCGCGCCGAGATGGCCGCCGGCTGAATGGCCGGAGATTGAGAGCCGCGTGCCATCGCCACCAAAGCTTGTGGCATTGCTCGCGAGCCAGTCAAAGGCAAGCTTGACCTGCTGGACGATGGTCTCCATGCGCACGCTGGGCATGAGGGAATAGTCCATGATGGCTGCAATGGCGCCGGCTTGCGTGACAGTGTCGGCAACAAAGGAGAAGTCGGTTTTGCCGAACATGCGCCAATAGCCACCATGGATGAACAGGTGGACTGGCGCTAGCGCCGCAAGATCGGAGGGGAAGAACAAGTCGAGGCGCTCGTCCTTTCCCAGGCCATAGGCAATATCGAGCTGTGCACGCAGCCTGGACCTGGTGGCTGCACTGCGCTCCGTATATTTCGCCACATAGGCGTCGAAATCGGCCACGTGTTCGCGTGTGCGGAACAGATCAGCCATCAGAACGCGGTCGCGATGTATTTAGGCTCCATGAATTCGGCGATGCCGTGGATGCCGCCTTCGCGGCCAAGCCCGCTTTGCTTGACGCCACCAAAGGGGGCTGCCGGATCGGAAACAAGACCGCGATTAAGGGCGATCATGCCGGCTTCCACCTTTCCTGCGATCGCAAGACCACGCTTGAGATCTTGCGTAAAGATATAGGCAGCAAGGCCGTATTCAGTGTCATTGGCCAGCGCGACGGCTTCATCTTCGTTGGTGAAGCGATAGAGCGGGGCGACGGGGCCAAAGATTTCTTCCTGCGCCATGGCGGCAGAAGGCGGCACGTCCACCAGAACGGTGGGCGGATAGAAAAAGCCTGTGCCCTCTGGGCGTTCGCCGCCCACCAGAATGCGAGCGCCCTTGCCCAGGGCATCGGTGACCAATGTATCGATCTTATCCACGGCCTTTTTTGTGATCATGGGGCCACATGCAGTGGCCGGGTCGGTGCCGGGACCGACGCGGAGCGCCGCCATGCGGTTTGCCAGACCCTCGGCAAAGCGGTCATAGATCCCATCCTGCACGATAAAGCGGTTGGCGGCGGTGCAGGCTTCGCCGGCATTGCGCATCTTGGCGACCATGGCGCCATCAAGGGCTGCTTCTAGATCCGCATCATCGAAGACGATGAAGGGTGCATTGCCACCCAGCTCCATGGAGCAACTGAGGACCGTCTTGGCGGCTTCGGTCAGGAGCGTCCGGCCAACACCAGTCGAGCCGGTAAACGAGAGTTTGCGCACTCGAGCGTCGTTGAGCATGGTGGCTGTGACAGGACCCGGTCTTGTCGTGGTGATGACGTTGACCACGCCCGCGGGAACGCCAGCTTCGGCATAAAGATCTGCCAGGGCATAGGCTGTCAGCGGGGTTTCGCTCGCAGGCTTGAGCACCACAGTGCAGCCCGCGGCCAGAGCCGGGGCGATCTTGCGGGTGGCCATTGCGGCTGGGAAATTCCACGGAGTGATCAGCACAGCGATGCCGATGGGCTCCATATCGACCAGGATACGATTGCTGCCTGAGGGCGCAACGCGATATTCCCCGCCGATACGCACAGCTTCTTCGGCATACCAGCGGAAGAATTCGGCGGCATATGTAACCTCGCCACGGGCATCGCTCAGCGCCTTGCCGTTTTCGAGCGAGATCAGTGTTGCAAGCTCCTCGATGCGCTCGAGCATGAGCTTATGGCACCGAAGGAGGATCTCGGCGCGCTGCCGGGGTGGGGTTGTGCGCCAACCCTGTGCCGCGGCCGCAGCCGCATCGACTGCCAGCGTCGCCTGCGCTTCGCTTGCGTCAGGAACTTCGGCAAGAACTTGTTCAGTGGAGGGATCAACAACCGGAATGCCTGAGCCACCAATCCATTGGCCCCCGATATAAAGGCCTTTGGCGTAGTGGGAACAGTCAAGTGAGTTGGCAGTCGGAGGCAACACGGAAGCGAGGGTCATGGCGGTTTCTTTCGAGATCAGGATGCGTGCTGGAGGGTGCCGGTGAAGGCCGCTCCGAGGAGGCGTTCCATGGCAGCTGCATCAAGGGGGCGCGGATTGTTGTCGATGAGGCGGCCGATGGTCAGCGCCTGTTCGCCCGTCCAACCCAGCTTGGCTTCTTCCAGGCCAAGCAGCTTGAGCGAGACTGGAATGCCGATACGCTCAAACAACGACCTGACCCGCTCAATCGCTGCATCGGCGAGCGCTGCCTCGTCCGTTGCTGTAGCGCCAAGGGCTCGGCCAATTGCGGCGAGTTCCGCGCTGGCGTGGGAGCGGTTATAGGTCATGACATAGGGCAGCATGCAGGCAACGCCCAGGCCATGGGCCGTATGGGTCAAGGTGCCGATGGGATATTGGATGGCGTGGGCAGCGGCAGTGCCTGCGGTTCCAAACGCCATGCCGGCGCACAGGGCGCCCATCATGACATCGGAGCGCGCATCGATAGCGCCGGGTTCGCAATAGGCTCTTTCAAGGCTGCGCCCCAGAAGTTCGATGGCCAGCAGAGCGAAATGGTCGGTCAGAGCGCTTTTGCCGACAAAGACACGTTCTTGCGCCAGATTGGGGCTGGGCTCGCGGCGCACTGCGGTGAACGCCTCGATGGCGTGGGTGAGGGCGTCGGCGCCAGCAATTGCGGTCAGGCCCGCTGGGCATGTCAGGGTCAGTTCCGGATCGCATATGGCAGCGGAAGGAATAAGGTGGGCGCTGGAAATGCCGACCTTCATGGCCCGATCGGGATCCGAGAGAACGGCTACGGGCGTTACCTCGGAGCCAGTGCCGGCCGTGGTGGGGACGGCAATCATCGGCAGGGTCGGACCGGGGACTTTGCCCTCACCGTAATACTGGTCGGGCGAGCCCCCATGGCGGAGCAGCAGCGCAACTGTCTTGGCAAGATCAAGACAGCTGCCACCGCCAATGCCGACCACCAGATCTGGCGCAAAGGATCGCGCTGCATCGGCCACCTTGGTGCAAGAATCGCGGGGAACATCGGGCTCAACCGAGGAATCGACCAGAACCGTCAGCCCCTCGGCCTCGAGCAGGGCGACCATCTCGGCAAACACGGGTTCACCGGCGAGACGTGCGTCGGTACAAATAAGAGCGCGTTGGCCAAGGCGGCTGGCCACTTTGCCAAGGGCATGACGTTGCCCCACTCCGAACAGGACCTCGCGCGGCAATCGAAGGGCTGCGAATAGGCTCATGGCTGGCATTCCTGAAGAGGGAGAGGGCGTGAAAGGTTTTTGGGCAATCGGTCTATTAGGGCAGACCAGAGGGCGTCGTTGACATCAAAGCCCTCCGCAAGAGCGGCCTTGCGGCGGCGCCCTGAGCCATCGCCAGGAATAGTCACGGGGCGCGTTGGATCGGCTGCTGGACTGGCGCGCAGGGCGGAAAGATAGTCCGCGGTCCGGCGCATCTGCTCGGATGGATTGGACGTATCGATGATGATGAAGATGTCGCCCTTGTTGGCGACATGCTGGGTGTCGAGCGTGCCATGGACTTCGGGCGCAAAGGCCGAGCCCACAAGGCTGGCAACCAGCAGCTCGAAGGCAAGGCCCAAGCCATAGCCCTTTGCATCGCCAAATGGTGCAATTGAACCGCGCTTGGCCTGTTCGGCATCCGTGGTGGGGCGGCCATCTTCATCCAAAGCCCAACCTGCGGGGAGGGGAGCGCCGCGCAGCGCGTGATCATGGATCTTGCCCATGGAAACCAGGCTCGTGGCGAGATCGAGCACGAAGGGTTCGCCAGCCGTAGGGATGCCGATTGCGACCGGATTGGTGCCAAGCATGGCGCGCGTGCCGCCAAAGGGGTGGACCAGTGCCTCGCTGGTTGAAAGGGCGATGCAGATCTTCCCCTTGCGGGCGACATGCTCGACATAAACCGCCAGCATGCCGAGGTGATTGGAATTGCTGACCGAGGCAAAGGCGATGCCGCTTTCGTCGATGCGGTCAAGCAGCGCTTCAATGGCACTGAATGCAATGACCGGCCCCAGGCCGCGCGCGCCGTTCACATGCAATTCCCCTGTCCTACGCCAGGTCAGAACGCCACTCGAGCGCGGCTCGGCCAGTCCATTGTTGATCCGATCAAGCAGGCGCGGCAGCCGCTGCAATCCGTGGGACGGGTGCCCACGAAGCTCAGCGCCGACCAGGGTCTCTGCCTGGATGGCAGCATGGTCGGCGGGCGCACCAGCGGCCACCAGCAATGAAACCGCAACCTCCTCTGCCTGATCCGCCAACACTCTCATCGAAAATCCTATACGATATCGTATTGCATGGCTGCGAACATCGTGTTAGCCAATGGTTATTGTCAAGAGGAAAAGATGGCCAAAGAGCTTCCGACAGCACAGAGCACCAGCGCTGAACCGGTGTCGGCAATCCAGCGCCACAGCCTTGCCACCGAAGTCTATGAAACGGTGTTCTCCCAGCTTATGGCGCTTAAGATTGCGCCGGGTTCTCGAATCACCGTTGATAACCTTGCGCGCGAGTTGCGGGTGTCGCAGACGCCAATTCGTGAAGCGCTCAGCCGCCTAGAGGCAGAGGGGCTCGTCAACAAGACGCATCTGGTTGGCTACAGCGCCGCTCCGCAGATCACCGCCAAGCAATTTGCTGATCTTTATGAGCTGCGTCTGCTGCTCGAGCCCGATGCAGCGCGACGTGCCGTTGCCCGGCTGGATGGGGAAACAGTGGCCGAGCTCACCGAAGCTGCGGGTGTCATGGCCCGCCGCGCGAAGTCGGGTGACGAGCGGGCGCGCTACTCCCAATTTGCTCGCCAGGACGCCGTGTTCCACGACATGATCATGAAGGTGGCTGGCAATGAGCTGATCCGCGACACGCTCAACCACCAGCATGTGCACTTCCATATTTTCCGCCTGATGTTCCATTCGCGCGTGACCGAGGAAGCGCTGGCCGAACATGAGGCTATCGTCAGCGCTTTTGAAGCGCGTGACGCTGCCGCGGCCGAAAAGGCCATGCGTGTACACATCGAACGCTCTCGCGATCGCCTTCTGCCGGTGTTCGACGAATGAGCGCGGCCGAGCTGATGGTCGAGCCTGCTCCGGAAACTGGAGCCGCGAGCCCCTTGATGCGGCTGTCGGGGCTGAGCAAGGCCTATGGCTCCGTGACCGTTCTGTCGGATGTCAATCTCGATATCTGCGCGGGGGAGATCCACGCCATCATCGGCGAAAATGGTGCGGGGAAGTCGACATTGATGCGGCTGATTTCGGGCCATGTGCGGCCGACAGCAGGCACCATCCAGCTGGGTGGAAATGAGGTTTCGTTCTCCAAGCCGACCGAGGCGGAGCATGCCGGCATTGCGCTGGTGCACCAGGAAATTCTCTTGGCCGATGGGCTGACCGTCACGGAAAACCTGTTTCTTGGTCGCGAGCAGACGCGTAATGGCGTTGTCGATGACCGGGCCATGGAGCGGATCGCTGCAGAGCGCTTGCGGGAGCTGGGTTGCACAGCATCGCCGCGCGACCTTGTTGGACGCCTCCCGATTGCACAACGCCAATTAGTGCAGATTGCTCGTGCGCTTCTTGAGGATCATCGCCTAGTGATCTTCGACGAACCAACCGCCGTCCTCACCACCACGGAAGTGGACACGCTGCTTCGCATCGTGCGCAGCCTGCGCGATCGCGGCGTGGCGGTGCTTTATATCTCCCACCGTCTCAACGAGGTAGAGGCGCTGGCCGACCGCATCACGGTGCTTCGCGATGGCAAGATGATCGGGACCTATGAGGCTTCAGCGCTAGCGCAGGAAGACATGGCTCGGCTGATGGTCGGGCGCGAGCTCTCCATGCTTTATCCGCCCAAGCGTGGGACTTCCACTCAGCCGCCGATCCTGGAGATCGAACATCTCAGCGTTCCCGGCTATGTTGCCGATGCCTCGCTTGTCGCGCGGACAGGCGAAGTGCTTGGCCTTGGCGGCATGATCGGGGCAGGGCGGACCGAACTTTTTGAGGGCCTCTTGGGTCTTCGTCCTGCGAAGGTCGCCCAGGTGCGTGTCGACGGCAAGGCCGTGCGCATTCGTTCCGTTGCGGATGGTGTCGAGGCCGGCATTGGCTATCTTACTGAGGATCGCAAGGGGAAAGGGCTGCTGCTGCGCGAGCGCCTGGCACCGAACTTGGTTCTGACGGCGCTCTCAAGAATTTATCGCAAGCCCTATATCGAACGAAAGCTTGAGACTGGCGAGCTAGACCGCGCCGTGGGCGAATACGACATCCGAGTCCGCAGCAAGCGCCTGGAAGCTGGCCAATTGTCCGGCGGTAACCAGCAAAAACTGCTCCTTGCCAAGATCATGATGCTCGATCCAAAGGTCGTCATCATCGATGAGCCCACCAGGGGCATCGATATCGGCAACAAGAGCCAGATCTATTCATTCATCGATGCGCTGATCCGCGCGGGCAAGGCCTGCATCGTGATCTCGTCGGAACTGCAGGAATTGGTGGGGCTCTGTGACCGCATCCTCGTGATGCGCGCGGGCAGCATCGTTGCCGAGTTCTCGGGGGAAGAAATCACCGAGGAAGCAGTCGTTCTGGCAGCAACAAGCGGCAAAGCAAAAGCCGTGGCAGGAGGAGAATTGCAATGACCGATATCACCGCACCGCCTGTGCGAGAGCCGCTGCTCCAGCGCATCAACTGGGTTGATATCGGTCCCTTCGTGGCGCTGGTCATCCTTGCCGTGGCGGGTGTGTTGATCAATCCCGATTTTCTTTCGGCGACCAACATCACCAATGTCGTAACCCGCTCGGCCTTTATCGCCATTATTGCCGTGGGTGCGACCTTCGTTATTTCTTCCGGTGGGCTGGACCTGTCGGTCGGTTCGATGACGGCTTTCGTCACCGGCATCATGATCATGTTCATGAACAGCCTCGTGCCCAGCATGGGGGCCAATGCGATTATCGCCGGCATGGCGTTGGTGTTGTGTGTCGGCGCTCTTGCCGGCCTGTTCAACGGCCTGATCGTCACCGTGGGCAAGATCGAGCCCTTTATCGTGACCCTTGGCACGATGGGCATTTTCCGTGCCCTCATTACCTTCATGTCTGACGGTGGCAATATCCCCCTGGACCGCAGCCTGCGCGAGCCATTTCGCCCAGTCTATTATGGCAATTTCATTGGCTTCCCAATCCCGATCCTGGTGTCCATTGTTGTCGCATTGATCGGCGCCTTTATTCTCTACAAAACCAAGTTCGGTCGCCGCTGTGCTGCCGTCGGCGCAAACGAGGACGTCGCGCGCTTCTCCGGTATTTCCGTTGGTCGGGTTCGCACCCTAGCCTTCGTTATCCAGGGCATCTGCGTTGCCATTGCCGCAATCTGCTATGTGCCGCGCCTTGGCGCCGCTACCCCCACAACCGGTCAGCTGTGGGAGCTGCAGGTGATTACGGCCGTCGTTATCGGTGGCACGGCCCTTCGTGGCGGCAAGGGGCGCATCTGGGGCACGGTTGCGGGCGCTGTCATCCTCGAGATGATCGCCAACCTCATGGTGCTGTCCAACTTCATCTCCGAATACCTCGTCGCCGCGGTGCAAGGCGTCATCATCATCATTGCCATGCTCGTGCAGAGGTTCTCCAAGCAGCCGTGACTGGACCTCACGGCCTGCACAATCTTCAGGTCCATTTCTGGGAGGAAATTGAATGCTAAAACGAAATCTGTTGGCCGCTGTGGCGCTCTCGAGCGTTCTGGTTGCGGTGCCGGCCTTTGCTCAGGACAAGAAGGTCATCGCCGTTTCCGTTCCCGCGGCCACACATGGCTGGACGGGTGGCGTTGTCTACCACGCCCAGAAGGCCGCCGAAGAGATCCAGGCTGCTTTCCCGAACATCGAAGTGGTTGTGAAGACATCACCCTCGGCTTCGGCACAGGTGAGCGCGCTGGAGGACCTCACCGCCTCTGGCGATCTCGATGCCCTCGTTATCCTGCCGTTTTCGTCTGACGAATTGACGGGTCCGGTGCAGTCAGTGGCTGACGCAGGCACCTTCATCACCGTGGTCGACCGTGGCCTGACCGACCCAGAAATCCAGGATCTTTACGTTGCCGGCGACAACATTGCAGTGGGTTCCACCACCGCGAAGTTCCTCGTGGACAAGCTTGGCGGCAAGGGTGACGTTGTGGTGCTGCGCGGCATTCCCACCGTGATCGACGACGAGCGCATCCAGGGCTTTCAGGAGGGGCTCGAAGGGAGCGATATCAACGTTCTCGATATCCAGTATGCCAATTGGAACAGCGACGAGGCTTTCAGCCTGATGCAGGACTATTTGGCAAAGTATCCGCATATCGACGCGGTCTGGGCCAATGATGACGATATGCTTCTGGGCGTTCTGGAAGCCATCGAGCAGTCCGGCCGCACCGAGATCAAGTATGCTCTAGGCGGCAATGGCATGAAGGAAATTATCGAGAAGGTCATGGCTGGCGATCCCATGACCCCGATCGAAACACCTTACCCACCATCCATGATCAAGACGGCGATCTACATGACCGCTGCCCAGTTCAACGGCCAGGCGCCGGTTCGTGGCACCGTCAAGCTCGACGCGCCCTTGATCACCCAGGAAAACGCTGAAGAATACTACTTCCCAGACTCTCCGTTCTGATTGCCTAATGGGCCGCGCCCAGGCGCGGTCCACCCTTGCTTTGTTTTGGAGACCCTAAAATGCCCGGCAAAAAGATCCTCATGCTTTGCGGTGAGTTCACCGAAGAATACGAGATTTTCGTCTACCAGCAGGCGATGGAAGCGGTCGGTCACACCGTTCACGTCGTGTGCCCCGACAAAAAGGCTGGCGAGGTTATTGCGACATCGCTGCACGATTTTGAAGGCCACCAGACCTATACCGAGAAGATGGGGCACTATGCCCTGATCAACAAAACCTTCAGCGAAGTTCGGGTCGACGAATATCACGCCGTCTACGCTGCGGGCGGCCGCGGCCCTGAATATATCCGCACGGACAAGCGCGTGCAGGAGATGGTGCGCCACTTCCACGAAGCCAAAAAGCCGATTTTCACTATCTGCCATGGCGTGCAGATCCTGGTTGCCGTCGATGGCGTGGTGCGTGGCAAGAAAGTTGCGGCGCTTGGCGCATGTGAGCCCGAGGTAACGCTTGCGGGCGGAACCTATATCGATCTCTCGCCTACCGAAGCCTATGTGGATGGCACCATGGTTTCGGCGAAGGGCTGGACTGCTCTGGCTGCTTTCATCCGCGAGTGCTTGAAGGTCCTCGGGACCGAAATCCGCCACAGCGACGACATCAACGAAAAAGCGGCCTAAGGGTCATCAGCATGGCCGGCCCCCAACCGCCGGCCATGTGCCAGAGCCTGCTGGATATTAAAAGCAAGGGTTGCCTCCGGGCGTGAGTCAGCTACTCCGACTTCAGTGCGAAGAGCAGACAGTCCGCTAACTAGCCCGTTCTTACGGACAGGACTCGCCTGTGAAGGGCAGGGTAGGGGGCGTTGGCGGCTCTGCCTGAACTGGACAAAGCCGCGTCGTTCAGATCTCCGTTGCTTCAGATAGCGAGAGTGCATCGTCTACATGGACACCCCGTTACCGCACCGTGTTCTCGATCTTGCTATGCCCGAGCAGTATCTGAATAGCATGAAGGTTCCACGTGGCCTTGTAGATGATCGACGCCTTGGTTCGGCGCAGGGTATGGGTGCCATATTCCTGCGGTGTCAGACCGATGGCAGTGACCCGTTCGTCAACCAGCCGCGCATATTGACGCGTGCTCAGGTGGCGATCAGCGTTGACGCGGCTCGGAAACGCGAAGTCATCGACCGTGCCGCGTCGTCTCTCAAGCCAGGTAAGCAGGCTAGCTCTTGTGTCTAAGGTGATCTAAAACTGAACAGGTCTGCCCGTCTTCTGCTGGATCACCATCGATCGGGACCAGATTGTCGGCCGGAGCGGGACTGCGAGGCGGGCAAGCGCATCGACCCAGCACGCCAAGGGCAAGTTGATTGGCGAAACGCTGATCCCCGGCGATGGCGTGGTGACCGTCTAGGGCACTGTCGAAGGGCAGCTGGTAAACGTCTTCCAAAATTTCACCGTCTTCGGCGGCTTGCCGTCGGAAAAACTCGGGCCGAAGAGATCCGAGGGGTCATGGATCCGGCCGTCCGGACCTGCGTGCCCGTGATTGAAATTGATGACAATGGCGGTGCGCGCATTAAGGAGGGCGTGGCGTCGCTGGGTGGCTATACCATGTATTTTGGCGAAACGTGCAGGCTTCGGGCGCCATCCCGCAGATCCTAGTGAACCCGAGGAGCTTTTCCTTGCGGCAGATATCTTCCGCGTTGGGACGTTGTCGCTAGGTTGTGTAACTCTAGTTTGCCACAACGTCGACGGACGGGCAGCTTTCAGGAAATCGTTGCGGGTGGAGAAACGGCGTGAATGGGGCGCATTCCAGCTGGAAGCTTCCATTCCTTTGTGCGCTGGATGTGCCGAGGGCCGCACCCTTCGGCCTACGTTGGAATCAACTGTACACCCGTGGCTTCATCATGAGGCGAATGCCATCATGGCTGTAGACCAGCCTGCCGCCTGCATCCATCTCGCCGCGGCTTCCTTTCAACGCTAAGAAAGTTGCGTCATAGAAGATCCGAGCTCGCTCAAGGTTGTTGCTGCCAACCATGACGTGTGTGAACATTTTCTTCTCCGACGGTGGACGGCTGATGTTGATGCCAGACCGCTGGGAAAAACACCAGTTTTCACCAAGTTCGAAGAGCGACAAGTTACATCATCGTCGTTGTCCGGCCTTGGGATTCGTTGAGGTCGCAGAACGGGTGATTGAGGGAATTGCGGATTGGCTGCTAACGGCCCCCAGCCCACACAAGATCAAGCAGGGGAAGTCTGCTTTTGAATGCCGAGCTACTGAAGTCTGAGCAGCAAGGATGGGGCGCATGGCAGAAGACCCTTTTGGCTAGTAACCACCCACCGACAATTCACTGCGAACGCTCGGATCATCATCCAAAAATTCGGGCTCAGCCACAGCTCCAATGGCGTCGAAATAACGGCTAAGGAAGTTCCGGAAGGAGGAGGCTAGCGCAATGTCCGCGATGTTAAGGTCAGTAAGACCTACGGCACGAAGCGCGTCGATATCCGCTTGGGTGATGCGCGAGGCGTCCACCGTGATCTGCTCGGCATAGGCTAGCATGGCAACTTGCTGGTTAGTGAGCCCGGCATTACGGTAGTTCCGGTGCACAGCCAGTGTCTGTTCGCGCTCAATCATACCCGACAACGCCTTGAAGTAGACGTGAGAGCAATAGCTTGAGGGCACATGCTTGGCCACGATCAGGGTTATCAGGCGAAAGTTGACGAGCCCCAGAGAAAACCCGTCTCTTATTCGATGCAGCAAATTCTCGACAGGCGACAAGATATCAGGTCTAGCTGACCAGCATTGGGTTGCCTGCATGACCCGTCCCATCGATGCCACTTCATTGGCATAGATCAAGGCTATCTCACCCTCAGCCTCGGTCGGCTCCACAGTCCGTACAAACATCGCCATCTCCCACCGCGTGTGCGTTGCAGAGATACTCGCTCTGCTGAGTTCCTATGGAAAGAGGTGCCAATCGGATTAGTCCACACGTTTTCTTCTGAACAGCACGTCTGCTGCCGGGATCTTCTTGAGAGTACTCGAACGGCTGCAATGGGGCGCGAGGCTGTCTATACTCTTTCTCCCAGGCAGAGCACAGGACTACTCTCAACTTCCGGATCTTTGTAGGATCGTGCAACTTGCCAGGAGTATTGCCCTAACGGTAAAGACGCCCGCGGTGGTCAAGTGAGGTCATCGGCGAACAACTAACGCCGAAACAACCTCAAAGGAAAGACACCATGTTCCGCAACGTCACTGCCACCTCTATCGCTCTTGTTCTGTTGTCCTCTGCAGCTGCCGCATCTGAAAACTCGGAAGAAGATCCCAACATCCACGGCCGCTCAGTTGCGGCGATCACTGCTAATCTGGCCGAACACCACGGTATCAACGCAGACCGCGTTGAAGCCTGGGGCGACAAGATCATCGTCCATATCAGCGACGAGAATGGTGCCAATCGCGTATTATACCTGAACAAGGACACTCTGCGCCCACTTACCCATGCGCCTGCCGTTGCATCACGTCTCGATGTGATTGAAGTTCAGCCTGCTAGTCTGGCTCGCTGGGCCGATGAGTCTGCCCGCTCTCTGCTCGATAGTGACGACGATGGCTCCAACTCCTCCTCAGCCTTTTAAGCCGACGTTCATCTCGTCTCGCATCATCTGGACGGCCTGAGGTCTCGCAAGAGATCCAGGTCGTCCAATGCGTTCGCCCATCCTCTGATCGACAGCAAGGACTTAGCCCCCCAGTGCCGCAATACCGGCTGAACAACTTTCGGCACATCAACTTAGCTCCGCTTTGAAGTAGGATCGTGCAAGTGATTGGGAGTTTGATGATAACGTTGGGGTCAAGCGGGGAGCTTAGATGGTGTCGAGGCGATCAGGGGATCGCACCACATCAAAGGAATACACCATGAAGACCGTTATGATCACCGGCAGCTCTTCGGGCTATGGTTTGGAAACCAGGGTGTTCAACACCAACACCTTCGGCGTCGAGGCCATGACGCAGGCCAGCCATCCCAACGACGTCACGGGTGTAGGCTTCAAAGTTGGTTACGACAGCGCTTCTCAGTTTAGCCGCGAGTATTGCCGGTACTTTGGTGCCGCACCCAGCCAGGATGCTCAGAAATTGCGGTCGCTTACTGCAACGCTTGCCTAGGGGCATGCTTCTTGGCCAGCATTCGCGAGCTGCCTGCGTCCGCTTCTAGGTGAAACAGTTGCTTGGCTGAACGACGGGATGAGGCGCAAAGAGAACGCCGAAGCTGCGAGTGCTCCAGAGACAACTCTAGCCGATGGTATGATGAAAAAGCCCCAGTTTCCCGGGGCTTTTTTGTTCAACTAACTTTTGAGGCGAACTGACAGCGACTTTGAGTGCGCACAAATCAGACTTTTGACCATCCTTATGGGGCGATCACATCAACTCGGAATACTCAAGAGCACCCCGTCGTCGTCCCGCACGTGTCGCACTTCAAGCACGTTCCGTTCCGCACCATCGTGAAGTTATGGCACTCGGTGCACTGGTCGCCCGTGTAGCCCTTCATCTGAGCTTCGGCCCTGAGGAGCCCCGCGTCCTTTGCCGTTGGTGGGCTGGGGATGGGGTTGAGCTCGGCAGCCGGGAAAGCCGCCGGGGCGAGTTGGGGCTCTTGCTTGAGCGCCGTGGCTGTGCGCAGCGCTGTTACAGTAGAGGTGCTGGCAGCCTGGGGCGGAGTGTACTGGTGATCGCCCGAGACGATCATCAGCGACTTGTTAGCCACCCGGCCGCGCGTCATGCCGCGAGACACGAAGCGCTCGGCAGGAACCGGGGCAGGGGTCGACGGGGAAGCCGTGCGCGCAGCCTGCTCCTCGGTAACACCGCCCGACAGGGAGGTTGGTGAAGCCGGAGCCACATGGGCGAGGTCATCCCGGTCTAGATAGGATACGGCCAGTTCGCGGAACACGTAGTCGAGGATCGACGTCGCGTTCTTGATCCGGTCATTGCCCATGACCATGCCGGCGGGCTCGAAGCGCGTGAAGGTGAATGCCTCCACATATTCGTCCAGCGGCACGCCATACTGCAGACCCAGCGAGATCGCGATGGCGAAATTGTTCATCATGGCGCGGAAGGCAGCGCCTTCCTTGTGCATGTCGATGAAGATCTCGCCCAGGCGACCATCGTCATATTCGCCGGTACGCACATAGACCTTGTGGCCGCCAACGATCGCCTTCTGGGTATATCCCTTGCGGCGGTCGGGCATCTTTTCGCGCTCACGCACACGTTCGACGATCCGCTCCACGATCTTTTCGGCAACCACCGGCACGCGGGCATCCACGGGCATGGCATTGAGCGCTTCGACATGATCATCCTCATCCTCGTCATCGGCCGCAGCCAAGACGGACGAATTGAGCGGCTGGGAAAGCTTGGAGCCATCGCGGTAAAGCGCGTTGGCCTTGAGCGCCAGGCGCCAGGACAGCATGTAGGCTTCCTTGGCTTCTTCCACGGTTGCGTCGTTGGGCATGTTGATGGTCTTGCTGATCGCGCCCGAGATGAAGGGCTGGGCGGCAGCCATCATCAGGATGTGTGACTCCACCGACAGGTAGCGCTTGCCGATCTTGCCGCATGGCGTGGCGCAGTCGAACACCGGCAGGTGCTCTTCCCGAAGGTGTGGGGCGCCTTCCAGCGTCATGGCGCCGCAAACATGGATATTGGCGGCCTCGATGTCCTTCTTGGAGAAACCAAGGAACGGCAGCAGCTCGAACGAGAAGTCATTGAGCTGTTCGTCAGTGACACCGAGGGACTTCAGGAAGTCGGCACCTAGTGTCCACTGGTTGAACACGAACTTGATGTCGAAAGCCGAAGCCATGCCCTTGTTGAGCGCCTCGATCTTGTCGTCCGTAAAGCCCTTGGCGCGCAGCGTCGAAGGGTTGATGCCCGGTGCCTGGTTCAAATTGCCATGGCCCACCGCATAGGCTTCCATTTCGGCGATCTGCGATTCCGAATAGCCCAGCGTGCGCAGGGCAGGGGGAACGGCACGGTTGATGATCTTGAAGTAACCACCACCGGCGAGCTTCTTGAACTTTACCAGTGCAAAGTCGGGCTCGATGCCGGTCGTGTCGCAATCCATGACAAGGCCGATCGTGCCGGTCGGCGCGATAACGGAAACCTGTGCGTTACGATAACCGTGCTTTTCGCCTAGGGCGAGCGCATTGTCCCACGCGACCTTGGCGCGTTCGCTGAGGTTTGCATCTATCAGCGAACCGTGGTCCAGCGGCACCGGATTGATGGACAGCCCCTCATAGCCCTGCGCATTGCCATGGGCGGCATTGCGATGGTTCCGGATCACGCGCAGCATGTGCTTGGCGTTGCGCTTGTAATCCTTGAATGGCCCAAGTTCCCTAGCCATCTCAGCCGACGTCGCATAGGAAACGCCGGTCATGATGGCCGTCACGGCGCCCGCAATGGCGCGGCCCTCGGCCGAGTCATAGGGAATGCCCGAGGTCATCAGGAAGCCGCCGATATTGGCGTAGCCGATGCCCAGGGTGCGATATTCGAACGAGCGCTCTGCAATCGCCTTGGATGGGAACTGCGCCATCATCACCGAGATTTCGAGCACGACCGTCCAGAGGCGTACCGTGTGCTCATAAGCAGCCGTGTTGAACGAGCCATCCTGGTTGCGATAGGGCAGCAAGTTCACCGAAGCGAGGTTGCACGCCGTATCGTCAAGGAACATGTATTCCGAGCAGGGGTTCGACGCATTGATTGGACCGGCTTCGGGCGAGGTATGCCACTCATTGATCGTCGTGTGGTACTGGATGCCGGGATCGGCTGAAGCCCATGCTGCGTAACCAACCTGTTCCCAAAGATCGCGCGCCTTGAGCGTCTTGGTCACTTTGCCATTGGAACGCGCCTTGAGATCCCAATCGCTGTCGTTTTCGACGGCGCGCAGGAAGTCGTCAGTGACGCGGACTGAATTGTTGGAGTTCTGGCCCGAAACGGTGAGGTAGGCCTCACTGTCCCAATCGGTGTCGTAGACCGGGAACTCGATGTCGGTATAGCCCTGCTTGGCGAACTGGATCACGCGGAAGATGTAGTTCTCCGGCACCAGCGCCTTCTTGGCGGCGCGCACTTCACGCTTGAGAGCCGGGTTCTTGGCCACGTCAAAGCAATCGTCGCCCGAACCTTCGCAGTTCACGGCGGCCTTCATGATGGCCTTGAGGTGCTTGGAAACGACCTTGGAACCGGTCACGAGCGCCGCGACCTTCTGCTCTTCCTTGACCTTCCAGTTGATGTATTCCTCAACGTCGGGATGGTCGATATCGAGCACCACCATCTTGGCCGCACGACGCGTCGTGCCGCCCGACTTGATCGCCCCGGCAGCACGGTCGCCGATCTTGAGGAAGCTCATCAGGCCCGACGACTTGCCGCCGCCAGAGAGCTTTTCGCCCGAGCCGCGCAGGGCCGAGAAATTGGTGCCCGTGCCCGAACCGTACTTGAACAGGCGCGCCTCGCGCACCCAAAGGTCCATGATGCCGTTCTCGTTGACGAGATCGTCATTCACCGACTGGATGAAGCAGGCATGCGGCTGGGGATGCTCGTAGGAGCTCTTGGACGACACCAGCTTATGGGTGAAGGGGTCGACATAGAAGTGGCCCTGGCCGGGGCCATCAATGCCATAGGCCCAGTGCAGCCCCGTGTTGAACCATTGCGGCGAGTTCGGCGCCACGCGCTGCGTTGCCAGCATGAAGGCAAGTTCATCGCGGAAGGCGAGGGCGTCTTCTTCTGAGACGAAATAGCCGCCCTTCCAGCCCCAATAGGTCCAGGTGCCGGCCAGGCGATCAAACACCTGGCGCGAATCCATTTCCGAGCCATAGCGCTCGCCCTCGGGCAGCTTGGCCAGTTCCGCCTCGTCGGGCACGGAGCGCCACAGCCAGGAAGGAACCGAGTTCTCTTCCACCTTCTTGAGCGCCTTGGCGACGCCAGCCTTGCGGAAATATTTCTGCGCGATGATGTCGGCAGCTACCTGCGACCAGGTGGCGGGCACGGCAATGTCTTCGAGCTTGAACACCACCGAGCCATCGGGATTGCGGATTTCGCTGGTGGCCGAGCGGAACTCGATAGTGGCGTAACGGTCCTGGTCGGCGGACGTGAAACGACGTTCAATGCGCATAGGAAAGAATCCTGAACTGTAGAGGCGATGCCCATCTGGGCTTGAGCTAACAATGCGCCGAACTGCGCGGCGAGCAATCTGACCTATTCTGGCACAGGCGAGACGAGATTCCTTTTTCTCATCTTTGACCCCGGTAAAGCGTGCAGGTCCCTAACCCAATATAGTGCTGCAAAACCACTAGGGCTAGTGTCTTTGCACGCTACTTACCCCTACAAATGGTAAGAATTCCGCGGCTTTGATGCCGGTTAATACCAATATGAGCCAGCTAGGACTTCCTTCCTAGGCTGCTCTTAAGCATTCATCAACAGGTTTGAGGGTTCCCGTCACCGGCGTGTCACTAAAGGATTTCCAGCGCTCCGATGGCCATTCCAAGACCTTAATGAAGTCAATGCGCTAATCCGATTCGAGGATTGTCAATCAGAGAAATTTTGGGGAGCATTGCCCTGAAATAATTTTCTCTTCTTGGGGCGTGTGGATAACGCCTACAACTACGCAGCCAGCGAGCAGTTGGCGAGCCATCCTTGCAGTCCACCAAACAGGCAGGGGCGGAGTCGAGCAAGCCTTGGCCGAAGCGTTAAGGAAACCTTGGTGTTCATAGCCCCTGTGGCGGGCACTTAGGCCTAGGCTCATGTGCGCTCACGTGCTAAACCCCCCGCAGATCGTGAGTTCGACAGCGGAATCGACAATTGGCCAAGACTGGTATGAAGCAGTTCCTTACAGAAATCTTCTCCTGGTGGAGCGGCCAAACCTGGGGCACGCGGCTGTGGATCTGGCGCTTTGGCGAGTTCGTCGGCACCGACGAAAACGGCAACCGCTACTACCAGGACAAGAAGCGCAACCGTCGCTACGTCACCTATGCAGGCGACGCTGACGCATCCACGATTGGCACGGGCTGGCATGGTTGGATCCACCACCGCACGGATGTGATCCCCACCCAGGATAAATATGTGCCACGTGCTTGGGAAAAGCCCCGCGAGCGCAATCTGACTGGCACGGCGCAGGCTTATCGCCCCGAGGGGAGCCTCCTCAACAAGGGCGAGCGCCCACGCGTGACCGGCGACTACGAAGCCTGGTCACCCGAATAAGGGCAGACGCATTGCCCGTCTTCCGGTTCCTCAAGCTGCTATCTTTAGCGGCCGTGCTCTGCTGTGCGGCGCCCGCCTGGGCGCAGCCCATCGCCAATCCGGTGGCGACCTTTGCTGGGCTCGACAAGATCACGGGGCGCATCACGCGTTTTGACGTCTACATCGATGAAACCGTCCTGTTCGGCGCCCTGGAGATCACCCCTCGCGCCTGCTACAGCCGCCCGCCTACCGTAACCCAGCGAGTTTCTTCTTTCCTGGAAGTCGATCAGCGCAGCCTCACCGGCACTTCCAAGCGCATCTTCACCGGCTGGATGTTTGCCGACAGCCCGGCGCTCAACGCCGTGGACCACGCGGTCTATGATGTATGGCTTATTGAATGCAAAACCAGCACGGACGTGCCTCCACCGGACGCGCGCTAGCAGACCCCGCGCCGACCGCGCGCGCAACACCGCCTAAAGCCTAGGAATTTCACGGTGAGATTGTCGAACCGAGAGGTTGAGTGGTGTAGGATCGAGCTATGCCCTCTTCATTCAAGGGGCTCAGGATGAGAGCTGCTGGGGTGAAGGCAATCGCCTTCCGCAGGGTGATAGAAAGATTACCCTATAAGCCTCAACCTTGGTGGCCTCGCGACCTACGGCGCCCCTACGATCACCCCAAAAGCGCGACTTGTAACTCGACCTTCCTGAGACCTCATGGTGAGCCTGTCGAACCGCGAGGTCGCGCGAGTGGAGTACTGCGCGCCACTCCCTCGTCCTTTCATAAGCCCAAGATCAGTGAGCCACGATAGCATGGTGTTTGTGGAGCGCCGGCTACTCCGCTGCCCTCGTCGCATAATGCGGCCGACGCTCCATTACTTCCTTCAAGAACTTGCCCGTATAGGACCGCGGATTGGCCGCCACATCTTCCGGCCTTCCGATGGCAACCACTTCGCCGCCATTGTCACCGCCCTCGGGCCCAAGATCGATCACCCAATCGGCCGTCTTGATGACTTCGAGATTATGCTCGATCACGATCACTGTGTTGCCGCCTTCGACAAGTTCCTGCAGCACTTCGAGCAGCTTTGCCACGTCGTGAAAATGTAGCCCCGTCGTGGGCTCGTCCAGCATGTAGAGCGTCCGGCCAGTTGCTCGCTTGCTCAACTCCTTGGAGAGCTTCACTCGCTGCGCCTCACCACCCGACAAGGTATTGGCCGGCTGTCCCACCTTCACATAGCCCAAGCCCACGCGCTGCAGGGTCAGGAACTTGTCGCGGATCGTGGGCACGGCCGAGAAGAAGTCCACAGCCTCATCGATGGTCATGTCGAGCACGTCCGAAATGGACTTGCCCTTGAACTGTACCTCAAGCGTTTCGCGGTTGTAGCGCTTGCCCTTGCATACATCGCAGGTGACATAAACGTCGGGCAGGAAGTGCATCTCGATCTTGAGCACACCGTCGCCTTCGCACTTCTCGCAGCGCCCGCCCTTGACGTTGAAGCTGAACCGCCCCGGCCCATAACCGCGGGTTTTTGCTTCTGGCAGGCCAGCGAACCACTCGCGCAGCGGCGTAAAGGCGCCCGTATAGGTCGCAGGGTTCGACCGCGGGGTACGGCCAATCGGTGATTGGTCGATGTCGATGACCTTGTCGAGGAACTCAAGCCCCGTCAGCGATTCATGAGGGGCAGGAACCACGCGCGCGCCGTTCAGCCGCCGGGCGATCGCCTGGTACATAGTGTCGATCATCAAGGTCGACTTGCCGCCACCGGACACACCGGTAATTGCCACGAACATGCCAAGCGGCACATCCACCGACACATTCTTGAGATTGTTGCCTGTCGCGCCCTTGATGCTGAGCGCCTTGCCAATCTTGCCCTGCCGCCGCTCGCTCGGCAGCGGAATGCCCATCCGCCCGGATAGGTATTTGCCCGTCAGCGAATCCGGATGGTTCAGGATTTGCTCCGGTGTGCCCTCGGCCACGATATGACCGCCATGCACACCCGCACCCGGGCCGATGTCCACCACATAGTCCGCCGTCAATATGGCATCCTCGTCGTGCTCCACGACGATAACGGTGTTACCGATGTCTCGCAGCCGCTGCAGGGTTTCGAGCAGGCGCGCATTGTCACGCTGATGCAAACCGATTGAGGGCTCATCGAGCACATAGAGCACCCCCGTAAGCCCCGAGCCGATCTGGCTCGCCAAACGAATACGCTGGGATTCACCGCCCGAAAGCGTGCCTGAATTGCGTGACATGGAGAGGTAGTCTAGCCCCACATCGATCAGGAACTTCAGCCGCTCGTTGATTTCCTTAAGGATGCGCTCGCCGATCAGCTTCTGGTTCGGCGTGAACTTGGCCGGCAATTGAGCAAACCACTCTGCCGTATTGCGGATCGACTTTTCGGTTACGTGCCCGATGTGCAGCCCGTCGATTTTGACCGCGAGGGCCTCGGGCTTGAGCCGGTAGCCGCCGCAGGCCACGCAGGGCTTGGCCGACATGTACTTCTCGATCTCCTCGCGCATGCCCGCGCTTTCGGTTTCCTTGTAGCGCCGCTCAAGGTTGCCGATCACGCCTTCAAATGCCTTTGTGGTCTTGTACTGCCGCAGACCGTCGTCATAAACGAAGTCGACCTGCGTCTTGCCTGTGCCGAACAGCACCGCGTGCTGCACTTCAAAGGGCAACTCGTTCCAAGCTGTGCCCGTGGAAGCGCCATATTGCTTCACCACGGCCTGCAAGGTCTGCTGGTAATAAGGCGCCGATGTCTTGGCCCAGGGCAAGACCGCACCGTCGCGTATGGATAGGGTGGGGTCGGGCACGACCTGGTCCGGGTCGATCTTCTGCTCGGTTCCGAGCCCATCACAGACTGGGCAGGCGCCGAACGGGTTGTTGAACGAAAATAGGCGCGGCTCCACCTCGGCAATGGTGAAGCCTGAAACCGGGCAGGCGAACTTCTCGGAGAATGTGACTTGAACGGGAGTGCCGTCCTCGTTCTTCTGATCCGCGAACTCGACCAGCGCAATGCCATCGGCAAGCTTCAGCGCCGTCTCGAAACTCTCGGCCAGACGGCCGGATATGTCGGGCCCGACCACCACGCGATCCACGACCACTTCGATGTCGTGCTTGAACTTCTTGTCGAGCGCAGGTGCGTCCTCGATCTCGTGGTATTCACCGTCGATCTTGACGCGCTGGAACCCCTTGCGCATCAGATCGGCCAATTCCTTCTTGTACTCACCCTTGCGGCCGCGCGCGATCGGCGCCAGCAAGTAAAGGCGCGTGCCCTCCGGCATTTCAAGCACTTTGTCGACCATCTGCGACACGGTCTGCGACTCGATTGGCAGCCCAGTTGCGGGCGAGTAGGGGACGCCTACGCGAGCAAATAAAAGACGCAGATAGTCGTAGATCTCCGTTACCGTACCCACGGTGGAGCGCGGATTGCGGCCCGTGGTCTTCTGCTCAATGGAGATCGCAGGGGATAGCCCCTCGATATGCTCCACATCGGGCTTCTGCATCATCTCAAGGAACTGACGCGCATAGGCGGAGAGCGACTCCACATAGCGTCGCTGCCCTTCGGCATAGATGGTGTCGAACGCCAGCGAAGATTTACCGGAGCCCGACAGACCCGTCATCACGATAAGGGAGTCGCGCGGCAGGCGAATGTCGATGCCCTTGAGATTATGTTCACGTGCGCCACGGACGACGAGTTCACGGTTCTGGCTGGGTTTGGCAGTCATTATTTCAGTCCATGGCTCAGGCGCCGAAAGCAGGCGCCGCGACAAAGTCGATAGCTTGTCGGGAAGGCCACACAAATAGGCATCACCCGCTCACGCCGCAAGCAGCCCCGATGCATGGCGGCCCGGCAGCTCGTCATTTTCCCGTTACGTTACACCTGTGGGCAGTACGACTCTACACCGGGAACATAAGCGGAACAAGTCTGCACCGAGTCAAGTTACCATTTGCACCGGCGCCATACCCTAGGCAGCTGTTGATTGGGGTAGGGCTCCTGACAATCCGTGTCAGCAGTACCAGCTTTTCCGCCGCCTTGACTCACCGCTATCGCGAACATAGGGTGAACGCAAGTCCTGTTCACAACCTCATATCACACAAGCATCGAACCGGACGGCGGCGTAAAGTGCAGCCGCTATGTAAGTGAGCGTTTGCGTGGGGCCATTGCCCAGCAAACTGAATTCAAAGGAAGACGCTATGGCAGGCAGTGTGAACAAGGTGATCCTGGTCGGCAATCTGGGTGCCGATCCAGAAGTGCGCAATCTCCCGAGTGGAGGCAAGGTGGTGAACCTGTCCATTGCCACTTCGGAGAGCTGGAAAGACAGGAACACGGGCGAGCGGCGCGAAAAAACCGAATGGCACCGTGTCGTTATATTTTCCGAAGGTCTGACCCGTGTGGCAGAAAGCTATCTGCGCAAGGGTAGCAAGGTCTACATCGAGGGCCAGCTTCAGACCCGCAAATGGCAGGACCAGTCTGGCCAGGACAAATATTCCACCGAAATCGTGCTGCAGGGCTTCAACAGCAATCTCACCCTGCTGGATGGCCGAGGTGGTGACAATGACGGCGCCTCTAGCGGCGGCGGCTACGGCAATGAAAGCGGCGGCTTCCGAGGCGCGCGCGACAACGGTGGTGCTGGTGGCGGACGTCGTCCCTCTGCCAACGCTCCGGCCTTCGAGCCTGGCGGGATGGACGATGATATCCCGTTCTGAGGCTTCGCTGACAGCCATATTGCGGGGGCGCTTCGGCGTCCCCACGTGTCTATGAAACTAAGCTATTTGAAGAGACTGGTTGCTTTCAGGCAGCCAAGCTTCAGGCTAGAAAGCCTGAAGCAGCAGCGCTAACTATTGCCGCGTGAACGGAACTTCGGCGCGCAAATTATCGCCGGTTTCCACATACACCACTTCGAACACGACGCCGATGTCGTCGTCGCGCAGGCTGATCTGGGCCGAGATGTTGAGGTCCTTGCCCTCTTCGTCCTGATCGCGTTCGCGCAGATTGAAGACAAGGCCACTGCCGCGCTTCTGGCCCACGGCTGTCCCGGTAAAGGTCGCATTAGAGCTCATGGCGGCTTCATAGCGCTTGCTTGCCTCGATATAGGCAATGGTGCCGGCCACTGAAAGCTGGTTACCCGCCAGCGTACAGCGGCCATTATAATTGACCTTGTCGGCATTGCCTTGCGTCAGGGACAAGCGGCATACGACCGTTTCCCGATTGGCCCCAACCAGCGTGCCGCGCCCGCGCCATTCACCAATATAGGATTTCAGCAGCGCCACATCTGCCGGGGCGGCAAAGGCCGGAGCGACACTGCCACCGGCCGCAAAAACTACGCCCGCCACCGCAACTGCGCGCGACAGGTGTCCAAAAAAGCTCATGGCCCTAGGCCTCCAACGAAAAATGCCCCTCGGCAACATACCGCCCACCCCGATACCACAACCCTTCGCCTGCCGGGCTAGTACGCAGCAATTTGATCGCTTGTTCCCCGCCCCTCCAGACGAGAATCAGCGCTGCTCATCTAAGCAATGGCGCCGGGGAGCGACAAGCAATGTTGCGCGCATTACTTGCCTGCAACAACAGGATCGGGAGCATCGCCCGTGTGGGTGTCGCCCGTAGGATCGTCCGGCGTCGCCTCATGGTCGGCCGTCCGCACCCGAATATTGCCGAGCGGGTGGAAGAACTTGCCGCCAGCGGCCAGAAGAGCGGGCAGGATAAACAGATCCCCAACTACCGCAAAGGCGAGGGTGGACACAAACAGCATGCCAAACAGTGCCACCTGAGGCAGTTCCGAGAAGGTCACGATGATGACCCCGGAACAAAGAATGATAGTGGTTGCGACAATGGCGCCCCCGATCCGGTCCAGCGTGTGCTTGACCGCCTCCATGTGCGGACGGCCTTCTTCGCGGCGCGAATGGAGGTAGTGCGACAGGAAGTGCACCGTGTCATCCACCGCAATACCGAAGGCGATCGTAAGCGCGATAACCGTGGTCAATTGCAGCCCCTGGCCGGTGAAATAGAGCCAGGCTTCCGTGCCCAGCACCGGGAAGAGGTTCGGAATGGCCGATGCCAGCGCCACGCGGAAGGATTGGAATGCAAACCCGATCAGGCCCAGATTGACCAGCACCGAAATGGTCAGATCCAGTTGCAGCCCGGTGACGATCTGGTCCGTGGCAAAAGTGGTCAGCACGCGGAAGCCACCGATCTGCGCCTGGCTGACTCCCGCAGCCTTGAGGTCCGCATCTATATCGGTCACTAGCTGGCGCAAATCTTCGGAGTCGATGATGGTTGGCATGAAACCGGTGACCAGCGCCTGGCTGCCATCATCCGTCACGAAGCGCCGCTTCATAAACGGACCAACGGCGTCCAGCACCTCTTCGCGGGTGAACCCGCTCTCGGTATAATTGGTGAGGCTCGCGGCCGAGATGACCTTGTTCTCCCCCAGGTGCTTCTCGACAATTTCGTGTACCGCCCGCACGGTTTCGAAGTCCCTTGGACCCACATTGGGGTCCATCTCGACCAGCGGCACACGGATATAGAAGGGGGCTACGCCGCCCACGCCCGCATCGATGCTCTCGGCAGCGGTCAGCGCCGTTGAGTCCTTCGCCACGAAATCCTGGAACGAGAAATGGGGCTTGATCAGGAAATAGGGGATGAAAAGCAGGATCGTCACGGCTATGGCAGCAATGGAAACCTGCCGGCCGAACCGGCTGGCCAGGAACCAGGCGATCGGCAGCGGTGCCGTTAGCACCAAGCTGGAGCGCTTGGGCGGCTTGAAGCCAAGGCGAATGGCAAGCTTGAGCAGCAGCGGCAAGAACGTCATTAGGCACACAAACAGCAAAAACGTGCCGATCGAACCCGCAATCGAGAACTCGCGAATGCCTTGGCCGGGCGTCAGGGAGAGCGAGGCGAAGCTGACAAAGGTAGTGAGCATGGTCAGGGCCGAGGCGGGCCCCACCAGCTTGACGGTGGCATCCACCGCCTTGTTGGGCTCCATCCCATCGCGCCAATACGCCAGCCAGTTGAAAACAAAGAACATGGCTTCTGCAAAGGAGATCACCAGCACCAGCGTCGTGACGATAATGGTGAGGAAGGAGAACGAGCCGAAAAACAGCAGGATGATACCCATGGACCAGAGCACCGCCAGGAACGGCGTCGCCGCCACCAACAGCGCGCCGGCAATGGAGCGCAGCGCCAGCAGCGCCAGGAGCGAGCCGAGCCCGAAACCCCAAACGGTGAACTTGACCTGATCATTAACCGCAGCACCAAGCATCTCGGTCGACCACACCGGTGGGCCGGTCAGCTCGATGCTGATGTTCTCGTCCTCGTAAGGCGCAATGGTTTCGCGCAGGCTCGCGATCATCGCCTTGGTGCCATTCTCCTTGGTCAGTTCCTGGTTGGGGAACATGATCAGCACCACGCCCGAAAGATCGGGCGTGATAAGGTTGCGCATCATTGGATCGTTCTGCTGCAGATCGCTAAGCGCACGCGCAACATCGCCGAAATTGTCCATGCCCTCGGGCACGGCCGGCACGGTGCCGCCATTGCCGTCCGGCTTGCGTAGGGTGAAAGGCGACATGGTGCCCACGGCATAGTCGTTGAGCTCCAGATCGAACGCTAGTTCGCGCACGCGCTCCAGCGTTTCGGGCTCAGTCAGGCGCGGCGAGTTGACCAGCACATAGATGTCGTTCTCGAACGTGCCGAAGGTGGAGGAAAGCTCCTCATAGGCATCGTAATGCTCACCTGAATGGGCATAAACCCGCAGCAAATCGCCATCCACATTGGCTCGCGGCATCTGCGATGCCGCCAGGATCGTCACGACGAGCACCGCCATGGCGATCAGGCGCGGATAGCGCAAAGTGGTCAGCCCGATATATTCGAGCCCGAAGCCAATCGACCGGTCATAGGCAAATCGCGCCCACAGGCGCTGGAAAAAGGAACCACCAGACAAAGGCCACCGACTCCGGAACGAAGATGCGAGATTGCCGCGATTTCTACGGTGTTGCTCTCCCTGCGTCCAGCGATCGCATCTGTTTGCGCCCTTGTGTAGCAAGATTGCCCGCTGGCGCGGCCCCGACGATGACCGGGACCGCGTGAGCGTCAGCTGACCAAAGCAGAGCGATTGTCTTCGAGAAAGTTGGCGAGCGAATGCGGCTTGCGGCCTGAATAGCGCTCTACAATGTTGGTGACGACACCATGATAGCCCAGCACTGCGTCGATCTGAAATGCGACGAGCACATCAGCGAAATCCCCAGGCAGTCCAGCGGCCACCATGCCCGCGGCAAGTTCATCAGGCGTCACGGCAATGCTGGTCACCGGCTTGCCGCTAAGTTTGGATAAAAGCGCGGTACGCTCGGTATTGGTTACGGCTGCAGGTCCGGTAACGTCCTCAATGGCTTTGCCACTCGCAAGAAGCAGCGCACCAGCTGCAGTGCGGGCCGCATCGGCGCGCGTCACATAGGCCGTACCCCGATCCCCCACGAGCCCGAACAACTGCCCTGAGGCTACAATCTGCGCCACACCGGCCAGATTGTTCTCGGCATACATGTGATTGCGCAAAATGGTGAAGTCGAGCCCGCTCCCGGCGATCGCCAGTTCGGTTGCAAAGTGTTCCTGAAGAATGGTCCGGGCATCGGCATTGGGCCGCGCTGCCGGAGCAGAGGTATAGATGATGTGCTTTATACCCACGGCCTTAGCGGCATCAATCGCGGCCGTCTGCTGGGCGATGCGCTTGCCGATCCCGTCCGTGCTGACCATCAGCATGCGATCGATGCCCGCAAATGCCTGGGCAAGGCTCCCCGCCTCATCGAAATCAACCCGCCGCACTTCGACGCCTCTGTCCCGCAGGTCGGCCAGCTTGTCCGGTTCGCGCGTTCCCGCGACGATCTTCGTCGCGCCACGAGCAAGAAGCTCCTCGACAGCAATGCGGCCAAAGTGGCCACTGGCACCGGTTACGAGCAGGGACTGATCCTTGAAGTCGGGCATGATTGACTCTCCTGTGAAACCCTCCTTGCAGTAGTTGCCACCGGAGAGTAGGTCTCGATTAGAGAGTGCTTTCTAGAGAGACTCGCCGTCAGGCGAAAGGAGGCACTTCCGCCGCCTAAAGGCACCCGGAGGTAACCCCATGTTGTCCGAAACCGATCAGGCATCCGCCGTCGTCCAGTGCTGGAACGAAAAAATAGGCGGGCCGCTCAGCAATTGCCCGGTGCGCGACGTGCTCGACAAGATTTCCGACAAATGGAGCATGCTGCTGGTCATGACCCTTGCTTCCGGGCCCCGCCGTTTCAATCAGCTGCGCCGTGAGGTGCCCGACATTTCCCAAAAGATGCTGACCCAAACTTTGCGCGATCTGCAGCGCGACGGCATGGTGGAACGCGAAGTATTCGACACCAAGCCACCTTCCGTTGAATACCGCCTGACCGATCTCGGCCGCTCCATCATCATCCCCTTCGGCCACCTCGTGACCTGGGCCAACCAGAACCACGGGCACATCAACAAGGCTCGCACAACCTTTGACAGCGCGGCTTAGCCGCTAGGCTTCAATCACTAACGAGGGCCTCAGGATGAGCCTGGGGAACCATACGGCAGAGCGAGGGGAGACAGTGCTGCCACAGTCTTGTTCTTCCACAAGCTCAGGATGAAGCCTCCCCGACGCTGAGCCCGGGCGGCTCTCAGCCTCCACACAGGGGCCCATGAGCACCAGATTAGCAATTTGGGCCGAGATCACCTATATATCGGCTAACCAAATCAACCAAGAATCACCCCAGTGAGCGATACGACAAGCAACGGCAACGGCGCGCTGCCGCCATCCGACATTTCAGCGATTTCCATCACCGACGAGATGCGCAAGTCCTATCTCGATTACGCCATGAGCGTGATCGTGAGCCGGGCACTGCCGGATGTGCGCGACGGGCTCAAGCCCGTTCACCGCCGCATCCTCTTTTCGATGAGCGAGAACGGTTACGAATACAACAAGCCCTATCGCAAATCCGCCCGTGTCGTGGGTGACGTGATCGGTAAGTATCACCCCCACGGCGATAGCGCCGTCTATATGGCTCTTGTGCGCATGGCGCAGGATTTCTCCATGGGCGAAATGCTTGTGGAAGGGCAGGGGAACTTCGGCTCGGTCGACGGCGATATGCCCGCGGCGATGCGTTATACCGAAGTGCGCATGCAGCGCATCACCAACTCCCTCCTTGATGATCTCGACAAGGACACGGTGGATTTCCGGGACAACTATGACGGCTCCGAAAAGGAACCGACGGTTCTGCCCGCGCGCTTCCCGAACATGCTGGTGAATGGCGGTGGCGGCATTGCCGTTGGCATGGCGACCAATATCCCGACCCACAACCTCGGCGAAACCATCGACGCAGCGCTCCTGCTGCTTGATGACCCACAGACACCCGCCGAGCAATTGCTTGAAGCTCTGCCAGGCCCCGACTTCCCAACGGGCGGCATCATCTTGGGCCGTGCCGGCATTCGCCAGGCCTATGAAACGGGCCGCGGCTCCGTCCTTGTCCGCGGTCGAGTGGCTGTCGAGGAGATCCGCAAGGAGCGCGAGGCTCTCGTCATCACCGAGCTGCCGTATCAGGTGAACAAGGCCGCCATGGTCGAAAAGATCGCCGAACTAGTGCGCGACAAGCGCATCGAGGGCATCGCCGACATGCGCGACGAATCCTCGCGCGAGGGCATGCGCGTCGTCATCGAAATCAAGCGCGACGCCCTGGCTGACGTCGTTCTCAACCAGCTTTATCGCTTCACGGCGCTGCAATCCTCCTTCGGCTGCAACTTTGTTGCGCTCAATGGCGGCAAGCCGCAGCTGATGAATTTGCGTGAAATGCTGCAGGCTTTCATCGATTTCCGCCACGAAGTGGTTACGCGCCGTGCCCGGTTCCTCCTCAATAAGGCCCGAGATCGCGCTCACATCTTGGTCGGCCTCGCCATTGCCGTTGCCAATATCGACGAAGTCATCGCCCTGATCCGGACGGCGCCCGATCCGGCGACTGCCCGCGAGCAGTTGATGACGCGTCACTGGCCGGCGCAGGACGTCGCCCCATTGATCAAGCTGATCGATGATCCGCGCCACCGTATCAACGAAGACGGCACCTTCATGCTCTCCGAAGAGCAAGCCCGCGCCATCCTCGAACTGCGCCTGGCTCGCCTAACCGCTCTTGGCCGCGACGAAATCGGTGACGAACTGAACGGGTTGGGCAAGGAGATCGAGGACTATCTCGATATCCTGCGCTCGCGCGAACGCGTCGTGGAAATCATCCGCAACGAGCTCACCGAGATCAAGGACCAGTTCGCAACGCCGCGCCGCACAGAGATTTCCGCCGTAGTCGGCGACTTCGACGATGAAGACCTGATCGCTCGCGAGGACATGGTCGTTACTGTGTCGCACGAGGGCTACATCAAGCGGGTACCGCTTTCGACCTATCGCGCGCAGAACCGCGGCGGCAAGGGCCGCTCTGGCATGGCCACGCGCGACGAAGATTTCGTGTCCCGCCTCTTTGTGGCCAATACCCACACGCCCGTTCTGTTCTTCACCAGCCGCGGCATCGCCTATAAGCTCAAGGTTTGGCGCCTCCCGTTGGCCCAGGCCAATTCGCGCGGCAAGGCGTTGATCAATATCCTGCCCCTGGAACAGGGCGAGCGTATCACCACCATCATGCCCTTGCCCGAGGACGAGGCTAGCTGGGCCAATCTCGACATCATGTTCGCGACGACACGCGGCACGGTTCGCCGCAATTCGCTCGCTGACTTCGTCGAAGTGCGCCAGAACGGCAAAATTGCCATGAAGCTCGATGAGGGCGACCAGATCGTCGGCGTCGAAACTGCCAATGCCCACGACGACGTCCTCCTGACCACCGCCATGGGCCAGGCCATCCGCTTCCCGGTCGATGACGTCCGCGTCTTCAAGGGCCGTGATTCCATGGGCGTGCGCGGCATCCAGCTGGCCAAGGATGACGTCGTCATCTCCATGGCCATCATCAACCACTCCGATGCGACGGCCGAAGAACGCGCCGCTTACCTCAAGATGAGTCGTGCCGTGCGCGGTGAAGGTGCCGAAGACGACGCGGGCTCCGATGAGGCCGATGTTGTCGCCGGCGAACTGCCGCAGGAGCGCTATGCTCAGATGAGCGCCACCGAGCAGTTCATTCTGACCCTGTCGGAAAACGGTTATGGCAAGCGCACCTCCAGCCACGAATACCGGATCACCGGACGCGGCGGCAAAGGCATTGTGGCCATGGCGGTCAACAAGCGCAATGGCAAGCTGGTCGCCAGCTTCCCCGTGGCGGACGATGACCAGATCATGCTGATCAGCAATGGCGGGCAGACCATTCGCCTACCGGTCGGTGGCGACAAGCCGATCCGCATCGTGTCGCGCGGCTCGCAAGGCGTAATCGTCTTTGACACCGCCGAAGGCGAAAAGGTCGTCTCCGTCGAGCACATCAGCGAGCCCGAGAACGAAGACGAGCTGCCACCGCCAGAGGCGCCCGAGGCACCACCGGCGACTGAAGAATAAAAAAGGGGCGCTCGGCGCCCCTTTTTCATTCAGATAAACCGGCCTTCCCTAGGTGGCCTGCTCGGACGCCCGCTGATCGCCCTGGCCGCACCGCTTCCCATCCGGACACCCTCGGGAATGGTCATGTAGCGCTTGGGCGCTGCTGGCTTGATCCTGCTGGGTGTAGGCTCGTCATAATAATTGCCATCGCCTTTGGAGGGCAAGCACGCCCAGTATAGCAGGACCAGGGGGCCGAAGACCGGCACGAAAAACAACAGATACCAGGCCCCGGACCGGCCGATATCGTGCAGGCGGCGAATGTGCAGCGTCACCGAGGGTACGAGATGTACAAGGGCTGCAAACAGCGTCAGCGTCGGGGCAGGGCGCTCGGGATCAAACCCGCCCAGTGCAACATCGCCCGCCACCGCAGCAGCCGTCATCATGGACTGCACCACAAAGAACAGCCAATATTGCGCCCGTGTGCTGGTACCTGAAATCTCGAAGTAGCGCAGCATACCGTCGAGGTAAGATCGCATCCTTTGCCCCTGTGGATGTAGTTGTTTCCAGAATTACTTGGCAAAGCTGTTTTTTCGCTGCTGCAATTATCTTGCATTTTAGCAATTGGGCTAATGCTCGCCCTCAGCTTGCCACGGCCTGCTACCCGTGACAAAAACCTGATCAACAACAAGGGGGAGGGGCGTCGTGGCTGATCTGGTGGGCTTTTACCCAGGCTCGTTTGACCCGGTGACCAATGGGCATCTGGACGTCATAGAACGCGCTTGCAAGCTGGTGGATACCCTCGTGGTGGCTGTGGGCATCAACCCGGGCAAGAAAACTCCGCTATTCGCCCATGCTGACCGGCTCGCCATTCTAGAACAGGTGCTGGCACCCGTCGGCAAGCGCACCGACACCGAGTTCCGCGTCGTCGATTTCTCCGGGCTCATGGTCAATGCCGCCCGGGAAAACGGCGCCAAGCTGATCATTCGCGGCCTGCGCGACACCACCGACTACAATTACGAAATGCAGATGGTCGGCATGAACGCTCAGATGGCGCCGGACCTGCAAACCGTTTTCCTGCCCTCCAGCCCACCGGTTCGGCATATCTCGGCCACATTGGTGCGCCAAATCGCTGAAATGGGCGGTGATATTTCCGCCTTCGTCCCGCAAATCGTTCTGAAGGCCCTCAAGAACAAATGATCTCCATAACTCGTCGCCTGTTTGGCGCCCTTGTCATCGGTGCCGCTGCCCTGAGCGCCGCACCTGCCTTCGCCCAAACCGGCACGCCGCATCTGATCCTGACCCTTGAAGACGGCGTAGTCGATATCGAACTGCTGCCCGCCCTTGCGCCTAAGCATGTCGAGCGCATCGTAACCCTTACGAACGAAAGCTTCTACAACGGTGTCGTTTTCCACCGCGTGATCGAGGGCTTCATGGCTCAGACGGGCGATCCGACTGGCACCGGCATGGGCGGCTCCGAACTTCCCGATGTGGAAGCCGAGTTCAACAGCGAAAGCTTTCAGCCCGGCATCGTGGGCGGCGCCCGCTCGCAGGACCCCAACTCTTTCAACTCACAGTTCTTCATCACCACGGGCGACGCCAGCTTCCTTGATGGCCAATACACCGTCTTCGGCAAGGTCGTGTCCGGCATGGATGCGGTAAACGCTATCGAAAAAGGCCCTGCCGAACAGAACGGCCAGGTCGCCAACCCCGACAAGATCGTCGAAGCCAAGATCGAGTATAAGTAGCCAGTTTTATCAACATTCCACGATGTCATCCCGGCGAAGGCCGGGATCCATCCTGAGGTGTCTGGTCTTGGTGCAATGGTGAAAACATCTCAAGATGGACCCCGTCCTCCGCCTGGGTGACACCGTGTCTGTTGCCCGTCCAGTAGTTGCACCCACCGCCCAATCACACTAAACCCGCCCCATAATCGAACAGAGAGACCAAGCACATGGCCGAATACGCCGATCCGGAAAACACCCTCGTCATCGAAACTACCAAGGGCAATGTCGTAATCGAGATGCGCCCAGATCTGGCGCCAAACCACGTCGCTCACATCAAGAAGCTGGCACGTGAAGGCTTCTATGATGGCATCGTGTTCCACCGCGTTATCGAGGGCTTCATGGCCCAGACCGGCTGCCCCGATGGCCGTGGCACAGGCGGTTCGAAGTACCCGAACCTCAAGCAGGAATTCAACAACGAGCCCCACGTGCGTGGCACCGCCTCCATGGCCCGCGCCCAGAGCCCGGATTCGGCCAATTCGCAGTTCTTCATCTGCTTCACCGACGCGCCCTTCCTCAACAAGCAGTACACTGTTTGGGGCAAGGTCATCGAAGGCATGGAAAATGTCGACCAGATCAAGCGCGGCGAGCCCGTGATCAATCCCGACAAGATGCTTTCGGTCAAAGTCGCCGCCGACATCGCGGCCTGAGAATCGTCAGTCTAGAAATACAGAACCCCCGGGCATATCCCCGGGGGTTCTTTTTGCCTGTCACTCAAAGGAGCCGCGCTTGCGCATGGACGTCATCTTGTGGACCCTGATGGGCATCGTCGCAGGCGCCTGCATCGCCACCCAGGCGCCCATCAACGCCCAGCTTGGCCGCAGCCTCAACGTGCCCATCGCGGCGGCCGGCGTATCCTTCGTCGCCGGTGCGATCCTCCTCTGGATCATCGCCTTCATCTACAGCGCGGCAAGCTCCACCCCGATCAACTTCGGCGCTCCCGCACCGTGGACCTTTGTCGCCGGCGGTGTCCTCGGCGCGTTCTACGTCTTTTCCAACATCATGCTTACCCCCATGCTCGGCGCTGCCGCCGTCATGGCGCTTTCTGTAGCCGGCCAGCTCATCGGGGGCATGTTCCTCGACAAGATTGGCTTCATGGGCATGGCCGTCCGCGAAATCTCCCTCGGCCGCATAGCCGGCGCCATGCTCCTTGTTACCGGCGCGTTGATGATCCGCCTGCTCTGATCAGCTAACGGCCCCGATCTCACCCTACCGTCATTGCCCGGCTCGTCCGGGCAATCCATCTCGGCATCGGCCAGGCTGCGGTAGGATCACCGGCACAAGCCAGGTGATGACGCCGGTACAGGGTAATTTCGGGCAGACCAACAATCCCTCAGTCGACACCTCCCCCTTTCAGGGGGAGGATCGAGGTGGGGGTGCTTGGTTCCGCACCCCAAGCTTACCCCTCCACCTCCAGCACCCCGGCTTCTTCCGCCTCCAGCTCAGCCTGTGCGTCCGCCCCCAGTCCAAACCGCGCCGCCACATCCGGCGCATAGCGCACCAGATCCGGCCTCAGCTTTATCAGCGCCAGGTCCTTCACCTTCGCCTCCAGCATCACATCGAACTCAAGCCCAGCCGCCACCCGCATGAAGGTGATGAACTCAAACGGATTGACGAAGTCGGCATGACCCGTCCAAACCGGCGCCGCATTCACCGTCACAGGCTTTTTCGTCTTGCGATCCTTGCGCACCAGCTGCCGCATCTCGGTCCGGGGCGATGAGAAATGCACCTTCGGCCGCACACCTTCCGGCCACGTCCGCAACACCGCTTCCAGCGTCTGCCGCATGTCGGCGCCTTCCGGATTCAGGCACCAGAAATGCTGATGATCGAAGATCAGCCGCACACCCGTATGCTCGTGAATCCACAGCACATCCGCCGCTGAAAACCTTAGATCATCATGCTCCAGCACCAGCCGCCGCCGCACTGGCTCGGGCAGGGTCGGCCACGTCTCGACCCAACGCGCGCGCGCCCTTTCCTTGTCCTCGTAGACACCACCCACATGCACCACCAGAACGGCTTCTGGCCCCAGCTCCATCAAATCCAGCATCTCCGCCTGAGAGGCGAGATCCCATGTGCTCTTGCGCACCAGCTCCGGATCCGGACTATTAAGGACGATGAACTGGCTGGGGTGGAACGACAGCCGCAAACCCTGCGCCTTGGCCCGCGCACCAATGGCAGCCAGGTCAGCCGCGCTGTCGCGCACCATGGAATGAAATTGCGGCATATCCGGATGCGTCGCATAGGGCGCCAGATCCGACGACATGCGGTACATGTTGATCTTGTGCTTGCCCAGATAGTCGAAAATGGCGTCGAGATAGCCCAGCGAAACCTTGAGATGCGGCTCGCTGGTTGAGCGGCGCGCATCGTGGCTTTTCAGCTCGGGATTGCCCATGATCTTGACAGGCACGCCCAGCCGCAGCGGTACTTCATTCATGCTGACCTCCGGCTAGCGCAATGCGCCGCGGGCGCCCGCCGTTCCCGCATAGGCGGCTTGCCACCCACCCATTCCACAGGCGCCATCGCCGTGCTAACGACGCCCCATGCGCGTTTCTGATTTCGACTTCGACCTGCCCGAGAACCTCATCGCCCTTCATCCGGCCGAGCCGCGTGATTCAGCGCGCCTGCTGCTGGTCGACCCCGAAAAGGGTCTCTCGGATCTCCATATCCCCGATCTGCTGAACCTGCTGCAGGCAGGCGACGTCCTCGTTGTCAATGACACCCGCGTACTCCCCGCCGAGCTGCGCGGCACGCGCATCCGAGGTGAAAACCGCGCCGGCGTGTCCTTCAACCTTCATAAGCGCGTGGACGCCCACACATGGCGCGCCTTCGCCCGCCCGGCCAAGAAACTGGCGCTGCTGGACGATCTGGAACTGGGCAATGGCGAGTCCGGCACGCTCAAGGCTCGCGTATCGGGCAAGGGTGACACCGGCGAAGTCACCCTTGAATTCGAACTTGGCGGCGCCCAGCTCGATGAGGCCATCAAGTCCCACGGCGCCATGCCGCTGCCGCCCTATATCGGCGCCAAGCGCGACGTTGAAGACCGCGACCTCATCGATTACCAGACCGTCTATGCTGCCAATGACGGCGCCGTGGCTGCGCCCACCGCTGGCCTTCACTTCACGCAAAGCCTGCTCCAGCAAATCTCCGACAAGGGCATCGCCATCGAGCGCGTCACCTTGCATGTCGGGGCAGGGACCTTCCTCCCCATGAAGGCAGAAGACACCGAAGACCACGTCATGCATTCCGAATGGGGCGAGCTGACGCAAGCCACTGTCGAACGCATCAACGCCCGCCGGGCCGCTGGCGGCCGTGTCATCGCAGTCGGCACCACGAGCCTGCGCCTCCTCGAAACCGCCTCTCGCGCCACCGGCACCTTGCAGCCCTTTATCGGCGATACGGACATCTTCATCACCCCCGGCTTCCGCTTCCACACCGTGGATGCCCTGATGACCAATTTCCACCTGCCCAAATCGACGCTTTTCATGCTTGTCAGTGCTTTTGCCGGCATGGACGTGATGAAAAGCGCCTACGCGCACGCGATACAAAACGGTTACCGGTTCTACTCCTATGGCGACTCGTCGCTGCTGCTGCGGGCACCCCAGCCGGCGGACGACGGGCGCGACCCTTGACGACCCAGGGAACCCCCGTCACCCGTTACGCCGCCCGCATCGCCACAGCCTTGCAGCGCGCCGCCGAAGGTGACCAGTCCCACCTGACACTCTCTGGGCTGATCGTCATGCTCGGCCCAAGGGCCCACCGGCTGCTCTTGCTGGTGGTTTCGCTCTTCAACATGGTCCCCGGCCCACCAGGCTATGGCGGCACCATCGCCTGGACCACGATCCTCATCGCCATTGCCATGCTGCTGGGCCGGCCGATCCGCCTGCCGCCCATCATCGGTAACCGCAAACTCCGGCTCAACCTGCTGCTCAAGGCAAGCGAGCAGGTGGTGCGCGTCACCGCCATTCTTGCCCGCTTCTCGCGTCCGCGCCTTCGCTGGATGACCAGCGGCGCCGCCAATCTCCCCTATGCGATCTTCGTCATCGTGGTGGGTTTGGTCATGGTCTTTCCCGTGCCCCTGATCAACGCCATCCCCAATGTCGGCCTTTGCATCATCGCCTTTTCCATGCTCAACCGCGACGGCGTGGGCGTGATCATTGGCGTGCTGGCGAGCCTGGTCGGCCTCATGATCGCCGGTGCGATCATCCTCGGCGCCTTCCATCTGGGCACCATGGCGCTGGGCGGACTGCCCTGAAGTGGTGACACGGGCCCTCGGGACGGTTATGACGCTGCCCCATGAACGCCCAAACCTCCGCCCCCGACAAACTCGTCACCTTCACCCTGTCCGCTACCGATGGCATGGCGCGACGCGGCCGCATCGATACGCCACGTGGCGACATCCAGACGCCTGCCTTCATGCCCGTGGGTACGGCAGGCACGGTCAAGGCTATGTATCCCGAGCAGGTGCGCGAAACTGGCGCCGATATTCTCCTGGGCAACACCTACCATCTGATGCTCCGCCCCGGCGCCGAGCGCGTGGCCTCCCAGGGCGGCTTGCATGACTTCATGGATTGGCAGCGCCCAATCCTCACCGATTCTGGCGGATTCCAGGTCATGTCGCTGGCCCAGCTCCGCAAGCTGACGGAAAAAGGCGTAACCTTCCGCTCACATATCGATGGCTCCAGCTACGAGCTTACCCCCGAGCGTTCCATTGAAATCCAGACGCTGCTCGATAGCGATATCATCATGCAGCTCGACGAGTGCTTGAAGCTGCCCGCGGACTACAAGGAAATGGAACGGGCCATGGAGCTCTCGCTCCGCTGGGCCGATCGCTCCAAGACCGCGTTCAACAACCAGCTCAACCGAGCCCTCTTCGGCATCGTGCAAGGTGGCGACAATGCCGAGCTGCGGGCCCGCTCGGCCCAGGGTCTCAAATCCATCGGTTTTGATGGCTATGCCGTCGGCGGTCTTGCCGTTGGCGAACCGCAGGACGTCATGTTCCGCGTCATCGAAAACATTACGCCCGAGCTGCCCACCGACCGCCCGCGCTATCTCATGGGTGTCGGTAAGCCTGACGACATCCTGGGCGCCATCGGGCGCGGCATCGACATGTTCGATTGCGTCCATCCCACCCGCGCAGGCCGGCACGGCCACGTCTATACCCGTTTTGGCGTCATCAATTTGAAAAACGCTCGGCATAGGGATGATCATCGTCCCATTGATGAAGCGTCACCAAATCCCAATTGCCGCCGCTGGAGCCGCGCCTATCTCCATCACCTCGTTAAGACAGAAGAGATTTTGGGCGCGATGATCCTTTCGCAGATCAATCTGGCCTATTATCAAGAGCTCGTGCAGGGCTGCCGCGGAGCGATCGAGGGCGGCCGCTTTAGCGACTTTGCGGCGGAAACGCGTGCAGCATGGGCCGCAGGCGATCTGCCAACTATCTGACGTTCAGGAAGGGTTTAAACGACATGGCGAAATCAGGGCGCAAAGCCAGCTTCACCAACCTGGACAAGCATCGCAAACGGCTCGAAGAACAGCCCATGCGTGTGCAATTTGCCATCGATCCCAATCGCTTCCGGCGCTATTCCGCCACGGGCGCCGGCATCCTGCTCGACTATTCAAAGAATCGCATCGACGAAGATGCGATGGCCGCACTGTTTGACCTGGCCCGCGCCGCCGGCGTTGAAGAACGCCGAGACCAGATGTGCGAAGGCGAGCACATCAACATCACCGAAGATCGTGCCGTGATGCACATGGCCTTGCGCTACCAGGGCGACAAGCCCGTTCCGGTGGACGGCAAGGATGTCATGCCCGATGTTCGCAGCGTCCTTGCTGCCATCGGCAACTACTCCGACGCGGTCCGCTCGGGCCAGATCCGCGGCCATGGCGGCGAGCAGTTCACCGACGTCGTCAACATCGGCATCGGCGGCTCCGACCTCGGCCCCGCCATGGTCACGCTGGCGCTCGAGCCCTATACCCGCCCCGACCTGCGCGCCCACTATGTTTCGAACGTCGACGGCGCACATATCCACGACACGCTCAAGCGCCTCGACCCGAAGAAAACACTGTTCATCGTCGCCTCGAAAACCTTCACCACCGACGAGACGATGACCAACGCCAATTCGGCCCGCGACTGGATTGCCGATACGCTGGGCGAAGAAGCGGTGCCCAACCACTTCGCCGCTGTTTCCACCAACATACCCGCCTGCGCCAAATTCGGCATTCGCGAAGACCGCATCTTCGGCTTCTGGGATTGGGTTGGCGGCCGCTACTCCGTCTGGTCCGCCATCGGCCTGCCGATCGCCCTGGCTGTTGGCTACGACAATTTCAGCAAGTTCCTCCAGGGCGCTGACGCCATGGATCGGCACTTCCTGTCCGCCCCGCTCGAAAGCAATCTGCCCGTCATCATGGCGCTCCTCGGCGTCTGGTACCGCAACGTCTGGGGCTTCTCCACCCACGCCGTGCTGCCCTACGATCAGCGCCTTTCCCGCTTTGCCGCCTATCTGCAGCAGCAGGATATGGAATCCAACGGCAAGTCCGTGACCTTGGCTGGCAAGCCAGTGAAATGGTCCACCGGCCCCATCGTCTGGGGCGAGCCTGGTACCAATGGCCAGCACGCCTTCTACCAGCTCATTCACCAGGGCACCGACGTCATCCCATGCGATTTCCTGATCGCGGCGCGCCCCCATGAATCGCTGCCGCCGCACCACGACAAGCTTGTCGCCAATGTCCTGGCACAGTCCGAAGCCCTGATGCTGGGCAAGACCGAAGAAGAAGTAGTCGGCGAACTCAAGGCGCAGGGGCTCGACAAGAAGATGATTGCGGAACTTACCCCCCATAAGGTGTTCCCGGGCAACCGTCCGTCCAACACCCTGTTCTACGAGCAGCTGACCCCCGAAACCCTCGGCTCTCTCGTGGCTCTCTATGAGCACAAGGTCTTCACTCAGGGCGTGATCTGGAACGTCAATTCCTATGATCAATGGGGCGTGGAACTGGGCAAGCAATTGGCCAAGGCGTTGCTGCCAAAGGTCGAAGGCAAGCAGAGCGGGGAGGGGCATGACAGCTCCACGCAAGGGTTGCTCGCCTATTATTTGGCTCACAAATGACCATCACCACCGAAGAGCAGCTCGAAAAGCTCAAGGCTATCGGTCGCATCTGCGCCATCACCCGAGATGCTATGGCCTCAGCCATGCGCCCGGGCATGACGACGCTTGAGCTGGACGAAATCGGCGCCAAGCTGCTCGCCGAGCACGGCGCTCAATCCGCCCCGATCCTCACCTATGATTTCCCTGGTGCCACCTGCATCTCCGTCAACGAAGAGATCGCCCACGGCATTCCCGGTGACCGCGTGCTGCACGAAGGCGACCTCGTCAACATCGACGTGTCTGCAGAAAAAGACGGCGTCTTCGCCGATTGCGGCTCGTCCTTCGTGCTGGGGCAGGGGGACAAGCGCCTCGTCACCCTCTGCCGCGACGGCAAGAAGGCCATGTGGGCTGGCATTGGCGCCGTCAAGGCCGGCGCCCCCTTGGCTGACATCGGTAACGCTATCGGCAAGTTCGCCAAAAAAGGCGGCTACACCCTGATCCGCAACCTCGCTAGCCACGGCGTCGGCGACAGCCTGCACGACGAACCCGGCGAAATCGCCACCTGGCCCGACAAATCCGAACGCCGCCGCATGACCAACGGCCTCGTCTTCACCATCGAGCCATTCCTGTCCCTCGGCGGCAAGATGGCTGACCAGAAATCGGCCGACGACGAATGGACCCTTGTCAGCCGGCCGTCCGCACCATGCGTGCAATATGAGCACACAGTCGTAGCCACCCCCCGCGGCGCCGTCGTAGTAACCCTGGCGGCATAAACGGGTAAGCCGCTGATTACCTGCAGCTGGGGGGTCATTCCCCGGACCCGCGCCCCAGGCTCGCCCCTCGGCTATCTAGCCACACACAGCACTCCCAAAGGCCTCATGGTGAGCCTGTCTGCCGCTCACCCACCAGTCGTTACCCTCGGCCTTGAGCCGAGGGCCCTGCACTTAGGGATCGCTCCGCTAGTGCAGTCTCCTCGGGTCAGGCCCGAGGATGACGACCGGGGAAGTGGCACCATCCCACCCCACCCACAATGTCACCCCGGGCCCGACCCGGGGCCCATCCCGAAATCCACCCCAACCGCAAGGTGGTCAGAACGGACCACCTCCACCAACGCACCATCTCAGGATGGATCCCGGGTCAGGCCCGGGATGACACAGTGCGTGTGGCTAATCCACCGCACCAGTCCCTCCCCCTCCCAGGGGGAGGCTAGGTGGGGGTCCTCTCCCCCCGCACAGAACAAATCTCTCCCGCTTCTCCCCCCACCATCCCCCTGCGCTATCCTCCACCCACTGCCTTCACTAACCAGCGGGTCGCGCGAACCGGCTTGTGAAGGGGCAGATGGGGCGGGGATGTCGCGATCCCCGTAGGACGGCGGAAGTGATTGTGGGGGCTATTGACGCCTCTCGTCCAGAGTCGCGCCGGGATCAGCCTAAAATCCCATCTGATGTGGCGAGGCTTTGTCTCACTACACTAAACTACCTCCGAGGCAGGGCCTCGCCACATCAACGCTGTTCAAAACGCACCAGGGGCGGCGCTTTGGCATGTCCGCGCTACGGCAAAGCCTAACACTTCGCTAACCAAGACCGGCCATTCCCCGCTCTCCCCACTCCTCACACTGGACAGGAACGAACCAGGAACTTAAAAGAACAATATAGCAACAAAGGAGATAGAGATGCTGATGTTCTTGAAGGATCTTGCTGCATTCGTGACCTTGGGCGCGTTCACAATCGGCTCGCTGACCTGGATGGATTTGCTGACCCGACTCGTGTGACCTTCTGTGGATTGCGGGCAGCGCGCTGTGGGGAGAGCGGGCTGCTGGTGCTAAAGGTTGGCGCATGAGCGGTCCCGGTTTTATTCATCTCCACGTCCATTCGGCTTATTCGCTTCTTGAAGGCGCGCTGCAGCTCGAAACCATCCTGAAGCTTGCAGCGGCGGATAATCAGCCCGCCCTTGGCATTGCCGACACCGGCAATCTGTTCGGTGCGTTGGAGTTTTCCGAAAAGGCGAGCAAGAAGGGCATTCAGCCGCTTGCTGGGGTGGAACTGGCGATCGACTTCGCCGCCGCCGAGGAGCGGGTCAGCGAGCGCGGCCACGTGGCGTGGGCGGGCAAGTCCAGCGTCGTCTTGTTGGCGCAGACGGAAAACGGTTTTGAGAACCTGTCGCGACTCGTCTCCAAGGCATACCTCCAGAGCGAGGACGGCGTAGCCCGTGCCAAGCTCGACTGGCTCAGCCGCGAAGGCCTTGAAGGCTTGATCTGCCTCACCGGCGGCCCCGAAGGTGCCATCGACATGGCCTTTGCCCAGGGGCAGGACGCTAATGCCATCCGCCGCCTCGACCGCCTCGCAGACCTATTTGGCGACCGCCTCTACATGGAACTGCAGCGCCACGGTCGCCCGCAGGAAGCCAGTGTCGAGCCGCGCCTGATCGACTACGCCTATAGCAAGGGCATACCCCTGGTCGCGACCAACGAGCCCTTTTTCAAGTCGATCAAGGAATTCGAAGCCCACGACGCGTTGCTCGCCATCGCCGGCGGCACCGTCCTGGCGCAAACCGAGCGCCGCAAGCTCAACGACCAATACTATTTCAAGACCCGCGCGGAGATGACCGAGCTGTTTTCGGACATTCCCGAGGCACTCGACTCTACCGTCGAGATCGCGCAGCGCATCAGCTATCGCCCCCGTACCCGCAAGCCGATCCTGCCTAAATTCGCGGCCGCCCCAGACCTGAGCGACGAAGATGCCGTTGCTGCTGAAGCCGCAGCCCTGCGCGCCATGGCGGAGGAGGGGCTCCGCAACCGCCTCGCCAATCCCGGCCCCGCACCCGGCAAGACAGCCGAGGAATATTGGGAGCGGCTGGAGTTCGAGCTGGGCATCATCCAGTCCATGAAGTTCCCCGGCTACTTCCTGATCGTGGCAGACTTCATCCGCTGGTCCAAGTCGCAGGGCATTCCCGTCGGTCCAGGCCGCGGCTCGGGTGCCGGCTCGCTCGTGGCCTATGCCACCACCATCACCGACCTTGATCCACTGGCCTATAACCTGCTGTTCGAGCGCTTCCTTAATCCCGAACGCGTGTCGATGCCCGACTTCGATATCGACTTCTGCCAAGACCGGCGCGAAGAGGTCATTCGCTACGTCCAGAAGAAATACGGCTTCGAGCAGGTTTCCCAGATCATCACTTTCGGAACGCTGCAGGCCCGCGCCGTGCTGCGCGACGTCGGCCGCGTGCTCCAGATGCCCTATGGCCAAGTGGACCGCATCTGCAAGCTCGTGCCTGCCAACCCGGCCGATCCATGGTCGATTGAGCGCACGCTCAACGAAGTCCCGGCCTTCAAGGCCATGGCCGACGAAGATGAAACCGTTGCCGACCTCGTGGCTATTGCGCGCAATCTCGAGGGCCTGTTTCGCCACGCCTCGACCCACGCCGCCGGCATCATCATCGGCGATCGTCCGCTTCAGGATCTGGCGCCGCTCTATCGTGACCCGCGCTCCGACATGCCGGTCTGCCAATACAACATGAAGTGGAGCGAGGCGGCGGGCCTCGTCAAGTTCGACTTCCTGGGCCTGAAAACCCTCACCACCGTGCAATACGCGGTCAACATGGTGAACCTGGACGGCGGTAATTTCCGAATCGAGGACATATCCATCAACGACAAAGCGACCTACGAGCTCTATGCCCGTGGCGACACCTTCGGCGTGTTCCAGGTGGAAGGCGCCGGCATGCGCCGTGCTCTTGTCGACATGAAGCCCGACCGCTTCGAGGACATTATCGCCCTTGTGGCGCTCTATCGTCCCGGCCCGATGGACAACATCCCGCTCTTTAACGACCGCAAGCACGGCCGCGAAGAGGTGGAATACCCGCATCCCGACCTCTCGAAGGTACTCGACGAAACCTATGGCATCATCGTCTACCAGGAACAGGTGATGCAGATCGCCCAGCTCCTGTCAGGCTATTCTCTGGGCGAAGCCGACATGCTGCGCCGCGCCATGGGCAAGAAGATCAAGGCGGAAATGGACGCGCAGCGCGAGCGTTTCCGCGAAGGCGCGATCAAGCACGGCCTCAAGCAGGCCGAAGCCGACACCATCTTTGACCTGCTGGCCAAGTTCGCCAACTACGGCTTCAACAAGAGCCATGCGGCGACTTACGCTCTCGTCTCGTATCAGACCGCCTATCTCAAGGCGCATCACCCGCACGAATTCCTTGCGGCTTCGATGACGCTCGATATGGGCAACACCGACAAGCTGGCGGAATTCCGCAGCGAGGCCAAGCGCCTCAAGATCGAGCTGGTGCCACCCTGCATCAACAGCTCCGAAGTGGTCTTTTCGGTCAAGGACAAGCGCGTCCATTATGGCCTCTGCGCCGTCAAGGGCGTCGGCCGGCAGGTCGCCGAACACATCGTCGAAGTGCGCGGCAACAAGCCGTTTAAGGACTTGGGGGATTTCGCCCGCAGGGTCGATCCGCGGGTTCTCAGCAAGCGCACGCTTGAAACGCTGTGTAATGCCGGCGCCTTTGACGCCATCGTACCGCGCCGCGAGGTGGCCTTTGCTGCCATCGAGCAGGTCTTGGGCATGGCCCACTCTCTCACCGCCGAGCGCAACGAAGGCCAATGGAACATGTTCGACGCGGGCGAACCCGAAACCATTCGCCTGCCGGCAGGCGTTCCTGCTTGGACCACGGCCGAACGCGCCGATCGCGAACTCTCCGCCATCGGCTTTCACCTGTCGGCCCACCCGCTCGATGCCTATGCCGATCTCTTCGAGCGCCTGCGTGTGCAGCGCTGGAGCGACTTCGAACGTGCGGTCAAGGACGGCGCCTCGGCCGGCCGCCTCGCCGGCACCATCGGTTCGCGGCAGGATCGCCGTACCCGCAAGGGCACGCCCATGATGATCCTGACGCTGTCCGACCAAACCGGCAGCTTCGAAGTGATCGCCTTTTCCGAGCAGATCAACGAGTTCGGCGCTGTGCTGCAGCCCGGCAAATCCGTGATCCTGCAGGTCGGCGCTGAAGAGCGCGCCGAAGGCGTCAGCCTGCGTCTTCTTTCGGCGCAGCCGATCGATGGCATTGCCGAAAAGATAGACCGGCGCCTCACCATCTTCGCCGCCGACCAGAAAGCCCTGGGGTCCATTGGCGCCCAGCTCAAGCGCGGCGGGGAGGGGAGCGTCAACTTCGTGGTTATCCGAGACGGCGGCGCGAGGGAGTACGAAATTGAACTCCCCGGCACGTATCGCCTCACCGCCGAAGTAGCCGGGGGCATCAAGGCCTTGGAGGGGGTCACCGACGTCCGGTTCCACTAAGGGCACCAGCGCGGCGCACTCATCTTCCGCTCTGCCCTTCTCCGTTCGTGCCCGCCCACAGCGCGTCGCCCTCGGGCTCGACCCGAGGGCTCTGCACTTTGCGAACCCGCCACCCTACAGTCGCGCACAATCTCCCCCTTCTGCCCTCACCATCCCACCCGTGCCACACTCCTTCATCACCCACGGAGCCGAACTCCTCCAAACACCTTGCCAACCACCTGCCATTCCCCTATATCGCCCATGCGTTTGACTGAGCGTCAGCGCGATCTCACACACGAGGCAGGCTTTCCGAGCAATTGGAAATCCATCCGGTGGCGGGTAACCGCCGCAAGGCTTCGTGGCGGCATCAACCGGTAAACAAGGAGCAGCCATCATGGCACTGCCCGATTTTTCTATGCGTCAACTGCTTGAAGCAGGCGTTCACTTTGGTCACCAGAAGCACCGCTGGAACCCAAAGATGGAGCGCTACATCTTTGGCGTTCGCAACGACATCCACATTCTGGACCTCTCGCAAACTGTTCCAGCCCTCAGCCGCGCCCTGCAGCTGATCTCGGACACTGTTGCAGACGGCGGCCGCGTGCTGTTCGTCGGCACCAAGCGCCAGGCCGCTCCGCTGGTCGCTGACGCTGCTAAGCAGTCCGCCCAGTACTATGTGAACTCCCGCTGGCTCGGCGGCACGCTGACCAACTGGCAGACGATCTCGAACTCGATCTCGCGTCTGCGCGAACTCGAATCGATGAGCGAAGACGATCTCGCCCTGCGCACCAAGAAGGAGCGCCTGATGATGTCCCGCGAGCAGGAACGCCTTGAGCGCGACCTGGGCGGCATTAAGGACATGGGCAATGTTCCTTCGCTTCTGTTCGTGATTGACACCAACAAGGAAGCAAACGCCATCAAGGAAGCCCGTCGTCTGGGTATCCCTGTGATCGCGATCGTCGACACCAACAGCGATCCCGACACTGTCGACTATGCTATCCCCGGCAATGACGACGCTTCGCGCGCCCTGGAACTCTATGTGTCGCTGGTCTCCAAGGCTGCAATCGACGGCATCGGCCGCTCGTCCACCGCTCTCGGTGCTGACCTTGGTGCTTCCGATCGCGCTCCGGCTGAAGATCTGCCGGCTGACGACGCGGCCGCCACGCCGGCTGCCTGAAGCTAGCATCGTTTTGATCTGAACAATGCGGCCCCGAAAGGGGCCGCCAAGAGGTGAACCTATGGAAATCACTGCAGGAATGGTCAAGCAGCTCCGCGACTCGACCGGCGTCGGGATGATGGACTGCAAGAAGGCTTTGGCTGAAACCAATGGCGACATGGAAGCAGCGGTCGATTGGCTGCGCACCCGTGGCCTTGCCAAGGCTGCCAAGAAGGCCGACCGCGTGGCTGCTGAAGGACTCGTTGGCGTTGTGACCGCCGGCACCAAGGCTGCCGTTGTCGAAGTGAACTCGGAAACCGATTTCGTTGCGCGTAACGAGCAGTTCCAGGGCATTGTTGGCAATGTTGCCAAGCTTGCCCTCGACGCCGATGGCGACGTCGCCAAGCTCGGTGAAATGCCGTTCCCAGGCTCGGGCCACTCCGTTTCCGCTGAGCTGACCGAAGCTATCGCCAAGATCGGCGAGAACATGAACCTGCGTCGTACCGAAACCGTCTCCGTGACGGACGGCGTGGTGGAAAGCTATGTCCACAATGCTGTAAAGCCAGGTCTCGGCAAGATCGGCATTCTGGTGGCGCTTGAATCCACTGGCGACAAGGCTGCCCTGTCGACTCTTGGCAAGCAGTTGGCCATGCACATCGCTGCTACCAATCCGCTCGCAATCGACACCGAAGAGCTCGATCAGAACGTGGTTGCGCGCGAGCGCGCCATCATCCTTGAGCAGGTCAAGGAATCCGGCAAGTCCGCCGATATCGCCGAGAAGATGGTCGATGGCCGCATGCGCAAGTACTTCGAAGAAGTCACGCTGCTGGCCCAGACCTTCGTAATCGATGGCGAGACAAAGGTTCGCGACGCGATCAAGAATGCCGAGAAGGACGTCGGCGCTCCGATCAAGCTGACCAAGTTCGTGCGTTACGCCCTCGGCGAAGGCATTGAAAAGGTCGAGTCTGACTTTGCGGCCGAAGTTGCTGCAACTTCTGGCGTCAAGCAGTAAGCTACTCATCGGCGGGCGGACTCTAGGTCCGTCCGCTGCTTAACCGGTGATCATCGATTAACCGGAAAAGGGCGCAACTCCTGCCAAGCTGCCCATTGTGACAGCGAGGTTCTTCCCCTCCAATGCGCTATTGCATAGGGTCGCCCGGGTATCGCCGGATTCGGTGTCCCGTTGTTATATATTGCTCGAGGGGATCGCCTATGGCGCCTGCCTACAAACGCGTTCTCCTCAAAGTATCGGGCGAAGCCCTGGCTGGTGACAATTCCTTCGGCATTGAGCCACCATTTCTCCAGGCTGTCGCCAAGCAGATCGCGGATGCTGCAAAATCCGGTGTCCAGATCGCCGTGGTTGTCGGTGGCGGCAATATTTTCCGCGGCATGGCGGGCGCCGCCGACGGAACCGACCGTGTAACGGCTGACCTCATGGGCATGCTGGGCACTATGATCAATGCTCTTGCTCTCAGCAACGCCATCTCCCGGCAGGGTGCGAAAGCGAAACCCTATAGCGCCGTTTCCATGCCATCTGTGGCGGACACTTTCACCGCGCGGGAAGCCAAAGCCTCACTTGAGGACGGCTATGTCGTTGTGCTCGGCGGCGGAATCGGCAATCCCTTCTTCACCACCGATACGGCGTCCACCTTGCGGGCCATCGAGCTCGAATGTGACGTGGTGCTCAAGGGCACCAAGGTCGACGGGGTCTATTCGGCGGACCCAATGACCGATCCAAATGCCACCCGCTATGACACTGTCAGCTATGATGAGGTCATCGGCAAGAATTTGCGTGTGATGGACACGGCGGCTTTTGCTCTTGCCCGTGACAATAACATGCCCATTATCGTATACGCGCTTAACGACGAGGCAGGACTTGCTGGCGTACTCTCCGGCACCTCTCGCTCGACCCGCGTAGGCAAGTCGAACTAAAAGGAATTCCAAGATGGCCAGTGGCTATGATCTCGCTGATCTTAAAACACGCATGCAGAAATCCGTCGCTTCCCTGAAAGATGAACTGGCGGGTTTGCGGACGGGTCGTGCCAGTGCGAGCCTGCTGGAGCCTGTGACGGTTGAGGCTTATGGCTCGCGCATGCCACTCAATCAGGTGGCAACCGTCACTGTGCCGGAGCCGCGCATGCTGAGCGTTCAGGTCTGGGACCGCCAGATGGCCAATGCCGTCGAGAAAGCCATTCGCGACAGCGGCCTTGGCCTCAACCCTATGGGTGAGGGCCAGGTCATCCGCGTGCCCTTGCCGGAACTCAACGAGCAGCGCCGCAAGGAATTGTCCAAGGTGGCCTACAACTATGCCGAGGCCGCGCGCGTTGCCGTTCGCCATATTCGTCGCGACGGCATGGATGCGCTCAAGAAGGCCGAGAAGGAAGGCATGAGCGAAGACGATTCGCGAGTGCAGGCCGATCTGGTGCAGAAGGCAACTGACGCAGCTGTGGCCGAGATCGATCAGATCGTGGCGGCAAAAGAAGCCGAAATCATGCAGGTCTAGGCTGCTATTAACTGCGCCTGGAGGGCGTGGATGTCCATGGATACCGCCACTTCTGCAAATATAGCGCAGCCCGCCCGGCTGCGCATTCCTGTGCATCTTGGCGTCATCATGGACGGCAATGGCCGTTGGGCGAAGGCCCGCGGCAAGCGGCGCACCGAAGGGCATGTCGAGGGCGTCAAGGCGCTGCGGCGCCTGGTTGAGCTTTGCATCAATTATGGCGTTGGGCATTGCACGGTTTTCAGCTTTTCCTCGGAGAATTGGACCCGTCCCCGCGAAGAAGTCGCCTTCATCTTTAACCTGCTGCGGCGCTTTGTTGCCTCCGATCTCCAAAAGCTGATCCGCAACAATGTGCAGGTGCGCATCATCGGCAGCCGCGAGGGCCTCGAGCCCTCCCTCGTTCGCCTGATCGACGATGTGGAAGCCAAGACTGCTTCAAACACCGGCCTGGTACTGGTGGTGGCGTTCAACTATGGCGGCAAGGCCGAGATCGCCGAGGCGACGCGTCGGCTGGCGCGCGAGGTGGCAGCGGGTCGCCTTTCCCCCGAGCACATTACCGAGCAGGCCATTGAAGCCGCACTCTATACCGCTGGCTTGCCCGATCCTGATTTGATCATCCGCACCAGTGGCGAACAGCGCATCTCCAATTTCCTCCTCTGGCAAGCAGCCTATTCTGAATTTGTCTTTGTGGACGAGTATTGGCCCGATTTCGACGAGCAGAGCTTTCTCAAGGTTCTTGAGACCTTTTCTCTACGAGACCGGCGCTTTGGCGGTATTGGGGTGGCGCAGCCTTGAGTGATTCTGGCGGCATGCCCACTGAGCCTTCTCAAGCGCGCCGCCGCCGTTGGTCCGATTTGGGGCCTCGTCTCGGCTCAGCTGCAGTGCTAATCGCGCTGACAATCGCCTCTCTTTACATCGGCGGCTATGTCTTTGCCGCTGCGGTAGGCGGCGTCTTCGCCCTTGCGTACCGCGAGTGGGAAACCATGGTTTCCCGTGCTCCTTTAACCCCGGCCGGTATCGTCTTGATCGTTCTGGTTGGCTTATCCGGCCTCGCGTTTCCGCTTTTCGGTCCCGCCGGTACCATTGGGATCATCGCTCTGGCCTGCGCCCTTGCCATCGCCATACCCGGTGAAAGCCGTTGGTGGCGCGTTATCGGGCTTTGCGTCTATGGCGCCGTTATCCTGTCAGCCCTTATTTTAAGGGGCGACACACAAGCTGGCATCCTGGCCTGCATCTATCTGGGCACGGTCGTTTGGATGACCGACTCGGCCGCCTTCTTCGCCGGCCGGCAAATCGGCGGAGAAAAGCTGGCGCCCGAGATCTCGCCATCCAAGACTTGGTCGGGTGCTCTGGGAGGGTTGGCTTTAGGGACAGGGGCGGGATTGATCGTCTGGATCATCGTGACAGATTCTCCGTGGTGGATCGGGCTCCTCATCGCCATAGGCATCAGCGTCCTTGGCCAGGCCGGAGATTTGGCTGAAAGTGCCATCAAGCGCCACTTCCGCATCAAGGACAGCGGCGACATCATTCCGGGTCATGGCGGATTGATGGACCGCATGGACAGCCTAACATTTGGCGTTTTGTTGGTGCTGCTGATTGGCTCGCTACACATGGGCATCAATGCGGTCGCGCAGGGCTTGCTCTACTGGTAGCTTGGCGCCCACCTGCCGCGCATAAGGAACACCATGTTCGAGTTCATCTACTGGCTGCTATCCTACGTTGTTCCATTTCTTGCCGTTTTGACGGTGATCGTCTTCGTTCACGAAATGGGTCACTACCTGGTTGCGCGCTGGAATGGCGTGGCGATCCAAACTTTCTCCATAGGCTTTGGCAGGGAACTCTTCGGCTGGGATGACAGGCAGGGCACCCGCTGGCGCATTTCCGCTATTCCCTTGGGTGGCTATGTCCGTTTCGTCGGCGACATGAACGCCGCAAGCACACCCGATACCGAGCTCATTGCCAAGGCTGACCCAGAGCTTGCACCACGCCTCTTTGCCAACAAACACGTCTGGCAGCGCATCGCCGTTGTTGTAGCCGGCCCCCTTGCCAATGTCATTCTGACCTTCCTCATCCTTTATGCCCTGCTGCTCGGCTATGGTCGCTACACCATTCCGCCGGTCGTCGGCTCGGTTATCGAAGGCTCCGTTGCCGAATCGGCCGGTATCGAAGCCGGCGATCGGATCGTCGCCGTAGATGGCTACGCCGTTCGTGGCTTTGAGGATTTCCAGCGCCTCGTCGCCACGAGCCCGCAGCGCCCTGTGACTATCGCACTGGAGCGCGATTCTGGGGCCGAAACCATTGTCCTGACCCCCGAGGCCGCTGAAGTCGAAGACCGCTTTGGCAACACGCAGCGCATCGGTCGCATTGGTGTCAGTCGCGATGTAAGCCAAACCGATGTGACGCTTTATCGTCCTGGTCCTGTCGAGGCCATCGGCATGACGCTTGAGGAGATCCGCTTCATTATCCAGAGAACCGCAGCGTTCCTGGGTGACTTTTTTGTCGGGCGCGGAGACGTGGAGCAGCTTGGCGGACCGGTCAAAGTTGCGCAGGTTTCCGGGCAGGTGGCGACGCTGGGGATCGTCGCACTCATAAATCTAACTGCGCTGCTCTCGCTAAATATTGGAATATTCAACCTTTTGCCTGTACCTATGCTCGACGGCGGACACCTCATGTACTATTTGGTTGAAGCTGTGAGGGGGCGTCCGCTCAGCATGAAGGTACAGGAAATAGGGTTTCGCTTCGGCTTCGCCCTGGTCCTCGCCCTTATGGTGTTCACGCTCTTCAACGATACTCTGTTCGCCTATTTGCGAACCCTGAGTTAACGAGCAGTTAACCTTGGTTTGTAAGGTGTTGCAGGATTACAAGTGCGCCAAGCATTTGCTAACCGCGTCTCGGCTTCCGCCTTGTCGTTGGTTAAAAAGGCGGTAAAACGGTGCAGTGGAGTTAGTCTGGGGGAGCGCTGTGCATGGCGAGTCTCCGGGCATGGTCGCAGAAGGCAATAAAAATATGATCCATCCCAATAAGCAGACGCGTGGCGCGATTTTGGCTCTGGCCGTGATCGGTGCTGCACCGCTTGCCGGTACCAGCCTTCCGCTTCTTGGCGTTGCGACTGCTCAGGCGCAGGAGCAGCTGGTGGGCTCTGTGCTTTTCGAAGGCAATCGCCGCTTCTCAGATGCTCAACTGCTGGCGATGGTGGATGTGTCCGCGTCCGGCGTTTTCACGCAGCAGCGTCTTGCTGCGGACATCGAAAGCATTCGTCAGGCATATGATCGCGACGGGTTCCTTGGTGTTGGCGTTACTGCCCGTACCGAGCAAACGGCAGATGGCCGTATTCGCGTTACGTTTGTTGTCAATGAAGGCGAGCGCGCGGGTATTGCTGCGATCAATTTCACTGGCAATAACGCCATTGGCTCTGGCAACCTTAAGAGCACTCTGCTGACCAAGGAAACCGGTTTCCTCAGCTGGCTGTTCAAGGATGACACCTATGACGAGCAGAAGCTGGCGGTCGATCGCGAGCGTGTGCGTCTGTATTACGCCAACCGCGGCTATCCTGATGCGCAGGTGAACGCAGTTGCGCAGTATGATGCTGCCCGCAACGCCTACTTCATCAACTTCACGATCAACGAAGGCCAGAAGTACGAGTTCGGCGGCGTGGGCATCGAGACCAGCATCGCTGGCCTTAACACGGATGCGCTGCGTGGAACCGTACAGACGGCTGAAGGACGCAACTACTCCATCTCCGATCTGCAGGGCACGATCGAGGACATGGCCTACGAGGCTACAACTCAGGGCTACTCCTTCGCAGACGTTCGTGCGCGCCTTGATCGCGACGCCACCAACGGGCGCTTCAACGTCACCTATCTGGTTGATGAGGGCCCGCGCGTCTATGTCGAGCGCATCAACATCACGGGTAACACCAAGACCCGCGATTTCGTTATCCGCCGCGAATTGGAATTTGCTGAAGGCGACCCCTTCAACCGTGCACTCATTGTCCGCGGCCGCGGCGAGATCAACGATCTCGGCTATTTCTCGGCTGTGAATATCACGACGGCTCCTGGTTCTTCCCCGGACAAGGTCGTCATCAATATTGCCGTTACGGAAACGTCGACGGGCGAATACGGTGCGAGCGCCGGCTATTCGACCGCAGACGGTATCCTGGGCGAGGTGTCCTTGACCGAGCGTAACTTCCTCGGTCGTGGCCAGTTCTTGCGCGCTGCTATTGGCGCCTCTGAGTCCGGCCGCACCTTTGACTTCTCGTTCACCGAGCCTCGTTTCATGGGCTTGAAGGTTTCGGCCGGTGTTGACGCCTATCACCGCATCAATGACGAGACTAGCCGCAGCTTCTACGGCTCGCAGTCGACGGGCGGTCAGTTGCGCTTTGGCGTGCCGATCACCGAAGATTTGTCCGCCACGATCTTTGCCGGTGCTGAGCGCAAGCTTATCTCTGACGAGGAAGGCAATCCGGAACGAGAATCGTCGCTGGTCAATGATGGAGACGAGTTCTACAAGGCGTTCGCTGGGTACACTCTTACGTGGAATGGCGTCGATGACGTCAAGAAGCCAACCACTGGTCTCTACGCCACGTTCACCCAGCAATATATCGGCTGGGACCACAGCTTGATCAAGTCGGAGGCGCGTGCCCGTTACTTCGTGCCGCTGCTCGAAGATAGTGGGATCGTCGGTAGCGTTCGCGCCCAGGCTGGCGTGATCAACGATCTGAGCGGCGACGGCGTCCATGCGGTTGAGGCATTCTCGCCAGGGTCGCAGCTGGTCCGCGGCTTTGAAGGCCGTGGTTTCGGTCCGCGCCTTGAGAGCGGCGAGTTCCTCGGCGCGACAATGTACGCCGGTGTCTCTGCTGAACTGTTGTTCCCGATCCCGGTTGTGCCGGAGAACTACGGCTTGAGCGGTGCGCTCTGGGCGGACGCTGGCTGGGTTGATGAGTTGCCAAACATCGGCTCGGTTCCGCTTGATCCTGCTAGCCAGGATGACCCGCTGCGTGCATCGATCGGCGCGTCCCTGATCTGGGATTCGCCATTCGGTCCGCTGCGTGGTGACTTCGCTCACGTCTTGAACAAGTCGACGGCTGACCGGACGCAGGTCTTCCAGCTGTCGCTCCAGACCTTGCTCTAGTCTTTAGAGCTTGAAACAGTTATTGAGCCGCGGGGCGGTAGCGCCGCGGCTCAATCCATTTAAGTGACACCATGGTCGACACTCGCTTCCACCGCTTTGCCGGCCCTTTCACGATCGGTGCTATTCTCTCGAGTCTCGGCCGGGGCGATCTCCTGCCGCCTTCTTTAGACTTGATGATTGAAGGCGCCACCGACCTTGACTTGGCCAGCTCATCTGAAATTGCGCTTGCCGCGCACACGGACTACGTCGAACAGCTGAAGGCGACATCGGCTGGCGTTGTTGTGATCCTGCCCGCCTTGCTTGAGCATCTGCCAAAATCCAGCGCGCCCATAGTCACGGACAAGCCGCATCACCTCTTCGCTGACATTCTTGATCTGCTTTATCCGGACAGTACGCGCTCAGTCATCGCCTCCAATCGAGAAGATCTAGGCGCACCCATCCTGGAGCGCGACGTCTCAATCGGCTCCAACGTAGTTGTTGGGGCAGGGGTGGAGATCGGGCGCGGCACGATCATCGGCGCAAACACCGTCATCGGCGCGGGCGTGACGATTGGGCGGAACTGCATCATCGGGGCAAACTGCACCATAGACTGCAGCCACATCGGCAATGAGGTCGTGATTCACTCCGGCGTACGCATCGGCACCGAGGGATTCGGATGGCTCGATTTCGGACGCGCGAACCGGAAGGTTCCGCAGCTCGGACGCGTGCTGATTCAGGATGGCGTGGAGATTGGCGCCAATTCCACGATCGACCGAGGCGCCCTAGGCGATACGATGATTGGCGAGGGCACCAAGATCGATAATCTGGTTCAAATCGGGCACAATTGCCGCATCGGACGGAACTGTCTTGTGGCCGCCATGTCTGGCCTATCTGGGACCACCGTGCTTGAAGATGGTGTCCTTCTTGGCGGCGGCGTCGGTACATCCGGGCATCTGACAATCGGCGCCGGCTCAGTCGTGCACGGCCGAGCAGCTGTGACTAAGGACTGGCCCGCTGGTTCAAAACTTGCCGGAGCTCCGGCGCAGGATATAAGAGATTTTTGGCGGGAACTCGCCACAACGCGAAAATTGGCCAAGGGGGACAAGCGGGGATGAACGACAGCATGATCGAGAGCGGCGAACTCACAGCGATGAGCCTTGCCGAGATTCTCAAATCGCTGCCTCACCGCTACCCATTTCTGATGATCGACAAGATCATTAGGATCAATGGCGATGAAAGCGCGGTTGGCGTCAAAAACGTAACCTACAATGAACCCATCTTTCAGGGGCACTTCCCCGAAAACCCGATCTTCCCGGGTGTCCTCATTATTGAAGGTATGGCTCAGACAGCTGGTGCCATCGTCATCAAGCACGACTCAGGCGTCGGTAAGAAGAACGTCGTTCTGATGTTGGGCGTCGACAAGGCGAAGTTCCGGAAGCCTGCTGGCCCTGGTGACGTGATCGAGTTTCACATCGCGAAGATTCATCGTCGGCGCAATGTTGGGCGCTACAAGGCTGAAGCTATCGTTGACGGAACGATGATCGCTGAGGCCGAAATCACCGCGATGATCATCGAGGCAAATTCGTGAGCGACGCCAACGTCCACCCGACAGCGATCGTATCGCCCAATGCCAAGCTAGGGGAGGGCGTAAAGATCGGCCCCTTCTGCATTGTTGGCGATAATGTGGTTCTGCACGCGCGGGTGGAACTGGTTTCCCATGTGGTTGTCGAGGGCCATACCGAAATCGGCGCCGACACAAACATTTATCCATTCGCTTCGATCGGTCATCGGCCGCAGGATCGGAAATATCACGGGGAGGCATCTCGCCTCGTTATTGGCGAGCGCTGCACCATCAGGGAAGCCGCGACGCTCAATCCGGGCACAGAATCGGGCGGCATGCTGACCCAGATCGGCAATGACTGCCTGATCATGGCTAGCGCCCATGTGGCCCATGATGCGATCATCGGCAACAACGTTATAATGGCAAATTACGTTGGTATCGCTGGTCACTGCCAGATCGGTGACAATGTAATCTTTGGCGGCAGTTCAGTGGTTCACCAGTTCACACGCGTCGGTGCTCATGCGTTCGTTGGAGCGCACTCTATGGTAGATGGCGACATCATCCCCTACGGAATGGCCGTTGGAAATCGTGCGTCCCTGACCGGCTTGAACCTTGTTGGCCTCAAGCGGCACAAGTTTGATCGCGAGGCCATTCACCGCCTGCGTGCAGCCTATCGCATGATCTTCGCTAGCGAAGGAACGTTGCGCGAGCGTGTCGAAGACGCAGCAGGTCTATTCAAGAACGATGTGCTTGTGCAGAACGTCGTATCTTTTATCACCGCTTCATCTGAACGCCCTATCTTGTTGCCACACAGCAGCAACGCCCAAGCTGATTGAACTGGTTTCGGCAGGCTTTTGCAGGCGAAACCGGAGTGGCAATCATGGTTGACCCGCTTAAACTATTCATTCTGGCAGGCGAGCCGTCCGGGGACCGCATCGCGGCCGATCTCGTTGCTCGTTTAAAGCAGCGTGTTCCGCTGGCCTTGGCTGGCGTAGGCGGAGACGAACTGCAGGCACAGGGCCTGCGGTCCTTGTTTCCGATGAGCGACCTTGCCGTTATGGGAATTACCGACGTGCTGATGCGCTTGCCACTGCTGCTTTGGCGCATACGGCAGACAGCCAGAGCCATAGTCAAAGGTCGTCCCGACATCGTCGTCCTGGTAGACGCGCAGGATTTTTCCAAGCTCCTCGCCAAGCGCCTCAAGGCGGCCGGCTTCCAAGGCACCCTCTTGCTTTATGTAGCGCCCACGGTCTGGGCTCGCGCGCCGCAACGTGCCGCTAAGTTGAAGCCGCTATTCGATGAAATCCTCGCTGTGCTGCCATTCGAGCCCGCGATCATGGCTAAACTCGAAGGGCCCCGGACAAGCTATGTCGGCCACCCGGCTATTGCCGAGGCACTCGATCGAACAACTGCCAATCAGAAAGGGACGCTGCTTCTGCTGCCTGGCAGCCGAGACGGTGAACTGCGCCGGCACTTGCCGTTGTTCCGCGAGGTCGCGCAGCGGCTGTCTGGCCATCCCGCGGTTGCAGGCTTCGCTATCCCGACCTTGCCGCGCCTAGCCAATCGCTTGCAAGCAGAAGTAGCGAATTGGCCAGTTCCCGTGGAGATTGTTCCAGATCGTGCTGCTCGGGCGCAACTGTATAACCGCGCAGTGCTCGCATTAGCCGTGTCGGGCACCGCAACGTTGGAACTCGCCTTTGGCAAAGTGCCCATGGTGGTCAACTATGTCATGGAGAGCCATCAGGCACGAGAGTTCGAGCGCATTGGCCGCCCTCACGTCTCTCTGCCGAACATCGTGCTACATCGAGACTCTGTACCCGAGCTGATCCAGTCGCCAGCGAATGCTGATGCGCTTGCGGCGGCTGTGCGTAGCCTTCTGGATAACGAAAAAGCCCGCCAAGACCAGGTAACGGCCTTCGGCGAGCTGGTGCATTTGATGGGAAATGGCGAAGCCGATCATCCGCGTCAGGACCCGGCAGACCGGGTCCTGAGCTACTGGCGTCAGCGCGAGCTCACGTCCAGATAATCCCGTGCCGGCGCTCCATCATAGAGCTGGCGCGGACGACCGATCTTCTTCTGCGGATCTGCGATCATTTCCTTCCACTGACTGATCCAGCCAACCGTACGGGCGACAGAGAAGAGCACGGTGAACATGGAAGTGGGGAAGCCGATGGCCTCAAGGATGATACCTGAGTAGAAGTCGACGTTTGGATAAAGCTTGCGCTCGATGAAATAAGGGTCCTCGAGAGCGATCTTCTCCAGTTCCTGCGCAACCTGCAGGGTGGGGTTATTATGAACGCCAAGAAGGTCTAGAACTTCCTTGGCCGTCCGCTGCATCACGGTGGCACGTGGATCGAAGTTCTTGTACACGCGATGGCCAAAGCCCATCAGCTTGAAGCTGTCGCTCTTGTCCTTGGCGCGCGCAATGTACTCGGGAATGCGGTCGACCGTGCCGATTTCCTTGAGCATGTTGAGAGCCGCCTCATTGGCACCGCCATGAGCGGGACCCCAAAGGCACGCAACGCCGGCTGCAATACAGGCGAAGGGATTTGCATCCGAAGAGCCAGCCAGCCGCACGGTAGACGTAGAAGCATTCTGCTCGTGGTCGGCATGCAGGGTAAAAATCAGGTCCATTGCCTTGGCGATGGTCGGGTTTACCTGATAGGGCTCCGCCGGCACCGAAAAGCACATGTGAAGGAAATTGGACGCGTAATCCAGATCATTGCGTGGATACACAAAGGGCTGACCGACCGAGTACTTATACGCCATCGCCGCAATTGTCGGCATCTTGGCAATCATGCGGATCGAGGCGATCTCACGCTGCTGCGGGTCGGTAATATCGGTCGAGTCGTGGTAAAAGGCGGCCATCGCGCCAACAACACCCGTCATGATGGCCATGGGATGAGCGTCGCGACGGAAGCCGCGATAGAAATAGTGCATCTGTTCATGCACCATGGTGTGCCGAGTAACCAGCTCATTGAACTCAGCGAGCTGCTGCTTGTTGGGTAGCTCTCCATAAAGCAGCAGATAGCACACCTCGATATAGGTGCTTTTTTCGGACAATTGGTCGATCGGATAGCCGCGGTATAGCAACTCGCCCTTGTCGCCATCGATATAGGTGATTGCGCTGTCGCAGGCGGCTGTCGAGGTGAATCCCGGATCGTAGGTGAACATGCCGGTCTTGGAATACAAAGATCGGATGTCGATCACATCCGGCCCCACCGTTCCGGACAGCACTGGAAATTCGTGAGTCTGGTCCCCGATGACGAGTTTGGCGACTTTGTCGGTCATTTAGCTCTCCTCGAAGGCCCCAAGACCCCAAAGAAAGGAGCTCGCATGGGTTGGGGCCAGAAATTGGCAGTGGAGACTGCATGGGACAGGTATCGCTTTTACCCGCCCGAAGCAATCAATGGGCTGGCAAGACTTGCCCTCAGGATAGCACTAGACAGTGCCAATCTGATCCTCTAGACGCGCCATGCTTTCTTCCCTTCCGATCAACACCATAACCTCGAATATGCCAGGAGAAACTGTCCTGCCGGTGAGCGCGGCGCGAAGGGGCTGAGCAAGTTTTCCCAGCTTCAAACCCTTGGCTTCGGCAAGGGAACGCATTGCAGCATCAATTGCAGTAACGGACCACTCGTTGAGACCTCGCAAGGTCTCCGCCATTTCGCCGAGAACCGAACGAGATTCGCTGGTCAACAAAGCCGACGCAGCAGCATCAATAGCGAGCGGCCTAGACGCATAAATGAACTGTGCCAGGTCAATCAGTTCCAAGACAGTTTTTGCGCGCGGCTGCAACTCAGGAAGGGCACTGAGTACCGTGTCCTTATGCCCAGCGAGACCATCAACATCGGCCTGGCGCCCAACTTCTTCGGCTGTGGAGAGCATCAAATCATGAAGATATTCGGGCTTGGCTTCTCGGATGTAGTGACCGTTGATGCTTTCGAGCTTCACAAAATCGAAACGGGCGGCACCTTTGTTGAGCCCGTCGAGGCTGAACCACTCCACCATCTGCTCCGTTGAGAATATCTCCTCGTCGCCATGGCTCCAACCAAGGCGAGCTAGATAGTTGCGCAGTGCTTCGGGCAGATAGCCCATTTGCCGGTAGGCTTCGACGCCTAACGCACCATGCCGCTTGCTGAGCTTTGCACCGTCGGGCCCATGAATCAGCGGGATATGAGCCATCTCCGGCACAGTCCAGCCCATCGCATTATAAATCACAATCTGGCGCGCCGCATTGGTCAGGTGGTCGTCCCCGCGAATGATGTGGGTGACGCCCATGTCATGGTCATCGACCACAACGGCGTGCATGTAGGTCGGTGTGCCGTCCGAGCGAAGAATGATGAAGTCGTCCAGATTCTCGCTCTTGAAAACGACCTTACCCTGCACATGGTCATCAACGACGATGTCCCCGGTGAGCGGGGCCTTGATGCGGATAACAGGCGCGACGCCTTCCGGCGCTTCGCTTACGTCGCGATCGCGCCAATAGCCATTGTACCGAGGGGGCTTGCCGGCAGCGCGGGCTTCTTCGCGCATTTGGTCCAGTTCGGCAGGCGAGCAATAGCAGTAGTAGGCGTGGCCTGCCTTCACCAATTCGTGGGCCACTTCAGCATGACGAGCGGCTCGTCCGAACTGGCTGATCGGCTCGCCGTCCCAGTCCAGACCAAGCCATTTCAGGCCATCGATCAGGGCCACGACCGCCGCCTCGGTTGATCGTTCCCGGTCCGTATCCTCGATGCGCAGCAACATCTTGCCGCCCTTGTTCTTCGCATAGGCCCAGCTGAACAGGGCAGTACGGGCACCGCCAATGTGCAGATAGCCAGTGGGCGATGGGGCGAAACGAGTGACAACTTGGGACATATGACCGGAATATCTGGATAGTTTGGTTGTCGTGTGTAGCATAGAAGGGCACGAGCGCAAGGGCGGGGGCTGGCCAGTTGCAGGAGACGCAAACAAGCGAGCGCCAGGCAGGAGTCGGGTTCAAGACCGGACTACAATTTGCGTCGCCTGGGTCGGCGCGACGCCCGCTTGCTGCTCACAAGAAGCGCGGCTTACTTGCGAGCCTCGCGGACGCCATTGCTGCCGCGCGGGACAGCCGTCGCAGCTTTGTGCTTTTACCCTTCGCCATGATCTTTGGGATGATGGTCTATGCTCAGCTGCCGTTTGAGCCGGACCCTATCGCGCAGGCAGCCGTCGGTCTGACGCTCTGCCTAACCTTGGTACTGCTCCACCGCTCACCTCTGCTGCCTGGTGTTTTCATTGCCTCGGCCTTTTGGGTTGGCTTTTGTCTACTTTCTTTTCACGGCTGGGCCTTTGGCACTAATATGTTGGCGCGGCCCGCCTATGGCGCGTTCGAAGCCAAAATCGCTGAAGTTCTGTCTGCCAATCCAGATGGGCAGCGGATAGTCGTCTACGGCTTCAAAGCGGTCTCGGATGATCGAGTGCCTCCGATCAGAATGGCCCGTATAGTTGCTCCAGCCGAACCTCTCCTGCGATCGGGTGACGTTATCAGCGGCTCCATGCGGCTTGTGCCGGTGCCGGGACCTATCCTGCCCGGGGCTTATGACGGGCAGTTTCATTCTTATTTCTCAGGTATTGGCGCTTATGGAACCATAACCAGAGATTTTGCGCTCGCCGCTCGCGCGGCAAGTATGACTCCTGCGAGTTGGATAGAAGATGCACGGGCAGCTATCGGCCGACGGATCGCCTCTGTCCTGGAAGGATCATCCGCAGCCATTGGTCGAGCCATGGTGGTTGGCAACCAGAGCGCCATCACTGACGAAACGCGCGAATTGATGGCCACTTCGGGCTTGGCGCACATCTACTCCATCTCGGGGCTCCATCTTTCCATCGTTGCCGGCGGTATGTTCTGGTTGGTGCGCCTCGGCCTTGCCGCTCTGCCAATCAGTGCCCGCCGCTTGCCGATCAAGAAGATCGCAGCATGCTTTGGGCTGACTGCTGCCATAGGGTACCTGGCGTTGGCTGGGGGCTTTTCAAACGTGCCCGCGTTCCGCTCCGCTCTTATGCTCGCACTCATCTTCGGCGCGGTGCTAGCAGGTCGACGCGCTCTGACGATGCGAAACGTCGCCATAGCGGCACTTCTCATAATTGCGATCGACCCCTCGAGCGTCTTCCGCCCCAGCTTTCAACTGTCTTTCGCCGCCGTCGTCGGCCTGATCGGCACATACGAGCTTCCGCGCAGGGCCACTGAAAAGCAGACTAATTGGATGCGACGGACTGTATCTACGGTCTGGGGCACAGCTCTTACCAGCCTCATCGCGGGAACAGCGACCCTTCTATTCTCTGCCTATCACTTTCAACAGACCGCCCCCTTGGGCGTCATCGGCAACGTTCTGGTTCTTCCCGTCGTCAGCCTCGTGATTATGCCCTTTGCATTGCTATCTGTGCTTGCAATGCCGTTCAGTATGGAAGGAGTGTTCCTCCAGATCATGGGCTGGGGAATCGATCGCATGGTGGATGGCGCTGCGCTAGTCTCTCGATGGAGCGAGGGCCTCGCAGGCAATCCGCTGTTGATTGGCACTTCACTTGTGATTGGCGTTGCCGCACTGGCTTGGTTTGCCTTCCTGAACAACTGGTGGCGCTTTTTAGGACCGGCGCTGGCATTGCCTCTTATTTTGCTGTTCGGCTTTGATCAGCGCCCGGATTTGCTGATTGCAGACTCGACGCAAGCTGTAGCGCTGCGCTCTGGCGATAATATGGGGTTGATCACAGGAAAAACAGGAAGCTTCGCTGTAGATGTGTGGAGCCAGCACTACCAGAAAGAGATCAACGCATCGTCTCCCGACGCCCGGTGCGACAACCTTGGATGCATTGCGAATACAGAGCAGTTTTCCATAGCCGTGGTGAAGAACGCCGCCGCCTTCGCAGAGGACTGCGGTCTGCACGACCTACTCATTACGCGGATGCGGGCACCTCATACCTGCCACAACAAGCAGATCATCGACGCCGATGATCTGCAAACCGGCGGTGTGCATTGGCTGGCTTGGGACCAGTCAATCCATCAGTTCAAGCTGCGCACCGCTATTCCAAATGTCACTCGGCCCTGGAGAGTCGCGCCACGGTAACACCGGCAGGGGGGATCTCCCCTGAACCCAGCACATACTCAGCTTCGTCTGCAGCGAGGTTAAGCGGTGCCGCAGTGTTACTGTAGTTCACGTAAACTCTGAACCCGCCACGAACGCGGCAACGAACACCGGCCGGCAACTCGATCACCGGCACGCCGGCTTCGGCGATCAGATGATCCACTACGCGCTGGACCAGGGCCTTGGTTCCGCTGGCTCCAAGATAGTGAAGCTTTCCTTGCCGTAGCAAGACTGGCCAACCCTCGACGTCCTGGATCACAACCTTGGCCCTGGTTTCGATGCGCTCGCGCCAGAGCCGCACAGCTCCGCTACCGGTCACCTCAACTTCAGCGGCCGGGTCTAAACTGTCGATTCTGATGACCTTGGCATCCAGCAGGTTACTGGGCAAATTGGGAGCGAGGCGCGATGGAATAGAGAAGTTCTCGGTTTTTGAACCAGAACGCGGACCGATCAGCAGATGGCCGTCGAAGTTCTCAACAGCGGACCGGAGCGATTCCGTCCATGCAAACAGAGCTGGTATGGCGACGATGCTATAGCCTTCGAAACTGGTGCTATGAGGAGAAACAATATCGACATCGACACCATGCTTACGGAACGCCGCGTATAGAGCACGCACATGTGCGCTGTGGCTAAAGCCCTTAGCTTGGGGCTGAATATCCCAGGCCCATTCGCTTTGGTAATCAAAAACAATCGCGACGCGTCCTCTGGCAGCGGCGCCGCCAATGCCTATGGCTTTGACCTCCTGGGCGACCTGTTGAGCATCGAAATAGGCCGGCGCAGGCTCGTTATCCGGGCGAAGCAGACCCGCATGCATTTGCTCCTGCGCGAACGGCGCCTGTCGCCAGCGAAAATAGGAAACAACTTCTGCGCCATGGGCAAAAGCCTCCCAGGCCCATAGCCGGGGCATGCCCGGCAGCGGGTCAGGATTGAAGTCGGCCCAGTTCACTGGGCCTGGTTGTTGTTCCATGATCCACATGCGGTCATGGCCTACGCCGCGGTAAAGGTCGTGGTGAAACGCCTGATAATCGGGCTCACCCTGCCGCATATACTGGCGTTTGATGTCGTCAGTCTCGGCGCCTGTGGCCAAATGGCCGAGCGGATAGGCATCCCAACTCGCGACGTCCAGGGTCTTTGCGACATCGTAGTGGTCGAACTCGGTATAGCCCGCCATGAAATTGTGGATCACGGGAAGGTCAGGGCGCTTGGCTTTGAGGATGTCGTACTGCACCTTGTTGAACGCTGCGACCTGGTCCGATGTGTAGCGTCTGAAATCAAGATCGTGAGCGGGCGCGGGGTCGCACACGAGCAGGTTCGGCAGCTCGATCTGTTCAAAGCTGTTGTATTCCATGGACCAGAATACATTGCCCCAGGCTTCATTGAGGGCCTCGATGGAGCCGTATTTCTCTCTCAACCACCGCTGAAACCCTTCTCTTGCCGCGGGTGAGTAGGAATATGTCGTTCCGTGACAGCCATATTCATTATCGGTTTGCCAGCCGCTTAGGGCAGGGTGGTCACCGACGGCGTCTGCGAGCAGTCGCGTGATGCGGGCAGCTTCTTCGCGATAGCCCAAATGTGAAAAGTCATAGTGCCGGCGCGAGCCGAAGCCTTTGCGTCGTCCGTCCCGGCCAATCGGAAGCATGTCAGGATGCTTATCCACCATCCAGCGCGGCGGAGTGGCCGTGGGCGTTCCGAAGATAACCTTGAGCCCGTGTCTGCCGAGAACATCCATAGCCCGGATGATCCACTCGAATCTGAGTTCACCCGGGCTTGGCTCAAGCTTGCTCCAGGCGAACTCACCAATGCGGACAAATGAAATGCCCACCTCGGCCATGCGGGCGGCGTCCCGCTCCCACCATGCCTCAGGCCAATGTTCCGGATAGTAGCAAACGCCGAGGGCAGGGGTGGTCATGAGAAGTCTCAAAGTTGGAAAAGCGGCTCGGACTGACCAGAAACATCAACGTCAATAGCGAACAGGCCACCAGCGACTTTCTCTGCGGCAAGTTGCTCCTCGCTCAAGTTTTTGGCCGCGGTGGTGATAAACAGCGTTTTGAGATCTGCGCCGCCGAAGGCCGGGCACGTCACCTGGCTCACCGGAACTTCGATGATACGGTCAACACTTCCATCTGGCGCATGTCGGACAACGCAGCCGCCACCCCATTTGGCGTTCCAGAGAAAGCCCTCGCTGTCCACCACGGCACCATCAGGATAGCCACCGCCATCACTCACATCGGCAAAGACCGACCATTCGCCAATTGGCATTCCGGTTGATGGATCCGTCGCTACCTTGAGGATCTTCTTGCTCGGCGTGTCGGTCCAGTAAGCCGTGCGGCCGTCCGGAGAGAAGCAAGTAGCGTTCGGCACCCGCACCTCTGACTTGAGCTTGGTTAAAATGCCCGAGCGGAAATGATAGAGCGCCCCGATCGCCTCTTCGGCTTCGGTGTTGTCCATGGTGCCGAGCCAAAATGCGCCGGACGGGTGCACCCGGCTGTCATTGCTGCGTGTACGGTTGTTATCGGCTTCAATTGCATGAACTGGTGCGATACCGCCGGTCGAAATCTGGAAGCCTTTGAGGCCGAACTCACTGAAGAGCACCAGCGTATCGTCATCCACTATGCCGGCCGCAGCCATGGTCTCGTTGAACAGCCATTGGTCCACCAATTCACCATTCGCATTCACGGCATTCAGGATCTGCTCGTTTATGTCAAAAAAGAACAATTGCTGCCTGCCGGGATGCCAGATAGGTCCTTCCCCAAGTTGGCACTTGCAATCGAAAATAAGCTGCGCCGTCTCAGTCATACTGACTTCCCTGCATCGTAGGCTGCAACAGCGGCAACGGCGCGTTCCGACACCTGCTCCGCGCTCATGCCTGGCTTATAGATGTATGTACCCAGCCCGAAACCAGAACAGCCCGCAGCAAGATACTCCGCGAAGTTGTCGGGGTTGGCGCCACCTACGGCATACAAGGGGATTTCAGGAGGCAAAACAGCCTTCATCGCCTTGATGCCCTTGGGTCCAAGAACTTCAGCCGGGAAGAATTTGAGCCCTGTGGCGCCGGCCTTGATGGCTCGGAAAGCATCGGTTGGGGTAAACACGCCGGGATAGGAATGCAGCTGAATACGAACGGTTTCCTCGATTACCGATCGGTTTGTATCAGGCGATACGATAAACGTTCCTCCCGCATCAGCTACGGCCCAAACCTGCTTCTTACTCAGCACAGTTCCCGCGCCAATATCTGCCCTGTCTCCGAAACTGTCGGAGGCAGATGCAATACTCGTAAATGCATCAGGCGAATTGAGGGGTACTTCGATCATCGTAATGCCGGCAGCAATCAGCGCCTCGCAAACGGCAATCGTTTCGCCAGGCGTAATTCCGCGCAGAATGGCGATGAGGTGGCGGTGGTTCATGGGAAATTCCTATGCAGCGAAACTGCGTGCTGCCCGAAGGCCGGCCAACACTGTTTGGGTAGCATCCTGCGGTTCACCCTTGATGCCGATCATGCCCAAAACTTTCTGGTAGAGATCACACAACACGGGCGATCCGATAAGAGGAACAGGGGTGTCTCCAATAAGATGACGATTGCTGGCGATTTCGGTTCCAATTAGTAGGCCCGAAAGATAACCGGCGCACCAATCCGGCTGACGATCGGACAGAAGGGATCCTGCCCGGATGCGGAACAGCATGCCAAGCAAGTGCTCCGGACGCTCCAATCCATCTGCAGCGCCAGCAGCAAAGCCATCCTTGCGTCCTGGCCCATTTAACTCCCCCGATAGTGAGTGGCGCAACACAGAGTGCAGTCGCAGCACTTCGAACATCTCCCCGGTCATCGCAGTAGAAAAATGTTCGATCCTCGTGCCGGCCAGATGTGCCCACTTAGAATGAGTTCCCGGCATGCAAACAAGCCCGGCAAACCCTGGATGAAGGGACGCTAAACCTAGGAGTTGGGTCTCCTCGCCTCGCATCACATTGTCATCACCCGCCCTCTGGCACACGCCTGGCAGAATCGTAGCTGCTACATGGCTCCCGGGAACGGACGGGCGAACCGCACCATCTAGGAGGCCGCGCAGATCGGTCGGTGCTTCCAAATAGGGCGCCTCTAGCCAGCCCTGCTTTGCCCCCGCCATGCCACAGATCACCACGTCTAACTGGCGCGATTGCTCATGGGCCGCACCAACGAGAACTTCGAGTAGCGCATCCGGGTACTCGTTGCGGGAAAGCTTTCCCATTCCCTTGGGAGACGTTTTCTCCCAAAGAACATCGCCCTCGGCCGCTATGCCCCAGGCCCGCAAATTCGAGGTGCCCCAATCAACGGCCACCCAATCCAATGCGCTGCTCACGCGTTCCCCCGCCCTTGTTCGAGTCGCGAAACCCTAATCATTGCTCGACGCTAGAGCCAGCCCGATTATCTCGGTCGAAGTCGCAAAGTCATCTCCTTGTTCCGTTACGAACAATGGTTCTTCTGGAACAGGCGAAACTCGGACAATTTAATTGTATGATTTTTTCAGCTACCCCCGTTTCCTCTAGGCATAGCCATGTTAGAACGAGTCCAAACGCGGCCTTGCTTGCGCCGCACCTCATGAGGAAAATGACATGACTGCAGGTAACGATGAGAGCTCCGATCCCAAGAAGCTGAGATCTCGGGCTTGGTTCGACAACCCCGAAAATCCGGATATGACGGCGCTCTATCTAGAACGCTATATGAACTTCGGCGTGTCGCGCGAAGAGTTGCAGTCCGACAAGCCGATCATCGGCATTGCCCAGACCGGCTCCGACCTGTCTCCATGCAATCGGCACCATATCGTACTGGCCGAGCGCGTGAAGGAAGGCATCCGAGAAGCTGGCGGAATTGCAATCGAATTCCCGGTACACCCTATTCAGGAAACCGGAAAGCGCCCGACAGCGGGCCTCGATCGCAACCTGGCCTATCTTGGATTGGTAGAAGTTCTCTACGGCTATCCATTGGATGGCGTCGTCCTCACCATCGGCTGCGACAAGACCACTCCAGCCATGCTGATGGGCGCCGCAACCGTCAACATCCCTGCCATTGCTCTTTCGGTCGGCCCCATGCTGAATGGCTGGCACAAAGGGGAGCGCACCGGGTCCGGCACGATCGTCTGGAAAGCCCGCCAGATGATGGCGGCCGGTGAAATCGACTACGCCCAGTTCATTGAACTCGTAGCTTCGTCCGCACCGTCGACTGGCTATTGCAACACGATGGGCACGGCGACCACCATGAACTCGCTTGCCGAAGCCCTCGGCATGCAATTGCCGGGATCGGCCGCCATTCCTGCACCTTACCGCGATCGCCAGGAAATGGCGTACCGCACCGGCAAGCGCATTGTGGATATGGTCCACGAAGACCTAAAGCCGTCTGATATCCTGACCAAGGACAACTTCATCAACACGATTGTGGTCAATTCTGCTATCGGCGGGTCCACAAACGCCCCGATTCACATTCAGGCCATTGCCAAGCACATCGGCGTTGAACTCGATCTGCAGGACTTCCAGACCTATGGTCACAAGGTCCCGCTGCTCGTCAACCTGCAGCCTGCTGGTGAATTTCTTGGCGAAGACTATTACCACGCTGGCGGCGTCCCGGCTGTAGTCAACGAGTTGATGAGCCAGGGCCTCATTCGCGAAGACGCACCGACCGCAAACGGCAAGACTATCGGCGAGAACTGCCGAAACACCACGATCCAGGATGAGCGGGTCATCCGGCGCTTCGATAATCCGCTTAAGACCGATGCGGGCTTCATCGTGTTGCGCGGCAATCTTTTCGACAACGCTATCATGAAGACCAGCGTGATCTCCACCGAGTTCCGCGACCGCTACCTTAACGACCCTCAACATCCCGGCATGTTCGAGGGCAAGGCCGTGGTCTTCGATGGACCGGAAGACTACCACCACCGGATCGATGATCCTTCTCTGGAGATCGATGAGAACACCCTGCTGTTCATGCGCGGCGCCGGGCCGATCGGTTACCCAGGTGCGGCGGAAGTTGTGAATATGCGGCCACCTGACTACCTGATCAAAAAGGGGATCCATGCGCTCGCCTGTATTGGCGACGGCCGCCAGTCAGGTACGTCCGGCTCGCCTTCTATACTGAATGCCTCGCCTGAGGCTGCAGCCGGCGGCAATCTGGCAATCTTGCGCACTGGCGATCGCGTCCGGATTGACCTGAACAGGGGCGAAGCGAACATCCTCATTTCGGATGAAGAGATTGCTGCGCGACGTCAGGATCTGGAATCATCGGGCGGATACAAATTCCCAAAGCACCAGACTCCTTGGCAGGAGATCCAGCGCGGACTGGTTGGCCAGCTCGGCGAGGGCGCTATCCTCAAGCCGGCCGAGAAATACCAGCGTATTGCCCAGACCTACGGCGTTCCGCGCGATAACCACTAAAAACAAAGGCCCGCTTTACCAGCGGGCCTTCTTATACGTGCCTATGACTTTGTCTGTTGAATAGATCAGTACTTGCGCAGAAGCCCCACAAGGCGACCCTGTACTTTGACCCGATCCGGTGGAAAAATTCGCGTCTCGTAGGCAGGGTTGGCAGCCTCTAGCGCCACAGTATTACCCTTGCGCCGCAAACGCTTCAACGTGGCTTCCTCATCATCAACGAGCGCAACAACAATGTCGCCAGTGCTCGCCTGATCCTGCTTCTTAATCAACACTGTGTCCTGATCAAAGATGCCTGCGTCGATCATGGAGTCGCCGCGCACCTCAAGCGCATAGTGCTCACCAGAACCAAGCATTTCCGGCGGAACCAGGATCGTATGGGAATGTGTCTGAATTGCCTCGATCGGCGTACCCGCCGCAATTCGCCCCATGACCGGGATAGACACCGGTCTGGCATAATCCTCGACGGCCGAAACGCGTGCAGGAGGAGAGGCGACCTTGCCCAGATTGCCTTCGATTACTGAAGGTTCGAACTTGGCCTTGCGCCCACCCAGGGCCGGATTCATGGAGTCTGGCAGCTTGACTACCTCAAGAGCCCGTGCCCGGTTCGGCAGACGGCGGATAAAGCCGCGCTCCTCCAAGGCTGTAATCAACCGGTGAATGCCTGATTTGGACGCAAGATCTAGCGCGTCCTTCATCTCGTCAAATGAGGGGGGAATGCCGCTCTCTTTCATCCTTTCATGGATGAACATAAGCAGCTCGTGTTGTTTGCGCGTGAGCATTAGGCCCTCAAGAGGAGAATCGGAACATAGGCAGAACGACTATATGTGTTCCAGTTATGTTCTGCAACATCTGCAATGCAGGCGCATCCCGCTCCTAGAAAGAACTAACCCGAACAATGTCGACGATTGTTCCCTCCGGTTGGCCTGGGTCGAATTCTGGCTGAACAATCAGCAAATCTGCGTCCGCCAATGAAGATGTGTGCCCACTGTCCGTGATCGAGATCGGAAGTGCCCGCGGTCCCCTTCCTGTCTGCACAAGTTTTGCACGCATGAAGTGCCGCCTGGCAGTATTCGGAGGCGTTGGTGCAGCAAGGGGGAGTTTCCAAGACGTCTCCGTCTTTAAACCAAGCCATTGTCGCAGGGCAGGTCTAATGAATACCAGTGCCGTAACAAGCGCCGAGACGGGATTACCGGGCAATCCAAACACCAAGGTCTTGCCAATCGTGCCGAACATCAGTGGCTTGCCCGGGCGCATGTTGATGCGCCAGAAATCGATCGATACACCCAACTCGAGCAGTAAATCCTGTACAATGTCGTGGTCACCAACGCTGGCGCCACCCGTGGTAATCACCACGTCAGGCTCCGTCGCAAAGATACTCGCGAGTTTTGATCTGAGCTCGTCTCGATCGTCCCGGGCGATCCCATGGTCAATCACGTCTTCAGCATAGGGGCGCAGCAGAGGCGTCAAAGCGAAGCTATTGGAAGCAACGATCTGGTCCGCCTTCAATGGGCTACCCGGAGTGACCAGCTCATCGCCAGTTGCCAATAGAGCAATCTTCGGGCGTCTGGCCACCGTCAGCCGAGGAGCGTTGGCGGCCGCAGCCACACCCATATGGAACGGCGACAACAGCGTTCCAGCTTCTATAAGCTGCTGACCCTTTGCGAAATCACTGCCTAGCGGCCTTACGCTATGGCCCTGTCGCGGCGCCGCTGTGAACAAAACGTCTGTTCCATGAACCTCCGCCTGCTCTTGCATGATGACTGTATCGGCGCCAGCAGGAACCGGCGCCCCCGTAAAGATGCGGACGGCCTCGCCTAGCCCCAGCTGCCCATCGAAACCTTGGCCAGCTTGCGACATGCCGATAATCCGGAGTGCCTGGCCCAAGACCACATCCGCCGCACGAACGGCATAGCCGTCCATCGCGCTGGCACTGAAAGGCGGCTGGTTGTGGCTTGCAATAAGGGGTTCAAACAACACCCGGCCTGCAGCCTCTTGGATCGGTATTGTCTCCGGCGCAGGGGCGGGGACCCGGTGCAAGACCAAATCGATCGCTTGATCAACTGGAAGCAGGCTCATGCGCGCGAATAATCTCCGGACTTGCCGCCGGACTTCTCAAGTAGGCAAAGGTCCGTCACAACCATGGAGCGGTCGATCGCCTTGGCCATGTCATAAAGGGTCAGCGCCGCCGTTGACGCTGCGACCAGAGCTTCCATCTCTACGCCAGTTTGGCCGTTCGTTTCGGCAAGTGCACGAATGGAAAGGCCAGTGGAGCCATCTTGCTCGATATCGATAGCGACTTTGGTCAGTGCCAAGGGATGGCAGAGCGGAATGAGCTCGGATGTTTTCTTTGCCGCCATAATACCAGCGATCCGCGCAACAGCCAGCGCGTCACCCTTCTTCAAGCCATTCCCGATCATGGCTTCTATCGTCGTTGGTTCAGCTACAATCCTGGCGCCGGCGACAGCCCTGCGTTTCGTCTGAGCCTTGTCGCCTATATCGACAATGTGAGCCTCACCCTTCGCGTTGAGGTGAGTGAGTTGCGTGCTCATCACCGAACAACCTGAGGGGCACCCATGAGCAAGGAGCGCGCTGCGGTAACAACATCGTCCTGGCGCATCAGGCTCTCGCCGACAAGAAACGTGCCGATACCGGCCTCCTGATCAAGTCTGCAAACATGATCGTGGTTCACGATCCCACTCTCGCTAACTAGCAACTTCCCCTGGGGCACACCAACGGCCAGATTGATCGAGGTCTCCAGACTGGTTTCGAAGGTGCGCAGATTACGATTGTTGATGCCGATGAAATCGGCGCCAAGCGCTAGTGCGCGGTCAAGCTCAAGCTGGTCATGCACTTCAACCAGCGCGTCCATCTTCCATTCTGCAGCGGCGTCAAGAAGATAGCGCGCCACATCGTCGCCCACTGCTGCCAGAATAACAAGGATGCAGTCGGCGCCCCAGGCGCGAGCTTCGGCCACCTGGTAGGTCTCGAACAGGAAATCCTTGCGCAAAACGGGAAGTCTGGTCGCCGCTCTTGCCTCTATCAGATAGCTGGGAGAGCCCTGAAAGCTTGGCCGATCAGTCAACACCGACAGGCAAGCAGCGCCTGCGGTCTCGTAGGCGCGCGCGATTTCAGCAGGGTTGAAGTCTGCTCGGATGAGTCCCTTCGAAGGACTTGCCTTCTTGACCTCGGCAATCAGCGCATATTTGCCCTCCCTGCGCTTAGCCTTGATCGCTTCCACAAATCCGCGCGGTGCCGGTTGATCATGGGCTTGCGCAACAATCTCTCCCCACGGGCGCATGGCCTTGGCAGCAGCAATTTCCTCGCGCTTGTAGGCTTCAATCCGTTGCAGGATATCGCTCATTACTCAAATCCATTCGATACAGCCACAAGGCGCGCCAGCGTTTGGCTGGCTTTCCCGTCATCGATCACCATTCTGGCCATTGCAATGCCGTCTTCGATAGTGGCGACTTTATCAGCAATCAGAAGTGCTGCGCCGGCGTTGAGTAGAACGGTGTCCCGATAGGCTCCAGGAGCACCATCAAACAGCGCCATCATTGCTGCTGCATTGTCCGCCGGTTCGCCACCCAGTAGGTCGTGCGGATCGGTCAGCGACAAGCCCACCTGTTCAGGATGCAGCTCGAAGCTGCGCAGATCACTGTTTGAGATTTGCGCAACAAAGTTCGGCCCCGAAGTTGAAAGCTCGTCCAAACCCTCGCCTGAATGAACCACCCAAGCTTTCACTGCCCGATTCGCCAGGAGGGCAGCAGCCACCGGCTCCACCCATTGTGGGGAATACACGCCGAGGAGATAACGCCGAACCCCGGCAGGGTTGGCTTGTGGTCCAAGAAGATTGAAAAGTGTACGCACGCCCATCTCGGAGCGGGCCGGTCCGACGTGGCGCATGGCCGGATGATGGCTGGGGGCAAACATGAACCCAATGCCCGCCTTGGCGATCGTCTGTGCAATCTGTTCTGGTGTCAGGTCGAGCTTGACGCCGAGCGCCTCCAGTACTTGGGAGGCGCCTGAGCGAGACGACAGCGCCTTGTTACCATGCTTGGCAACGGGAACACCGGCCGCAGCGACCACAAGGGCGGTAGCCGTTGAGATGTTAAGGCTGCCCACCCCATCGCCGCCTGTTCCGACGATGTCGATTGCACCCTCGGGCGCCTCCACCGGCACCATCTGCTCGCGCAGAATAGAAACGGCTGCGGCAATTTCGCCAACAGTCTCGCCCTTGATACGCATCCCCATCAGGAACGCTCCGATTTGACTCGGCGTGGCTCCGCCGGCCATCACGATGCGCATGACGCCGCGCATTTCTTCGCCCGTCAGATCACGCCGCTCCGCGATCTTGTTCAATGCAGCCTTGATGTCCATCAGGCTGCCCGCTGCTGCTTGAAATCCAGCGCCATATCCAGGAAGTTTTGGAGTAGGGCATGACCATTCTCTGAAGCGATGCTTTCGGGGTGGAACTGCACGCCATGCACAGGAAGCGTGCGGTGCTGCATGCCCATGATAAGGCCGTCTTCGGTGGTCGCCGTCACCTCCAGAACGTCTGGTAGGCTGTCCTGCTTTACAATAAGGGAATGGTAGCGCGTGGCTTCGAAGCCGGAGTTAAGCCCTTGGAAAAGGCCCTTACCAGTATGATTGATCCTCGAGGTCTTGCCGTGGACAAGGTACGGAGCGCGGATCACGTCGCCCCCCATGGCTTGGCCAATGGCCTGGTGCCCCAGGCACACGCCAAGGATTGGCGTTTCTGATTTGAACCGCTCGATAACGTCCAGGCACACGCCAGCTTCGTTAGGGGTGCACGGACCCGGCGACAACACAATGGCATCAGGCGCCATTTCAGCAATTTCGTCTAGGCCGATTTTGTCATTGCGGTGCACGGTGATCTCGGCACCCAATTCACCCAGGAAGTGGACAAGATTGTAGGTGAAACTATCATAATTATCGATAACAAGCGTCTTGGTCATAGCTGGTCCAGCGCTGGAGGAGAGAAAGGGTTCAGAAGGCGAACCAGCCCCGCCATCGACAATCACATAAAAGCTCAACCTTCATTGGCCAATCCTTGCTTCACCCGCATAACGTAGCGCTTCTTCGGCAGCGCTGAAAAGGGCCCGTGCCTTGTTTTCGCACTCAAGCTGTTCGAGTTCAGCCCGGCTGTCGGCCACAATGCCCGCTCCAGACTGAACAAAGAGCTTGCCGTCCTTCAGGATGGCGGTGCGCAGGACGATGCAGGTGTCCATAGTGCCATCGGCACTGAAGTAACCCACGCAGCCGCCATAGATGCCGCGTTTGGATTTTTCCAGCTCGTCTATGATTTCCATCGCCCGCACCTTCGGCGCCCCCGAAACGGTCCCTGCTGGAAAGCCCGCTGAGAGCGCATCGACGAAATCGTACTTTGGATCGAGTTCACCCACGACATTGGAAACGATGTGCATGACGTGAGAATAATATTCGAGGAAGAACTTGTCCGTGACCTTGACTGTGCCGGTCTTAGCTACCCGTCCAACGTCATTGCGGCCAAGATCGAGCAGCATAAGATGCTCGGCAAGCTCCTTGGGGTCCGCAAGAAGTTCCTCCGCCAGTTCCTTGTCCCTGGTTGGTGTCGCGCCTCGCTTGCGGGTGCCGGCAATGGGGCGAATGGTGACTTCGCCGTTCTGCACCCGCACCAGGATTTCGGGACTGGAGCCAGCTACGGCAAAATCGCCGAAATCTAGAAAGTACATGTAGGGGCTAGGATTCGTCCGCCGCAGCGCGCGATACAGTGCGGTGGGAGGTAGGTGGAAATCCGCGGAGAAGCGCTGACTTAGTACCACCTGAAAGATGTCGCCAGCTGTGATGTAATCCTTCGCCTTGGCGACCATGGCGGAATAGTCATCACGGCTTGTGTTGCTGGAGATTTCGATCTTCTCGAGTCCGACTGGAGCAGCTGCGGCAGGCATGGCGCGGCTTAAGCGGGCAATTGCGTCATCAATCCTGGCCTCTGCAGCCTCATGAGCCTGCCGAGCGGAAATACCCTCCGTCACATAGACGGGCGCTGTTAAATAAAGCTCGTCCTTGAGCGTGTCGAAGATCGCCAGCAAGGAGGGGCGCATCAAGATGGCCTCCGGCGTTTGCAGGTCGTTGGGATTGCTGTCTGGCAAAACTTCCATGTACCGGACCATCTCGTAACCAAGATAGCCGTAAATGCCCGCTGACTGTGGCGGCAAGCCGGTCGGCACTTCGATCTTGCTGTCGGCGACAAAGGCACGAAGCGCATCGAGTGGACGGCCGGGCAGGGGAGCATAGTCACCCTCGTCAATCTGTGCCCGGCGGTTGATCAACGCCTGTCCGCCTTCGACCTTCAGGATCACATCCGGTTGGCTACCAATGATGGAATAGCGGCCGCGGGTGGTCCCGTCCTGGACGGATTCCAGCAGATAGGTGTTCTTGCGCCCTTCGGAGAGCTTCAAGTAGGTGCCGATTGGTGTTTCAAGATCGGCCACTATGCGACGCCAGACGATCTGCGACTTTCCAGCTTCATACTGCTCTGTAAAGTGCACAAAATCGTCGGTCATCGGAAAGTCATCCAGTGGGGAAAACGACTACTGAGGCGTGTTGAGTGAAAGAACCTGCTGCAATGCCTGCTGGTTGGTGCGTAGGCCGACCTCGTCCCGTACGGCCGCGACGAACTCGCCGTAAAGGCCGACGCGAACTTCGTTCTCAAGGCCGGCATTGGCCTGCTCGGTTAGATTGCCCTCTGCGATAGTGACATCGACAACATCGAAGACGATGAACTCGCCGGTCTGGCTCACGGCTTGTCCATGATGGTCCGGACCACCAGCAAAGACTGCCGACGCCACTGAGCTGTCGATTCCACCTTCCTCATTGCCGAAGCGGGTGAAGGGCTGGGAAAGCTGCGGGAACAAGGAGAATGAGGCGGCGATATCGGCCAGAGCCTCGCCACGGTCGAGCCGTGCGACAGCATTCTCAGCCGCCGCCTGAAGCGCATCATTGGTGCGCTCGGTTGTAAGCGCCTGTGCCACTTGCTCACGCACTTCGTCCAGCGTCTGATCGCGCGCAGGATCGATCCTGTTGAGGTCGAAATAGAGATTGCCGTTGCCTGCCAACTGTACGGATGGCGTGAGTTGGCCTTCGCTCGCCCTGAAGATCGCCTGGGAAACGCGGGGCACATCTTCCGCAGCCAGATCAGGAATGACCGTCAGCTCATTGCCTGCCGCAGTTACGTCCGCTTCATAGATCGGCAGCCCGAAACGCTCTGCAATCTCCGGCAATGGCCGGAATGCGGCACGAAGTTCTTCAACCTGATCCTGCACTTCAGCCAATTCATTGCGCGCTTCGGCAAGCGCAAGGTTCTGCGCGATCTGGTCACGTGCTTCTTCAAGACTGGGCGCGCCACCAGGTTCAATGGCGGATACATGAATCGCGCGCTTGCCAGCAACGCCGTCGATAAGCACGAAGCCACCCTGCAGAACGTCGAATGCAGCGTTTGCAAGGCTCGCGTCCTGGATATCGGCTTGTGCAAGTGTGCCCAGCTCGGTCGGCACGAGCCCGGCGTCTGCAACAAGGGTCTCGAATGGGGTACCGGCAGCCAGTCCAGCCTCGAACGCTGCCGCCTGGTCAGGAGTGAGGACGACCTGCTGGATCGTACGTCGTTCAGGCCTACTCAGGTTAGCCTTGGTGCGCTCATATTCCGCGGCAATTGCGTCTTCGGGAATTGTCTTGGTGGCTGCAAGTTCTGCCGGCGACAACCGCAGCATCTGAACGTTGCGGGTTTCTACTGTTCTGAATTCGCTCTGGTGCTCGCTCAAATACGCTGCCAATTCTTCTTCCGTCGGAGCAGGCGGAGGAGGGATATTGTTTTCTGTAAGCACAAAGTAGTCGACCGTGCGCTGATCGGAGGCATAGCGGTTGACGAGACTCGAGGCGGTGCTCGGCAGCTTGGTGTCACCAAACAAGCTTAGCACCAGCTGCTGGCGCCGTGCAGCATCGGCCTGGTCTTCGAAATATTCCGATTCCGTCAGGCCGCTCATCTGCAGCACCTGCGTGAAGGCACTTGGGTCGAAAGTTCCGAGCGTACCGTGGAAGCTTGGATCTTCCCGCAATAATTCGCTCAGTTTTTCTTCCGATACGCCGAGCCCAAACCGATTGGCCATCTGGTTGAGCGCCGCGTCTTGCGCCAGATTCTGCAGTACTGCGCCAGGAATGCCCAAGCTAACGGCTTCCTCCGCAGTCGGCACGGAGCCAATCTGTTGCGCCACGCGGTTGATCTGGCCCTGATAAGCCCTAAGGAACTCGCGCGAGTTGATTTCCTCATCACCAACACGGGCTACCGTATTGGTTCCCAGATCAGTAATGACATTGTTGATGCCGAAGCCCGCGACACCAACCAGCAGGAACGCGCCCATGATCTTGCCGGGCCAGGATTTCGCGAAACCACGCAAACTATCGAGCATCTTAGACGTTCCGTTCAGAAACCATGGCTTTACCGCAATAGCGGGACCGCACTAATAATCCATCGAAAGCCGGGGTTAGGGCAAAGCCGACCGCGGTGCAAGAGGCAGCAGGAGCAAAGAGTGACAGCAACAATCTCACCACTGATCGCGGGCAATTGGAAAATGAACGGCACCCGTGCCTCTCTGGACGAATTGAGCGCCCTTGCTGGCATGCTGACCTCGGGTGCGGCACCGCGTGCAATCGTAGTTATCTGCCCGCCCGCCACAATCGTCGCCGCGGCCGCCCGGCAGGGTGCGCCTTCGGGTATTGTGGTTGGCGGGCAGGACTGCCATGTTGAAGTTTCGGGCGCATATACCGGCGACATCGCTGCCGGCATGCTGGCGGATGCCGGTGCCCAATATGTCATCGTTGGGCATTCCGAGCGCCGCTCCGGTCACGGCGAGACCGACGAACAGATTCGCATGAAAGCTATTGCCGCCATTGGCGCAGGGCTCAAGCCAATCATCTGCATTGGCGAAACCGAAGCGCAGCGAGAAGCTGGCGACGCCGAAGCTGTTGTCGCGAGTCAATTGGCGGGATCGGTGCCGGATGCAGCAGAAAACCACGAGGTCAACATCGCCTATGAGCCCATCTGGGCAATCGGTACGGGCAGGACGCCAAGCAATGAGGATATCGCCGCCATGCACGCGTTCATACGCCAGAAGCTGGTAGACCGCTTTGGCGAGAAGGGCTTGAGCATCCGGATTCTCTATGGCGGTTCCCTCAAGCCACAAAATGCCCGCGAGATCCTTTCGATAGAAAACGTCAACGGTGGGCTTGTTGGTGGGGCCAGCCTCTTGGCAAGTGACTTCTACACCATTATCTCCGCCGTATAGCTTGGCCAAAGCCCGTGGCTGGGCGGAATCTCCGCGCAGCCTCTGGCCTTTGCTCCAATTGGCGTGTATGACGCGCCATCTTTTGACAGACCTATAGACTGAGACACGATGGCGAACGTCCTGATTGTTGCCTATCTGCTGATCGTTCTTGCGCTGATTGCAGTTATCCTGCTCCAGCGCTCGGAAGGCGGCGGGCTGGGCATTGGCGGTGGCGGTGGCGGCTTCATGACGGCCCGCGGCTCTGCGAACCTGCTGACGCGCACCACGGCTATCCTTGCAGCGTTGTTTTTTGCCACGGCTATTGGCTTGACCATTCTTTCCGAGTTGGATCGCGGCACGTCCGGCATCCTGGAGCGCGCTGCGGCAGGCAGCGGCGAAGCTGCACCGACCAGCGTTCTGGATGCTCTCAATTCTCTGCAGGGCGGCACGACTGACCTGCCGGTCCCAGCCGGCGACCCGGCTGCTCCTGCTGGAACCGACCCCGTCACCCAGGACATTGCTCCTGCTCCGGCTGCTCCAGCGCCAGCCGCTGCGCCAGAGGCCACCAGCGACCTGCCGGTGCCAGAGGTTCCCGCCGAAGCGCCAGTCGCTCCGGCGAACTAACTGCCGCAAGGCAAACCGAAAGAGGGGGATGGAAACATCCCCTTCTTTCTTTTGTGTAGAGCCGGCTGCAGCTCTGCGAATCGAAGTTGATGTGATTAAGGTGAGCGCCCATGGCTCGGTACGTATTCATCACCGGAGGCGTGGTCTCCTCTTTGGGTAAAGGTCTCGCCTCGGCGGCGCTCGGCGCCGTTTTGCAGGCGCGTGGCTACAAGGTCCGCTTGAGAAAGCTCGACCCCTATCTCAACATCGATCCCGGCACGATGTCCCCGACCCAGCACGGCGAAGTCTTCGTCACTGACGATGGTGCTGAGACCGACCTCGACCTGGGTCACTACGAGCGCTTCACGGGCCGCGCAGCCAACAAGCGCGACAACATCACCACCGGCCGAATCTATTCCGATATCCTCGCCAAGGAACGCCGTGGCGAATATCTGGGCGCGACCGTCCAGGTCATTCCCCACGTGACGGACGCCATCAAGAACTTTGTGCTTGAGGGCAATGAAGATTTCGACTTCGTTCTGGTCGAGGTCGGCGGTACCGTTGGTGACATCGAGGGTCTGCCGTTCTTTGAGGCGATCCGGCAACTCGGCAATGACCTGCCCCGCGGACAGGCCTGTTATCTTCACCTGACGCTGATGCCTTATATCCCCTCGGCAGGCGAGCTTAAGACCAAGCCGACGCAGCACTCTGTGCGAGAGTTGCGCTCGATCGGTATTTCGCCCGACGTGCTGCTTGTGCGCTGCGACCGCCCGATTCCCGAGGGCGAGAAGCGCAAGCTGTCCCTGTTCTGTAATGTCCGCGAAAGTGCCGTTATCCAGGGTCTGGATGTCGCTTCCATCTACGATGTGCCGCTTGCCTATCACAAGGAAGGCCTCGACCGGGAACTACTCGCAGCCTTCGGGATCACCGATGCCCCAGAGCCCGATCTCTCTGCCTGGGAAGATGTTTCCAAGCGCCTCCACAATCCGGAAGGCGAAGTAAACATTGCCATTGTGGGCAAGTACACCGGCCTCAAGGACGCTTATAAATCCCTGTCTGAAGCCCTGACCCATGGCGGCATCGCCAACAAGGTGAAGGTCAATCTGCAGTGGATCGACTCCGAAGTTTTCGAGCGCGACGACCCGGCTCCCTATCTTGAGCACGTGCATGGCATTCTGGTGCCTGGCGGCTTTGGCGAACGTGGCTCCGCTGGCAAGATAGAAGCTGCCCGGTTTGCCCGCGTAAAGGATGTTCCATATTTCGGCATTTGCTTCGGCATGCAGATGGCTTGCGTTGAGGCGGCTCGCAACACCGCAGGCATCAAGAATGCTTCTTCGACGGAGTTCGGTCCCACCAAGGAGCCGATCGTTGGGATGATGACCGAGTGGGTCAAAGGCAATGAAACGGAAAAGCGTGGGGCTGAAGGCGATCTGGGCGGCACAATGCGCCTGGGCGCTTATCCCGCGCAGTTGACCCGCGGCAGTCGTGTGGCCGATATTTATGGCTCCACCCGCATTTCGGAACGCCATCGTCACCGCTACGAAGTGAACATGGACTACCGCAAGCTGCTCGAAAAGAACGGCCTGCTGTTCTCCGGGGTATCTCCGGATGGGAAACTGCCCGAGATTGTGGAGCGCACGGATCACCCCTGGTTCATCGGCGTGCAGTTCCACCCAGAGCTCAAGAGCAAGCCGTTCGAGCCGCATCCGCTGTTCGCCAGCTTCATCGCCGCTGCAATGGAACAGAGCCGACTGGTTTAGGAGACAGGCTGGGCCATGGCCGACATTGTCAATCTTCGAACAGCACGAAAGCGCAAGGCGCGTGACGCCAAGAACGCACAGGCTGCCGAGAACCGGGCCAAGTTCGGCCGCACCAAAGCGGAGAAGGATCTCGAGAAAGCCAAGGCTGCTCTTGAGGTTCGACGCATTGAAGCTCACAAACGCGAAGACTGAGGTGGCTGCATGAGCAAGATTGTCGTCATTGGCGCAACTGGGCACATCGGAACCTATCTCGTGCCCAGGCTGGTCCAGGCCGGCCATGAGGTTGTGGCGGTTAGCCGAGGTGCGGCCAAGCCATATCGGAGCAGTCCGGCCTGGGATCAGGTCGAGCGGGTCGAATTCGATCGTCAGACGCAAGAAGCGGCAGGTACTTTCGGCCAGGCCATTGCCATTATTGGCGCTGACATCGTCGTTGATTTGATCTGCTTTACCCCCGCCAGCAGCACGCAATTGGCTGATGCGCTTGAAGGGAATGTGGATCAGTTGATCCATATTGGCACGATCTGGACGCACGGCGCCTCCGAAGTCGTTCCGACGCCAGAATCGGCGGTAAAGCGGCCGTTCGGCGAGTACGGCATCAACAAGGCTGCGATCGAAAAGGATCTGCTCCAGCGGGCACGCCGTCGGGGCTTCCCGGTCAGCATCGTCCACCCGGGCCATATCGTTGGACCGGGCTGGGCGCCGCTCAATCCAGCTGGGCACTTCAACCCTACCGTGTTCTCGACCATCGCGCAGGGCAGGCCGCTCGCGTTGCCGAACTTCGGACTGGAAACTGTTCATCATGTCCATGCCGATGATGTCGCCCAGGTAATCATTGGCGCGATCAACAATCCGGGCGTGGCCATTGGCGAGAGCTTCCACGCCGTTTCCTCGGGAGCGCTCACGCTGCGCTACTACGCTGAGGCCATGTACAGATGGTTCGGCAAGGAGCCGAACCTTTCTTTCGTGCCGTTCGATCAGTGGGCTGCTGAGCAGGACGAGGCCGAGGCAAAAGCGACGTGGGAGCACATCGCCCGCTCGCCCAATTGCTCCATCGACAAGGCCAGGCGTCTGCTCGGTTACCAGCCACGCTACACTTCGCTCGAAGCTGTACAAGAAGCCGTGGAATGGCTGATCGAGGACGGTCAGGTACAGCTGAGCTAGTGGTGTAAGCCGGTTTTTTTGGCCGCCCCTCTTTCCCTTGTCACACGCCCCGTCTAGGAGTGGCGCATCAATCGCCACCCATTCGAAAGGGCTTAATCGATGTCGTCGATCATCCACGTTCAGGGCCGTCAGATTTATGACAGCCGCGGCAATCCCACAGTCGAAGTTGACGTGGTTCTCGACGACGGCAGCTTCGGTCGCGCCGCTGTTCCCTCGGGCGCATCGACCGGTGCGCACGAAGCAGTTGAACTGCGCGATGGTGGCAAGAAGTACAACGGCAAGGGCGTGCTCCAGGCCGTCGAGAACGTCAACAACGTCATCGCTGATGAAATCCAGGGCATGGATGCGCTGGACCAATTGGCTGTTGATCAGGCGCTGATCGAACTTGATGGGACGGCCAACAAGTCGCGCCTGGGTGCAAATGCCATTCTCGGCGTCTCTCTGGCTGTCGCCAAAGCTGCCGCAGAGTCGAGCGAACTGCCGTTCTACCGCTATATCGGCGGTCCGAACGCCCATGTCCTTCCCGTGCCGATGATGAACATCATCAATGGCGGTCAGCATGCCGACAACCCGATCGACATGCAGGAATTCATGATCATGCCGGCTGGCGCGGAAAACCTTGCCGATGCCGTGCGTATCGGTTCGGAAATCTTCCACACGCTCAAGAAGGGCTTGTCGGCTGAAGGCCACAACACCGCTGTTGGCGATGAGGGTGGCTTTGCGCCGAACCTGAAGTCTGCCGACGACGCGCTGGGCTTCATCATGCGCTCTATTGAAAAGGCCGGTTACCGTCCAGGCGAGGACATTTTCCTCGGTCTCGATTGCGCGGCCACAGAATATTACAAGGGTGGTAAGTACGAGATGGAAGGGGAGGGTAAGTCCCTTTCCTCCGAAGAGAACGTGCGCTTCCTGGAAGACCTCGCGAACCGCTACCCGATCATCTCGATCGAAGACGGCATGGGCGAAGACGATTGGGACGGCTGGAAGGCCCTGACCGATGCTATCGGCAAGAAGGTGCAACTGGTCGGCGACGATCTGTTCGTGACGAACACCGAACGTCTCGTTTCCGGGATCAAGATGGGCGTTGCCAACTCCATCCTGGTCAAGGTCAACCAGATCGGTTCGCTCTCCGAGACGCTCAATGCAGTCGATACTGCGCACCGGGCTGGCTACACCTCGGTCATGTCGCACCGCTCCGGTGAAACCGAAGATTCGACCATCGCCGACCTCGCCGTGGCGCTGAACTGCGGGCAGATCAAGACCGGATCGCTTTCGCGCTCCGACCGCCTGGCCAAGTACAACCAGCTGATCCGTATCGAGGAACAGCTCGGCACCTCGGCCAAGTATGCTGGCTATTCTGTGGTCAAGGGCCGCTAAGCCAAACCAACCGGTCCCCGGATAGTTTACCGCCGGGTACCGGAACGCCCACGACTCTGCTCCGTTGAGAGGCCTCTTGATCCTCAACGGAGCTACATTATGGCAGAAGCCACCAAAGTCGCCGTGGTCACAGGCGCATCGTCCGGCATCGGCTACGAACTCGCCAAGCTTTGCCTTGAGCACGGCTACGATGTGGTCATCTCGTCGGACACTGTCGAGATCGAACATGCCGCTGCCCAATTGCGGCAACTCGGCGGAACTGTTGATGTGGTTCAGGCGGACCTTTCCACCACCCAGGGCGTCGACCAGCTTTACCAAGCCGTTCAGGCGAAAGGCCGTCCGGTGGACGTGCTGATGGCCAATGCAGGGCGAGGTCTGGGCCGGGCTTTCCTTGACCAGGATTTTGCTGACATTACCAAGGTCATCAACCTCAACGTTGTCGGCACCACCTATCTGCTGCACCGCTTTGTGCGTGACATGCGCGACCGCAATGCTGGCAAGGTTCTCATTACAGGCTCCATTGCAGGCCTCATGCCAGGTGCGTTCCAGGCCGTTTATAACGCGACCAAAGCCTATGTGGATTCGTTTTCGTTCGCCCTGCGCAATGAGCTAAAGGACACCGATGTGACGGTGACTGTCCTGATGCCAGGCCCAACCGATACCGACTTCTTCGAAGTTGCTGATCTGATGGATACCAAGGTCGGCACGGACAAGAAGACACCGGCGGACAAGGTGGCTAAGGACGGCTTCGAGGCCATGATGCGCGGCGATGGCCACGAAGTCTCCGGCTTCAGCAACAAGATGCAGGCGCTGATGGCCAATGTCACGCCGGACAAGCACCTTGCGGAAATGCACCGCAAGCTGGCAGAACCCGGCACCGCCAAGCACTAGGCGTAAGCCCGGCAGCGATGCCGGGCTCCTTCTTATTGAAACGCCGTTTCGGCAAAGCTGCGCAGCTTGCGCGAATGGAGCCGCTCGGCGGGCTGATCGCGCAGGATTTCCATCGCACGCAAGCCGATCTGCAGATGACGATTGACCTGCGTCCGGTAAAAGTCCGAGGCCATACCAGGCAGCTTGAGCTCGCCATGGAGCGGCTTGTCGGAAACGCACAGCAGCGTGCCATAAGGAACGCGGAAGCGAAAACCGTTGGCAGCAATGGTCGCTGATTCCATGTCGAGGGCCACGGCGCGCGACTGGCTCAAACGCTGGGTGATTTCCGCCTGGTCGCGCAATTCCCAGTTGCGGTTATCGAACGTAGCGACCGTTCCCGTGCGCATGATCTTCTTGGTTTCGATGCCCTCGGTTTCAGTGATCTCATGCACTGCTTGCTCCAAGGCTACCTGCACTTCGGCAAGGGCGGGAATCGGCACGGAGAGGGGAAGGTCAGCGTCCAGTACATGGTCTTCCCGGACATAGGCGTGCGCGAGCACGTAATCGCCGAGCTCCTGGCTGTTGCGCAGGCCCGCGCAATGGCCCAGCATGATCCAGGCATGGGGGCGCAGGACGGCGATGTGATCCGTGATCGTTTTGGCGTTGGAGGGACCGACGCCGATATTCACCATGGTGATGCCCCGGCCGTTCTTGCCGGTGAGATGGTAAGCCGGCATTTGGGGCGCCCGCACTGGCGCCGTACCAGCCACATTGCCGCCCTTGAGCGCGTTATCGGTGATGACGTTGCCGGGCTCGATGAAGCTCTCGTAATGCGGATGGCCCGCCTGCATGTACTCCTTGGCGACGCGGCAGAATTCATCCACGTAAAAGGCGTAGTTCGTGAAGATAACGAAATTCTGGAAGTGCCGTGCGTCCGTGCCCGTGTAGTGGCTGAGCCTGAACAGGGAATAGTCCACGCGCGGTCCCGTGAAAGCCGCCAGCGGATATGGGCCGCCGCGAGGTGGAACAAAGGTGCCGTTGGCGATCTCGTCATCGGTATTGGCCAAATCCGGCGCATCGAACACGTCGCGCAACGGCACGTTAAGGGAGTTCAGCGCCTCGCCATCGATCCGTTCATTGGCCGACACGGCGAAATGGAGGGGAATGGGCGTGTCAGACTCGGCTATGTCGATCGTGCCGCCATGATTGCGGAGAATCACGGCAAACTGCTCCTGAAAGTAAGTGCGGAACAGATCGGGCGCGGTGACGGTGGTGCGGTAAAGCCCAGGTGTATGGAGGAAGCCATAAGGCAGGGTGCTTTCCGAGCGACTATAGCTGGTGGAGCGCACCTCGACCTGCGGGTAGCAGGCGCGGACCCGGCCAGGCGGCACAATGCCTCGCGCGAGCGCTTCGAGATGGCCGCGAATAAAGCCGGTGTTGCGATGATAGAGCTCAGCCAGATGTTCCCATGCCTTTTGGGGATCGGTGAAGGATTGTTTTTCAAGGCGAGGCGGGCTGATCGTTGTCATCGTCTTCCTTCGTGGATGCGCTGCTTGAGCAAGCAGCGGCGCCGGGTTCAGCATGATCTGCCTGCATGAATGCCAGCTTCCGCCCTTTGCTTCAACTAATGTGCATTTTCCCGTGCGAGCGAAAGCGCCGCTTGGGCCCCGGGGCCTTGCGGTTTTGGATACAGCGAGCACGTGGCGAGGCCCTGTCCCGTATGTATTTTTGTAGTGAGACAAAGCCTCGCCACATGCGATGGGATTTCGGGCGCACGCGACTCTGGTCCCTGAGCCTCCCAGAGGCGTTGGTGACACTTCCGTTTGCCTGCGGGGTTGCGAAACAACAGCCCGCCCCATCTGCCCGACACACAAGCCGGTTCGCGCGACCCGCTGGTTAGAGTGTGACTGGTGAGGGGATGGTAGTGCAGGTTTGAGGGTGGGGGAGAAGCGGGAGAGGTTGCCGCGGCCGTTCGGCCGATAAAAGCAGAAGACCGCATGGTGAGCCGGTTGAACCATGAGGTCGGGGCACTGGCCCCCACTCCCGCCGCCTCGTGGTTCTACAAACTCACCAGGGACCTTTAGAAACGCTGCCCTTGAGATCTGACAGTCGTAACTTCACATCAAGGTGAGCCGTACTTTTTCTGCCGCAAATGGGGACCATGTTGTGGACAGTTCACTCGCACCGCAAGTGAACGCTGGAATGTTGCGCTAGCCGCTTGTCCCCCAAGCCCTCAACAGTGCGGCGGGCCAATGTTCCCAGGGCTGCGACGGCAGAAATGCTGTTGCAGCCCCTTTTATTTCAGCTTCGGCATGGACGGAGCGGGCGGCCTTTCGCTATTGCTGCGCGGCGCCTTGCTGGGGCGCAGTTTGGCAAAAGCAACGGAGGCTCCCGTGAGCGCGAAGATCATTGATGGCAAGAGTTTTGCGCAGGATCTGCGCGGCCGCATTGCCGGGCATGTGGAGCGCCTGAAATCCCAACATGGAATCACGCCAGGTCTGGCGGTGGTGATCGTGGGCCATGATCCTGGCAGCCAGGTCTATGTAGCGCAGAAGGCCAAGCAGACCGTTGAGGTTGGGATGCACTCGGAAAAATACGAGCTGCCGGAAACTGCGTCCGAGGCCGAGGTTCTCGCGCTGGTTGAAAAGCTCAATGCCGACCCGGCCATTCACGGCATCTTGGTGCAGCTGCCTGTGCCGCCACAGATCGATGCCAAAAAGATCATCGAGACCATTTCACCCGACAAGGATGTCGATTGCTTCACGCCCGCCAGCGTCGGCAAGCTCGCGATCGGGCTGCCCGGGCCCGTCTCCTGCACGCCCTTGGGCTGCCTCATGCTGTTGCGCGATACGCTGGGGGATCTCTCTGGCCTCCATGCCGTCGTGGTTGGCCGCTCCAATCTGGTTGGCAAACCCATGGCGCAGCTGCTGCTGCGCGAGAATTGCACCGTGACCATGGCGCATTCCCGGACCAGGGATTTGGCCGACGTCGTGCGCCAGGCTGACATCGTTATTGCAGCGGTTGGTCGGCCCGAGATGATCCGAGGGGATTGGATCAAGCCGGGCGCAATTGTCATCGATGTTGGTATCAACCGCATTGATGCGCCGGAGCGCGGCGAGGGCAAGACCCGGCTGTTGGGCGATGTAGCTTATGCTGAAGCTGCCGAAGTGGCCGGCGCGATCACGCCCGTGCCGGGCGGAGTGGGGCCGATGACAATCGCATGCCTGCTTGCCAACACAATCACCACCGCGTCGCTGATCAATGGCCTCGTACCCCCGAGCGATCTGACGGCATGATCGACGGAACGGGCCACGACCCGGGCGGCAGGGTGCGCCTGCGCCTGATGCCCGGGGTCAAGGGCGATGCGGTGTTCACCGACAAGGAACACCGCCAGATCATGCGGCGCTGGATGGGGGACGAGTTTCCCAGTCGCTATATCATGTTCATCGGCATGAATCCGAGCACAGCGGACGCCCAGGTGAACGATCCGACATGCGCCAGGGAATGGACCTTCGCCCTGCGTGAAGGCTTCACGGCCATGGTGAAGGCCAATGTTGGGGACTATCGCGCGACCGATCCCAAGATGCTGCTTGCGCCGGGAGTTGTGGCAGTGTCGGACGCCAATTTGCCCGCCATTCGCCAAGCCGCAGCGGGCGCAGAAAAGGTCGTGCTCTGCCATGGCAGGCTCAACAAGGCCTTGGCGCAGTCGGGGCGCGACATTGTTGCCGCATTGCGCAGCGATAACGTCCCGCTCTGGTGCTTCGGGACCAATGCAGATGGGTCGTCCAAGCACCCGCTTTATTTGAGGCTCGACACGCCGTTAGTACTTTTCTCACCAGATTGAACCAAGAAGGCGCCCGGGCATTTACGGTTAGGGCCTCTACTAAATTGAGCAAGATTTCGCCTGTGCAACCCATTAGAAAACTATTTGCATGCGCCCTTATTTTTGGCGCCGCCTTGTCCATTCCCTCTCGCGCACAAGAGGCAAACCCAACGCCGAGCTACGACAGCAATGTCTTCTTTTTCGGCGGCGTGTACTCAAGCGAGTCGGTCGGGGAAACCTTCAACTTCCTGGGCACGGACTATCAGGATGCTTATCTGCTCGGGGGCGGTTACCAGCAATTCTTCCTCGGCGAAGAGAATGGTTTTCGGGCGGGTCTCGAAGGCGGCCTAGCCTTGCGAAAGGGGCCTGATGTGTCCGGGGAAGCCTGGGCTGGCGTGGTCTTGCGCTCGGATGGCTTTGTCCAGAACGAGCACGTTAAAGTTTCCGCCAGCGTCACGGGCGGGCTATCGCTGATCACCAATCCGCTCGACGTTGAAGTGGCCCGCGAGATTGCCCGCGATGGCGACAGCACATTCTTGTTCTACATGGCCCCGGAACTGAGCGTTTCCACCAAGGACAATCCTGACATGGAAGTGTTTTGGCGCCTGCAGCACCGCTCCGGTGGCTGGAACACGCTGGGCCATATGGGCGAGGGCGCCAATGCCAACACCATCGGCATGCGTTGGAAGTTCTAGCCTATCCCACTAGATAAAACAAGCGCGCGACCGTGTGGTCGCGCAGGGCCTGTGCTGGCAATTTCCCGGTGAGCGCCGCAACGACCTTGCCTTGGTCCGCAACGGCGCTCGCATCGACAATGACCCGGCGGAAGGCTGGCCTTAGCTCCTGCTTTGCCGCTTCAAGAAGGTCAAACAATAGCGCTCGAACATCGGTCCGCATCGCGCAGGCCACGCATTGCTCGCCATCACCATGGCCATGGCCGGTATTGGCAGGAAGGCGCAGGAGAGCGGTGTCCGGATCGAGCGCCGTCAACCGCATTGGCTCGGTTACCAGCATCACGGGAATTGGCTCGATCCGGCTCACCTCTTACTCCGCTGCAACAATCGCTGGGCCCGGAATGTAGTTGAGGATCGGCCCCAGCCAGCGCTCGACCTCGGCAACGCTCATGCCCTTGCGCTCGGCATAATCCATCACCTGATCACGCTCCACCTTGGCAACGCCGAAGTAATAGGCGTCGGGATGGGAGAAATAGAGCCCCGACACGGACGAGCCTGGCCACATGGCATAGCTCTCGGTCAGCTTGACGCCTGCGCTGCTTTCCGCGTCCAGAAGGCGGAATAGCGTGGTTTTTTCCGTGTGATCAGGCTGCGCGGGATAGCCGGGAGCAGGGCGGATACCTTGGTAGGTCTCGGCCAGAAGCTCGTCGGCGCTTAGGCTCTCGTCGGGGGCATAACCCCAGAACTCCTTGCGCACGCGCTGGTGCATCTGTTCGGCCAGAGCCTCGGCGAAGCGATCAGCAAGGGCTTTCACCAGAATGGATGAATAATCGTCGTTCTGCCGCTCGAAACGTTCGGCAATCTCGACTTCCTCCAGACCGGCTGTCACGACAAAACCACCCATGTAGTCGGGCTTGCCCACGGGAGCAACGAAGTCGCTGAGGGCCATGTTCGGCTTGCCATCACGTTTGGTGAGTTGCTGGCGCAGGGTGAACAGCGTGGCCAATTCTTCGGCGCGCGCTTCATCCTTGAAGAGCCGGATATCATCACCCACGGCATTGGCCGGCCAGAAACCGACAACCGCACGAGGCTTGAACCATTTCTCGTCGATGATCTGCCCAAGCATTTTCTGCGCGTCGGCAAACAGGGACCGCGCTGCCTCGCCTTGACGCTCATCCTCGAGGATCGCGGGGTAGCGCCCCTTGAGCTCCCAAGTCTGGAAAAAGGGCGTCCAATCGATAAAGCCGGCAAGTTCGGCAAGGTCGAAATCGTCGAACACGCGCGTGCCCAGAAAGCTCGGCAGGGGCGGGGTGTAATTGTCCCAGTCCGGCTTGAAGCTGTTCGCGCGGGCTTGCGCGAGCGGTATGCGCCGCTTCTCGCTTTCGGCGCGCTCATGGGCTGCCGCGGCCTTGGCGTATTCCGCCCTGATGTCCTCGATAAAGCTGATCTTGGTGTCCTTGCTGAGCAAATTGCCGACGACGCCCACTGCCCGACTGGCGTCATTGACGTGGACAGCCTGACCAGCCTGGTAGCGGGGGTGAATCTTCACGGCCGTATGCACTCGACTGGTTGTGGCGCCGCCGATCAGCAGGGGAATATCGAAGCCCTCGCGTTCCATTTCGGCGGCGACATGGGCCATCTCGTCGAGCGAAGGCGTAATGAGGCCAGAGAGCCCGATAATATCGACATTTTCACGCTTGGCGGTTTCAAGGATCGTCGCTGCGGGCACCATGACCCCAAGATCGATGATCTCGTAATTGTTGCAGGAGAGGACCACGCCGACGATGTTCTTGCCGATGTCGTGGACGTCACCCTTGACCGTTGCCATCAGCACCTTGCCCGCGCTTTGGCGGCCGGCGGCATCGCCATTGGCGTTCTTTTCCGCCTCCATATAGGGCAGGAGCAGCGCCACAGCCTGCTTCATCACACGGGCGGACTTCACCACTTGGGGCAGGAACATCTTGCCCGAACCGAACAGGTCACCGACTACGCCCATTCCAGCCATCAGCGGCCCCTCGATCACGTGGAGAGGACGGGGATATTTCTGTCGTGCTTCTTCGGTGTCGGCGTCGATAAATTCGGTGATGCCATTGACCAATGCATGCGCGATCCGTTCTTCAACAGGCTTTTCGCGCCAGCTCATGTCCTTGGCTGCTGCTTCCTTGCCGGCCGTGCCGCGGTAGCGTTCGGCAAGCGCCAGGAGACGATCGGTAGCGTCCGGGTTACGGTTGAGGATCACGTCCTCGCAGGCGTCGCGAAGTTCCGGATCGATCGATTCATAAACAGCGAGCTGGCCGGCATTGACGATGCCCATGTCCATGCCGTTTTGGATGGCATAATACAGGAACACCGCGTGCATAGCTTCGCGCACCGGTTCATTGCCGCGGAACGAGAAGCTGAGATTTGAAATGCCCCCAGAAACATGGACGTGGGGCAGGGTTTGCGTGATCTGCTTGGTCGCTTCGATAAAGGCGACGCCATAGCCATTGTGCTCCTCGATGCCCGTGGCGATCGCGAACACGTTGGGATCAAAGACGATGTCTTCGGGCGGAAACCCGACTTCCTCGGTCAGGAGTTTGTAGGCGCGTGTGCAGATTTCCACCTTGCGCTCGAGCGTGTCGGCCTGCCCCTGTTCATCAAAGGCCATGACAACCACGGCAGCGCCATAGGCGCGCACCAGGCGTGCATAGTGGAGGAACTGCTCTTCGCCTTCCTTCATGGAAATCGAGTTGACCAGCGCCTTGCCCTGGACGCACTTCAAGCCGGCTTCGATCACCTCCCATTTGGAGGAATCGATCATCAGCGGAACCTTGGCAATATCGGGTTCGGCGGCAAGCAGATTAAGGAACTCGATCATCACCTGCTGGCTGTCGATCAGGCCCTCGTCCATGTTGATGTCGATAATCTGGGCGCCATTGGCGACCTGATCGCGCGCTACGTCCAAGGCAGCTGTGTAGTCGCCTGCGGTGATCAACTTGCGGAAGCGGGCGGAGCCGGTGACATTGGTGCGCTCGCCGACATTGACGAAGGGAATGTCCTTGGTCAGCGTGAATGGCTCCAGGCCAGCCAGCCGCAGGAGGCGCTCTGGTTCAGGGATGACGCGCGGCTTGTGCTTGCTGACAGCCTGGGCGATGGCGCGGATATGGTCGGGCGTGGAGCCGCAGCAACCGCCGACGATGTTTACATAACCGGCAGCAGCGAAGCCTTCGATCTGCTCGGCCATGAATTCAGGGCTCTCGTCATATTGACCAAAAGCATTGGGCAGTCCCGCATTGGGATAAGCGCATATGAATGTATCGGCGACATCGGACAATTCACCCAGATGCGCGCGCATAGCATTGGCGCCAAGGGCGCAATTTAAGCCAATCGTCAGCGGATTGGCGTGGCGCACGGAATACCAGAAGGCCGTGGGCGTCTGCCCCGACAAAGTGCGGCCCGAAAGGTCGGTGATCGTGCCCGAGATCATGATCGGCACATCGATGCCGCGCTCTTCGAACAAGCGCTGCGCGGCAAAGATGCCGGCCTTGGTGTTGAGCGTGTCAGTGATGGTTTCAAACAGCAGCAGGTCCGCGCCCGCATCCAACAGCCCGCGAATGGCCTCGCCATAGGCGACAACCAGCTCATCAAAGGTGATCGAGCGATGGCCCGGGCTGTTGACGTCCGTGGACATGGACGAGGTCTTGTTGGTGGGTCCAAGCGCCCCGGCCACGAAGCGCCGGCGGCCATCTTCAGCCTCGGCGCGCTGGGCTGCTCGACGGGCAACAACAACGCCTTGGTAGTTGATGTCGTAAACCGCGGATTCGCAGCCATAATCGGCCTGCGCTACGGAGGTCGCGGAGAACGTATTGGTTTCCGCGATATCCGCGCCTGCCATGAAATATTGGTAGTGGATTTCCTCGATCCGCTCAGGCTCGGTCAGCACCAGCAAATCATTGTTGCCCTGCAGCGGCAGGTTCCAGTTGCGGAAGCGCTCGCCCCGAAAATTCTCCTCGGTAAGCTTGAGCCGCTGGATCATCGTACCCATGGCCCCATCAAGGATCAGGATGCGCTCGCGCGCTGCCTCCGTCAGTGCCGCGCGTACTTCCTTCCAGTCGGGAACATAGGGGGTAGTCTGATGTGTAAGGGGGCTCATCGCCGTCCTGCCTGTTTGATCCTGCCTGATCGGGCAAACCGATCACATAAAGATATCTTTATATCCGCAATCGTGCAAGCTGCGGCTTCGCACATGCCTCAGTCCCAACGCTTCAAATGCTCACAATGCGCTAACGTTTGGTTGTCCTTAACTCCCGCTAAACCAGATTGCACGCATATGCAGGATAATTCAGTCAGCCTGGATTATTGTGCAGCCAAAGTCAGTATTGCGTATGAGTTTGCTTATTTTGACACCCTCGTGGCGCAAAGCCGTTCGTCTTCTGACCATCACAAGCCTGGTAACACCAATGATCGCCGCCTGCGGCATGGGTGGGTATGGCGCAACTGTCAAGCGCGCTGCCTTTACGTCTTCCGAGTATGGGGTAAAGGTTTCGCCGCGCGTAACCACCCATCCAAACCCTCCAAAAGGCGGCGGCCGCTATCTGCTGGGTAGGCCCTATACGGTGCGCGGCAAGACCTATGTGCCGCAGGAACAACCGGGCTATGTCGATGCCGGCGAAGCCTCCTGGTATGGCTCGGACTTCCATGGCCGCCGCACGGCCAACGGCGAGATCTTTTCCGCCAACGCCATCACCGGCGCCCATCCAACTTTGCCGCTGCCGTCCTATGTCCGTGTGACGAACCAGCAAAATGGCCGGTCGGTGATCGTCCGCGTCAATGATCGCGGCCCTTACATGCCCGGCCGCATCATGGATCTATCGCACCGTGCAGCGGAAATGCTGGGCTATGTCAACAATGGGCATGCCCAGATCAAGGCCGAATATGTCGGCCCCGCGCCGCTGCAAGGCGATGACACCCGCATGCTTGTAGCCAGCTACAGTGGTCCCCCGATCCAGAGCAATACGCGCTATGCCGACGGCACCAACAGCCTAGCTGACATGGCGGGCAATTTCTTTGGCAGCCTCTTCTCCTACGCCGACACCAATCCGCAAGAGCAGGATGCGGCTATCGGTTCTGCCCATGCCGCGGTCACCGCCATGGCCAGCAATGCACCGGGTCTTAAGGCCTGGGTGCAATCCGTCGATATGGAAGCCCGCAACGTTGATTTGGCGCTCGGGGTATTTAGGGACCAGGCGAATGCAGTTGAACTCGCCAAGCGCTTCGCCATTCTGGGTGCGGTGAAGGAAGAGCAAGTCACCGCCAATGGCCAGCTTGCAACGCGCCTTTCTCTCACACATTTGAAGGCCGGCGTGTCCCGCAGCGATGTGTCTGCCATGGCACAGGAACTTGGCCTCGGCGACATAGTTCTTTATGAGTAGAATTGTCTGTCGGAGCTAACCCCGGCAGCGCAGGGGAAATTCCGATATGACGCGTATTTGGCTTGTTCTCGTTGCCCTTATTGGCCTCGCCACTCCCGCAATGGCGCAGGCCAGCTTCGAGACCAAGGCGAGATTTGCCGTCTTGATGGATCATGAATCCGGCACGGTCATCTTCCAGAAGGACGCGGACTCGCCAATGGAGCCTGCCAGCATGGCAAAGCTCATGACGATCGCAGTCGTCTTCAACGAAGTCGCCAATAACCGCCTGCAGCTCACCGACGAGTTCTTTGTTTCCGAACATGCATGGCGCACCGGTGGGGCGACCTCGGGCGGGTCGACCATGTTCGCTGATCTCAATTCCAAGATCTCGGTGGAAGACCTTGTCCGCTCCGTCATCATCCAGTCCGGCAATGACGCAGCAATTGTCTTGGCAGAAGGCATTGCCGGCTCGGAAGCGGGCTTTGCTGCCATGATGAATGAACTGGCCGAAGATATCGGCCTTACCGATTCCCACTTTACCAATCCGACCGGCCTTCCCGATCCGGACATGTACGTGACGGCGAGGGATCTGGCCGATCTAGCCCGCTATCTCATCGATACCTATCCGCAATACTACCACTATTTCTCGGAGCCCGAGATGGAGTGGAACGGCATCCGCCAGCCCAATCGCAACTCGCTGGTGGAACTAGGCATTGGCGTGGATGGCCTAAAGACCGGTCATACGGAAGCTGCCGGTTACGGTTCGGTAATCTCGACGGAGCAGGGCGGGCGTCGCCTTGTCGCCGTGGTGCATGGGTTGACCTCGATGGCCGAGCGCACCGAAGAAGGGCGAAAGCTGATCACCTGGGGCACGCGTGCATTTGAACGCGTCTCAGCCTATCCCGAAGGAAAGGTTGTAACCTACGCCAATGTTTATGGCGGCACCTCCGGTAGCGTCGGGCTGGTGGGCGACGGCGAAATCGCGCTTTATTTGCCACGTGGTTCGCGCAAGTGCCTCTCGGCACAGGTGAACTACACCGGCCCGCTGATGCCGCCGGTGGAGCAGGGCGCCCAGGTGGCCGAACTGCGTGTGTTCTGCGACGACCAGCTCGTGCAGGTGGCACCGCTGTTTGCGGCTGAAACGGTTGCGGAAGGCGACATTGTTCGCAAGGCGACTGATGCGCTCAAGCAGTTGGCGCTTGGCTGGTTGTAAAGGCTAGCTGATTTCCGCTAAAGCTTGCCCGCTGTTTCACCCGGACGATTGAGCGCCATGCCCGAAGCGACCTCCTCCAAGCGCGCGCGCTTCATCACCTTTGAAGGTGGGGAAGGGGTCGGAAAGTCCACCCAGGTCAAGCGCCTGCTGGAGAACCTTGAGAAGCGCAACATCAAGACCGTGCGGACACGCGAGCCGGGTGGCACCTCCAAGGCCGAGGCTATCCGCTCCTTTATTCTACAGGGTCGTTCCGAAAGCTGGGGTCCTGGTGCCGAGGCGGTCCTCTTTGCAGCGGCGCGGCTCGACCATGTGAACGAGTTGATTGCGCCGAATCTGCGCCGTGGCACATGGGTGCTCTCCGACCGCTTTCATGATTCGACGCGCGCTTATCAGGGCCTGACGGGCGGCGTTGATGACAAGCTCATCGGTGCACTGGAGCGCCTGGCTCTCGACGGCCACAATCCCGATCTGACAATCATATTGGACATGGATCCCGAAGCCGCCTTTCAACGAGTCGCGGCGCGCGAGATCGAAGAAGGCCTAAGGCAGACCGGTGACCGGTTCGAGAAGGAAGAACTCGATTGGCATCGGCGGCTGCGGCAGGCCTTTCTCGAGATTGCGCGGGCCAATGCTGATCGGTGCGTGGTAATCTCTGCCGAGCAGCCCGAAGACGCTCTTGAGGCTATGATCTGGGACACGGTGTCGACCCGCTTTTCCGAGTTGAGCAGCGAAGTGTCGTGAGCGATCCTGACGCACTGCCCCATGTTCCCGCGCCCGAAGCGCGCCAGCGTGCGCTCGGGCACGATAAGGCACGCGCCGCCATTAACAGCCAGATCGCGGCCAAGCGCCTGCCGGGCGCCATCCTGCTGCACGGCCCGCAGGGGATAGGCAAGGCAAGTTTCGCGTTCGAGATGGCCGCAGCGATCCTGACCGCAACGGGCGACGAGCCCGCCGGGCGCGTATCCGAACAGGTCGCCGCCCTATCGCACCCGAATCTTTTCGTGCTGCGCCGCCGTCCAAAGGACGCCAAGGGCTTCTATACGGTGATCCGTGTAGAGGATGTGCGCGAGATCAGGGATTCTTTGCACCATACGCGCGGACGCGCCGGGTATCGCGTCGCAATTATTGATCCGATCGATGATTGCAATCCATCGGCGGCCAACGCCTTGCTCAAGACCCTTGAGGAACCGCCGGCGGATACGACGTTCCTGCTGATTTCCCATCGGCCTGGTCGCTTGCTGCCCACCATCAAGTCACGCTGCCACAACCTGGCGCTACGCCCGATTAAAGCCGGCGATGTCCGCACGATTTTGCTGGAGTATGATCCCGCCCTTGCGGCGGAGGATCTTGATCGCGCCGTCGCACTTTCCGGTGGCCGGCCGCGGCGGGCCTTTGAAACCCTGTCACTCGAGGCCGCCTCAGCTTTGGGTGCCCTGCAGGCGTGGCTTCAGAACCCCGTGCAGCATCCCTCGGGCGCTGCGCTGCAGCTCGCTGACGCCTTGGGTGCCAGTACCCAAAGCACGGAATTGTCTTTCGCCCGCGAGATGCTGGACGACTGGATTGCCGATGAAGCGCGCGCGGCGGCGATAAATGGCGAGAACCGGATGCGGCTTGCCTCTGCAAACGAGCTATGGGACAAGGCACACGCGCTTTTTGCCGACGCCGACGACATCAATCTCGACATGAAACAAACTCTTGTCGCCGTGTTCGACGCGATCCGGAAGCACGCCGCCCTGACGATCCAATCGCCCGCCGAGAACCCATGACCAAGCCCTTCTACGTCACAACAGCGATCTCCTATCCTAATGGCGCTCCCCATATCGGCCACGCCTATGAGATGATCGCGACCGACGCCATTGCCCGCTTCAAGCGGCTTGAGGGGCGCGAGGTTTATTTCCTGACCGGTACCGACGAGCACGGCATCAAGATGGTGCAAACGGCGGCCGCACAGGGCGTGAGCCCCCGCGAACTGGCCGATAAGAACTCGGCAGAGTTCCGTCGTCTCGCCGAAGTGCTCAACATCTCCAACGACGACTTTATTCGCACGACCGAAGAGCGCCACCACAAGTCGAGCCAGGCGATCTGGAGCAAGATGGCCGCCAGCAGCAATGGCGACATTTTCCAGTCTACCTACAAGGGCTGGTATTCCGTGCGCGACGAGGCTTATTTCGATGAGGAAGAACTCACCGAAAAGGACGGAAAACGCTTTGCGCCTTCAGGCGCCGAGGTGAACTGGGTGGAAGAGCCGACCTATTTCTTCCGCCTTTCGGCCTACCAGCAGAAGCTCCTCGACCTCTATGAAGCTAATCCCGACTTCATCGCTCCCAAGGAACGCCGCAACGAGATCATCTCGTTTGTGAAAGGCGGGCTGCAGGATCTTTCCATTTCTCGCACCACCTTCGACTGGGGCATACCCGTGCCGGACGCGCCGGGACATGTGATGTATGTGTGGGTCGATGCCTTGACCAACTACATCACGGGTCTGGGTTTCCCCGACGAAGAGAGCGAGCTGTTCCGCAAGTTCTGGCCGGCAGACCTGCATGTCATCGGCAAGGACATCATCCGGTTCCACACCGTATACTGGCCAGCCTTCCTTATGAGCGCGGGCCTGGATGTGCAGCACCGTGTCTTCGCCCACGGCTTCCTGACCGTGGACGGCCACAAGATGAGCAAGTCGCTCGGAAACGTCATCGACCCGTTCGAATTGGTCGAGGAATACGGCGCCGACCCGATCCGCTACTTCTTCCTGCGGGAGGTATCGTTCGGCCAGGACGGCGATTTCAGTCGCGATAAGCTGGCGACACGGGTAAACGCCGATCTGGCCAACAATCTCGGCAATCTCGCGCAACGCTCGCTCTCGATGATCAACAAGAACTGCGAGGGCAGGGTGCCCCAGTTCGGATCGGCAACGGCTGCCGATGAGGCGCTCGAGAATGAAGTGGGCGAAGCCTTGCAAGCAGCGCAGAAGGCCATGGACGAGCAGTTGGTGCACGAAGCCGCTGGCGCCATCATTGCGGCCCTTAGTTCGGCAAACAACTACTTCGCTGCCCAGGAGCCCTGGGCCCTCAAGAAGACTGATCCGGAGCGCATGGCAACGGTGTTGTATCGCACTGCCGACACCGTGCGGCGGCTGGCCATTCCGATGCTGGCTTTTGTCCCTGAATCTGCGGGCAAGCTGCTGGACCAGCTTGGTGTAGCCGAGGAGGATCGCCTCTTGCCTCTCGCAATTACACGCCATCGCCTTGTGCCCGGCACCGAATTGCCTGCGCCTCAGGGCGTGTTTGCACGCATCGAGCGCAAGGCCGAGTAGCATGCTGATCGACAGTCATTGCCACCTCGACTTCCCGGAGCTTGCTGCCGATCTGGACGGTGTCCTTGCGCGCGCCGCAGCGGCGGGGGTGACGGGCATGGTGACGATCTCCACACATGTGGATAAGTTTTCCACATATGCGGCACTGGCGGAACAGCACGCGAACATCTGGTGCTCGGTGGGAACGCATCCCCACCATGCTGATCAGGAATTGCACATCCAGGCCGATGACCTGGTGCGGCTAAGCAAGCACCCCCGTTGCGTTGCGATCGGTGAAGCTGGGCTGGATTACTTCTACGACAACGCGCCACGTGAAGCGCAAGCCACCAGCCTTCGCCGGCATATTGAGGCTGCGCGGATCACAGGTCTTCCACTGGTTATCCACAGCCGCAAGGCCGACGAGGACATGGCCGCGATCCTCAAAGAGGAGTCGGAAAAGGGCGCATTCCCGTTTGTGCTGCACTGTTTTACCGCAGGCATGCCGCTGGCACGGACCGCGCTAGTGCTTGGTGGCTACATTTCGTTTTCCGGCATCATCACCTTCAAGAATGCCCAAGAAATCCGAGACGTAGCGGCCATCGTTCCCGCGGACCGCTATCTGGTGGAAACCGATGCGCCATACCTTGCGCCCATTCCCCATCGCGGCGGCACCAATGAGCCAAGCTTTGTGCGCCACACGGCCGAAAAGCTGGCTGAGGTTCGCGGCGTCAGCCTCGAGCAGCTGGGCGCAGAAACGACGGCGAACTTTGCACGCCTGTTCAGCAAGACCGGGCTTGCTTAAGTCATGGCGCCTGCCCAAAGGATTGTTGCGACCATTCTTGGCTGCGGCTCGTCCGGCGGCGTTCCCCGCATCGGCAATGTCTGGGGCGCCTGCGACCCTGACGAGCCACGCAATCGCCGCCGCCGGTGCGCGCTGCTGATCGAAGGCTGGAGCGGGGAGGGCGGTGAACCCACGCGCGTGCTGATCGACACCGGGCCGGACATCCGCGAACAACTGCTGGATGCGCGCGTCGACCGCGTCGATGCGGTGCTCTACACCCATGCCCATGCCGACCATATCCATGGCATTGATGATTTGCGCGTCTTAGCGCTGCACAATCGCAAGCGCGTCGATGTGTATTTCGACATTGAGACCGGCGCACGGCTGCGGGAGGCTTTTGGCTATTGCTTCACAACACCACCTGGCAGCGACTATCCGCCCATCCTCAACGCGCATGAGATCACGGCGGGCGAGCGGCTCGTTGTCGACGGCCCTGGCGGCAGCATTGACGCTCTCGCATTCGAGCAGGAACACGGCAAAATCAGCTCGCTTGGCTTCCGAGTCGGCAAGTTTGCCTATTCGGTTGACCTTTCAGGTTTTCCCGAAGAGTCCCTATCGGCAATCAGCGGGCTCGATTTTTGGATTCTCGATGCATTGCGCCCAACCCCGCACCCAAGCCATCTAAGCCTGCCGGAAAGCCTGGATTGGATCGATCGCATGGCGCCCCGACAGGTGGTGCTGAGCGATTTGCACATCGATTTGGATTATGGGCAATTGGAGCGGGAAACGCCGGATCATGTGACGCCGGCGTTCGATGGCATGCGGATTGATGTGCTGAACGGGAAGATATTGAACCGATAGAGCCTACCGCTTTATTTCACACGACAGTTGTCGCCTATCGCTGGACCCTCTTGGCCTGTACTCTAGCATAAGAGCAATAGTAAAGAGCCCTCGGGTCGAGCCCGAGGGTGACAGCCGGATGTTGTGTGAAGATCCGGCCGCATTACAAGAAAGCTCCTCTCCCTTGCAGCGTGAGAAATCGACTTACGTTTAGAGCATTCTACCGGAATGCAGGGATTACGTGGCGGCCATAGCCGGCAATGATTTCTTCCTCATCGCCGCTATCGAGATATATGTTGAACTGCGTAACGCCTGCATCCTGTAGTGTGCGGATCTTGGCGATGTGTTCGTCTGGCTCACCAAGCACACAGAAGTTCTCGACTACATCGGGCGTGATGAAGTCGAGGAACGGATTATCCGCCTGTCCATGCCTGGAATAATCGTAGCCTCGGCGCTTTTCGATATAGCTCGTCAGACTCTTGGGGATTTGGTCGTTGTCTGCGCCATACTTTTCGACAATATCGGCGACATGGTTGCCTACCATGGCCGGGAACCACTTGGTCGCCTCGATGGCGCGGGCTTTGTCGCCAAAATACGCAGGCGCGGCCGCCATGGAGCGATAGTTCGACATATCGCGCCCGGCCGCCTTCCCGGCTTCCAAGCACTGGTCGGTGAACCATTTGCAAAGACCGGGATCAGCCAGCTGGAGCACAACGCCGTCGGCATGTTCGCCAGCGGTCTTGAGAGCCAATGGACCATAGGCGGCAATCCAGCTCGGCATGTCGTGGCCTACGGCCCACGGGAATTTCACCGGGGCGGGGATCTCACCATAGGACACCTCTTCGCCGCGCACCATGGCCTTGGTCTTGGCGATGAACTCCGCGACACGAGCGAGTGTCGCAGGCTTCTTGCCCATGACGCGCATGGAGGAGTCGCCCCGGCCAACCGCAAGGTCGAAGCGGCCGCCACTCTGCTTGGAGAGTGAGCCGAAGATGGACGCCGCGACAGACCAATCGCGCACGTCGGGATTGGTGACGAGTGGGCCGAAACGCATCGTGCTGGTATGCTCCATGCACATCGCGATAGCTGCATAGCAGTCCCGCCACAGAATATGGGAGTCATAGAACCAGCAGTAACTGAACCCGGCATACTCAGCGGCACGAACTAGATAGCGGGCGCGCTCCGCCTCGATGAACCCTTTGAAGGTAATGCCGAATTCCATGATGTCCCTCCGCGGTCAATTTTGACCAGTCAGTCAAATTTTTGGGTCAGCCTCTAGGGAATGTCAATCGTAATCAAAGCGGTGAATCGTAGGCGAGGAGCGGGCGACCCGTATGAGGATGTTGGAGCACGCTGGCATCGACCTGATAGACCTGCCTGAGCAGCTCGGGCGTAAGGACAGCTTGGGGCACCCCTTGGGCAAACACTTGCCCTTGCGAAAGAACCACGAGCGAGTCGCAGAACGCCGCAGCCATGTTCAGATCATGGAGCGAGACCAGCACCGTAGCGCCTGCGGCAGCTCGCTTTCGCAGCAGGGCAAGGATGTTCAATTGGGCATGGATGTCCAGATGATTGGTCGGCTCGTCGAGCACCAGCAAACGTGGTTGTTGCGCAACGGCACGCGCGATCTGCAGGCGCTGCTGCTCGCCACCCGAGAGCGTATGATAAAGCCGGCTGCCGAAATCAGCCATACCAACGACGTCGAGCGCTTCAGTCACAGCATGATCGTCATCCGATGAAGGCGATGTCTGCCAAACTGATTGAAACGGTATGCGGCCGAGCATCACGACGTCCCGGCCGGAGAGGTGGGTTTCGGTCGATCCTGATTGCTCGACATATGAGCAGACGCGGGCGCGTTCCCGACGTGGCATGGCGAGCAGGTCCATTCCCTCGAAAATGGCTGTTCCACCAGCCATCGGTTGCAGGCCGAGCACGGCCCGCATCAGGCTCGACTTCCCCGCGCCATTCGGACCAATCAGCCCCGTGACATGCCCCTGCAATGCCGTGAACTGCACATCCTGGACGATCGTCTTGCCACCTGCGACGACGCTTGCCTCCGAAACAACAAGCCCCTTCATGTCATGCGCCTGTAGCGGAGCAGCACCAGGATAAAAACGGGCGCGCCGATCAGGGCGGTAACGATGCCAACCGGCAATTCCCGTGGCGCGAACAGCGCACGTGCGGCTGTGTCAGACCACACCATGACGATCGCACCCAGCAACATCGAAACCGGCAGCAGAACGCGATGCCGTGACCCGCTGGCAAGGCGCGCGACATGCGGCACGATGAGCCCAATAAACCCAATTGCGCCACCAATGGACACCAGCACCCCGGTCAGCAGCGCTGTGGCGCCGAGCAGAGTCCAGCGCAGCCGCCCGACGTCTACGCCAAGGCTGGCTGCGGCATTGTCACCAAACGCAAAGGCATCCAGCGACCGGCCGGACAGAAGGACCGGGAGGCCGACGAACAGGATTGCCGCAAGGACGATCAGCGCTTCACTCCAGAGGGCGCCGCTAAGCGATCCCATCAACCAGCTTAGAATCTCGCGGTAAGAGTCACCGGTGGCAGACCAGAAGATCAGAAATGATGTGGCTGCTGAGGCCAATGCTGATACGGAAATGCCCGCCAAAACAGCGCGGACGGGTGTTGCGCCGCCCAGCGCTTGCGTGACGAACAGCGTAAGTGCCATGGCGATGCCCGAGCCAACAAAGGCTCCGATCGGCATGAGCAGAGCGGCGCCCAAGAGCAGGAACAAGACTGCACCAAGCGAAGCTCCGGCCGATAAGCCTAAAAGGTACGGATCAGCCAGGGGATTGCGCGTGAGCGCCTGCATGACCGAGCCGCAGAGCGCTAGCCCCGCGCCAATGCCGGCAGCCACAAGGACCCGTGGCACACGCAACTCCCAGATAATTGCGTCACGCAGGCGACTTACGGGCGTGTCCTGAACTATTCCCAGGTGGTGAAGAACAACCTGTAACACTTCGCTACCAGCAATGTCAGCCGGTCCAAACGTCACCGCCAAGATCATCGTGGCAAGCAGCAACAAGCCAAGGCTTGAGGCGAGCAGCAGCTTGCCGCTCATTGATAGTATTGGAGTGCAGCCAGTTGAGCCGCCATATCGACCACAGCGCCGACATTGCGCACGCCAGCTTCCGAAGCAGGGAAGGGGACCACAAGGTATCGCTGGTTCACAACGGCATCGAGCTGGCTGGTGATCGGGTTTTCGGCAAGCAACTTCTTTTTCTGCTCGGCAGAATTCCAGGCGGCGTCCACCAACACGATCACATCGGGATTGGCATCGACGACGGCTTCCCAGCTTGCCGAGATCCAGCCGTCATCCTGATCCTCCATGATGTTGCGAAGGCCCAATGCCTCCATGATCATGGCAGGCGCATTGCTGCCGGCGCCGACATAGGGCGCCTTTGTGCCAGACGAGTACCAAACAGCGCTCAAGCCGCGCGTGTCGGGTTCGATAGCTGCGAGTTGCGCTCTTTGCTCCTCGATCAGGTCATCCGCAGCAGCGCTCGTGTCGAAGATCGTGCCGAGCTCAGCGATTTCAGCAAACACGCGTTCGAATGTCAGCTTGGGTGGTTTAACGCTCCGGCACGCTGCCGGCGACACATAGGTCGCGATCCCCAATGCGTGCATCAAGGAGCGCTCGCCAACGCCGTCTGCAGCAAAATTGCTCTCCCAGCCGCCATAAACCAGATCCGGTTCGGTCTCGAGCACGACTTCCTGGGACGGCAGCTTGTCGGACAAGACTGGCAAGTTTGCATTGGTCCATTGCGGGGGCAGGGCGCCATCCTGAAAACCTACGCCAACAATGCGTTGCTCCAAGCCGAGCGCGAGTAACATTTCGATAGCGCTGGACTTGATGGCAACGACGCGCTGCGGTGCGGCGGCCATCTCCACCTGCATCCCGCAATTTTCGATCTTCAGAGGATAGGCTGTTTGCGCCAACGCAGTGCTGCTCGCAAGGCCGGCAAGGAGTATACCGGTAATCCATCCCGAGCCGCGCATGAGCCTCAATCCTGCCGCTGTTTCTGGCGACCGGGCTGAGCGGAACCGGCGCTACGCTGTTCAGCTAGGGCAGCATCGTAGCCGAGGCGGTAGGCTTCCGCTGATCCAAAGCGGAACATGTCGTCATCAACCGAACGCACCAGCGTACGAGCGCCCGGTACGGCGATGTCAGTCACAAGCCGACCGAGCCCGCGAACAACGGCAACGGGAATGTTGGTGGCCTTGCCCTTCACCAGATCAGCAGCGCCAGCGAGTTCATCGGCCAGCACGGTGATGGTGACCTGGAGCGGTCGACCATTGGCGTCCACGCCACCGCGAAGATCATCGGTGACCATGATCCCCGCAGCGCCAATCGCCACATCGGTTTGTCCCACACGCCAGGGACGCCCCAACGTGTCCGTGATGACGATGCCCAGGCGAACGCCAAAGCGTTCCCGCAAGCCTGCACAAAGCTGCCGCGCAGACGCATCAGGATCTTCCGGCAGGCGCAGGGCAATTCCGTCCGGAACATTGGACGTATCTATGCCCGCGGCGGCCATGATGAGCCCATGCCGGGTCTCGACAATCTGTGTTACGCCACCGGGATGAACCCGTTCGGCCACGACGCGCACCGTGTCCTCGGCAATGGCGCGCTCGCGATCGGCCACAGGTACCTGGCGGCCCTCGGCTTTCGAGACGATCTTGCTGGTCACCACGAGAATGTCGCCATCCGCAATGCCGTCGGACGGCTCAAGCAGGGCCTGACGGTGCAAGGCACTGCCGATCAGTTCGACCAGATCGTCGCCGGCGTTGATTTCCGGAATGCCTTCGATGCCCCAAACTGAATAGCGCGGTATGGCCATGATAGTCTCGCTAGGCTTGCCGCTCAGCTGCGATGCGGCGCAGCCGCGGCAGGATGTGTTCCGAATAAAGCGAAAGAAACCGGCTCTGATCGTCGCCCGGCGCATGGAACACGAGGTGATCAAAGCCGTAGTCAATATAGGTCTTGATGGCTGCGACATGCTCGTCGGGATCGCTCGAGACGATCCAACGCTTGGCGATGCGTTCGATCGGCAGCTGAGCAGCGAGGCGCTCCATTTCCTCAGGATCTTGCACCGAGTGTTTCTCCTCGGCACTCAGCGACAGCGCTGCCCAGCCGCGCGTGTCGTTCAGCGCACGATCGTGATCGGTATCGAACGACACCTTGACCTCGATCATCCGCTCGAACGACTTGTCCGGCGCGCCCGATTCCGCCAGCCCGGCAGCGACATTCGGCAGCAATTGGTCGACGTAAAGTTCAGTGCCCTTGCCTGATGTGCAGATGAACCCATCACCAGCACGACCAGCATATTTGGCGTTGAGCGGTCCACCGGCAGCCAGATAAATCGGCACCATTTTGCTCGGCTTGTCATAGATTGTCGCGTTCTGCGTGCGGTAGAACGCGCCTTCGAAGCTCACGCGATCCTCGCTCCACAAACGACGGATCAGCGCAACGGCTTCACGCAGACGCGCAGAGCGCTCTTTGAGCTCAGGCCATTCAATACCGGTGGACGGCACTTCGTTGAGCGACTCCCCAGTGCCAACGCCCAGGATAACCCGGCCCGGAAACATGGCGCCCATCGTCCCGAAAGCATGGGCTACAACAGACGGATGAAGGCGAAAGGTCGGCGTCAGCACCGATGTTCCAACGACGACGCGTTCGGTCTTTGCCAGCAGCGCCGACATCCACGAGAGAGCGAACGGCGCATGACCATCGGTGTGCTTCCAGGGTTGGAAATGGTCGCTGACCCAAACTGAGTCAAAACCTGCCTGTTCCGCCTCGATTCCAAAGCGCAGCAAGGTATTAGGCGCGAACTGCTCCGCTGAAGCCTTGTATCCGAAGCGCACATCACCCTCCCAGACGCTTGCGAAGAGTTTTGACCAGATGGTCAAATTTGTCCAATGGATTCTGGGGGCAGGGTGGACTACTAAAACTACCTAATCTCAACAGACCAACAAACACGAAAGGCCGGTTCATTGGCGAACAACCGTCTTATTCTGGATACCGATGGCGGCGTGGACGACGCGCAGGCCCTGCTGATGCTGATCGCCAATGGCCGCACGCCGGACGCGATCACCACCGTGTTCGGCAATGTCGGCCTTGAAGCTGCAACGCGGAACATCTTGTCGACGCTAGCTGTTGCCGGCGTAAATGTGCCTGTGCACAAAGGCGCCGATCGGCCGCTGACACAAAAGATCGTCGACGCCAAGTACATCCACGGCGAAGACGGATTGGGCGGCGCGCCGCGGCCGCTGGAACATGCAACTCCAGCAAGCGAGGATGCCGTCGGCTTCTTGCGCAAGACCTTCCGCGAAGCAGGTGGTCGCGGCGAAAAGATAGACTTCCTGATGATCGGGCCGCTGACCAATCTGGCGCTCGCCTTGCGACTCGAGCCGTCCATCATCAACGGCATCGGCCAACTCACCATCATGGGCGCCACGGTTTATGGGCGCGGCAACACGACGCCGGCGGCTGAGTTCAATATCTATGCCGATCCGGAAGCTGCATCGGTGGTGTTGTCGGCCGACATCGAAATCGTTGTGGTGCCCTGGGAGCCATGCATGAGCCATTACATGACTGGCGCTGAAATGGATGCGGCGTTCAAGGATCTGCCAGCAGGCCCCGAACAGGCGTTCTCCGAAGCGCTTGCGCATCATGCCCGCCGTACCACGGCCAGTTATGGAGGAGGCGATGTGTTCCGCTTCGTCGATCCATTGGCCGCTGCTGTCGTGATCGATCCGAGCATCGTCACGAAGTCGTTGCAGGCATCCATGGATGTGGCGCTCGCACCGGGTATCACACGCGGTATGACCGTGGTGGATCCATCAGGACGGTTGGGCACACCCATGGTGACCATCGTTGAGGAAGCCAGGCTCGACAAGCTGGTCGAGTTCTACAAGGCTTCGATAGCCTTCATCCCGGCAAAGGTTTGAAACCAGTGCTGAGAAGGATGCACCTAAGCCTCGCTTGAACCGACTAAATCCGCCAGTTCCATAATATATATTATGCGAACGCAACATGTGGGAAGAAGGCGGGCTCCCGGCCCGCCCTCTATCCCCTAATCAGACGAAATCCTGCCGCATTGGCGTGAACACGTCGACCAGCCGTCCAGCCTCGAGCGCAACTACGCCATGTTCGAGGCCGCTCGGCACGATGAAGCTGCCACCCTGTCCGATGATCTCCGTCTTGCCGTCGATCGTCACTTCGAACGAACCTTCGGCGACATAGCTGACCTGGATGTGTGGATGGCTATGCAGCGCACCCACGGCGCCTTTGTCGAAGCCGAACTCCACCTGCATCAATTCAGGCGTATGGATCAGCACCCGACGCCGATTGCCTGGCGCAAGCTCAATCCATTCACTCGCGCCTGGCTGCGCAAAAAACTGTTGTTCGCTCATTTCATCACCTCGCGAGCCAGCCGCCATCCACCGGGATGACGGCACCGTGCATGTAGTTGGAAGCGTTGGACAGCAAAAACACCGCCGCATCGCCGATGTCGGATGGCGCGCCCCAGCGTCCTGCCGGAATGCGCGCGAGAATGGACGCTGAACGATCGGGATCAGCGCGCAACGCTTCCGTGTTGTTGGTTTCGATATAGCCGGGCGCAATGGCATTGACGTTGATCGACCGAACCGCCCATTCGTTCGCCAAAAGCCTGGTGATGCCGAGCACGCCGCTTTTCGACGCCGTGTAGCTGGCAACGCGAATACCGCCCTGGAAGCTCAGCATGGAAGCAATGTTGACGATCTTGGCTGGCCTATCGCTTCCGATGGCTTTGCGACCCAGGGACTGCGCGAGAAAGAACATCGTTTTAAGATTGATGTCCATGACGCTGTCCCAGTCATCTTCGGTGAAGTCGACCGCATCCACGCGCTTGATGATGCCGGCATTGTTGACCAGGCCATCCACCGGACCATGCTCGCTCCAAACAGCTTCGAACATGTTCCTGGCTGCGGCGGTGTCGCCGAGATCCGCTTGAACAGGGATAAAATCGACGCCTTGCTCACGCACCGCAGCGGCGGTCTGATCCATGCTGGAGCGTCCAACGCCAATCACCCGGGCTCCGGCCCGCGCCACGGATAGGGCGATGCCCTGCCCTATGCCCGTATTGGCGCCGGTGATCATGATGGTCTTGCCAGCGAGGCTGAACGCACTCAGATCCATCAGCGCAGATCTTCCATCGCGACCTTGTCGACGTCGGTATAATCGACATTGTCCCCAGCCATGGCCCAGATAAAGGTGTAGGCACCCGTGCCTGCGCCCGAATGGATGGACCAGGGCGGTGAAATCACGGCCTGCTCGTTGCGCACGATCAGGTGGCGTGTTTCCTCGGGCTCGCCCATAAGGTGCACGACAAAAGCATCGGGCTTCAGGTCGAAGTAGAGATAGGCTTCCATCCTGCGATCATGCACATGGGCCGGCATGGTGTTCCAGACCGACCCAGGAGCAAAGCTGGTCAAACCGACTACCAGCTGGCAAGTCTGTACACTTTCGGGATTGACGAACTGGAAGATCGACCGCTCGTTGGCCGTTTCTGCACTGCCAAGATCCAGGCGCTTGGCATCGCTCTGGCGGATCAGCTTGGTGGGATAGCTTGCATGCGCCGGAGCGCTGAGCAGGTAGAACTTGGCCGGCTCGTCGCTCTGCGCAGATGCAAAAGAAACATGCTCACTGCCTTTGCCGACATAAAGCATATCACGCGGCTCCAGCGCATAATCTGCCCCGTCAACGGTGATGGTACCTGCGCCGCCGATATTCACGGCAATCATTTCGCGCCGATCCAGAAAATTGGCTGTGCCGGTGGGCTCGATGCCATCCAGATCCAGTGCCTTGGCGCCAGGCATGGCCCCGCCGACTGCCATGCGGTCATAATGCGTATAGGTCCAGTTCACGCCGCCAAGGGAGAACAGCTCCTCGATAAGGAAGTGCTCGCGCAACTCGTCCGTGTTCATCGTCGCCGCGCTCACCGGATCGATGGCGAAGCGAATTTCATAGTCGGTACTCATGGCGCATCCTGTCTTGTGGAGTGTTCTTGTCGTAGGCGCGCCCGATAGCGCTCCTGGCTAAGGGAAAGGTGCTGGCGCATTGCCTCGCGCGCGCCTGCGGCGTCCTGTGCAGAGATAGCCTGCAGGATGTTGTGGTGCTCGCGTTGCAAGCCCATCTGGTATTCAAAGGTGAGCACGCTTTCAGCGCTCCAAGGCGAGGCCACGTCGCACGGAATCGTGCGGCTCCCCAGACCGTGCAGCACCTCGATGTAGAAGGGATTGTTGGTGGCGGCAGCGACTGCACGATGGAACGCGAAATCTGCCTTGCCGGTCGCCAGGCCCAACTTCAACAAGCGATTGAACTCGTTCCAGGCTTCCTGGATGGCGGCATCCTGGCTGGCGCTGCGGCGCATGGCTGCAAGCCCTGCCGCTTCGATCTCGATGCCCATGCGCACTTCAAGCACATTGAGCGCGACGGAGATTTTGCTCGATTTTTCTAGCCCAATGGCATTGAAGGGACTTGCAGCGTTGGATGCAACAAACACCCCTGCCCCTTGTCGTGCCTGAACCATTCCATCGGCAGCAAGCGCCGCAATAGCCTCACGCACGACCGTCCGGCTGACCCCGAATATAGCGGTCATCTGTGATTCCGTCGGCAGCTTGCCCCCTGCCCTGTACTCACCCGAATTGATCCGCTGGCGCAGCGTGTCGATCACCAGATCGGCCAGCTTTGGGCGACGCGCCACAGTGTTGTCTAGCGCACTCACCGGCTAGCCTCGGAACAGCGCCGGCAGCCAGAGTGATAGCGCCGGGATATAGGTGACGAGGCCAAGCACGATGATGCCGGCGAGATAGAACGGCCACACTGATTTCATCGCTTCCATGACGCTGATCTTGCCCACGGCCGCTGCAACAAATTGCACCGGTCCAAGGGGTGGCGTGTTGAGGCCAATGCCCAGGTTCAGGATCATGATGACGCCGAAATGCACTGGATCGACGCCGAAGGCCTTGACCATGGGCAGGAAGATGGGCGTCGTGATGATGATCAGAGGCCCCATGTCCATGAACGTGCCTAGCAGAAGCAGGACGACGTTGATCATCAGGAGCACAAGCAAAGGGTCGGACGAGATCGTCGCCATGCCGGCAGTCAGGATGGTCGCGACCTTGAGGTAGGCCATGAGCCAGGCAAAGGAGGCAGCGGCGCCGATGATGAAGAGCACCATGGCTGTCGTGCGCACCGCTCCCAAAACCGCATGCACGAACTCGCTCCAGTTGAGCGAACGATAGATCAGCAAGGTCACCAGCAAGGCGTAGATAACGGCTATGCAGGAGCTTTCGGTGGCGGTGAACACGCCTGAGCGAACGCCACCGAAGATGATCGCAATCAGCATCAATCCGGGGATGGATACCAGGAAATAATAGCCAGCTTTGCGGAAACCAGGGAACGGTTCCGTAGGATAGCCGCGCTTCACCGCAACGATCCAGGCGGTCACGCTCAGCGCGGCTGCCAGCAGCAGGCCAGGAATAATGCCGGCGGTGAACAGATCGGCAATGGATATATTGCCGCCGCCTGAGAGCGAATAGATGATCATGTTGTGGCTGGGCGGCAGCAGCAGTGCGATCAGCGCCGCCATGGAGGTGACGTTGACGGCGTAATCGGCACCGTAACCGCGGGCCTTCATCTGCGGGATCATGATCCCGCCCACCGCCGCTGCTTCGGCAACAGCCGACCCGGAAATACCCCCAAACAAGGTTGAGGCTGCCACATTGACTTGCCCCAAGCCGCCGCGGACATGGCCGATCAGCGAACCGGCAAACGAGATGATGCGTGCGGCAATCCCGCCCCGCATCATCAAGTCACCAGCAAAGATAAAGAACGGCACAGCAAGAAGGCTGAAGGCCGACACGCCCGAATTGAGCTGCTGAAACACCACCACAGCTGGACGGCCGAGATAAACGATGGTGGCAAAGCTTGCGATGCCAAGGCAGTAGGCAATCGGCGTTCCGATCACCATCAAGACCGTAAAGACGCCGAACAGGATCCAGTATTCCATGCGCTCAGGCCTCTGTAATTGTGGGGTCGGCAGCGATCTCGTCGATGGGCTCGCCGCTCGCCCGCAGCACAAGGCGCTCCGCCGAGAACAGGCACATCAACACGCCCGAAACGACGATAGGGAAGTAGGTGAAGGAGGTCGGCAGCCCGAGGACTGGAATGCGTGTGGACCAATAGCGAGCCACCAGTTCACCCCCATAGAATACCATGGCGGTGGCGAATGCGAAGACGCACACATCGCTGATGGCACGCAGCCATGGCTTGGCATTGGGCGGCAGAACATAGAGCAGCACATCAAAGCCCATATGGAAGTTCTCGCGTACGCCGACCGCTGCGCCAAGGAAAACGAACCAGGTCATGATCATGATCGAGCCGGCCTCGGTCCACGCGGGAGAGGAATTGATCACGAAGCGCATGAACACCTGGTAGGCAACGATCGCCGTCATGGCCACAAGACCGATACCCGCCAACCAGAGGGCGAGCGTTGAGAGCCGCCCCAGCATGCGGCTGATCAACAGGAGCCTAGATTTCATGGAGTTCTCCGACCTAAGAGGCAGATGAGCCGGCGCAAGGCGCCGGCCCAACATATACTTTAGCCTTCAGTGGCCTGGATGCGGGCTACCAGGTCCTGCAGCGCTGGATCGGTGACATATTTGTCGTAGACAGGCTTCATCGCATCGATGAAGGGCTGCTTGTCGACCGTGTTGATAACGGCGCCCAGCGCTTCAACCGCAGCTTTGGACTCTACTTCCTTGGCAGCCCAAAGCTCACGCTGCTTAGCAACGGACTCCTTGGCCGCTTCGCGGAACAGCGCCTGGTCTTCAGGTGTCAGCCCATCCCACACGATTTTGGAGATGACCAGCACCTCAGGCACCATAAGATGCTCATCGAGCGAGTAGTACTTTGCCACTTCAGCATGACCAGCCGTGTCATAGCTGGGGTAGTTGTTCTCGGCGCCGTCGATGACGCCGGTCTGGATGCCGGAATAAACTTCGCCATAGGGCATGGGTGTTGCGTTACCGCCAAAGGCTGCCACCATATCAACGAAGATATCGGACTGCATGACGCGCATCTTCATGCCGGCCATGTCAGCTGGTGTGTTGATTGGCTTTTCGCTGTTGTAGAATGAGCGCGCGCCACCATCGTAGAACGCGAGGGCAACGACGTCGACCTTCTCGAAGGCTGCAAGGATTTCCTCACCGATCGGGCCATCCAGAACATTGTGGAAGTGATCCGCCGAGCGGAAGATATAAGGCAGCTGTGTTACGGTCGCTTCGGGCACCTGCGTGCCGAAAGCCCCGATGGAAATGCGGTTCATGTCGATGACACCGAACTGTGTCTGCTCGATCGTGTCCTTTTCCTCACCCAGTTGAGCCGAGTGGAACACTTCAACCGAATAGCGGCCATCAGTTTTTTCACTCAGTAATTCGCCGAAATGCTTGACCGCTTCCACCGTGGGATAGCCGTCTGGGTGAGTATCAGAAGAGCGCAACACGGTTTGCGCATTGGCGCTCGTAAGCATAACGGCTGTGGCGACGAGTGCCGTCGCTGCCAGCTTGGGCAGATTAAACATGGTGTCCTCCCTTGGTGTCTGCACCCGCAGTCCTCCACGACAACGGATGCCCCGTGCGCTGATATGAACTCAGCCGGCCGCGCTCGCGGGACAGTAAAGGAAACCTAAAAACACGAACTGCCTAAGTCAACATACAAACTTTACAAGTCGTATGATGAATTTTTGCCGGCATTACTTGCCGTGAGGTGGGGCGTTTTGGAGAAGAGTTGATGACCTATTGCGTGCTACTAAACTGCCAGCGCAGCCGTCGATGGCATCCTGCCCGCAGCCCCTTTAACCATTGCCTTCATTAACTTTTTCCATCGAGAAGTGTCAGCAAATCGTCAGGATATATTGCGCTGAGAAGGTGAAACCATCTCCAGTGCCACTCATTTAGACCCCAAGCAAAAACGTGAGGAGAACACTCATGCTGATGATGGCGATCCTAGGATGCATCCTTGTGGCAAGTCTGGCAACCGCCGGACTGATTGCCAGTGCTCAGAATGCACAGGACCAAGCCGATGAGGCTTTTTCGATCACGCAGACGGAAGTGAACTGACTGACTTGGCGAGGGGCAGGCACAGTGTGACGCAGAGCCCCCCAATCTGTGCGCGCCGGAATTGCATCTGCCCCTGATTGATCTCGAGGATCTCGCCGGCAATTGCGAGTCCCAGTCCCGTTCCAGGCCGCGCCTCATCAAGTCGCCTTCCGCGAATGCCTAGTTCCTCCAACTGGTGCTCAGGAACCCCCGGGCCGTCGTCGCTGATCTCCAGCTGTGCCACCTCCCCCGCCCGCGTCGCTCGTACAATGACCCGCTTCGCGGCCCATTTGGCGGCATTCTCGAGCGTTATGCCCACCAGCTCCATCAGATCCTGCCGGTCCACGTCAACCCAGCAATCGTCCATGAGCTCGGCAACCCAGTGCAACTGCTCGCCACGCCCAGTTTTCTTGAGCACGGTGATTGTGCGAAGCGTGGCACTGTTGAGAGAGGATCGCGCCGGTTGGGCTGCAGTCCGCAACCTCAGCGTAGCCAGTCGGAGTTGGTAGTCTATCTTTTCCGACATCTCGGACGCGATCTCCTGCACGATCGCGGCGTCATTTGCGTTGCCCTGTTCGCGCAGCTCCTCGGCAATGCCATACAAGGCTGCCAGCGGTGTCTTGAGCCCATGCGCTAGGTCTGACGCGCGGCTGCGGGCTCTTTCCATGGTCGCATCACGCGCTCTCAGCAGTTGGTTGACCTCGTCCACAAGTGGATCGAGCTCGGTCGGAAAGCGCCCCTCCAGCTGCTTATGGGTACCGCGACGCACGTTCTCGATGGCTTCACGTACGGCTTTGATTGGCGCAAGGCCATATCGCAGCAGCATCCAGGCCGCACTCAGGATCAAAACGCCCAGCAGCGTCAGAAGCTTGATCGCATCGGCCGTAAAGCTCGCAATCAGCGCTCGAGTGGGATCATAATCCTCACCCACCGTTACCAGGAACGAGCGCGTCGCCTGTGGGCTTTCGATATCCAGCTTTCTTGACAGCATGATGATCTGCCGCCCGTCTGGTATAATCTGGTGGCTGATCTCGCCATCTGCGCCCAAGGCATCGAGCTCCAAATCCCATAGGGAGCGTGACCGGGCGATATCGCCTGTGTCCAAGGCTCGGACCTGCCAATACCTGCCTCCAAGCGGCGTAGCATAGCGCGGGTCTGGCAGAGGCTCGCTCAGGGTAGGCTTGGCGTTTTCCGGCACGATGCTGGCGGCAACACGGGTAAGCGCTGCGTTCAGGTCCTCACGCGTGCTTCGCTCCACATTGATCGTAAAAAGATATTGCAGAACAAAAGCAGCGGCGACCAGCGATAGCACAACCCAGATGGTTGCTAGGCCCATCAATCGCAAGCCGAGGGAGCCGAGGATCAAAGTTCCTCACCCAGCGTATAGCCGAAGCCGCGCCTGGTCTTGATGACATCCTTGCCCAGCCGCTTGCGGACGCGGCCAACCAGTACCTCAACGGCGTTGGAATCCCGCTCATAATCCTGGCTATAGATGTGTTCGGTTATCTCCAGTTGGGACACCACGCGTCCGCGATTGTGCACCAGATAGGCGATAAGCTTGAACTCTTGAGGCGTGAGATCAACCGGCAGGCCATCCGCTGTTACCTGGAGCGTGCGCATGTCGAGCTGGTATTTGCCGAAGACGATCCGCGATGAAGCGTGTCCACCAGCCCTGCGAACAAGAGCGCGAATACGGGCAACAATCTCCAGGACATGAAAGGGCTTGACCACATAATCATCGGCGCCCGCCTCAATTCCATCCACCCGCTCTTCCCACTGCCCGCGTGCAGTGAGGATCAGCACCGGAACGGTGCGCCCGGCACTGCGCCAGCGCTTAAGCACGGTAAGCCCGTCCATTTGTGGCAGGCCCAAATCGAGCACCACGGCATCAAAGCTTTCGCTGTCCCCACGATACCAAGCTGACTCCCCATCCCTTTCACGTTCAACTGAAAAGCCTGCCTTGTTCAGTGACGAAACAAGCGTTGCGGCAATTCTGTCATCATCTTCCGCGATCAGGACGCGCATCACTTGACCTCAACCGGGCGCCCAGTGCGCGCATAGTAATATTTCGTGGCAACCCTGCCATCTGCAGACAGAACCTTCACGGCATAGAGCAGGAAATTCCCAGCTGTCACCAATTGGGCATCGATCATTTCTCCCGCCGCACGCCCCTTTAGATCATTGACGATCGTGGTCAGCGGAACGGCTTGGCCGGCCTGAACCGCACCCAATGCGGTCTCTTCCTGTCCGCCACCGGTGCTGGCAGGCCCTGCAACCGAGGGGTTTACCCCGGGAGCACTTCCCCGGCCGCCGTCATCAGATCGGGGTCCACCACGTCCGACATCACCGTTATTGCCGTTACCGTTTACGGCTCCATTGCTACCGCTATTCCCGGAATCGCCGGGGCCGTTCCCATTCCCGTTTGCACCGGAGTTCCCACTCCCGGCATTACCGCCAGAGTTCCCGTTGCTGTTTCCACCGGCGTTTCCGCTTCCACCTCCGTTGCCGTTTCCATTTCCTCCGCCATTGCCGTTCCCACCGGAATTGCCGTTCCCACCGGAATTGCTGTTCCCGCCGGAATTGCTGTTCCCGCCGGAATTGCCGCTTCCTCCCTCATTTCCATTCCCTCCCCCATTTTCGGACGAGTTCCCATTGCCCTGCGCCAGGGCGGGATGGCTGAAGCTCAGCAGGGCAGCCATGGTGGCGGCAAGCAATACGCGCGAGATCATCCGGCTCTTGTAGTCCCGTCTAGCTGACAGTTCGCTGACAAACCCACTCATGCATCGGTCACCCCTCGCGTGCTAGTCTCGTGTTGTTGGCGTTCAAACTCCCATGCGGATAGCCGTCAGCGCAAGTTGTCCAGCCAGCCGGCATCAACAGCAAACCGCCCCCCGCGTTTCTGATGCCGGCTGGCTGGCGCGTTCCCCTATAGCTGCTAAACTTGCCGGCAGATTCCTCAAGGCCGAGACATCATGCAGCCCTCCCGTGACATATCCCGTCTGATCGAGATCATGGCCGCATTACGGAACCCCGACGGAGGTTGTCCCTGGGACCTCGAACAGGACTTTTCCAGCATCCGCCACTACACGATCGAGGAGGCCTATGAGGTCTCCGATGCCATCGAGCGGCAGGACTGGGCCGATCTGCGCGAGGAACTAGGAGACTTGCTGTTCCAGCCGATCTTTCACGCCCAGATGGCGAGCGAGGCCGGATATTTCGACATCGGGGACGTAATCTATAGCGTGACCGAAAAGCTAATCCGCCGCCACCCCCACGTATTTGGCGAAGAAGCTGCCAACTCTGCCGAGGCCGCTAAAGGCCAATGGGAAGCCATCAAGCTCGACGAGCGCGCTGCCAAAGCCCAGCGCAAGGGAAACACTGAACCGTCCCTGCTTGATGATGTTCCCCAGGTGCTTCCCGCCCTCGCACGCGCTGAAAAGCTGACCAAGCGCGCGGCCAAGATCGGCTTTGACTGGTCCGACTTCGATGCCGTGCTCGCCAAGGTCGAAGAGGAACTGGGGGAAGTCAAGGAGGCGCAGGCGTCAGGCAACAAGGACGCCGTGCACGAGGAAATCGGCGACCTGCTGTTTGCCGTGGCAAATCTGGCGCGGAAAGCCGGTGTAGACGCTGAAGCGGCCTTACGCGACGCCAACCACAAATTCACCCGCCGCTTCCACCATGTGGAGGCGCGCTGCCGCGAGGATAGTGTCGCGCCATCCGAGGCAGGCTTGGACAGGCTCGACGCCTACTGGAACGAGATCAGGGCCGCCGACAAGCTCTAGGCGTCCGGGTTCTCGATCCGTCCATTGAACCGCTCCACAAATGCAGCCCTGTGGCGGGGCTCGACCCGCACAACGAAGCCCGAACCCTGCTCGTTTGGCTCATCGCGCGATATGATTTCGGCGTGGGAGTGGAGCCACCCGATATCGGCGCCGGCCGTGTGGGGCACGTGCACATGATAGGTGCGGCTCTTTTCCCCGAGTGCCGTTTCGATCGCGAGCTTGAGCTCGTCGAGCCCGCGCCCACTTACTGCCGACACTGGAACAACGCTGGCCACCTTACCTGCCGGAGCAATATTGGAAAGCAGATCATCCAAATCGAGATCGCCCTGCCCCAGCAGATCTATCTTGTTCCAGACTTCAATGATTGGAGTTGTTTCAGGTGAAACGCCCAAATCACCCAGAACCTTGAGTACATCCTGCGCTTGCGCCAGATGGTCCGGATTGGCGATGTCACGAGCGTGCAGGATCACATCGGCCTCTAGCACCTCTTCGAGGGTCGCGCGGAACGCTGCCACCAGATCGGTAGGGAGATCAGCGACGAAGCCCACCGTGTCGCTCAACATCACCTCACGGCCATGCGGCAGTTCAAGCTTGCGGATCGTGGTGTCCAGCGTCGCAAACAGGAGATCCTTGGCAAACACATCCGAGCCGGTGAGCGCATTGAACAGCGTGGACTTGCCGGCATTGGTATAACCAACAAGCGCCACCACAGGCATTTCGCTGCGTTGCGAACGCTGTTGCGCGCGCGTCTTCTTGACCTTGTCGAGCCGGTCTTCCAGCAGAACGATCCGGTCTGAAATCTGCCTACGGTCACTTTCGATCTGCGTTTCGCCCGGACCACCCATGAAGCCATAGCCACCGCTGCCGCGCTGGCGCTCGAGGTGCGTCCAGGATCGCACAAGGCGCCCCTTCTGGTAGTTGAGGAGGGCCAGTTCTACCTGCAACACGCCCTCGCGCGTTGCAGCGCGCTCGCCGAAGATTTCTAGGATCAGCCCGGTGCGATCCAAAACCTTGGCGCCCGTTTCTTTTTCCAGATTGCGTTGCTGGATCGCGGTTAGAGCAGCATCCACCAGCAGAAGATCGATTTCTTCCGCCTCTACCCGCTCTGCCAGCGTCTGCACCGTACCGCCACCGACAAAGGTGGCAGGCTTGATCTCACGGACCTTCACGACCTCGGAGAAGACGATCTCGAGCCCAATCGCATCAGCCAACCCGTCGAACTCGGACTTGCGCGCATCAATCCCGTGCTGCGAGGAAAGACCGCGCACGTCCGGCACCACAACGCCCGCGCGCGTTGGCTTCGCGCGGCGGTCTACAAATGCCTGAGGGCCGCCTTTCAGGGCGGCCTCTTCGTCATCAAAATCCGTCATTGAACTGTTCAGTCGCTGTCCTGGTTTTGCTCGGGATCAAACAATTGGATCGGCGCGCCCGGCATGATGGTAGAAATGGCGTGCTTGTAAACAAGTTGCGACTGAGCATCCCGGCGCAACAAAAGACAGAAATTGTCGAACCAGGTGATGACACCTTGCAACTTCACCCCGTTCACAAGAAAGATCGTGACGGGCACCTTTTGTTTGCGAACGTGATTAAGGAAGGAATCCTGCAGGTTCTGCTGCTTTTCGCTGGGCATTTAGGCCTCTTTTTCTGCGGCTTTGATGGTCGCCGTTCTCGCTTCGATGCCTGCTCGTTAGGCAAGACTGCCGCACAGTCCACGAGCACCTGTTTTCATCGTGCGTTAAACACTATGGCACAGTTCATTTTTCGTGCCTACCCGCGCCGGATGCATGGCAAACCACAAATAAATGACAACCTCTCACAAGCCGAGCGACTTGATCTTGCGATGCAAGGCGCTCCGCTCCATTCCCACAAACTCGGCAGTCTTGGAAATGTTGCCGCCAAAGCGTTCGATCTGTGCAAGCAGATATTGCCGCTCGAAGACCTCGCGGGCATCACGCAGTGGTAGGCTCATCAAATGCGCCGAAGCATCGGTGTCACCGACCGTTGGCAGAACTTCGCCGATGTCGGATGGCAGCATAGCTGCGGAAATCACATTTCCTTCCGGCTGCTGATCTTTCATCAGGATCAGGAGGCGCTCGATGGAATTCCTGAGCTGCCGCGCATTGCCGGGCCATTCCTGCGCCTGCAGCACGGCCATGGCATCATCGCCAATCGTCATGCGCTGCAGATTGTGCATACGGCAGATCTGCTCGATGAAGACATTGACCAGCGGTGGCACGTCCTCGCGTCGCTCTTTGAGAGGCGTAAGTGGTAGCGGCACAATGGAGAGCCTGTGGAACAAATCGGAGCGGAACTCACCCGCCTCGATCTGTGCTGCGACATTCTGTGAACTGGCCGCAATAATGCGCACGTCGATCGGTACGGCCTGCGTACCACCTACTCGGTTGAAGCGGTTTTCCACCAACGTGCGCAACAAGGCCGACTGCGTCTGCGGCGGCAATGTCGTCACCTCCGAGAGATAAAGCGTTCCGCCGTGAGCGCGTTCCAGCGCACCAACCTCGACCTTCGGAATGCCCGTCTTTTCACGGCTTTCGCGCCCGAATAATACAATGGGCACTTCTTCGGGCGCATAGAGCGAGGCGTTTATTTCCACGAATGGCGCATCAGCACGCGGGCTACGTTGGTGAATCAGACGGGCCACCAAGCCCTTGCCCGCCCCAGACGGCCCAGAAATAAAGATACGCGAGTTAGTAGGTGCCGATTTCTCGATCGTCGCTTTTACCTGCTGAAGCGCCGGTGAGTTACCGGCCATCTCTACGCTTTTGGACGACGAGCGCTCCTTGAGCTCTGCCACCTCATTGCGCAAGCGCGTTGCTTCCATGGCGCGTTGCGTAATGTGCAGCAGCCGGTCGATTTTGAAGGGCTTTTCGATATAGTCGTACGCGCCGCGACGGATGGCAGACACGGCCGTTTCCACATTGCCGTGCCCCGAAATCATCACCACCGGCATGTCCGGATGCTGGCTCTGGAACACATCCAGCAGTTGCAACCCATCTAACCGCGAACCCTGCATCCAGATATCGAGGAACACCAGACTTGGCCGTCGGCGCGCGATTTCATTGAGGCCACTGTCCGCGTCATGCGCCTGACGGGCCTCATAGCCCTCATCCTCCAGAATGCCAGCGATCAGTTCGCGAATATCGTCTTCGTCATCGATGATGAGGATGTCGAGTGCCATTATTTATGTACTGCCGCTGGGTACAGCGGCTCCTCTTTTGATTCCGTTGGAGCAGCCAGCATGGCTTGCCCTTCTGCCGCCTGCGGCGTCACGCTCGCGTCCAGCGGCAGGGTAAAGGTCACACAGGCGCCAACGCGCCCGGTGGGATCAGGCTCGGCATCCACCAGCTCCACGATGCCGCCGTGCTGTTCGATGATCTTGGCAACGATGGCGAGGCCAAGTCCGGTCCCTTTTTCTCGCGTAGTCATATAGGGCTCAAGCAGCCGCTGCCGGTTTTCCCTAGGCCAGCCCTTGCCATTGTCGGACACGGCCACCCGGGCGTAATTGCCCTCAACCTGTGCCTGCACCTGGATTGTGGGCGTCCAGTCACCCGATTTATCAACACTCTCAAAAGCTTCTACCGCGTTCTTGATAAGGTTTGTCAAAGACTGAGAGATGAGGCGCGTATCGAACCACGCAAAGATCGGCTGCTGCGGGATATCGGTGTGGATCACCACTTCGGGTAGCCGAACGCTTTCCAGGAACACCGCCTGGCGGATCGTATCGGACAGATCGGCCTTCTCTGGCGCAGCCTCGGGCATCCGGGCGAAGGCTGAAAACTCGTCGACCATGCGGCCGATATCCCCGACCTGACGCACGATCGTATTGATGCACTTGTCGAAGACGTCCCGATCGTCCTCGAGCTTCGAGCCATAACGCCGCCGCAGTCGCTCCGCAGAAAGCTGGATAGGTGTCAGCGGGTTCTTGATCTCATGGGCAATACGCCGCGCCACGTCCGCCCAGGCACTAGTACGCTGGGCGGATTCAAGGTCCGTGATGTCGTCAAAGGTCAGCACATAGCCCTTCGATTCGGTGATAGATCCTTCACGTGTTAGCTGCACCTGGTAGATACGGCGGTCGGTCTCGTTGCCAAGATGAATCTGATCACGCACCTGCCCGCGCCGAGCCGACCGCGCCCGCTCGAGGATTGGTGCCAGTTGCGGCATCACATCCTCAATGCGCTCACCCATCAGGGCAATTTCATCGCGTCCCAACATCTCGCAGGCACGAGCATTGACCAGCGTCACCGCCCCAAACGGATCAAGTCCGATAATGCCCGCCGACACCCCCTCAACCACCGCTTCGGTGAACTGCCGGCGCTTCTCGTTCATTTCGTTGGCAGTCAAGAGAGCTTCACGCTGTGATTTAAGCTGTTGCGTCATCCGGTTGAAGCCGTGGGACAAATCGCGCAAATCGCCCCTGCCCTCCTGAACCGGCACCTGAATATCCAGATCGCCGCCTCTCACTCGGTTCGATGCAATCATCAGGTTCCGGATCGGGTCCACGAAACGGTTGGCAAGCGCAATGCCGGTCCAAAGAGCCGCCAGCAGCAGAACAACGGCAAGGCCCACATACATGATGGTGAACGTGATCTGAAACACCAGCCGGTTGGACGCATATTGCCGGTACTCGGTAATGTTCTCGTCCGTCAGTCGCATATATTCCAGCACCTCGGCTTCCATCGGCCGGGCGACAAAGAGATAAGTATCGTCATAGCCGCGCAGCTTGATAACCGAACCGACAAGGTTGATCCGGCCGGGCGCGATCGCTGCCGGGATACCCTCCACCAGGCCCTCAGTGATGCCATCCGGAAGTTTCGGATAGGCACCTTGCACCGCAATCTGCGCACGCATCAGCGTTTCGCCCCTGGCATTCACCAACGACGTAAACGGCAGCGAGCGCGTCACGGCCAGCGCCGTCAAAATGCGCTGAAAGCGGTCTTTATCAGACTCATAGGTGCCACGCGCCTGCTCAAGTTCCGTGGCGACCCAGATCACGTCGTCGCGCAACACCTGTGCGTGCTCCAGCATGTAGGAGCGCGCAACCAGACGAGAGCTTTCCACCATGGAGCGCGTCCGCTCCGAAAACCATTGGTCCAGGCCCTGGTTGAGCGCGATGGTGGCGACCACTGCCACCAAAGCAGCTGGAATCGCAGCCACCAGGGCAAACATGGTCACCATGCGGATCTGCAAGGCGGCGCCTGGCTGTCGCTGAATGCGCGCCTGTATCAGCAACACCGCTTCCGTCACCACAAGGGCAATCATCAGCAACACAAGAATGCCCGTCACGATCCAGATCACGGTCCACATGGTGGTGGACGGCTCGATATTGGTCGTGCCGGAGAGAATCAGGAACGACAGTGACGACATCAGCACCGATGCCGTGACCACAACGAGCCCGAGCACGCGCAACGCCCTGTTGCTGCGCTTCGTCGGGAAAGACGGTCGGATAACCGGGATTATATCGGCCGCTCTTGCGACCTGCGGTTCATTGCCGATGCTGGCTGCTTCGCTCATTAAATGCCCGACGGCACTCCAACTTCATGACGGGAGGCAAAGCCTGACCCAATTCGCCGGACCATTCAAGATAAATGTTGCTAAAATGTGACACCAAAAGTCAGCGTGCTGTACGGAGCGTTGCTACGTTCGACTTATCAGGGTGGAGGGGAACGCAAGCAAGCTACGGTTCGCAGCAATGTGCGTTCCTCGGCCAGACATCCAGCACACTCCGAGCTAGTGCGTCTGGATTGTCGCCGGGAATATCGCAATATGCGTTATTGAACGCGGCTACGATGTACCCCGATGCGCTAACTAATAAACCCGTAGCGACAAAGCGCGAAAAGCTACAAACCCGAGCTTACCGAAAAACGGCTTCCGCTACCCTCTCGACATTACCGGGATATTTGGCAAGCACCGGCGCCCTAGCGCAGATTGTATTGATACGCGTCCAGGAACTCCTTGCTGGGCACAGCTTTGCGCGCAGCTTGTTGCGGCGCAAACAATAGCGCCGTCTCAGCCGTCAGCACCCATGGCTCATCAGTGTCTACGTTTCGCTGGCCAGTGCCACCATAGCGAACCTCCTGACTCGACCAGGCTGTGATCCACTTATAGCCTGTGGGAGGAGCGTAAAGCGGGTCGGGAATGCTCCGCACCTTCACATCGCTTCCCAGATTGACCAACAACAGCCGGTCTTCGTGCTGCTTTTCACCGAAATAGCGCAGCAGGAACGCGTTCTCACTGATTGTTGAGCCATCGACGGTGCGCTGCTGCTGGCTACGCTGGAAGGCAGCCGTGGTCCGCCGCAACTGCAACAGGTTTAGATGCAATTCTACGATGTGCTGGTGCAGCTTGGTCTCGGTCCAATTAAGCTTTGAGCTATTAAAAGTAGATCGCTCGTGGGGAGGTTGCACGTGCCCAAGCGCTTGCTTCTCATCCAGGCTGGGGAACTGACTGACAAAGGCCTTTCGTCCCGCTTCGACCGCGGCGGCTACCTCACCTTGCTGATCCAGGAAGTAGTAGAAGTTAGTGGTGGCGCCAAATTCCTGCCCCTGGAAGAGCATGGGTGATTGGGGCCCCAAGAGCAGGAGAGCGGTAACAGCGCGCAAGAGCGCTGGGCTGGTCAGTTGTGAGATGCGGCGGCTGCCCGGCGTGTTTGCGATCTGGTCATGGTTTTGGATAAAGTGAATGAAGTTGTCGGGCAGCAGATCCAAACCAAAATGGCCACGGTTGGCGTCTTGCCAGTCATAACGCTGTCCCTGAAACAAAAAGCCATATTTCGCAGCTGACACGAACTCCTGGGCACGGCCGAGATGATCGTGAAAATAGGCTTCGCTCCGGCCAGTCAAAGCAACGCGTGCAGAGTGGTGGAAATCATCGTTCCAAAGAGCGTCCAGCCCATAGCCCTTGCCCTTTGCGGACGAGCGCACCTGATAGCTCTGCTGCGGCTCGTTTTCGCTGACAAGAACAATGGAGCGGGAGCCAGCAGCGGCACGAGCCGCCTTGCTCAAGGCTGATATGATGTGCTCTGGACCATCATCCTGAAGTGCCTGCGTTGCGTCGATGCGGAGTCCGTCAAAGTGGAATTCGTCGATCCAGTAGGCCGCATTACTGCAAAAGAACTCCCGGACCGGAGCACTGTTAGGTCCATCAAAGTTCATGCTTTTGCCCCACTCGTTGGCGGGGCGGCCGCTGAAATAATCTGCGGCATAGAGCGGGCAGATCTCACCGGGGCCGAAATGGTTGTAGACCACGTCATGGATGACACCTAAGCCCAATGCATGGGCGCGGTCGATGAACCGCCGGAGATCGTCGGGCGTGCCGTAATTGGGCGTAGGCGCAAAAAGCAGCACCCCGTCATAGCCCCAGCCAAATGAGCCGACGCAGGTGTTGAGCGGCATCAGCTCGATGATGGTTACGCCCACATCCCTCAGCCAGGCGAGCTTTTCGGTGGCTGCGGCTAAGGTTCCCTCTTGGGTGAAGGTGCCGATGTGAAGTTCATAATAAACCGCTTGTCGCCGCGGGCCAGCCCAGTTCGCGTCCGACCACTCGAATGTGGTGGGGTCAACAGCCATGGAGGGGCCGGCGACGCCCTGCGGCTGAAAACGCGAGCATGGGTCCGGCAAAAGCTCGCTACGGCCGCTCAGCCGGAAACGATAGAGCGCCCCTGCCCCAAGCCCCGGAGCGAACAAGCTCCAATAGCCGCTCTCCTCGGGCTCGAACGCGTGCTCCTGGCCATTGTCCAGCACAAGGCTAACGCTTTGGTGGTCGGGCGCCCAGACGCGAAAGGAAACGCCGTCCGCAATGGGTTCGGCACCGATGGGATAGCGTCGATCTTTGCGCATGTTTGGCTCGGCATGGAGAATAGGGCAACAAGTGTTGCCGATGCTATTTGTTCCCTCGGCACAGGACCGCGAATGCTTCATAGGGTTGAAGCTCGGTCTGCGGGCCAATGTGGTCGACAGGATCGTAGTTGTAGCTGATGCACTCGCCTTGAAGCTGTAGCTCATCGGGCAGTTCGAGCATGCCCGGCTTGTTGCTGAAATTGGCCACGACCAGCAGCATCTGGTCATTCAGGGTTCTGGTGTAGACAAAAAACTGCGGATCCTGATCAAGGAAGCTCTGGTAGCGCCCGTAGACGATCACCGGGTGCTGATTGCGCAGCCCGATCAGGTGCCGGTAGTGCGCGAGGATGGACTGGCTGTCGGAGAGACTCGCTTCCACATTGATGTGTCGGTAGTTGGGATTGACCTCGATCCAAGGGCTGCCGGTAGTGAAGCCGCCATGCTCGGCCTGCGTCCACTGCATGGGGGTGCGGGCATTGTCGCGGCCATTGACGTTGGCGCCAGCGATGAACTCATTTGCCGAGAGCCCCGCTTCAAGATGGAGACGGTGCATGTTGAGCGTTTCAACGTCCTTGAACTGCTCGATGGAGGTAAAGCTGACATTGGTCATGCCGATCTCCTCGCCCTGATAAACATAGGGCGTGCCCTTGAGGAGGTGGAGAACGGTTGCGAGCATCTTGGCCGACTGCTTATGATAGCCTGAGACGTCGCCATACTTCGAGACCGCCCGCGGCAAATCGTGATTGCCCCAGAACAGGGAATTCCAGCCATCTTCGGCCAAGGCCAGCTGCCACTTGCCCAAAACCTCTTTAAGCGCCACCAGATCGAAATCCATGGGCTGCCATTTGCCATGAATCGGGTGCCAGGCCTGAGTCACATGCTCGAACTGGAAGATCATCGAGAGTTCGTTGCGGTTGCGGCCGGAATAGAGCAGCGCTGAGTTCGGCGTCGCGCTCCAAGTCTCCCCTACCGTCAGGATATCGCGCCCGCCATAGGTCCTAGCGTGCATCTCCTGCAGATAGGTGTGCAGGTGCGGACCTTCGGCCGTTATGCCGCGGTCCGGTTCCTTGCCGATCAGATCGATTACGTCCATGCGAAAGCCGGCGATTCCCCGATCTAGCCACCAGTTCATCATCCGATAGATGCTCTCGCGCAGTTCGGGATTTTGCCAGTTCAGATCAGGCTGCCGCCGGGTAAACTGGTGAAAGTAGTACTGGCCCGTCGGCTCGTGGAAGCTCCAGGCCGCTCCGCCGAATACGGATGGGATATCGTTCGGCACGCCGCCGCCTGGTGCCGGGTCACGCCAGGTATAGAAGTCGCGGTACTTGCTGTCGCGGCTGCCGCAGGCGTCGATAAACCAGGGATGCTCGTCAGAGGAGTGGTTGACCACAAGATCAAGGATAATGCCGATGCCGCGCGTGTTAGCTTCCGCAACCAAATAATCGAAATCCTCTAGTGTGCCGTATTCTGCAGCGACCTCCTGATAATCGGAGATGTCATAGCCATTGTCGTCCATGGGAGATTTGTAGATGGGCGAGAGCCAGATGGCATTTATGCCCAGATCGGCTAGGTAATCGAGCCGATTGATGATGCCAGGAATGTCGCCGATCCCATCGCCATTACTGTCGGAAAAACTGCGAGGATAAATCTGGTAGATGGTGGCAGTATGCCACCAGGGAGACTTTGCTGCATTCATTGGGTCCACTCCGCACCAGTGCGAGGTGGAAACGCCGTCAGGCGCCAAGCGATGCACAACGTCGTTGCAATCTCCCGATCATTTGCGCTGGCTGACACCTGCAGCGGCAGCTGGTGGGACCTTACTTTTTAAGCTCTGCTGAGCGCACCCAAACACGCAATCAGACGTTTGTTTGTTCCTAGGAGAACGCCAGATGTCCAGATTGCACGAGCCATCCAAACCCGAGGCCAGCCCGACGAGGACTCCCCACAGGGCGCTGAGCCCCACCCTGGCGCGAAACATCGAAGCAATTATTGAACGGCGCCGCGCAAAAGCCGCATCTGCTTCGGCCGAAGAGAAGGCTGCTGCCTCTATCAGCAAGTTTGCTGGCAGCATGATGTTTGTCTACATCCATCTGGCGCTGTTCGGCGGCTGGATCTTGGTCAACATAGGCTTAGTGCCAATTGTGCCTGCTTGGGATCCCTCGCTGGTTGTCCTGGCGATGATCGCCTCTGTGGAAGCGATTTTCCTTTCAACCTTTGTGTTGATCAATCAAAACCGTATGGCAGCCGAGGACGATGCTCGATCTGATCTAGACCTGCAGATCAATCTGCTCAATGAGCACGAAACAACCCGCCTCATTGCCTTGGTTGATGCGATCGCACAGCGTCTGGGCGTCGAAACGTCGGACGCGGGTGAAGTTGAGGAAATGAAAAAGGACGTGGCACCGGAAGCCGTGCTGGACCGCTTGGAAGCCGAAGAAGATTAGATCCGAACGATTAAGCTGGGGCGCTTTCCGGCTTGTCCTCTTTCTGGTAACTCTATGTTGGCCTTGATGACCAGTTTGGAGGCATAGCCGACTAAAGCCAAGCGGTGTCCCACCGCGTGTATGGGTGATTTTAGGTGGTTAGCTGGCTTTGCCTCCTGAAATCGGAGCGTTCCTTTCAAGGCGGACCAGTGTCCCGGCAACAGCAAGGGCCAGTACGCAAAATGCGCTGGCGCATAGAAAAACACTGCCACTACTAACCGCGTAAGCATGGCCTGCAGCGAAGATGAACAGGCTAGCGATGAGCGCCGATGACGCCGCATAGGAGCCGGTCGCGCTTGATAGAGTATGCGGTCGGATATGGCGGCGAAGATAGGCGGCGACGCCAATCTGCGTCATCCCCAGCGTAGCTCCTTGGAGAAGTTGCATAAACAGCGTGGCTAGAAGTTCTGTTGAATAGGCAAATGTGCCCCAGCGCAGAACGCCGGCGATGCAGCCTATGGCGATGATTGTGCCGGGTGAGAGCCGCGCGGTTATCCAGCCTCCGCAAGCAAAGGCAATGATCTCCGCCGCCACCCCAATTGCCCAGAATAGACCGATGTCGAAGGTGGTGTAGCCCGCGTCCAACCAACGAAATGTGCTGTAGGCGTAAAACACACCGTGGCAAGCCTGCGATATAGCTGCACTTCCAACAAGCAGCAGGAAGCTGCGACTTCGCAATGCTATGGTGATCGCTGCCGCCGAACTGGGGCCACCTTCGCCGTCCCGTACCCTGCGCGGGAGAGCCAGGGCAAACCCTGCTTGGATTGCCAGAACCAACGTGAGCAGTATGACTATGACAGCCGGTCCACTCCAGTCGACCAGGTAACCACAGAGCAGCGTTGTCACCACGACCGAGACTGAACCCCAGGCTCGAACCCGGCCAAACTCCAACCGGTAAGCGGCCAAATTGGCGATAAGTATAGACTCGCTGAGAGGAATAAGTGGTGCACTGATGAAACGGCAGACGAGATAGACGAGAGCCACCGCAAGAGGCGTGGGGGCTGCGAATAGAGTGGCAGAAGCAACGCTCGCCAGAATGATCAGACCGATCAGAATGAACTTGCTGCCCCCTGTTCGATCAGCCATCCCGCCAACCAAAGGATTAACGAGGACCGCCAACAGGGAACCAATGGCAAGAAAAATGATGAGCTTTAGAAGACCCTACTCACCAGCAGCACACAACCTCGCGCCGCAGGTTTCCGTTGAGGTGCAGGCGCTTAGTTCACCAATCAACCGCTGGCACGCGAGATGCATAGAAGTTCGCGCAACAGGAAACAGTGCATGTCAAAAGCTGCAGAGATCGATATTGCTTCGGTTTCCAAGATCTACGGTAAAACCATTGCCGTTGACTCCATCAGCATAAAAATTCCAGCTGGGAGCTACTGCTGCCTGCTTGGACCTTCGGGCTGCGGAAAGACTCCCACCCTTCGCATGATCGCTGGGCACGAAAGCGTCTCCAACGGCGATATTGTCCTGGGTAAGGAGGTGGTGACAAACCTGCCGCCGGCAAAGCGCGGCACGGCGATGATGTTCCAGTCCTATGCGCTTTTTCCTCACCTTGACCTGATCGACAATGTTGCCTTCAGCCTCAAGATGGCCGGTGTCGATAAAGAGACGCGGCGCGCCAAGGCCCTCGACATGCTCAAGCTGATGCAGTTGGACGGCTATGCGAACCGCCGTCCCGCACAGCTTTCCGGTGGCCAGCAGCAACGCGTGGCTTTGGCGCGGGCCCTGATCACCGACCCCGAAGCACTGCTGCTTGATGAGCCGCTATCGGCGCTCGATCCCTTTCTCAAGATCCGCATGCGGGCCGAACTCAAGAAGCTCCATAAGCAGCTCGGCATCACCTTCGTACACGTGACCCATAGCCAGGAAGAGGCAATGGCGCTCGCCGATATGGTCGTGGTGATGAGCGACGGGCGGATCGAACAGGCTGCGAGCCCTCGCGAAGTCTTTGAACGCCCAGCTACGGCCTTCGTCGCCCGCTTCATGGGCGACCATAATGTGATTTCCGGAAAAGTGGTCGGTTCTGCCGAGAACATTGTGACCTTCGACGTCGTCGGGGGCGGAACCTTCACTGCATCTGGAGAGCCCAGGCCCGTGGGCGCTGATGTAGACGCTGCCATCCGGACCGACCACGTGCGGATCGGCGAAAGTCCGAACAAGGGCTTCGGGTTCACGGGCATCGTCACCAATCTCGAATATCGCGGCCCCAGCGTGAAGCTCACCATCGAAGGCGCCGGCATCTCTGAATTCACCGCCATCGTCACCGACAAGGCCTTCTACGCGACACCGGTCGCGGTGGGCGATGCGGTGCCACTCCATTGGGACGCAGAGGACGCCATCATCCTGGGCGCACCCTAACCGTAGTCAAACGCCAGCAACAGGGACAAACGATCATGACAGGGACGACCAGGACTTCCGGCATCTCACGCCGCAATGTGCTCAAGGGCGGTGTTGCCGCCGCTGCGGGCGCAGCCATCGGCTCGGGCGCTATCACCGGCTTCCCCACCATCTGGGCGCAAAACCCCATCACGCTGCGCCAGTTCGGGACGGGTGTGTCCAACCTCAACGCCATTGCCGAAAAGTGCAAGGAAGACCTTGGCATCACCTTGGAGATGACGGCGACCGACTCCGACGCCGCCGCCCAGCGCGCCGTGACCCAGCCCGACAGCTACGACATTGCCGACGTCGAGTACTGGATTCTCAAGAAGGTGTTCCCGGCCGGCGTGATCCAGCCCATGGATATCTCGCGGCTCAAATATTACGACCAGATCGTGCCCCTGTTCAAAACCGGCAAGCTGCTACCCGACAGCGTCATTGCCCAGGGCACAGCTCCCCACACCGTCGGCTTTGTGGAGGGCCCGAACAGCCGGGAGTTCGCAACCGGTGAAACGGGCTGGTTCACCATGGTCCCGACCATCTACAACGCCGATACATTGGGCATCCGCCCCGACCTCGTCGGCCGGGAAATCACCTCCTGGGCCGATATCATGGCGCCCGAGTTCAAGGGCAAGACGGCCATTATCAACGTGCCATCCATCGGCATCATGGATGCGGCAATGATCCTGGAAGCCATGGGCGCGGTGACCTATGGCGACAAGGGCAACATGACCCAAGAGGAAATCGACAAAACCATCGATTTCCTGATTAAGGCCAAGCAGGATGGCCAGTTCCGCGCCTTCTGGAAGAGCTTCGACGAGAGCGTGAACCTGATGAGTTCGGGTGAAGTCGTGATCCAGTCCATGTGGTCGCCCGCCGTCGCGGCCGTCCGCTCCAAGGGTATCGAGTGCAAATACCAGCCGCTCAAGGAAGGCTATCGCTCCTGGGGCGGCGGCATGGGTCTTGCCGCACACCTTTCAGGCGCCCAGCTTGATGCCGCCTATGAATACATCAACTGGTACACATCCGGCTGGGTTGGAGGTTACCTCAACCGGCAGGGCTACTACTCGGCCAACATGGAAACGGCCAAGCAGCACATGTCGGAAGACGAATGGGGCTTCTGGATCGAGGGCAAGCCCGCTCAGAGCGACATCCTGGCGCCCGACGGCACCGTCATGGAAAAGGCAGGCGCCGTACGCGATGGCGGCTCGTTCGAAGAACGCATGGGCAAGGTCGCCTGCTGGAACTCCGTCATGGACGAAGACCGCTACATGGTCCGCCGCTGGAACGAGTTCATCGCGGCCTAACGGGTAGGCAGGCGTGGCCAATTCCAGCCACGAGCACTGAACGTCACCTCCCCCTCGACGGGAGAGGTTGGGAGGGGGGCGCCACGATCTACACTGTGGTCAACCGCCCCCACCCTTGATCCCTCCCCACAAGGGGGAGGGTGTCGACTGCGAATGGGGGAGAAGCATCCAATGAACAACCTGATCACGCGCGCCACGCCGTATCTCCAGGCAACGCCGCTGCTTGCTCTCCTTGGCTTTTTCCTGGCCGTCCCCATCCTGCTGCTGCTGATCGTCAGCTTCTGGGACTATGACTTCGCGGGCATGTACCCCGCCTTTGTCACCTTCAACTATGCCGAAACCCTGGGGTCCTGGGTCACCTGGAAAACCTATGGCAATACGCTGAAATTTGCCGCCATCGTCTGGGCCATCACGGCTTTCCTGGGCTTTTGGGTAGCCTACTTTCTCGCCTTCCATGTGCGTACCGCAACCATGCAGATGGTGCTGTTTCTGGTGTGCACCGTCCCATTCCTCACGTCCAACATCATCCGCATGATTTCCTGGATCCCGGTGCTGGGCCGCAACGGCCTTGTCAATTCCGGCCTCGTGGGAGCGGGCATCATCGACCAGCCCCTTGAATGGCTGCTTTATTCCGACTTCGCGGTGATCCTGGCCATGGTGCACCTTTATACGCTGTTCATGGTGACCCCGATCTTCAACAACATGATGCGCATCGACAAATCGCTCGTGGAAGCTGCCCGCGATGCCGGCGCCAAGGACTGGCAGATCATCTGGAACGTCATCCTGCCCCTGGCCAAGCCAGGCATCGCCATCGGCACCATCTTCGTCGTCACCCTGGTCATGGCTGATTTTTCGACCGTCCAGGTGATGAGCGGTGGGCAGTCGGCTTCGGTGGCGCTGATGATGCGTAACCAGATGTCCCTGCTGCAATATCCCGCGGCCGCAGCCAATGCCGTCGTGCTGCTGGTGCTGGTTCTCCTGATGGTCGCAGGCATCCTTCGCATCGTTGACATTCGAAAGGAACTTTAGCGTGGAGCGCGACAAGAGAAGCCCAGGATATTACTGGCTCGCAGCGTTCTTCGCGTTGTTCGTGCTGTTCCTTTATGGGCCGCTTTCAGCCGTTTTCATTCTCAGCTTCCAAGGGCCACAGGGGGGGCTGACCTTTCCGCTCAATGGCGTTTCGCTGCGCTGGTTTCAGAACCTGTTCGAACGCCAGGCGGTCGGCGATTTTGGGGCAAGCTTTGGTCGCTCGCTCCTGCTGGGCCTCATGGTCATGGGCACCACCGTGTTGGTGTCCCTGCTGGCGGGGCTGGCGTTTCGTCGCCGTTTCCTAGGCGCATCGCCGCTCTTTTATCTGACCGTGGCCAGCCTTGTTGTTCCGTCCATCATCGTATCGCTGGGCATCGGCGTCCTGTTTCAACAGTTGGGCTGGCGAGCGTCCTGGTTCAGCTCGGGATTTGGCGCCCACCTCACCTGGACCCTGCCCTTTGGCGTGCTGATCATGTTTGCCGTGTTTAATCGTTTTTCGCCTAGCTACGAAGAGGCGGCGCGAGACCTTGGCGCCAGTTCCTGGCAGACCTTCTACCATGTCGTGCTCCCCATGATTGCACCGAGCCTGATCGGGGTGGGGTTGTTCGGCTTCTCGTTGAGCTATGACGAATTCGCCCGCACCCTGATGACCTCCGGCAGCTCCAATACCTTGCCGCTCGAAATCTATGGCATGACCACCAATGTCACGACGCCCGTGCTCTATGCACTGGGCACGGTGACAACGCTGTTCTCGTTCATCGTCATCCTGGCCACCCTGGGCATTATCCTGCTGATCGGCCGCAGGCGGGCTCGCGCATGATCCGCATCGCTGTCATCAACCCCAACACTACCGCCAGCATGACAGCAACCATTGCGGGTGCAGCGCAGATGGTGGCCGCAGCTGGGACCGAGATCGTGCCGATCACCTCCAGCATGGGGCCGGCGTCCATTGAAGGCTATTATGATGAAGCCTTTGCCCTGCCCGGCTTGCTCAAGGAAATCGGCCAGGCAGAACGAAACGGTGCCGCTGCCGCGTTGATCGCCTGTTTCGACGACACAGGGCTCGACGCTGCGCGAGCCATGGTTCGCATGCCGGTGATCGGAATTTGCGAAGCGGCCATGGCAACCGCGGCTTTCATCGCAAAGCGCTTCACCGTGGTCACCACCATGGAACGTTCACGTGTGCCAATCGAGGAGCTTGCTCAGCGCTACGGCATGGCTGGGCGCGCACGCATCCGCGCAGCAAACATTCCGGTGCTCTCACTGGAGGATCCGAATTCTGGCGCCCGTGAGCGACTGCGCAACGAAATTGCGCGTGCAATCGCCGAAGACAATGCCGAGGCGATCGTTCTTGGCTGCGCTGGAATGGCCGATCTCACGCATACATTGAGTGCCGAATTCGACCTGCCGGTGATCGACGGCGTGGGTGCGGCCGTGAAACAGGCGGAAGCGCTGGTGGCACTGCGTCTGAGCACCAGCAAGCGCGGTGCCTATGCCACACCAACAGCCAAGCCCTATGCGGGCACACTTGCGGAGTTCGCTCCCGCATGAGCCGGAGCATCCGCAGCCTTGAACTACGCGAGGTCGAGGAACTGCTTTGCTGGGCTGCTGCCGAGGGTTGGAACCCTGGGCTCCATGACGCGCGAGCCTTTTATGCTGCAGATCCGAACGGCTTTTTCGGCGCCTTTGTCGATGGGGCGATGGTCGCAGCGATCGCCGCAATCGCCTATGACGACGCATTTGGCTTTATCGGTCTTTACATTTGCCACGCGGACTGGCGGGGGCATGGGCATGGCAAAGCCGTCTGGGACGCGGGAATGGCCTATCTCGGGGATCGCACCATTGGACTTGATGCGGTGCCAATGCAGCGGGACAACTATGCTAGTATGGGCTTCAAAGCGGCTTACGACACCATCCATATGATTGGAATGGTCGGGGCTGTGCCTGCTCCTATCGAACGCAGATCTCCCACGCAGCCCAAGGACATTGCCGGACTGGACCGCCAGTGCTTCCCTGCTGATCGCCACGCCTTCCTGCACCATTGGCTTGCTCCGCCGCACGAGACGTTCGTTTATCGCGCTGATGATTGGATCGCCGCCTATGGAGTTCTGCGACCCTGCACGGACGGCGCCAAGCTCGGCCCACTTTTTGCAAGCAATGTCGACGGCGCCATCGCGCTCCTTACCGCTCGATCAGGACTGATCCATATTGATGTGCCCTGCTCCCAGACAGAATTTCTCTTGACCCTGTCTGCGCTCGGCTTCTCTCCCGGTTTTCAAACCACCCGCATGTATCGTGGCCCTGCACCAGCCGTCCGGCTTCCCTTTGTCTTCGGGGTGACCAGCCTTGAGCTGGGATAATCAGGCAATCAACTACACTTAGCCTTGGTCCAGCATTTGGAACAGCGCCGAATGATCCATGTCGCCGAGACCTTCGGCGAGAGCCTTGTTCATCATTTGCTGCAGACTTGCGGTATGCGGCAAGGAGAGCTCAAGTGACGTGGCAGCATTCACCGCTAAACCGATGTCCTTGCGGTGCAAACGCACGCGAAAACCAGGGTCGAACGTCCCATTGATCATGCGCTCACCATGCACTTCGAGAATACGTGACGCTGCAAAACCGCCCATTAGCGCTTGCCGGACCTTGGCAGGATCGGCCCCGGCCGCTTTGGCAAAGGCAAGGCCTTCTGCCACGGCCTCGATGGTAAGTCCGACGATGATCTGGTTGGCGACCTTGGCTGTCTGCCCTGCCCCGACTTCCCCAACAAGGGTGATGTTTTTGCCCATCAGCTCAAACAGCGGCCGCGCCCGCTCGAAATCGGAGGGATTGGCGCCTACCATGATGGTGAGGGATGCGGCCTTGGCGCCGACTTCGCCACCCGACACGGGGGCGTCCACATAGGCCGCGCCAAGCTCACCAATGCGGGAGGCGAACGCCTTGGTCGCTACGGGTGAAATAGAGCTCATGTCGATGACGAGCTTGCCCGCTGACAGGCCTTGGGCCACACCAACTTCGCCAAACAAAACGGCTTCCACATCGGGCGTATCGGGGAGCATGAGGATAACGATTTCCGACGCCTCAGCCACTTGCCGGGCGGTCTCGAGCGGCTTGCCGCCTGCCTCGGCCAAGTGCTGCGATGCCTCCTTGACACGATTGAGATAGACCTCATGTCCAGCCGCGATCAAATGACCAGCCATTGGCCGTCCCATGACGCCCAGTCCGATGAACCCGATCTTCATGCGCGATTGCTCCAGTCCTTGAACCACCCCAAACCAGCGCTTGTGCCTGCCTGCGGCTTGTATTCGGCACCAACCCAACCGGAGTAGCCGGCCTCGTCCAGTGCCTTGAAAATGTTAGTGTAGTTGATCTCACCCGTACCTGGCTCGTGGCGACCCGGATTGTCGGCAATTTGCACGTGGGCGATGCGGTTCTGTAGTCGGCGGAAGGTGGGAAGTAGATCCCCCTGCACGATCTGCATGTGATAGAAATCGTACTGAAGATACAGATTGTCGTGACCTGTTGCTCCGGCGATCCGCTCAAAGTCATCGGTGGAATTGATCAGAAAGCCGGGAATGTCGCGCGTATTGATCGGCTCAAGCAGGAGCTTGATCCCGGCGTCCGCAAGGCGCGGTGCCGCATAGGCGAGATTGTCGATCAACACCTGCTCAAGCGAGTGCCGATCCTGCGCTTCCGGCGCTATCCCGGCTAAGCAATTGATCATTTCGCAATCGCTGGCCTTCGCATATGCGATTGCCGTATCGACGCCGCTCCGAAACTCGGGAATGCGATCGGGATGACAGCTAATGCCGCGCTCTCCCGCCGCCCAATCACCCGCAGGAAGATTGAAAAGCGCCTGGGTTAGCCCGTGTTGCCGCAGTAGATCGGCCAGCGCGCCCGCGTCCTGATCGTAAGCGCCGACATATTCAACCGCCGTAAAACCGTCCGCTGCCGCCGCGCCGAAGCGGTCGATGAAGGGCAGATCGGTGTACAGCATGGAAAGATTGGCAGAAAAACGTGGCATAGATCAGGCTCCCTTCAATGGGCCTGGATAGGCGATGAAATCGCCGCCACGGCACGACTTGAGATAGTTAAGGGCGTGGACTTGGCCCACCATCTCGAGTTCCTCGCGGTAAACCGGATCGTGCCAGCCCTCGATGTCGATAGCCCCAGTATAGCCGGCAAGCCGCAGTTCGGAGATGACATCGGCCCAGTTGGTGTCACCAAAGCCAGGCGTGCGCATCCACACGGCCTTTTCCTTGCCACCAAAGCCATGGCGCTTGATGACGTCCCAGCGGATGGTGGCGTCCTTGCCGTGGACGTGGAAGAACTTGTGGCCCCATTCGCGAATTTGGGGAATGGGATCGATGAGGTAAGCCATCTGGTGGCAAGGCTCCCATTCAAGTCCCAGATTGTCCTCGGGAAGCTCGTTGAACATCATGGACCAGGCATCTGGATTGTGTGCGATGTTCCAGTCGCCAGTCTGCCAGTTGCCCCCACTCATGGCGCAGTTCTCGAAGGCTATCTTGACGCCCTTGTCGGCTGCGCGCTTGGAGAGTTCGCTCCAGACCTTCTTGAACTGGGGCAGGCTTTCTTCGATCGGCCGACCACGGATGCGGCCGGTGAAGCCGGCGATGCAGGTGGCACCGAAGTGATGGGCGTTGTCGATCAGCGCTTCCCAACCGCGCAGGGTCTCGACGTCCTTCTCTCGAACTTCCAGCGGGTTGCCGAACATGCCTAAAGTGGAGATGGCGACATCCCGGTCGCCGATGACGTCCTTGAGCCGCTTGGCAAGCTCGGGCAAATCCTTGTTCACGGTTTGCCAGAAATACGGCTCGATGCTTTCAAAGCCGTGCGGCAGGATCTTCTCGAGATAGCCGACCGGATCGGGCTCGTGCCCGCGGATCATGGTGCCGATGCGAATGGCTTTTGGGTCTATCGCCATGAAAATGTCTCCTAGATTGCGATCTCGACGCGACGGCCCTGGCCGACGCTATCGATGGCGCCCAGCACCATGGCCAGGCTCCTGATGTTTTCCCGTCCCACTGTTTCGGGGACGGGGCCGCCGCGGACGGCGCTGATGAAATCGGTGATTACGCCCAGGTGCCCCCCGACCCAATCGGCTGGATTAAGCGCAGGTACTTCAATGGCTTGTGTGCCGGGGAGTAGCGTGCCCGCTTGGTGGGGCAAGGCAACTTCGGCGCGGATGTCGGCGGCGCCGTCCCACAGGATCGAGCCCTTGGTGCCGGTTATGCGCCAGACGCTTTCCCAGCTGGTTCGGAAACCGGGAGCGCACCAGGAGCCGCGATACGTGAAGACCGCGCCATTTTGGAAGCGAAAGCTTGCAAATGCCGAAGAATCCTTGGCGTACCAGCTGTTTTTGGGGTTCCATTCTTCGGCGTAGACCGAAACGGCGGCATCGTCGGCGACGAAGCGGGCAGCGTCGAACGTGTGGACGGCCATATCGAGCAGCAGCACGTGAGCCATGGTTTCCCGGAAGCCGCCGAAATGCGGATCGAGGAAGAAATCGCAATGGATTCCAGTGACTTCGCCGATGGCACCAGAAGCAATCAGGCGCCGGATACGGCGGAGTTGTTCGAGGTAGCGGCGGTTCTGGACGACGACGTGAAGGCGGTTGGCGGCTTCGGCGCGGCGGACGAGGTCGCGTGCCTGGTCGAGCGTTTCGGCCATGGGCTTTTCGGAGAGGACGTGGGCGCCGGCGGCCAAGGCGGTGGAGACGATTTCGTGGCGGGCGGCGGGGATGGCGACGTCGAGGACGATATCGGGATTGTGCTTTGCCAGCATGGACTTAAGGTCCGTGCCGATGTCGGGATTGATGCCCTGTTCGGCGGCGCGCTTTTCGGCGTTGGCGGGAAACAGGTCGACAATGCCGACGATTTCGACCCCACCAATGGTCTTTATGCAGTCGAGCCATTTGCGGCTCATGGCACCTGCGCCGGCGAGAACGGCGGTAACATTCGAGGTCATTTGGTTAGCAGACTGTTATCGTTGAGAACCGCCGAGAAGCGGGTTCGGTGAAGCATGCGCTTGTTGCGGGGGTCGGGGTTGGGGACGGCCGAAATCAGCGAGCGGGTGTAGGCCTCTTCGGGTGCCGTGCAGATCTTCTCGGCAGGCCCCACTTCGACCAACTTTCCGCGATGCATCACCGCAACCCGGTCGCAGAAATAGCGAACAACGGAGATATCGTGGGAGATGAAGATGAAGCTGAGATCCAGCCTTTGCTGAATATCGAGCAGAAGGTCGAGGATCTGGCTGCGGATTGAAACGTCGAGGGCGGAGGTTGCTTCATCGGCGATGATAATGCGCGGATCGAGCGCCAGCGCGCGGGCGATGCCGATGCGTTGCCGCTGACCACCGGAGAACGCGTGCGGGTAGCGCTCCATCAGATCGGGCGAAAGGCCGACAAGGCGCAGGAGCTCGGCTACCTTCTCCTCGATCTGTCTGGGCTTGAGCTTGCCTTCGACTACGAGCGGGTCGCCTACGATCTGCCGGATGGTCATGCGCGGGTTGAGTGACGCAAAAGGGTCCTGGAAGATGAGACGGACATCGGCGTGGAATTTACGCAGACCTCCTTTGGAGAGCCCAGTGACGTCGATCTCGCTGCCATCTCGGTTGCGGTAGAGAACACGGCCGGCGCTTGGTTCGACCACACGCAGGATCAATCGCCCGAGCGTTGTTTTGCCAGATCCGCTCTCGCCGACAATGCCGAGGTTCTCGCCGGCATGAAGGGTGAGGCTCACATCATCGACCGCCTTTACGGCAAACTTTGTCCCACCCATGAAGCCGCGGGCGCTGCCATAGGTCTTGCTGAGGTTCTCGATGGAAAGGATCGGCTGAGGCTGGGGGCGGATGCCTGCCCGCACTTCGGCGGGTTGCTCAAGCTTGACGGTGGAAGCCAGGAGCCGCTGCGTATAGGGATGCTGGGCGGCGTGGAAAATCTGGTCCACCGGCGCGGTCTCGACAATCCGGCCAAAACGCATGACCGCCACGTCATCGGCGACCTCGGCAACGACCCCCATGTCATGGGTGATCAGCAGCATGGCCATACCGCGCTCAGTCTGCAGGCGCTTGATGAGATCAAGGATCTCGGCCTGCGTCGTGACGTCCAGGGCCGTGGTCGGCTCGTCGGCAATGAGGATGTCGGGATTGCAGGCGAGTGCCATGGCGATCATGGCGCGCTGGCGCATGCCGCCGGAGAACTCGAAGGTATAGCGATTGGCCATTTCGGCCGGGTTGGGGATTTCAACCTGGCCGAGGAGCTCGACGGTGCGATCGCGCGCGGCCCGCTTGTCGAGACCGACATGGAGACGAACCATTTCGTCGATCTGGCTGCCAATGGTGTGGACCGGGGACAGCGAACTCATCGGCTCCTGAAAGATGAGACCGATGCGAGCGCCGCGCACGGCACGCACTTCGCGGCTATCGGCAGACAGCTGGGCAAGGTCAGTTTCCTGCCCCTGCGTACGCAGGATGATCCGACCGCCCACCATCTGCCCGGGCTTGTCGACGATGCGCATCAGCGCACGGGCAGTGACGGACTTACCTGAGCCGCTTTCGCCCACGAGGGCAAGGGTGCGGCCACGATGGAGCTCGAAGCTCACGTCGCGCACGGCATGAAGGATATGGGTGCGCAGGTGAAAATCGAGGGAGAGATTTTCGACGCTCAGAACGGGCTTTTCCATTTTCTCCACCTCAGCTTTCGTATGGGTCGGCTGCATCACGCAGGCCATCGCCGAAGAAGTTGAACGACAGGACGGCGATCACCACAGCCAGGCTCGGCCAGATCAGCAGCCAAGGCGCAGTCGAGATCGAACGGATGTTCTGCGCGTCCTGCAGCAGCACGCCCCAGCTGACGACCGGCGCCTTGAGCCCGACGCCCAGAAACGACAGCGAGGTTTCAGCTATGATCATGGAAGGTACGGCGAGCGTGACGACGGCCAGGATATGGCTGGTGAGCGAGGGGAGAATGTGCCGGAAGATCACCCGGCGCTCGCCCGACCCATCGAGCTTGGCAGCGGTGACAAAATCCTCGTTACGCAGGGCAAAGAAGCGTCCGCGCACCTCGCGCGCCAGCCCGGTCCAGCCCAGCAGGGACACAATGATGGTGATAACGAAATAAACGTTGATGGGCGACCAGGTGAGTGGGATCGCCGCTGCGAGGCCAAGCCAGAGGGGAATGGTGGGCATAGCGCTCACCACCTCGATGATGCGCTGGATGACGGTGTCGACCCAGCCGCCGAAATAGCCAGAAATAGAGCCCAGAACGACGCCGAGCACCAGCGACAGGCACACGCCGATCAGGCCGATCGACATGGAAATGCGCGTGCCATAGATCAGCCGGCTCAAGAGATCGCGGCCAAGCCGGTCGGCGCCCAGCAGATACATGGTCTGGTTGGGATCGAGCGGTCCCACAAGGTGGCGGTTGCTTTCGAACAGGCCCCAGAACTTGTACGCCGGCCCTTCAACAAAAAAGCCGATCGGAACGATGACGTTGTCGTCGACTACAAAGGTCCGGCGCAGGGCCGCCTGATCGATCGCGATGGTGTAGCCCTTCACATGAGGCTGGAATTGCCCGTCGGAGGTGAAAAACCCGATGCTCTGGGGCGGCGCGTAGGTGTACTGCGCCCGGCTGGTATCCGGCAGGCCGGGTGCCAGGAATTCGGCGAAGGCACCGATCAGGTAAAGCACCAGGATCACTGCGCCGCAAAAGAGCGCGACCTTTTGCTTGAGGAACTTGCGCCAAATCAGGGTCCATTGACCCGCGGCTGCGTCGGAGATCGGGTCCATGCCGGGCTTGAGGCCGCTGATGGCGGGGCCTTCTTCGGCAAGTTTGGCGTCGAGGCTGGGAGACGTGGTCATGCCATCACCTCAATTGTACCGGATGCGCGGATCGAGCAGCGCAAGCAGGATGTCGGAAATCAGCATGCCGACTAGGGTCAGCACGCTCAGCAGAAGAATGAAACTGCCGGCCAGGTACATGTCCTGTGCGACCAGCGCCCGCAGCAGCAGCGGACCGGCGGTGGGCAGGTTGAGCACGATGGCGGTGATGGTGACACCGGAAACCAGCTCGGGCAGCACCCAGCCGATTGCCGAAACAAAGGGGTTGAGCGCGATGCGCACCGGATATTTCACGATGACCTTGTATTCGGGCAGGCCCTTGGCGCGAGCCGTGGTCACGTAAGGCTTGGAGAGCTCATCGGTGAGGTTGGCGCGCAGGATGCGGATCATCGCTGCGGTGCCGGACATGCCGATGACGATGATGGGAATCCACAAGTGGAGAACCAAATCCCACAGCTTGCCCCAGCTCCAGGGCGCATCCACATATTCGGGCGAGAACAGCCCGCCCACCGACTGGCCGAAGACGCGGAATGAGACATACATCAGCGTCAGCGCGAGGATGAAGTTGGGGACAGCAAGGCCGATAAAGCCGAAGAAGGTGAAGACGTGGTCGCCGACCGAATTGCGACGCACGGCTGAATAGATCCCGATAGGCAGCGACACGGCCCAGACAAAGACCAGCGCTGCAAAGGAGATGGCCAGGGTCGAGCCCATGCGTGACCAGATGACCTCGGACACCGGCTGGTTCCACTCAAAGGAGAAGCCGAAATCCCCACGCGTCAGGATGCCCGTCATCCACTTGCCGTATTGCACCCAGACCGGCTGGTCGAGCCCGTATTGAGCGCGCAGGCGTTCCACCGTCGCCGGATCGATCGGCGCCCCGCCATCAGCCAGAGTCGACATGAGCGAGGTCAGGTAATCGCCCGGAGGCAGCTGGATGATGGCGAAGGAGATGATCGACATGCCGATCAGGGTCGGGATCATGTAGACCAATCGCTTCAGGATGTAGTTCAGCATTGCCGCTCCTCTTTTCGGCTTTGCGGGTGGTCCGGCGGGCTGCCGTCGGGCCGGTTGTTCTGGGTCGCCTTATCGGGGTTCGTTGCCCCCACCTAACCTCCCCCTGGGAGGGGAGGGACTGGCCGGTGAGGGAGCTATCCCCCCCTATGCCCAGGCCAGATGCACCACTTCCAGGGTCTCGATGTCGGCGATGTCGACCGTTGCACTTCCATCCAGGATTCGGAACGGTACGTCCTTGCCACTGACCAGCAGACGGGCCGACTTCACGGTTTTCCCCTGGGGTATTTCCAATTTCACGGTCAGCGGACCCACGGGCCATGTATCGCGAAGGGGGCCCTTCATCATCATGGGATTTGTCAGGTTGAGCAGGCACACTGCCCTGCCCTCATCGTTGCCATGCAGTCCCACGTCGAAGACGCCCTTGCCCTCGACTTCAACCTCGGCGCGCTTGCCAAGTGCCCAACGAACGGCGTTGCTGATCAGCCGGCCCTGATCGGGCGCCATGTAGGTCCAGAAGACCTCCCCGATATTCCAGGGCACATAGACGACGCGTCCGCCGGCCGCAGTGGTGCGCGCTACCACGCCCGCACCCTGGGGCGGCAAGCGCGGATAAACCTCCTCCATGGGCAGGTCGGGGAAATCCGGAATGGCGAGGAATGGCAGTTCCACATCCGTGGTCGGCTCGACGGCGACAAGTTCGGTGCCGCCAATGATGCGCTGGGCACCTTCATAGCCCCGGTTGATCGGGTGATCGCCATTAATAGCAACGTAGGAGTTACGCACATTGCCGCGTGGTGCAGCCGTCATGGTGACGCCGAATACATCGGCGAGGCCGAAGTCGGTACGGGGAGCACCCTTTTCATCAAAGAGGGAGGTCTGATGCGCCGCAACGATGCTGCCTCCGGCCGCCACGAACGCACGCAGCGCCTCGCATTGTGCGTCGGAAAGGTATGTGGCGTTGGCCAGGATGACGACCTTGTAGCGGCTCAGTGCTTCCACCGTCATGATCTGATCGGAGAGGAACTCGAAGGGCAGCCGCGCCTCCACCAAGGCATGGTAGAACCCGAGGTCATTGAGCTCGGCCAGGTGCCGCTTGTCGGGGTCCCAATGGCGCAGCGTGGTGGCAGGATCGATGATGGCGATTTCGGCCGTCGGCATCATGGAGCCTAGAACCGGCTCTACATCCGCATGAAGGTTGAAGGCCTGTGCGACCGGCTCAACCCAGCGGTCATCCGGAATGCAGGCATTGAACTTGGTGAACCAGGGGAAGAGGCCCTGGGTAATGCCGGCATGAATCCATTGCTCGATTTCCGGGCCGGTCTGAACCGAGTCCTTCCAGCGCGGGATTTCCTCGGGCCCGATGGAGGTGATGAGACCCACCGGGCGGTCGCGGAAGGTGGCGCGGATGCGCTTGCCGTTGCGCCCGGCCGACCAGGCTGGCTCGACATTGCGGCGGCCCTGGTGATCGACGAACAGGATCGGGCAGTGCTTCTTGATGACGGAAAGGTCGAACTCCATCAAGGAGGAGCCGCTCATATTGGGGATGAAGCTGGCATGGGGACGCACAGCTTTCACGGCATCGTCCCAATGAGCCACGAGCCGGGTCAGCGTGGTGCGGCGCCAAGCGGCCCAGGCCTGCCAGATGGGATCGGAAGCGGAGCTGGTCTGCGGCAGGTCAAAGCCGCTAGCGGCACGGAAATTGTCCTCGCACGCCTTACAGTAGCAGACGCCGTGGCCCTGCCAGCGATTACCAAACAGCGCGTCGATATCGTATTTGGTGGCGATCTCGACAATGACGTCGGTCATGAAATCGAAATTGTAGCTGGAATAGGCGCAGGTGACATAAATGCCGGGCATGGCCCAGTGTTCGCGCGGCTGCCGATCAGCGGTAAGCGAAACCCATTCTGGATGGGCTTGAGCCGCATCGGCATGGATGGCGTGCGGATCAACGCGGGCCATGACATGCATGTCGAGCTTGCGCGCTTCGGCCACCAGCGTGCCGAAAGGGTCGGTGTCGCCAATGAATTTTGAAACGTGGTGCAGCGGGATTTCGCTGGGGTAATAGGCGATATAGCCGCCTGCAGAGAGGCAGATGGCATTGGACTTGGTGCGCTTGAACACGTCAACCCAGAACGCCGGATCATAACGCTGCGGATCATCCTCGACGAAGGTGAGCTGGGTCCAGCGCGTGGCGCTCTTGTACCAGTCGGGGGAGCGCTGAGGGCTAGCCACAGAGGGGCGGTCGTCGAGCTTGAGCATCGGAGAAACGTCCGGGAGATGAAGTGAAGGGGCACACCGGCGGCAGAGAGCCGCCGGTGCGAAGCTGAGCGTGGGAGGTGGCTCAGCTGATGAAGTATTGTTCCGGGTTGGTAGGCGCCGGGGTCGGATAGCCCCAGGAGTTCGGCATGGTTTCGCGCAAATTCTTGATGCGGTTGGAAACCACGCCATAGCCATTGAGCGGCAAGGTTACGCCGAACACATAGAACTGGTCGGCCGCGATCTGGATGATCTCCTTCATCAGTTCCTGCTGACGCGCTTGGTCGCCGGTTTGCCGAACTTCGTTGTAGAGCTCGAACTGGCGCTTGGTCGCCTCGGGGGGCTCCACGGCGTCGGGAGAGGCCGGGTCGTTGTACCAGATCTGCCAACCCTTGGCGTAGAAGGCCTCGGTGGTGTTGGGGAAGAAATAGCGCGGATCAAGGATTGCCGAGATGCCGCTATTGCCGCCAAATTTATGGACGGTCGCGTCGTATTCACCGCCCTGGCGCACGCGCACTTCCCAGAGTGAGCGGTCCATGGTGCGCATCTGGGCGTCGATGCCGACGGCGCGCAGCATGGGCAGCACAAGCTGAAAGCTGTCCACGAACACCTGGCGGACCTGGTCGATCTCGAAGATCATGGTCAGGCGCTGGCCGTTCTCCATCAGGCGATAACCCTCGCCATCCTTCTCGGGGATGATGCCATCGAGGATTTCGTTGGCCTTGGCCACGTCGAACTCGACATACTGGGTGGCCAACTGTTCGTTGTACAGCGGGTCCTCGGGGCGGATGGAGGGCTGGGCCGGAGCACCCTGCCCAATCAGCACCGTATCGATGATGGCCTGCCGGTCGATGGCGTGGCTCATCGCGATGCGGAAATCCTTGTTCTGGAACAGGGCGCGCTTGGTCTGGTCGGGATGGGTGAGGTTGAGCTGGAACACCATCTCGTTAGGTTCGGTCGAGGTGGTGGTGTAGAAACCGTAATTGCCCGCTTCCTGACCGTCATAGAGCACGGCACGGTTTGCCGGTGTCGCGATCCATTGGTCGATCACGTCGATCTCGCCCTGCAGCGCCTTGAGCAGAAGCACCTCGTTGTCGGCCACCACGGCATAGGTCACCCGGTCGATATAGGGGAGCTGATTGCCCTGGGTGTCCACCTTGAAATAGTAGGGGTTGCGGTCGGAGATGGCGTATTCGGCGGACTCGCCCAGGGGCTGCATGACCTTCCAGCCGTAAAGGGTCGGCATGTCCTTGTTCTTGAAGATCTCGCCGTCAACCGAAATGCCGCTCTTGATCTGGAACAGCTGTACCCAGCCGGTCAGGCCCTGATCCTTGGCGATCTGGTCCGCATCGGGATTGTACTTGATGTGGAACTGCTCAAGGTAGTGGCGCGGCGTGCGCGTGGTGCGATCATCATTGGCCCAGGCGAGGCGCAGCGGCAACAGGCCATTGGGTTGTGAGAAGACGATGCGGAAGGTCGTTTCATCGATCTTTTCGAACACCGCCTGATCGCCATTGGGCGAGCGTAGATGGCCCTGTGGCGCGGGGGTGAGCTCGGCGTTCATCATCACGTCCTCGTAGAAGAACATGATGTCGTCGGTGGTGAAGGGTTGGCCGTCGGACCATTTGTGGCCTTCGCGCAGCTTGAAGGTATAGGCCGAGGCGTCCTCGTTGGCCTCATAGCTCTCTGCGACATTGGGGATGACGCCGGTGAAATCGGGGGTGTAGCGCACCAGCGGCTCATAGCCCTGGTAGCGGTGCATCATGTTGAGCGAGCCGCCGCCAACAAGGGCGGTCCGCAGATCGCCGCCATATTGGCCGACGCTCTGGTAGGGTTCCACAACCATGGGGTTGCGCGGCAAGCGCTCGTTCACGGGCGGCAGCGCGCCACTGGCAACGGCCTCGACAAGTGCCGGAGCTTCCTTGGGTGCCGCCTGGGCAAAGGCGGGAATGGCAGGGAGCAGAATCGCCGCACCGGTGGCGGCAAGAAAAGTCCGGCGTGAAATGCTGGTCATGGGGGTCCTCCAAAGCTCGGCGCGCTGAACGACGCTCTATAAGCTAACACCAGCCTCTCAGCACCAAATTGTTAGGTCAACATGTTTTTCAATCTGTGCAGAGCATATCAGAAGAGCGCAGCATAAACAGGAGATTACCGCAACAAACGGGAGCAACTTGTCCCAAACAGCACTCTTGATGTAACCTAACAAAAACGGAGACACGCCATTGAAGAAAGTCACCCTGCAGGACATCGCCGATCATTTGGGGGTTTCCAAGTTCGCCGTGTCCCGTGCATTGGCGGGAAAGGATGGTGTCAGCGAGGAAACGCGGGAGCGAATCACGGCCAAGGCGGCTGAAATGGGCTATCTGCGCGCCGTTGAAATTGCTCCGCCACAGCGGATCATCCAGATTCTGTTTGCCAACCACGATCCAGTAAACAGCGAATTGTGGATGCAGATGCAAAGCGGCATCCAAACCGAAGCGGCGGCGGCAGGGTTTCAGGTGCAGAGCCATTGGTCACCCGACGCCGAGCGAGCCGCTGCGCTTGCGGCCACAAGCATGGGCGTGGTGCTGGTTGGTCAGCACGACGGGGCCATAGTTTCCGCGCTGGAACAAACGGGACGAACCATTGTGCGGCTGGGCTGGGTGCTGCCGCTCGAACAAACCGACCAAGTCACGGGTGCCGACCACGAGGCAGGCAACGCCGTAGGGCAGTATCTTTTGGCCCGGGGACATCGGCGCATAGACTTTGTGCATGGCAGCCGGGTACTGCGAGGCCGCATGGAGCGTTTATTCGGGTTACGCGAGGCCAGCCTTGCATATGAGGACGCCCAGATCGGCGAAATCCAGTTCAGCCCGTCCAAGACTTTTGCCCAAGCGTTTTCAGATCTGCGCGAGCGGGGCGAAATGCCCACGGCCCTCTTCTGCTCCCATGACAGCCTGGGTGTATTCGTTGTTTCCGAACTGCACCGACTGGGCCTGCGTGTGCCTGAAGATGTATCGGTAATTGGCTACGGCGACTTCGCCGCCGCGACCCAGATTTCCCCGATGCTGACAACTCTTCGCCTGCCAGGCGCCGAAATGGGCATTGCCGCCTTCCGCACCCTGATGGAACGCCTGGACACCCATCGGCGTCAGCTGCCCGCGCAAAGGCTGATGCTGGTGCCAACATTGATCGAGCGCGATTCAGTTGCCGATCTTAGCGTGCGTTGACCGGCGAAGCGTCCCGATAATCCGGGCGTAAGGATTAAAGCGTTTTCTTGAGCGACGGGGACTGCGTCAGGGTCGGAGTCGGTCCTGGCCTTCAGGAGCCCCGGGCCGCGCCCAAAGCCGCTTTGCGAAAACGACCTCCCTGGCGATCTTACCCCCGCCGGCTGTGCTTGATGATCTCGATGCTGTGCGTGCGGATCTTCTTGCGGAGCGTATTGCGGTTCAGCCCCAGCAGATCAGCCGCCTTGATCTGGTTGCCACCGCAGGCATTGAGCGCCATCGCGATCAAAGGTGCCTCAACCTTGTCGATTACGCGCTGGTAGAGCCCTGCCGGCGGCAGGTTGGGTTCATATTCGCGCAGTACGTGTCCAACATGGGTTTCCACGGCCATGGACACGTCCATCGGGCCCGTCGCCGCGCTCGTGGTCTGGCGGTCAACGATGTTGAGCTCATTCTGCACGATTTCGGCAGAGATCGACTCATCGGCATAGAGCGCCGAGAGCCGACGGACGAGGTTCTCCAGCTCGCGCACATTGCCCGGCCAGGAATAGTTCTGCATCAGCCTTATGGCTTCGGGTGAGATCGTCTTGACGGGCTCGCCTTCACGCTGCGCAGACTTGAGGAAGTGCATGGCAAGGTCGCCTACGTCATCGACACGCTCACGCAGCGGCGGCAGGCGGATCGGCACGACATTGAGGCGGTAGTAAAGGTCTTCGCGGAACAAGCCTTGGCGGATCATCTGGCTCAAATCGCGGTGCGTTGCCGCAACAATCCGCACATTGGTCTTGATCGATGATCGACCACCGACCATCGTGTACTCGCCTTCCTGGAGCACACGCAGCAACCGCGTCTGTGCATCCATCGGCATATCCCCGATTTCGTCGAGGAAGAGCGTACCACCCTCTGCCTGTTCGAACCGTCCCGATGAGCGCGTATTGGCGCCGGTGAAGGCACCCTTCTCATGCCCGAACAATTCCGCCTCGATCAGATCGCGCGGAATGGCCGCCATGTTGATGGCAACGAATGGTCCATTACGCCGCTTGCCGAAATCATGCAGTGCCCGCGCCACAAGCTCCTTGCCCGTGCCGCTCTCGCCAGTGATCATCACGGTGAGGTCAGTCTGCATCAGCCGCGCCAAGGCGCGATAGATGTCCTGCATGGCGGTGGAGCGCCCGACCAGCGGCATCGTCTCGCCCGGCTCCTCCGCCTTGCGCTCGGCAGCCGTAGGCTTCTTGGCGTCGGCCAGAGCCCGCGCTACGACCGAGAGCACTTCGGTAATGTCGAAGGGCTTGGGCAGGTACTCGTAAGCGCCCACTTCCGACGCCCGGATCGCCGTCATGAAGGTATTCTGTGCCGACATCACGATCATCGGCAGATCAGGCCGCAATTTCTTGATCTTGGGCATCACCTCAAAGGCATTGCCGTCCGGCATGGCCACGTCGGTGATCAGGATATCGCCCTCGCCGCGGCTAACCCAATTCCACATGGTGGAAATGTTCCCGGTGGGGCGCACCTCGTAGCCGGCACGGGTCAGCGCCTGGTTGAGCACCATGCGGATGGCTGCATCGTCATCGGCGAGCAGGACAACATGGCTCATTTTGCCATTTCCTCTTCAATCGGCATTTGGAAGGCCCCGCTCGCAACGGGAAGCAATATCCGGAACTTGGTTCGACCCGGTCGGCTATCGCAATCTATGACGCCGCCGTGATCCCCCACGATCTTGGCAACAAGCGCCAGGCCCAGGCCGGAGCCATTGGTCTTGGTGGTCACAAACGGATCAAACAAAAAGGGCATGATGTCAGGGGGCACGCCGGGCCCATTGTCTTCGATGACAATCTCGAGCGGCAGCGAGATGCGCTCGGACACTCCCGTCACACTGATGCGAATGCCGGGGCGGAATGCAGTAGAAAACCGGATCTCGGGTTTCTGCGTACGCTCAAGGGCTTCGGAGGCGTTCTTCACAAGGTTCAGGAACACCTGGATCAGCTGGTCGCGATTGCCGTAAACCGGCGGCAGCGAAGGATCATACTCTTCCGAGAAAGCTATGCCCCGCGCGACGCCGTTGCGCGCAAGGAGCTTCACCCGGTCGAGCACCACGTGAATGTTGATGGGCTCGCGCTCCATCGGACGCTCGTCACCAAACACTTCCACACGGTCGATCAGGTGCACGATGCGATCGGTTTCTTCGCGGATCAGGCGCGCCAGCGGAATTTCATCGCTGCTCACCGTCTGCTCCAGTAATTGCGCGGCGCCGCGAATGCCCGAAAGCGGGTTCTTGATCTCATGGGCCAGCATGGACGCCAGCCCCGTCACCGATCGCGCCGCGCCACGCGACACCATCTGGCGGTCGATCTTGTCGGCCATGGTGCGCTCCTGGATCAGCAGCGCAATACGGCCATCACTGTCCGACAGCGGGCTGGCAAACACATCGGCAATCCGCTCGTCCCCAAACCGGGACGATCCCACTCGCACCCGATATTCAGTCATAGGCGCACGCCGCAGCGCCACCGTCTCGACCAGCGTTATGATCGGCGATCCGAATGCAATCAGATCATCGAGCTTTTGCCGCGTCAGCATGCTCAGCGACGCACCAAAGAACGCCTCGGCGGCATAATTGACGAACACGATCTGCCGGTCTTCGGCACAAACGATGATGGGCTGCGGCAGTGCCTGCAGCACGGCCGTGGAAGGCGTTGCGTCCTCTGGAGCACTCATGCCGCAGCCTTCCAATCGCCACTAAACACGGTTTCAATCATCGCAATCACCTCGGCAGGCGTTTCGTTGTTGAGCAGCGCCGTGCGCGTGGGCTTGTCGAGGTTCAGGCCTGCCGCTTCGGCATACCAGTCCAGATGCTTGCGGGCCGCCCTGAGGCCGACCGCTACCCCGTAATCGCTCAACATCTGCTCGTATTGCTCAACAATGATCGCCACCAGGTGAGCGCCTTCCGGCGCTTCGGGGATCGATTCGCCATTGAGCTCTGCGCCGATCTGCCCGACGGCCCAGGGGCGCCCTTGCGCCCCGCGCCCCAGCATCACCGCGGAGGCACCCGAGAGCTCCAGCGCCTCGCGGGCACTCGCCAGGTCGACAATATCGCCATTGACCACCACCGGCACATCCACGGCATCCACAACCGCCCGCACCAGTTCCCACCTGGCCTGCCCCTTGTAGAACTGCTGCCGTGTGCGGCCATGCACCGTGATCATCTTGACGCCGGCATCCACAGCCCGGCGCGCCATCTCGGGCGCGTTGAGGCTTTCATCATCCCAGCCCAGCCGCATCTTGACCGTGACCGGCAGCGGCGTCGCCCCAACCACAGCATCGATCAGCGTCATGGCATGATCAGGCACACGCATCAGCGCCGACCCCGCAAAGCCATTGGTCACTCGTTTGGACGGACAGCCAAAATTGATGTCGATGATGTCAGCGCCCGCGTCATGCGCAATACGGGCGCCCTTGGCCATCCACTCAGCCTCGCATCCCGCCAACTGCACCATATGTGGCAGGCTGCCGGGCTTGCCTAACCGGCGCACCATGTCCTGATTGCCGGCATTCAGGGCCGAACTGGCGATCATCTCGGAAACAACCATCCCCGCGCCAAACCGCTCGGCGATGCGCCGGAACGGACGGTCAGTGATTCCGGCCATGGGGGCGAGGAAAGCATTGTTGCGGACCGGATGGTTGCCGATGCTCAACTTACAGGCACTAGCCGCCACGAACTGCCCCAGAAATGATCAACTGCATAATGTTGCCTGCACAATAGTCAAAAACCGGCATGGTGCAACTGGCTAAATCAACCTGGCCAGCGTTCGGCAGCCCTGCACTTGCCGCATAGGAGAGCGGGCGCTAGACCACGAAGCTGTGACGGTTTCAAGTCGTGAGTGTTAGCAAGTCCAATGCGTGAAAAGTCGATCGCCGTCATCATCGTTGCTGCCGGCAAGGGCGAGCGCGTCAACGCCGATGGAACAGGCGAGCCCAAGCAATACCGGACGCTTGCGGGCCTTCCTGTGCTCACCCGAACGGTGCGCGCTTTTCTTTATCACCCCGCGCAGATGCAGGTCGTTGTGGCGATCCACGCCGATCACGCAGACAGATATGCTGCCCTGAACCTTTCTCACCCTCGTCTGCTCTCGCCAGTGATCGGCGCCGAAACGCGGCAAGCTTCCGTGCTTGAGGGCCTCAAGGCTCTGGCCCCTTCCCGCCCCGATCTGGTGCTGATCCAGGATGCTGCCCGCCCCTTCGCCAATCCACAAATCATTTCGGCCGTTCTGGATGCTCTGGCAGACAACGACGGCGCTATCCCCGCCCTGCCCGTAACGGACACCATCAAGCGCGTGCGTGACGGCAACCAGATCGCCACCACGGAAGATCGCACCCAGCTCGCCGCGGCCCAGACTCCCCAGGGCTTCCGCTTCGGGCAAATCTTTTCGGCGCATATGCGTGCTTCGACCATTCCGCGCCAGTTTACGGACGATGCAGAGATCGCCGAATGGGCAGGGCTACGCGTAGCGCTCGTGCCGGGCGATCGCGACAACATCAAGATCACCCACCCCGACGATTTCGCTCGCGCCGAGCGGATCATTCACGGAGACACAGCTTTGGAAACCCGCATCGGCACTGGTTTTGATGTGCATCAGTTCGAACCGGGCGATGCCGTTTGGCTCTGTGGCGTGCGCATCCCGCACCATGCCAAGCTCAAGGGCCATTCCGATGCTGACGTCGCCCTTCATGCCCTCACCGATGCCATCCTCGGCGCCATCGGGGAAGGCGATATTGGCGTTCACTTTCCACCGTCGGACATGCGCTGGAAAGGCGCGGCTTCCGTCGTGTTCCTCAAGCATGCAGGGGATCTTGTTGCAAAAGCCGGTGGACGGATCATCAATCTCGACGTGACAATGATCTGCGAAGCGCCGAAGATCGTACCCCATGTCCCGGCCATGCGCGACGTGATTGCCCAAACGCTCGGAATTGCGGTTTCACGCATTGCGATCAAGGCGACCACCAACGAGCAACTCGGGTTCATTGGGCGGGAGGAAGGAATGGTCGCCATGGCGAGCGCCAGCATCGAAATGCCAAGGGTGGATTGATGGCCACCACAAAACCCAGCACGGGCGAGCAGATCATCACCATTCTAGGCGAAGGCGGGAAAACCATCGTCACGGCCGAAAGCTGTACCGGGGGCATGATCGCGGCGGCGCTCACCGACATTCCCGGCTCATCGGCTGCCTTTTATGGTGGCTACGTCACCTATGCCAACACAGCCAAGTCGCGCATGATCCACGTTCAGGCGCGCCTCATCCGTGATTATGGCGCTGTCAGCAATCAGGTCGCCCGCGCTATGGCCGATGGTGCCCGCAACACCGCCCGCGCAGATTATGCCGTTGCGGTCACCGGCATTGCCGGGCCCGGCGGCGGCAGCGAGAAGAAGCCGGTGGGTCTAGTCTATGTGGCTGTCTCGTCCGAACTTGCCACGGTCGTCATCGAACACAAATTCGGCGACCTCGGCCGCGACGGCATCCGCAAGGCCACCGTCAGCGCGGCGCTCGACCTGGTGCTGCAGGTGCTGACCAGCGACGCCGACTAGCCTAGCCGAACCGCCGGTCCGCCTCTTCGCAGAACGCCCGCATGATTTCTTCCTGCTTGGCCGCAAAAGCCGGCTCAGCCACGGCGGCGATGAACACGTTGGAAATCTTGAAGTCGATCTCGAACCGCACGCGCGTGCCCTGCCCTTCGGGCTCAAAGCTCCATACGCTGTCGAGATAGGAAAAAGGCCCATCCACCGCCTTGGCGCGGATGGTCAGCGCTTCGGGATCGATCGTTACCCGGCTGGTATAGGACTGGGTGATCGGTCCAAAGAACAGCGTCATCTTGGCAAGCAACACCCTGCCATCCCCCGCCGCCGGATCAGGCCGCAGCTGCATGGCCTTGCAGTTGGGAATGAAGCGCGGATAATCGTTCATATCGGCAACGATCTCGAACATGCGCTGCGGCAGGTGCGGCACATGCCGCTCAAAAAAACGCTTCATGGATCCATGTTCTAGCAGACATTTTCAGTAGACCTCATCCTGAGCCTGTCTAAGGACGAGGTCGTGGCGGGTCCGGCGAAGCGACCTCGTGGTTCGACAAGCTCACCATGAGGTCTGCCCCTAACCGTGAAGTGCACTTACCGCCCCAGCTTCGCCAAGCGCGCAGCCTTGAGTGCCGCGAAATCCTCCCCCGCATGGTGCGAGGACCGCGTCAGTGGGCTCGATGACACCAGTGAAAAGCCCTTCGCCGTAGCCACGGTGGCATAGGACTTGAACTCTTCGGGTGTCACGAACCGCTGCAGCGGATAGTGCTTCTTGGTCGGCTGCAGATATTGCCCGATGGTCAGGAAATCCACATCAGCCGAACGCAGATCGTCCATCAGCTGGAGCACTTCGTTGCGCTCTTCGCCCAAGCCAACCATGATCCCCGACTTGGTGAACATGGTCGGATCGAGCTCCTTGACCTTCTGCAAGAGCCGGATGGAGTGGAAATAGCGCGCGCCCGGCCGCACCTTGAGGTATTTGGACGGCACGGTTTCGAGGTTGTGGTTGAACACATCAGGCTTGGCCGCCACCACGATCTCCAGCGCGCCTTCCTTGCGCAGGAAGTCCGGGGTCAGGATCTCGATGGTCGTACGCGGATTGCGCGCGCGGATCGCCAGGATCACATCGGCAAAATGCTGCGCCCCGCCATCAGCCAGATCGTCACGGTCGACGGACGTGATTACCACATGCTCCAGCCCGAGCTTCTCGACAGCCAAGGCCACCTTCTCGGGCTCACTCGGATCGAGGGGGCCTGGCATGCCCGTGCGCACATTGCAGAATGCGCAGGCGCGGGTGCAGATCTCGCCCATGATCATCATGGTCGCGTGCTTCTTGCTCCAGCACTCCCCAATATTGGGGCAGCCCGCTTCCTCGCACACCGTGACCAGACCGTGCTCACGCACGATCTGCTGGGTTTCCTTGTAGACCGGCGAGCCCGGTGCCTTGACGCGGATCCAGTCGGGCTTGCGCAGCACGACGCTGTCGGGCCGATTGGCCTTTTCGGGGTGGCGCGGCCGAAGGGCCGAAATGTCAATGAGCGTAACCAATTTTTGGTCCTGACTGGGCGTAATGCCCGTTATATCGCTCCCAATGCGGGCCGGTTCAACCGGCCTCGTTCAACCTATTGCAAGATCTCGGCGAGTTCGACCCAATCGCCACCCCGTGAAGCCGACAGGATCGTCGCCTGCACCAGCGCGAGGGAATGCAGATTGTCCTCGCCCGAACTGAAGCGCGCAGGCACGGCGCCTGTCTCGATCACGCGCGCAATCGTCGCAAGAGTGCCTTGTCGATCCGAAAACTCCAGCTTCTGCAGCTCCACCGGACTTGCTTCACCATCTCGCGGCTGCAGGCTCAAACGGTCCGGCCCTGCCTTGCCCATGAAGTGATCGCGCGATGTCCAGAAGATCTGCCCTTCCGAGCAATCCATCGTCCATTCACCAGCCCATGGCGTCACAGGTCCGCTGCTCATCCAGCTACCGCGATAGGATACGATCGTGCCCTTTTCGAACTCCAGCGTCGCCACCCCGATAGGATGGTGCCCAAAGGGGCTCGCCGGCGGATTCCACGTACGGCAGGACACCTGCTTGGCATTGTCATTCAACACCATGCGCATCAGGTCGAAATGGTGGATCGACATGTCAGCCAGCAGCGGATCGGGCATGTCCCAGTAGCGGTAACCCTGGCTCGGCGCATGGCGGCGGAAGTCTATCGAAACCAGATTCACCGGTCCGAACTTCTGCGCGCCGATCAGTTCGGTCGCGGCGATTGGCGCTGGCTGGAACCGGTAGTTCTGGCTGACCATCAGCACCCTGCCCTGCGCCTTTGCGAGCTGCACCAATTCCTTGGCCTGCGCAATCGTGGAAGCAAACGGCTTTTCCACCAGGACACTCAGGCCCAGTTCCAGGCAGCGCTTGGCTACGGGATAATGCGCCTCGGTCCGCAACGTGCAGATCGCAAGCTCCGCCTCCGAGGACTTCACGGCCTCTTCGAGATTGGTGAACAGCAGCTTGTCCGGCACGCCGAGCTCGCTTTTGACGCGCTCGGTGGCTTCTGGATTGCTATCCACATACCCCACCATCTCGATACTGGGAACTTTGGGGATAACTTCCTTGGACCAGTCGAAACCCCAATGTCCCAGCCCGATCTGAATTGCCTTGACCATGTGGATAACTCCTTGTTCAGCTGGCTATTTGGACGTTGTTTTAATCAGCAGGTTTATCGCCACCACGATGTCACCGCGGCCTTGCGCCGGAATCCATCCCGAGATGGTACCGGCTTAGCCGATCTCGAGACGCCCCCGGCTCCAGGCCGGGGTGACCTGAAGCTTGTGGGCGGAGAGGCTCAAATATTCAGCGCGCGTCCATAAGCATCGAGCACGCTTTCCTTCATCGTCTCGCTGAGCGTGGGATGCGGGAAGATGGTGTGGATCAGCTCTTCCTCTGTTGTCTCGAGGTTCATCGCGACAACGAACCCCTGGATCAACTCGGTCACCTCGGCGCCCACCATGTGCGCGCCCAGCAATTCACCCGTCTTGGCATCAAAGATGGTCTTCACCAAACCATCCGGCTCACCCAAGGCAATCGCCTTGCCATTGCCCACAAAGGGGAACCGCCCGACCTTGATCTCGCGGCCAGCTTCCTTGGCTTTGGCTTCCGTCAACCCGACGCTCGCGACTTGAGGCTCGCAATAGGTGCAGCCCGGAACCTTGGTTTTGTCTAAGCCATGCACATTCAACCCGGCGATCTTTTCAACCGTGATCACGGCTTCATGCTCGGCCTTGTGTGCCAGCATGGGTGGGCCAGCCACGTCGCCGATGGCCCAGATGCCATCCACACTGCTCTTGCCATATTGGTCGATCACGATGGCGCCACGCTCGGTTTTCACGCCAATCGTTTCAAGCCCGATGTTCTCGATATTGCACTGCACGCCCACGGCCGAGATTAGCTTCTCGCCTGCGATCTGCTGCTTGGAGCCATCCTTGAGCTCCACATGCGCGACGACGCCTTCGGCAGTCTTCTCAACCTTGGCGACCTTGGCATCGGTCAGGATCTTGATGCCGCGCTTTTCCAGCCGCTTGCGCGCGAGGCCCGCAATCTCGACGTCCTCCACCGGCATGATCTGCGGCAGCAGCTCAATGATCGTAACTTCAGCGCCCATGGAGCGGTAGAACGACGCGAACTCGACGCCAATGGCACCCGAGCCCATCACCACCAGCGACTTGGGCATGGCAGCCGGCTTCATCGCCTCGAAATAGGTCCAGATCTTGTCCCCATCAGGCTCGATCCCCGGCAGCACGCGAGGACGCGCACCCGTGGCAATGATGATGTTCTTGGCCTTATAGGTGCCCTCGCCCAAGGCGTTCTTCGGCACGGGACCCTGCGGCTGCACGATCGGCTTCTTGGTCGGCGCAACACGCACTTCACCAGGCTTGGTGATGACAGCCTCGCCCCAGATGATGTCGATCTTGTTCTTCTTCATCAGGAACTGCACGCCATTGTTCATCTGCGCGGCAATGGCGCGCGAACGCTTGACGACTCCGTCCATGTCAAAGCCGAACTGGTCGGCCGTAAGCCCATAGTCCTTGGCGTGGCTCATATGGCCATAGATCTCGGCCGACCGCAGCAACGCCTTGGTCGGGATACAGCCCCAGTTCGAGCAGATGCCAGCCATGTGCTCGCGCTCGATGATACCTACCTTCATGCCCAGCTGCGCACCACGAATGGCGGCCACATAGCCGCCCGGGCCGGCGCCGATCACGAGAAGGTCGTATTGGTCAGCCATTTGGGCCTCCAGAATGGTCTAGTCGGGTCACAGACCCAGCATTTGTGTAACGAGCGGCGCAAGTCCCTCGCCAATGGCGCGGGTATTGGCCGGATCAAGATGAACGCCATCGGCACGATCGGCAACCGCCACGCTCGCGGCGTTGAAATACCCGGCGCCAAGCTCATTGGCGACGCGGCTATAGTAGAAGTCGAACAGCTTTGCTTCGTCTGCCCGCGGTGCAAACATCGGGTGCAAATCGACGTGGTCGGTCTCCACCGTCAACGGCGGCGCCACCACGATCACCTGCGGAACAGGCATTCCCGCGTCGTAAGGATGAGTGCGCACAATCTGGACCAGCCGCTTGATCCCCATGGCGGCGCCAAAGGCGGTGCCATTGAGGTAAACCTTGAGGTCATTGGTGCCGAGCATGATGATGACAAGGTCGAGCGGCTTGTGGCTTTCGAGCAAGGTCGGCAACACGCGCGCACCATTGCGATCGGCAGCGTTCGAGAAATCATCGAACACTGTCGTGCGCCCGCCAAGTCCCTCGGCAATCACGCGCGCCTTCCCACCCAGCGCTGTCTCCAGCGCCGTCGGCCAACGATCCTCATAGGCATGCCGCTGCCCATTGGGCTGCGGATTGGCCCCAAACGTCAAGCTGTCGCCAAAGGCGAGAATGGTTTTCATCGCCAGACCGCCCTTAAGCCAGCATCATGACCGGGTTTTCGATCAGCCCCTTGAACACGCCGAGCACTTCTGCGCCAAGCGCACCGTCCACTGCACGGTGATCGCAGGAGAGCGTCACAGTCATGAACTGGCCAATCTTGATCTGCCCATTTTCGGGATAAACGCGCTCCTCGCCCACACCAACGGCCAGGATTGTGCCATGCGGTGGGTTGATCACTGCCGAAAAATGCTTGATGCCGAACATGCCCAAATTGGAAACCGAGGAGGCACCGCCCTGGTATTCATGCGGTGCCAGCTTCTTGCTCTTGGCGCGGCTTGCCAGATCCTTGACCTCTTCGGAGATCTCGCGCAGCGTCTTGGTGTCGCAAGACTTCACCACCGGCGTGAACAGCCCACCCGGCACCGCCACGGCAACCGCGACGTCACTGCGCTTATGGTAGAGGATAGAGTCCCCTGCCCAGGTGGCGTTCGCCGCAGGCACGCGCTGCAGCGCCACGGCCCAGGCCTTCATCACGAAGTCATTGACCGAAAGCTTGAACGCGGGCTTGCCGTCCTTGCCCTTGGGGGCAGATGCATTGATCTGCTCGCGCGCCGCCATCAACGCGTCGATCTTGCAGTCGAGCGTCAGATAGAAATGCGGCACGGTCTGCTTGGATTCGGTCAGGCGCTGCGCCACGACCTTGCGCATGCCATCGTTGGGCACGAGCTCGTAGGAGCCTTCTGGATAAAGCGCCAATACCTGCGCCTTGGTCATGCCACCAGCTGGAGCTGCGCCACCAGCAGCTTGTGCAGTTACGGGCGCCGACGCTGCGGCCTTGAGCGGCGTCTTGCCAGACTTGGCGGCTTCCACGTCCGATTTCACGACGCGTCCCTTGGGACCCGAACCAGAAATCGCTGACACATCGATGCCAGCTTCCTTGGCGAGCCGTCGCGCCAGCGGGGAGGCAAACACCTTGCCGCCCTCGGACTTGCTGGCTGGAGCCGCAACTGCCTGGGGAGCGCTGCTCCCTGTGTTGCTGTTGGCAACCGGAGCGGTCGAACCCGTCTGCGTGCCCTTGTCATACATAAGCGTACCAGCATCGGCCTTGGGCGAATCTGGCTTTGGCGCTTCGGCTTTTGGTGCCCCGGCAGGCTTTGGTGCCTCCGCCTGCGGTGCAGGCGCTGCATCAGCGCTTTCGCCTTCCTGCAGCAGCACGGCGATAACGGCGTTGACCTTCACGCCCTCGCTGCCCTCGGCAACCATGATCTTGCCGATCTTGCCCTCGTCCACGGCCTCGACTTCCATCGTGGCCTTATCGGTTTCGATCTCGGCGATCACGTCACCGGAAGAAACGCTGTCCCCTTCCTTGACGTGCCACTTGGCGAGCTTGCCCTCTTCCATCGTGGGAGAAAGGGCCGGCATGGTAATATTGATCGGCATCCCAGATCTCCTTACGAGCGGTAGGTGACAGCGTTAACCGCGGCCACCACTTCATCGACGTTCGGCAGCGCCAGCTTTTCCAGGTTTGCCGCATAGGGCATCGGCACGTCCTTGCCGGTGACGCGCATCACAGGCGCGTCGAGGTAGTCGAACGCCTGTTCCATCACGCGGGCCGACAGCTCGGCGCCGATACCGCCCTGCGGCCAGCCTTCTTCCACCGTCACAAGGCGACTGGTCTTCTTGACCGACTCGATCACCGTGTCGCTGTCCATCGGCCGCAGCGTGCGCAGGTCGATCAATTCCACATCGACACCTGCATTGACCAGGATTTCGGTTGCCTGCGTCGCATAGCGCATGCCCATGGAAAACGACACGATGGTCACGTCAGCACCCTTGCGGGCGATACGCGCCTTGCCGATCGGCAGCAGGAAATCGTCCATTTTGGGCACAAGGCCGGTGGAGCCATAGAGAATTTCGTTCTCGAGGAACACGACCGGATTGGGCGAACGGATTGCCGATTTCAGCAGCCCCTTGGCGTCTGCCGCACTATAGGGCGCAATCACGGTGAGACCCGGCACATGCGAATACCATGCCGAGAAATCCTGGCTGTGCTGCGCACCTACGCGCGCCGCTGGACCGTTCGGGCCGCGGAACACCATGGGAGCCGTAACCTGGCCACCGGACATATAAAGCTGCTTGGCCGCCGAGTTGATGATCTGGTCAATTGCCTGCATGGCAAAGTTCCAGGTCATGAATTCAACGATGGGCTTCAAGCCAGCAAAGGCCGCACCAACGGCAAGGCCCGCGAAGCCGTGCTCGGTAATCGGCGTATCAACCACGCGCTCGGGCCCGAACTCTTCGAGGAGATTCTGCGTGATCTTGTAGGCGCCCTGATACTGGGCAACTTCCTCGCCCATGATGAAGACGTCCTTGTCGCGACGAAGCTCCTCGGCCATTGCCTCGTTCAGCGCCTGGCGAACGGTCATCTCGACCATTTCCACGCCCTCAGGCAGGTCCGGATCGTTCTGCGCAGCAAACTTGGGCGCCTCGGCAGCAGCCGGAGCAGCCTTGGCTTCCGCCGGCACGGTCGCAGCGTCGGCTACGGGCGACTGCCCCTGCGGATCGGACGATGTCGTCTGCGCCGCGCTCTGCTTGGCTTCGCCCAGCTCTTCATCCTCTCCCAGCACCAGCGCGATGGGAGTATTCACCTTCACGCCCTCGGTGCCTTCCTCAATCATCAGGGACTGCACGGTGCCGCCATCGACAGCTTCCACTTCCATGGTCGCCTTGTCGGTCTCGATTTCGGCCAGCACATCGCCGGGTGAAACAGTGTCACCGACCTTGACCAGCCATTTGGAGAGCTTGCCCTCCTCCATGGTCGGCGACAGCGCAGGCATCAGGATTTGAGGCATTGGAGCTCTCCAGCAATGAGACGCCGGGCATCGGGAGCCACACGGCGGGCAGATGGGTCAATATTGGGCATACAAGCGCCCGCTTGGGTCAGGCGCTGATGGTTATGTCGGTCCACAATTCGGCTGGATCGGGCTCTTTGTCGTTGGTCGCAAAGTCAGCCGCTTCCGTCACAATGGCGCGAATCTCGTTCTCAATCGCCTTGAGCTGCTCTTCGGTCTGCACGCCGTTTTCCAGCAGCCGCGCCTTGACCTGCTCGATCGGGTCGCGCTCCTGGCGGTACTTGGTCACTTCGTCCTTGGTGCGATATTTCGCCGGATCGGACATGGAGTGCCCGCGATAGCGATAGGTCAGCATTTCCAGGATGTATGGGCCCTGCCCTGAACGCGCATATTCAATGGCCCGCTGCGCTGCGTCATAGACCATGCGCACATCCATGCCATCGACCTGCTCGCCCGGAATGTCGAACGAAGCGCCGCGCTTGGAGAAATCGGTCGTCGCCGCGGCGCGCTCGATCGAGGTGCCCATTGCGTATTTGTTGTTTTCGATGATGAACACAACAGGCAGCTTCCAGAGCTTTGCCATGTTGAAGCTCTCATAGACCTGGCCCTGATTGGCCGCGCCGTCGCCGAAATAGGCGAGCGACACCGAATTATCGCCTCGGTATTTCGCGGCGAAAGCCAAACCTGCGCCGAGCGAAACCTGGGCGCCCACAATGCCATTGCCGCCATAGAATCGATGCTCGTTTGAGAACATGTGCATCGAGCCGCCCTTGCCCTTGGAAAGGCCGCCCTGGCGTCCGGTGAGCTCGGCCATGACGCCCTTGGGGTCGAGCCCCATCACCAGCATGTGCCCGTGGTCACGATATCCGGTGATCTGCGCGTCCTTGCCCTTCTCCGAAGCCATGGTGACGCCGGTCACCACCGCTTCCTGGCCGATGTAAAGGTGGCAGAACCCGCCAATCAGGCCCATGCCATACATCTGGCCGGCCTTTTCCTCGAAACGCCGGATCAGCAGCATTTCGCGATAGGCTTCGAGGTCCTGCTCGGGAGTGAACTGGGGAATATTGGATTGTGTGCTAGCCTGGGTGGCCACAGCTTTACGCGCCATAGAAAAACGCTCCGCAGGGAAATGATTTGCCGCTTGGCCCGACTTGGCCACATCGGCGCATCATAACGCAAGGCACTGGCAGAACACAATGCTCCAGCGGAAAACGAAACCCTATCTAAAGCGTTGGCACTGCTGAGTTTATCTCATTTAACCGATCTTCGGTTATTTCATCGAATGAACCAGATAGTGGTTTACCCGAGTCAGGATGGACCATCACCACTACATCATCTGGATGGGCCATGTTCAACAGCGCTCGGGCGCGTTCAGTGATGATATCAGGATCAAGCCGCCGTGTATCCATCAGCGTTGCCCGATGCCGATAAGCATCGATCTCCGCCTGCAAAGCAGCCGATTTGCCCTTGAGCTGATCGATATCCAGAAGAATCTGGGTACGATTCTCGATGCCGAACTGCCCACCGATAGCCGAAAATGCCAGATAGCCTTGGAAGCTCAAAAGAGCAGCGGTGAGCGCCAGCGGGCGCCATATGGCAGGTCGTTTGAGACGGGTGGGCATGGGTCACCAATGAACGCATCGTGATTATGCCGCGCTATCGCTTAACACATCGTTTCCCATTATGCGGTGAGGCTGGCTTTGTCGCTCCTTGGGGAAAACGCTTGAACGATCAACCAACTATCTCCGATCTCCTGGAGCAGATCAGCAGCCGCGTCGAGCAGGACCAATCCCTATCCATTGGCACGATCGAGGCAGTCGCGGGCCGGCGTATTGCGGGGCCCATGCTGTTCTTTCCGGCCATGCTGGTGGTCTCGCCACTCAGCCTTGTGCCCACTCTGCCAACCTTTGTCGCCGTCCTGACGATCCTGGTGGCCGGCCAGATCGTTCTGGGCCGCAAGACCATATGGCTGCCGCAGAAAATTCGCTCGGCCAAGCTGTCGGGAGAGCGCGCCGCCAAGGCTCTTGGCTTTATCAAGCCCGCTGGCCGCTTGCTTGATCGGATCAGCCGTCCGCGTCTCACCATGCTGACAGCAGACCCTGGCCAACGCCTTGTCGCCCTCATCTGCATTTTGGTGGCGCTGACCATGCCACCCATGGAGCTGGTGCCCGGCGCATCAACTACGGCCGGCAGCGTCCTGGCAGCACTGGGCCTGAGCCTGACCACCCGCGACGGCGCATTGCTGCTGCTCGCCCTGGGCGTCATGGCAGCGGGGGCCGGAATGCTGGCCTATCTCGTCACCAAATGGCTGGGCATGTAGGTCCCGGTCAAACCGGGACGTAGTCAATCTCGAGGAACCGCTCCACTTCCGGCTCCCAACGGTCCCGCACAAACGCGACATGGTCGGGATGATCATTATAGCCCGAATAGGCAGCCTGATCGACGAACTCCATGGAGAAGCCGAACGCATAGTCGTTCTTGGGGCTCACCTGCCGAAGCTGCTCGAACTTTTCCACACCGGGAATGCCGGCCAGCACCTTGGCATCTCGCAGGAACGCGGCTTCCTCAGCTGAACCCTGCGCGTGCTTGAGCGTGAAAACCACGGTGTGGCGGATCATTGGTCGACTCCAAGAGCTTCGGTGGCAGCGATCGCAGCCATATTGACGATGCCACGGCTGGTGCTCGATGGCGCCAAAATATGCGCCGGCGCCTTGGGACCCATCAGGATCGGCCCAACGCCCTGAGCATTGTTGGTTTCTTTCAGCAACGTCATGGACAGGTTCGCTGCGTCCAGATTCGGGAAGATCAGCAGGTTTGCTTCACCACTCAGGATGCTGTCCGGAACATAGCGCTCGCGCAGTCCCTGGTTCAGCGCAACGTCGCCCTGCATTTCACCTTCAACGATCATGTCGGGCGCGATCATCTTGAGCCGCTTGTAGACCTCGCGCATCTTGTAGGCGCTGTCGCCGTCGCGCGAACCAAAATTGGAATAGCTCAGCAGAGCCACCCGAGCCTCGATGTTGAAGCGCTTGAGGTGGTTACGCGCCTGCAACGCTATACCCACGATCTCGTCGGGTGTCGGGTCCATGTTGACATAGGTGTCGGCAAGGAAAAACACGCCACGCGGCATAATCAGCATGGACAGCGCCGACGCATCCACAAGTCCTTCCTGCAGCCCGATCACCGAACGGATATCGCGCACGTGCTTGATAAACCGTCCTTGAAGGCCACAGATTAGCGCATCGGCCTCACCGCGCTTGACGGCAAGGCTTCCGATCACAGTCGTATTGGTGCGCACGACCTGCCGCGCCGTATCGGGCGTCACCCCATCCCGGCCCACCAGCGAGTGGAACAGGCTGACATAGTCACGGTAACGCGGATCGTCCTCGGGGTTGATAATTTCGAAATCCGTACCCGGACGCAAATTGAGCCCGAACCGCTCGATACGGGCTTCGATCACCGACGGACGCCCGATCAGGATCGCCCGGGCAATGCGCTCTTCCAGAAGCACCTGCGTTGCCCGCAACACACGCTCGTCCTCGCCATCGGCGAAGGCAATGCGTTTATTCTGTCCCTGTGCCCGGTCGATGATTGGCTTCATGACGAGGCCCGAACGGAACACAAAACGGTTGAGGCTGTCCTGATAGGCCGACCAATCTGAAATCGGGTTCTTGGCAACGCCAGACTCCATCGCCGCGCGTGCCACAGCCGGCGCAATGCGCAAGATCAGCCGCTGGTCAAACGGATTGGGAATGATGTGGTCCGGGCCGAACACCGCCGGCGCCCCCGAAGGCGAGCTTTCCAGCCCCGGCTCATGTGCCAGCTTGGCAATCGCCCGCACAGCCGCCAGCTTCATTTCCTCGTTGATCGTGGTCGCCCCTACATCAAGCGCACCGCGGAAGATAAACGGGAAGCACAGGACATTATTGACCTGATTGGGGAAGTCCGAACGCCCGGTACAAACCATTGCGTCCGGCCGGATCTCCTTGGCCAGTTCGGGCATGATCTCGGGATAAGGATTGGCCAGCGCCAGGATAAGCGGCTTGGGCGCCATCTTGGCCAACATCTCGGGCTTCAGCGCGCCGGCCGCCGAAAGGCCCAGGAATATGTCTGCGCCCTCGATCACTTCGGCAAGCGTCGTCGCATCGCTGGTACGGCGGAATTGACCACGCCATTTGTCGTTCACATCATTGCGCTTGTGGGTGACAAGACCATCCTTGTCGGCCACCCAGATATTCTCGTGCTTGGCGCCCAGCGCCACCAGCACATTGAGGCACGCAATGGCCGCGGCTCCTGCCCCAGAGGCGCAGATCTTAACGTCCTCGATGCGCTTGCCCTTGAGCTCGAGCCCGTTGAGCACAGCGGCGCCCACAATAATGGCAGTGCCGTGCTGATCGTCATGAAAGACGGGGATGGGCATGCGCTCGCGCAGCGCTTCCTCGATCTCGAAGCAGTCGGGCGCACGAATATCTTCAAGATTGATGCCGCCAAAGGTCGGCCAGAGCGGCGCCACAGCGTCAATAAATTTCTGCGGGTCCAGCTCATCAATCTCAAGATCGAAGACATCGATCCCGGCGAACTTCTTGAACAGGACCGCCTTGCCTTCCATCACCGGCTTGGACGCCAGCGCCCCGATATTGCCCAGGCCCAGCACCGCCGTGCCGTTGGAGATCACGGCCACCAAATTCTGGCGCGACGTATATTTACCCACCACATCGGGGTTTTCGGCGATCTCCTCGCAGGGAGCTGCTACCCCCGGAGAATAGGCCAGCGCCAGGTCGCGCTGGTTTCCGAGTGGCTTTGTCGGCTGAATCTCGAGCTTTCCCGGCTTGGGAAATTGATGGAAATGCAGCGCCGCTTCACGCAGGGCTTTCCGCTGTTCGTTGATATCAGTCGACACGAATGGTCCTCCCGGCTGGCCCGCCCAGAACAGGCCTTTGCGCGCTTCGTGCCACCAATCGCCCACGATGAAAAGACCTTAGTTCGGCAAGTGCGCCCAAAGGCCTATGCCGCAGCGGCAACAACGCCTTCTATGCGGCTGCGGGTCTTTTTGGTGGCATGAAGCGCCAGCGCCAATTCCTTGAAGGCACCCACCTTGAGTGCGGGCGCAAAGATAAAGCCCTGTGCCTGCACCACTCCATGCGAGCGCAGATAGAGCGCCTGCGCCTCGGTTTCCACGCCCTCAGCCACGATCTCGCAATTCATGTCCTTGGCCAGGGCAATCAGCCCATCGAGCACGGGCACCTGCGCCGTGTCCGGCTTGACCATGTCAACGAACACGCGGTCGATCTTAATGATGTCGACGCCCAGCGTGCCGATATAGGCAAGGTTGGAATGCCCTGTTCCCGCATCATCCAGCGCCAGCTTGCACCCAAGCGCATGCAGGCCTGCAATAACGCTGGAGGCGACAGTCGAATTGGCCAGCGGATGCCGCTCGGTGATCTCAAACACCAGCTGGCGCATCGCGATCTTGCTATTGCCAAAGATCGCGTCGACATCGTCCACAATGCCGGCATCACGGAAATGCCCTTCAAACAGATTGATGGACACCTTTATGTTCGGCATCTGCTGGCAGATATCGCCCAGATCGTATTTCACCTGCTGCATCAGCGACAGGGTCATGGGGATGGCGAGGCCCGTCACCTCGGCGTAGTCGATAAACGCACCGGGCGGCACCACCTGCCCGTTCTTCTTTTCCCACCGGCACAGCACTTCGCAGCCCTCGAGCTCGCCCGTGCGCAGATTGATAACCGGCTGATAATAGGGCCGGATTTCACCGCGCGATATCGCCCGCTCCAGATCAAACGCGGGGACGCGCGACTTGCGAACGAAGTGAAGCGCCAGCAGAAGGAAAGACGCACTCATCACGCAGCTGATGATCGTGAAAGCCACATCAAGATCCGCATAGCCCGCGCGCGCTACAGAAAAGGGCACGGCATATTCCGCCTGCAGCGGCAGCTCGCCCGCAAATACGCGCTCGCTGATGAAATCGCCTTCCGAGTGCTTCTCGTCAAACGCTTTGGTATCCCCAACAGCCATTACGCTGGTACCGTTGGTGAGGACGATCCGCAGCATTGCCGCACCATCCAACCCCTTTGCCAAAGCCGTTTCGCTTTGCCCCAGCAGCGGCACAAAGGCCGATACCTGCCGGGTCGCTCCAAACGCCTGCGTGATCTTGAGCGCTGGAACGCTCATGCCGCCCAGCCGCACCACCGTCATGGTTTCCGTGCGCCCCGGAATGGGCAGGGTTTCCGACACGGGCGAATAGTCCACCTTACGTCCAAGCGCGTCGCAATATTGGACACGGTCCCCATTCTCCACCAGCAGCTGCTTGAGATTGATGCTGGTTTCAATTGCACGCTGCGCATTGGCCACAAAGGTCGGCGTGCACAGGGAAGGACTATCCGCCAGAACCATGCGCAAGGAGTCGATCGCGCCAGCTGCGCCAGATTCTACCTGCGAAGTAATGGATCCAAGATATTGCAGCGCCGCCGCTTTTTCGCGCCCGCGCACATACCCGTCCAGCAAGTGGTCAACGGCAAGGATCGGCAGAAACGCCAGGATTGCGCCCACCAGCATCAGGATATGGGAGTATCGCGATCTCAATGGACGAATCCAAACGGCTGCTTCAGAGCTCCATGGCTACCAACCAGCCTTTAACGCACCATTAACGTTGTTTAACCCAGCGCAAACGAAAGAGGCAGGCACCCAGTGCCCGCCCCTATTCAATACCGGTTCTGCGGAACTTTTCAGCTCTGCGGATTGAGCCGGATGCCCAGCTCCCGCAATTGCTTGGGTGCCGCAAGGCTTGGCGCACCCATCAGGAGGTCTTCGGCTTGCTGGTTCATCGGGAAGGCCGTGATCTCGCGCAGATTCTGCACGCCGCACAGCAGCATTACGATGCGATCGACACCGAATGCCGCCCCGCCATGCGGCGGCGCACCAAACTGGAACGCCCGGTACAGCCCGCCGAACTGTTCTTCCACTTCTTCGCGGCTCTTGCCCGTCAGCTCAAACGCGCGAACCATGGTTTCCGGCAGCTGGTTACGGATCGATCCCGAAGCAATCTCGTAGCCGTTGCAAACCGCATCATACTGATACGCCTTGATGGTCAGAGGGTCCTGACCGTTGAGTGCATCGATCCCGCCCTGCGGCATGGAGAAGGGATTGTGCGCAAAGTCGATCCGCTTTTCCTCTTCGCTCCATTCATAGAACGGGAAGTCCACGATCCAGCAGAGCGCGAACTGCTCGGTATCGACTACGCCAAGATCGGTCCCAACCTTGGTGCGGGCGTCCCCGGCAAACTTGTAGAACTTGTCCGGCCGCCCCGCGACAAAGAACACCGCATCGCCATCGCCCAGGCCCAGCTGCGCCTTGAGCGCAGCCGTGCGTTCCTCGCCGATGTTCTTGGCGATCGGCCCGGAGCCCTGCCCGTCCTTGAAGAAGATATAGCCCAGACCCGGCTGGCCTTCGCCCTGCGCCCAGGCGTTCATGCGATCACAGAATGCGCGCCCGATAGGGTCAGCGCCCGCCTTGTTCTTGGCCGGAATGGCCCAGACTTCTACCTTGGGGTCGGCCTCGATCTGGTTGGCGAAAACCTTGAACCCCGAACCCGCGAAATGCTCGGTCACCGCCTGCATTTCGATTGGGTTGCGCAGGTCGGGCTTGTCCGAGCCATATTTGCGGATAGCCGTGTCATAGGGAATGCGCGGCCAGTCCTTGGTCACGCGCTTGCCCTCGGCGAACTGCTCGAAAATATCGGTGATGACCGGCGTCATCGTGTTCCAGACGTCTTCCTGCGTCACAAAGCTCATTTCGAGGTCGAGCTGATAGAACTCGCCAGGAAGGCGATCGGCACGCGGGTCTTCGTCGCGGAAGCACGGCGCGATCTGGAAGTATCGGTCGAACCCTGCCACCATCAGCAATTGCTTGTATTGCTGCGGTGCCTGCGGCAGCGCAAAGAACTTGCCGGGGTGAATGCGGCTGGGCACGAGGAAGTCGCGCGCCCCTTCAGGAGAAGAAGCCGTCAGGATCGGCGTCGAATATTCGGCAAACCCCTGCTCGGTCATCCCTGCGCGCATCGCCGCGATGATCTTGGTGCGCTTGACGATGTTGGCGTGCAGCTTCTCGCGGCGTAGATCGAGGAATCGATAGCGCAGGCGCACGTCCTCGGGATATTCCTGATCCCCAAACACTGGCAGCGGCAATTCCTTGGCCGCCGAAAGCACTTCGAGCTCACGGATAAACACTTCCACCGTGCCAGTCGGCAGGTTCGGGTTCACCGCCGCCGCATTGCGCAGCTTCACCTCGCCATCGATGCGGATAACCCACTCGGAGCGCACCTTTTCCACTTCGGCAAAAGCCGGGGAATCGGGGTCCACAACAGCCTGGGTAATCCCGTAATGATCGCGCAGATCGATAAACAGCAGCCCGCCATGGTCGCGGATACGGTGCACCCACCCGCTCAGGCGCACTGTTTCGCCAGCATTATCAGCCGTGAGAGCTCCGCAATTGTGCGAACGGTAGCGGTGTGTCGTCATGGCAAAGCTCTCGAAAAGGGCGGATTCTCGGGCCGGAAAAGCGCATGGGACACCTCACTTGTCAAGCGGGAGCGGGCTACGGAGCTATGCGCGCTAACCCTGTTCCAGTTCAGGCAAATCGCTTCTGGAGTGAGAAGAGTTCACCTGCTAGTAACGATATTGACGAATTTAAGACGGACTTTGGTATGGACCTTATACTCGCCACGAATGTGCTTGCTGCGTTTTGCGAGCGGGCAAAGCAATTTGATTTTGTTACGGTCGATACAGAGTTCCTCCGCGAAACCACTTACTGGCCCAAGCTGTGCCTGATCCAGGCTGCAACCGACGATGAAGCCGTGCTGATCGACCCGTTGGCCGATGGGATCGATCTTACGCCGTTTTTTGCGCTGCTGGCAGACCCTGCGGTGACCAAGGTGTTCCATGCCGCCCGGCAGGACATCGAAATATTCGTCAAGCTCAGCGGCAAGGTTCCCGTCAATATCTTCGATACCCAGATCGCCGCCAGCGTGTGCGGATTTGGCGACAGCATTTCCTACGACAATCTGGTGCGCTCGATCGCGGGTGTGGAACTCGACAAATCCTCGCGCTTCACCGATTGGTCCGCTCGCCCGCTCAGCGAGAAGCAGCGCCTTTATGCGCTGGCCGACGTCACTCATCTGCGCGATATCTATCGTGAACTGCGCAAGCAGGTTGACGCCACCAAGCGTTGGGACTGGGTCGAGGATGAACTCGGCATCCTGCGCAGCATCGACACCTATGTGATCCAGCCCGAACAGGCCTGGGAACGGCTCAAGATGAAGATCAACCGTCCGCGTGACCTTGCAGCGCTCAAGAAACTCGCCGCCTGGCGCGAAAAGCGCGCGCAGGACACTGACCAACCCCGCAGCCGGGTCCTCAAGGACGATGTGCTGTTCGAGCTCGCCCAGCAGCGCCCGCTCACCCCCGACGCCTTCGAAAAATTGCGCGCCGTGCCCCGTGGCTTTGGGCGCTCTTCGGCTGCAGCCGAGATCATGGCCTTGGTGCGCGAAGTCGAAGCCCTGACCAAGGCGGAACTACCGACCATGCCCGAGCGCTATCGCGGCCCCTCCCCCAAGGGTGCCGTCGGTGACCTCCTTCGCGTCCTGCTCAAATCCGTAGCCGAGCAACACGGCGTCGCCGCCCGCATCATCGCAACGTCAGACGACATCGACGCCCTGGTGCTCGACGACGATGCTGATGTTCCGGCCCTCAAGGGCTGGCGCCGCAAGCTCTTCGGGGAAAAGGCACTCGACATCAAGCACGGCCGCATCGGCCTTGTTGCCACCCGCAAGGGCGTGGTCGAATTTGCTGTCAAGGATGCCGTTCCGGCCGAGTAACAATCGGAACGGCCATCGCCGCCTCTCGTTCTGCAGCAGATCTTGCCGGACGGGAGCAGTCGATGAACGAAGTATTCAGCACGTCGCTTGACGTGATTACCAAGGCCGTTGAAGCCCTCGGCGTCCTGATTATCGTCATCGGCGCCATATTCGCCTTGGCCAGATATCTTCAAAACACCGGCGCGAGCGACGCCTACCGGCAGCTCCGATCCACCCTCGGGCGAGCCATTCTTCTTGGACTAGAACTGCTCGTCGCCGCCGACATCATCAATACCGTTGCCATTGAGCCCAGCCTGGACAGCCTTGCCATTCTGGCAGGCATCGTACTGATCCGCACTTTCCTCAGCCTTTCGCTAGAGGTCGAGATTGACGGGCGCTGGCCGTGGCAGCGGGATCGGCAATCGGGCGGGCAGCGCGACTAGATCAGCCGATCCGAACTTCCGTCGACTTGAACCCCGCGACATTGCCGAACTGCTCCAGCCGTCCGCGCAAATGCTCGCCATCCAGAAACTCGAGGTCTGTCGGCAAAACAAGCGTTAGCCGGCTGTCTTCGGCCTCGAACATTATGCGCGGCAGAATGCCGGGCATTGCCGCCGTCATGGGATAGGCGACACGGAACAGCGCTCCGATCAGGCGCGCACGCGGCCCCATGTCCTCCTTCATCAGCCCTGCAAGCGCATTGGCGGCCTTGCTCTTGAGCCCGTCATACCGCAGGGCAATGATCTGCGCGAGGAAGGCCCGGCCGGCATGATCCACCCCGGTGAGCGATCCATAGGCCACCGCGTCAACGCTCTGCGGCCCGCGATAATCCGGATGCGCACGCCAGCCAATATCCGCCAGCAGGCACGCAACCGTCCGGAGCCGCGTTTGCTCAGCTGTTTCGCTTATCCCCGCCGCTGCCAGGAACTGCGCGGTAAACTCCACCAGATCGTCCGCATGGGCCGGCGAGCGCGAGCGCAGCACCGATAGTTCTTCGGCACCCTGGATCAGCGGATCGATCTGCTGTTCATCCGGATCAAGCTTGCCATAAAGATAGCCTTCGCGCACGCCAAGCGCCGAGAACACCACATTGGCAAAATGCCCGGCCTTCAGCAATTCCTGCATCACGGCGGCCCCGAAGGGCACCAGTTCACGCCTTGACGAACTCACATGCTCGGCACCGTCATAGCCCTTGAGCGATCCTGCGCTGATGATCTTGTGGCAAAACTCGATCATCTCGTCGGCGTCAACCACATAGTTCTGCACCATGTGGAGCGGATAATCACTTACGATCTGGTGCAGCTTGGCGAGCGAACGCCAGGTTCCACCCACCGCCACAAAGGACAAGCCCTTTGTTGCCTTGCCCAATCCCGATTTTTCCAGCCGATGGCGAACTATGCTTGCAGCCTTGCTGGGCGAGCCATTGCTGTCGTCCTGCAGGCGAATAACCCCAAGCTGGTGCGATTGCCCGCCCGTGTCCTTGCCCTCCGAAATCGTGGAAAGCTCGAGGCTTCCCCCGCCCAGATCGCCCACAACCCCGGCAAAGTCGGGCATCCCCGCCACGGCGCCCAGCGCTGCATAATGGGCTTCCTCTTCCCCGCTCAGCACCTGCACCGGATTGTCCATCAGCGCCTCAACGGCGCTCACGAACTCGTCGCGATTGGCCGCATCACGCACGGCGGACGTTGCCAGCACATAAACCTTGCCCACCCGCATCATGCGCGCAACCAGGGCAAAGCGCTTTATGGCGTTGAGCGCCTGGGCGACATTGGCATCGGCCAGCCGTCCTGTCTGCCCAACACCGCGCCCCAGGGCACAGGCGGATTTCTCGTTGTAAAGTGGCGTCAGCGCCCGCGCATGGCGCTCATAGACAACAAGGCGCACCGAGTTCGACCCGATATCGAGCACTGCGACCGGCTGGGCGCCCTTGATGCGCCCTTGCGCGGTTGGATCGGCGTCAACGCCCCAGAAATGATTCAAGCCTCAAGCCTCGTCACCCTCGACCATGCCGGCGCTGCCACGGCCGGACAGCGAAGGATTGGTCATGAAATAGTCGTGCGCATTAAAGGGTTCCTCCCCATCTGCAACCCGCATGCGATGTGAGCTGCCATCCGGCAGCACTTCCCAGCTCTGCTGATTGTCTTTGAGATAGGCAACCAGAATCCGATCCAGGATCTGCTTGTGCACCGTGTTATTGAGGATCGGCACCATCACCTCGACGCGCCCATCGAGATTGCGACCCATCAAATCCGCCGAGGAAATATAGACTTTCGCCCGTGGGCTCGGCATCGGCTCCCCGTTACCGAAGCAATAAATGCGGCTGTGTTCAAGGAACCTGCCCACCACCGATTTCACCCGGATATTGCTGGAGAACCCCGGGATTCCAGGCCGCAGGCAGCATATGCCGCGAACAATCAGATCGACCTGCACCCCGGCCTGGCTCGCATCATAAAGCGCATCGATAATCTGGGGATCCACCAGCGAGTTCATCTTGAGCAGGATACTGGCGGGCTTGCCCGCCTGCGCCAGTGCGATCTCGGCGGCGATATTGTCCAGCAGCGTCAGCCGCAGATTGACCGGCGACACGGCAATAGTCTCCAGCTCCGTTGGTCGCGCATAGCCAGTGATGAAGTTGAACACCCGCGCCACGTCTCGCGTAATCGCCGGATCGATCGTGAAGTAACTCAGATCGGTATAAATCTTGGCAGTGATCGGGTGGTAATTGCCCGTTCCGATATGGCAATAGCTGACGAGCTTGCCCTTTTCGCGCCGCACCACTTGGCTCAGCTTGGCATGCGTCTTGAGTTCGATAAACCCGAACACCACCTGCGCCCCGGCCCGCTCCAGATCGCGCGCCCAGCGGATATTGGCTTCTTCGTCAAAACGCGCCTTGAGTTCCACCAGGCACGTCACCGACTTGCCCGCCTCTGCCGCCAGCACCAGCGCCTTGATGATGGGGCTGTCCGAGGACGTGCGATAAAGCGTCTGCTTGATCGCAACCACATCGGGGTCACGCGCAGCCTGCATCAGGAATTGCGCCACCACGTCGAAGCTCTCGAACGGATGGTGCACCAGAATGTCCTTGGCGCGAATCGCCGCAAAACTATCCCCGCTATAGTCGCGAATGCGCTCGGGGAACCGCGCATGGTATGGCGTGAACTTCAGGTCCGCCCGCTCGATGTCACAAACTTTGCGCGCGTCGGCGAGCCCCAGAAAACCCTGCACCTCGAACACATCGGCCTCGGTCACCCCGAGTTGCTCCCCGATCGTGCGCTGCAGCGCGCGCGGCATGGAGCTCTCGATTTCCAACCGGATCACCTGCCCGCGCCGGCGCTGCCGCAAGGCCGTTTCGAATTCCACCACGAGGTCGGCGGCCTCATCGTCGATTTCGATTTCGCTGTCGCGAATAACCCGAAACGCGCCAGAGCCCACAACCTGATGCCCCGGGAACATTTTGTGAAAGAACAGCTTCACCAGCGTGTCGATGGTCACGACTTCGCTGCGACCATCGGACACCAACCCGCTGGGCAGATTGATGAAACGGTCCAGATTGCCCGGAATACGCACCAGCGCCGTCAGGTGCATGTCATTGTCAGGTCGCTTGAGCTCAAAGGCCAGCGCCAGCCCCAGATTAGGAATAAACGGAAACGGATGCGCTGGATCGACCGCAATCGGGGTCAGCACCGGAAAGATTTCTTCCCGGAACAGCTTTTGCAGATATTCGACCTGGTCGGCGGTGAGATCGTTCGCCTCATGGATCACCACGTTCTGCGCCAGCAATTCCTCGCGCAGGTTTTTCCAGTGATCCTGCTGCTCCAGCTGCAGATGCTGGGCAAGAGTCGCGATTTCGTCGAGCTGCTCGGCCGGTGAAAGCCCGTCGGCACTTTGCTTGGCGAGCCCTGCGCGCACCTGCCCCTTCAGGCCTGCCACGCGTACCATGTAGAATTCATCGAGATTGTTGGCCGAAATGGACACAAACCGCAGCCGCTCGAGCAGCGGGTGATTCTGGTTGCCCGCTTCCTCCAGCACGCGCATGTTGAACTGCAGCCAGCTTACCTCGCGGTTCACAAACCGGGCCGGGCTCCTGCGCAGCGCCTCGATATCGGCATGGGACGCTTCGGCTTCAACGAATTCGCTGATTTCATTCATCGTCTTCTGTGTCCCAATCCTCTTCCGCGCTCGCCTCGCCCCGTTCCGCGCGCCGCAAATCGAGCGCTTCGGCCGCGATCCGGCGATTTATCGCGCTCCCACGAGCCATTGCCAGCCTATCCATCACGTCAGCCAGAATCACGACCTCTTCTGCGGACCGCTCCATGCGGGCCACCAGATAGGCAATGATTTTGGGATCAACCTTGATCTGGCGATCGGTGAACAATTTCACGAACATCTGTGACAACTGGATGTCATCGCTGATCTCGAGCGTAAAGGCCGTCGCCCGGCGCACGCGAGAGCGCACATCGGCCGTTGCCAGTGGCCATTGCCCCACATCCTCGCGCGCCGTCAGCAGCAGGGGGCGTCCATCGCGCATGGATTGGTTGAGGAGATGAAACAGCCCCGCCTCATCATAGCCGGCGCGATCCGCATCCTCCACGATAAGGGGCCGATTGCCCCCTTGCGTGGCCAGCGCCTCCAGATCACCAAGCCCCGCAAAAACGGCGCCGCTCCGATCTGCAAAGATCCGCGCCAAATGCGACTTCCCCGATTTGGGCGGCCCGCTCAGCAGCGTCACGGGGTCGGGCCAATGGGGAAACGCCATGATCCGGCTATGGGCCAGCCGGTTGCCTTCGCCCACCAGAAAGTCCGCCTCGCCCTGGGCCGGCGTATGCCCCAGCTCGAAAACAAGCTGCGCAGCACGATCAGACACTGTTGGCGTCACCGTCGGAGCCATTACTATGTCCCTTGTAGAGGGCACTCTGCTTGTATTTCTTTACGCCATACCGCACCAGCACGCCAACGATTGCAGCGAGCGGCACGGCCAGCAGCAGCCCAACAAACCCGAACAGCGCGCCAAACGCCAAAAGCGCAAACATCAGCCACACCGGATTGATGTTGATGCTGCCGCCCACAAGCTTGGGGTAAAGAATATTGCCCTCGATGAACTGCCAAACAAGGAACACGGCCGCCACTGCGACCACCATCCAGTAATTGGGCCAGAACTGCACCAGGGCAATCGCGATCGAGAGCCCAAAGCCCACCACCGCACCCACGAACGGCACAAAGCTCAAAAGCCCCGCAATGATGCCCACGGCCAGTCCGAAATTGAGCCCCAACAGGCTGAGCGCCGTCGCATAATAGGCCGCGTCGATCAGCAGAACACCGCCCTGCCCCCGGATCACACCGGCCATGGAATCATCGATATCCCCAAGGATGCCGTTGATTTCCCCCTTGGTTTCCCGCGGCAGCAAATCCTGCAGACCCCGGATCATGCCTTCCCAATCAAGCAGCAGGTAAAACGCCACCACCGGCGTCAGCACGGTAAAGCCGATGACGCTGACGCCGGTGAGCCCGATATTGACCAGCTCAGCCGGCAGCGTGGCAATAAACACCAGCGCTTGCCGCGCCAGATCGGAGATCGACGCCTGCACCTGCGCCGCCCGCTCCGGCCCCAGCCATTCATTGATCTCGGGCGACCAGCGCGCCACCAATTCCTGCAGATCCGTGACATAGCCCGGCAAGCGCTGGATCAACCCGATGATCTGCTGCCCGATCATCGGTAGCAGCATCACAAACAGGCTCACCACAATCGCTGTGGCGCTAAGCAGCACCACACTGGTCGCCAGCGCCCGGTTGAATCCCCATTTCTGCAATTGGTTGACCAGCGGGTTCAGCAGATAGGCCAAAGCCGCGCCGACCACGAACGGCAGGAGGATGCCGCGGAACAACCAAAGCAGCAGCACCAGCACGACAAGGAACGCAATCCAGATCAGGACGTGATTTCGAAGTGTCATGGTGCCGAGCGGCCCTTGCGTCGGGATGGTTGAAAAGCTATCAGGCCGCTGGGGACCAATACATCTTTGGTCCTAGCTTTTGGCTGGGGAATTGGCAATCGCGCAGTCTCCGTGCCACAGGCTTTGCGCACTCTTTCCCCGTTCTGGTCCGAGGCACATGTCTGATCCGCAAAACCCGACACCAAACGGTCTTTCATACAAGCAGGCAGGCGTCGATATCGATGCCGGCAACGCGCTGGTTGAAGCGATCAAGCCCGCCGTTCGTTCCACGCGCCGCCCCGGCGCCGATGGCGAGATCGGCGGCTTTGGCGGCCTTTTCGATCTCAGAGCCGCAGGCTTCGTGGACCCCGTCCTTGTCGCTGCCAACGACGGCGTCGGCACCAAGCTCAAGATTGCCATCGACACGGGCAATCACGACACCATCGGCCAGGACCTGGTCGCCATGTGCGTCAACGACATCATCGTGCAGGGCGCCGAGCCGCTCTTTTTCTTGGATTACTTTGCCACCGGCAAGCTCGACGTGGCGCAGGGCACGGCCATCGTCAACGGCATAGCCGAAGGCTGTCGCCTCGCCGGCTGCGCCCTGGTCGGCGGCGAAACCGCTGAAATGCCCGGCATGTACCACGGCAATGACTACGATCTCGCAGGCTTTGCCGTAGGCGCCGCTGAACGCGGCACGCTCCTGCCCAGCCCCCTGATCGCCGAAGGCGACACCCTGGTCGCGCTCGCCTCCTCGGGCGTTCATTCCAATGGCTATTCGCTGGTCCGCAAGATCGTCGAGCTCTCGGAGCTCCCTTGGTCCGAGCCCGCGCCCTTTGCCCCCGGGCAGACCCTCGCTGAAGCCCTCCTCACCCCCACCCGCATCTACGTCAAGTCGCTTCTGTCAGCCCTTAAGGCCGGCATCGGCATCAAGGCGCTGGCCCACATCACTGGCGGCGGCTTCATCGACAACATCCCCCGCGTTCTGCCTGATCACCTCGCAGCGCATGTCGATCTTTCGGCGATCACCCCGCCAGCAGTCTTCGGCTGGCTCAGCCGAACCGGCGGCATGGATGAGCGCGAAATGCTGCGCACCTTCAATTGCGGCGTCGGCATGCTGGTAGCCGTCTCGCCGCTCGACGCCGATCGCCTCATCGCACACCTGACCGATATGGGCGAAACCGCCGCTATAGTGGGCCACCTTTCCCCACGCACTGGCGAAGCCGTGACCTTCCAGGGCAAGCTCGCGCTGTGAACCGCAAGCGCGTCGCCATCCTGATCTCGGGCCGCGGCTCCAACATGTCGGCCCTGATCGAGGCTACCAGGGCACCGGACTACCCTGCCGAAATCGTCGGCGTCCTGTCCAACCGCGCCGCCGCGCCCGGCCTCGCCGTGGCCGCCGCCGAAGGCATCGCCACCGCGTCTCTGGCGCAAAGCAAATTCCCCAGCCGCGACATGTTCGAAGATGTCATGACGCAGATTCTCGAAAGCTGGGACGTGGACCTCATCTGTCTCGCTGGCTTCATGCGCGTCCTGGGCGAGGATTTCGTCGACCGCTGGGCCGGGCGGATGATCAACATCCATCCCTCGCTCCTGCCGCTTTATCGCGGCCTCAACACCCATGAGCGCGCCCTTGCCGACGGCGCCACCAAATCCGGCTGCACCGTTCATTTCGTCACCCCCGGGCTCGACGAAGGCGCCGCGATTCTCCAGGCCGAAGTGCCCATCTTGTCCGGAGATACGCCCGACACCCTGGCCGCGCGTATCCTGGTCGAGGAACACCGCATCTATCCCGAGGCGCTCAAACTCCTTGCCTCAGGCAAGGTCACGGCAATGCCGCAATAAACGCTCGGACCACGGCGGCCGAATTGGCCGACGCCAGTCCCATGAACGTGCTCATCTGATTTTCACCCTCGCCACCGCCGGCCAGGTCCGAAAGTGAGCGGAAGGCGATAAACGGCACCTCATTGGCATAGGCCACATGCGCCACCGCTGCGCTTTCCATGTCCAGCACGCGAGCCTCGAACGTCTCGAAGGCATACTCCCGGAACTCGGCATTATCTACAAAAGCCGCGCCCGACACGCCATTTCCGCCCACATGGATGCTGGGCGCTGTCGAAAGGCATTGCGCCTCTTCAACGCAATCAGCGAGCTTGACCTCGCCCGCCACCTTCTCGGCAACAGCGAGCAAGTCCGGATCAACCGCAAACCAGAACTTGGACTCAGGCTCCCCACCGGCTTTCGTCACATCTACATTCTGGGGAAAGATCATCCCGTAATTGGGAAAAGGCGCCTCCAGAAACGGCGGCGGCGTAAATGCCCCATCCACTTCCCGCGCAAAAATAGCGTCGAGATACTGTCCCCATTGCTGGGGAACGATCACGTCCCCGATATGCCGCTCTGGATCAACCCCGCCCGCAATCCCTGAAAAGACGATGCTCTCTATGGTGAAATGATCCAGCGCCAATTGCGAAGTCATCGCCGCATTGACCATGCTGACACCGGTGAGAAACAGCACCACCGGCTTGCCCTCGATCGTCCCAGTGGCAAACACCGTCCCATTCACTGTGTAGTCCTTGCGATCGCTCAGCGCCTCCTGCAACGCCACCCACTCCGGCGCAAAGGCCGACATAACGGCGATACGCGAGGTCGTGTCCAGTGTTTCGGCGCCTACAGCCGTACCGGCCATGAGGGATAATCCAGCCAGTGCAGCTAAACCCAGTCTGCGCATCTAATGCTCCTTAATTGATCAGACCCGCCCATTGATCATCAATTAAGCAGCGCTCGCAAGTCCCTCGCGAGCGCTATCTGCATTTCATCCAAGATGGGTTTTTTTGAACCCATCCGGCCGCTTGAGCCCAAAGCCCAGCATCCGGTCAAGCCCGATATGGCCCGCCCAGATCAGCGCGAGCGACACCGCCGCACTCCACCCCAGCCCCGTGCCAACCAAGGCCAGCGCAGCTGGCGTGAGGTAAGTATGCCCAAGATTATAGACTGCGGCACCCAGCCGCTTGTCCTTGGTATAGCCTAGCATGAAGAGGTCGGGCGCAAGGAACAGCAGGGCAAACAACCACCAATTGCCGCCCAGGGCTGCAAACCCCCACATTGCCAGCACCAACACCAGGGCGCCTTCGAGCTGCAAAATCTGCTTGATCGGCTTTGGCATGGTCTTGAGCCGCGGCTGGGTTGCTTCTGAGTAAATCGAGGTCATGAGAAATCTCCTGTGTTGGAGAAAATCTAATCCCCCTTCCGCTCACCGCCCATTCGCCAAAATCCCAGACCCGCCAAACAAAAATGAATAGCGCTGCCTTTCCCCCCGGGAAGTAAAGGTATCAAGGGCGGTGGAGCAGCAACTACCACCAGCCCCGCTATCCGCCACAGCCCCGATCCAGCCAACCCACCGCGCCGCCCTCGGGCTAGACCCGAGGGCCACCCTCGGCAAACACAATTGCTTAGACGCGGGCTCGAAGAACGGCCCTTGGGGTGCAAGGGCGGAACGGCGTTCATCTATTTGTCCGCTCTCTTCCTCCCTCCCCCTTGAGGGGAAGGGTCGAGCGTGGGGTGCTGAAGCAGCCAAACGCTCCTATTGCAGAAACGAACCCCTTACCGGCCGCCTTCCATCTTCCGGTTCCGCTGCCGCTGCCCACCTTCGCCATAGGGGTAATCCGCCACATTGGGCGCACTCGCCGCATTGAGCGCATTCATCTCCTCATCGCTGAGCTTCAACTCAGCTGCCTGGAGATTATCCGCCAATTGCTCCGTTGTCCGCGCTCCTAGGATCACCGACGTCACCGCCGGCCGCGCCGCAACCCAGGCCAGCGCCACCTGCGCCATGGATACGCCGCGCGCCTTGGCAACATCTTCCAGCGCACCGATTACGTGCCAGGTGCGCTCTTCCGCATTGCGCTTTTCGAAGGCCTCCATGCCGCGCTTGGGGTTCTCGCCCAGCCGCGTGGCGCCGCTCGGCATCTGGTCGCGCTTGTACTTGCCCGACAGCCAGCCGCCCCCCAGCGGCGACCACGGCAGCAGCCCGATATTGGCATCAATAGCTGCCGGCACGATCTCGTGCTCGATGTCGCGCGCCAACAAATTATATTGCGGCTGCAGCGTCACCGGCGGCTGGAAATTGCCCGCCTTGGCGATCCAGACCGCCTTGGTCAGCTGCCAGCCCAAGAAGTTGGAAAAACCATAATAGGCAATCTTTCCGTTACGGATCGAGTCGTCCAAAAACCGCAGTGTTTCTTCCAGCGGTGTCAGCGCATCAAAGGCATGCATCTGATAAAGATCGATATGCTCCACCTGCAGGCGCTTGAGCGACGCATCTAGCGCCTCCTGCAGATTCTTGCGCGACAGCCCCAAATGGTTGGGCCCGTCGCCCATGGGGAAGCGCCCCTTGGTGGTGATCACCAGATCCCGCAGAATGCCCGGCTTGCTCTTGAGCCAGCGCCCGATAATTTCTTCCGAAACCCCGTCGCTATAAACATTTGCCGTATCCAGGAAATTGCCGCCAGCCGCGACATAATCGTCCATCAGCCGAAACGAAGTCGCCTCGTCCGATTCCTTGCCGAACGTCATGGTCCCCAGGCAAAAATTGGTAACGATGGCGCCGCTATTGCCGAGCTTGCGGTACTCCATGGAATAGTCCTCCTCCTTGGCTTTGGTTCGCCACAACAGTCGCAGCCACCTTCTCGTTGCACGAGCAAACAGGTTGAAGGGGGTGAGCTGGGGCAAGGCGCCCGAACGGGCGCACGGGGGAAGTGCACCACATGCCCGGCTGGCTGGCAAGTGCAAGCTTGCATACCTCTTGCGAGCTGTAGCGAGGCTTCGAAATTCGGATTATTTTACCGCGCTCGCTTTGGGACCTGGAGGGACGGGTCCGCCGAGCATTGGAGGGAATAATGCCTAAGATCTCGCACCTGTTTTTCAGGACGGCCGTGCTGTTCCTGATTGTTGGTATCGGCATGGGGCTGCAGATGGCTATTACGCAGAACCACAACGTGGTCGGCGCCCACGCCCATGTCAATCTACTGGGCTGGGTCACATCAGCCATTTTCGGCGGCTATTACGCGCTCAATCCTGCCAGAGCCGAAGGCCGGCTACCAATGATTCACTATGGGATCTATACACTGGGCGTCGTCCTCATGGGCCTTTCGCTCTACCTGCTGCTGCAGGGCAATACCGCCATGGAGCCCGTTGTGGCCGTCAGCTCGCTGATCACCTTTGCTGGTGTGCTAATCTTTGCCTGGACCGTGTTCATGCCACAAAACGCCACACTCGGCCGCGCTGCCAAGCTCGCCTAGGCCAACCATACTGCCCGGCACTGGCCACCCGCACCGGGCAGTCTCTTTCGAGTGCCCGTTGACACCGCACCCGGCCTTCACCATGTTGCGCGACTTCTCACTAAGCGTTGCGGAACGGGTACTCCATGAAGGTCGTCGTCGTTGAAAGTCCGGCTAAGGCCAAGACAATCAACAAATATCTAGGTTCAGGTTATGAGGTCCTGGCCTCCTTCGGTCACGTCCGTGATTTGCCCGCCAAAGATGGCTCGGTCCGTCCCGACGAAGATTTTGCCATGTCCTGGGAGGTTGATACCGCCTCCCGCAAGCGCCTGAGCGACATTGCCTCTGCCCTAAAGGGTGCCGACGGCCTTATCCTCGCAACCGACCCTGATCGCGAAGGCGAAGCCATTTCCTGGCACGTCCTTGATGTGCTGCGCCAGAAAAAGGCCCTCAAGAAAGACGTGCCCGTGCAGCGCGTCGTCTTCAACGCCATCACCAAGGATGCCGTCACTGCGGCCATGGCCAAGCCGCGCGACATCGACATGCCGCTGGTAGACGCCTACCTCGCTCGCCGCGCCCTCGACTACCTCGTCGGCTTCACCCTCTCGCCCATCCTCTGGCGCAAGCTGCCGGGCTCCCGCTCAGCCGGCCGCGTGCAGTCCGTGGCCCTGCGCCTTGTCTCCGATCGCGAAGCCGAGATCGAAAAGTTCAAGCCCGAGGAATACTGGTCCGTCGAAGCCAAGCTCGCCCAATCGGGCAAGAGCTTCCTCGCGCGCCTCTTTTCTGTCGATGGCAAAAAGACTGACAAGCTCGACATCAAGACCGGCGAGAACGCCGCCGAGCTCAAGCAGCTGATCGAATCTGGCCAGTTCAACGTTTCGTCCGTTGAAAAAAAGCCCACCAAGCGCAATCCCTACGCGCCCTTCACCACCTCCTCGCTGCAGCAGGACGCATCCTCGCGCTTAGGGCTATCGCCCAACCGCACCATGCAGATCGCCCAGCGCCTCTACGAGGACGGGCTGATCACCTATATGCGTACCGACGCCGTACAGATGGCGCCCGAGGGCATTTCCATGGCCCGCTCGGTGATCGGAAAATATTTCGGCGAGGAATACCTCCCCGAAAAGCCGCGCATCTATCAATCCAAGGCCAAGAACGCGCAGGAAGCGCACGAAGCCATCCGTCCCACCGACATGTTCAAGCGGCCCGAGAACCTCAATCTCGATGCCGATCAGGCCAAGCTCTATGGCCTGATCTGGCGCCGCACGCTCGCCTCGCAAATGCGCTCGGCCGAGATCGACCGCACCACGGTGGACATCGCCGTCAACGTGCCCGGCCGCGCTGTCGAGCTGCGCGCCGTCGGCTCCGTCGTCACCTTCCCAGGCTTTCTCAAGCTCTATGGCGTCGAGGTCAAATCCGACGAGCCCTCCGAGGACGATGAGGACAGCCGCGAGCTGCCCCCGCTCAAGGTTGGCGACAAGCCCAGCCTGCAGCAGGTCGACATCGAGCAGCATTTCACCCAACCGCCCTCGCGCTACACCGAGGCGAGCCTGATCAAGAAGATGGAAGAGCTCGGCATCGGCCGCCCTTCCACTTATGCCGCAACCCTCACCACCCTCAAGGACCGCGACTACGTGCGCCTCGAGGGCAAGGCGCTGCACCCCGAAGATCGCGGCCGCATCGTTACGGCGTTCCTTGAATCCTTCTTCACGCGCTATGTTGAGTACGATTTCACGGCGCACCTCGAAGAACAGCTCGACCAGGTTTCCGCCGGCGACATCGACTACAAGCAAGTGCTGCGCGATTTCTGGCGCGACTTCACTGCCGCCACCACCGAGATCAAGGACCTTCGCGTGTCCGAAGTCCTCGACGCGCTCAATGACCTGCTTGCCAGCCGCATCTTCCCGCCCAAGCCGGACGGGTCCGATCCGCGCCTCTGCCCCACCTGTGGCGAAGGCCAGCTTTCGCTCAAGCTTGGCAAGTTCGGCGCCTTCATCGGCTGCTCCAACTACCCCGAATGCAAGCACACCATGCAGCTCTCGGACGCCGCCTCCGGTCAGTCCTCCGAGGCCGCAGCCGGCAATGGCGTGCTGGGCGTTGATCTGGAATCGGGCGAAGAGGTCTTCCTCAAATCTGGCCGCTTCGGTCCCTACGTCCAGCTCGGCGACAGCAAGGAAGCCAAGCGCTCCTCCCTGCCCCGCGGCTGGGATCCGGCGTCACTAACCCTCGAAAAGGCCCTCCAGCTCCTTTCGCTGCCTCGCGATGTCGGCCTGCACCCCGAAACCGGTCTGCCCATTACGGCGGGCCTCGGCCGCTACGGCCCGTTCATCCTCCACGACGGCAAATACGCAAATCTGCCCGACGTGGAAGAAGTCTTCACCGTCGGTCTAAACCGCGCCGTCGACCTCCTCGCCCAAAAAGCCGCTGGCGGCTTCAAGCGCGGTGGCACGGCTGTTGCGGCCATCCAGACCTTCGAGCACGACAACGGTCCCATCACCGTCCGCGCCGGCCGCTACGGCCCCTATGTCAATCAGGGCAAGATCAACGCCACCATCCCCAAGGACATCAAGCCGGAAGACGTAACGGCGGAACAAGCCCTCGAATGGATCGCGGCCCGCGCCGAAGCCACCGGCACCAAGGTCAAGAAGGCCCCCGCCAAAAAAGCTGCTGCCAAAAAACCAGCCGCCAAGGCCACGGCTGAAAAGAAGCCCGCGGCGAAAAAGGCCCCCGCCAAAAAGGCCGCACCCAAAAAGACCGTCAAACCCGAAGACGTGCCGTTCTAGTCAAACGCTCTGCAACCACCACGCCGCCCTCGGGCTTGACCCGAGGGCCATTCTCAACCCGGCGCAATCTGCCAATACAGATCATCCCACTCCGGATTGCCGCGCTTGATCAGCGCATCCTTCCACGCGCGTACATAGTGCCTGACGTTCCGCTCGCGCTGTACGCCAAATACATGCTTTGATGCTCCTCGAAGTGCACGAGGAGATGACACTGATGCTTGCGTGTGAAGCTTGGCACACACACGCCACCCGGCACCTTCCCGCGCCACACCCGGCAGTAGACCTCATGGTGAGCCTAACATACCACGAGAGCTTGCCCCAGGCTTGCCCCGGGGTCGTGCCCCAAATCTATTCCCACGCTCGCCACCCCGCCCCCAAAACAAAAGAGCCCCGATCTTCCGATCGAGGCTCTCCTGTTTGAATCGGGGCGAGCGCCTAGCTTTCAGCGCTCAAGCCCCTGCGGTGCCGTCATTGCTGGCTGACACCGCTGCCGCCATCATGGCCATCCCACTGGGGAAAGCCATGGGCGTTTGGTCGCACTAGCGGCGCCGTGGCGCCGTTGGCGGATAGCCTTGAGGTTCCACGCCCTTCTCGCCTTCAGCGGTCGCAAACAGATGTTCGGGAATACGACTGGGGGACGAATAGCTGGCCATGCACCATGGGCACCGAACGGCGGCGCGCGGCCGGGGTCCAGCACATGATTGGCAAAGCCTGAGGGAACGCATAAAAACCTCCTGTCTTCCTGCGCCAAGCGGCCGGAAGCTGCAAAAATGAACACTAAAAAACGGGACGTGCCTGGGCACGCCACAGACATAGTGACGAACCCTATGGCTTCAATGAGTTGTTTTGCCGCGCTCTAGCCGATCGTGCGCTCGATCATGCTAAGCCAATTGCCCAAGGCGATCTTTTCCACCAACGCCCGACCATAGCCCTTGTCCAGCAGAGCCCCCAAAAGCTTGGGCACACCGGTCACGTCCCCGATCTCTCCGGGCACCATCGCCCCATCGAAATCACTTCCAAGCGCCACGCCATCTTCCCCCAGCGCCTCGATCAGCCCATCCACATGGCGCACCATCAACTCGATCGGCGTATCGGCCACGAACCGGCCATCCGGCCGCAAGAACCCCGTCGCAAAATTCAGCCCCACCATACCGCCACTCTCGCGAATGGCCGCCAATTGCCAATCCACCAGGTTGCGCGCGTGCGGGCAGATGGCATGAACATTGCTGTGCGTCGCCACTAATGGGTGCGTTGAAATTGCCGCCACGTCACGAAACCCGGCCGCATTGAGATGCGACAGATCGATCATGATCCCCATCTGGTTGCATTGGCGCACCAGTGCCTTGCCGGCGTCCGTCAGCCCTGGTCCGATATCGGGATCAGCATTGTGCCGAAACGGTACACCCGTCCCGAATGCATTGGCCCGACTCCAGGTAATTCCCACGGACCGCAACCCCGCAGCATAAAGCACATCCAGCGAGCGGAATTCCGTATCAATCGCCTCGGCACCCTCGATATGCATGACGGCGGCAAGCTTCCCCGCCCCGATCGCCGCCTCGATCTCCCCACGGCTCCGGCAGACGCCCACCGCCCCCATGCGCTCCAGCCGCAGCAAGACCGACGCCATTCCATTGGTCGATGCCTGCGCCTCGGCCATGTCCAACTCCGGCGGCAATTGCCCGTCCGAAGCCGCGGCCGTCCCCACCGTCCCGGCCAGGCTCCCCTTGATCGGCGGCGGGAACATGGCGAAAAACCCACCTGCCATTCCGGCAGCCCGCGCCCGTGGCAAATCAATATGCCCGCCCTTGCCCCCCTCCACGAAAGCCGCCTCCCCGCTCCCTGCTGGCAACTCCAGCAAGCGCAGCAGCGTGTCATTGTGGCCGTCGAAAAAAGGAATGGTCATAAGCGGAATCGTCTTTCTGTTTGATCGGGCAGTTCACCCCCAGCCTGGTCTGGCCGCAAGAGGAAGGGTGAACCATGTGGCAGCCCACGATCTCTCCCCACCACCAACTGTCACCCTCGGGCTTGACCCAAGGGCTCTACACTTCAGGCACTCTCCCCAATGTACCAAAGTCCCCATGATGCCGTTCCAAAGGCCTCACGGTGAGCCTGTCGAACCACGAGGCCGCGCGAGCGCAGGCTGGGAGTGCCACGCTCTCATGGTTCGACAAGCTCACCATGAGGCCCACCGAGCCAAACCGCACCGCTCCCCACTCCATGACACCTCACGGAACCAACCCGCTCGTCCACCCCTTCATTTGGCAAACCGGCCGCCATCACCTATCTATCACCCTAACCACAACGAAAATCCCCCATGGCCAAGCCAACAACAAAACCAAAAAACACCTCCGGCCCCAAGCGCACCCGCAAGCCTTCCGCCGATGCGCTGCCCACCCGCGAGCAGCTGCTCGAAGCCCTTGCCGAGCAAACCGACATCAAGGGCAAGCGCGACCTCGCCAAGATCTTCGGTATCCGCGGCGACATGCGTCGCCCCTTCAAGGCCATGCTCAATGAGCTGGAGGGCGAAGGCATCATCACGCGCACCCGCAAGGCGTTGCGCCGCACCGCCGCTCTGCCCCACGTCACTGTTCTTGATATTCCCACCGACGCCGATCCGGACAATCTCCACGCCTTTCCCGCCCAGTGGAACGAGGAACAGGGCGAAAAGCCTCGCGTCCAGGTGCTTGGCGGCCGCGACGCCCGCGTCGTTCCCGCGCCGGGCGATCGGATCCTGGCCCGCATCGATGCCGGCGAAGGCGAGCCTCCCGCCTACACCGCAAAGGCGATGAAGATCCTCGACAAGCCCCGCCGTGCCCATATCGGCATTGTGCGCATGGACGAAGATGGCGCCCGCCTTGTTCCCGTGGATCGCAAGCAAAAGGAAATGCGCATTCCGCCCGGCGATCTTGGGGACGCCAAGGACGGCGATCTCGTGGAAGTCGACGTCAAGCCCGCGGGCCGATTGATGATTCCCCGCGCCCGCGTTACCGCCGTTATCGGCAATCCAGCCTCCGAAGGCGCGATCAGCCTCATCGCCATCCACGCGCTCGAAATTCCCTATCGCTTCCCTGCCTCCGTTATTCGCGAAGCCGAACAAGCCGAGGAAGCGAGCCTCAAGGGCCGGGAAGACTGGCGCGACGTTCCGCTGATCACCATCGATCCGCACGACGCCAAGGACCACGACGACGCTGTTTATGCCGAACTGGACACCGACGAAAACAATGCCGGCGGCCACATCGTCACCGTCGCCATTGCCGACGTCGCCGCCTATGTCCGGCCCGGCACAGCGCTCGATCGGGAAGCCTATCTGCGCGGCAATTCGGTTTATTTCCCCGACCGCGTCGTGCCCATGCTGCCCGAGCGCATCTCCAACGAGCTTTGCTCTCTCAAGGAAGGCCAGCCGCGCGCGGCCCTTGCCGTGCGCATGGTCATCGGTGCTGACGGCAAGAAGCGCAGCCACAGCTTCCACCGCATTTTGATGCGCTCTGCCGCTGGCATCAGCTACCAGCAGGCCCAGGCCGCCATCGACGGCACTCCGGATGACAAGACCGGGCCTTTGCTCGAGCCCATCCTGCGCCCGCTCTTTGCCGCCTACGAAACCATGACCAAGGCTCGCGACAACAGGGGCCCGCTCGATCTCGACCTACCCGAGCGCAAGATCATTCTCGATGAAAAGGGAATGGTGAAGGACATTCGCATTCCAGAGCGGCTCGAAGCCCATCGCCTCATCGAAGAGATGATGATCGCGGCCAACGTCGCTGCCGCCGAGACACTTGAGCAAAAGCGCTCGCCGCTGCTTTATCGCGTCCACGACGAGCCGAGCAGCGAAAAGCTCCAGTCTCTGCGCGACTTCCTTGGCTCGCTCGATATAGCCGTCAAGAAATCGGACAATGTCCGCACATCCGACTTCAACGGCATACTTGCCCAGGCGCGCCGGGCCGGCAATATCGACCAGGTCTCCGAGATGGTGCTGCGCTCCCAGGCGCAGGCTGAATATGCCGCCGAAAACTACGGCCACTTCGGTCTGAACCTGGATCGCTACGCCCACTTCACCTCGCCCATCCGCCGCTATGCCGATCTCATCGTCCACCGCGCCCTGATCCGCGCCGAGCGCTTTGGCGATGATGGCCTCAGCGACAGCGAAGTGGAAAAACTGGCCGGCATCGCCCAGCACATTTCGGCCACCGAACGCCGCGCCATGAGTGCCGAGCGCGAAACCTCCGACCGGCTCCTTGCGCAATTCCTGTCTAGCCAGATCGGTGCGCGTTTCGAGGGCCGCATCTCCGGCGTCACCCGCTCCGGCCTCTTTGTGCGTCTGCTGGAAACCGGTGCCGATGGCTTCATCCCAGCCTCCACTCTCGGCCAGGATTACTATCGCTACGCCGAAGACCAGCAGGCAATGGTTGGTGACAGGACGGGCGAGAAATTTGGCCTCGGTGATCCCGTAACCGTGCGGCTACTGGAAGCGGCACCCGTCGCCGGTTCCCTCCGCTTCGAGCTCCTCTCGGAAGGAACACGCGGCAATCCGTCATCTAGCAAACGCACGATCAGGCGACCATCTAGGGCACAAGCGCTCAGGGCGCGCAGAAAGAGGTGACGTGATGTCCAGCAAGGCGAAAGCAATCAGCAACCGGAGCGCCGGTCAGGCCATGTGGCGCGGCACCTTGTGCAAGTGTCCCCATTGTGGCCAGGGCAAGATGTTCCGCGCCTACCTCAAGGTGGCCGAACATTGCGACGCCTGCGGCGAACAGCTCAATCTCCACCGCGCCGACGATTTCCCGCCCTACATCGCAATCACCATTGTAGGCCATCTGCTGGTCGCGGTCATGCTCCACCTGGACATGGTCTACCACATCAATCCCCTCACCTACATGTACACCATGATCCCGCTTGCCGTGATCCTGCCCCTGGCCATCCTGCCCTCCATCAAAGGAGCGATCGTTGGCCTGCAATGGGCCAACGGCATGTACGGCTTCGGCACCGGCCAGGTGGACTAAACCTCGTAGCACTGACCACTTCGCTCACCCACCCACCACTCGTCACCTCGGGCTTGACCCGAGGGCCCTGTACTTGGCTATCGCGCAATCAAGTGCAGACCCCTTTGGTCAAGCCCAAGGGTGACGACCTTTGCCAGCCAACCCAGCCCCAGCAGCCCTCATGGTGAGCATGTCGAACCACGAGGGCGTGCCCAGGACTTGACCCGGGGGCATGCGCAAACCGGCGCCCCCCACGCCACTCCCCCATTGACATTCAACCAAAATTCACTAGGTTGCGCCCAAATTCCGGCGCCCGGGTTTCCGCGGCGCCTTCGCTATTCAAGAGGACTAACAAATGGCCAAAGCCGCCTCCGTAAAGATCAAGCTCGTGTCGACGGCTGATACTGGCTACTACTACGTCACCAAGAAGAACGCCCGCACCCAGACCGAGAAGCTCTCGTACAACAAGTACGACCCGGTTGTGCGCAAGCATGTCGAGTTCAAGGAAGCCAAGATCAAGTAATCTGGCGCCTGCTCGCTTCAGGAACACGAAAGCCCCGCATCCACCATGCGGGGTTTTTTGTTGTGATTATCGGCCTGAATGTGGTGCCAAACGCTAACAGTCTGTTAGCATGAAGACCCGATCGGTTATGTCATCGAGAGGGGAGTGGCTGGTCCGGAGCGGCTTGTCGAAGAGGCCACTCTGTCCGCTTCCGGACCAACCGCCCTACGGGACTCAGGAGTTGCGGCGGACCTGAGAGAGCCGTAGGGAACTCGCCGGCGAGCGCCCTGTCGGCTGGCTCGCTGCGTTGAATTCAACCTACTCTTCGCCTCAAAAAACTCAAGGTTTTCCGGCGCTTCCGTGCCGATAACCCTTTGTTAATTATAACAATTAACCCTAATGCGCACAATTAAGCAGAGTTTAGGCGGCGTCAAACACCACCCGGTTCCGCCCCTCGCGCTTGGCCCGATACAGCGCCACATCCGCCCGCTTGATCAGCGATTCAGGCGTATCCGACTGCGCCTCGTTGAGCGTCACACCGGCGGACACCGTAACGGCCAATTGCCGCTGCGCCCCGATATCGAACTGCCGCTCCGAAATCGATTGCCGCACCCGCTCCGCAATGGCTTCGGCCTGCCGGTAATCAGTGTCGGGCATCAGCACGACGAACTCCTCACCGCCGAATCTGCAAGCTAAATCAACGCCCCGTATGTTCCGCTTCAACCGCGCCGCGAACTCCTTTAGCACGGCGTCGCCGATGTCATGGCCGTAATTGTCGTTCACCGACTTGAAGTGGTCGATATCGAGAATCATCAAGGCCATGTCGCGGTCTTGGCTCTGCGCCTTGCCCAGCATCACCCCAAGATGTCGGTCGAAATAGCGACGGTTATAAAGCCCTGTCATATCGTCCGTAACGGCCATCGCCATGGTATTGTTGACACTTTGGCGCAGCTCAAGGGCATAGCGATGCCGTCGGATTTGCGTGCGCACACGGGCGGCGAGCTCATTGCGCTCCACCGGTCGGGTGATGAAATCATTGACGCCCAGATCCAGCGCCCGCACCACGCGCGGCTTGTCCGCATCGTCCGACACCAGGATGATTGGCAAGGTGCGCGTATGCTCTACCGTGCGGATCTGCGAGCAGACACGCAGCGGATCGAAATCGGCTAGCGCCATCACGACGATAGCCAATTCATAATGCTCGCCAGTGACTTGGAACACGGCATCTGCCGGTTGCGTCAAGATATCCACCCTGTGTTCAGGGCTGAGATAATTCTTCATCCGCTCGGCATGGCGCTGGTCGGTGTCGATAACCAGAATGGAGCCGCCACTTGTGCTGATCATATCCATGGCGCGGATTGCGTCTTCCACCGCGATTTGCTGGCCAGTCATCGCGCGGGCACGCAGTTCGTCGGTCAATGCCTTGAGCCGGACAAGGCTTTTGACGCGCGCCAGCAGCTGCACATCGTCAACAGGCTTGGTGAGAAAATCATCGGCCCCCACTTCAAGCCCCCGCACGCGGTCGGAGGGTTGGTCCAGCGCCGTGATCATCAAGACGGGCAAATGATGAGTCTTGGGAGAACTCTTGAGCCGTTTGCAGACTTCGAACCCGTCCATTTCAGGCATCATCACATCGAGCAAGACGATGTCGATGTCCGAACTCGCACAGATATCCAACGCCTGTTGCCCGGATGTGGCCGTGACCACTTCGAAATATTCCGCCGTCAAACGCGCTTCCAGCAAGCGGACATTGGTCGGGATATCGTCAACAATCAGTACGCGTGCGGTCACTCTTGGCCTCGGAACGTGCTTCGTCCACCCACAGCGTCCACAGTGGGTTTCAGACGCCCAACCGCACTCAAGCGAGCCGGTCAGGCCGGGCCAATGTAGCGGGCAATAGTTTCCAGAAAGTGTGGCACGGAGATCGGCTTGCTGATGTAACCCTCACATCCGCCTTGCAGAATCCGCTCTTCGTCGCCTTTCATGGCGAACGCCGTCACCGCAATAACGGGGATATGGGCAAGCTCGTCATCATCCTTGAGCCATTTGGTCACAACCAGTCCCGAAACCTCGGGCAGTTGGATATCCATCAAGATGAGATCGGGAAGATGCGCACGCGCAAGATCAAGTGCCTCCATACCGTTGCGGGTCTGGATCACGGCATAACCCCGCGATTCGAGCAGATCGTTGAAGAGCTTCATATTGAGCTCGTTATCTTCCACGATCATAACGGTCTTAGGCATTCAATATTCCTCGCACCGCCAAGGTGCCAGCAGCCCTTCGCTTCGCCACCATCTTCAGATAACATTAAAACTGTTTACAAAATACCAAACGAGCCCGTCCGTGCCCCGCACCGAAAAAGCCGAGCTGTCCGTCGCGAGGCTAGCAGACATTTGTTTGAGCTTCCTTGCTGAAAATCCTGAGGAATTGCTGGGCTTCATGCAATATGCGGGCCTCGACCCCGCAACATTGCGCGCTTCGGTGGGTTCCCCTGCGCTCGAGCGTGGGTTGATCGACTATGTCGCGGCCAATGAGTCGCTTCTGCTTGCGCTTTGCGCCAATAGCGGGCTCACTCCTGAAGACTTCATGCGTGTGTGGCATCGGATCAATCCAGCGGGGTAGAAAGTGGCCAAAGATTGGCTCTGCCGCGATTGCCTGGCCTATGCCGCGGCAGCCCAGGCGCCAGCGCGCTGCCCTGCCTGCGGCTCGCCGCGCCTCGTCTGCCACCAGGAACTGCTGAGCCTTTCCATCGCCCATGTCGATTGCGACGCCTTTTACGCGTCCATCGAAAAGCGCGACAATCCTGAGCTACGCGATAAGCCCCTCATCATTGGCGGCGGCACACGCGGCGTTGTTGCCACCTGCTGCTATATCGCCCGCCAGTCCGGCGTTCGCTCCGCTATGCCCATGTTCAAGGCTAACCAGCTTTGCCCCGATGCCGTGGTCATCAAACCCGACATGGCTAAATATGCCGGCGTCAGCCGCCAGATTCGCGCCATCATGGACACGCTGACTCCCCTCGTCGAACCCCTCTCCATCGACGAAGCATTCCTTGACCTTTCCGGCACTCAGGCTCTACACAAGGCCCCTGCTGCAATCGTCCTCGCCCGCTTTGCCCGCGCAGTGGAAAAGGAAATCGGCGTCACCATCTCGGTCGGCCTCAGCCACAACAAATTCCTCGCCAAGATCGCCTCTGACCTCGACAAGCCGCGCGGCTTCGCTGTGATCGGGGAAGCCGAAACCATCCAGTTCCTCGCGCCCAAGCCCATCAGCATGATCTACGGCGTGGGCAAGGTCTTCGCCGAAACCCTGCGCAAAGATGGGCTCCTGACCATCGGCCAGTTGCAGGACGAACCACCCGAAAACCTCATGCGTCGCTATGGCGAAACCGGCGCGCGCCTCGCCCGGCTCGCCCGTGGCCAGGACAGCCGCCGCATCTCGCCGGACGGCGAAATGAAAACCGTCTCGTCCGAAACCACTTTCAACGCCGACATCGCTTCGCTTGAAGCGCTTTCCACAGAGCTGCTCAATGTGTCCGAGCGCTTGTCCGAACGCCTCAAGGCCAAAAGTCTGGTTGGCGACACTGTAACGCTCAAGCTCAAATCCGCGGGCTTCCGCTTGCGCACACGCGCGCGGCACTTGATGATGCCAACCCAGCTCGCCAGCGTGATCTACGAGACGGGCCTATCCTTGCTGCAGCGGGAAGTGGACGGCACCGCTTTCCGGCTGATTGGAATCGGCATTTCCGGTATTGATAAGGCCGACGGCATCGATCCCGCAGATCTGCTGGAGCCCGCAATCGCGCGCAAGGCCGCGGCCGAACGTGCCATGGACAAGGTGCGCACCCGCTTCGGCCGCGAAGCGGTTATTCGCGGCAAGCTTTATGGGCGCAAGCCCAGCCGCGCGCCGCTCGACATTGACGACGACCAAAAGAAGGCAAGACCAGATGACCAGCCCAATCGAGAAACTTCGTGAATACGGCTTCGAGCTGCCCGCCCCCAAGGCGCCCGTAGCCAGCTACGTTCCCGTTACGCGCACCGGCAACATCCTCTATGTTTCCGGCCAGATTTCCGCCAACGAACAAGGGGTGGTCACCGGGCGCTTGGGCGATAACATGAATGTCGTCCAGGGCGGCAATGCCGCAGAACTCGCGGCCCTTAACGTGCTCAGCCAGATCGTCCACATGGGCGGCGTCCCGCTCGAAGAGATCAAGCGCATCCTCAAGGTCACCGTCCTGGTCGCCTCGACCCCTGAATTCACTGAACAGCACCTCGTCGCCAATGGCTGCTCAAACCTGCTTGTCGGCGTGCTTGGCGACAGGGGCAAGCATGCCCGCGCCGCTTTCGGTGTCGCCTCCCTGCCCTTCGGCGCTGCCGTTGAGATCGAGGCCGTAGTCGAAATCTGACCGCCGGATCAAGTTCTGGCGAGCGTCGGGAAATTCGTGACGGCCCGGGCGATTAGGTCCAAGCTTGCAGCTGGAGCCGCCCGGTCCCATATCAGCTAGATCGTCCCGAAGGTTACAGTCCCGACCTTGCCAGCCACCTCATTCAAGGCCACCATCCACCCCTCGACGGCCAGCATACCGGCCGCTGTATGGAACAGTCTTGTCCCCTCCACAGAAGGGGTGACGGATAATCCATTTCTCGATCACGCCTTCTTCCTGTCCTTGGAAGAATCCCGCTGTGCCACGGGTCGCACCGGCTGGCAGCCCCAGCACATCCTGCTCAGCAACAGCGCAGACCAGCCGCTGGGCCTCATGCCGCTGTTCCTGAAATCCCATTCCATGGGCGAATATGTGTTCGACCATGGCTGGGCCAACGCCCTGGAGCGCGCCGGCGGCAGCTATTACCCAAAGCTGCAATGTTCCGTGCCGTTCACTCCGGCGACCGCACCCAAGCTGCTCGTCCCTTCCGCCGACCCCGAGGTAAAAGCCGCCCTCCTCGCCGCTGCCCAGCAGTTGGCGATCCAGCGCGAAGCATCCTCCGTCCACGCCACCTTTGTGCCCGAGAGCGAAGCCGACGAAGCGCAATCCGGCGGCTGGCTCAAGCGCATGGATACCCAGTTCCACTGGCACAATCAGGGGTTCGGGAGCTTCGAAGAGTTTCTCGAAACGCTGTCCTCCCGCAAGCGCAAGACCATTCGCCGCGAACGCCGCGATGCCCTGGCCGACGGGCTCTCCGTGCGCTGGCTCAGCGGCAGCGACTTGCAGGAACATCATTGGGACGCCTTCTACGAGTTCTATGAGGACACGGGCGCCCGCAAATGGGGCCGCCCCTACCTCAACCGCGAATTCTTCTCACGTCTCAATGAGACCATGGCCGATCGCATCGTCCTGATGCTCGCCTATGACGGACCAATCCCCATTGCTGGCGCCATCAACTTCGTGGGCAAGGACCGCATTTTCGGTCGCAATTGGGGCTGCACCCGCGACGTGCCGTTTCTTCATTTCGAACTCTGCTACTACCAGGCTATCGACTACGCGATCGCCCACAAGCTGGCCGTTGTGGAGGCTGGCGCCCAGGGCGAGCACAAGCTCGCGCGCGGCTACGAGCCTTCAACGACCTATTCCGTGCACTGGATCGCTCATCCTGGCCTGCGCGAGGCTGTGGCTGATTTCCTCCAGCATGAACGCGCCTCTGTGGAGCATAGCCAGGAGATCCTTGATCAGTTCACGCCCTTCCGCAAGGGCGAGCGCACCGGCCACTAGGCGCGGCGACATCGGCACTTTCCCATTCCAGCCAAGAGCCTTAAGTAAGGGCCCATGATTTGGGACATTGCAATTTTTCTGGCACAGGCCGCCCTGGTCTTTGTTCTTTCCACCGCCCTGTTCGATGCGCTGCATTGGACGCTGCACAAATGGGAAAAGTCGCGTTTCCCCCTGCTGCGCAAGCTTTCGTCCTGGCACTGGGTTCACCACAAATTCCTGGGGCTCGATATGCAGGTGAACCCAGCCTATGCGCGCGCCAACATCTGGTTCCACATCCTGCCCGAATACATCACCTCTATGCTGGGCACGCTGGTTTTCCTGCTGGTGTTCCCCTGGCCGCCGATCGCTGCCGTGGCCGTGATCCGCACGGTGATGCTGGTGAAAACGCTGCAGGAAGAAGGCGTCGACTTCAACCACATGGCTATGGACCGCGTTGGAGGCCAGCAAGGCCTTTTATGGGTCGACAACAACTACCACGCCATGCACCATGTTTATCCGCACAACTTCTTTTCGTCCTTTGCCAATGTGTTTGACATGATCGCCGGCACATCCTGCCAAATTCGCGGCCGCCGCTTTCTTGTCACTGGCGCCGGTGGTGCATTCGGTTCGGCCATGGTGGCCAAGCTCACCGCTCTCGGAGGCATCGTCGAGACGGCGAAATCAGGCGTGGATTTTTCAGCCGGCAACTATGCGGCTATGGCTGAAAAGCTGGAACGAGCCGATGTCCTCGTCTTGTCCCACGGCGCCAAGACCGATGATTGCTGGAACGCAAACTTCGTCACCTTCCGCGACCTCACCGAACTTTTCACCGAAATCGGTAAGTCCCGCCTGACCCCTCCGGAAGTCTGGGCCGTCGGCTCGGAGGCCGAGTTCCACGGCGACATGGGCATGCCCGAACTCAAGGACTACGCCGCCTCCAAGCGGGCCTTCGCCTACCAAGCCCTGGAATACTACCAGTCCAATGCCCTCATATACCGGCACATCGTGCCCTCGTCCTTCACCTCCGCCATGGGCAAAGGCCCCATGAGCGCCGCAACGGCGGTAAACATCGCCATGTTCTTTATCCGGCGCGGCTTCCGCTATGTGCCGGTTACGCTCACTGGCCTTGCCGTGCTCAACTATTTCCGTTTCCGCTTTGGCCAGAAGCGCGCCCCTGAAGCCCTCAAACCCGCCGAGTAAGCCGATGACCTATGATCCGTCCAACATCTTCGCCAAGATCATCGCCGGCGAAATTCCGTCGCACAAGGTTTTCGAGGACGATACCGCCTTGGTCATGATGGATATTTTCCCGCAGTCGCGCGGGCACACGCTGGTCATCCCCAAGGCGCAATCACGCAATTTGCTCGATGCAGACCCGGCGGCACTCTCCGCTGTCATGCCGCTGGTGCAGCGCGTCGCCAAGGCGCTTATGCAGACCACCAAGGCTGGTGGCATCCGGCTGGCGCAGTTCAACGAAGCCCCTGCCGGGCAAACCGTCTTCCACCTGCACTTCCATCTTATCCCCGCCTTTGAAGGCGTTGCCATGGGCGCCCACGCCTCCGGCAGGGCAGACGATGCCGAATTGGCGCAACTGGCAAAAAAGATCGCCAGCAACCTCTAGAGCCGCCTATAGCACTTTCACAGCCGCCAGGTGTCGCTCCAAACACCGCCTGGGCCACCCGAACAAGTCGGGTGGTGACGCTCATTAATTTTCGATCGTCATTGCCCGGCTTGTCCGGGCAATCCACATCCGGCCCGTCCGCAAGCATCAAGCCAGGGCTACTTCAACAACCACCTAGAGCAGGTGATCCACCACCAACCCGCCTTTAAGCGTAACAATACGGTCTGCCCGGCGCGCCAAATCATGATTGTGCGTCGCAATCAATGCAGCCGCACCTTCGTTCTTGATCAGATTGGCCAGCGCGCCAAAAACAATGTCACTGGTTTCTGGATCAAGATTGCCGGTGGGCTCATCGGCAAGGATTACCTTGGGATGATTGGCAGCAGCACGTGCAATCGCCACCCGCTGCTGTTCACCGCCCGATAGCTCGGCGGGGCGGTGGCTCGCCCGTGGACCGATCCCGAGCAAATCAAGCAGTTCCATGGACCGCTTGTCCGCCTCTGCCTGCCCCTTGCCGGCGATAAGTTGCGGCATGGAAACATTTTCGAGCGCCGTAAACTCCGGCAGCAAATGGTGGAACTGATAAACGTAGCCTACGGTCGAGCGCCGCAACTGCGTCCGCCCGCGATCACCCAGATTGCTGGTCTTGATCCCCACGATCTCGACTTCACCGCTCTGCGGGCTCTCCAGAAGGCCCGAAAGGTGCAGCAGGGTTGATTTACCCGCGCCCGAAGGCGCAACCAGCGCCACCAGCTCACCCGTATTCACCGTCAGGTTTGCTGCTTCAAGTACACGAACAATCTTATCCCCCTGACCATAGTGCCGGTGCACATTGGTCAGTACGAGGTGTGGCTTACTCATAGCGCAATGCCTCTACTGGATCATATTGCGCAGCGCGCCATGCAGGATAAAGGGTCGCGAGAAAGCTGAGGCCAAGAGCAAGGCACACCACGACCGTCACCTCGACCGGATCGGTTTTTGACGGCAAGGAGGATAAAAAGAATACTTCTGGCGGAAAAATAGCGACCCCAAGCGTATTGGAGATGAAGGCCCGCAAGGGTTCTGCATTGGCCGCAACGATCAGCCCGAGCCCAGTTCCCACCAGCGTTCCGATTACGCCGATAGTTGTCCCCGTAATGGAAAAGATCCGCATAATGGCGCCCTGCGAGGCACCCATGGTGCGCAACACGGCAATATCGGAGCTCTTGTCCTTCACAAGCATGATCAGGCTGGAAATGATGTTGAACGCGGCCACCAGGATGATCATGGAGAGGATCGTGAACATCACCACCCGCTCAACCTGCAGCGCCGAAAAGAACGTTTCGTTGCGCTGCTGCCAATCCGTCAGGATCAGCGGTCGGATCGGGGAAGCCTGCATCCGCTCGCGAATCGTCGCAGTATCATCGGGGTTGGTAATGAAGATCTCGGCCGCGGTCGCCTCGTTGATACGCTCATATGCGGCATCAATCTCTTCGTCGCTCGCGAGTGGATCAAGCTGCTCGAACCCCGGGCGTAACACCTCGGTGAACATCTTGAAATAGTCCTGCGCCGGCTCGAGCGGCATGTACATAAAGAAGCTGTCGAATTCGACCATGCCCAAATTGAAGATGACATTGACCGGATAGGACTTGATCTGCGGCGTCGTCCCAAAAGGAGTCATCGCCCCATCCGGGTTGATGATCTGCACCTGGTCGCCAAGCGACACGCCCAGGGTTTGCGCCAGGCGGTAGCCAATGGCAACGCCGCGGCTCTCGTCCCAGCCATCCCAGCCACCCTGCTCCGCCGCGCCGTACAGCAGCTTCAGCTTCTGCAAGTTTTCCTCGTTCATCCCCCGCACGGTGACGCCGGTAGAATTGCCCTTCCCCGAGGCCAGCACCTGGCCCTCTACGAAGTAAACGGCAAAATCTACCCCGGGAATGTTCTGGATCGTTGCGATGGTCTCTTCGTAGTCGGTGAACTTGCTTTCAATGGGATAGGCCGTGAAGTGCCCGTTGAGCCCCAGGATCTTGGTCAGCAGCTCCGCCCGGAACCCGTTCATCACCGACATCACGACGATCAGGGTCGCGACGCCGATCGCAACCCCAACCATGGTTAGGCTGGCGATTACGGAGATAAACGCTTCCTTGCGTCGCGCGCGCAGATAGCGCCCCGCGACCATCCACTCAAAGCGCGAAAAGGGACGCGTGCCCTTGTTCAGAAGCGGCGGCGCCGTATCGGTCAAATGTCGGTCTTTCTTTGCGGTTCGATGAGGCCTTTGAGCCGCGCGACGGCGTCAGCGATCGGCAGCGTTTCGCGCTCCCCGCTCTTGCGATGCTTGATCTCGACTTCGCCGGACTTGAGCCCACGCGGTCCAAGGATGATCTGGTAGGGAATGCCCACTAAATCGGCCGTCGTGAACTTGGCCCCTGCCCCCTGGTCGCGGTCGTCATAAAGCATGTCGAGCCCGGCAGCGTTCAGCTCCCCATAGAGCTTGTCACAGGCCGCATCGCACTCCGCATCGCCCGCCTTGAGGTTGATCAACACGGCCTCAAACGGCGCCACGCTGACAGGCCAGACAATGCCCGCATCATCGTGGCAAGCCTCGATAATGGCGGGAACCAGCCGTGTCAGCCCGACACCATAGGACCCCATATGCACAACGACCTCCTTGCCGTCCGGCCCCGTCACGGTTGCCTTCATGGGTTCGGAGTACTTGGTGCCAAAGTAGAAAATATGGCCAACCTCGATGCCGCGCGCCGAAACGCGGAATTCCTCGGGCACGGCGCCCTCATATTCCGCCATGTCGACCATGTCCTCAGTTGCCGCGTAAAGCGACGTCCAATCATTGAAGATCGGCTTGAGGTCACCCTGAAAGTCAGTGTCGGGGCCGGGAATGGGCTTGTCCAGCAGGCGCTTGTCGCAGAACACCGCGCTTTCGCCCGTTTCTGCCAAAACGATCCACTCATGGCTGAGATCACCACCGATCGGCCCCGTATCCGCCCGCATCGGAATAGCCGTCAGCCCCATTCGCGCATAGGTACGCATATAGGCCACGAACATGCGCTCATAAGCTCTAACGGCCTCTTCCTTGGTGAGGTCGAAGGAATAGGCGTCCTTCATAAGGAACTCCCGGCTGCGCATGGTCCCAAAGCGGGGACGCACCTCATCGCGGAACTTCCACTGGATGTGGTAGAGATTGAGCGGCAGATCCTTGTAGGACTTCACAAAGCTGCGGAAAATGTCGGTGATCATCTCCTCGTTCGTAGGCCCGTAAAGGAACTCGCGCTCATGGCGATCCTCGATGCGCAGCATCTCCTTGCCATAGGCCTCATAGCGCCCCGATTCACGCCAGAGGTCGGCCGACTGAATGGTCGGCATCAGCAATTCGATCGCGCCGGAGCGGTTCTGCTCCTCCTCGATGATCCGCTGCACCTTCATCAGCACCTTGTAGCCCAGCGGTAGCCACGAATAGAGCCCCGACGCCTGCTGGCGGATCATGCCGGCACGCAACATCAGCCGATGCGAAACTATTTCCGCTTCCTTCGGAACGTCGCGTAACACTGGTAAGAAATACCGGGACAGGCGCATGGGAACTCCCGAAAGAAACAATCGACTCAAGCTTTTCGTGGCGCTCACTCAAACCCTGTTAGACCCTCCGATGCAAGCATGGAAGGCATGCAGAATCTGCGTGACAGCCCCGTAACAACTTGTTAGGGTCTAGATCAATAAAGCTAAGGTGGTTCAAACCGCCGACGTCGACAGCGTCTAGGGAGGAGCGTTGGCAGCGCGCTTCAGTAGCGCACCTAAGACCAGCGTATTGTCGAACAACTAATTCAGCGGGGCCTAGCGCCCCGCTTTTTTATTGCTAAGCTTGAAGGCGCCAAGTCTCTGCCAACCGCTTGCTCGAGAACGATTTCAGCTCTGAGAAACATAACTAGGCATTACAGGCGCTCGACCTTAGCCGAAAAGTCAATACCACCAGCAACCAAGCTGCTCACACGCCGTCTAACGGCAGCCGAACGCTTAGCGGTTCCAGTAGCGGTAAAGGGTTTCGTTGCTCAGCCCCCAGAACAGCAGCGCTGTCAAGATCGCTGCCAGAGCCGTTGCTGCGAGCATCCTGCGGACCAAGGCAGGGGTGACCGGTGCCCCGGGTTCGGTGCCGGCCACAATCTCACCTGCCTCGTGCTGGCTGCGCGCGCCGATCGGCAACACAGCCACAAAGCTGATCCACCAGACAACAAGGAAGACTGCAATAATGGAAATGACCGGCATCACTGCCTCCCTTGCTCGAACTGCCGCACTGATAGCGTCAATCTGATCAGAACTACACCCTGTGCACGAACACAGAAACGTTTGGCTTGCGCCCCCAATAGGCGTTCACCTCGTTCCGGATCGCCTTGAACAGAGCCGAGTTCAGAACTTCGGTATCGCTGCGGCGCTTGGGCGGCATCGACTTGAGGACGCTGCCTACCGTATCTTCCACCAGATCATTCAGGGACTCGTCGTCCGTTTCCGGCAACCCCTCGATCACGAGATCTGGGCCCGACACGATGTGCCCATTGCTGTTGACGCAAAGGCTCACCACCACATGTCCGCCAAAGGAAAGGCGCCGGCGCCCCTTGACCCCGGACTCCTCCGGCGTGCAAAGCACTAGCCCATCGAGGTAAAGCTCGCCAGTGCGCACCTCGCCTGGGAAAGCCATTGGTTCGGGGAAAAGGCGAACCATGTCCCCATTGCGGGCTTCGCAGACATTGGGAATGCCTGCCTCGCGCCCTAGCTTAGCATGCGCCTCTAGGTGCACCGCTTCTCCATGCACTGGCACCAGCACTTCGGGCTTCACCCATTCATAGAGCCGGCGCAATTCCCCACGACGCGGATGGCCGGTCACGTGGACCAGCCCGTCATTGGCGGTCACAACTTCCACGCCCTTGTCGATGAGCCTGTTCTGGATGTCGATGACTTCGCGCTCATTGCCCGGAATGGCCCAGGACGAGAAAATCATCCGATCGCCTGCATTAAGATCAATCACCGGATGCTCGCCCCGTGCAATGCGTGCGATGGCGGCTCGCGCCTCACCCTGGCTGCCCGTGCAGATCAGGACAATCTTGTTTCGGGCCAGCGTCTTATAGGCATCCTGGTCCAACAAGGGCGGGAGCCCCTCTAGCATTCCCAGTTCCTTGGCGATGCCCATGATGCGGTGCAGCGACCGCCCGGACATAACCACCTGGCGGCCAGCCTTTTCAGCCGCGCGAACGATGGACACTACCCGGCCGACATTGGAAGCAAAGGTGGTAACAGCCACCCGGTTCGGCGCATCGGCGATCAAGGCTGCAAGGTTTTCACCCACTTCCGCCTCGCTCGGGCTCTCGCCTTCCTTGACGGCATTGGTGGAGTCACAAACCAGGGCCAGCGGTGTCGAACGATCCTCACCGATCTGCTGCAAGCGCGCCACGTCGGTGGGCGCGTTAAGCACCGGCGTGGGATCGAGCTTCCAGTCGCCCGTATGCAATACGCGACCGACAGGCGTGCTGATCAGCAGGGCGTTCGATTCAGGAATGGAATGCGCAACGTTGATCGCTTCAAGCGTAAACGGGCCAATATTGAACGGCTTCCCTGGCTCCATGATGGTGACGTCGACATTCTCGACGATACCGTCCCCTGCCCGTTTTGCCGCCAGCATCGCGGCCGTAAAAGGCGTGCAGTAAACTGGCTTTTCGAAACCAGGCCATAGGTCGAGAACCGCACCATAATGGTCTTCGTGGCTGTGGGTCAGAATGAGGGCTAGAACATCATCAGCCCGTTCCTCCAGGAACTCCGGGTTTGCCATAATGAGTTCAATCCCCGGCAGGTCTGGCCCGCCGAAGGTGACGCCACAATCCACCACAATCCATTTACGCGAGCGCTCCGGTCCAAACCCGTAGGCGCCCATGTTCATGCCAATTTCGCCTACCCCGCCCAGGGGCACGAAAACGAGTTCATCCCTTTGGTTTTGAGCCATGGGTTTGTCTCTCCTTGTCGAGCGCAACGCCGGAGCGATCATTGGTCGCCGGTCGCCTGCGTTAATGATGGTCAGCTTCGGGCGCTGGCCGTTGCCCCAAAATGCACATCGCCTGCAGTAATGGCGACGCGACGGTTGTCGTCTGACCTCACAATGAGGCGCCCGGCACCGTCGATCGTTTCAAATATGCCCCGGAGCACATCGCCGTTCTGGTTCACCGCCACCGGCGAACCAATCCCCGCGGCAGCACCGCGCCATTGATCCAACACAGCCGCAACACCGCGGCTGTCATCCCACAAGGAAAACGCATCAACCCAAGCTTCACTCAGGGCCAGGAACACATCTTCGGTCGTGCGGCTGACACCTAGGTCAGCCAAGCTGGTTGCGGGGTAAGGCAGCCCCACTGGCGCCGAAACCACATTGACGCCAATTCCGACGGCAATTGCGTGCTTCCCCTCAGGAGATTTGCTCGCCTCGAGCAGAATGCCGGCAAGCTTGGCGCCATCGGCTAGCACGTCATTGGGCCACTTGAGCGCGACACGCGCCTCGCCAGCCAAGGCGTCGGCGCCGTCTAGCCCGATCTTTACCAAGCCCCTGGGCAATATATCTGCCAGTGCCGATTTCAGTGCCACACCGGCAACAAAACCCAGCGTGGCTGAAAGGTTAGGATCCACATCCGGGATGATCAACAGGGTGGCAGCGAGATTGCCATGGGGGTTCACCCATTGACGGCCGCGCCGACCCCTGCCTGCTGTTTGTTCCCGAGCGGCAAACCATATTCCGCCTGGATCACCGGCAGCCGCCGCCGCGATTGCCTCGATATTGGTCGAGCCAACGCTGTCAAAGCCGCGCAGCCGATATCCGGCTGCGCGCGCCTTTGGTCCGAGCGAGAACTCGCTCACCTAGAACAGGCTTCCAGCGGCTGTGTGCGCCAAGCTCGCAAGCGGCCCACCTACCGTAAAGAAATAGGTGACGATGAAGAAGCCGGTCACAGCCATGATGATCGTCAATTCGGCAGGTACGGCCTGAAACCGGTGCACCGGTTCATCGAAATACATCACCTTGACGACACGCAGGTAGTAAAACGCGCTAACGGCCGATGCCAGAACACCAATCACGGCAAGCAGGTAAAGCTGAGCGTCGATAGCCGCAAGGAACGCATGCCACTTGGCAAAGAAGCCAGCCAGGGGCGGCATGCCGATCAGCGAGAACATCAGCACGGCCATGATCGCCGCTACGAATGGCCGTCCTTGCGCAGCGCCAGCGAGCTCATCAATGGTTTCCACATAGCCGCCTTCCGTGCGGAACGACAGCAAGCAGGCAAACAAGCCCACCGTCATGGCCACATAGATCGCCATATAGATCGCAACGCCTTCAACGCCCACCTGCGTTCCTGCCGACAGACCCACAAGGGCAAAGCCGACGTGACCGATGGAGGAATAGGCAATCAGGCGCTTGATGGAGCGCTGGCCAATAGCCGCAAAGGCAGCCAGGACCATGGAAGCGATCGAGAGGAAAATAACGATCTGCTGCCAATCGCTGGTGATGCCCTGAAATGCATCCATGACCAGCCGCACAAACATCGACATGGCCGCAACCTTTGGCGCCGCCGCAAAGAATGCGGTGACCGGCGTAGGGGCGCCCTCATAAACGTCGGGCGTCCACATGTGGAACGGCACGGCCGAAACCTTGAACGCCACGCCAGCGAGCACGAACACCACGCCAAAAATCAGGCCGATCGAGCGACCTTCCGAAGCGATGGCGACCACGATCTCCTGCAGATTTGTGTGCCCGGTGAAGCCATAAACAAGCGAGGCGCCATAAATCAGCATGCCGGAGCTGAGCGCACCCAGAACGAAATACTTAAGGCCTGCTTCGGTCGCCTTCGGGTCCTCGCGCTTGATGGCGGCCATGACGTAGAACGCCAGGGACTGCAGCTCCAGGCTCACATAAAGGCTCATCATGTCGTTGGCCGAAACCAGCGCCATCATGCCCAGCGTCGCGAGCAGAGCCAGAATGGAATACTCGAACTTGTGCGTACCGTTCTCTTCAGCGCTCGGGATGGCAAGCAACAGCGTCAGTGCCGCGCCGGCAACCACCAACACTTTCATGAAGCGCGCAAAGCTGTCGGCGATGTAAACGCCGTTGAACAGGACCCCTTCTGCGGGAACAAACAGGATCAGCGCACCAACGACGGCCAGCAACAGTACGGCCGCATAGGACACCAGCAGCGAGCGTTCCTTGTTGATGAACACACCAATCAGCAGAAGCACCACAGTGCCCACTGCAAGCAGCATCTCCGGATACGCGGGAGCAAGGCTCGCGAAATCTACAACGTCTGAGTTCACGGGACTCTCCTAGTGGGAAGCTGCCGGGGCAGCCGCCTCTGTAGCGGCATGCTCTTCGGCTGGTGCAGGCGCAACTTCGCCCAGCTGTGGATTGAGCGCGGTCTGATCCATGCCGATCGACGCGGAATAATGCGCGACCAGATTGTCGACGGCCGCAGCACTGGTGTCCAGGATCGGCGATGGATAGAAGCCGAACACAATAGTCAAGGCGATCAGCGGGTAAAGGATCACCTTCTCGCGCAAGCTAAGGTCGAGGATACCGCGCAGGCTTTCCTTGCTCAGCGCACCCCAGATCACCCGACGGTATAGCCAGAGACCATAGCAGGCCGAGAAGATAACACCGAAAGCTGCGCCAAACCCAACCCAAGTGTTGACCTGGAACACACCCATCATCGTGAGGAATTCACCCACGAAGCCGGAAGTGCCTGGCAAGCCGACATTGGCCATGGTGAAGATCAGAAACGCAAAGGCATAGGCCGGCATGCGTTCAACCAGACCGCCATAAGCGTCAATGTCTCGCGTGTGCATGCGGTCGTAGATAACACCGACGCACAGGAACAAGGCGCCCGACACAATGCCGTGCGAGATCATCTGGAACACGCCGCCCTGAATACCCAAGGCATTGCCGGCGAAGATACCCATAGTCACAAAGCCCATATGGGCCACAGACGAGTAGGCAATCAGCTTCTTGATGTCGGTCTGTACCAGTGCAACCAGCGAGGTCACGATAATGGCGGCAACAGAAAGGAAGAAGATGATGTTCGCAAATTGTGCCGACGCATCGGGGAACATGGGAAGGCTGAAGCGCAGGAACCCGTAACCGCCAAGCTTGAGCAGGATGGCAGCAAGGATCACCGAGCCTGCCGTTGGTGCCTGCACGTGGGCCTCAGGAAGCCAGCGATGAAGCGGCCACATCGGCATCTTGACGGCAAACGACAGGAAAAACGCCCACCAGAGCCATGGCTGCCAGGACAGCGGGAAATCATGGGTCATCAGCTTGACGATATCAGTCGTGCCGCTGTTCCAGTACATGGCCATGATGGCCAGCAGCATCAGAACCGAGCCTGCAAACGTATAAAAGAAGAATTTGTAGCTCGCCTGGATACGGGCCGATCCGCCCCAGATGCCGATGATCAGGAACATCGGCAGCAGAGTGCCCTCGAAGAACACGTAGAACATGGCCAGATCGAGCGTGGTGAACACGCCGACCATCAGCGTTTCGAGGAGAAGGAATACAACCATGTACTCCTTGACCCGCGTTTCCACCGACTCCCAGCTTGCAAGGATGCAGAAGGGCATCAGCAGAGCCGAAAGCACCACGAACAGCACCGAGATACCGTCGACGCCGACACGATAGCCGATAGTGTCGCCGATCCAGGCATTGTTCACAACGAACTGGAAGCCTGGATTGGACGGATCGAAGGCAGCCCACATCCACAAGGACAGGACAAGTGTTACGAGGCTGACCGCGAAAGCCGTCCAGCGGATTGCGCCGAGTGACTCACGGGGGGTGACCAGGATCGCAATGGCCCCAAGCAGCGGCAGCCATGTCAGGATCGTCAGGATAGTATTGTCGAAGGTCATTTAGATCAGTCCCCCGGCCGCAATGGCCCAGGTCAGCAGAGCCGCAATGCCGATCAGCATGGCGAAGGCGTAGTGGTAGAGGTAGCCAGACTGAAGCCTCACAACCCAGGAGGTAACATTCTGCACGCGACGGCCAAGACCCTCGGTCAGCTTGTCGTTGATCAGCCAATCATCGAAACCACGCCAGAAGGCGCGCCCGACCCAAACAGCAGGCCTGACGAAAATCCGATCATAGAGCTCGTCGAAATACCACTTGTTGAGCAGGAACCGGTACAGACCTGGGTTCTGCGCGGCGATACGGCCCGGAACCGCGGGTTCCTTGATGTACATGAACCACGCGGTAACGAAACCGATGATCATGGCGATCGTGGCGCTCCACTTCACCCAAAGCGGCACATGGTGTGCGCCTTCGATGATCTCGTGGTCGACATAGATGGCTCCCGCGAAGAAGTGCTCCACATGTTCCAGGCTCTCGAAGAACATGCTGTAGAACACCGCACCAGACAGCACCGCACCCACTGCCAGCACATAGAGCGGCACCAGCATTACATTGGGTGACTCATGCGCATTGTCATGGGCAGAGCCATGGTGCGCATGATCGTGATGGCCATGATCATGTGCATTGCTGTCGTCAATCGGCTCATGGTGCGTCTCGGCTGCGGCATGTGCCACATCCGGATGAGCAGTGTGCGCATGCTGGGCGTCCCGCGGCGAACCGTGGAACGTCAGATGTATCAGGCGCCAGGAATAGAAGCTCGTGAACACCGCGGCGATCACCAGCAACCAGAAGGCAAGGCTGCCCACATTGCCGCCATAGGCATAAGCAGCCTCGATGATGGAGTCCTTGGAGAAGAACCCGGCAAAGCCAAGGAATGTCCCCGGAATGCCCACACCGGTCAGCGCCAGCGTGCCGATCAGCATCATGGCATAGGTGATCGGGATCTTCTTGCCTAAGCCCCCCATGTTGCGCATGTCCTGCTCATGGTGCATCGCATGGATCACCGAGCCAGCACCAAGGAACAACAGGGCCTTGAAGAAGGCGTGCGTGAAAAGATGGAACACACCAGCCGAGTACGCACCCGTGCCCAAAGCCACAAACATGTAGCCCAGCTGCGAACAGGTTGAATAAGCGATCACCCGCTTGATGTCGTTCTGCACGAGCCCGATGGTTGCCGCAAAGAACGCCGTGATTGCACCGATGACGATGACCACGGTCAAAGCCGTTGGTGAAGTTTCAAACATTGGCGACAGGCGCGCCACCATGAACACGCCCGCGGTCACCATCGTAGCCGCGTGGATCAGTGCCGACACAGGGGTCGGACCTTCCATCGCATCAGGCAGCCAGGTGTGGAGCAGGAACTGCGCCGACTTACCCATGGCACCCATGAACAGGAGCAGGCAAATCACGGTTAGGGCATGCACATCCCAACCCAGGAACCGCATCGTAAAATTGCTCACCGCCGGCAAATTGCTGAAAGCCGTATCGAAATCGACGGTACCAAGCAGCATGAAGCTGCCGAAGATGCCTAGAGCAAAGCCAAAGTCACCAACACGGTTGACCACGAAGGCCTTCATCGCAGCCGCATTGGCCGAGGGACGAGTGTACCAGAAGCCGATCAGCAGATAGGACGCCAGCCCCACGCCTTCCCAGCCAAAGAACATCTGGACGAAATTGTCAGCCGTCACCAGCATCAGCATGGCGAAGGTGAATAGCGACAGATACGCAAAGAAACGGCTGCGATGAGGGTCTTCGGCCATGTAGCCGATGGAATACACATGCACGAGGCTGGAGACGGTGTTGACCACGACCAGCATGATCGCTGTGAGCGTATCGACGCGCAGGATCCAGCGCACATCCATGTCACCGACCTGGATCCATCGCATGACCTCGACCTTGACCGCAGCTGCCTGGCCAACGCCTGCCTCTGCGCCCAAGAGGCCGCCACCGAACGCAACCGGGAGGAACACCACCCAGCTCAGCACGGCCGAGATGATCAACAGGCCCGTTGTGATGTACTCGCTTGGACGATGTCCAATCGTGCGGCCCAGCAGGCCCGCTACCAGTGCGCCAATAAGGGGCAGGAAAACAATCGCTTGAATCATAGCGGTGGTTCTTAGCCCTTCATCATGTTGGCGTCTTCAACCGCGATCGTGCCGCGGTTGCGGAAGAAGATGACCAGCACTGCCAGCCCGATCGCTGCTTCGGCAGCAGCAACCGTCAAGATGAACAGTGCAAACACCTGCCCCTGCAAATCGTTGAGCTCAGCCGAGAAAGCCACCAGATTGAGATTGACCCCCAGCAGGATCAATTCCACCGACATCAGGATGACGATGATGTTCTTGCGGTTGAGAAAAATGCCGAACACGCCGAGCGTGAACAAGATTGCGGCTACGGTCAGGTAGTGACCGAGCCCGATACCCAAGCCCATATTTGCCTCCTACAGTCCTTGACCGCTTTTGACTTTGACCACTTGCATGGTTTCGGATGGACGCCGTGCCACCTGCTTGATCGCATCCTGCCGCTTTACATTGGGCTTGTGCCGCAAGGTCAGCACGATAGCGCCGATCATGGCGACCAGCAGAACCGCGCCCGCACCCTGGAACAGGAACACATAGCGCGTGTAGAGCACCGTCCCCAACGCACGTGTATTATCCATGCCTTCGCTGATCGGCAGCGCCGACGATCCAGCCGCCTCGGGCGAAACCACGAAGCTCCCCGCGACCAGCAGCAGTTCGAGCAAGAGCACGATTCCCACGACCACGCCAATGGGAGCATATTGCAACATGCCAGAGCGCAAGGACGCAAAATCCACGTCCAGCATCATCACGACGAAAAGGAACAGGACCGCGACTGCGCCCACGTAAACCACGATCAGGATCAGCGCGAGGAACTCTGCCCCCGCCAGCATGAACAAGCCGGCTGCATTGAAGAACGCAAGGATCAGAAACATCACGGCATGGACGGGATTGCGCGAAGCAACAACCATCGCAGCCGAGGCGATGGCAACAGCCGAAAACACATAGAAGAAGAACAGCGGAAGGGTCATGCTCTTTCCTCTTAGCGATAGGGTGCATCGGCAGACAGGTTGGCAGCGATCTCACGCTCCCACCGGTCGCCATTCGCCAAGAGCTTCTCCTTGGAGAAATAGAGCTCTTCGCGGGTTTCTGTTGCAAACTCAAAGTTCGGGCCTTCCACGATCGCATCGACCGGGCAGGCCTCCTGGCAGAAGCCGCAATAGATGCACTTCACCATGTCGAGGTCGTAGCGAACGGTACGGCGCGTGCCGTCATTCTGGCGCGGGCCTGCTTCGATGGTAATTGCTTGCGCTGGGCATACTGCTTCGCAAAGCTTGCAGGCAATGCAGCGCTCTTCCCCATTGGGATAGCGACGCAAGGCGTGTTCGCCACGGAAGCGCGGGCTCACCTGACCCTTTTCGAAGGGGTAGTTGATGGTCGGCTTGGGCGCGAAAAAATACTTCATGGTCAACCAGAAGGACTTCGCAAATTCACGCATGATCAGCGTGTTGACGAGTTGGGAAGCGCGCATCAGGCGGTTCCTCCGTGCCAGCCCCAGCCCGTAAGCTGGAGAACGAATGCTACAATGATGACGCAGATCAGCGAGATAGGCAGGAATACTTTCCAGCCAATGCGCATGAGCTGGTCATAGCGGTACCGGGGGACAATCGCCTTGGCCATGGCGATCATGAAGAACATCATGCTCAGCTTGAGGAAGAACCAGATGAAGCCCGGTATCCAGGTAAAGGGCGGCAGATCGATAGGCGCTGTCCACCCACCCAGGAACAGGATGGTTGCCATCGCGCACATCAGGAGGATCGAGATATACTCGCCCAGCATGAACAGCATGTACGGGGTCGAGGAATATTCGGTCATGAACCCGGCAACCAGCTCGGATTCGCCTTCCACCAGATCAAAGGGCGGCCGGTTTGTTTCGGCAAGCGACGAAATATAAAACACCACGAACATGGGGAAAAGCGGCAGCCAGAACCAGTTCAGGAATGTCAGCTGCGGAAGACCGATCATATGGGCCAGGCCCATCTCGTACTGCGCACGAATGATGTCGTTGAGGTTCAGCGAACCCACGCACAGCAGGACCGTGATGATCACAAGGCCAATGGAGACCTCGTAGGACACCATCTGCGCGGCTGAACGGAGCGAACCCAGGAACGGGTACTTCGAGTTCGAAGCCCAGCCACCGATGATCACGCCATAAACGCCAAGCGAGGAAAGCCCTAGGATGTAAAGAATACCGACATTGATGTCGGCCATGGCCCAGCCATCATTGACCGGCACCACAGCCCAGCCGCCGAGCGCAAGGGTTGCCGTAATCAACGGTGCCAGGATGAACAACACCTTGTCCGAACCAGCCGGAATAACAGCTTCCTTGAGGGCGAACTTGAGCAGGTCCGCAAAGCTCTGCAGCAGCCCGAATGGGCCCACCACGTTGGGGCCGCGCCGGATTTGCACGGCAGCCCAGATCTTTCGGTCGGCCAGGAGGATGAACGCCGTAAAGATCAGCAGCGCCACAAGCAACAGCAACGCCTTGTAGATGAACCCAACCTGCACGCCCAATCCAAGGATTGGAATGCCCAGCAGGTAATCAAGCGCGGAGTTGATAGAATCCATAGTGCTTTCCTACTCCGCTGCCTGCCTGAGGCCCGCCGCGGTCGCCGCGCACTCGCCCATGACCGCAGAGGCGCGTGCGATTGGATTGGTGAGATAGAAGTCGGAGATCGGCGAGGCGAACTGCCTGCTGACAGCCTTCACCTTGCCCTTCGCGAGCTTGGTAATATCGTCAATCGTGCCAAAAGCAATGCCATCGATGCGCGCCAGGTGTGGATGTTCTGCATAAATCGCTGCGCGCAATTGGCTCAGCGAGTTGAACGGCAGCGGCACGCCGACCACAGCGGACAAGGCACGGATAATGGCCCAGTCTTCCTTAGCGTCGCCTGGCGGGAAAATGGCCCGCGTGGTCACCTGAACCCGACCTTCCGTGTTGACGTAGGTCGCGCTCTTTTCGGTATATGTCGCGGCCGGCAGGATAATGTCGGCGCGATGGGCGCCATTATCGCCATGCGTGCCAATATAAACAACCAGCGTACTGCTCAGCTGCGACAGATCATACTCGTCAGCGCCCAGCAGAAACAAAACGTCCACAGCGCCCGAAAGCATGCCAGCGGTGTCTGCGCCTGTCTCCGCCGGGATGAAGCCGACGTCCAGTGCGCCAACGCGAGCAGCAGCATTGTGCAGCACGGCAAAGCCGTTCCAGCCTTCGGCGAGTTCGGCATTGCTGGTCGCGAGCTTGGCAGCAGCAGCCAGCACGTCAGCCGACGCAGCGCCTTCACCAACGATCACCAAGGGCTTCTTGGCGCGGGCCCAAAGCTCGGCAAAGCTGCCCTTGCCGGCAACAAGATCGGAAAGGCTATCCGTGCCATTGCCCAGGTGCTGCACGGCATATGTCAGGTCCGCGTTTTCGCCAATCAGGCCGATCGGCAGGCCAGTGGCGCGCCACACCTTGCGAATGCGGGCATTGACCAACGACGCTTCGATGCGCGGATTGGTGCCGATTAGCAAAATAGCGTCGGCTTCTTCGATGCCAGCGATCGTTGGATTGAACAGGTACGAAGCGCGGCCGTTCGCAGCCGAAAGCACGGAACCCTCCGGACGCGAGTCCACATTGCCCGAGCCGATTGAAGCCAGGAACTTGTTAAGCGCGAACATCTCTTCGACGCCCGCTAGATCACCTGCAATAGCACCAACACGGTTCCCCGCCTTGGCAATGGCCCGGGCGACCGCCACAAAGGCGTCATCCCAGGTTGTCGCACTCAGCTTTCCGTTGCGGCGAACATAGGGGCGATCAAGACGCTGGTTCTTGAGGCCATCCCATACAAAGCGGGTCTTGTCCGAGATCCACTCTTCGTTGATGGCCTCGTTGATGCGGGGCAGGATGCGCATGACTTCACGCCCACGGCTATCCACCCGAATGGCAGACCCAACCGCATCCATGACGTCGATGGATTCAGTCTTGGTCAGCTCCCAAGGACGGGCAGCAAAGGCGTAAGGCTTGCTGGTCAGAGCACCAACGGGGCAGAGATCGATCACATTGCCCTGCAGCTCGCTGCTCAGCGCCTTTTCCAGATAGGTGGTGATCTCGGCATCCTCGCCGCGACCCAGAAGACCCATCTCGGCAACGCCAGCCACTTCGGTCGTAAAGCGGACGCAACGCGTGCAATGGATGCAGCGGTTCATCGAGGTCTTGACCAATGGGCCAATATACTTGTCCTCGACGGCGCGCTTGTTTTCGGCAAAGCGGTTCTTGTCCACGCCATAAGCCATGGCCTGGTCCTGCAAATCGCATTCGCCGCCCTGATCGCAGATCGGGCAATCAAGCGGATGGTTGATCAGCAGGAATTCCATCACGCCTTCGCGGGCCTTTTTGACCATGGGCGTGTTGGTGAACATTTCGGGCGGCTCGCCATTAGGGCCGGGCCGCAGATCCTTCACCGACATAGCGCAAGAGGCCTGTGGCTTGGGTGGACCGCCTTTGACTTCAACCAGGCACATGCGGCAATTGCCGGCCACAGAGAGGCGCTCATGGTAGCAGAAGCGCGGAATCTCGGCGCCTGCAGCTTCGGCTGCCTGCATCAGAGTGTAGTAGTCCGGAACTTCGACGAGCTGGCCGTCAACCTTGATATTTGCCATCAGCCCTACTCCGCCGCAATCGACGGAACGGCGCCGTCGGATGTGGACGAATATGTATATTGATCGATCCGCGCCTCGATCACGTGGCGGAAATTGCGGATCAGGCCCTGGATGGGCCAGGCGGCAGCGTCACCGAGCGCACAGATCGTGTGCCCTTCGACCTGCTTGGTCACTTCAAAAAGCATGTCGATCTCGCGCTTCTGCGCACGGCCTTCGACCATGCGTTCCATGACGCGCATCATCCAGCCGGTGCCTTCACGGCACGGCGTGCACTGGCCGCAGCTCTCATGTTTGTAGAAAGCCGACAGACGCCAGATCGCCTTGATGATGTCGGTCGACTTGTCCATGACAATGATCGCCGCAGTACCCATGGAAGAACCCACCTCACGCAGCCCATCGAAATCGACGATTGCGTTCTGGATTTTCTCACCCGGAACACAGGGCACAGAGGCGCCACCTGGAATCACGGCCAGCAGATTGTCCCAGCCGCCGCGAACACCACCACAGTGCTTCTCAATGATGTCCTTGAAGCTTTCGCCCATGGCCTCTTCGAACGTGGCGGGATTGTTCACATGGCCCGACACGCACATCAGCTTGGTGCCGGTATTGTTTGCGCGACCAATGGAAGCGAACCAAGCACCCGAGCGGCGCAGGATTTCCGGCACGACGGCGATCGACTCGACGTTGTTCACGGTGGTCGGGTTGCCATAAACGCCCATGCCCGCCGGAAACGGCGGCTTGAGCCGGGGTTGGCCCTTCTTGCCTTCCAGCGATTCCATGAGAGCGGTTTCTTCACCGCACACATAGGCGCCAGCGCCATGATGGACGATGATGTCCAGGTCCCAGCCGTGGATGTTGTCCTTGCCGATCAGCTTGGCTTCATAAGCCTCCTTGACGGCATGCTCGAGGTGCTGGCGTTCACGGATGAACTCGCCCCGCACATAGATAAACGCAAGATGCGCATCCATGGCGCGAGCGGCCAGAAGGCAGCCCTCCACCAGATGATGCGGATCATGCCGCAGGATCTCACGGTCCTTGCACGTACCGGGTTCGGACTCGTCGGCATTGACCAGCAGGTAATGCGGACGACCGTCGCTCACCTTGGGCATAAAGGTCCATTTAAGCGCAGTCGGGAACCCTGCCCCGCCACGGCCCCGCAGGCCTGAAGCCTTGACTTCGTTGGTGATCCAGTCACGGCCCGAGTCAATGAACTCCCTGGTGCCAGCCCAGGCGCCGCGTTGCCGCGCGCCGGCCAGCGTCCAGTCATGACGGCCATAAAGATTGGTGAAAATGCGGTCTTTATCAGCGAGCACTTCTCACACTCCTAACGCGACTTCTTGCCGAAGACGCGGATGTATTCTGCCTCGCCACCACGAGCGAGCACTTCAGCCTGAGCCAGCCAGTTATCACGAGCGACCCGACCCTTGAGATTCAGGGCGTCTTCGACTTTTGCGACGTCCTCGCTTGTCAGAGCCGCCATTTGGCTCCACCGCGTGATGCCGATCTCATTCAGTCGACGCTCGAGTGCAGGGCCGATGCCAGTGATCAGCTTGAGATTGTCAGCTGGCCCCTCTGGAGCCGCAAACACGCTCTGCTCTCCCCCCCTCTCAGCAACCGGATTGACTTCGTTGGGATCGGCCGTTGCAACACCGGACTTGTCTGAAGACTGCGTACCCGCAGGCGCAGCGCCTTCAGCAGCTGGCTTGTCGGTTTCCTTGCCGACAGCGTCACCGCCGTCGAGCTTGCCTGCGGGGGACTCAGAACCCGTTGCACCTTCGCGCATCGCATTGTTGGGAGTGCCGTCAGCCTTCTCGTCAACGCGAGCACTTTCGCGCTCCTGCTCAGCCTTGGCCTGCGAGACCTTTGCCTCAGGCGGAGTGCCCTTGATGGCGGGAGCCGCTTCGGGCGTCATGTCCTTGGGCTTAGCAGCGCTGGTGGCGGGCTGCGGCGGATTGCCTGCAGGAGCAGCAGGAGCGGCTGCTGCTGGAGCAGCTGGAGCTTCCGGCGGCGCTGGCGGCACGAACTTCTCACGATGAGCGCTAGGCGTTTCCAGCAGGGTGGTCGGACCAGATGCCGCTGCGGAAGCGATACGCTCGATCTGCGGACCAGGCTTGACGCTGGCACCGTTCCCAGCCTGGAACGCGTCCAAAATTTCCTCGAAGCGCCTAGGCGTCAGGTCCTCATAGGTGTCGTGGAAGATCGCGACCATGGGTGCGTTAACGCAGGCACCCAGACACTCGACCTCTTCCCAGCTCATGGTCCCGTCGGCATTGAGATGATGGGCATCGTGATGGATCTTCGACTTGCAGACGTTGATCAGGTCCTCAGCGCCACGCAGCATGCACGGCGTCGTACCGCAGACCTGAATATGAGCACGGGTACCCACAGGCTGCAGCTGGAACTGCGTATAGAACGTGGCCACTTCCAGGACGCGGATATAGGCCATGCCCAGCATGTCGGCGATCGTCTCGATCGTGGCACGGCTGATCCAGCCGTCCTGATCCTGCGCGCGCATCAGCAGCGGAATCACAGCAGATTGCTGACGGCCGGCCGGATACAGCCCAATCGTCCACTCTGCCCACTTGGCATTGTCAGCATTAAAAGCGAAACTTGCCGGCTGGACCGACTCATCCGCAAGGCGACGCGCAACCATTAGCGATCAACCTCTCCGAAAACGATATCAAGCGAACCCAGGATGGCCGCAACGTCGGCCAGCATGTGCCCGCGGCACAGGAAGTCCATTGCCGACAGATGAGCGAACCCAGGCGGGCGAATTTTGCAGCGATAGGGACGGTTCGTCCCGTCGCTGACCAGATAGACCCCGAACTCGCCCTTGGGCGCCTCAACAGCCACATAGACTTCGCCAGCGGGCACCTTGAAGCCCTCGGTGTAGAGCTTGAAATGGTGGATCAGCGCCTCCATGGAGCGCTTCATCTCACCCCGCTTGGGCGGCACAACCTTGCCATCCAGCGCCGAAATAGGACCTTTGCCTTCCGGTGCATTCAGCTTTTCAATGCACTGCCGCATGATACGGGTGGACTGCCGCATCTCTTCCATGCGGACGAGGTAGCGATCATAGCAATCGCCATTCTTGCCGATCGGAATATCGAAATCCATCTCGGCGTAACAGTCATAGGGCTGGCTCTTGCGAAGATCCCAGGCTGCGCCGGAACTGCGGACGAGCACGCCGGAAAAGCCCATGTTCCAGGCATCCTCGAGCTTCACCACGCCGATATCGACGTTGCGCTGCTTGAAGATCGGGTTCTCGGTAAGCAGGCTATAGATGTCCTCAAGCGCCTTGGGGAAAGTCGAGCAGAAAGACTCGATGTCATCGATCAAGGCTTGCGGCAGGTCCTGGTGCACGCCACCAGGCCGGAAATAGGCGGCATGCATGCGCGAGCCCGATGCACGCTCATAAAAAATCATGAGCTGTTCGCGCTGTTCAAAGCCCCAGAGCGGCGGCGTAAGGGCGCCGATATCCATGGCCTGCGTGGTCACGTTCATCAGGTGCGCGAGCAAGCGGCTGATTTCGGAGAACAAGACACGGATAAGCTGCGCACGGCGCGGTACTTCAATGCCAAGCAGCTTCTCGATCGCCAATGCCCAGGCATGTTCCTGGTTCATCGGCGCCACATAGTCCAGCCGGTCGAAATATGGCAGGGCCTGCAGATAGGTCTTGGCTTCGATCAGCTTCTCGGTGCCGCGATGCAGCAGCCCGATATGCGGATCCACGCGCTCGACGAGCTCACCGTCCAGCTCCAGGATCAACCGCAGCACGCCGTGCGCAGACGGATGAACGGGACCGAAATTGATGGTGAAGTTGCGGACGTCGGTTTCAGCTACACTCATGACTTGGCCTTCTCGTCACCAGGCAGCACATAATCGGTGCCTTCCCATGGCGACAAATAATCAAACGAGCGCCATTCCTGCGCCAGCTTCACAGGCTCATAAACCACTCGCTTGCGCTCTTCGTCGTAGCGAACTTCCACAAAGCCGGTGAGTGGGAAGTCCTTGCGAAGCGGATGCCCGTCAAATCCATAGTCGGTGAGGATGCGGCGCAAATCTGGATGGCCGGAAAACAGAATCCCATAAAGATCGTAAGCTTCGCGCTCGAACCAATTGGCCCCGGCAAAAACCTCGGTGATGGAGGGAACAGGCGTTTCCTCATCCACAGACAGCTTCACGCGAATACGATGATTCAGGTGTGGGCTCAGGAAGTGATAAACCACCTCGAAACGCTCTTCACGCTCCGGGAAGTCGACCCCGCAAACGTCAAGGAACGCAATAAACCGGCACTGCGGATCATCGCGAAGGAAGGTCACCACGGGCACGATCGAGTCGCGCTGTACGGTGATCGTCAACTGGCCGAAAGCGATCTCGGCGCTGATGATAGCCTCACCCAACGCAGCGCTGATGTGCTCGCTCAAAGTCGCCAGCGGATCAAGCTGGATTACGTCATCCATTCTAGCCAATCCTAGCGTTCAATCGTGCCGGTACGGCGGATCTTCTTTTGCAGCAACAGAATGCCATAAAGAAGCGCCTCGGCTGTCGGAGGGCAGCCCGGAACATAAATGTCCACCGGCAGGATGCGATCACAACCACGCACCACCGAGTAGGAATAATGGTAGTAACCGCCGCCATTGGCGCAGCTGCCCATGGAGATGACATAGCGCGGCTCGGGCATCTGGTCGTAGACCTTGCGCAGAGCCGGCGCCATCTTGTTGGTCAGCGTACCCGCGACGATCAGCACGTCCGACTGGCGCGGGGAAGCGCGCGGCGCCGTCCCAAAGCGCTCGACGTCGTAGCGCGGCATGGACATCTGCATCATCTCAACGGCGCAGCAGGCAAGACCCGTCTGCATCCACATCAACGATCCGGTGCGGGCCCAGGTGATAAGCTGCTCGGCCGTGGAAAGCAGGAAACCCTTGTCTGCAAGCTCATCCGTCACTTCCGTGAAGAACGGATCATCGGCGCCAGCAGGCTTGTTGGTGCGCGGATCAATCAGGCCGCTTGGACGCGGTGCGACCAGCGTGCTGTTTTGTTCACTCAATCCCATTCGAGTGCCCCTTTCCGCCATTCATAGATAAAGCCAACAGTCAAAATGCCGAGGAAGATCATCATCGACCAGAAGCCGAACCAACCTACATCCCGGAACGCAACAGCCCAGGGGAAGAGGAACGCCACTTCAAGGTCGAAGATGATGAACAGAATCGACACCAGATAGAATCGGACGTCGAACTTCATTCGCGCATCATCGAACGCTTCAAAGCCAGCTTCAAAGGCAGACACCTTCTCAGGGTCTGGCCGCTTCACGGCAATAAGGAATGGGGCAACCAGAAGTGCCAGTCCGATAACGGCGGCAAGGCCGATAAATAGGACAATTGGCAGATAGTCGCTGAGCAAATCAGTCATGCGGCAGCCTGTGTTCTATGCCGGTCGGGCGACCGGACCGCGAGAGCAGCGCGAGCAATTGGGGCAAGCGAGCCAACGCGTAAAGTGATGGCTTGGGCTTAGACCTTTGCCTATCGCGTTTCAAGGGAAAGAAAACATGACCCGGAAGATCATGAATGCTGCAAACTGCGGCTGCCGAGCTTTGCTCAGCAGCGGGGGATTTGTGGCACAGAAAACCTTGAAAGCGACCGGTGAGGAAAGCGCCCGGGAGCGTGTAGCCCATATATAGAACGGCGGCTTAGTTTGCCTAGATCGCTCCGGCCACATCCAAATCACAGCTTCGTTGCCAGACATGCTCCTGCGAGGCGCGCCCTAAGCCGGCCTAAAAACCAAAACGGCGAACTGGAGGACCAGTTCGCCGAATTGGGTTTGCAAGTTAGGAGAGTAAGACGGCGAACCGCCCTACCCTTTGCAAAATTTAGAAGTGGTAGAACACACCAACGGTGGCCTGAGCGCCTTCAAAGAAGTCGTCGCCATCGTCAAAGGTGCCGAGACCGAGGATTTCGGCACGAACCGACACGGCGTCGGTAGCAGCGAATTCAACACCACCGCCGAGGGCGTAGATGCTGGCATCATCGTCGTCGTTGAACTGCACGCCAGCACCGGCAGCAGCGTAAACGAGGACCGAGTCGGTCACGACGGCACCAAGACGAGCGAGAGCCAGGAACTGGCCAGCGTCATCAAAGTCGTCGTTTTCGAACAGGTAGTTGCCCTGGATTTCTGCACCGAGCAGGATCGGGTCAGCAACCATGAAGTTCACGCCAACGGCACCGCCGAGCAGGAACTGCGCGTCGACGTCGTCGCCGAACTGGCCACCGAGGTTCACACCGGCATAGAGACCATCCCAGGAGAAACCAGCAGATTCGTAGATCGGCTGTGGGGTGGTCGGGATGATCAGGTCAGCAGCCTGAGCACCACCAACGAGCAGCGCGGCAGCAGCCACACCGAGAGAAAGCGAACGTACAAACATATCTTGCACTCCCATAGAGTTAACCGTAGTCGAAAGCCTAGATGCATCAACCCAACGCGGCTGACAAGGCTGTGGTGCCCTAAATTGGGCGATGCGGCTAACGCGGGGTGAGTAGTGTTGCATCCTTGCCGCGCATTTGGCTCATTTTGATACAAATGCGATGATCGATCACCACGTTTGTGTCTTGATCGCGGCCGCAAATCGGTAGTGCTGAGTCCATTTGCGGGCGAGCCGATCGAATCGTACAGCGCCGACAAGGCGGCGGATTCGCCGCGTTAATACATTGGTAACAAAGCGGAAATCTAGAAGTGGAAGTTCGCGCCGAAGGTGATCTGGTTGGATTCATTGCCCCCTTCAAGCGGAAATCCATGAAGGTATTCCGCCTCAAGCGAAATCTGCTCCGTTACCGCGAACTCAAGGCCACCGCCCACCAGGATCTCGCTCTCGTCCGGCACTCCCAGGTCGATCCCGTAGCCGCTGGCAGCATAGACCAGGACATTGTCATCCACGACCAAACCGGCTCGGGCAAGAATCTGTCCATGGCTCGTGCTGCCGATATCCGACTCGGCTGCTGGCAACCCAAGCACCGCCACTTCAGCGCCAACAAGCATGAAGTCGAACTGAGCGTTCACGCCGGCCTGAAGCCCGATGCCGGCTTGCGAGCCACTGACACTGCCGCTCCGAACGCCGCCGAACACGCCCGCATAAAAGCCACTCCAATCAAAGCTGTGCTCCTCATGAACGGGCACTTCCATGATCCCGCTTGTGGGCACACGGATCAGATCGGCAGCATGAACCCCGCCTGGTGCCAGAACCAGGGCTAACCCGATCAAACCACATGTCAGCGACTGTTTCATGCGCATCTTTCGAAGCCTGCTAGCTTAAGAACGGCGCCTGCCATAGGCCAGTTCCACCGGTAGACCCCAGATGATCGCACTGGAGCGTCAGCTGCAGCTAGAGTTGCCCGACCAAGACCGGCTCAGCGCGGAAATGATCCGGAAAGATTTTCTTGAGGGCTTCGATCTTGGGCAGGTCATGCAAAAAGATATAAGGCCAGGTCGGATTCCGCGTGAGGAAGTCCTGGTGGTACTGCTCGGCAGGATAAAACGCCTCAAAGGGTTCAATCGTCGTGACGATCGGCCCTTCATACAGCCCTGTGGCGTCCAGCTGGTCGATATAAGCCTGGGCAAACTCGGCCTGCTCGTCGTTTATCGCGAAAATGGTTGAGCGGTATTGCGTCCCATGATCCGGACCCTGGTAGTTCAACTGGGTCGGATTGTGGGCCACTGAGAAGTAGATCTGCATCAGCTCGCCATAGCTGACCACCGATGGATCATAGGTCACCTCGACCGTTTCGGCATGGCCCGATGTCCCGGTGCTGGAAAGCTCATAAGTGGCCGTTTCCGCCGAGCCCCCCGAGTACCCGGAAACAGCCATGGTTACGCCCTTGACGCGCTGGAACACGCCCTGCACGCCCCAAAAGCAGCCGCCAGCAAATACGGCCTTTGCACTTGGCCCAGTCTCCACCATCGTAACCGCTGGGGCCGGGATTACCACGGGAGCCTCTTGCGCGGCGCTGGACCGGCTGAACAGCGCAAGTGCCATCGCCGGCAGCAAGAGAAACGATGCGACAACCGGCCGCCAGGAAAATGAGCGAACGTGGACGTCTGCGCGTGACTGAGGCATGGTGCGAACCCTTGTTGAACCGACAGACCGGCGGTTCACTCTATATGATCCTTCCCCGCGGCCGGATCAGCATGCTCACGGCGAAATGACCGCGCTCAGGTGAGCACGACGTGCTGGGTCAATTCCTCGATAGTGGTCTCGGCCTTGGCAACATCGAAAACTTTGGTGCCATGGCTCATGATCACGAAACGGTCACACACCTGATAGGCATGATAAAGATTGTGCGTCACCAGCACACTCGACACACCTTCATCCTTGAGCTTGAGCACCTGCTGCAGCAGCGCCTCGGTTTCACGCACGGAGAGGGCTGATGTTGGCTCATCCAGCAACAACACACGACGCTTGAAAAACACTGCCCGGGCAATCGCCACCGCCTGCTTCTGTCCGCCCGAAAGATCGCCCACCAGCTTGTCCGGAGAATCGATGCCCGAAATGTGGACCGCACTTTCCAGCACCTGCATGGCGATCTCGCGCATGCGCTTGAGATCCAGAAAGCCGAAGCGGTCGGTGAGTTCACGGCCCAGGAATATGTTGCGCGAGATGGAGAGGCAATCCACCAGTGCCGTGTTCTGATAGATCGTCTCGATTCCAGCCTCGGCCGAGTCACGCCGGCAAGTGAAGTCGCAGCGCTTGCCATCCACAGAGATATAGCCTGAACTCGGCCGGTGTATGCCCGAGAGCATGTTGACGGTCGTGGATTTGCCCGCGCCATTGTCGCCAAGCAGGCCCACCACTTCGCTATGGCCGATTTCGAAGCTAAGGTCCGTCAGCGCTTTGAGCGGCCCGAACGTTTTGTTGATGTTGTGCAGCGCAAGCAGGCTCATATCGAGGCTCCCCGGCGGTCGAGGCCATGGTTAAAAATCGATGCAAGAACGATCAGCGTCGCAATGAACATGTCGAGGTAAAACCCTGGCGCACGCATCAGCAGCAGCACATCGGTGATGGTGAAGATCAGCATCACGCCCAAAAACACGCCTAGGATGGAACCGCGTCCGCCGCGTAGGGAAAGGCCGCCGATGACGCAGGCCGCAATGGCCTGCAGCTCCAGCCCAGCGCCCTGCCCCGGCTGCACGCTGCCGACTCGGGTGGTCGCCAGGATGCCAGCGAAGGCGGCCATGAAGCCGGCAATTGCAAAGGCTGCTAGCTTGATCCGGTTGGTGTTGACGCCGATGGCCGTTGCTGCCGAGCGATTGCCGCCCGTGGCGAACACATGGTTGCCAAAGCGATGCCTGTGCAACAAAGCCCAGAACACCAGGCAGAGCAGAATGAACCAAACGAAAGCAGCGTTGATCCCGAGAATCGTTCCGGAGAACATCTCGTTGAAGACTGGGTTGGGATCGAACCGGACCTGCACCGCGCCGTTGAACAACAGCACGGCTCCGCGCCAGAACAACAGGCCACCAAGCGTAACGATGAAGCTGGGCAGGTTGAAGCGTAGCGTCAGCGCTCCATTGAGCAGCCCAATAGCAGCGCCAATCATGAGCCCGATGGGCGCCGCGATGAATGCATCAATGCCATTGCCGACCAGTACGGCCATGACGACGGCCGTGAAGGTGTAGACCGACCCGATGGAAAGGTCGAACTCTCCGGCAATCATCAGGAGACCAGCCCCAAGCGCCAGGCATCCCAGCACAGGAACCGAGCGCATCATGATGCCCATGTTCTGGGGCGACAAATAGCGGAAGTCATCGGGAAACAGTAGGCCTGCGATAATGCAGGCGAGCTGCACGACAACAAAAACAAGAAGGATTGCGCCGGCCGGCATGGAAAGCAGCCCATGCACCAATTGGGCAGCCGAGCGCCTTGGCGCACCACTACGGTGATCCACTATGGCGGTCATGGTCAGATCCACTATTGGAGAAACAATGCCCCGACCTTGCGGCCAGGGCGGCTGTTGCTAGCGATAGGTGCCGATAAAAGGCTTCACCGCGCTGATGCGTGCCTGGTCGAGGAACGCACCCTGCCCTGTGTCCACATCCGTGGGTGTGAGCCCGTAGCGTGCGGCCATCGCGATCTGCGCGATGGGATAATAGCCCTGCAGATAGGGTTGCTGGTCCATGGTAGCGAACATCTTGCCGGTTTCCACCGCGTCGACAATCTCCACTGCAAGGTCAAAGCCGCCAAACGGAACGTCGACACCTGCGTCCGCGATCGCCCCCGCACCGACGGTTGACGTTACAGAACCTGTTCCAAAAACTGCCTTGATGTCTGGATTGGCGATCAGTGCTTGCGCCATGATGTTCTGCGCCTCAGCCGGGTCGAGCCCCGCACGCACCGTTTCTACCTTGATGCCGGCTTCGCTCATCGCCTTCTCGATGCCACCACCACGCGCTACGGCAAAGCTCGCCTCTGGGATTTCCCGGGGATTGAAGACGGTATCGCCTTCCTTGAGGCCGAACTGCTCGATCATCCGTTGGCCCAATTCGTAACCAGAAGCGAACTCATCCATACCGACATAGGAGTGGCGGCAATTGCCTTCGGCGCCTTCCAGATCATCATTGTTGAAGCCGACAACAGTGATCCCTGCTTCAACGGCGGCGCAGATGCTGTCGTCGAACGCATCGGAGCTCGAGATGGACACCGCTATCCCATCCACGCCTGTCGCCACCGCGCTCTCAATCAGATCGTTCTGCCGAACCGGATCATTGTTGGCGTATTGCACATCCAGATCGACATTGAAGGCCGCAGCCGCATCTTGTGCGCCTTTGACCACCGGATTGAAGAACTGCACGCTTGGATCAAGATAGATAATCATGGTCGCAGAGACCTTTTCCTGATCCTGCGCCATGACGGCCCCTGCCGAGACGAACAATGCGCAGCTCGCAAGCAAAGCCGCTTTCGAAATGTACCTATGCATGTAAACTCCTCCCTTTAATTAAAGCGGGCCTCCTCAGGTCCCGCTTTGAAATGTGCTTCCAACCAAAGATCGCCCCGCCGATCTCTGGTCCAGCTCCAGCCCTCCTCAGTGCTGGAACCAGGGCTCCCCCCGGCCAAGGGTCATGTGCAGACCTTTGAACTGGGAATATTCGTCAAAGCCATAGCGGCCCAGCTCACGGCCCGTGCCACTCTTTTTGTAGCCACCGATCGGCATTTCAGGCGTGCCGTCGATCACCGAATTGATCCAGCATCTGCCCGCACGCAGCTTGCGCGTGGTTTGGATGGCGGTCTCGAGGTCCCTGGACCAGACACTGGCCGACAGGCCGAAAGCCGTGCCATTGGCCAGAGCGACCGCCTCCTCGCGCGTATCGAACCCTATCGTGGCGAGCACCGGACCGAAGATTTCCTCCTGCGCAATCCGCATGTCGGGCCGGACCTTGTCGAACACTGTTGGCGCAAAGAAATTGCCCGAGCTTGCCGCCACCATGTCGCCGCCAAGCAGCAGTTCGGCACCTTCCTGCACGCCTGCCGACACATAGCTCGCAACCTTCTCGATATGCGGCCGCGACACCATGGCGCCGAAACGGGTTTGCTGTGCCAGCGGATCACCGAACGGCAGACGGCGGGAGAGCTCAAGCAGGCGCTCCAGCAATGCTGGGCGAATGGAATTCTCAACGATCAGGCGGCTACCTGAAATGCAGCATTGGCCGGCGTTATGATACACTCCGTAAGCAATGCCATCGGCTGCAGCTTCAAGATCGGCATCGGCAAAAACGATCTGGGGACCCTTGCCGCCCAGCTCCAGGCCAACGCGCTTGACGCCACCAGCGGCAATGCTCGCGAGCTGCGTGCCTACGCGGACAGAGCCGGTAAAGGCCAACACGTCGACGCGCGGGTCTTCCGCCAGGGGCTGGCCAGCCTCCGGTCCATAACCGGTTACCACGTTGAAGACACCAGCCGGCAGGCCTGCTTCCAGCGCAAGCTCAGCCAGCCTGATCGTCGTGCCGGACGTAAATTCACTGGGTTTCACAACAACAGTGCAGCCTGCACCTAGCGCCCACGGCACGCGTTCGGACACGATAATGAAGGGGAAGTTCCAGGGCGTGATGATGCCCACCACGCCCGCGGGCTCGCGCAGCACGATCCCCAGCCGATTGGCGCCAATTGCATTATGGGTATCGCCTTCCAAGCCCCGGCACTGGCCGGCGGCATAGGTCCACAAGTCGGCGCAATAGCCGATCTCGCCACGGGCCTGGTGCAGCGGCTTGCCCGTTTCCAGGCATTCAACAAGCGCCAGCTCCTCAACATGCTCCAGGATCTTGGCCGCCACGGCATGAAGAATGGTGGAGCGCTCGGCGCCACTCATCTGCGGCCAGCGGCCATCATCAAACGCGCGCCGTGCGGCGCCGATGGCCAGCGCCGCATCTGCCGTGCTGCCGGCGGGCCACTCGCCGACAATGCTGCCGCGATGCCCCGGGCTTTCCCGCTCGATCAGCTTGCCGGACAATGCATCTGCTGATTTCCCGTCAATAACCATCCGGTATGCGCGTTTACTCGCAAGCCGCGCATCACTAAGGTTCGGGGCAATGAAATTGTTCTGAAAGCTCGCGTGAATGCCCATCGTGTCGGCGGATTAGATCCACCCTCCCCTTAGTAGTGGACCCGTTTAAACGCGTCCGGTATGGAATTGTATGGTACCGTATGGATGGTGCCGATGCCTGTCAATGGCGAAGGCGAGATGTAGTATGACTTTGGACATGCAGGCGACGGACACTGCTGAAAGCGCTGCGGCTTCGATCGAGAAGGATCTGCGACGCGCGATCATCGATCTTGAACTTCTGCCCGGCTCGCGCCTATCCGAACAGGAGATTGCCACCCGCTTGGGGGTATCGCGCCAGCCTGTACGCGAAGCCCTGATCAGGCTGGCCAATTCCCGGCTGATCGAAATTCGCCCGCATCGCGGCACGGTAGTCGCCCGCATCTCGGCAAAGGAAATGACCGAGGCGTTGTTCGTGCGCCAATCTGTCGAGATTGCCGTTGTTGCCCGGGCCGCCCAGTCGTTTGATGCATGGCAGCGCAAGCGCATAGCGAGCCTGCTGGTGAAGCAGGAAGAAGCCGCTTCCCGGCTCGACCATCCCGGCTTTCGTGAGCACGATGAAGCCTTTCACATCGCCATCGCAACTGGCGCTGGCGTTGGCATCGCCTGGATTGCGATTGCCGACATGAAAACGCACATGGACCGTGTCTGCAACATGACACTGCAGAGCGAAGCCGATATGCAGCGTCGTGTTCGCGAGCACAAGGCGATCATGGAGGCGATCGACGCCCATGATGTGGAGGGCGCCAAGCAAGCCATGGCCCACCATCTGGGCAGCATCCTGGATGACCTCCCCGACCTTGAGTCGCAGCACTCCAGCCTCTTTATCTAGACCACGGACGGAGCCTTCCTCATGACGAATACTGCGCGCTACCCGAGCCTTCATGGCGTTCCGGTGGTGATCTCGGGTGGGGCCTCAGGCATTGGCGAATCGCTGGTGCGCCGGTTCGCGGAACAAGGCGCCAAGGTCGGCTTCGTCGACATTCAGGCCGAGCGCGGCGATGCTCTGGCTCAGGAACTGGGTTCGCTTGGCCACACTGTGCAATTTGCCCCCTGCGACATCACAAACATCGAAGCTTATCAAGCCGCCATAAACGAGTTTGCGACGTACCATGGCGACGCCCTGGTGCTGGTCAACAATGCAGCACACGACCAGCGCCATGAATGGAGCGAGGTTACTCCGGCCTATTGGGACGATCGCATGGCGGTCAATCTCAAGCACTCTTTCTTTGCCACCCAGGCGGTCGCCCCGGGCATGATCAAGGCCAAGCGCGGTTCGATCATCAACACTGGCTCCATTAGCTGGATGATCATGTCGCCCAGCATACCCGTCTATGAGACCGCCAAGGCCGCCGCCCATGGCCTCACGCGTGCCATGGCCCGCGAGTTGGGCAAGCACGGCATCCGGGTGAATACGCTTGTGCCGGGCTGGATCATGACCGAACGCCAGCTGACCCATTGGGTGGACAGCAAGGCCGAAGTCTTGATCGATGAGCAGCAGGCTCTCGCCGGCCGCGTCTATCCCGACGATGTTGCGCGCATGGCGCTGTTCCTGGCGGCCGATGACAGCGCCATGATCTCGGCGCAGCAATTCCTCGTCGATGGCGGCTGGGCCAACACCTAGCCGTCGGCCACGCCCATGAAGATCGCGACCTTCAACGTCAACGGCATCAACGGCCGCCTGCCTATCCTCCTGCGCTGGCTCGAAGAAGCCAAGCCTGACGCTGTGTGCCTGCAGGAGCTGAAGGCGCCCGATGAACGCTTTCCCACCGCGGCGATTGAGGACGCTGGCTATGGCGCGATCTGGCACGGGCAGAAAAGCTGGAACGGCGTTGCCATTCTCGCCCGCGGAACAGTGCCGGTTGAAACCCGGCGCGGCTTGCCCGGCGATCCTGCCGATCAGCAAAGCCGCTACCTTGAAGCGGCGGTCAACGGCATCCTGATCGGCTGCCTCTATCTGCCCAACGGGAACCCGGCCCCGGGTCCCAAATTCGACTACAAGCTTCAATGGTTCGAGCGGCTTCAGGCCCATGCAAAAGGCCTTCTGGCCAGCGGCCTGCCAATAGTTCTTGCCGGTGACTACAACGTCATGCCTACGGATCTTGACGTCTACAAGCCCGAGCGCTGGGTTAAAGACGCCCTGTTTCGCCCCGAAGTAAGGCAAGCCTTTGGGCAACTGGTCGCCCAAGGCTGGACCGATGCCCTGCGCCACATGCATCCGGACGAGCGCGTCTATACTTTCTGGGACTATTTCCGGAACGCCTTCGGCCGCGACGCCGGCCTGCGCATCGATCACCTGCTCCTCTCCCCCGACCTCGCCAAGCGCATGGTCGAGGCTGGAGTTGATCGGCATGTCAGGGGCTGGGACAAGGCAAGCGATCATGCACCAACCTGGATCAAGCTCGGCTAGCGCAGTAGGTTCATAGCTCTAGCTCACCCTCCTCGCGCCTTCACTTCGCCAGCCCCCCGCACGGTGTTTCAGCCGGAACCTGGGCGCCGCCTGCGGATTGAATGGCTGACCACGGAGGATCCCATGCCAGCCAAATCCAAAGCGCAGCAGAAGGCGGCCGGCGCTGCCCTTTCCGCCAAGGAAGGCGACACAAAGGTCAGCGATCTGCAGGGTGCATCCAAGTCGATGTACAAATCCATGAGTGAAAAGCAGTTGCACGACCTCGCCGCCACCAAGCGCAAGGGAAGCCTGAACACGCATCCAAATCCTAGCCGCAGACAGCACCTGACAGGCTTATATCCAAGGAGAACCGCAATGGGCGAACAGCGCTCCGATAGCATCCAGAGCTCGAACGACAACCAGATCGAAAGGGATATCGCGTCCCACCCGGCTCCGATGAGACGAAAAGAAGATCAAAGCTCCGAAACGCGTTCCGATTTGCCCGGCGATGCAGTCACGCCCGGCCTGAACGAGGCCACGGACGACCCGAACTGAGCTTCCCGGCTCTGCCGCCATTGATCAAGTCAAGACAACAACAACAAGGAGCGCACCTCCATGCCCCGTCGCACCATCTATAGCCGAACCGAGAATGGCGGCGTGCAGCTCGCGTCCGGCACGGATCGCTGGCACCTGCACGGAGACCATATGGACCTCGCACCCCACCAGAATGCCGGCCAATTATTCCGCTTCCAGGCCGATCTGATGCCCTTTGTGGATGATCTGTCCCGCGGCGCGCTGGTCGTCATCGACATGCAAAACGACTTCTGCACCCCTGGCGGATGGACCGACCGCTCGGGTCTAGATTATCAGCGCTGCCGCAAGGCAATCCCCGAGTGCAGCGTGCCGTCAAGGCAGCACGCAAGCATGGCATGTGGGTCATCTGGGTTTACTGGCACAATCGCCCAGACCTGCGAAACCTCGGCCCGCCTACTCTCTATTCCTTCAAGCACAAGCCAGACCAGACAGGCATTGGCCAGGACCTCGAGAACGGGCCCGTTCTGACAAAAGGCTCCTGGGGCGCAGAGATGGTGGATGAACTCAAGCCCTTGATGGACGAGGAAGATATCCATGTCGAGAAGGTCCGCATGAGCGGCTTCTACGGCACCCATCTCGATCAAGTGCTGCGCACGCAAGGGGTAAGCACCTTGTTCCTTGCCGGCGTAAACATAGACCAATGCGTCACCACCACTATGGAAGACGCTTATTTCCGCGACTACAACGCCGTCCTTCTCGAAGATGCATGCGCCACGTCAAGCCCAGACTATTGCCAGCAAGCTGTCGTATTCAACGCCAAGAACTGCTGGGGCTTTGTCACGGACACGGAATCATTCGCCAATCCCGTGCCGGTCGAGCGCGAGACCAAACGCACCTAGCTCCCCCGCCAACCGGTTTTAGACAATCCGCGGCTAAACAGGCCAGCGTCGAACACGCCCAAACCATGCCACCGGCAGGTTGACATGTAAAACGCCCGCTTTACACTCCTGCGCATGGACAAGCGCGATAGCATCATTGAAGCCGCCAGCAAAATCTTTGAAGCAAACGGGTTCAGAGGCACTGGGGTCGATGCTGTACTGGCACCATCGGGCGTGTCGACGCGCACGCTCTACAAGCATTTCAGCTCGCGTGGCGAACTGGTCCAAGCCGTCCTCGAGAAACGGCACCGCCAGTTCATGCAGCGACTTGAAGATACCGAGCCTGACGACCCTGTCGGCGATATCTTTGACCAGCTGGAACAATGGCTGGACGAGCATGGCGCGCGCGGCTGCATGCTGCTTCGGGCCCGCAGCGAATATGCCGGCGCCAGCCCCGAAATCGTGGCGCTCGTTCGCCGGCAGAAACAGGAGTTCGAGCGCGAGATTGCCCGGCGCATAGCACTCAGTCTCGGGCAAGAGAACCCGTCCCTGACCATGCAGGTTTGGCTCCTCTTTGAAGGCGCCACGGCCGCCGCCAGCGTTTCTGAGAACGCTGTCGTCAGGCAGGCCAAGCAGGCTGCAAAAGCCCTCCTGGCCATGGCAAGGGGGCAAGCCAAATGAATGGCAAGCTCAACCTTGTTGCCGCCGGCTTTGCCCTCACCGCCCTTACCTATGGTTTGGCACGCTTTGCCTATGGGCTGATGCTGTCCGATATCCGCGCCGACCTCGCCATAAGCGCTGCGAGTGCCGGATGGATCGGCGGCAGCGCCTTTGCCGCTTATTGCCTTGGTATTACGGCAACATTGCTCGCCGGCACCAGGTTCAGCCCCCGCCTCCTTACGGTTTTTGCTGGCACCGTTGCCACGGGCGGACTGGCCCTCGCAGCCACGGCAAACTCGGCCTTGAGCCTTGGAGCCGCAATGGCTTTGGCGGGCCTAAGCACTGGGCTGACATCCCCGCCATTGGCAACAGCCGTGGCCCGCTCCCTTGGTGACGCAGCAGCCGCTCGGGCCAATGGCGCAATCAATTCCGGCACGGCCGCAGGCATCATCTTCTCCGGAGCCGCAATCCTCCTTTTCCCTGCAGACTGGCGGGGCCTCTACATCCTCTTCGCTGGCATCGGTGCCATTATTTCCGTGTGGCTCCATTTCGCCATGCCTGCAGGCTCAAGCAACGATGATGGTCCTCGTCTTTCGCCAAGGCATCTAAGCCGCCCCGGCACCGCCGCCCTATGCATCAGCGCCCTTTTGGCAGGAGCCGCCAGCACGGCAAAATGGACCTTTGGCGCAAATATCCTGCGCGAGGAGCTGCAGTTCAGTGACCTTCAGATCGCCATAGCTTGGATGACCTTGGGAGCCGGCGGCATCGCCGGCGCAGCAACGGGAGCGCTCACCGTTCGCTTTGGCACCGCGCGCATTCACCGCCTCGCCATTGGCGGCATGGCGCTCTCGCTGATCGCCCTGGCCTTGGCAAGCCACGCAGCCCCGATCGGCTTTGGGGTCATGGCCATGTTTGGCCTGGCCTATATCGTCTCAAGCGGCGTGCTTCTCCTATGGGGCATAGAGCTCTACCCTGACCAACCTGCTCTTGGCCTGGGACTGCCATTTTTGCTGCTCGCCCTGGGGCAAACAGCAGGCGCTCCGCTCTTTGGCACCCTATGGGATATTGCAGGCATCACCCCAACGCTGGCCAGCTTCGCCGCAATCATGTGCACGGCCTTGATCTGGGCGCCCGACACCCCTGCCCGACATCACCCTCCCTGCCCTTCAGCCGATCCGGACCCTGCCTCGACCCTCTAAAGGGCCTGCGCTCACGCACGCAATGAGCGGGGCTTTGAGCCCTGTAAACCACCGCGTCATCGGGAGAATTTCCCGCGCCGAATGATCTCGCAAGCGCCTGCCTTGCCTCTACAAAGTCAAAAAATTGCCACGAAGGGTTGAACTGCAGGGCTTCGTGCAATAGGTTGCCCCTATTCGAGATATCGCTGTGCGGACTGGAAGCGCGTTTGCTGCAAGCAATTGCGCATGACCTATTTGCACCGGAAGAAGAACTTAAAACTTACTGACAAGCGCGCAGGTAATTCAGCGCGCTTTGTCTTTTGGATTACATGATAGCCAAGTTAAAGATACAAAACCTCACCAAGATTTTTGGCAATGCGCCTGAAGCAGCCAGGGCTCGCTTAGAGGCGGGCGAAAGCAAGGCCGCTATCTTTGAAGCCACCGGCAGCACGTTTGGCGTTAACAATGTCAGCTTCGAAGTCCCCGAGGGGCAGATCTTCGTCGTGATGGGCCTGTCCGGCTCGGGCAAATCCACGCTCGTGCGCATGCTCAACGGTCTCATCCGCCCCACCGCCGGGCAGATCCTGATCGATGGCGACGATATCGCATCCTGTTCGTCCCAAACCTTGCGCGCCGTGCGCCGCAACAAGATCGCGATGGTCTTCCAGCACTTTGCGCTATTTCCCCATATGAGTGTAGCCGACAACGTAGCCTATGGCCTCAAGATCAAGGGCGTGGGCGCTGCCGAACGCCGCAAGAGCGCACAAGCCGCGCTCGACCAAGTGGGCCTGGGGGCCTACGCCGATAGCGCTCCAGGCGAGCTCTCCGGCGGCATGCAACAGCGTGTCGGTCTTGCCCGCGGTCTCGCGACCAATCCTGAAGTGCTGCTGATGGACGAGCCCTTTGGCGCGCTCGACCCCTTGATCCGCCGCGAAGTGCAGGACGAATTGCTGCGCCTGCAAAAGGCTCTCCGCAAGACGATCGTCTTCATCACTCATGATCTCAACGAAGCCCTGCTTCTGGGCGATCAGATTGCCATCATGAAAGATGGCGAGCTCGTACAGGTGGGCACGGCGCAGGAAATCGTGGATCATCCCGCAGACGATTATGTCAGCGCCTTTGTGGCTGATATCGACCGGGGCAAGGTGTTCACCGCCGAGTCGGTGGCCGAGGAGCCGGTATTCCTCCAACTAGGCACCGACACGGCCGAAAGCGCCGTCCAGAACATGGAAGATGCTCATCGCAACGCCCTATACGTGATGGACGGCGAGGACATCGCCGGCGTCGTGACCTACCAGGATGCTGCCGCCGCCGTCCGGACTGACGGCCTGACGCTCGCCGATGTGGTCAATTCCGACTTCCAGACAGTGGATGCAGGCGCCGCCCTGCACGAGCTCTATGCCCTGGCCAGCAATGGCCTGCCCATTGCTGTCACCGACGATAACAACCGCCTGCTCGGCGTGGTCGAGCCAGAGGCGGTGCTGGCGCAGCTTTCCGGTGACGCCACAGCTGTGGACGCCGACGCAGCCGCAAAGCCCTGAGGAATCTCATGCCAAGTCCTTCCGACTTCTTTTCGCTGCCATTTTCCGACTGGGTGAATGCCCTGGTCCGCGAATGGCTGGTGCCAAACTTCCGACCGCTGTTCCGCGCCCTTCAGGTGCCGGTGACGATGGTTCTGGATTGGCTGGACACCTTCTTCAATGCCGTCCCCATGCTGGCCTTCACCGCCGTGCTGGCCTTCATCGCCTGGCGCCTTGTCGGGCGCGGCATGGCGGTTTTCACCATTGTAGCCCTCCTGTTCATTGACCTGATCGGGCTATGGCCTGAAACCATGACCACGCTGTCCATGATCATCACTTCGGTTTTGTTCTGCGTCGTCTTGGGCATTCCGCTCGGTATTGCAGCAGCCCGCAGCAATCGTCTGCTGGCAATAGTGCGCCCCGTGCTCGACATCATGCAGACCATCCCTTCGTTTGTTTACCTTGTGCCGATCGTCATGCTGTTCGGCGTCGGCATGGCTCCGGGCATCATCGCAACCATCATCTTCGCGCTGCCGCCTATTGTCCGCCTGACCAATCTGGGCATCCGAAATGTGCGCGCCGATCTCATCGAGGCCGCCGAAGCCTTCGGCTCGACGTCCTGGCAAATGCTGGTCAACGTTCAACTGCCCCTGGCCATGCGCACGATCATGGCTGGCCTCAATCAGACGCTGATGCTCGCCCTGTCCATGGTGGTCATCACCTCCATGATCGGCGCAGGCGGGCTAGGCCTCACCGTTTACACAGGCCTGGGCCGGCTTGACGTCGGCGGCGCGACCGCTGGCGGGCTGGGGATCGTGCTGCTCGCCATTATCCTCGACCGCATCACTCAGGCGCTGGGCGAGTCCAAGGGCTTCCGCACGGTCTCGCTCCGCCAGACGATTTTTTCCCTATTCCGCCGGGGGGCACCTGTGCCCTCCGGGGAAACGCAGAAGGCTGCTTGAGCCTTCAGGGGCGCCGCTCTAGCGCCACATCGAGCGGACGTTGGCGCGTCCGCATCTGTCTTCCAACGCCAAAAAAGGGAGCTGATCGAATGTTCAGACTCACCCAGACGCTTAATGCTGTCGCAATTTCTACTCTTCTTCTTGCTGCTCCAGCTCTCGCCCAGAACAATCCGGGCGAAGGCAAGACGATCAACATGGCGCAGGCCACCTGGGACACCGGCTGGTTCCACGCCGAGATCTACAAGCAATTGTTCGAGGAACTGGGCTATGATGTCCAGGGCCCGACCACGCTGGACAACCCACCCTTCTACCAGGCTGTAGCGCAGGGTGACGTTGATCTCTGGGTCAATGGCTGGTTCCCGCTGCACAACACCTATCGTCCCGCTTTCAAAGGACAGGCCGAGATCGTTGGCGCAGTTGCCAAGGCTGGCGCGCTCGAGGGTTACCTCGTGGACAAGGCGTCGGTTGAAAAGTTCGGCATCAAGTCCCTGGAAGATTTCAAGCGCCCCGAAGTGCAGGAAGCCTTTGACCGCAATGGCGATGGCAAGGCCGACCTCGTTGCCTGCCCGCCAGGCTGGGGCTGCGAAATCAACATCGAGCATCACATGGATGCCTATGGACTGCGCGACCACATCAATCCGATCAAGGCAGCTTATTCGGCTTCCATGGCCGACGCTGTCGCAGCTCAGCAGGCGGGTGAGCCAATCCTTTTCTACACCTGGACACCCAACTGGACCGTCAATGAACTGGTTCCCGGCGAGGATGTCATGTGGATCGAGGTTCCCGAAGTGAACCTGCCCGAGGAACTGGCCGATCTCGCCGATGCTGCGGTGATCGAGGGCGTCGAAGGCTGCGTTGCCGATCCGTGCACGCTGGGCTTCCCCGCCAACGATATCGTGCCGGTTGCCAACAGCAGCTTCCTCGAGGACAATCCGGCCGCTGCAAAGCTTCTGGAACTCGCCTCCATCCCACTGCCCGCAATCTTTGAGCAGAATGCCGCAATGAACAACGGCGCTGGCAGCACCGATGATATCCGTGAGCAGGCTTCCGAATGGATCGTAAACAATCGCGACCTCGTTGACTCCTGGATCGAAGAGGCGCGCTCCGCCGCTTCATAAGGCCAGACCATTCAACAACCGGACCGGCTTACGAGCCGGTCCGATCTCCTGGCTTCGGCAGGAAAACGCCGCCCCCCCGAGGCGGCAACAGCGTCAGAGGGCAGCATGCTGCAATCCATTCGCCCCATCATACCGGTGCTCGCCAGCGTCGCCATTCTGATGCTGGGCAATGGCGCGCTCAGCACCCTGATCGGCCTGCGGATGACCAATACCGGCGCCAGCTCGATTGCCGTTGGCGCGGTAACGGCGGCATTCTTTGGCGGCCTCACCTTTGGATCCTTGCAGTGCTTCCGCTTCATCAAGCAAGCCGGACACATCCGCGCCTTCGCCGCCTTCGCCTCGCTCTACTCCGCCGCTTCCCTCGGCCATGCGATTTCGCCCGACATGGTAGTGTGGTCGATGTTGCGCTTTGCCGAAGGCGTGTGTCTTGCCGGCATCTACATGTGCATCGAAAGCTGGCTCAATGATCAGGCCAGCAATGAAACCCGCGGGCAGATCGTCTCGTCCTACATGGTCACGCTTTATGCCGCCATGGCTCTGGGCCAGCAGCTGTTGAACCTCAACGCAACCGGCAGTCCGCTGCTGTTCATGGTTGTTTCAATCCTGCTATCGCTATCGCTTGTACCGGTGTGCCTGACCCGGATCACCGCCCCCTCGCTGCCCGATGTAAGCTCATTCAGCCTCCGCGCGCTTTATCGCGCCTCTCCCCTGGGGCTGGTCGGCGTTCTCCTGAGCGGCGGCGTGATCGGCGCGATCTACGGCCTCGCACCCGTCTATGCCGCCTCCTCAGGCTTCGGCATGACGGGCACCGCAACCTTTATGACGTTGCTGATCACCGGCGGCGTCCTGCTGCAATTTCCGCTCGGGCGTTTGTCGGATATTTTTGACCGCCGAACCATCATCATTGCCGTTTCGGCAAGTCTTGCCTTGTTGAGCCTGCTTATGTTCGCGGCCCAGTACGGCACCTGGTTGTTTCTGCTTACCACCCTGCTCTTTGGCGGCATTTCGTTCAGCATCTATCCCCTGTGCCTTGCCCACACCAATGACCATGTCGCCAAGGCCGATCTCGTCGCCGCCAGCGGCGGCTTGATCCTGCTCAATTCCATAGGCTCGATCCTGGGCCCTTTGATCGCTTCGGCCGCCATGGCCGCCATGGGCCCCAGAGGCCTCTTCGCTTTCTCCTTCGCCACCGGGCTTGCAGCAACCGCCTTCGGCATCTGGCGCACCCGCGCCCGCCCGGCTCCCAGCGCCGAAGACCAGGCCCTCTTCCGCGCCCTGCCCCAGACCACCCCCGTCCTCGCGCCCCTCCATGCAGAAGCTGATGATCAGGGCGCGCCAAACGCGACCGGCTAGAAAATTCCGTGAGCGCCGCACCTCATTGCGCTTGCCGGCCGGAACGTCCCACCGCATTCAACATTACCAATACATCTGCTCGGCAATTGCACGGAGACCACAATGCTTTGGACGATCGCGATCATTCTGCTCATCCTCTGGGCCATAGGACTGGCGTTCAAAGTGGCCGGTGCAGTGATCCACCTCCTGCTGGTGCTTGCCCTGATCGTGGTCCTCTACAAGTTCTTCATGGGCCGAAAAGCGCGCTGACGCCATCGTCAACTAAATCGACTTCAGCCCCACCCGCTCTTCCAGCTTGGCGGCGGTTTCCTTCCGCTCGCTATACCGGCTGGTGAGATAGCCAGACACGCCACGGTTGATCAGGGTGAATTTCACCAATTCTTCCATGACGTCGACAACCCGATCATAAAGCTGGACGGCTTCATGCGCCCAGCCTCGTCGAACTCCTGGCAGGCCTTTGCGACACTGGACTGGTTGTGGATGGTGACCATCCGCATCCAGCGGCCCAGAATGCGCATCTGGTTGACGGCATTAAACGACTGTGATCCGCCGGACACTTGCATGAGCGCCAGCGTGCGGCCCTGCGTCGGCCGGATCGCTCCCCCCGGCAGCGGTATCCAGTCGATCTGCGCCTTCATCACCGCGGACATGGACCCATGCCGCTCCGGGCTCGTCCATACCTGCCCCTCCGACCAGAGCATGGCTTCGCGTAGCTCCTGCACCTTGGGATGCGTATCGGGAGCGTCGTTCGGCAATGGCAGGCCGTTGGCGTGAAAGACGCGGACCTCCGCACCAAACGCTTCCAGCAGGCGCTGGCCCTCAAGCGTGAGAAAGCGACTGTAGGAACGCTCCCGCAACGCGCCATAGAGCATTAAGATGCGCGGTTTGTGGTGCGGGATAGGCGCGGCCAGTTGCCCAAAGTCAGGAACCTGGAAGGCTGCAGGCATGACATTGGGCAGATCAGACAATACGCTTCCCTTCCGCGTCGATAATGACCTCGCCATCCTCCTTGGTGAAGGGGCCGATAGCCGGATTCTCCAGGATGTCGAGCACAAGCTCCGACGGGCGGCATAGGCGAGTGCCTTTTGGCGTCACGACGAAAGGGCGGTTGAGCAAGATAGGGTGCGCCGCAATCGCATCAAGCAGTTCGTCGTCGCTCTTGGCCATGTCATCAAGCCCGAGCTCCTGAAAGGGGGTATCCTTCTGCCGCAGCGCTTCGCGCACGCTCAGCCCGGCCTGGGTGATCAGTCTGGTCAGCGTCGCGCGGTCAGGCGGGGTCTTGAGATACTCGACCACATGAGGCTCGACCCCACTTTGCCGGATCATTGCCAAGGTATTGCGGGAGGTTCCGCACTCTGCATTGTGATAGATTGTGACACTCATCGTGCGGCCCTTGTTGCGGTATTGTGCCGGACGGCGGCACCCGTCTCGTACCAGCCCTTGGTGCGATTCACGATCCAGACCACTGACAGCATCACCGGCACTTCAACGAGCACGCCGACCACCGTTGCCAGCGCAGCTCCGGAATTGAACCCGAAGAGGCTAATGGCAGCTGCCACAGCCAGTTCAAAGAAGTTGGAGGCACCGATCAGAGCAGAAGGCCCCGCCACGCAATGCTGCTCCCCCGACACCCGGTTCAGCAGATAAGCCAGCCCCGAATTGAAATAGACCTGGATCAGGATCGGGATCGCGAGCAGCAGAATAACAGTAGGCTGGGCAGTAATCTGTTCGCCCTGGAACCCAAACAGCATCACCAATGTGAGCAGCAGGGAGCCAATCGAAATCGGCTGCAATACGCCGAGCGCGCGGTTCATCATGTCGATGCCGCCATTGGCCAGCAGCCAGCGACGAAAAAGCTGCGCCGCGATCACCGGCACGACAATGTAGAGCCCCACCGACAGCAGCAGCGTGTCCCAAGGCACGGTAATGGCGGAAAGGCCAAGCAGCAGGCCAACAACAGGCGCAAAAGCAATCACCATAATCGCGTCGTTGAGAGCCACCTGCGACAGGGTGAAGTGCGGCTCGCCCTTGGTAAGGTTTGACCACACAAACACCATGGCCGTGCAGGGAGCTGCCGCAAGGATAATGAGCCCTGCGATATAGCTGTCGATCTGTGTTTCAGGAAGCAGTGGCCGAAACAGCCAGCCGATGAACAGCCAACCCAAGAGCGCCATGGAAAACGGCTTTATGGCCCAGTTGATAAACAGGGTGACCCCAATGCCGCGCCAATAGGCGCCCACCTGTCGTAGCGACATGAAGTCGATCCGCACCAGCATCGGAATGATCATCAGCCAGATCAGCGCTGCCATAGGCAGGTTGACCTTGGCATATTCCAGGGCACCGATGCCTTGGAATAGACCGGGCAAGAAGTAGCCAGCAGCAATACCAACCACAATGCAGATGGCGACCCACAAGGTTAAATATCGTTCAAAAATGGACATCAGGCAGTTGCTTCCGGTGCAGGTGCGCAGCATGAGGAAAATGCGGCCACGAGAGGCTGGCAAAGCTCCGGCCGCCCGCCGCAGCAGTCCTGCACCAGGAAGCTGGTGATCTCCTCTACGCGATGCACCACCGCCCTGTAGATGATGGACCGACTGCGTCGCTCAGCCTCAATCAGCCCTGCTCGCGCCAGAACAGCTAGATGGGAGGACATGGTGTTCTGAGGAACATCTAGCCGCCGTGCTATTTCCCCAGCCGCGAGCCCCTCTGGCTCATGCTTCATCAGCAGCCGAAACGTATCCAGCCTCGTCGATTGCGACAGAGCTGCAAAAACTTCGATGGCAACTGTTGATTTCATATATCGAGGTTTATCGCTATATCAGTCGAGCATCAAGTGCTGACTCCCTGCGTCGAATACTCGACATGAAGGATGTTACTGCACGCGACTGGCGCCCTCCGCTCTGAAACGGGAGCCGGTTCTTCTACAAGCCATCATCATGGCTCCCAATGTTGCGGAGATCACGGCCAAGATCCTCGAGGTTGGTGTTCAAACCATCCGCATCAAGCTCGAATAACGGTCCGGGTTCTGAACCAGCGTCGTGGACGCACCGCGCGCGGCGGAACCTAGTACGACATCGGGAGTTGGACTTCGTCGCGCCTATACAACGTCCCTAGGGGCAAGCACGGGCTGCGCCCCAGTCCGGATCAGGAGAACGATCATGACTGAATTCACTGTCGGATATTTCATCGGCAGCCTGTCATCGACATCGATCAACCGCAAACTGGCACGAGCGCTGGTGAAGCTAGCGCCCGAAGCGCTCCACCTAAGCGAGATCCCGATCCGCGACCTGCCGCTCTACAGCCAGGACTATGACGCTGATTACCCCCCGCCGGCGCGTGCCCTAAAGCAGGCGATTGCCAATGTGGACGCTGTGCTCTTTGTTACCCCCGAATACAATCGCTCCATTCCTGGCGGGCTCAAGAACGCCATCGACTGGGCCAGCCGGCCGTGGGGAGAGAACTCGTTCACGCGCAAGCCATCCGCTGTTATCGGCGCGTCCATCGGCGCCATCGGCACTGCAGTGGCGCAGCAGAGCCTGCGCAGCGTGCTGAGCTTCTGCAATTCCCCGCAGATGAATGCCCCCGAGGCCTATATCCATTTCACCCCGGACCTCGTGGACGAGGAAGGACGGGTCAGCAAGCCCGATACGGAAGCCTTCCTGCGCGACTACATGATCTCGTTCCACCAGTTCATCTCGCGGGTCTACACTGCCATCCCGCGCGAAACCCGTTAGACCCGCAAGGAAAAGACCCATGACGTTCAAAGACAAGGTGGCGCTGGTCACAGGCGCAGGTTCGGGCATCGGCGAGGCTATCGCCCGGGATCTCGCATCGGCCGGTGCACGCGTGGTACTGGCCGACATCAGCCGTGAGGGCGCCGAACGCGTCGCCCGCGCGATTAGCGAGAGTGGCGGCACTGCGGCGACGATCGTCGCGAACAGCGCCTCGGCAGACGACAACAAGGCCGCAGTGGACTTCGCTCTCAGCACCTATGGCAAGCTCAACTATGCCGTAAACAATGCCGGCATTGGCGGGGCATCGGCACCCACCGGCGATCTTGATATCGAGGACTGGAACCGGGTCATCGACATCAACCTCAACGGCGTCCTTTATGGCATGCGCTATCAGATCCCGGCGATGCTCAGCGCCGGCGCGTCCGAAAGCGCCATCGTCAACATGGCCTCCATTCATGGCGCGGTCGCGGCCATCGGCAACAGCGCCTATACCGCTGCCAAGCATGGGGTGGTGGGCCTGACCAAGAACGCCGCTGCCGAATATGGCCCGCAAGGGCTGCGCATCAACTGCGTGGGCCCCGCCTATATCGACACGCCCCTGCTGGCCAATCTGCCCGAGGAGTTCCGCACCCAATTGGTCACGCGGCATCCTTTAGGACGTCTCGGCCGCGCCGATGAAGTCGCCAAGGTCGTGCGCTTTCTTCTTTCGGAGGACGCCTCCTTCGTCACCGGCGGCTACTACCTCGTCGACGGCGGCTACACCGCCATCTAAGCTCCTCAAGGCAAGCGGATCGCCCAGCAATATTTCGGTGTTTCCAAAAAAGATCGACCGGAGGGCCTCCATGGCATCCGGTCGATTTGCTGGGCTTTGGTGCCCGTCACAGCCCGTGCGATGAATATCAGTGTTCGGGCGCCCATAAAGCCGGCGATCAGCTGGGCGATCGAACGCCTGTATTGCTCAGGAATTGGCCGTGCCAATCAGTCGTGAGCGGATCGCGTTGGAAATATTGTCAAAGACAAAGACGACAAGCAGGATCAGCAGCACCATATAGGCCACCTTGTCCCAGTCCGAATTGGTGCCCATGGATTCAAGCAGCTTGAGCCCGATCCCTCCTGCCCCCACGGCGCCGATGATGGTGGCCGAGCGGATATTGCTTTCCCAGAAATAGAGCGACTGCGATACGAAAACCGGCAGCACCTGGGGCACGACGCCGAAGCGGTTGACGGCAGCCGCGCTGGCGCCAACCGATTTGATGCCCTCGCGCTGCTTGTCATCCACGTTTTCGAGCGCTTCGGCATAAACCTTCCCCAGCGCGCCAGTGTCGGTAAAAAAGATCGCCGCAATGCCGGGGATAGGACCGGGCCCGAAGCCGCGGGTAAAGAACAGCGCCCAGATCAGCATGTCCACCGAGCGTATGAAGTCGAAGAAGCGCTTCATGAACCAATTGGCCGCGCGCTTCTGGGTAATATTGCGCGCAGCGATAAAGGCCAACGGAAAGGCCACCAGCGTCGCCAGCAATGTTCCAATAAACGCCATCACCAGCGTCTGCACCAGCTTGGCAAGAATGTCGCCATGCTGCCAGGCCCGGTTACCGAGCCACTCCTTGAGCACCAGTTCGGCATTCGACATTTCGGGAACCACGCGCTCGCCCGAAAAGATCAGGCCCAGGGTCGAGAAAAGATCATGGCCCCACAGCGGCGACTTGGGATCATAAAGGAAATTGGCCCAGCCCAGGAAGCGGCGCTGGATAGAGACCTGGTTGGCGCGGATTTCCGCCTGCCCGGCAAAGCCATAATCGACCAAGACCTTCTGGCGATCCTGCTCAATGGCTGGGGGTACATCCGCCGGGGCAAAGACGCCGTCTTCGGTGATGGTCACGGGATAGGCCACGCCACCCACATAAACATCAACGCGCGTGGTCGAGATGTCGAGCCGATCGGAATCCCTCCCGAAAGTGGCAGTCATGGTGCCGTCTTCATGCGGGGTGAGCCAGTCGATTGTCGCCCCTTCCGCATACTGCCCTCGGCTCGACCATTGCGGAACTACAGCGTCGTCTGTGAAGCGCAGCCGCGGCTGGGCCCGCCAGGAGTACCAGTCCTGCACATAGATCGCCGCACGATCCCACTTGCCGTTCTGCACCGCAGGACCAACGCCAAAGAAGAACCAGCAGAATACCAGGTACAGCAGCGTCAGCCCAATGCCGAACGGCAGGCCAAACCGCCTGGCAAAAATGTGCCGGAACACGTCAGGAAACTTCTTTTCCAGCCGAATGCGCTCGGCAGCACTGATCGCCGACATCTAGACGCTCCCCCTCGCAAGCTCAAAACCCTGGTTGCCCACCAGCCGGCGGCGCAGCCAGCCCGAGAACTGGTCGATGACAATGATGGTAACGAGCAGCATGATGATGATGGCGTAGGTCTGCGCGGCGTAGTCGCGCCCGATCGAGAGGCGAAACACCTCCCCGATGCCACCGCCTCCCACGGCCCCGATAATGGTGGACGCCCGCACATTCACCTCCAGCCGCAGCAGCGTGTAGCTGACGAAATTCGGCAGGACCTGGGGCACAATGGCGTAGCGTACGCGCTCCAGCCATGTAGCCCCCACTGACTTCAGCCCCTCATCAGGCTTCATGTCGGCGTTTTCCACCACTTCGAAAAACAGCTTGCCCAGCGCCCCCACCGTATGGAGCGACACAGCCACGATTGCGGCAATAGGGCCTATGGAAAGAACGGCGGTCAAAAGGCCCGCAATGACGATCTCTGGAAAGGCACGCAGCACTTCCATGGTGCGGCGCATGAACCAGCGCACGGCACCTGCCCCCACAAGATTGGTAGCTGCGAAAAAGCACAGGCAGAACGCCAACCCAGCCCCGATGAAGGTCGAGACGACCGCGATATTGACCGTAATGATCAGCTGGTAAACGAAGCTGGGGATATAGAGGCTGTCGGTCAGATAGACCCCACCGGCGGTATAGTCATATTTGGCCGAGCCATCGAAATAAGGTGACTCCAGCCCGAACATGGCGCGAAAGATCTCCAGCGGATCACGCGGCACGAAGTTCTTGATGAAGTCGAACATATAAGGAAGCCGATCAAAGAACTTCCCCGAATTGGCTGCATTGGCGTAGCCCATCGCCATCACCAGCGCGGCGAGCACTCCAAGGCTGATCAGGATGGAATAAACCCGGCGCGTCACCACCTGGCTGCGATAATGGCGCAGCAGAGTTTGGCTGGCGGGCGTCAACCCATCAGGGCTGGAAGCGATGTCGGCCATGTCGACGATCTCCAAAGTTCCACGATCCCATCCCGGCGCAGGCCAGAATGAGATCGTGCTTGTTGGTCGTTCAGAACTAGCCGCCGATAACCGAGCGCCGCGCGTCGATAATGGTCTGGTACATTTCCTCGCTGCCCTCGACGAAATTGGTGTAGCCGCCAGCCGTGAAGGCATCGAAGCATTCGAAATCGGCTTCCGGCAGGCCCATGAAGAATTGCGTGATCTTGCTCTTCATTTCGGCCGGCAGCTTGTTGGAAACCATGAGCGGACCGTTGGGGATGATGGGCGATTGCCAGACTTCCACAAGGTCATCCATGTCGAGCAGGCCCTTGTCGACCATGATGCGCAGATTGCCCGAGGTATAACCTTCCGACCACTCGCCCTGGCCCGAGCCGAAAGTGGTGCCGACGTCCCATGTCCCATCCAGCACACCCAGAACCAGATTCTCGTGGCCGCCGCCAAAGCCGGTTTCCTCATAGAATTCAGCGATCGGCTTACCCAGATCGACCGGCAGCGCAACGTTGGGGATAAGGAAGCCCGAGGTGGAATCCGGATCGGCAAAGCCAAGCTTCTTGCCTTCCGTGGACGCCAGATCGGTGATGCCGGAATCGGCCCGGGCAACCATGATCGTGTGATAGCCAGTCGAGCCATCTTCCTGCTGGGTGGTCAAAACCGGATCGACAGCTTCCGGGTCCTGCAGGTAAATGGCCGCATAGGACGACGCTCCCATGATGGCGATGTCGATCGTGCCGCCAAGCAGGCCCTGGATGATGCCGTTATAGTCGGGCGATGGGAAGAACTGCACTTCCGAAACGCCCGTGGCAGCCTTGAGCGGCTCGGCAACGCATTCCGAACGACGCAGCTGGTCGGCTTCGTTTTCCCCGCCATCAAGGCCAATGCGCAACACGGAAACTTCCTGTGCGAAGACAGCAGTAGACATGGAAAGGGCAACGGAGGCCAAAAGCACTTTGCGGATTGCGGACATAATACTTCCTTTGGTGACGCTGGTGTTGGCGGCCGGAGAAACCGGCAGCGGAACGGATTTATGACAGCAAGCTGACGCTGAGGGACGCGGCGTTGAGCGGCGCTAAAGGCGCGATCGCAGTCGACGTCATGGCTTCCGAAAAAGCCTCCTTGAGCCCATCGGCACCGTAGATGGTGCGAGCCACGTCGGTGGAAAGCTGTGCGGGCGTGCCGTCGAACACGATCCTGCCCGCCGCCATGCCGATAACGCGCTCGCAATAGGCGCGCGCCGTATCAAGCGTATGCAAATTGGTGATCACCGTTATGCCTTCGGCATTGATATCGCGCAGGCTGTCCATCACGATCTGCGCATTGCGCGGATCAAGGCTGGCGATTGGCTCATCGGCGAGGATCACCCTGGGCCCCTGCATCAGCGCCCGCGCAATGGCCACGCGCTGCTGCTGCCCGCCCGAAAGCGTCTGCGCCCATTGCAGCGCCGTTTGCGCAATGTCGAGCCGTTCCAGCGCCTTGAGCGCTGCCAACTGCTCCTCGGCGGAAAACAGCTGCAGCAGGTTCAGCACGGGATGACGGCCATTGAGCCGGCCCAGCATCACATTGGTGATGACATCGAGCCGCGGCACCAGATTGAACTGCTGGAAGATCATGGCGCAATCGCGTTGCCAATTGCGCAAGGCCTGGCCGCGCAGCTCGGAGGTGCGCACGCCATCATATTCGATATAGCCCGAGGAAACATCGTTGAGCCGGTTGATCATGCGCAGCAAGGTCGACTTGCCGGCGCCGGAGCGGCCAATAATACCCACCATCTGCCCTTGCGGGATTTCAAGGCTCACGCCATCCACGGCGAGCTTGTCGCCAAACCGTCGCGATACATTGGAAATCTTCAGCATCAGCCTGCCCCGCTCTTCAGCTGCGGCAGTGCTATGGTGGGGACGTGAAGCTGGAATAACACTTGGGTGACGGTTCCATGACCATCCACCCTTGCCATTTCGTTCGTTGTCGCGACATGCCCCAAAGGCTAGGGGCCCGCTTGGGGCCCCTCCTCACCACAAGGGTGACAGCTGCCAGCCAGGCCTTTCGCCCGGCAAAGCGCTGACTTGCCCTTATGCAGCAACCGTCGGCGCAAAAGCGGTGACATCGATGATCCTGTCGGCCACCTGCTCGCGCGCTTCCTCGTCGTGGAAAATGCCCAGCAACGCCACCCCCGCGGCTTTCTTTTCGGCAATCATGGCAACCACCACTGCCCGATTGGTAGCGTCAAGCGAAGCCGTGGGCTCGTCGAGCAACAGGACGGGATGATCGGTTATGAAGCCCCGCGCAATATTCACCCGCTGCTGCTCCCCGCCCGAAAACGTCGCTGGCGGCAGCGCCCACAACCGCTCCGGCAGATTGAGCCTTTTCAGCAACCTCATCGCACGCCCCTGCGCCTCGCCCTTGTCGATGCCGCGAATAACCAGCGGCTCCGCCACAACATCAAGCGCCGACACGCGCGGCACCGTGCGCAGGAACTGGCTGACATAGCCGATAATGTCGCGCCGCAGCGTCAGCACAGTGCGCGGATCGGCCGCCACCAGATCAATGCTCTGGCCATGATGCTGGAGCAAGATGGCACCCCCATCCACACCATAGTTCCCATAGACCATCTTGAGGATCGAGCTTTTGCCCACCCCTGACGGTCCGCCCAGCACCACGCATTCGCCCGGCTCCACCTCGAACCGGACATTGCTGACCACCGGCAACACCACGCCATAGCGCAGATGCATGGTGAAATTCTTGGAAAGATCGCGAACAAAAAGAGCAGCCATAAAAAGACTCCAAAGCTTCAGTCGACACCCTCCCCCTTGCGGGGAGGGATCACGGGAGGGGGTGGATTAGCCCCAGTAACGGGGCATGCTGCAGCGCCCCCTCACACCTGCAAAATGGAAGACACAAGCAGCTGCGTGTAAGGCTCGCGCGGGTCGTCCAGCACGCGGTCGGTCAACCCCGCCTCGATCACCCGCCCATCCTTCATAACCATCATGCGGTGGCTCAAAAGCCGGGCCACAGCCAGATCATGCGTGACCACAATCGCCGCCAGTCCAAGTTCACCCACCAAGCCACGCAGCAGGTCGAGCAATCGCGCCTGCACCGACACATCGAGCCCCCCAGTCGGCTCGTCCATGAACACCAGCCGCGGCCCCGTCACGAGGTTACGCGCAATCTGCAGCCGCTGGCGCATGCCGCCCGAAAAGGATCGCGGCTGATCGTCGATCCGGTCTGCTGCGATTTCCACCCGCCCCAGCCAATCCAGCGCCGTCTCGCGGATGTGGCCATAGTGCCGGTCACCCACCGCCATCAGCCGCTCCCCGACATTAGCGCCAGCCGAAACATTCATGCGCAGCCCATCAGCCGGGTTCTGATGAACAAAGCCCCAGTCCGTCCGCACCAGGAACCGCCGCTCGGCCTCGCTCAACTCATAGATATTGCGCCATTGCTCGTCGCGCATGCGGTAGAGCGTACGTCCCGATGAAGGCTCCAGCGTCGCTGAGAGCGAATTCAGCAAAGTCGTCTTGCCCGACCCACTCTCGCCCACAATGGCCAGCACTTCACCGGGCCAGAGCTCAAAGGAGACGTCGGCGCAACCCAGGCGAGTGCCGTAATATTTGGTGAGGCCTTCCACCCTCAAGAGAGGTTCGATCATTTTCCAATCTCCCCGCCAAACTCCCGCATCTCCAAAGCCCTCATGGTGAGCCTGTCGAACCACGAGGGCGAGCGAGTGGAGGCCTGAGTGCCACGACCTCGTGGTTCGACAAGCCTACTGAAAAAGCGCATCACTCCGCCGCCTCCCGTCCCGTTCCAAGCGAACCCACATGCCCGGCTTGCCGCCGCTCCTCGCAATTATCCGTGTCCGAACAAACAAACATATGCCCGCCCCGGTCATCCAGAATGACCTCATCGAGATACACCTCTGTCGCCCCGCATAGCGCGCAAGGCTCGGCGAAGTGCTGGATCTCGAACGGATGGTCCTCGAAATCCAGGCTCACCACTTCCGTATAGGGCGGCACGGCATAGATCCGGTGCTCGCGCCCGGCGCCAAACAGCTGAAGGGCCGGGCTCATATGCATCTTCGGGTTGTCGAACTTCGGCGTGGGGCTCGGGTCCATCACGTACCGCCCCTCCACCTTCACGGGATAGGCATAGGTCGTCGCAATCCGCCCGTGCCGCGCGATATCCTCGTAGAGCTTGACATGCATCAGCCCGTATTCCTCGAGCGCATGCATTTTCCGCGTCTCGGTTTCGCGCGGTTCCAGAAACCGCAAGGGCTCGGGTATCGGCACCTGATAGACCAGCACCTGGCCCTCGGTCAGCGGCTTCTCCGGAATGCGGTGCCGCGTCTGGATAATACTGGCCTCAGCCGTGTGCGTCGTCGTTTGCACCTGCGCGACCTTGGCAAAGAACGCCCGGATCGACACGGCATTGGTTGTGTCATCGGCCCCCTGGTCGATAACCTTGAGAACATCGTCCGGCCCGATGATGGACGCCGTCACCTGCACCCCACCCGTGCCCCAACCATAGGGCATGGGCATCTCCCGCGAGGAAAAAGGCACCTGATACCCCGGAATGGCAATGGCCTTGAGAATGGCCCGCCGGATCATCCGCTTGGTCTGCTCATCGAGGTAGGCAAAATTGTATTGCGGCAGAGCGGTCATGACGCTTGATCCTCCAATGCCGTTGGTCGCACAGGCTTTCCCCACCCCCGATCGTCACCCTCGGGCTTGACCCGAGGGCTCTGCACTTGCGGAACGTTCGTTAGGTTAAGATCCGTCGGCTCAAGCCCGAGGGTGAAACCTTCTGAGCAAGCCATCACTCCAGCGCCTCCTTTGCTTCATGCTCCGCCCGCATCCGCCGGATCAGATCCAGCTCCGCCTGGAAGTCCACATAATGGGGTAGCTTGAGATGCTCCACGAACCCCGTCGCCTGCACATTGTCCGAGTGCGAAATGACGAACTCCTCGTCCTGCGCCGGCGCCACGATGTCTTCCCCAAGCTCACGCGCTCGTAGCGCCCGGTCCACCAGCGACATGGCCATGGCCTTGCGCTCCGCTTGCCCGAACACCAGTCCATAGCCGCGGGTAAACTGCGGTGGCACCTTGGCCGAGCCCTTGAACTGGTTGACCATTTGGCATTCGGTGACGCGAATACGCCCCAAACTCACGGCGAAGCCGAGCTCGGGCACGTCAAACTCAACCTCCACCTCACCGATGCGGATTTCACCGACAAAGGGATGGCTGCGGCCATAGCCACGCTGCGTGGAATAGCCCAGCGCCAGCAAAAACCCCTCATCGCCCCGCGCAAGCGCCTGCAGCCGCAAATCACGATCGAGCGGAAAATCCAGCGGCTCGCGGGTCAAATCACCCACTTCACCCTCCGGGTCGGTGTCGCCATCGGGCTCCATCAAGCCCTGCTGGCCCAGCATGTCGGTGACGCGCGGTGCCCGCTCGGGTTCAGCCGCACGGATAACGGGTTGCGGCACCTCATCCCCCACGATGTTTGGATCAAGCAGGCGGTGGGTATAATCGAAAGTCGGCCCCAGCATCTGCCCACCGGGCAAATCCTTGAAGGTCGCCGAAATGCGCCGCTCGATCAGCATGGCGCCGGTATCCACGGGCCTGGAATAGCCGAACCGCGGCAAGGTCGTGCGATAGGCGCGCACCAGAAAAATCGCCTCGATGAGGTCGCCCCGCGCCTGCAACAGCGCCAGCGCCGCCAGCTCCTTGTCATAGAGCGAGCCCTCGCCCATGGCGCGATCAACCGCCAGGCCAAGCTGCTCCACGATCTGGTCGAGCCGCAAGGCCGGAACATTTCGGTCCCCTCTGCGCCGATCGGCCAGAAGCGCATGGGCATTGCTGATGGCGGCTTCCCCGCCCTTGACTGCTACATACATCTCACTGTCCCTCCGCAATGCGCGTTGTGCGCGGCAAGCCCATGACATGCCCATCGGCCACCAGCAGCAAATCAACCCCGCGCGGAAACAGCGCGCGATTGATTTCCCACTGTCCGACGAAATCCCCCGGCAGCCCCGATGGGCTAATATGGACCTCGTCCTTCATGCCGGGCCCCCGCAAGCTCAGCGCTGGCCCGCCACTGAGCGACGGCACAGCCAGCACGATGGTGGTCGAACGATCGGGATAGTCCTGCGTACCGGGATTGAACTGATCCAAAGGCGGCATCGCTTCGGCCGAATGGACAAAGGCAAAGGCCGCCCTGCCCGGCTCCGCCACCATCGGCGCCCCCGTATGAAAGCTCGCGAACTGCACATTTGCCGGTTCACTTCGGAGCACCTCATCGAGCCAAATGCTGGTGTCGTGATCGCTCAACGTTAGCAGTGTGCTAACCAATTCGGGTATCATGCTAGTGCCAATTGCCCGGGGAACGGGCAGTTTTCGCATGGTTCCCGGATTAGCCAAGGCATCCATGAGCGCGCGAAAAACGCTCTGGGATTGCATCACCGGATCAGCAAAAGCGCCGTCGATAACCCCTTCCATCTCAGTTATCCCCGCGCACCATGGTGAAGAAATCGACCCGGGTTGCAGCGGTCTCCTCTAGCCGCTTTCCATCGACTGCGGCTGCAAGTCGGCGCAGGGGCTCAATAATTCCGGCTTCAACCGAAGCGGCATCCCGCTGCCACAGCGCGTCGATCACGGCGATGACCTCTGCCTTGGCGAGATCGCGACCCAAACAATACCCGTGCCCCGCTTCCCCGGTTACAATGCGGACACTGGTGCGGCTCACCGTCGCCTCGCCCAAATTGAACGGCACCCCGCCGCCACCTGCGCGGCCACGCACCATTACGAGGCCGACCTCCGGGCCGCGCACTTTGGAATGCTCGGGCTTGTCGGCCCAGCCGTCCCAAAGTTCTGCCAGCGCCCTCGCCGGCGCCCCGGCGAGCACATCGAGCGCAGCTTTTCTGCCACCGTTATCAAAGGAAGTTTGCGTCTGCATGCTTGCCTCTACTTGTCTATTTCACTAGACAACTATTGTTCTGACTCCAGTGCTACGCTTCCCATGTGAAAATGCAATGACAGTATTCAAAGACGTTTCCGGCGGCGTAGCGCTTTGGCGGCAGATCGCCGACTCCATCCGCCTTGACATTGTAGGCGGCAAGCTCGCAACGGGCGATCGATTACCGACCGAAGCCCTTCTTGCGCAACGCTTTTCCGCCAATCGGCATACGGTCCGACGCGCTCTCGCCGTGCTGACTGAGGAAGGCGTCGTTGCTGCCGAACAGGGTCGCGGCACCTTTGTGCGCAGTGCCAGGCGCCTGAGCTATCCTATTGGCAAACGGACGCGATTTTCGGAAGGCCTTGCCGGCCAGGCGAGTGTCATCACTGCCCAACTATTGTCGAGCACAATCGAAAACGCCAGCGCGGCTGCAGCCACCGCTCTCGACCTCAAACCGGGTGCAAAGCTCATCCGAATGGAAACGCTGTCGCTCGCCGATGGCCGCCCGCTCTCGCGCGCCACGACCAGGCTCTCCTATCGTGCCTTCCCCAATTTCGCCGCGCGCTTCGTCGAGCGCGGCTCATACACGCTTACCTTTGCCAGCTACGGCATTGCGGATTATTCCCGCGCCTCGACTCGCATTTCGGCCCGTCACGCCGATGTGGAAGAAACCAAGCTCCTCGCCCTTACGCCAGGCGCCATTCTGCTGGTGTCCGAGGCTGTGGACGTCGACGGGCAAGGCAAGCCAATATCCTATGGGCTGAGCCGCTTCCCCGCCGAGCGAATGGAACTGGTTGTTTAGGCTCAAACCAAGGCTGCAACGTCCTGCAGCAATTGGACAAATCGATCACCGGCCACTTCCAGCTGGCCCGAATTGTCGATCTCAACGGTGCCCGCCGGCAGCGATATACCGATGCTGCGATCGAGCCGACTGCGTATGGCCTCGACGCTTTCACGGCCCCGACCAGCCAAGCGCTGCGCTATGACATCACGTTCAGCGACAACCGAGACAACCACCGCCTTGGGGTAGCGCGCCACCAGCGCAGGAACGACGCCACGAGACACATTGGCGACCACCACCCGACCCGCCCTAAGGTCATTTTCCAGGCCGACAGGCAGCCCATAGCGCAAGCCGTGTGCGTCCCAACTCAAGGCGAAGTGGCCCGCCGCCTCGGCCTCTTCGAAAGCCTGCGCATCAAGACTATCGTGGTCCTCGCTCCAGTCATCAGCTTGCCTTGTGACCACCCGGCGCACAAAAGCAATCCCGCTCGAGCCCTCCAGCCGTGCCCGTGCAAAATCGATCAGGCTGTCCTTGCCAACCCCGCTCGGCCCCACCACGGCAACGAAACACCCGTTCATATAACGCGGCGACCCTGCCGCCATACGGTTTGAACAATAGGGATGCCGTCTTCTACCCGCAGGTGCACAAAGTCCGCCCGCTTGCCGATCGCGATCTCGCCCCGGTCGGTGAAACCGCCCGCATCAGCGGGTCGCTTGGTCACCAGTTGAATAGCCTTGGGCAAACTTATCCCCTCTACACTGTCCACGAGCGAGAATGCGGACTGCAGCATGGAGAACGGGATATAGTCCGATGAGAGGATATCGAGCAGATCAGCTTCAGCCAGGGCACGAGCCGATACATTGCCCGAATGCGAACCGCCCCGCACCACATTGGGTCCGCCCATCAGGATCGACATGCCCGCCTGGCGCGATGCCTTGGCCGCCTCTAGAGTCGTGGGAAATTCGGCAACATGGATGCCCAGCACCGCGGCTTCTTCCACATGATCGCGCGTCGCATCGTCATGGCTGGCAAGAACAATCCCCCTGTCCCGGCAGATCTCGGCTATGGCGCGACGATTCTTGCCGGCAAATTGCTGCGACTGGCGGTTCCGGCGCTCCGTAAACACGTCCAGCTCGCTGTCGCTCATCTTGGTCTTGCCCTGATAGTACACTTTGTACGCCTCAAGGCTCGCAAACTGCCGCTGGCCCGGCGCATGATCCATCAGCGACGCCAGCCGCACCTGCGGATCGTCCTTGATCGCGAGAAAGCTGGGAAGGCAATCGGGCGCCGACACTTCGCAGCGCAGATGAATATGATGCTCCGCCCGCAAGCGCCCGGCCTTGTTGCCAGCCCCAATGGCGACCGCTAGGGTGAGCATATCGTCGGCACCAATATCGGTCTGTTCATCAAGCCCGATTCGGATGGCGTCGAGCACGGTGGTAATGCCGGACGCCGCAATTTGAGCATCATGCGCCTGCACGGCGGCAAGAGGGTTCCAACGCACCTTGGGCCGCGGCGCATAATGCGTCTCAAGGTGGTCGGTATGCAATTCAACCAAGCCGGGGATCAGCAAATCCCCATCCAGATCCACACCTGTGCGGCTGGCCGCCCCTATGTCCGTGACGACACCACCATCCACCCGCACCGACCCTTCAAGGACTTCATCGGCGAGGACAATCCTGGCATTGGTAAGGACGAGTTCCCCACGGGCGACTGTGTTCATGATGCGTAGCGATCCCGCAGTTGAGAGGGCCTCGCGGTAGCCCAATTACATGACAGTTTGGCGACTTTGATCTTGCTGGCAAGTATGGGATCGCAAGAATCCGTAGCGTTCAACCCGGCTCCAGCCTCATGGCAGTTCCCCACAGCGCCGATCGCTTAAGCCCAACAACTACCTTCCCGCGCAGTACAATCCAGAGGACCAGCTTGCAGCCTTCGCGACGACCGAATTTGGCCATGAGGCATTATCACCTTGCTTACTTTCTGACCCGCTTAGGGTTGAACCGACTACCAGCAACCGCATTCCTATCGAGATAGGTCGAGGACTAGGGTAGCCTGATGTCGATGAGATCACTTGCAACCGCCGCCGGGATTTCGGTCAGCCTCACGGTTCTTCCAATCAACGCGGCGGAACTGAGTATCACTCTCTCTGGTACGGCCTTCGAGGGCAGCCCCGCCTTTGAGGTCGGGCTGGGCGGCACCGTCGTCGGCAGCGGGACCCTAGATAATCCAGTGCCAGCGCAGCAGACATTTTCATTCGAGATTGCCGATGATCTGTTGACCGACGCTGGCGATCTGACGGTGCGGCTTACGAACGACTATTTTACGGGCGAAGGACAAGACCGCAGCCTGTCAATTCTGGAGGCCACAGTCGGCGCGACCAACCTTGCACCGACCGATTTCGTCTTGGTTCAGAACGGCGCGCCGATCGATCGCGACAACTCAGCCGAAGTATCGATCTGGTCTGGCGATGAAACAGCTGTAGCCAATCCACCTTCCGGCGGCTGGAGCGCGGATACTCTCGTTGCCGAAAAAGCTGCTGCGGCCCGCGAGTGTACAGCCTTTGCCGAAATTGTCGGTTTCCCGAGTGGCAGCAGTTCCCCGAATTCTCCAGCGCAAGAAGGATTGAGGCCACTCATCGAGGCTGCCGCCGCCGGGAACTGCTCGGCAACGATCACGGGCTATGCGGACCTTTCCGGGTCCGAACTCCTAAATCTCCGGCTAACTGCCGCCCGCGCTGCCGACGTTCTCGACAAGCTGATCGTAGGTGGTGCACGCTTTCCGGCCACCAGCATCGTACCTACCTCGGGTACGGATCAGTTTGGCGGCGACGCAGCGGCCAATCGGCGAGTCTCCGTTCAACTTTGGAGTACTGAGCCGCAACCTGTTGCGCCGCCGATTGCAGCGCCAGAAAACAGCATCGACGAACTGGCCAGGCAGTCACGGGAGGCGGACTTGGCGCATCTGCTAGTGCTAGGTTGGCGCAACAATGGGGAGCTATATGTGCGCTCCAGCAACACCGATCCTAAAGAGGTGTTGTGGCTGCTCGAACAAACTAAGGCACGCCTGATTGCAGGCGACGCCGTTCTAGGGGCGGAGCAGTAGCTGGGCTCATGACGCAACGTAACTATCGTTCACGCTTCGAAGCTCAAGTGCCGTGGACGCCCTTGCGTTACTCGGCCCTGCATGAGGCTCTCTGGCAGTTCCTCAACACGGCGTGCCTCGCGTTTGGAGCCTGGTACATCATCTGGCGCTGGATGTGGTCGATCAATGTGGAAGCCCTCTGGTTTTCCATTCCGCTCATTGTTGCGGAAACCGGTGCCTATTTGGGACTGGTACTGTTTACCCTCAACGTTTGGTCGGCCCGCTCTCCTGAGCGACCTCTACCGCCGGAGACGACGCGAGACTGCACCAGCGACGCCGACATACCTGAACGACCGCTCACGGTAGATGTGTTCTTTGCCACTTACAGCGAAGATCCCGAACTCGTCCGTGATGGGCTCCGCGCCGCCAAGGCGTTGACATATGCCCATCCCATTGAGGTGAGCGTGCATGTACTCGACGATGGCAAGCGGTCGGAGATGGCTGAAGTGGCGGCGCAGGAGGGCGTCAACTACATCACCCGCAGCGACAACCTTGGCTTCAAGGCAGGCAATTTGCGCAATGCCATGACGGTCACGTCCGGCGATTTCATTCTCATCTGCGACGCCGACATGATCCCTTTTTCGACCTTCCTGGAAGAAACGCTTGGTTACTTTCGGGACGAGAAAGTCGCTTGGGTGCAAACGCCGCAATGGTTCTACAACGTGCCGCCGGGGGCTCCCTTACCTGCCGTGCTGGAGCGACGCCTTGGCGGTGCCGGCCGCGCAATAGGACGCGCGCTTGAGCGCCTGATTGGACCGGTGCAGGTGGGTGAAGATCCGTTTGCCAACGATCCTCAATTGTTCTTCGATGTCATCTTGAGACGGCGCAATTGGGCAAATGCAAGCTTCTGCTGCGGTGCCGGCTCAATACACCGCCGCGAAGCCGTCATGGAAGCGGCACTACGACAATGGTCTGACGCCATCGAGGCCGAGGCAGGGAGAAATGAGGCAGCAGCGCGGCGCCTCACCGGGGAAGCGGCGATCGCCGAATCCGTCCAAAGCGCTATGCGCTGGCAGGGCGCTCTCGATCTCGAGTTCCAGCCTTATAAGTTCCACGTATCGGAAGACATCTACACCTCCATAGCGCTGCATGCGGACCGGGAAAGGAAGTGGAAATCCGTACTTCATCCGGTGGTGCAGGCACGCATGCTATCGCCAAATGACCTTCTGAGCTGGACAGTGCAGCGCTTCAAATACGCAGGGGGCACGCTCGACATCTTCGTCAACGATAACCCGCTGGTGAAACCCGGGCTCACAATGGCGCAGAAGCTCATGTACGCGGCCACCTTCTACTCTTACCTCTCGCCCATCTGGAACGTCATATTTCTTCTGGCGCCGATCATCTTTCTGTTTACCGGCACTGCGCCGCTCGCCGGTTACTCGCTGGATTTCTTCGTCCATATCGTGCCCTTCCTCCTGCTTAATGAAGTCAGCAAGCTGGTGGCCACCTGGGGCAATTCAAACAGCAAGGGTCGGGCGTGGTACCTGGCCACATTCCCTCTAGGATTGCAGGCGCTCTGGACTGTGCTGCGCCGCAAGAAAATTTCGTTCCCAGTCACGCCAAAGGACAGGCAGGTGGGCACATACGGCAAGCTCGTGCGCTGGCAGATCGCGATTGCGGTCCTGACTATCGCTGGACTTGTTTGGGGATGGATGGCGTTTATGCAGGGTCAGAGCGGCTACGGACTTGGTGCGATGCTGGCCAATACCGTCTGGGGGCTGACAAATGCAATTTCCATGCTCCCCATCATTCGCGCCGCCTACTGGCAACCGGATCCCGAGTTCGAAGGCGATATCGTTGCCGGAAAGATGCGCCCGGACCAGCAAAGAACCGAAGAGGCTTTTTCATCATGAGCTTTCGCGATGGGCTGCTACAAGCGCGCGGGCAGATCGTGTTCATTGCTGCACTGGTATGTTCTACGGCTGCGATCGTGTATCTCGAATCTCTCGACACCACCGAGCGTCTCCGTGCCCAGGTCGTTGCCTCCGTAATGGCAACCGGTAGCGCAAGTCCGTCGTTGACGCCGCAGCTTCGGCCGGTCATCGAAGCTGCTGTCGAGGACAGCAGCCGTGCCTTCGAAGCCGATCCAGCCACGCTCGCAACTCAAGCCACAGCTCTGGATGCAGCCGTGCTGGGCTTGATTCATGGCATCGGCACACGTGCTCGGCACGAGGAAATAGTCGAGCGTATACTTGACCAACTCGAGGCCACCGACACGGAAAATGCCTTGGCAATAGCTCCGTCACTTGGCTTGGCGGCAGCCGCTATGCCAGATCTTCAATCCCGGATATCGGCCTTGCTAGTGCGCCAGTAGCTTAGTCAAACGCAGCTGGTTGATGCCGGCGTCCGATGAATAGCTGACCTCGTCCATCGTCATCTGAATAAGGGCCATACCCATGCCGCTTTCCGGAAGGTCTTCGGTCTGTCCGCTCTCGATCCGGGACCAAGGATCTCGCGCTTCTAGGGCGGTCTGCGGCATGGCTGGTGCCTGATCAAGAATGTCGATGACCACGCGATCAATGGACAAAACGGCGCGGATCTCAACTGACGATCCCTTACGGCCTGCATAGCCATGCTTGATGACGTTGTTTATCGCCTCCGCCACGCCCAACTCGACTTCATCGAGTGCCTCAGGGCCCAGGCCGTTCGAGCATAGCGCTCGTACGGCTTTGGCGACTAGGCCCACGCTTTCCAAGTCGCTGTCGATCTTGAGGCAGAGGGAAGGTCTCATCTTGTGCCTTAGGTCTGCATGGCCTCAACGGCTGCCTGCGGCGAGTCGTAAAGTTTAAAGATGCGATCCATTCGCGTCAGGCTGAACAGGCGACGGACTGTCGAGTTTGCGCCTGCAATGGCCAGATTGCCGGAAGGTCCCAAGCGCTTGAGAACTGAGACGATGACCCCTAGGCCCGAGCTGTCGATAAACTCGACTAGCGTGAGGTCGAGCACTAGCCGGTTTGCCTTCTCGTCGATTATTTGACCAACATCGTCCTTGAAGGCGGGAGCTTTGCTGGCGTCCAGACGGCGCTCCTCGACTCTTATGATGAGGACCTCGTCAATGGTTTCAGTGGATAGCATGATTACTCCGCGTCTTTGTTCGTTCAACGATGAGGACACTAACATCATCGGTCAGTTCCCGACTGCCACGCCATGCATCTAGCGAGGCCTGCAGTGCGACCAGCAATTCTGGCGTGGCACTGGCGACATGCGCGCTGACAAGGTCGAATAGCTGGCTCTCGGAGTAGAAGTCCCCAGACGGACTTTCGGTTTCGACCACACCATCCGAATAAATCAGGAGCCGATCGCCGGCGCGGAAAGGAAACTCTATGCTCTCATAACAGGCTTGCGGCAGCATGCCGACCGGAAAGCCGCTACTGCCGATTTGCTCCACATTACCCTCTGAGCGTATCAGGAGGGGACTAGGATGGCCTGCCTGAACGATACGCCCGACAGGGGCGGCTGGATCTATTTCCCCCAGCACAGTAGTAAAATAGGGCAGGTTCTCCGGCCATTCACGATTGATCCGCGCAACGATGTCTTCAATCTGAGTTTCGCGCGCACGCGTCAGCATGGCCTGCGATAGGGTATGTTGGCCAGCGACCGAGACCAACGCCGCGGCGGCGCCGTGGCCCGCAACATCGATCTGGAAGAAGCCAACTCCGCCATCCGGATGCTCAACAACGTTGTAGGTGTCTCCTGCGATGTGGCTTGAGGGGCTGTAAAGGCCGTGGTGGCTGACACCCCTCACTATGGCGGGGGTGGGCAGCATGGCCATCTGGATGGTCGCGGCTGCCTCGAGATCATTGCGCAACTGGTCGTAGGTTCGTTGCAGATTCTGATGCACCTCGGCCAATTCCCGCTGCGTACGTTGTCGCTTGATCGCATTCGCCTTAAACGTACGAAGCGCGTTGGTCATGACGCCAACTTCGTCGAGACGCCCAGCCCTCGGCGCTGGCGTTGAAAGGTCGTTATCGGCCAGGCGCTCCATCGCATGGCTGATACGCGCAATGGGATTGATGACGCGCCGTCTCACCACGAGCAGGATGAGCACAGCTGCAAGAGCACCGAAGACGGTCACCAAAGTAACAATCGCGCCTGATCGTTGTGCCTGCGAAACAATAAGATCGAGCCGTTCGCGCGAACTCTTGAGCACCGTATTTTGTAAATTGCCCAAGGCATCGAGGCTGTGCTCGGATGTGCGCGTCCAAGCAGCAATCATTGTCGAGGTGGTTATATTCGGCGCTGCGTTCACGAGGCCTAGCAGCACCGGATCATAGGTCTGGAAGTAAATTCTCCGGGCGCTGGCGACAGCTGCCCTTACCTCTTCGCTCAGCGAAAGATCCACCTCATTGCCGATCATCTGCCAGGCAAGGTTCATGCGACCGACCATGCGTTCGATCGTGACCACCTGCTCATCCCGAGCCTCTCCCCTGCTCGTCAGGAGAGCAACTCCGATAGCTTCGTTGAACGCTACCGCGCCATGCAGTATGTCTACAAACGCTCGAATGTTGGCCTCGGCTGCCAGGATCGGATCAGTCGGGCGATTGTCGTTGAGCAAGTCCAGCCTCCATGCCTGCAGGTCATCCATCAGCGCGGTCACACCAGCCAGCCAGTCACTCGCCGCTGCTCGGCGCACCTGCTCATCCTTGTTGCGAGCTGCCTCGTCGACTTGATTGCGCAACGCAATTAGGCGTTCCTCAGCAGACACTAGGCCAGACATGCTTTCGGCAGCCCTCGGCAACAGAGCCTTGCCCCCCTGAAGTTCGAAGATTGCCCTGGCAAGGGCCTGGTCCGCGTGAGTCCGGAGCGCCGCTGCCGGCTCACCAAAATTCTCCGAAGAAGCAGAAGCGGCCAACTGAATGAATGTGTCAGTCCGCTCTCTGGCTAAGGCGGTGCTGGCGACAAGCAATTGTTCGCGCACGGCATTGGACGTCTGCAGACGCTGCGCTATTTCAAGCTTGGAAAGCTCTCCCCGCAACAGCACAATGGCTACAAGGATCAGTGCCAGGCCTAGGCCCGCTGTCAGCACTAAGATGATGTCACGAATCTTCAAGAATGCAGCTCACGTCATGTGTCTTACAATGCACGGAAAAACACTTGGTTGAGGCCCTTGACCAAACCAGCAACGCGGACCTTGCTCTTCCGTCCATTCCCCTCGGCTACGCCATCAGGATGGCTGACCTTCGGGTAAAGGAGCGACGAGCCGCCGTCATTCGTGACTGCAGCACCGTAACGCCCGAGTATGAGTGCAAATGGGACGCGCTTTGCCGCACCGACGGATCCCTTGATTTCGACGCCATGGATGAAGTCGTTGCCTTTGCAGAAGCTCATAGGATGGGTCTGCATGGTCACACCCTTTGTTGGCACCGGTCGATCCCGCGCAGATTCCTGGACGTCGATCCAGAACGATTCCGCGCCGCCGCGACAGCCTACCTGAGCAACGTCGTTCGCAGGTACCAGGGTGCAATGCTATCTTGGCATGTCGTTAACGAGCCCTTGCAGATTACCGATGGCTACGACGATGGACTGCGCGTTAGCCCCTACCTTTCTGCTCTGGGTGCCGACTACATCCATAAAATGTTTCGGCTGGTCCGCACGCTCGATCCACAAGCCCTGCTGGTCCTCAACGAAATGGGGTTGGAGTACGACTCTCCCGCTGCTGAACAGAAGCGCCAGCTAATGCTAGCTTTGCTTCAGAGATTGATGTCAGAAGACGTCCCGATCGACTGCCTGGGGCTGCAATCTCACCTCAACGCCCGGGACTTCCTGTCTGGAAACCACCGCAACTTTGCTAGATGGCTGCAGGAGATAAAGAGCCTCGGGCTGAGTATAGAAGTCACAGAGTTGGACGTCGATGACCGTGACCTCGAGGGCGATGTTGAAGCTAGAGATGAAACGGTGGCACGGGTGTACCTCGAGTATGTCGAGATGGTAAAAACCAATGCTCGATTGTCAGGAGTTACCCTTTGGGGCGTTTCGGACGAGGGCAGTTGGCTCAACACCAGCGGATCTAGGCTTGCTGCTCGCCCTCTTGCTTTGGACGCGTATCTCATGCGCAAGCCAGCGTGGTTTGTTCTGCAGGCCAGTAGCCGGCAAGTCTAACGCTGCGAGTTTCTCGAGAGACCCTGTAAATGGGACTTGGTAAGCAGATGCCGCGCGCAAACCGTTATGGGCTCATTCGGTTAGCAAGCCGCCAATCTGGATTTAGATCACAATTTTACAAGTGCAGGCACGCCATTGGCAAATCCGGAACCCTTCGGATTACCCTTTTACCGTCTGGAATGCAGGTCCCGTTTGCTTCAAGACCGCGTCGGAGGTGTCAGGACCGACGCGGTGTCGTTTTCGGCGGAAGCGGTGTCGTTTTCGGCGGAAACGGAAAGAAACGCCAGGTGCGCCTCGTAGCGTTCCAGCACATCATCAATGAGTTGTTGTCTGGTCAACCCCATCAGATCACTGCCACCTGAGCCGGTCTGCGTGAACACCTCGAGCCTGTAATAGATATCAGTTTGCCCGGTCATTCGGCCGCTGAATACGGGTATGGGTTTCTCGAGGAGCGCTATGCGGTACTGAAAGGCCCGAGCTCCTTCGATTTCTGCAGACAACACGGGTTCTTCCCAGCCGCCACGTCGCCAAGAACGGGTCGAACAAAGGCATTAAGGAATTGCTCGGCCTGGCGGAGGGTCATGGCCTTTGGTGAGGTCACTGCGTGATACCGGAACATCTGTGCTTTGTCGCTCATCGGGGTGCCCGCTGCCGCCGAAGTTCTTGCGCTCAAAAGGCGCCTTCGGCTTTGCCGAGCCCTTATTACCCTCTTGGATGTCGCCCAAAACGCCATCTGGGTGATCATCGTCTGGGTTTACCGGCATTCGACGCTTGCTAGGACCTTTATCGACGCTATTCAACAGAGCTGGAGAAAGCCCGGGCCGATCTGGCTCAATGAGGAGAGGCGCAGGCTTCTCAGTACAGCCACATAGGGCGGCGGCTTCTGCAGGCAGCAGTGACGGTCTCTGTCGAAACCATGCCATTGTGCCTGCGCACATCTCAATAGCCCCCGGTTCGATCCAGATTGCTAGCGCATCATGCTCCCTGTTGCGACCCGACGTTCGTGCCAGGAAAACGCCTCCTCCAGAAGATGCGGTGTGTGCCCACCGCGAAGGCACGCTCGGTCGAAATAATCTCGAAGTTGTTCGCGATAGTCTGGGTGCACACAGTTCTCGATAATTGCCTGAGCGCGTTCCCGGGGGGCGAGCTCCCGAAGATCTGCGAGTCCGCACTCAGTAACCACAACATCAACATCGTGCTCGGTGTGATCCACGTGGGTTACCATCGGCACAATGGACGAGATAGCTCCGCCTTTCGCTAGGGCTTTGGTTACAAAGATCGAAAGGTAAGCGTTACGGGCAAAGTCGCCAGATCCGCCAATGCCGTTCATCATGTGTGTGCCATTCACGTGCGTAGAATTGACATTGCCATAGATGTCGATTTCCAAGGCGGTGTTCACGGCAATGATGCCCAGCCTCCTGACGACTTCAGGATGATTGCTTAGCTCCTGCGGTCGCAGCACCACCCTGTCCTTGTATTCCGCAAGTCGGGGGAACACCCTTGCGGCACAAGCTGGACTGAGGGTGATGGAAGATCCGGAGGCAAACATCAGCTTGCCAGCATCAAACAGGTCAAAAGTCGAGTCCTGCAGGACTTCCGAATACATCTTCAAGTGATGGAATGGCCCGTCGGCCAAGCCGGCAAGAACAGCATTGGCGATTGACCCTATGCCCGCTTGTAACGGCTGCAAAGTAAGATCCAGTCGCCCCTGCTTAACTTCGCCTTGTAGAAACTGGATCAGCCGTTCGGCAATCGCGTCAGTGCCCGCGTCCGAGCGCTCGATGTTGGAAGCGCTGTCCTCAGTTTGCGTGATGACAACGGCTACAATCTTATCCGGATCAATAGGTACGTAGGGGAAGCCAATTCTGCTTTCGCAAGCCACTATAGGAATGGGAGACCTGGTGGGTCTTTTTGAGGGGAAATAGATGTCGTGGATGCCCTCGAGTGCCAGTGGCTGCGACATATTGATTTCAACTATCACCTTTTTGGCCAGAACCGCAAAGCTCGCTGAATTTCCTACCGAAGTGGTCGGTACCAACCCACCAAACTCCGTAATGGCGGCAGCTTCAACTATGGCGTAGTCCAGCGGCCCTAGCTGCCCCGAGCGAATGTGCTCTACTGTCTCGCTGAGGTGCTGATCGATAAACATCACTTCGCCGCGGTTGATAGCAGCGCGAAGTGTAGGGTCTGCTTGGAATGGCATCCGTCGCGCCAGAATACCCGCCTCGGTAAGTATACGGTCGACATCATGTCCCAACGAGGCGCCGGTGATTAGAGTAACGCGGAACGGGTCCTTTGCCGCTCGCTCTGCCATGGCCAAAGGCACCGCCTTCGCATCACCTGCTCGGGTGAAGCCGCTCATCCCAACAATCATTCCATCATTGAGGAGATCGGCAGCTTGCCTCGGAGACATGATCCGATCGAACAGTTCGGGCCGACGTATTCTTTCCGAAAGTTCATCGTTGTTGAGCATAGCGCACCTTTGTTATCGTTCCTCCTCTAGTAAACCAGAGGTTTCGGTCCGGCATTGATGTGAATCAAACACTCTCAAATGTCAGAGCGGATTGGGAGATGGTGCGACTGCACTATAGGTTCTCATCCAGCCGGTAACATTGGCCCACAACGCCCAGCTCAGAGACGTCAAACCAATGCCTACGACCGTGCAGAGACAGGGTCATCGGCAGGGCCACCTTTCTACAAGGGAGGGCAGCGAAAGCCCTTCGACGCCCCTCCCTTGAGCGACCCTCATCGTGAACTTACGCGGCTAAGGTCTGTTGCAGTAGGACAAGAGTCGAGTCCCCTGGGTAGGTCTCAGATTTGAACCCGAACTCTTCTTCGATCTGTATCGCCGATTTATTGGCTCGGTTTTCAAGTGATTGAAGACGCTGAATGCCCCTGGCTTCGGCATATTGAGTTAAGTGGCGCAGCATCTCCCAACCAATCCCGCGGTTCTTGAACTCACCGCTCACCGAAATAGCGACCTCCCCCACAGCAAGGTCTGCGTCGCAGGCCAACATGCCGGTGGCAACGATCTTGCCGCCCTCCCCAAGCGCAACGAAACTCTCGGTTTGATGATGGTCAACATTTGTCATAGCGGCGAGCTGATCATGTCCTAGTTTGACGCTGCTGAGGAATCGGAAGCGTCTGTCTTCCGGTGTCACATGCTCGAAAAACGTTGCAAGTTCGGACTCGTCCTCTGGCCGGGCAGGCCGTACATAGAAGCTGAAGCCACTGTGTGTCGTCCGTTGCCGGCTCCACTGTTCTGCGTCTTCCATTATTGTTTCTCCTCTATCCAAGAAATCAGCATAGCCGAACCAGAGTCATCATAGGCCCAACCCTGCCATGACCGAACCTGTGGGTCCCGCTTCGATACCGCCATCCAGTTATCTGGCCCTTCAGCGGCCGCCCCCAAGATCAACGGTGTTGACCTCCAGAATATTTGGCAGCCCTTTCATTCAACCAACTCAGGCCACCTCGAGTTCAAACTTTCCATGCTGCCTAATGATCCACGATGGTTCGTCATCCAGTACAATGGATGAGCAGGCAAAAATGAGAAAGCCTTTGATCCGGGTGAACAAGCTGGATGAAATTAGTGCCCAATGCGTGAGAACAGGAGGAGCGACGCGAATGCGACGTACTCACTAACTGATGTCAGAAGAGGCTGCTGAATGCTCCAAGCGGCGGCAGAGCACCATGCACCTTCAGCGGCCAAGGCGATGCGCCCGGGAAGGTGCTTTCTCTGCGGACGGAAAATCCAAGGACGCATCAGCTCTCGAGCGGAACTGCTGTTTGGCTGATAAGTTGATTTGCGAGGTGGATTGTGGATAGAATTTGCCAGCAGGGAGGAATTTATGCGCGGTACTTTTTTAGCTGGGGTGGCAATCTCGGCCATGTTCGGGATCACCGTGGTGGCTCAGGACAGCAACAGCGATCCTGCTCCAACAGATGAGCTGCACGAGACTGCTGTCAGCCTGTTTGAGCCTATTCCCTCTATGGTGCCAGCTGTCGCTGGCAATCCGGTTACCCGCGAAAAGTCCGAGCTTGGCAAGATGCTCTGGTTTGACACTCGCTTGTCGGCCAGCGGGGTGCTCAGTTGCAATTCCTGCCATAATCTGGCGATGGGAGGTGACGACAATCTCGAAACCTCGATCGGTCATGGGTGGCAAAGAGGTCCCCGGAATTCGCCAACTGTCTTCAATGCTGTCTTCAACATTGCCCAGTTTTGGGACGGCCGTGCCGAGGATCTGCGAACGCAAGCCACTGGTCCGATTCAGGCCGCGGTCGAAATGGCTGCGACCCCAGAACACGTCTTGTCGGTCCTGAACAGCATACCCGGTTACCAGGAAAGGTTTGCACTTGCGTTTCCAGGTGAGGAGCAGCCCGTCTCCTTCGATAATGTTGCCCGTGCTCTTGAGGCGTTCGAGGCAACTTTGATCACGCCTGCATCTCGGTTCGACCAATATTTGGAGGGTAACCTCAGCATTCTTACTGATCGCGAGAAGCAGGGTTTGCAGCTGTTCATTGATACTGGCTGCTCGTCCTGCCACGCAGGCGTGAATTTAGGTGGTCAAGATTATTTTCCGTTCGGCGTTGTAGAACGTCCTGGTAGCGAGGTACTGCCGCCTGATGACAAGGGACGCTTTGCTGTGACCCAAACTGCCAGCGACGAATATGTCTTCCGGGCAGTGCCGTTGCGCAATGTTGACCTGACGGCACCCTACTTCCACAGTGGAAAGGTCTGGAGCCTGGAACAGGCGGTTGAAATCATGGGGGTAAGCCAACTCGGTGCGGAACTGAGTGAAGAAGAGGCTGGAGCGATTGCCGATTTCTTGAGGACTCTCACAGGCGAACAGCCCCGCGTTGAGCTTCCACTTCTTCCGGTGAGTACCGCGGAAACCCCGCTTCCTGCGCCACAGGTGAAGAACTCGCTTGCACCGAACGACGCCGTGCAGAACCAGACTTCGGTTAGGTAAGCCACCGGGTCGAATGGCAGCTTCATGGCTTCCGGGTGCAAACCGCTCGGGAGCTCTCTTGTCTCAGGCGTAGGAAGAAGTTGATCCGATCCTGGGGGTTTGGCCTACGATGCGCCGCTTGGCGAATTAACACCGTGACTGATCGGCTGCTCCATGCAATCGCCAGGAGCTTTCGAGCTTATGCATATTTGCGCGAGCGCTCTCCTCATGTAGTGAGGGATCAAGCAGGTCACAGTCATGTGCTCGGGGCACCAAAGGAGCCTATTCTGGCATCATAGAAAAAGGTGACCTGCTGGCACGGTGCCAGCAGGTCGATCAGGCTTGGCTTAGTGGCCCGACATGGACGCGTCTGGTGGCTCACCGATAGGACCAAAGATGTCGGGTTGTTCCTCGCCTTCCACGATCAGGTAGCCGGCCAGCCCGCGTTCAGCCCGCGAGAGGGCATGGTCCACAAGAACGTACTGTCCCGGTACTTCGCACTTGAACTCGACGATGG
>NZ_PYWB01000005.1 GCF_003056345.1 Devosia submarina | reverse complement strand
GAGCAATGGCATGTCCGAGGCCTTCGTAAAGACCCTGAAGCGAGACTACGCTTCGACCGCAATCCTCCCAGACGCCGACACCATCCTCGCCTTGCTGCCAGGATGGATCGAGGACTACTGTGAGGTTCACCCGCACTCCGGGCTCAAGTTCCGCTCACCACGAGAGTTCCTGCGCCTCAGTGCTTAAACCCAATCGCCGCCTGTCCGGTGAAACGGGGCGCACTCCATGTCGTTGCGGACAAGCACCGCATCACATATCGGAAGTTTGTGATCAGCTAGCTGATTGTTGTAACGCAGTATCACATTAGCCGGCCCAACAATGTCACAATTGATAAAGGCCTTCCCGTCTATGTGCGGCTCAGATGGAAGGCAAAACTCGGCAAGAAAGATGCGCTTATTTTCGAAGGTTTTTGACATTGGGTCGACATAGCCAGATTTGGCTAAGAGCTGATTGTTATACTTGGAATTTACGAAACGGCCGTACCCCCAAGCCACAGCCGCATAGCTAGAAGAACCGACAACAAGACCCAGAAACCCTGCTAAGACCCATGACATTGGGGCGAAGTGGTTAAAAGTGCTCATCACACTAACTGCCCACGCGGGTAACGCTGTCGACACTACCAAGTAGACGCCTAATACAAGATTGCTCAGGGACCAACGCCACTCTAAGCGGGACAGCCACGAGTCTATTCTTTGACCTATACGCATGTTGGAACGGTGTACCAATTGGCCTGACTTGTGGAGTCATTTGTCGAGAGTTCCACAAGCATGCGTTGGTGGACGATGCAAGAACCTCGCTGAATATTACCACATACCTTCTCAAGAAAAGGGAAGAACAGTAACAAGCCCCACTCGATTCGCCCCTCACCTCGCCAGAGCAGTTAGATCGGCATCGCGGGTTAGCACAGACGCTAGTAAGCACCCCACCCGGCCCCCCCTGAGAGGGGGAGGTGAAGAGGGTTCAGCCTGTCAGGCTCGCCGAGCAGGCCACGCAAAACATCATAGACGCCCTCGCCGCTTTCGAGCCCATCGGTATTGGTGAACCAGAATAGGCTACAGCCTCGATCCATCCCTCCCCTCCCAGGGGGAGGTTAGGTGGGGGTTGCGGTGGTCGGCCTAATCCCAAGCGTGTGAGGCAAGCACCCCCACCCGGCCTCCCCCTGGAAGGGGGAGGTGAAGAAAGTTCAGCGGTCGGGCTCGCCGAGTAGGCCGCGCAAGATGTCGTAGACGCCTTCGCTATTCCCGAGCACATCGCTGTTGGTGAACCGCACCACGCGATAGCCGAGCCCAGTCAGATAATCCGTGCGCCGGACGTCATGCGCCATTCCCGCATCATGATAGTGGCTGTCGCCATCGATCTCGACGATCAGCTTGCCCTGCTTGAAGACGAAGTCGGCTACATAGGGCCCAATCGGCGCCTGCCGCCGCCAGTGGCAGCCGCGCTCGCGCCAGGGCTCGAGCAAGCGCCAGAACCGGCGTTCGGCCGGCGTCTGCTCCCGCCGCAGCTTGCGGGCGAAACTGATCGGATCATCCATGAGTACCCTCCAAGGGGAGAGTAGCATTACAGGTGGGGAAGTGAACCCCCACCTAGCCTCCCCCTGGGAGGGGGAGGGACAACTCAGTGGCTCTCAAACGCCGCAGCAAACTCTATCTAATCCCTCCCCCTCCCAGGGGGAGGCTAGGTGGGGGCCTTCAACCTCTCCATAACCCCGCCCAATCACCCCAATAAAAATCCTTCGTTGGACACCCCGCCCGCACCGGCGCATGCTCCCCCCATGTCCGACGCCCCTCTCAGCAATGGTGGCCCGCCGCTTGATGACGATCCCCGCCCCTGGGGTCCCAACGGCATCGGCAACTACTTCGAATGGTCCGCTGCCAAGAAGAAGGCCTTCGACGCGCCCTACGCCATCGCCGTCATGCGCGCCCGCCGCGCCGAGGCGCTGGGGCTGACCTACAATGAATACACGCTCGAAATCCTGGAGCGCGGCCGCTATCTCTCCGCCGCCGATACCGACCGCATCGCCGAGATCATCGCCAAGCGCCCCGTTCGCTACTGACGCCAAGTCTTACGTGTCATGGTCCGGATGCTGCCGATTGCTGGCCTGGATGCGCGGGAGCATGCCCTCTGGATCGTCGGCATAGGTCGGCTGGTCGCCCGGCAAATCCTCGATCCCGTGCCACCAATGCACCCGGCTTTCGATGCCATATTGCACCACGGGCGGCACGCGATCGGGCTGGTCGAAACTACCCGCCAAAACACCGATGTCGGGATAATCGGGCTAGTCGAAAATGAGCGGCGTGCCGCAATCGCGGCAGAAGCCTCGCCGCGCCACGGCCGAGCTGTGAAACCACCCAATTTCCCCGCGCGTCACCACAAAGTCCGTCTTGAGCACCGGACAAATCACGGCAAAGGGCCCGCCCACCGCCTTCTGGCACATGCGGCAATGGCAAAGGTGCACATTGATCGGCTGCACGCCGACCTTGTAGCGCACCGCGCCGCATTGGCAGCCGCCGGTAAGGGGTTCATCGAGTTTTTGCCAGTCGGTCACGCGTCCGCCCTGATCCTTACCAGATCGAGCGGTCGCGCCGATCATCGTCCCAGTTCGGCGAACCCAGGAACCGGAACGGCGTGACCGGGATCTTGGCGGACCAGCCGACCAGATAGGACGCGTTGACCCAGCCGGTGCCGGATACCAGGCACCAGCGATCATCGCGCGTGCAATAATCGAGGGAAACGCGGCTGCCGTTTTCAAGGCGACCGATGGTGCGGTATTCCGTGCCCGGGCCGGAGCGAACGGCGATATTGCCCGAGACACGGGCAGTGGGTTCGGCAGCGCTGGCGGCCGTAGGCAGTGCTAGCGCAACAGCGGCAATAAAGAGGGGAAGGCGCATGAGAGGGCTCCTTTGCTTTGCCCTTTCAATGCGCCAGTCCCAGCACTGGTTCAAGCTCTGCCTAGAGGTTGACCTTTTCGTTGTCGCCCATCTCGGGCGCAGCGCCGGTCACAGCGGCAAACGCCATCTTGGCGGTGGCAACAAGCTGGTTGGGGCTGTCCCACAGCTCGGCGTCCTCGGGGGTAACGGTGAGGAGGCGAATGGATGGATCGTTCTCGTCGTCCCACCAGGCCTTGTCGAAGTCGTTCCACAACTCCTTGATCTTGGCACGATCATTGGTGACGCGGGCGGAACCGGAAATCACCACATATTTGTGGCCGCTATTGTCGGCCCAGGCGCACGACACGAAGGGGAATTTTTCCACCTGCGAATTCTTGGCGCCATCTTCGTCCACCAGGAAATAAATGGCATGCTCTTCGCGGAACACGCGGGCGGAAAGCGGCCGGCTGCGCTGGCGTTCGCCATCCCAGGTGGTGAACATGCAAAAATCGATCTTCTTGGCGAGCTCCCAGACGCGATCACGCGCTTCCTCGGGAGTCTTGTCATTGTCGTGGTGTTCCTTGGCCATGAGGCACTCCTGATGTTTCGTCTGGGCAAAACGAACAGGCCGCGGGGGAGTTGCGGATAAAATATTTGCCCTCGGAGTGATCCAGGAAGCGACTCGGCTTTGGCTAGGCGGACAGACCCGCTTGCCAAGGCCAAGCGCATTTGTCAGACATATGGCATTGGCGGTTTTCGAGGGGAGCCCGCCAGCGTCGAGGAGCGGCGCAAACCACCGGGGCAACATCGAGGATGATCTCCGGAACGTCAGAGGACTGGCTCTGCAACAAGGAGGGAGCTGAATGAACGCTTTGCTGAAAATCGCCAGCGCGCTTGCCGTCGCGACGGCCCTGACTGCGCCGGTATTGGCGCAGACAACAGTGGTCGCACCGAGCGGCAGCACGACGGGCACGTACATGGACTACATGAAAACAGTCTATGACCGTGGCACCGGCTCCGAACTGCTGCAGATTCCCATCGCGACTTTCGACAAGGAATTCGAGCTGACCCCGATGGCAGCAGAATCCTGGTCGCAGTCCGAAGACGGGCTCACCTGGACCTTCAAGCTGCGTTCCGGGCTCGTCTGGTCCGATGGGGAACCGCTCACTGCCGAAGACTACATCTTCGCCCTCCAGCGCGCCGCCACATCAGGCTATGACTTCGCCTGGTATTGGGATTTCGCCGGCGGCATCAAGGGCTGGAAGGAAGTCACCGAAGGCACGGCCGATGTGTCGACGCTCGGCCTCAAGGCCGTAGACGACCAGACCATCGAGGTCACCACGATCGCGCCAAAGCCCTATTTCCCCTCCGTCACCAGCCTTTGGTATCCCGTTCCCAAGCACAAGGTGGATGAACTGGGCGACGATTGGGCGCTCAATGTTGACTCCATCGTTTCCTCCGGCCCGTTCGAGATCGAGAGCTGGGAAAAATCCAACAACTCGGTCGTCTTCACCAAATCCGACACCTATACCGGCCCCTGGTCGCCCCAGATTGACCGGCTGGAGCTCGACCCCACGCTCAACGCCCCCGAAGTTGGCCTCCCGGCCTTCCTCGCCGGCGATGCGGATTACTCCTTCCTCAACACCGGGCAGGTGCCGGTCGCCACGCAGCGCTATCCCGACGGTATCCGCAAGAACGCGGTGTTCGCGACGTCCTACATCTCCTACGACCTCGATGCGGCCCCATTCAACGACGTCAATGTCCGCCGCGCCTTCTACCACGCCGTGGACCGCGACGAGCTGACCTCCACCGTGCTCAAGGACATCGCCATCCCGGCCGGCTCGATCCTGCCGCCCGGCTATCCCGGCTACAATGAGTCTGTTGTGGCCCAGGCCACCTTCGATCCGGAAAAAGCCAAGCAGTTCATGGCCGATGCAGGCTTCCCCAATGGCGAAGGCTTCCCGGAAATCGAGATCTGGTATCGCGAGGAAGGCGGCTACAACGGCGCCATCGTGCCGGCCATGGCGCAATACCTGCAGTCCGAGTTCAAGGAAGTTCTGGGCATCACCATGAACATCCGTGTCCTGCCCGGACCCGAATGGATGGATGGCCTGCGCGCCAAGAAGAACAACATCTTCATCGCGCCTTATGAATACGACTATTTGGATCCGTCCAACTTCTACGGCATCTTCTTCAACGGCGGTCGCCACGGCTATTTCGTTCCCGAATATGACGAGATCGTCGCCCAGGCGGACAGCGAGAGCGATTGGGAAAAGCGCGTCGAGCTTTATGCCCAGGCCGAGCAGGTGATGATCGACCAAGGTCTTATCGTGCCGCTGGTGCATCCGGTGACCATTGCCGTGATTTCGGACGAGATCGGCGGCGAAGGCTCCCAGCCCAATGCCCTCGGCTTCACCCCGCTCGACCGGCTGGCCCACTACTTCTTCACCCACATCACCAAGCAGTAGTCCGTCCTCCAAACTTCGGCTTCCCGGCTCATCCCGGGAGGCCTTTTCAGAAGGCCTGCCCATGCCCCTCGTCGAAATTGCCGATCTCAAGGTCAGCTTCAGCCAATATGGCAGCCAGATCGATGCAGTGCGTGGGGTCAGCTTTACGCTTGAGCAAGGCGAAAGCCTCGGCATCGTGGGCGAATCCGGCTCCGGAAAATCCGTCAGCTGCGCCGCCCTTCTCCGCCTTCTGCCTGCCACTGCCAATGTTTCTGCCGGAAGGCTAAAGCTCGACAACATCGACGTTCTCAAGGCCAACCGGGAAGATCTTGCCCGCCTGCGCGGTCGCTCCGCCGCGATGATCTTCCAGGATCCGATGACCGCGTTCGACCCGGTCTTCACCATCGGCCATCAAATAGCCGAAACCATCCTCGCCCACCGCAAGGTCGGCAAGAAGCAAGCGCTCGCAGAGGCCGAGCAATTACTCGGCCGCGTCGAGATCAAGAACGCGCGCGATGTCCTGAGCTATTACCCGCACCAACTATCCGGCGGCATGCTGCAGCGCGCCATGATCGCCATGGCCCTATCCTGCCGCCCCAAGGTCCTGATTGCCGACGAACCCACTACCGCACTCGACGTCACCATCCAGGCGCAGATCCTGCAACTCATCAAGAAGGTGCAGGTCGAGTTCGGCATGGCTCTGATCATGATCACCCACGACCTCGGCGTGATCGCCGAAACCGTTGATCGCGTCCTCGTCATGTTCAATGGCGAGGTGATGGAACACGGCCCAGTGCAGCAAATCTTTGATGCGCCGCAGCACGACTACACCAAGCGCCTCCTTGCGAGCCTGCACACGAGCTTCGAGCGCTCGCGCGAAGTCGATACAAAGATCGCACCCGCGCTTGAACTGCGCGCTCTGGCCAAAACCTTTCGCATCAAGCGCCGCAAGGGGCTTTTCACCACCTACAGCGACTTTCACGCCGTGCAGCCGGTCAACATCGTCTTGCCGCGCAACCAGATCGTCGGCCTTGTCGGCGAATCCGGCTCGGGCAAGACAACCACGGGCCTCATGGCCATGCGCTTGACCGAACCTAGTGGCGGGCAAATCCTGGTCGATGGCGCCGACATCTCGCACCTGGGCTCGGACGATCTCAAGAGCTATCGCCGGCGCATGCAGATCGTCTTCCAGGACAGCTATTCCGCCCTCGATCCCATGATGACGCTGAGCCAGATCATCGCCGAACCGCTCCACATCCATGGGGTCGGCTCGGGCCGCGGGCAAACCGAAAAGGCGCTGGATTGGCTGGAACGCGTTGGCCTGCCGCGCAATTTCGGCAGCCGCTACGCACATGAGCTGTCCGGGGGGCAGCGCCAGCGCGTCGCCATCGCCCGCGCCCTGATCCTTGAACCATCTGTTCTCGTGGCCGACGAGCCGACCTCCGCCCTCGACGTCATGGTCAAGGCGCAGATTATCGGGCTCCTCAAGCAATTGCAGGCCGAGATGGGCCTTTCCATGCTGTTCATCAGCCACGACCTATCCACCGTCAAATCTCTCACCGACAGCGTCGTCGTGATGTATCGCGGTCGCGTCGTTGAACAGGCGCCGACCGATCAGATCTTCGCCAACCCCCAACACCCCTACACCCGTGCACTCCTTGACGCGATCCCCGCCACCAACCCGCGCGACAAACGCGAACGCACCTTCCTCACTCCAGACGCAATCGCTTCCCAAACCCCGCGCCTCACCGTGATCCAGACGGGCCTAGCCCCTAACAGCAATCCCCAATTGGTCACCATCGCTCCTGGTCACCACGTCGAAGCGATCGTGACAACATGAGGGGGCAGATGACCGCTTTCGCAAGCACTGACGGCGCACTGCACCTAACCCACCCGCGGTGTCACCCTGGCCTTGAGCCGGGGCCCATCCCGAGATCGTCGCACCAGCGCAAGGTGTCAGTTCCGGCTCTGAATGCCCAACCATCTCAGGATGGATCCCGGCTCAAGGCCGGGATGACACCAAGCATGTGGCAAGACCGGACGATACTCGCCATGCGTCGCGGAGCAAACCAATGCTAGCCTTTATCCTCCGCCGCCTCGTTTCCGTCGCCGCCACCTTCATCATCGTCTCGCTCATCATCTTCTTCATGATGCATGCGATCCCCGGCGGACCGTTCGATGCCAATGACATGCCGGTGTCGGAGGCCGTGCGCGCCAAGATGATGGCCCAGCTTGGCCTCGATCAGCCCCTCTGGGTGCAGTACACCCGCTATATGTGGGGCGTGCTCCATTTCGACTTCGGTGTTCCCTATCAAAGCCCCGGCGAAACGGTCACGCAATTGCTCTCCCGCGCCTGGGTGCCCAGCCTGGTCCTGGGGGGGTTGGGCGTGCTGATCGGCGCTCCCCTCGGCATTCTCCTTGGCATGGCAGCCGCCCTCAACCGCAACAGCTGGATCGACTATTTCGCCTCTACCCTGGCAACGCTTGGCCTGACCGTACCGGTCTTTGTCACCTCCATGTTGCTGATCCTGGTATTCGCCATCTGGCTGAACTGGCTGCCGGCGAGCGGCTGGGGCAAGCCCGAGCGCTGGATCCTGCCGATCATCGCCTATGCGCTGATCCCCCTTGCGACCTACGCCCGCTACACCCGGTCAGCCATGCTCGACACGCTCAACCGCCCCTTTGTCACTGTGCTGCGCGCCAAGGGATTGAGCGAGCGCCGCATCGTCTTCCAGCACGTATTGCGCAATTCCGCGATCCCGCTGGTCACCGTGTTCCTGCCCATGTTCATCGGCACGGCCACGGGCTCCATCTTTGTGGAAGCCATGTTCCGCGTGCCGGGCCTCGGCGCCTATTTCGTGTCTTCCATCGAGACGCGCGACTATCCCCTTGAAATGGCTCTGATGCTCATGATCACCTTCATGTACTGCATTGCCTATCTGCTCTCGGACATCGTCTACGCCTTGATCAATCCGCGCATCCGCGTCGGAGGCGAGCAATGAGCGTTGATCTCACCCAGCCCCCCGCCTACCGCCACCGCAATCCCCTGTGGTTCGCCTGGCGGCGCTTCACCAGCAACAAGGCTGCCATGGCCGGCGGTATCGTGCTCGCCATCCTGATCCTGATGGCCATCCTGGCACCACTGATCACGCCGGCCTCCCCCGAAGCCCAATCCTTCCTGACCGAAGCGCTCGCCTTCCCATCGGCCGAGCACTGGTTCGGGGTCGACAATCTGGGCCGCGATTTTTATACCCGCATTGTTTATGGCGCGCGCGTTTCGCTCACCATCGGCTTCACTGCCGCCATCTTCAGCGTCCTGATCGGCATTCCGCTCGGTGCCCTGGCCGGCTTTTTCGGCGGCAAGACGGACTGGATCATCATGCGCGTGATCGAACTCTTTTCCGTCGTCCCGCCTCTGCTCGCCGCCATGCTGCTGAGTGCCCTCACGCGGGGCGGCTATTTCACCATCGTCCTGATCGCCGCCCTCTTTGGCTGGGTGCAGGTCTGCCTGCTTGTGCGCGCCCAGATCAAGGCATTCCGCGAAAAGGAATTCGTGCGCGCAGCCCAGGCGCTTGGTGCTTCGCCCTGGTACATCATCCGCCGCCACCTGATCCCCAACTCCGTCTCCCCGATTATCGTCGGCTTCGTCCTTGCCATTCCCCTGGCCATGATGCTCGAAGCCAGCTTGAGCTTTCTCGGCATTGGCGTGCCCCCGCCCACAGCGACCTGGGGCCAGATGATCAGCGAAGGCATCGATTTCATGTTCTTTTATTGGCACCTCGCCGTCTTCCCCACGCTTGCCCTCGCCATCACCGTTTTGGCGACGTCCCTGTTCGGAGACGGTTTGCGCGATGCCCTCGATCCGACCCTGAAAGGCCGCTGAAGTGTCCGACAATCTTGCCCGGCAGTTCCTCATTCGCGAGGATGTCGTTTTTCTCAATCACGGCTCTTTCGGCGCCTGCCCGCGTGCGGTGTTCGAGGCCTATCAGCGCTGGCAGCTTGAGCTTGAGCGCCAGCCGGTGGAGTTCCTGGGCCGTGCACTTACGGAGAACATGCGCGTCGCGCGCACCGCGCTTGCAGCCGAACTCGCCAGCGCTCCTGAAAACGTCGTGGGTCTCACCAATGCGACCCTGGGTCTCAACATCGTCGCCCAGTCGCTGGAGCTCAAACCCGGCGACCAGATCCTGACCACCGACCACGAATATTCAGCGCTGGAAAAAACCTGGGCTTATGTCGCCCGCCGCACGGCCGCCGAGATCATCGTCGTCAACATCCCCCTGCCTTTGCTCGATGAAGGGCAGTTCACCGACACCATCATCGCTGGCATGACCGCGCGCACCAAGGTGCTGTTCCTCAGCCACATCACCTCGCCAACTGCCCTGCTCTTCCCCATCGAGCGCGCGGTAGCCGAAGCGCGCAGGCGCGGCATATGGAGCGTCATCGATGGCGCCCACACCCCGGGCCACATCCCGCTCCAGCTCGATGCGCTAGGCGCAGATTTCTACGCCGGCAATTGTCATAAATGGATGATGGCGCCCAAGGGCTCTGCCTTTCTTCACGCCCGTCCCGAAGTTCAGGGCCTTCTCAATCCTCTTGTCATCAGCCATGGCTGGACGGCGCAGAGCAAGGAGCCCGGCGCAAAAGGTGCCTTTGGCAATTCCCCCTTCATCGACGAGTTGGAAGTCCAGGGCACGCGGGATCCCGCGCCTTGGCTCACCATCCCCGCCGCTCTCGATTATCGCCGCGACAATGACTGGCCGAGCGTCCAGGCCCATTGCCACACCCTGGCGCAGGACACCGCACGCCGCCTGGCCGAGCTGACTGGGCTGGAGCCCCTCAGCGCCCCGCAATTCTGCGCTCCCCAAATGGTCGCCATGCCCATCCCCCCATGCGATACAGACCAGCTCAAGATCGACCTGATCGAGCGCTACAACATCGAAATTCCTGTGTTTAAATGGCAGGACCATCATATCGTCCGCCTCTCCGTGCAGGGCTACAACAGCAAGGGGCAGATGGATCTGCTGCTTGATGCATTGACTGAACTACTGAGCCTGAAAGGCGGCGCCGCACGCAAAGCATCCTAGGATGGCTGACAAACCCAGCGAACTGTGATGTGTGTGCGCGACCACGGCCGGAGAACAAGCCGAAGTGAGAGCGCAGTCCGCCCTGAAACATCTTGAGCCGCTCGAAACGCGCACGCGGGGCGTCGCCGTGCTTGATGCGCTCGCCGAGATGGTGGAGCGCTCCGGCCTGACCATCGGCGACCGTCTCCCCCCGGAAGTGTCGCTTGCCGCAACGCTGGGCGTTGGCCGCTCCACCATTCGCGAAGCGCTCAACCGCTGGGAAGGCCTGGGCATCATCCGCCGGCGCCGCGGCGATGGCACCTACCTTTCAGCCCGCGTTCAGACCTCGCGCGGCCTTGTGCCCACCATGGTGCGCCTCGAGGGCGAGGCGTTGCTGCGCCTCATGGAAATCCGCCGTACGCTGGAAAACGACGTCGTGCGCAAGGCTACCCGCAACGCCACAGACGAGCAGCGCCGCGAAATCAGCCGCCTCTGCGACATCCTTCTGGTTGAAGTCAACGCCGGCCACCCCTGGCGCAAAGCCGACCACGCCTTCCACGGCGCCATCTATGACGCCTCGGGCAATCCTATGTACGGCCAATTGCTGCGCAATCTGGACCATGCCCTGGAACGCGGCGGCTCCTCCCCTTTCGCCGCCGACAATTTCGGCCTCGACTCCTTCCCCATCCACCGCGACCTGGCCGACGCCATCCTCGCCGGCGATTCCGAGCAGGCCGTTGGAGCCATCAATCGCCTGCTCGACACAGTGGAACGGGAAGTTCAAGCCATTATCGACAGCGGCAAGGCGAGTTGAGCTTGAGTCTACGGGCACTACTCGCCCTATCCGCCCTCACCACCCCATCGTCATCACCCGGCTTGTCCGGGTGATCCACTCCCACGCACCGGCAAATGAATTGCCCGGACAAGCCGGGCAATGACGGTCACGTAGAGGACTTACGGCTGGCGCTAACCTCCCCTCCCAGTGAGGTCCAAACACCAGCCCTTAGATCCAGCCACTCAGCTCCCGCCGCACCACGTTCTCGATCATGTCCATCCCCGCCGGCGAGGCATTAAGGCACGGAATATAGGCAAACTTCTCCCCGCCAGCCTCAAGGAAAGTGTCACGCCCGCCCATGGCGATCTCTTCCAGCGTTTCGATGCAATCGGCCGAAAATGCCGGTGCCAGGATGGCAACTTTCTTGATTCCCTTGCCCGGCAGCGCTTCCAACGTCTTGTCGGTATAGGGCTCGAGCCATTGCGTTGGCCCGAAGCGCGACTGGAACGTCACCATCATCTTTTCCTTGGGCCAGCCGAGATACTCCCGCACCAGCCGTGTCGTCTTGTAGCACTGGCAATGGTAGACATCACCGCGCTCCAGATAGCTCACCGGCATGCCGTGGTAACTGGTCAGGACCAGGTCCGGCTCAAAGTCGAGCGCCGCCACGCCGTCGCGGATCGAATTGCCCAGTGTCTCGATATATTTCGGGTCATCGAAATAGGCTGGCGTCGTCCGCACGGCCGGCTGCCAACGCATGGTGCGCAGCGCGTCGAACGCCTTGTCATTGGCGGTTGCGGTCGTCGTGGCCGAGTTTTGCGGATAAAGCGGCACAAGCAGGATCTTGGTGCAGCCGGCCTTGTGCAGGCGCTCCATCACGCTCTGCGTAGAGGGATTGCCATAGCGCATGGCAAAATCCACCATGATGTTGTCGTGCCCCGACAGCCGCTCGGCCAGTGCCTCTGTCTGCTGGCGCGTGATTACCAGCAAGGGGCTGGCATTGTGTTCCTTGTCCCAGATCTGGGCATAGGCGTGGCCGCTTTTCTGCGGCCGCACTTGGAGGATCACCAGGTTCAGGATCGGCCACCACAGCCATTTCGGCGTCTCGATGACGCGCGGATCGCTCAGGAATTCCTTGAGATAACGCCGCACGCTCCAGTAATCGGTCGCGTCTGGCGTACCCAGATTGAGGAGTACGACGCCGATCTTCGGCTTGAGAACTTGCGGGTGCGACGGCGGCAGGTGGTCGGACATATCAGCCAGTTTGGAAGGGTTCTAGGTTTCCGGCACCATAACCACATCGCGCTTCGACGCAAGGCGGCGATGGGTCACGCTAGCGCTTGTGATCCAGCTAGAAACTCGCAATCAGCAAGAGCACACCGAACATGAGCACCGCGACCGCACCCAGCATTTCCACCCACCACATGATGGTAGCAGTCGCGGGATTGTCGATGCCCCCTATCCGCCGCGCCAAACCCTTGGCCGAAACCGCCAACGTCGCCAGAACCGCAACTGTTATGGCGGTTCCTGCGCCCATCAGCAGCACGGCTGCGATCCCCGCCGGTAGCAGCCCTTGCGACAAGGCAAAAACCAACACCACGAGCGCCCCCGAACAGGGCCGCAGCCCAACCGCCAGCACAACTCCCAGCTGCTCGCGCCAGCTTCCGCCCGTCGCCTCGGGCGTCACAACATGGGCATGCCCATCATCCTCATGGTGGTGATGATCATGCCCATGATGATGATCGCCATGCTCATGCAGATGCGCATGGGCTTTTTCCGCCAGATCAGAACCGTGATGATGGCTATGCCCCCAGCCAAAGAGCTTGCGGGCTATCAGCCAAAGCCCCAGCAAAGCCACCATGGCATAGGAGACGATGCCGATCCAATTGGCAGCCTCTCCCATGGCAACGCTGGTCAAGCCCAGCACGCCGGCCGCCACAAGGACGAACCCGATAGCCACCAGCGACTGCAACAGCGCCGAAACCACGCTCAGCATAACGCCACGACGCAGCTGGGTTTCGTTGGCCAGCATATAGGACGAAATCACAACTTTGCCGTGTCCGGGACCCGCAGCGTGAAAAACGCCATACAAAAAGCTCAGGCCTCCCAGGAGCCAGAATGCCGTGGCGTCATTCTTGAGCGCTCCCAGCGCGTCGTTCATGGCGCCATAAAAGCCGCGCTGCTGCTCCTGCAGCCAGCCAAAGAACCCGCTGCGCGGCAGGTTCAGCCCTGGTTCGGGCGGCGGCCCGCCAAAGGGCAAGGTGGGAGCTTGCGCCACTTGGGTGGCAGCGTCCAGCGCCGTTACCGGTGCAGGTACAGCCACTCCGCGGCTTCCGTCACACTGGATCGCAATCAGCCCCTGCGTACCGCGCATCGCCGCAGCCAGATCGGGCGGCAGCTCGGTCACCTCCGGCCCCAGCGCATAGAGCCGCGACTGGAGCTCCTCGCTCATTTCCACCGGCGGCTGTAGCGAGACACTGCACCCGGCCGGCGCATTCTCCAGCACCACATCGCCGGGCTCATCGATGCTGATGGCCACATAATATTCGGGGTCATAAACGCCCAACTCGAAGACGCCATCCACCGAACGCGGTTCGGTAGCGGAGAGCGCAAACGAGAGTGTCGTCTGCTCCTCGGCGAACTCCATGCGCTGGTCACCCGCCGGCGTGAAATCCATCAGATCGTTCTGCGAGCCGGCAAAGGTATAGAATCCGAAATCGGCCAGCCCCAACATGTTCTCGTCGGCCAGCTCCTGCAGCTCCTCAGGGCTCGTCACGCGATCCCCATTGGTATCGAGCCCTTGGATCATCCAGACCGAAAACGCCTTGTCGAAGGTCCAGGAATTGCGCAAGCCGACGACCTGTCCGGCCTCGTCGAACACGACCGTTACCTGCGCATCGATAAAGATATGCGGATGCGCCAGCGCTGGAGATGCAGCGGCCAGCAATGCAAAGGCTGCGCCCGCCAAGCGGCGCCCGAAACGAGCCATAGTCAAGCAATGCCCCTAGTGGATCGGATGGTTCTGGAACCACTCGACCAGATGATCGATCAGCGCCCGCACCTTGCCTGCCAGATGCCGCCGATGCGGATAGACCGCCTGCAGCGTCTGGCCCGTGGGCAGGAACTGTGTCAACACCGGCACGAGTTCTCCCCGCGCAATTGCCGGCTCCGCCAGATAGGAAGGCAATACGACAAAACCGAGACCCATGGCGGCCGCCTTGCGCGCCGCCAGCGGCGAGTTGACCCGCACCGGCCCATTCACCGGCACAGAAATGGTCTTGCCGTCTTCCACGAACCGCCAGTTCGATTGCCCCTGCAGATTGACATCGACGATGCAGGGTAGATGCCGCAAATCCTCCGGGTGCTGCGGCGTACCATGCCGCTTCAGCAAATCCTCCGATCCACCCACGATCACATGCATATCCGCGATCTTGCGGGCAATCAGCGAAGAATCCGCCAGCGTCGAGATGCGCAGGGCCAGGTCCACACCCTCGTCCACCAGGTCGACATAGCGGTCCTCCAGCCGCAGATCGAGCGTGACCTTAGGATATTTGCGAAGATACTCAAATATGGCCGGCGCCAGCGTATCCTCGCCGAAATTGCGCGGTGCCGAAACGCGCAACAACCCCCGCGGCTCGGCGGTCTGGTCGGTGATGGTGGCGTCCAGATCATCGAGCTGCTGCAGCAGCCCGCTCGCTTCCCGATAATAGGCTTCTCCCGCTTCAGTCAGGCTGAGCTTGCGGGTGGTGCGATTCATCAGCCGCACACCCAGATAATCCTCGAGATCGGTCACATATTTGCTGAGCAGCGCCTTGGAGCGCCCGTGCTGGCGCGCGGCGGAGGAAAACCCGCCGGCATCGAACACCTGAACAAAAGCACGGATGCGGGCAAGGTCCTGCGTCATGGGTAAACCGTTCACGAAATCAGCCTAATAATGAGATAACTCATCGGCATCTTGTGAACAACAAGGCGTCTTGGCCACTGCGCGATTAACGATAGGATGGAAACAACAATCGACGCGCACAAGGAGTTCGGACTATTTTCCCGCTTATGTCCAGGCCTTCCCCCAGTTCCACGCTTTACCGGCTGATAGAGGCTGGCCAGCTTGCCCATAAATCGCTGCTGGCGCCGCTGCTTGAGCGCGGCCTGGAGCCGGGCGACGATGCCATCCTGTTCGAGCTTGGCCGCTCGGGAACCACTGAAGCAGCCCTGGCTGCCGAATTCGGCATCGGCGAACAGGCCCTTCAATCCCGCCTCGAACGCCTGATCGAGCGCGACCTCGTGATCCGCCAGACTGTCGGTCCCGAGCTTGCCCCGGGCGTGGCCTTGACGGATCGCGGGGTGCGCATCCGCAACAGCCTTGCCGATCATTGGGCACAGCTCGAAGAAGCCCTGCTTGGCGAACTCAAGCCCAAGCATCGCAAGAAACTCAGCGATCATCTGAAGCGTTTTGTTGAGCTGCTAAGTCTTTGACCGGATTCTGACAAATCCATTCAGGTCTGGTTCATCAGCAATGGTGCTTTCTGTAGGCACGGGCATTCGCGTGCCCCGCAAGGAAAGGAGATCGAAATGGCTTTGAGCAAGAAACTCATGGCTGGTGGCCTCGCTGCCCTGACTTTGATGGCGACGGCCGGCGCCGCCATGGCTGCACCCGCCTATGTTACGAGCAACGTCAATGTGCGTTCGGGCCCCGGCACCGGCTACAGCATTGTCGACACCATTCGGCGCGGCGAGCGCGTCGACATCGAACGCTGCCGCGGCAGCTGGTGCTTTGTGGAAAAGCGCGGTCCCGACGGCTGGGTCTCGGCCAACTACCTTGAGCGTGGCGGCCGCCCTGGCTGGCGTGATGACCGCTGGGATCGTCCACCGGTTTACCGGCCCCATCCGCCCCGCCGTCCGCGTTGGGATGATTGGCCGCGCCGCCATTATCCGGACTTCCCGCGCCGCGGTGGCAGCAGCGTCTGCATTGATGGCCCCAGCGGCTATTTCTGCGTCGGCGATTAATACCCCGCGCCGCCCCCAAAGGCGGCGCTTTTTCTTCGCCCTCTCAGCTCACTCCGTGCCCGGCAGTGTCGGCGTGGGCGCCGTTTCGACCTTGCGCATCCTTTCGCGCGCCATCACCACCAGCCCGGCCGCCACGATAATGGCGGCTCCGATCAGCGAGATGCTATCGATCCAGTGCCCGAACACCAGCGCGCTGAGGAAAATCGCCCAGGGCAGCGAAAAATAGTTGAACGGCTGCACCGTGCTCGCCGGCGCCATGGACAGGGCGAACACCATGAGACCGTGGCCAAGGCAGGACGTGACCATGATCGTCACCACCAGCATGAAGTCCGACCACGCCATGGGCTGCCAGAAAAACACCCCCACCGCGCTCGACAGCAACAGGCCCATCAACCCTGTATAAGCCATGCTTGTGGCCGCACTGTCGAACTGGCTGACCTTGCGGGTAATCACGATATAGATCGAATAAAGCGTCGCGGAGATCATTGAGAACAGGACGCCCCAATCCAGCGGCAAGCCACCGGGCCGCACGATCACCATGGCCCCCACAAACCCGATCCCCACGGCCACGAAGCGGAATACGCCCACTTTCTCGCCCAGGATCGGGATCGCAAACAGCGTCACGAGCAGCGGATAGACCAGCGAGATCGCCTGCAATTCGCCAAGCGGCACCGTCCGCAGCGCCATGGCAAAAAACCAGATTTCGATGATCAGGAGCGAGCCGCGCACCACCTGCAGCAGCGGCACTTTCGAGCTCAACGCCTGCCGCAAGGGCGCCTGCCGCAACACCAGAAACAGCGCAAACAGCGCAAAGCCCCAATAGCGCACCATGGTCACCTGGAAGGGCGAATAGGTCTGCACCAGCGTCTTGGACAGAACATCCTGGATGCCGAATACCGCGACGGTGAAAACAGTCAAAACAATTGCCTGGCCCACATTATCCGTGCGGCCGGTACTGGATGAAATGGTCATGCTCGATGCTTATCTAAGGGGTGCAGGAGAGCGCTAGCGCAAATAGGTGCTATTGCCTAGCCATAGCGCCTGCCCCAGCCAGGGAACCTCCCACCCGCGCATTGTTGATCAGGTTCATTCAGCACTAAACTGCCGCCAAAGGTTACAACTGCCGCATGACGAATCAATCCTCATCGATAGCGCTGGTCACCGGCGCCAGCACCCGCATCGGCGCCGCCATTGCCCTAACCCTGGCGCGCCACGGTCATGCCGTCGTTATCCACTACCGCTCCGATCTTGAAGGCGCAGAAAAAACGCGCGACGCGATTGCTGCAGAAGGTGGCCGTGCCGCCATCCTTCGGGCCGACCTCGCCCAGCGCCCGGAACGGGCAGAAGTCATTGCGCAAGCAGCATCGATCTTTGGTCCGCTCACAATCCTCGTCAACAATGCCTCCAGTTTCGAGCGCGACAGCATCCGGGATGTCGATGAGGTCTTGTGGGACCAGCATTTCGCCATCCATGCCGAAGCGCCCATTTTCCTGGCCCGCGACTTTGCGGCCCAACTTCCTGAGGGCGAGGAAGGCAACATCGTCAATATCATCGACGAACGTGTGCTCCATCCTGCGCCATCCTATTTCAGCTATACCCTCTCCAAGTCCGTTCTTTGGACGGCAACGCGCACCCTCGCCCAGTCGCTCGCTCCGGCCATTCGCGTCAACGCCATAGGCCCTGGCCCTGTCCTGCCGCATGCCGGGCAATCCCAGGAAGCTTTCGAACAATCCGTCCGCTCCCTGCCGCTGCAGCGCAATGCCGGGCCCGAGGCGATCGCCCAGGGCGTCATAATGTTGCTCAACACGCCTTCCATGACCGGCCAGATGCTGGCGCTCGATGGCGGCCGCCACATCGAATTTCCGGCCCGCCGGGCCCCCACTCCACGATCATGACCGACCAGACCATTCCACAAGTCAAATCAGGCCACGAAGTTATCCGCGAATTCGTGCGCACCTTGCCCGCCGCCCCTGGCGTTTATCGCATGCTCGATGCGCAAGGCGAGGTCATGTATGTCGGCAAGGCGCGCAACCTCAAGGCCCGTGTCACCAATTACACGCGCCCCGACGCGCTCGAACTGCGCCTGCAGCGCATGATCGCCGCCACGGTCAGCATGGAATTCGTGCGCACCGAAACCGAGTCCGAAGCGCTGCTGCTTGAAGCCAACATGATCAAGCGGCTCAAGCCGCGCTTCAACGTCCTGCTGCGCGACGACAAGAGCTTCCCCTATATCCTGATCGCCACCGATCACGAGGCGCCCGAACTCACCAAACATCGCGGTACCCGTCGCCGCCAGGGCCATTATTTCGGCCCTTTCGCCTCGGCCACGGCCGTCGGCCGCACCATTGCGAGCCTTCAAAAGGCGTTCCTGCTGCGCAATTGCTCGGACAGCTTCTACGCCGCCCGCACCCGCCCCTGCCTCATGCACCAGATCAAGCGCTGCGCGGGCCCCTGCACGCGCGAAATTTCGCTCGAAGGTTATGGCGAACTGGTTGAAGACGCCCGGCAATTCCTTTCGGGCAAGTCGCAAAGCGTGCGCGACCATCTCCAGCGCGAGATGAACGAGGCCGCCGAACAGCTTGATTTTGAACGCGCCGCACTCCTGCGCGACCGCCTCTCGGCCCTGGCCCTCGTCCAGTCACAGGGCGATGCCACCGCTAAATCCGTCGAGGAGGCCGACGTCTTTGCCATCCATCATGAAGGCGGCCAGTTCTGCGTTCAGGTGTTCTTTTTTCGCGCCTACCAGAACTGGGGCAACTACCCTTATCGCCCTCGTGCCGACGCCAGCCTCACCGACGCCGAGGTGCTCGAAGCCTTTATCGGCCAGTTCTACGAAAATCGTACCCCCGCGCGCCTGGTCCTCGTCAGCCACGACCTCGCCGAACCCGACCTTATGGCCGAAGCCCTTTCCACCCGCGCTGGCCGCCGCGTTTATATCGAGCAGCCCAAGCGGGGCGAAAAGCGCGACCTTGTCAATCACGCCCTCAACAATGCCCGCGAAGCCCTCGGCCGCCAGCTTGCCGAAGGCGCCACCAACCGTGCGCTGCTTGAAGGGGTCGCCAATTGCTTTGGCCTTAACGAGCCTCCCCGCCGCATCGAGGTCTACGACAACTCCCACATTTCGGGCACCAATGCCGTGGGCGCCATGATTGTCGCCGGCGAAGAAGGCTTTTCGAAAAAGCACTACCGTACCTTCAACATCAAATCCGACATCACCGCTGGCGACGATTTCGGCATGATGCGCGAAGTGCTTACCCGCCGGTTCACGCGCCTGGCCAACGAAGCCGAAGACGAGGTGGAGGACGAAGGCGGCGGCATGCCCGATTGGCCAGACGTTGTCTTCATTGACGGCGGCGCCGGCCAGCTCAACGCCGTGCGCGAAGTGATCTCGGCCATGAACCTGCCGCGCGACGTGACCTTTATCGGCATCGCCAAGGGCGAGGAACGCGACGCCGGCCGCGAAAAATTCTTCATGGAAGGCCGGGAGGCCTTCATGCTGCCCCACCGCGATCCCGTCCTCTACTATGTCCAGCGCCTGCGCGATGAAGCCCACCGCTTCGCCATCGGAACCCACCGTGCCAAGCGCAAAAAGGACCAGATCAAGAACCCGCTCGACGAAATCGAAGGCATTGGCCCCACCCGCAAGCGCGCCCTGCTCAACCATTTCGGCTCCGCCAAAGCCGTCAGCCGCGCCTCCCTCACCGACCTAAACGCCGTCCCCGGCATCTCGGGCACCATGGCCCAGCTGGTCTACGACCATTTCAACCCAGGCGGCTGAGCCGCCCCTCCTGGTTCGAAAGGCCAACCATGAGGTCTATTTATCGGCCCCATCTTGTCCCCACTCGCCGACCGTCACCCTCGGGCCTGACCCGAAGGTTCTACACTTAACCAACGCTCCGCAAGTACAGTCTCCTCGGGTCAGGCCCGAGGATGACGATCGGGATTGTTGAACCATCCTCCCCATGCACGATGTTCCCCAAGGCCTCATGGTGAGCTTACACGAACCACGAGGCCGAGCGAGTGGAGGCCTCAGGTGCCACGCCCTCATGGTTCGACACGCTCACCATGAGATCTACTGATTGCCCGCATGCGCCCCACCAACCGCACCAGTCCCTCCCCTTCCCAGGGGGAGGCTAGGTGGGGGTCCTCTCCCGCGCACAAAACTAAATCTCTCCCCCTTCTCCCCCCACCATCCCCATGCGCTAATCTCCCCCCACTGCCTTCACGAACCAGCGGGTCGCGCGAACCGGCTTGTGAAGGGGCAGATGGGGCGGGGATGTTCGTGATCCCCGTAGGCAAGCGGAAGTGTCACCAATGCCTCTGGGAGGCTCAGGGACCAGAGTCGCGCGCGCCGGAAAATCCCATCTGATGTGGCGAAGCTTTGTCTCACTACACTAAAACTTACCGGGGCAAGGCCTCGCCACATCAACGCTGTTCATCACCGCACCCGGGGCGGCGCTTCGGCACGTCCAAAACAAGGGAGTCGACAAGTCGAAAACGCCGGGCTACAGTTTCGCCATGATCTCCCTCGCAACCATCTCGTTTTGGTACTTTAGCTATCCGCTCCCGGCGGAGGCTAGCGCGCGCTTGATCTGATCCTGACCCGATAAGCATCAAACCCCAGCCCACCGCCCGATCATTCGAGGCGGTTTTTGTGGCCGCCTCACCCAAAATCCCGAGGAGCCACCATGCTGAAATCCACCGACGATCTGCGCATCAGCGCCATCCAGGAACTCGCCACCCCCATCGAAATCATGCGCCAGCATCCGCGCACCGACCGTGCGACCCGCACCGTCATTGGTGCCCGGCATGCATTCCACAATATTCTCGGGGGCAATGACGACCGCCTCGCCGTCATCGTTGGCCCCTGCTCCATCCACGATCCCGCCGCGGCGCTGGACTACGCCAAGCGCCTCGTCGCGCTGCGTGAGACCTTGGGCGACCGGCTCGAGATCATCATGCGCGTCTACTTCGAAAAGCCCCGCACCACTGTCGGCTGGAAGGGCCTCATCAATGATCCCAATCTCGATGGCAGTTTCCGGATCGATCAGGGCCTGCACACAGCCCGGGCCCTGCTGCTCGACATCGCCAATATGGGTCTGCCAGCCGCCTGCGAATTCCTCGACATGACCACCCCGCAATATATTGCGGACCTCGTCAGCTGGGCTGCCATCGGTGCCCGCACCACCGAGTCGCAGATCCACCGCGAACTCGCCTCCGGCCTCTCCTGCCCCGTCGGCTTCAAGAACGGCACCGATGGCAACGTCAAGATCGCCCTTGATGCCGTCCAGTCCGCCAGCCAGCCCCACCATTTCCTCGCCGTCACCAAGGACGGCCGCTCCGCCATTGCCGCGACCACCGGCAACGAGGATTGCCACATCATCCTGCGCGGCGGCAAAACCACCAATTACGACGCCGCGAGCATCGACGCTGCCGCGGCTGCAGCCACCAAGGCTGGCCTCCAACCCGCCATCATGGTCGATGCCAGCCACGCCAATTCGAGCAAGAAGCCGGAAAACCAGCCCCTGGTCCTCGCCGACATTGGCCAGCAACTCGCCGCCGGCGACCGCCGCATCATCGGCGTCATGATTGAATCCAACCTCGTTGCCGGCCGCCAGGACCTCGTTCCCGGCCAGGATCTCGTTCACGGCCAGTCCATTACAGACGGCTGCATCGACTGGGGCACCACCGTCACGGCCCTCGAATCCTTGGCCGAAGCCGTCACCCAGCGCCGTGCAGCCACAAACCAGCAAGTCGCCTAGCGGCGATGTATCAGTCGACACCCTCCCCCTTGCGGGGAGGGATCAAGGGTGGGGGTACGAGAGCCCCGATATCAAGATCATTCCGGAAGCCAGAGCACATGAACCCGCGTGCCACTTTGACTTGACCCCCTCCCCCCATTCCTGTTCTGTCCTCCCATGGCCAGATCACCCCTCCTGCTCGTTCCCAATCTTATCACCATCGCCCGTATCGGTGCGATCATCCCCATCGTTGCGCTGGTGATGAGCGGGGATACGACTTTGCGGCTCATGGCACTGATCCTGTATATAGTGGCCGCCGCCAGCGATTGGCTGGACGGTTATCTCGCCCGCGCCTGGGACCAGTATTCGCCTCTGGGCCGCATGCTCGACCCCATCGCCGACAAGCTCCTCGTTGGCATCCTCATCGCCGCCCTGGCTTGGGATGGCAGCCTGTCGGCCTGGGACATGATCCCGGTCTGCGCCATCCTCTTTCGCGAGTTCTTCATATCTGGCCTGCGAGAATTCCTGGGCAATGCCAAGGTCGTGCTCAACGTCACCGGGCTTGCCAAGTGGAAAACCACTATCCAGCTCGTGTCCCTGGCCGTCGTCCTCCTCGAGCGCATCGTACCCAGCTTGGGTCTCGTCAGCGACCTGCTGCTCTGGCTCGCCGGCATCCTGACCGTCTGGACCGGCTGGCAATATCTGCGCGCCAGCTGGCCGCATCTGAGTGCCGAAACAAAATGAAGATCCTTTACTTCGCTTGGCTACGCGAACGTCTCAACCGCGGCGAGGAGGAGGTTTCGCCTCCTGCCGAAGTCAGCACCGTCGCAGAATTGATCGACTGGCTGGCCGGCCGCGACGAGGCCTTCGCCTTGGCAACGGAGAAGCGCTCCCTGATCAAGGCTGCCGTAGACGCCAAGCTCGTCGGCCACGATGCTTCAATTCACGGCGCCAGCACAGTCGCGCTCTTTCCCCCTATGACCGGCGGCTGAGATGACTGTTCGCGTGACCACGGAAAGATTCGATCCCGGTGCCGAGCTCAACACCTTCCTCAGCGCCACAGACAACGCAGGCGCCGCCGCGACCTTCACCGGCGTGGTGCGCTCCAACCCGCAAGATCCCATCACAGCCCTGACGCTTGAGTGCTATCCCGAACTGGCCCTCAACCAGCTCAACGATCTCCTCGCGCAAGCCACCAACCGCTTCGATCTTCTCGCGGCGACGATCATTCATCGCTACGGGACGCTTCACCCGGGCGAGCCCATCGTCCAGGTCATGACCCTCTCGCCCCACCGCCAGGCCGCATTCGAGGCGGCCGAGTTCCTGATGGACTTCCTGAAAACGGACGCCCCCTTCTGGAAACAGGAAACTACCCCACAGGGCACTCACTGGGTCGAAGCTAAAAGCGCAGACGACGAGGCAAAGGCGCGCTGGGAATGAAGACCCTCCCCACCGCTCGTCACCGTCGGGCTTGACCCGAGGGCTCTACGCTTCCCTTTTACCGATACCGCGTCGGCAAACAAGAAGGCCGGGCACTTGGCCCGGCCTTTCGAAAGTCCAAAAACCTTACTCGGCTGCCGCCCGCTTGGGCTGAACCTCAGCCGCATAAGCATCGATCAGCGTCCGGCAACCCTCGCCGGGCTGGAATTTATACTCCCCGATCTCGCTAACCGGAGTAACCTCTGCTGCCGTCCCTGTGAGGAAGCACTCATCGAATTGGCCCAGTTCTTCAGGCATGATGTGCCGTTCAGTCACCGTGAAGCCATTCCGCTTGGCAAGATCAATCAGCGTCTGGCGCGTAATGCCATTGAGGAAGCAATCCGGCGTAGGTGTCGTGATGTCCTTGCCCTTGATGAAGAACACGTTGGCGCCAGTCGCCTCAGCCACATAGCCACGATAGTCCAGCATCAGCGCATCAGCATAGCCGTTCGCCATCGCCGCGTCCTTGCTCAGCGTGCAGATCATGTAAAGACCCGCCGCCTTGGCCGAGGACGGAATTGTTTCCGGGCTCGGACGCTTCCAGCGGCTCCATTCCAGGCGGATACCCTTGAGCTTTTCCTCAACCGAGAAATAGCTGGGCCACACCCAGGCCGCGATCGCCAGATGCACCGTGTTGTTGCGCGCCGGAACGCTCAGCTCTTCCGAGCCGCGCCACGCCACGGGGCGCACATAGGCATCTACGAGGCCGTTCTTTTCCAGAACCTGTCGCTTGGCTTCCTCGATCTGCTCGACGGACCACGGAATGGTCATGTCCAGCGTCTGGCCCGAACGGATCAGGCGTTCGGTATGTTCGCGCGACTTGAAGATCTCGCCGCCATACGCGCGCTCGCCTTCGAACACGGAGCTTGCATAGTGCAGCCCGTGCGTCAGCACGTGAATTTTTGCGTCTTTCCAGGGTTTGAATTCACCATCAAACCAGATCCAGCCATCACGCTGGTCCATGGGCACACCGGCCATGATCCTCTCCCGAATGAGTCTGGCGAGCGCGCCTCTGCCGCCGCCACATCTGCGTCGATCATGCCCGAGCCCCAAAGCCTTGGCAAACCACAAAGCCTGAGGGATAAGACATGGACGGCGTCCTGATGGGAAAACAATGTCAGCAACCCAAAAAAATGTCAACAAGGCTGACATAAATTCTCCCCCTCCCGAGAGCCAGGATTTGCCGCTCGACATCATGGGGCTGTTCTTCTTTGCCTACCGGGATTTCACCGGCGATGCCGATGCATTGCTGGAGCGGCAGGACTTTGGACGCGCCCATCACCGGGTGCTTTATTTTGTTAATCTGCGCCCCGGCATGCCCGTGGCTGATCTGCTCGACATTCTCAAGATCACCAAGCAAAGCCTGGCGCGCGTGCTCCGGCAACTGATCGACAGCGGCTATATCGAGCAAAAAACCGGTCATACGGATCGCCGCCAGCGGCTCCTCCACGCCACCGAGAAAGGCCGGCAGTTTTTCAGCACGCTTTCGGCAACGCAGGCGAGCCGCATCAATACGGCCATAGCGAATCTTCCGCCCAATTCCCGGCAGATCGTCCTGCGCTTCATGATCGGCATGGTCGACCCCGAAGACCGATCGACGCTCGACCGGCTTAACCTGACTTCGGGTCTTTGATGAGAAACGAAAAGGGACGCGAAACGAGTTCGCGTCCCCACGGGAGACACCACAAAGGAGCGTCAGCCTCTGCGGCAGCCTACCGACCGATTGGCAAGCTATTCCGGCCTGCCAAACACCTGCCAGTCATCACCGGCTTGGCGGTTTAACGAGAGCAATGGGCAAGGGTTCCGCCCGAATGAAACTGTGATCGAACTGGCCCAGCGGCATGGCGATCCCGCCCGCAAACTGCTCTAAGGGACGCAAACGACCAGAATTGGAACATTGCCCATGACGACCAAGGAACAAGACTTCAAGCAACGATTTGCCACGCTCTTGCGGGACCTGCAAACTGACGGGACCAAGGATTCCGAAATCATGTGGGTCCTTGGTACCTTCGCTGCTGAGCTGGCCAGGGATCTTCAAAGCACCACCTGGTCTGGCGCCAAGGGCAAGATGAACGCGGCAATCTACAACCAGCTACTCAAGAAGTTTGAAGAGCGCGGCAATGAGCATTATCGCGCCGGCCGCCACAACGAGGCCTACGCGATCCAGGTCCTTTCCTATTCCCTTATCGCCCGCACTCAGGCCAACGATCCACAGATGAAGGAAGGGGAAGTCCTGATCGACGAAGTCATCGACCGGGCAGCAGGTCTTTACAGCAAGGTCAAGCAAGCGCGCACGCAATAAGCCCAGCATCCAAATTCTGCCGCTTGGCGGTGAAAGCTTGGGCCGGGAAATTTGCAGGGGTTACCTCATGATCAACCGATTGATCGCCATTTTTGCTTTCGCCACGCTCTTTGCCGCAATACCTGTTCATGCCGTCGAGACATCGTTGCAGCTGCAGCTAAGTGCCGGCCAGGATTTCGAGCGGCGTACCGTCACCTATGATTGCGGCACCGAAACACCCCTCAGCGTAACCTATCTCGATGCTGCGCCGAACTTCCTGGCGATCATTCCGCTCGAAAGTGAATCCCAGCCCCTCGTCTTTGCTGCGATTGTTCCCGAGTCAGGCGCCCGCTATGCCTCGGGCTCTTGGATCTGGGAAAGCAAAGGACCGGACGGCAGCCTCTACGACACAGCTGAAGGGGACGATGCCGAAGCTGTCCTGACATGCTCCGAACTGGTGAATACCCCCTGACAGCTGTTACAGCGACCTATGGCAGCATGCCGCACTGGACGAGACGGGCGCTCTCACCTATCCCCGCATATAGGCGCATCGATGAGGACGAGTATTATCCGCCCATGAACATGCTAGTCGCAGCACTGGTTTTTGTGCCCCTGCTCACTGTTTCAATGGCTCACCTCATGTGGTCTTTTGGGCTCACATGGCCCATTCGCGACGAAAAACTGCTGGCTCAAACCGTGGTCGGCACACAGGGCGTCGAACGCATGCCCCCGCGCTGGGCCTCGTTCGGCGTAAGCCTGCTCACATTTGCCGCCGGCATTCTTGCTCTTGCGCTTGCCGATCACACCAGCGGCGGGCTTGCGCTTACCCTGTCGGCCCTACCGGCCGCAGCCATCTTCATCGGCCGCGGCGCCTTGGGCTACACGGCTCGATGGAGCGAACTAACGCCCGAGCCCAATTTCCGGCTTAGCGATCGCCGGATTTATTCTCCGCTTTGCCTTGCCATCGGTATCGGCTTTCTCATCTTGTTCCTGATGAGGCTGCTATGACAATGCGCCAGGGCATGGCAGCGATCATCCGGTCTTTTCGTGCAAAGGGCTGAGCAAATGTCTGACACCGCTATCCGCATGCGCAAAATCCTGAGCGCTGATATCCCACCGCCAGTCTGGCCGGTCGGAACGCGGCGGCTGCCTTTCGCCCTTGCGGAGCCAAGAGCTTTGCACGCCATCCTGTCCGAAGCCTATCAAAGCGGCTTCGGCAGCGTTCCCCCATTCGAGGATTGGTGGGACGCACTCAACGATGATGCCGAGTTCGATCCGGCCCTCGTCATCATTGCCGCCGATATGGATGGCGGTCCCATCGGCCTTGCTCAATCCTGGACCTCGGCTTTCATCAAGGATATCGCCGTTCTCCCCGCATGGCGCGGCCGTGGTATTGGTGAGGCTTTGCTTCTCTCGACCTTCCACGCCTTCCACGAGCGTGGCGCGACCCATGTTGATCTCAAGGTGATGCCTGGCAATGCCTCAGCCATCCAGATCTACCGTCGCCTGGGCATGGTTGAGGCCCCGGCTTAACTCACCATCACGACATGGCTCACGAGCCGCGTTTCCGCATAATGATGCAGCAACAGCCCGGGCGGATCGACGGCCAGCGTATCCTTGCCATCGAGCCGCAGCGTGTTTGCACGAGTAACGGACGGCGCCATGGTGGCAGGCAAGCCAGCAAAGCGCGAGAACATCGGGCGGTGAACATGCCCGCACGTCAGAGCAAGAGCTGCGCCGCCAGCCTTGCCAATGACAAGGGAGAGCGCTTCCTGGTTATGGCAGAGATTGCGGTCCTTACCGTCGATCCCGCACATGAACGGGTGCTGATGCTGAAAGATCAAGCTCGGCAAACTGCTTGACGCCAGCTCGTTCTCCAGCCAGCCGAGCACCGGTTGCGCATCACCGTGATGCGCGCCGGGAACGGTCACGTCGAGCCCGATAACCCGCATTTGGTCGCCAACCACGCCCGAGCAATTGAGCTTGCCGTCCGCAGGCCAGTTGAATCGCTCCGCAAAGACACGCCGGAGCGCTGCGGGGTCATCGACATTGCCCGGCACAAGAAAGAACGGAATGCCCGTGTCCTCGAGCCGCTCTCGAATCTCGGCATAGCATTGCTCATGCGCATGCTCGGCCAGATCGCCACTGATGATAATGGCATCAGGTTGAAGAGGCCTGAGCCAGCCCAGCACCTTGTCAAGCCGTCGGAAAGGCTCGCTTAGGCCACTGGCATGGATGTCGCTGAGCTGGGCAATAATCATGATCCGGCAGGCCTCACCAGCGCGGTAACAGATCGCGGCGTCAATGTTGCCGTGGCTTCCACCATGGCGACGTTGGCCGAAGGGTCGGACACGAACCCAACGTCCCAATCAGCGTCCGGCAGCCGCGCCACCACTGGTTCGATCCTGCGGTTGAACCACACCAGAACTTCATCATCTTTGTTGCGCAGATGCATGCCCAGCACCGAGGCACCTGACTCTCGCCAATCATCCTCGTTCATCTCGCGGCCCTCGGGATGCAGCCATACGACATCTCTGACGCCATTTCGCTCCTGCCCGCTTAAGAAATGGTCATGGGTCAAAGCGGAATGGGCTTTGCGGAAGCGAGTGAGCGCCGCCACGAAGTCCATGAGATCGCCGTCGGCGTTTTCCCAATCGAGCCAGGTGATTTCATTGTCCTGCGCATAGGCATTATTGTTGCCCTGCTGGGTGCGGTACATCTCGTCGCCTTGCTGCAGGAGGGGAATGCCACGCGACATGAACAGCGTCGCGAGCAATGCCCGGACATCCCGTTTTCGCGCGGAGATGATGGCTGGATCATCGCTCTCCCCCTCAACGCCGCAGTTCCAGGAGGCGTTCTGCGCATGCCCGTCGCGGTTACTTTCGCCATTGGCCTCGTTGTGCTTGTGCACGTAGCTGACGAGGTCACGCAACGTAAAGCCATCATGCACGGCCAGCATGTTCACGCCATTGCTGGGCTTACGCCCTGCAAAATCGAAAATTTCGGCAGATCCTGCAATCTTACCGGCAAGCGCGCCGATCTTGCCATCCTCTCCGCGCCAGAACCGTCGCACCTCATCGCGATAGGTGTCGTTGTGCTCCTTAAACTCCTTGCCGAACTGGCCAAGCGCATAGCCGCCCGGCCCCGTGTCCCACGGCTCTGCAACAAGGATACATTGGCTGAGAACCGGATCGTTCTTGATCTTCTGCAGCATCACGGCGTTGGGATTGAAGCCCGGATCGCGACCCAAAATTGTCGCAAGATCGAAGCGGAAGCCGGACACGCCCATCTCTTCGACCCAGTACCTAAGGCTGTCAATCACTAGCCTTTGCACCGCCGGATGATCGCACCGCAGCGTGTTGCCAGTACCGGTGTCATTTACCAGTACCCGCTTGCCGTCGATTTCGGCAAAACGGTAATAGGTCCGCGCATCAAGACCCATCAGGCTCAGCATGGGTCCAAACGCGTCACCCTCGCCTGTGTGGTTAAAGACCACATCGAGAATGACCGAAATCCCGTTCTTGCGATAAAGATCGGTCATGTTGCGCAACTCGTGCGGTCCGCGTGGGGCAAGCCGCGGATCGATTGCTGAATAGGCCACGGGATTGTACCCCCAGGCATTGGTTAGCCCCAGCGCGGGCAGATGCCCCTCGTCGATCCATGCCGCCGTTGGCATGAGCTGCAGCGTGTCGACCCCAATATACTTTAGGTGATCAATGACGCGCTGCGTGGTGAGCCCAGCAATGGTGCCCCGCAACGGCCCCTGAACGCTGGGGTGCCGCATCGTGTAGCCACGCACATTCATTTCGTAGAAGAGGCTCGGGGCCTTCTTCCGGGGCGCTGCCTTTTCCCAGCTCTCGCTGACAACAATGGCCTTGGGCACGAGCGGCGCTGTATCGACTGCTTCTGCACGATCCAGCCGCAAACGGGGCGAGCGGACAAACACCCGGTCGAGCCGCTTGGCGTACGGATCAACCAGAAGCTTCATGGGGTCAAAGAAGTAGCCCTGATCCGGATCATAGGGTCCATCAGCGCGCAGACCATAGCGCGTTCCAGCCCCAAGGCCGCGGATCAAACCGGCCCAGACATTGTCCTCATGCACATCGAGTGCAAACCGGTCAGTCTCCTGATCCAGCTCGTCGAAGATCGAAACCCAGATTGCACTGGCGCTTTCTGAATACACAGCGAAGTTGACGCCATCCGCGGACACGGTGGCGCCAAGCCGCTCGGTACTGCCCCCATGGGGGACGAGCATGGGCTTCATAGGCGATTTGGCATCAGGTAATAACACTTGGCGCTTGCCGGCCCGTGCGCTGCGTGATGCCGGCCAGCTCGTCCGCTAGGGCAATCAGCGGTTCGAGCGCCGCCTGGGTTTCCAGATCATGCCGCCCATCGGGCGCCTCATAGCGTTCCAGATATAGCCGCAGCGTCGCTCCAACCGTCCCTGTGCCGCTCAAACGCAAGACAATGCGCGATCCGTCGGTAAACCCGATGCGGATACCCTGCTTGGCGCTAGTCGAACCGTCCACGGGGTCATGGTAGGTAAAGTCGTCGGCATAGGCGATCTGCAGATCGTCCTCGAACACCTTGCCAGGCAAGGACGGTAGCTTTGCCCGCAGGTCATCCACCAGCTTGCCAGCCACTTCTGCATCAACTTCTTCATAGTCGTGGCGCGTGTAATAATTGCGCCCATAGGTTGCCCAATGCTCGCGTACGATTTCGTCGACACTCTGCTTGCGTACCGCCAGGATATTGAGCCAGAGCAGCACAGCCCAAAGCCCATCTTTTTCGCGGACATGGTTTGAGCCCGTGCCCGCACTTTCCTCCCCGCAGATCGTAACGCGACCGGCATCAAGCAGATTGCCGAAGAATTTCCAGCCAGTTGGCGTCTCGTGCATTTCGATGCCGAGTTTCTCCGCTACGCGATCGGCTGCAGCACTTGTTGGCATCGATCGTGCAATGCCGGCAATGCCTTGCTTGTAGCCCGGCGCCAGATGCGCATTGGCTGCCAGCAGCGCCAGCGAGTCGGAGGGCGTAACGAACCGGTTCTTGCCGATGATGAGGTTGCGATCGCCATCGCCATCGGACGCAGCGCCGAAATCGGGGCCATTAGCCGACATCAGCAGATCATACATTTCCTTGCAGTAGACAAGGTTAGGATCTGGATGCCCCTGGCCGAAGTCCGGCGAAGGAGTGCCGTTCAGGACCGTGCCCTTCGGTGCGCCCAGCATGCCTTCAAAAATGGCATGTGCATATGGTCCGGTAACCGCATGCATGGCGTCAAAGGTCATTCGGAACCCCGACGCGAACATGGCCTCGATTGCCGGGAAGTCAAACAAGGTTTGCATCAGCGCCGCATAGTCGGCAACCGGATCAACTACTTCCACGACCATATTGCCCGATCGCTGCAAGCCGATCCGATCCAGCGCCACGTCTGCAGCATCCACGATCTTGTAGCTGTCAATCACCTTGCTGCGCGCGAAGACCGCATCGGTGATCTTTTCCGGCGCCGGACCGCCATTGCTGACATTGTACTTGATGCCGAAGTCACCATCCGGCCCGCCAGGGTTATGACTTGCGGACAGAACCAGCCCGCCGAAAGCTTTGTAGTGCCGGATAATATGGCTCGCGGCCGGGGTAGACAGGAGCCCGTTCTGCCCGACGAGCACCTTTCCGAAGCCATTCGCCGAAGCAATCTTGATCGCCGTCTGGATGGCAACGTCGTTGTAGAAACGCCCGTCCCCACCAATCACCAATGTCTTGCCCTCGAAGCCTTCAAGGCTGTCGAAGATTGCCTGGATATAGTTCTCGACATAGTTCGGCTGCTGGTAAACGCCTACGCGCTTGCGCAACCCCGAGGTGCCGGGCTTCTGGTCGCTGAAAGGCGCTGTCTTAATTGTCTGGATCGTCATTGGTCTTGAGCCCGGTAAGTGTGGCGTAGAGGTCGGCATAGCGCGCAGCGCTTGTGTCCCAAGAGACATCCGACTTCATTCCGCGCCGTTGCATTTTCTTCCAGCGTTTCTCGTCCGCATACAGGTGCATTGTCTTGCGTATAGCCTCAACAAGCATAGGAGCGCTGTTAGGATCAAAGACAACCCCTGTCGCAACCTCCGCCGAAAGCGCAGCTGGATTGGCATGGATCACGGTATCAGCCAAGCCGCCGATGCGGCTGACAACTGGAACACAACCATAGCGCAGGCCATAAAGCTGGGTTAGTCCACAAGGCTCGAACCGAGAGGGGATCAGAATTGCGTCGCATCCACCCTGCATTAGATGACTCAGCGGCTCATTATACCCCGTGATAATTCCCACCTTGCCCGGGTGCTGGGCAGCGGCGCGTGAAAAACCATCCTCAAGATGCGCTTCTCCGGAGCCGAGTACGACAAGCCGCCCTCCCCCAGCAACGAGGCCATCCACTGCCTCAAGCAGCAGATCCATACCCTTTTGATCAGTAAGGCGGCTCACGACGCAGAATAGCGGCCCGTCTACCCCATCGAGCCCAAACTGATCCGCAACAGCACGCTTATTAACCCGCCGCATATGGATCGTGTTTGTGGAAAAGTTCTGCACAAGCGCGGGGTCAGTAGCCGGATTCCACGCCGACGTGTCGATGCCGTTGAGGATACCAAAGACGGTATCGCTCCGGGCATTCAGTAGCCCCTCAAGACCCACTCCAAAGGCTGGTGTGCGGATCTCATCGGCATAGCTAGGGCTGACGGTCGTCACGAAATCAGCGCACTCCATGCCGGCTTTAAGGTATGAAATGCCGCCGTAGAACTCGACACCATGAACGCTGAAGGCCTGCGGTGGTAGGCGCAATTGCGTAAAAATATCCGCGCCAAAGAAGCCTTTGAAGGCCATATTGTGCACGGTCATCATCGTCTTGACGTGCTGGTTACCGCTGAATTTGATATAAGCCGGCGCCAGCCCTGCTTGCCAATCATGGGCATGGATCACCTGCGGACGATAGCCCTCCACCAGACCAAGCCCTAGCTCGGCCGCTACCCAGCTCAGCGCCGCAAACCGCTTCCAGTTATCAGGCCAGTCCCAACCATCAGGGCCGACATAGGGGTTGCCGGGCCGATCATAAAGCTGGGGTGCATCAAGGATCACCACGTCCAACCCATCGACCCTGCCCGCGATCAGCTTGGCGCGAACGCCAAACAGATCGTCCAGTTCTCGCACCACACGACCGCGCTTCATCTTGGCCATTACCGCGGGATACCCAGGAGCCAGCGTACGCATGCTGACACCATGCGGGCCCAGCGCCCCGGGCAGTGCACCCGCGACGTCGGCAAGCCCGCCGGTCTTGATCAGGGGATAAACCTCGGACGCGACCGAGAGGACTTCGATCATCGACCCGCCAGATATTTGTTTATCATCTGCTGGGTGATCAGCGTCACGCCTTCATCGCTACGCCGGAACCATTTCGCATCAAATTCGGGATCTTCCCCGACAACCAGGCCTTCGGGAATGTTGACGCCACGATCGATGACGACCTTGCGCAAACGGGCATTCCGCCCAATGTCGCAATAGGGCAGCACCACCGCTTCGTTGAGTTCGGAATAGGAGTGCACGCGGGAGCCCGTGGAGAGGAGTGTGCGCTGCAAATGTCCGCCGGAAATGATGCAATCACCCGAAACCAGCGAATTCACCGCTGAACCCCGCCGCCCGTCGAAATCATGCACGAACTTGGCCGGCGGCGTGATTTCAGCATAAGTCCAGATCGGCCAATCGCGGTCGTAGAGGTCCAGCTGCGGCTTGATGTCGGTCAGGTCGATCGATGCCTTCCAATAGGCGTCTATCGTGCCGACGTCGCGCCAATAACTGACTTCTTCATTGCTGGAGCGCACGCAGGAGCGCGGGAAGCGGTGCGCCCATGCCGTGCCGTTCTTGACGATATAGGGAATGATGTCCTTCCCGAAATCACGGTTGGAGCCCTCAGTGGCCGCGTCCCGGCGAAGCTGCTCCATCAGGAAGCGGGTTTCGAAAACATAGATCCCCATGGAAGCCAGCGCCATGTCAGGCTTGTCGGGAATACCCGGCGGATCCTTTGGCTTCTCAACGAAATCGACCACACGGTCGCGTCCGTCCACATGCATCACGCCAAAGCCGGTCGCCTCCATGCGAGGCACTTCTAGGCACCCAATGGTCACGTCCGCGCCCGTGTCCACATGCTGGCGCAGCATAATTTCATAGTCCATCTTGTAGATATGGTCGCCCGCAAGGATCACGATGTAACGGGCGCCCGAATCCTCGATGATGTCCATATTCTGGTACACGGCGTCAGCAGTGCCCGCATACCACATGTCCTCGCGAACGCGCTGCGATGCGGGCAGCACGTCGAAGCTTTCATTGCGCTCCTGGCGGAGGAAGTTCCAGCCGCGGGACAGATGTCGGATCAGGCTGTGCGCCTGATATTGCGTAGCAACGGAAATGCGGCGAATGCCTGAATTGATGGCATTGGATAGGGCGAAATCGATAATGCGCGACTTGCCGCCAAAGTAGACCGCCGGCTTGGCGCGCCGATCGGTGAGTTCCATCAACCGCGTGCCACGTCCGCCAGCCAGCACATAAGCCATGGCCTCACGAGCCAGCGGTGACGGTACCCTGTAGTCTGCCATTCTCTAACCCTCCGCTCGTGCCCGTTACACCGGGACGTATCTACAAACCAGCCGTTTATTCCGGCTCATATTTCAGGAACAGTGTCGACAGCGCCGGCAGGAATAGTTCTGCCTCCGCTGGCCAGTGTTGCCCTTCCATAGCATAGGCGGTGACAGCACCCTGGTTTCCCGTATTGCTGCCCGAATACCAGCCTGCATCCGTATTGATTCGCTCTGTCCATCTGCCTGCGATGGGCATCGGAATCTTGTACCCGCTGCGTGGAATGGGCGTGAAATTGGAGACAATCAGGATCGGATCGCTATCCGGTGCCTTGCGCAACCAGGCAAAGACCGAATTGGCGTGATCATTGCCGATCACCCATTCAAAACCATCCGGCTCGCAATCGCGGGCGTGCAGCGCCGGCAATTGCCGATAGGCTGCGTTCAAGTCGGCGACCAGCCGGCGCATGCCTTCGTGCATGCCGGCATCAAGCAGATACCAGTCCAGCGACTTGCCCTCGGCCCATTCCTCGCGCTGGGCGAACTCCTGGCCCATAAACAAAAGCTTCTTGCCAGGATGACCCCACATGAAGGCGAGATAGGCGCGCAGATTGGCAAATTGCTGCCAGTCGTCGCCCGGCATCTTTTCCACCAGCGAGCCTTTGCCATGCACCACTTCATCATGGCTCAGCGGCAGCACGAAGTTCTCGGAGAAGGCATAGACCATCCCGAACGTCATGTCGTTGTGGTGGTATTTGCGATGCACCGGCTCGCGGCTCATGAACCGCAGCGTGTCGTTCATGAAACCCATGTTCCACTTGAAACCGAAACCCAATCCGCCTGTGTGAGCAGGATGACTGACGCCTGGCCAGGAAGTGGACTCTTCGGCAATCATGAACGTGCCGGGGTGAAGCCTATACGCTTCCGAATTGACCCTTCGGATGAAATCGACAGCTTCAAGGTTCTGGTTGCCACCAAATTTGTTCGGCACCCACTGTCCGTGCTGGCGGGAGTAATCGAGATACAGCATCGACGCTACGGCATCGACGCGCAAACCATCGAGATGGAAGGTTTCGAGCCAATAAAGCGCGTTGTTGACCAGGAAGCTCACCACTTCCTTGCGCCCAAAATTGTAGATCGCTGTGTTCCAGTCAGGATGGTAGCCCTGCCGCGGATCTTCGTGCTCGTAAAGCGCCGTGCCATCAAATCGCGCCAGCCCATGTGCATCGGTTGGAAAATGCGCCGGCACCCAGTCAAGGATCACCCCAAGTCCCGCTTCATGGGCTGCGTTGACGAACCTGGCAAAACCAGCCGGGTCTCCGAAACGCGCCGTGGGAGCATAAAGTCCAGTAGGCTGATAGCCCCAGCTTGGATCATAAGGATGCTCGGTGATCGGCATCAGCTCGATGTGGGTATAACCCATGTCGGCGGCATAGGGGACGAGCTGTTCAGCCAATTGGTCATAGCTGAGGAAGCCCCCATCAGGCCGGCGACGCCAGCTGCCCAGATGCACCTCGTAGATCGACATCGGCGTGCGACGCCAATCGCGGGTAGCGCGGTCTTGCAGATATTGCGCATCTGTCCAGGTGAACGGTGTCGGATCAGGCACCACGGACGCTGTGCGCGGACGCAGTTCGGACTGGCGGGCGAACGGGTCAGCCTTGAGCGGCTGGATCACCCCATCTGGCCCAACAATCTCGTACTTGTAGAGCGTTCCCGTCCCGAGCACCGGGATAAACACTTCCCATATGCCTGTCTCGAAGCGGTTGCGCATGGGATGGCGTCGGCCATCCCACTCGTTGAACGACCCCACGACGCTGACACGCTGCGCATTGGGCGCCCACACCGCGAAATGCGTTCCATGGATGCCCTCGAACTCCATTTCGTGAGCACCAAGCTTGTCGAAAAGCCTGAGATGGCTGCCCTCTCCGATGTAGTAATCGTCCACGGGCCCCAGCACAGGACCGAAGGAATAGGGATCATAAATATCCCATTCTCCGCCAGCATTACGTGCCCGATAACGAATGGGCTGCCGCTTGCCAACGGCAACCTTGCCTTCGAAAAACCCTGCCGGATGGCGCGGAATGAGATGACCTAATTCCGTACCATCAAGCAAAAAGGCCGTCAGGGTTTCAGCATGAGGCACGAAAGCCCGAAGCACCCATTGTCCGTTGACTTCGTGCAGCCCCAAAAAGGCAAATGCATTGCTGTGCCGGCCACCAACAATGGCCTCCACTTCGCGCAAATCGGCTTGCCAGTCTTCCTTGCTCACACGCCCGCTCCCCTAACCAACAATCGCCCTGGACCGATATCGCTCAAGTCGTAATTTGGCGCCCACATCGGGCGCCAACACTCACGTGCCTAGGTTTTCACCCCCCAGATATCGTGGGCATACTGCCGGATGGTGCGATCAGACGAGAAGAAGCCAACATTGGCGGTATTGCGGATGGCCATGGCATTCCAACGGCGCTTGTTATTCCAGATCGCATCAACTTGAGCTTGCGCTGCAACATATGCATCAAAGTCCCGGGCCACCATGAACCAGTCATGCTCATACAAGCCGCCGATCAGCTCACGATAGCGATTGGTGTCATCCGGAGAGAATACGCCTGATGCGATCGAGTCCAGCGCCTCCTTGAGACGCGGCGATCTTTCGATCATGGCGCTGGGCGTTTCGCCCTTTGAGCGCTTCTCGTTCACCTCGGCAGTGGACAGACCAAAGATGACGATATTGTCGGAGCCAACTTCCTTGTGCATCTCCACATTGGCGCCGTCCAAGGTTCCAATGGTGATTGCACCGCTGGCCATGAATTTCATGTTGCCCGTTCCCGACGCCTCCATTCCCGCGGTGGAAATCTGTTCGGACAGGTCAGCAGCAGGAACAATCACTTCGGCCAAGCTCACGTTATAGTTCGGCAGGAAAACCACCTTGAGCATGCCACGCACTGCCGGATCATTGTTGATGACTTTGGCAACGTCGTTGATGAGCTTGATGATTAGTTTAGCGTTCCAGTATCCTGGTGCCGCCTTGCCCGCGAAGATTTTAACGCGCGGAACCCATACGCGTTCCGGATGGGCACGAATTTCATCATAAAGCGCAACCGCTTGGATGATGTTGAGCAACTGCCGCTTGTATTCGTGGATGCGCTTGATCTGGACGTCAAACAGAGCATCCGGCGAGACGACGATGTTCAGGCGTTCCTTGATGAGGCGCGCCAGCTTTTCCTTGTTGGCGTGCTTAATGGCAGCAAACTGATCCTGGAAGGTCGGGTCGTCCGCATGGGCTTCAAGCCCCTTCAGCAGGTCGATATCATCAAGATAATCGGACCCGATGCGGCTGCTGATCAGTTTTGCCAATCCTGGATTGCACTGCATCAACCAGCGGCGGGGCGTTATCCCATTGGTCTTGTTGTTGATGCGCTCCGGATAAAGCTTGTGCAGATCGGAGAATACCGTTTCCTTCATCAACTCGGTATGTAGGGCGGACACACCGTTGATGGAGTGCGAACCCACAAATGCCAGCTGCCCCATGCGCACACGGCGTCCGCCGTTTTCGTCGATCAAGGAAACATTGGCGATCTGCGCGTCGCTGAACTTGGCCCGTTGCCGCGCTTCAGCTAAGACGTCCGTATTGATCTGGTAGATGATCTGCATGTGACGCGGGAGCAAACGCTCCAGCAGCGCCACTGGCCAACTCTCCAATGCTTCGGGCAGCAGCGTGTGGTTGGTGTAACCAAAAACGCCCTTGCAGAGCTCCCAGGCCTTGGACCATTCCACGCCCTTTTCGTCCACCAGGATGCGCATCATCTCGCAGATTGAGATCGCAGGATGAGTGTCGTTGAGCTGGATCGCGACCTTGTCCGGTAGCGAGCTCAAATCCCCATATTGCTGCACATGCCGGCGTACAATGTCCTGCAGGGACGCCGAGGAGAAAAAGAACTCCTGCCGCAAGCGCAATTCCTGACCGGCAGCAGTTGAATCGGCCGGATAAAGAACCCGCGTAATCGCTTCTGCCCGTGAGCTTTCTTCCAGGGCACCGATGTGGTCACCCGAATTGAACTTGTCGAGCAAGATCGGATCGATCGGCTGGGCGCTCCACAGGCGCAAGGTGTTCACCCGCGCCCCACGCCACCCCACGATCGGCGTGTCGTAAGCGACAGCCAGCAGGTGCTCATTGGGCCGCCATTCCTGCCGAACAATGCCCTCGGGGTCCGTCACGGGTTGGACGTAGCCACCGAAACCGACCTCATAGGCACTTTCCCGGCGCTCGAATTCCCAGGGATTGCCATGCGCGAGCCAGTCTTCGGGCAGTTCAACCTGCCAGCCTTCGCTCATTTCCTGTCGAAACAGGCCGTGGACATAGCGGATGCCGTAGCCATAGGCAGGAATCTTGAGCGAGGACATGGATTCAAGGAAGCAGGCTGCCAAGCGACCAAGGCCACCATTACCCAGCGCTGCATCAGGCTCCAGATTGATCAGATCGCCCAGATCCACATTGAGGTTCTTGAGCGCATCGCGAACCGGCTCGATCAGCCCGACATTGCTCATCGCGTCTCGCATCAAGCGGCCGATAAGGAACTCAAGGCTTAGGTAATAAACCCGCTTGTGCGACGTCCGCCAGGTTTCGCGGGAGGATTCCATCCAGCGATCCATAACACGGTCACGCACTGCAAGGATCGTTGCCTCAAGCCAATCATGGGGGCGGGCAACAATGGGGTCCTTGCCGACAGAATAAATCAGTCTTTCAAGGATTTCCGCCTGAATAGCTTCAACGGTGGTAGCGCGGAGCGCTGGCGTAGGGGCATCGTAAACAATCGGCTTTTGCGTCATCTCGCAATCCCGTTTTCATGTCGAACAGTTTCCCCTCTGTTGGGGACAGTCTTGCACTTAATGGGGGCAGACGAAAGCCCCCAAGCTTAGCGGCCGCCTGGTTCGCCTGGCCCGATACTCTTACTGACGGCCTCTTCAACGGCATCTGAACTGACCGTCACGCCACTTTCCCGGGCCTGATCCTGGGCATTGCTCAGGAGCAAGCGGCTTCCCAGCATCCAATCCTGTCCGGCCAGTTGCAGTTCGAACCGCTGCCGGTCACGATCCCGCACGCCTTCGAGCACTTCTTCAATTTCCTGCTCGTTTGCGCCGAGCACCTTTATGACCGCACCACCAAACACCAGAGCGGACTCAAAGGTTTCACGCGCCTGGTATTCAACACCGGCACGAACCAGTTCGATGGCATGGGCACGATCAAAGGCGCGGGCCATAACCTTGGCCAAAGGGAACTCGCCCCGGACCAATTCTGCGATCCGGCTCGTTTGTTCCTTGTTGTTGGTGCTGATCACGATCACCTCCGCAGAGGCGGCTCCCGCGGCATGGAGGATATCTAGGCGCGTGCCGTCACCGTAGTAAACCTTGAACCCGATCTGGGCCGCTGCTCGGATCATGCTCGTGTCGTTGTCAATGATGGACACGCTATGGCGCATCGCCAGCAAAGGCTGACTGACGATTTGCCCGAACCGTCCAAAGCCGATGATGAGCACCTTGGCCCGCAGATCGGCAGGCTCGTCCACCCCGTCCAGTGATTGCTGGAACTTGGGCATGAAGAAGGGCATGGCGATCAAAAAGAAGGGCGTCAGCACCATGGAAACGATCACCGTCGCCGTAAAGATCGCATTGCTCGGTGCATCGATGAGGCCTGCAGAAGCCGCAGTCGTATAGAGCACGAAGGCAAATTCTCCGCCCTGCCCCATCAGGATCGCGCGTTCCAGGGCTTCCCCATGGCTGGACTTGAGCAACCGCGCAATCAGATAGATGGCAATAGCCTTGACCAGCATGAAGCCCACGACACTCAAGGCAATGATCGACCAGTTCTCCGCAACAATTTCCAGATCCAGAGACATGCCGACGGCGAGGAAAAATAGTCCGAGCAATATGCCTCGGAACGGCTCCACATCGGCTTCCAATTGATGCTTGAAGGTAGAGGTGGACAGCAGGACCCCGGCAAGAAACGCTCCCATGGCCATGGACAGTCCACTCGCCTGAAACAGCAGGGCCGCACCGAGGATCACCAGCAGAGCTGCTTCCGACATAACCTCCCGCAACTTGGTTGAAGCAAGCAGCGCAAAGACGGGGTTCATGATGCGGCGGCCCACGAAGATCAGCAGCGCTACAGCGCCCAGCGCTGCCCCAATGCTGATGAGCCGGTGCACCAAATCGGTTTCTTCACCAGAGGGCGCAAGGATCGCCACAATGGCAAGCAAGGGCACAATAGCTAGATCCTCGAGCAGGAGGATGGAGACCATCTTCTGGCCAGAGGGGGTGGACAACTCGCCACGCTCGCCCAGAACTTGCATGACGATTGCGGTCGAGGTTAAAACAAATCCAAGGCCGAAGACAAAGGCCACGATGGGCGAAAATCCTAGGAGTATGCCTACAAGGGTCAGCAGCACGCCGCAGATGAGAACCTGGATCACCCCAAGCCCAAAGATCTGCTTGCGCAAAGCCCAAAGCCTGGATGGCTCCATTTCCAGGCCGATAATGAACAGGAACATGACGACGCCCAGTTCAGCGATCGTCAGCACGGACTCGGGGTCATGGATCAATGCTATGCCAGAGGGCCCCAGCAGGAGTCCGGCTGCAAGATAGCCAAGCACCGATCCGAGCCCTAGCCGCTTGAACAAGGGCACGGCGATCACAGCCGCGCCCAGCAAAGCAACGATTGGAACCAGATCAACGCCGTGCGACGCTGCAGCAGCCTGCCCGACAATCTCTCCTGCCACAATCGCCTCCCGCGGTGAAAACAGGGCGAGTGTTCAGGGCCGGTGGTGATGCGTCAAGCATCCCGCATGCATGGCACTCAAGCAACATTGAAATGGTCGACCGCCGAAACGACAACGGCTAGGGTCCGCCAGCGATTCACCCGAAGGTTCATCAATGCCGCGCAAGATCATTATCGATACCGACCCTGGCCAGGATGATGCCGTCGCTATCCTCTTGGCACTGGCGTCCCCCGAGGAACTGGACGTGATCGGCATTGTAGCGGTGGCTGGCAATGTGGGCCTGCACCACAATGCCAACAATGCCCGGAAAATCGTGGAACTCGCTGGCCGGCGCAACATACCCGTCTATGCCGGCTGCGCCCGCCCGATGCGCCGCGCTCTGGTGACGGCCGAGCATGTACATGGCGACACCGGCCTCAATGGCCCGGACCTGCCTGAACCCACAATACCGCTGCAGCCACAGCACGGCGTCGACTACCTTATCGAGACGCTTATGAACGCTGAAGCAGGCTCGATAACGCTATGCACGCTTGGACCTCTGACCAACATCGCCATGGCCCTGGTGAAGGAGCCACGGATCGCCGAGCGGATCGCCGAGATTGTTATGATGGGCGGCGCTTATTTCGAGGTCGGCAACATCACCCCTGCCGCCGAATTCAATATCTTTGTCGATCCCGAAGCGGCCGATGTTGTGCTCCGTTGCGGAGCGCCGATCACCATGCTGCCGCTCGATGTCACTCACCAGATACAGTCAACGCCCGAGCGCCTGCGGGCTATTCTGGAGTTGGGCAACGAAGCCGGCAAGGCGGTTCATGCCATGCTGACCTTCTCGGAGAGCTTTGATCTGCAGAAATACGGCTGGAGCGGAGCACCGCTGCATGATCCAACCGTTATTGCCTATCTTCTCAAACCCGAACTGTTCGAAGGCCGGCACTGCAACGTCACCATCGAAACAGCAAGCGAGCTCACCATGGGCATGAGCGTTGCCGATTACTGGCATGTGACGGGTAAGGTGCGAAACGCCACCTTTATGCGAAATGGCGATGCCGATGGCTTTTTCGCACTTCTGCTGGAGCGGCTTGCGCGGCTGCCCTGACGGCGCTTGCAGCCCTGCACACAGAGGCGTAATTTCTTCTTCCGGACCGAGTGGGATCAATGGACGGCTTTACGCTCCTTACCTTCACCATAGCCTATTCCATCGCTGTGCTAGTCCCAGGGCCTGGCGTCGCGGCCGTGGTGGCGCGGGCGCTGGGTGGCGGTTTCAAAGGCGCCTTCCCCATGGTGCTCGGCATTTTGGCCGGCGATCTGGTTTATTTCGTCTTCGCAATTTTCGGGCTTGCAGCGGTCGCTACCTATTTCGGGCCGGTGTTCGCGTTCGTGCGCTGGGCTGGCGCCGCTTACCTCTTGTATATCGCCTACAAGTTCTGGACCGCTCGCCCGGGCTCCGAGCAGTTGAAACCTAAAAACGAAGATGGCTGGAAAACCTTTCTTGCAGGTTTCTCGCTGACCATGGGCAACCCCAAGACTATTGTGTTTTACCTCGCCATTCTGCCGACCGTCGTTCCGCTTGAGCAGATGACGCCGCTGGCCTTTGCCGAGCTCACATTCATCGTAGTCGTGGTTCTTCTGATGATCGGAAGCGGCTATGCCTGGCTCGCCTCGGCGGCGCGCGACATGTTCAAGAGCAACAAGGCATTGGGGCGCCTGAACAAGACCGCTGGCGTAATGATGGCCACTGCGGCCGGCCTCGTCGTTTGGCAGCACTAATCCTGCCGACCAGGGAATTTCACGCGTGCTCAAAGTCTATTAGCACGCAAACTGCAGCGTGATCCTTAGGGATCATTAGGCTTCAACCGCTAGGGTGACAGCTGGTTTGAGCACGAAATCCCTATGTCACGCACCAACGCATCGCTTTCTAAACAGATAACCTATCTGTCTCTGGCATTTGGAATCGTGCTGACGATCGGGCTGGGTTGTTTTGGCTGGTGGGCTGCCTCGCGCATTGACGATCGATCCACCCAGCGCGAAACCAGAGCCATCAGCCGCGGTCTCAAGGAAATTGTCGACAGGGTCTCGGTTGATCAGGAAACATCGACCGTCTGGGACGAATCCGTCATCAATCTTCGGATCAACAATGAAGCTTGGCTGGCTGAAAATCTCGCGGAGTGGATCAGCGAGTATTTTGGCCACGACCGGGTCTATATTCTTGATCCGGCAAACCGTCCGATCCGATCCGTCCATGATGGTGCGCTTGCCGAGCCAGGCGCCTATGAAGAAGATAAACCCGTTGTGGATCCCCTGGTAGAGGCCCTGAGAGCCGACATGGCCTCTGCTTCTGCCGGACTTGCAGACTCCACCTCAGCCATAACCGGCTTGGGCAAGCAGGACTTCGTTACACTTGGCGACGGCGTGACAGCCTTTGTCAGCGTTCGCCCAGTCCTTCCGTCCTCCGACGCAGTTCCGCAGGCCCCCGGAACCGAGTTCCTGTTCATCTCTGTCTTGGAAGTTGATCAGTCTATCGCCGACCAGATCGGCATGGTGCACGATGTATCTGGCATGCGGTTCGAAGAGGATGCGGAAGCTGGCGGGGAGCGCATGGCGTCTCCCCTGCTCAACGCCAAGGGCCGCATTCTTGGCTTCTTTACCTGGACGCCTAACAGGCCTGCGTCCCAGTTGATCCGGGAAACCGCTTTCCCTGTCGCGCTAGGCGTAATCTTTGTGGCGCTGGCCGTAGCACTGCTGCTCCGCCGCCTCGCCCGAACCTCCAAAATCCTCGAGGAAACCAAGGCTGAAGCATCATTTCTAGCCTTCCATGATCCCCTCACCGGCATTCCTAACCGCGCCTTGTTTGAGGACCGTCTCGACCAAGCCTTGGCAAACATGCGTCGCACGGGCACAAAGATCGCCCTCCACTTCATTGACCTCGATCGCTTCAAGCACGTCAACGATACGCTGGGTCATCCGGCCGGTGACGAGCTCATCCGCCAGGCCGCCAAACGCCTGAGCGCCATGGTGGATGAGGTTGACACTGTGGCCCGGCTGGGCGGCGACGAGTTTGCCATTGTACAGTTCGACGCCGGGGAGGAAGCGCGGGCAATGGAATTGAGCCAAAAGGTTGTTGACGCCTTCGCGACGCCTTTCGACATCGCGGGAAGCCAGGCCAATATCGGCGCAAGCGTAGGCCTCATCGTTACCTCGGACACCCAGGTCCGCGCCGAGGAACTCATGCGCCAGGCCGATATCGCCCTTTATGGCGCCAAGGATAGTGGACGCGGCCGCTACCAGATGTTTGTGGGCGAGCTGGACGAAGCCGTGCGCGAACGCCGCGCGCTTGAAGCAGATTTGCGGGCAGCGCTTGCGGAGGAAAAGGGCCTGAGCCTGGTTTACCAGCCGATCTACCAGATCCATTCAACGGGCATTGTTGGCGCCGAAGCGCTCGTGCGCTGGGATCATCCGGTTCATGGGCGGGTGTCCCCGGTTGCCTTTATTGGCCTCGCCGAAGAACGCGGCATGATCGAGCAGCTTGGCCTCTGGATCCTGCGCAAGGCTTGTACCTTTGCTGCCGCCTCCACCCTGCCCTGGGTTGCGGTCAACGTGTCCCCCTTGCAGTTCCGCGACGAGCATTTTGCGCAAAAGGTGTTCAGCGTCCTCGAGCTAACAGGCCTTGCGCCCAAACGGCTCGAGATCGAGATTACCGAGGGCTTGCTGCTGCAGAACTCGCCCCAGATCCAGTCCACCCTGCGGCTCCTGAGGGCTCGCGGCATCCGCATCGCGCTTGACGACTTTGGCACGGGCTACTCATCGATCAGCTACCTACGCAATCACGGCATTGACAAGCTCAAGATCGACCAGTCTTTCACCGCTCAACTCGGCGTCGACGGCGAAATCGGCAGCATTGTTCAGTCTATTGTCGATCTTGGGCGCGCCATGCGCATGATTGTCACGGCAGAAGGCGTCGAAACGCCAGCGCAGCGGAAGATTCTCGAAGCCATCGGCTGCCACCAATTGCAGGGCTATATGCTAGCCAAGCCGCAGCCACCTGAAGAACTGCTCGCCCTACTGCAATCGCATCGGCAAACAATGGCCGCTGCCGGCTGATGCCGGCAGCGGCCCAACTTGTCTCGGTTCGACCGGCAGATTTACTGCGTCACAGCCTCTTCGGCGCCTTCATCAGCTCCGGCGTCATTGGTTTCACCACTATCGGACGGAGCGGAATCGGTTTCTTCAACCTCCACCTCGGTATCACCAATCTCTTCGCCAGGTGTCTGGCAAACACCACCGACCAGCAGTTCAGGCGGGCAATCGGAAGTGACTGCTTCGTCTTCGGCTTGAACGGTTGCTTCTGGCTCCTCAGTGCTGGCATCAGCTGGCGCAGCCTCTTCACCGGCCTCTTCGTCCGTCGTAGCGTCCGTGGTGTCGGTCACCGCCTCGGACTCGTCAGCAGCTGAAGCTGCGTCATCCTCGGTTTGCTCGCTCGCTTGTGCGGGCGTGGTTTCCTCTTCCGCTGACACTGCGCCGGCCTCTTCGGCATCAGCCGGCTGGTCGAGTTCGGCGTCCTCTTCAACCTGTGTCGACTGTTCAGTGTCAGCCGCTTCAGCGTCGCCTGCTTCCTCGGCGGTGATTGCCGAGTCATCAGCCTCTGTTGTGGTCTCGGCGTCTGCGCCGGCAGTCGCCGGGTCAACGCCTTCGGTTTGCTCAGTGACGGGATCGGTCGCATCGGTGTCTTCGGAATCGATACCATCTTCAGCATCGGCTCCGGCTTCAGCACCAGCCTCAGCGTCAATGGTCCCACCCTCGGCCCTGATCAGCTCAGGTGCTTCCGCCGCCTCTACAGCTTCAGGCGGTTCGATTTCCTCGGTAGGCTCTTCCAGATCCTGGTTGAATATCTGCACCGTGCTTTCACCGGTCACGTTCGCGGCGGCCGGAGTGTTGGATTCCTCGACATTGTAGACCGTGATCTCTTGATTGATCTGCTGCTCGATGTAGCTGACCTCGATCACGTTGTTGGTCACCACATCGCCCTGGACAACCACCGGCCCGACGAACTCGGTTTCCCGATAATAGCTGCGGGCATCATTGCCAAACACGATGCTGACCGAAAGGTCCGGCTCGATAAAGCTGCGGGTTGGGACAAACACCCAATAGTCCTCGGGGAAATCCTCTCGCACCACCTCAACCGAAACCGAGAAGCCTTCGCGTTCCGGCGGCAGGGGTGCCCAGCCGATAGCATCACCGCCACGGCGCCAGCTGACCCAGGCAGGAGCCCATTTGGTGCCCGGCACCCAGCACCAGCCCAGATTATCGTCATCAAGCCAGCGGCCGTAGTGGTAGGTCGCCCAGGCGAATGGCTCGTCGGAAGCAAAATACCAACCCGTATCCTGCAGATAAAGCCAACGGCCGCGCGTATATGGTCGCCAGCTGGTGTCAACGCCGGTTGGGCAGAACACATAGCGATATTGTGGGTGCCGCACCCAGACGCCATGCGGCTCCAGTTCATCAAAGAAGAGATTAAAGCTTACGCTGGCCGACTGCGCCTGGGCAGGCGAAACGGCCAGGGGACCGACAGGGGACAAAGCAGATGTCGACAGCAACATGCCCGCAAGGGCCAGTCCGGCAAAGATCTTTGGTTTTCTCATGATTTCCTCAAAGGCTGAAAGGCCCCCCTTGCAGCAAATGGGCCACCCGAAGGCAGCCCATCAACAAAGGATCAATTGCTCGTTTCGGCGGCGACCACGGTGCCCGGCGAATAAACGACCGTTCGATCATCCAGATCAACGAAGTAGACCCGGTCCTCGGTATAGAAATAGCCGTGGCTCTCGTCGCCTTCGATGACGTGAATTGTGATGTCCTCGGGAACCACATAGCCCACGTCGATGTCGTCCTCGATCACCACGGGTTCAGTGGGGTTCATGCGTACATAATCCACCGAGCCAGCCTCGACACCGGCCGATGCGCCGAGCGAAGCACCCGTGAAACCGCCGATAACTGCGCCAATGGGGCCAAAGATCAGCCCGCCAACGACGGCACCCGTGGCACCACCTGCAGCGCTGCCCACAGCGGCATCGGTTTCCGCATCGCCGTTGGAGTTCTGCGCAAAGGCCGGACCCGAAGCCAGGGTAAGAACGGCGACGGAAGCAAGAAGCAGGTTTTTCATGTTCATTCTCCTTGGTTCGACTTGCTCGCGGCAAGGATGTCCTAAGAATGAAGCAGGCCCTGACTCGTTCCCATCATTGTTGTTTATCAATAGCTTAACTTAAGCTGGACCTTTTTGTCAGCGTCCTGTCAGCTTACTTACACAGACACAACCACACCCGTATTCCTCAGGGTGGTTATGAATGACAAGGGCGGAAGGTGCTGTGGTGGGCCCAGAGGGACTCGAACCCCCAACCAGACCGTTATGAGCGGTCGGCTCTAACCATTGAGCTATAGGCCCACAATGCCCTATTAGCAGGGTCAGGGACGCTGGCAAGGGGGAACTGACCGCTGGCCCCAGAACAGCCGATTTTAGGCCATCTGTTTAAACCGGGATCGAAGCATTGCGCGAAGGCGATATCATCAATGGTCTGGTCAAGGGCCTGGCCGTGATCGCGTGCTTTGATGAGGAGCATGCGAGCCAGTCCATCACCGATGTCGCCAATCGCACCGGGCTTGAGCGAGCAACAGCGCGGCGCTGCCTTCTGACGCTCGCCCATCTTGGCTATGCGACTTATGACGGCAAGTTCTTTCGCCTGACGCCACGGGTGCTCAACCTTGGCCATTCCTATCTCGCGGCAACGCCCCTGCCCGGCCTGATCCAGCCGTTTCTTGAGGAACTCTCGGCCAAAATCAACGAGAGTTCGTCGGCAGCCGTGCTCGACAATTCCGAGATTCTGTATATCGCCCGAGCCTCCTACCGGCGGGTCATGTCGATCAATCTAGGCGCCGGAGCGCGGCTGCCGGCCTATTGTACCTCCATGGGCCGTATTCTGCTTGCCGCCATGCCGCAGGCAGAGGCTCGGGCGATCCTTCATCGTTCCGAGCTTGTGGCCTATACGGCCAAGACCAAGGCGGATCTGGCGGCGATTACCACCGAGCTTGCGGTCGTCGCGGCCCAGGGCTTTGCGGTAATCGATGAGGAGCTGGAGCTCGGACTGTGTTCGATTGCCATCCCGCTCTACAATGCGCGCGGAGAGACTGTGGCAGCGCTCAATGTTGGCGCCCAATCGGCGCGCGCCTCGACCTCCCACATGATCGCCAATTTCCTTCCCCTGATGCGCAAGATTCAGGCCGAAGTACGCCCGCTGCTGCGCTGAGAGCAGCGATGTCACAATCGGGTCGTTTCCAAAAAATTGCCACGGCCGTAATCACTTAGCCTGTCACATAGCAGTCACCTGCCCGTAATATATGTGTCACAGGCCGGTCTTATGGTGTGCGGCGTAAACAGGGCGGCCCGGGATCAACCCGGTTTTGCTGGCCATTGTCGATACGATTTCCGTAAAGGTTACAAAAATGAAAATCGCACTTTTTGCCAGTGCAGCCGTGATCACGCTCGTGGCTTTCGGGTCCAACGCTGCCCTTGCCCAGTCTCGTGACACCATCCAGGTCGCTGGCTCCTCGACCGTCCTGCCATTTGCCTCCATTGTTGCCGAGGAATTCGGCGCGGCATTCCCTGAATTCAACACGCCTGTAGTTGGCTCGGGCGGTACCGGCGGCGGCTTCAGCCAGTTCTGCGAAGGCATTGGCGACAACACCATCGACATCGCCAACGCATCGCGCCCGATCAAGGACGGCGAGCGCGAGGCTTGCAACCAATCCGGTGTCACCGACATCCGTGAAATCCAGTTCGGCTTTGACGGCATCGTCTTCGCCTCGGCCGCTTCTGGTCCGGACTTCGCACTGACCCCCGTGCAGGTCTACAAGGCCATTGCAGCGCAGGTGGTGGTCGATGGCGAGTTGGTCGACAACCCATACAAGAGCTGGTCGGAAGTCGATGCTTCGCTGCCCGACCAGCCGATTGCCCTGGCTGTTCCCGCGTCCAATCACGGCACCCGCGAAGTGTTCCAGGAGCGCGTTGTTGGTGCTGGCTGTGAAGAAGCAGGCCTTCCCGAAGGCCTCAGCGAAGACGAGGCTGAATCGGCCTGCTCCACCCTGCGTCAGGACGTCGTAACCGAGATTTCGGGCGACTATACCGAGACCCTGGCCCGCCTCAATTCGGACAAGAACACCGTTGGCGTGTTCGGCCTCTCCTTTTACGAGCAGAATACCGACACCCTCAAGGTCGCGACCATTGATGGCGTCGTTCCCTCCAAGGAAACGGTTGCTGCCGGTGACTATCCTGTGTCCCGCCCCCTCTATTTCTACGTCAAGGGCCAGCACATCGGCGTCATCCCAGGCCTGCAGGAATTCGTCCAGTTCTTCCTATCCGAAGGCATGGCAGGTGAAGGCGGCACGCTCGAAGCTGCGGGCCTGATCCCCCAGCCGACCGAAAAGACTGACGAAGTGTTGGCAGCTTTTGAAGCTGGCGCTGCTGAGTAACATCCGTTCAGGGTCGCGCCGCCGGCGCGGCCCTTTCTTTGCTTCCCCGGAGCGTTCATGGACTCGCTTGTTGTTGCCGGCCTATTGATTGTTCTGTTGGGCCTGTCCTACCAGACCGGATGGTCGCGCAGCCGCGCCCTGGCAACCACCGCTGGCGTCAAAATCCATTCGCGCCCTCAATATCACGGGGCGCTGCTGGCCATCTGGACCCTTGTTCCGGCCCTCATCATCCTGGGCGCATGGGCTTGGGTGGGCCCGGGCATCACCCATGATTTCATTGTTTCCCAGATCCCGGCAGACACCCTTGCCAACCTTGACCAGGTTGGGCTTAACACCACGATCAGCCGCATCAGTGCTATCGCGTCGGGCTATGGCGTTGCGGGCGAAATCCAGCCCTTTGAACAGGCGGGTGGGAATGCCCTGCGCTCGTTTCAGCTGATCAGCTTCCTTCTTGTGATCGGCGCTGCGGCCCTGGCCGGTGGCGCGGCGCTGTTTTATGCCCGTGGCCGCATTTCGGCACGCCTGCGGGCCCGCAACACGGTCGAGCGCATCATCAATCTGGTTCTGCTGGCCTGCTCGGCCGTTGCGATCCTGACGACGGTCGGCATTGTTGCCTCGCTTGTCACCGAAGCCTTCCGCTTCTTTACCTTTATCAATCCCCTGCACTTCTTTTTCGGCACGGTCTGGGCGCCCAACAATGCGCCGACCGGCTCCAATTACGGCAGCTATGGCCTCTTGCCGCTTCTTGCCGGCACGCTGATGATCACCGCGATCGCCATGCTGGTTGCTGTTCCCGTGGGGCTGATGGCTGCGATCTATCTCAGCCAATATGCTCACCGCCGTTTGCGCGCCGTGGCCAAGCCAATCATCGAGATCCTGGCAGGCATTCCGACCATCGTCTTCGGCTTTTTTGCCCTGGTGACCGTCGGTCCCTTCCTGCGCGATACAGGCCGGCTGGTGGGGCTTTCCATCAACGCCACCAGCGCGCTCACGGCTGGCGTGGTCATGGGCATCATGATCATACCCTTTGTGTCTTCGCTCAGCGACGACATCCTCAATCAGGTGCCGCGCTCCCTGCGCGATGGCGCCTACGGACTGGGCGCCACCAAATCCGAAACCATCCGCAATGTCATGCTACCGGCGGCCCTGCCAGGCATCGTGGGCGCGTTCCTGCTGGCGGTGAGCCGCGCCATTGGCGAAACCATGATCGTGGTGCTGGCAGCCGGCAACAGCCCCGTGCTGCGGGGCAATCCGTTTGAGCCCGTGGCAACCATCACCGTTTCCATTGTCAACCAGCTGACAGGCGATACCGATTTCACCGGTCCCCAATCGCTGGTGGGCTTTGCACTGGGGCTGACGCTGTTCGTTATCACCCTCTGCCTCAATGTCTTTGCGCTCTTTATCGTCCGCCGCTTCCGGGAGCAGTACGAATAATCATGACCGACACGCTCTCCACCACACGAAGCGCTTCGCAGGAACGCACCAAGGCCATTCGGGCGGGCCTGCGCCGCCGCCACATGAGCGAAGCCATTTTCAAGGGGCTCGGCCTTGCCGCGATCATCCTGGCGCTGGGCTTTGTGGCCCTGTTGTTTGTGGATGTGGTCCGCCGGGGCCTGCCGGCCTTTACCCAGTCGAACCTGCATCTTGCGGTGACGTATGATCCCGAGATTATTGACATCGAGCCGGCGCCGGTCATGGTGCCGGGTCAGTCGGAGGCCGATTTCCGCGCGGCGAACCTCAAATGGCAGCGCGACCTGGCCATGCTCAACTGGAACAAGGTCATAGAGGCGTCGCTGCGTGCAGCAGCTCCGGCCGGGTTCGAGATCGAGTCGCGCGAAATCCTGTCCATCGCTGAGACCAATGCGCGCCACGAAGTTCGCGCCATGTTCGTGGACGATCCCGGCCTTCTTGGGCAAACGGTCGAAGTAGACCTTTTGGCATCGGCCAATGCAGACAATTGGATCAAGGGCAATATCGACCGTAGCCTGGGCGACGCGCAGCAGCAATTGTCGGCCCCTGCCCGCCAGCTGATCGACATCTTTGTCGAGAACGGCACGATCAGCACCGGCTTTGCCTGGGCCATCTTCACCAATGTCGATAGCCGCGCCGCGCCTGCTTCGGCGGGGCTGCTGGGCGCCCTTGTGGGCACGCTCTACATGATGCTGATCGTGATCGTGCTGGCGGTGCCGATCGGCGTGGCGAGCGCCATATATCTCGAGGAATTCGCGCCAAAGTCGCGCCTCACCGATTTCATCGAGGTCAACATCAACAACCTCGCCGCCGTGCCCTCCATCGTCTTCGGCCTGCTCGGTGCGGCGGTGTTCATCAACTATCTTCACCTGCCCATTTCGGCGCCGATCGTGGGCGGCCTGGTGCTAACTTTGATGACCCTGCCCACCATCATCATCGCCACGCGCGGCGCCCTGTTGGGGGTTTCCCCGGCCCTGCGGCAGGCGGCTCTGGGCATGGGGGCATCCAAGACGCAGATGGTGTTTCACCATGTGCTGCCCGTCACCTTCCCCTCGATCCTGACCGCGACCATCCTGGGCGTTGCCCATGCCCTTGGGGAAACAGCGCCGCTGCTGCTGATCGGCATGAAGGCCTTCGTGGCCCAAGTTCCCGCCACTCCCTTCGACCAGGCGACCGCCCTTCCCGTCCAGATCTATCTCTGGCAGGGCAATGAAAACCGCAATTTCTTTGAACCGCGCACAGCCGCCGCCATCATTGTTCTGCTTGCAGTCATGATCTGCCTCAACGGCATTGCCATCTACCTGCGCTCGCGCCTCGAAAAGCGCGCCTAGCTAAAGGACACCCGAAATGGATATGCTCGCCAACAAGATCAAAACGACGCAGCAGAGTGTGAACTCGGCCATGAACCCCCTTGATGCACTCGACCGTCCCATCCGCCTGACGGCCCGCGATGTCACCGTGCATTATGGTGCTAAGCAGGCTCTGCATGGCATTTCCATCGACATTCCCGATCGCGCTGTTACCTCCTTCATTGGCCCTTCGGGGTGTGGGAAATCCACCTTTCTGCGCTGCATCAACCGCATGAACGACACGATCGAGGGCGCCAAGGTCGGCGGCACCATCAAGCTCGATGGTGAGGACATTTATGATCCCTCCCTTGATGTGGTGGAACTGCGCGCCCGCATCGGCATGGTGTTCCAGAAACCCAATCCCTTCCCCAAGTCGATCTACGACAATGTTGCCTATGGGCCGAAAATCCACGGGCTGGCGCGCTCCAAGGCCGACCTCGACGAGATCGTCGTGTCCTCCCTGCGCAAGGCGGGGCTCTTCGAGGAGGTCAAGGATCGCCTCAATGAACCTGGAACGGGCCTGTCCGGTGGCCAGCAGCAGCGCCTCTGCATTGCCCGCGCCATTGCCGTAGGGCCCGAAGTTATCCTCATGGACGAGCCCTGCTCCGCCCTCGACCCCATCGCCACCGCCATCATCGAGGAACTGATCGATGAGCTGCGGGAAAATTATACCATTGTCATCGTCACCCACTCCATGCAGCAGGCCGCGCGCGTGTCGCAAAAGACGGCCTTCTTTCATCTGGGCAATCTAATCGAAGAAGGCGCCACCGAGGATATCTTTACCAACCCGGTGAACAAGCAGACCCAGGACTACATCATGGGCCGCATCGGCTAAGCCGGGAACAGGAGCATCAGAATGGTCACTTCCGGTAAAGAACACATCGTAACCTCTTATAATGACGAGCTTGTTGCACTGGCCCAGATGATCGCCGAGATGGGCGGACAGGTTGAGGTTGCCATCGACAACGGCACCAAGTCGCTGCTCAAGCTCGATCGTGAACTGGCGGACATGACGATCATTGCCGACCAGCGAATCGACGACATGCAGCGCCGGATCGATGAAATGGCGGTGTCCATGATTGCTCGCCGCCAGCCCATGGCGTCCGATTTGCGCGCCATCATCACCTCCATCCATGTGGCCTCCGATCTCGAGCGCGTGGGGGACATGGCCAAGCAGCTGGCGCGGCGTTCGCTCAAGCTCGAAGGGATGAGCCTGCAGCCCACTTTTTATAATGGCGTCAAGAACATGACGGCCCTGGTGCAGCGCCAGATCAAGGAAGCGCTGGATAGCTATTCCAACCGGGATGCTGCGGCGGCGGTCGAGGTTTGCAACCGCGATGACGAGGTTGATGCCATGCACACTTCGCTGTTCCGCGAGCTTTTGACCTATATGATGGAAGACCCGCGCAACATCACCACCTGCACCCATTTATTGTTCTGTGCCAAAAGCTTGGAGCGGGTGGGAGACCATGCGACCAATATCGCGGAGCGCGCCTATTACCTGCAGACCGGCAAGCAATTGACCGCCGACGCGCAGGACCTCCATCGCATGCAGATCAAGGCCTGAAACCGCGTTCACCTGCACTAGCATCTGAGCGCTTGCGGTTAGCAGACTGTTATCACCAACAGTCACCTCGACACCCAAATGGGCGACAAAATTCGCCTTCAGCTAATGGGAAGCACCCCCATGCCTGCCACTATTCTTGTTGTTGAAGACGAAGGCGATATCGCCATTCTCTTGCGCTACAACCTTGAAGCCGAGGGCTTCCGTGTCGTGACGGCGGAAACCGGCGAGGAGGCGCAGCAGGCTATCCAGGAAAAGCTGCCCGATCTGATCCTGCTCGACTGGATGCTGCCCGAGATTTCCGGAATTGAATTATGCCGCCGCTGGCGGGCCCGGGGAGAAACCGCGCGAATTCCCATCATCATGCTGACGGCGCGGGGCGAAGAAGAAGAGCGCGTGCGGGGGCTCGCGACCGGCGCGGATGATTATGTGGTCAAGCCGTTTTCCATTCCCGAGCTTCTTGCCCGCATCCATGCCCTGCTGCGCCGGGCCAACCCCAACCTCGTCACGGCAGCGCTCAAGGTGGGCGATTTGGAACTGGACCGGACGACCCACCGCGTCCGGCGCGCCAATCGCGATGTGCATTTGGGGCCAACGGAATACCGGCTGCTGGAATATCTGATGCGCCATCCCGGGCGGGTCTATTCGCGCGAACAGCTGCTCGATGGTGTCTGGGGCAACGAGGTTTATGTGGATGAGCGAACGGTGGACGTCCATATCGGGCGGCTCCGCCGGGCGCTGAACCGGGGGCGCGATGTGGATCCGATCCGCACGGTTAGGGGCGCGGGCTATGCGTTCGATGAACGGTTTGCGCAATTGGTGTGAGGGGACCCCCACCTAGCCTCCCCCTGGAAGGGGGAGAGATAGATCGGGCTTTGCCGCAATGCCATCCGGCCTTGCGCCGGGATCCAGACTGAGATGCGGCCATCTCACAAGTGGTTCTTCTGACACCTTGCAGCTGTGTCCAGATCTCGAGATGGATCCCGGCTCAAGGCCGGGATGACATCGGGGTTGTGGGGCGTCTGGTGCAAGAGACCGAAAGCCTTCCTCACACCTCCGGCGTATCCCGCAAGGGCGTGTCGTCGCTCAGCGGAACGATTTGCCGTTCGATCATGCGGTGCACCTTGGGGCTGCCGGGGCCGCGGTGGAGGGCGCGCAGTTGCTCGACATTTTCGGCGTCGGCCTTGGTGCGGCGCATGTTGTGGCGCAGATAATCGATCCAGGTGGGGACGTGGTAGCTCTCGACCCACAGATCGGGCTCCTCCAGATCGCGCAGAAGCGCCCATTGCCGTGCACCGTCACGACGGCGAATACGGCGGCGATCCATCATCAGGGCCAGGAATTTGCCGATATCTGACTGGTCGATCCGGTAATCCACCATGACCATGATGGGGCCGCTGCGGGGGCGCACATCTAGGCGCAGCACGGGTTCGCTGAAGGTGTTGATCGGGTTGAGGTCGCGCGTGTTGAACTGGGGCAGCGGCAGGCGCAGGCCGACCACAGCGCAAACCAGCAAGACAAGGCCGGCGCAGCCCAAAGCGCCATCGGGCCCAAGCGTATCGGCGGTGACGCCCCAGAGCCAGCTGCCAGCTGCCATGCCGCCAAAAGTTGCCGTTTGGTAGAGCGCCAGCGCTCGGCCGACCACCCAGCGCGGGGTTGATAGCTGCACCGAAACGTTGAACAGGGACAGCGAAAGGACCCAGCACGCGCCGGCGGGCAGCAGCACCATATGGCTCAGAATGGGATCGCGGCTAAAGCCCAACCCGACGCAGGACACGGCAAAGCCAATGCTGGCGAGGCGGACAATGGCTTCATTGCTGTAGCGCTCGCGGATGCGGCCATTGAGAAACGCGCCACCGATTGCGCCAAGCCCGAAACAGCCCAGGAGCGTGCCATAGACGAGCGCGCCGCCCCCTACATAGTCATTGGCGACCGAAGGCAGCAGCGCCAGCACGGAAATGGCTGCAAGGCCAAACAGCAGGGCGCGGAAAAGAACGATTGTGAGGTGGGGCGAAAGCGAGACATAGCGGACCCCCGCCCACATGGCGCTGGCGAAATCCTCGCGCGGCAATCGCGCGGCGCTTGGCTCGGGCTTCCAGCGCCAAAGGGAAAAGATCAGCGGGATATAGCTGACGGCATTGAAGGCAAACGCGGCGCCGGCACTTGCCAGGGCGACAATGAGCCCACCGATTGCAGGGCCGACGCTGCGCATCATGTTGAAGCCAACAGAATTGAGCGTCACCGCATTGGGCAGATCCGTGCGCGGCACGATATCGCCCATGGAGGCCTGCCAGGACGGATTGAACAAGGCCGTGCCGCAGCCGATCAGGAAGGTAAAGGTGAGAAGAAGCCAGGGGCTGAGCAGCCCCATGATGGCCATGGCGGCAAGCAGAAGCGAAACAATCATCATGCCGGTTTGGGCAATGATCATCACGGTGCGACGATCAAAATTGTCGGCCAGGGCACCCGCCGCGAGCGAGAAGATCATGATGGGCAAGGTGGTAGACGCCTGCACCAGCGCCACCATGTTGTGCGAGTCGGTCAGCGTCGTCATCATCCAGCCGGCGCCCACCGACTGCACCAGGCCGCCCAGATTGGACACCAGCGTTGCCATCCACAAGAGCCGAAAGGTCTCGTGGCGGAACGGCGTCAAAAGGGACGAGCGGTCGGACATGGGCATTCCTCGGACTAGATGCTGGTCTAGAGCGAGGGCTCAACGCTTGGCAAGGCGCATGGGTCTATGGGGAACCCGAATTCAGGCGGGAGCCGAACGGGATGCGGCCGAAGGGCACGACGCCTCTGGCTTGAAAGGCCGCTATGGGCAATAGGCTGCGGCGAATTCGTTGATGGCGCGGTGCATGGCTTTGACCTTGAGGGCACGAAGCACATGGTTGTCGTGCTGGGCCAGCTGCTTGCGCACGATGGGTTCTGCTTGCCGTGGCACTATCAATTTGTGGATCATGGAGCCCCTCCGCAAAATAGGGTTAATGAAACCCGTTCCAGCGTGCAACCCATGTTAAAAGATACCCACAGCGATCGTGGGCATATCGGAATTGGCTTCGGGTCGAGCGCAGGGTGACATCGTGCTTGTGGGGCCCCGGTGAGGAATTGCGCCTGCCGGCGCCAACAAAAAAACCCGCGGACGAGGTCCGCGGGTTGTGATGCTCAACTCGCCCGGCCGGATTAGCCGGCAGCGGTATAGGCGGTCTTCACGACAGTGAAGAATTCGGCAGCGTACTTGCCCTGCTCGCGTGGGCCATAGGAGGAACCCTTGCGGCCGCCGAAGGGGACGTGGAAGTCGACGCCGGCGGTCGGAACGTTGACCATCACCATCCCTGCTTCGGCATTGCGCTTGAAATGGGTGGCGTATTTCAGCGACGTCGTGACGATACCGGCGGAGAGGCCGAAATCGGTGTCGTTGGAGACGGCGAGCGCTTCCTCGTAGTCCTTGACGCGGATCACGGAGGCCACGGGCCCGAAGATTTCCTCGCGGGAAATGCGCATCTGGTTGTTGGCTTCGGTGAACAGGGTTGGCTGGAGGAAATAGCCTTCGGTTTCCTTTTTCACCAGTTCGCCGCCGGCAACGAGCTTCGCGCCTTCCTGCTTGCCGATCTCGATATAGTCGGTGTCCTGCTTGAGCTGGCTCGGATCGACCACGGGGCCGATCTCAGTGTCTTTGTCGAGGGCATTGCCCACGCGCAGGTTGCGGGCACGCTCGGCGAGGGCCTCGACGAACTGGTCGTGAATGCCTTCCGTAACGATGATGCGCGAGGAGGCCGTGCAACGCTGGCCGGTCGAGAAGAAGGCGGACTGGGCAACCGACTCCACGGCGACCTTGAGGTCGGCGTCATCAAGCACGATGGTCGGGTTCTTGCCGCCCATTTCAAGCTGGAACTTGCGGCCAACTTCAAGCGAGGCCGAGGCGACGCGCTTGCCCGTGCCCACCGAGCCGGTGAAGCTGATGGCATTGACGTCCTTGCTTTCGAGCATGGTCTGGCCCACAACCGAGCCCTTGCCCATGACGAGGTTGAGCACGCCCTTGGGCAGGCCGGCGCGGACGAGAATGTCCACAATGGCCCAGGTGGAGCCGGGCACGAGGTCGGCCGGCTTGATCACGACGGTGTTGCCATAGGCCAGCGCCGGAGCAATTTTCCAGGTCGGGATGGCGATAGGGAAGTTCCAGGGCGTGATGATGCCGATAACGCCCACGGGCTCGCGGGTGATCTCGACGCCAACGCCGGGGCGCACGGAGGGAAGCACTTCGCCAGCCAGGCGCAGGGTTTCCCCAGCAAAGAAATCAAAGATCTGCGCGGCGCGGGTAACCTCGCCAATACCTTCGGGGAGGGTCTTGCCTTCTTCGCGGCTCAGCAGCTCGCCCAGTTCCTGCTTGCGGGCGGTGATTTCCTGCGAAGCCTTGGAGAGGATTGCATGGCGCTCAAGAATGCCCGAGCGCGACCAGGCGGGGAAGGCTGCCTTGGCAGCCGCGATAGCCTGCTTGGTTTCTTCGGCCGTGGCGCGGGCATAAAGCCCCACGACTTCGGCAGTGTTGGACGGGTTGATGTTTTCCACGCCATCCGTGCCGACCCATTCCCCGTTTATGAGGTTTTTGTGCAGTTCAGCCATTGTATGTGCCTTTCGGAAGCAATCTAGAGGAGGTCAGCCTTGGCGAGGTCGCGCAGCAAATGGCTGGTGCCATAGGTCCAGGGCGGACACTGGGTGGAGAGGTTTACAGTGTTAGATAGGGTGCCAAGCTCGGATGTCGAGATGGTGACAACGTCGCCCAGCTTGTGAGTGAAGCCCTTGCCGGCGCCATCGCGGTCTTTCACCGGGGCGAACATGGTGCCGAGATAGAGCACCAGGCCATCGGGGTATTGGTGGTGTCCGCCAATGGTGGCCGCGACGAGGGATTCGGGCGTGCGCGAAATCTGGCTCATGGAGGAATGCCCTTCGAGCACGAAGCCGTCCTGCCCTTCAACGCGCAGCGCGATCTCGGATTGCTTGACACTGTCGAGCGTGAAATCGCCATCGAACAGGCGTACGAAGGGCCCCAGGGACGCAGAGGCATTGTTGTCCTTGGCCTTGCCCAGGAGCAGGGCCGAGCGGCCTTCAACGTCGCGCAGGTTTACGTCATTGCCAAGGGTTGCGCCGATGATTTCGCCCTTGCTGGTCACAAGAAGCGCAACTTCGGGCTCGGGATTGTTCCAGCTCGAAATGGGATGAAGGCCGACTTCAGCGCCATAGCCGACCGAGCTCATGGGCTGGCCCTTGGTGAAGATCTCGGCGTCAGGCCCGATGCCCACTTCCAGATACTGGCTCCAGACGCCCTTCTCGATCAGGGCAGCCTTGACCTTCGCAGCGGTTTCGGAGCCCGGGACGAGTTCGGAAAGGTCCGTGCCGATGAGGTCGAGGATTTCACCACGCAAACTATCGGCGCGCGCCTTGTCGCCCCGGGCCTGCTCTTCGATCACGCGCTCAAGGAGCGAAACAACGAAGGTGACGCCGGACGCCTTGATGGATTGCAGGTCGATGGGGGAAAGCAGGCTCGGCTGGGATGGATCGTGGCTCGCGGCAAGGCTGTTGGCCACAATGGCGTCGGCATTGCCAAGGCTGGTGCCCGAGGCATTGCGCACATGCTCGGCCGCCTTGCCGCTTTCGGCAATGTCGCGGACGGTGGCAAAGCCCTTGGCGGTGATGTCGAACAGTTCGCCATTGCGCACCGTGACGATGCGGGGGCAAGCCTGGCCGGGCACGCGGGCACGCCCAACAAGAACGCCGTCCGGATAGTGCCTTGTGCTCATCTGCTTCCCCTCGAAATTGTGCTGGCTGTGAGTACCGCACCGGGGCAGGACCGGCAAGTGCGATAAGTCATACTTTTGGCGGGGTGATTGTCCACAAGCTGTTCAAGCCAGGTTCATCTTGGCCGCAATACTGACGCAATGGATGGGGAGTAGTCCCCCCGAACTTTTGGAGTTTGCCAATGCGTCACCTGCTTGCCCTTGCCCCCCTCGCCCTTGTCGGGAGCCTTGCCCTGCCCGCCTATGCCGGCACGATCACTATCGATGGAATTGGCGAAGTGCGCGCCGCGCCTGACATGGCGATCATCACCTCGGGCGTGACCACGCAAGGAGCAACAGCGCGCGAGGCGCTTGATGCCAATTCTGCCGCTATGGCCGAGCTGGTCAACACGCTCAAGGAATCAGGTATCGAGGCACGCGATATCCAGACCTCGGGTTTTTCAGTCAATCCGGACTATGTCTACACCGACGAGCGCGACGAGAATGGCTATACGCGGCCTCCCAAGATCGCTGGCTACCAGGTGACGAACTCGGTCACCCTTTCGGTGCGCGATCTCGAAGCGCTCGGCACGATCCTGGACAAGGCCGTAACGGTCGGCGCCAACACCATCAACGGCATTTCGTTCTCCGTGGCGGACCCCAGCGATTTGCTTGACGATGCGCGGCGTCTGGCCTTTGCCGATGCGCGCGAAAAGGCCGGGCTTTATGCCGAGGCTGCCGACAGCTCGCTGGCGGAACTCGTCTCGATTTCTGAATCGCAGAGCTTTAACCAGCCCCCGCCCATGCCTATGTACGCCATGCGCGCCGAGGCCGCAGCGGCTTCGGTGCCCGTTGAAGCGGGCGAATTGAGTTTTTCGATCAACGTAACAGTTCAGTGGGAACTCGCAGAGCCCACGAACTAAACGTTCCCAATTCCCCTCCCATGAGGGGGCTTGGGCGGTGGGGACGGACCACCGTAGTCAAACCGTCCCCACCAACCGATTTTAGTAGCTTGCAGTTAGAACCGGCAGTTCCCCGAGCTGGATCGTCACCCTCGGGCCTGACCTGAGGGCTTTGCACCTAGCAGGCGCTCCGCAAGTGAAGTGCCCTCGGGTCGAGCCCGAGGGTGACGATCGGTAGCGCGCTAGCCTGCCAGCACTTTCCACAGCATGTTGAGCCCGACGGCCACCAGAAACACCGCGAAGACGTATTTGAGCGTTTTCTGGTCGAGCTTGTGGGCAAGGGCTGCACCGAAGGGGGCAAAGATGGCCGCGAGGATGGCGACCAGCACCATGGCGACAAGGTTGATGTAGCCAAGGCTCAGCGGCGGCAGGCCGGATTGACCCCAGCCCGAGATGATGAAGCCAGCAGTTCCCGAGAGTGCGATGGCAACACCCAGCGCGGCCGAAGTGCCGACGGCGGCATGCATGCTGGCGCCAAAGGCCACGAGCGTAGGGACGCTGAGCGAGCCGCCGCCGATCCCCATCAGGGACGAAATATAGCCCACGACGAACGCCGAAATGCGATGAGCGAGGCCCGAGCCATGCAGGTGCCCCATGACCTTGGTCTGCCAGGCAAAAACGATATTGCCGGCGATCAGGAAGGCCATAACGGCAAAAACCACGCGCAGCACGTCGCCGGAGAACAGGCCCGCCATCAGGCCGCCGATAAAGGTGCCCGCGACGATGAATGGCACCCAGAGGCGCAGGGTCTTGGTGTCCAGGGCACCGCGCCTGTGATGGGCGCGGGCGCTCATGATACCGGTGGGAATGATGATGGCGAGCGAGGTGCCGACGGCGACGTGCTGGACCACATCGGAATCATAGCCCAGGAGCGCCAGCGAAGTGGAAAGCGCGGGCACGATGATCGCGCCACCGCCAATGCCCAGTAGGCCCGCGGCAAGCCCCGAAAAGACCCCCGTGACCATGAGCCCCAGCACGAATGGCCAATAGCTGGCCAGTTCAGCCCAATTCATTCAGCGGTCTCCGATGATGTGGAGCACGATCTCGCGCCGATGGGGCCGATCGCGGTGCTCAAAGAGATAAATGCCTTGCCAAATGCCCAGCACCGGCTCGCCCCCAAGCACGGGAATGCCGATGGTGGTTTGCGTCAGGGCCGATTTGATGTGTGCGGGCATGTCGTCCGGCCCTTCGGTCGTGTGGACGATCCAGTCCATGCTTTCGGGCGCAATGCGCTGGAAAAAGCCGAGAAGATCGGTTTGCACATCGGGATCGGCGTTTTCCTGGATCAGAAGGGAGCACGAGGTGTGGCGCACGAAAACGGTCAGCAGGCCTGTGGAAACTTCACTCTCGGCGACAAAGTCGGAGACGGCCTGGGTAAATTCATAAAGCCCCTGCCCCCTTGTCGGCAGGCTCAGGGTTTTGCTCGCTTGCTGCATGAAGGGGGCCTAACACGAACCGGGCGGGACAACCAGCCTTGCCGCAATGGCGCCATGATCGGGCGCTGCTTTGTTGGCGAGCCAGGGTTTGGAACCTAGCACAAGGCCAGGCGTTCTGGGCCTTGCGGGAAAAAGCACCGGCTGGGGCGCTGTCGGAATTCATTCAGTCTGCGTTCAGACAAGCGCCGCGATGCTTGGCTCAAATGCCCTTCGACACAAAGGAACAAGAATAATGCGTCTTAGAAACTGGCTCCTCACCGGATCGAGCCTGACCTTGCTCACCCTGTCGCCCTTTGCCGCGAATGCGCAGGACCTGCCGCAAGCCTGCGTCGATGCCGGCTTCACGACGCTCGAGGACTGCATCGCAGCCCAGCCAGCCGAGGGCGAAACCGAAGCGGAAACCACGGACGAGGCAGCGCCCACTGACGAGACTGCTCCTGCTGAGGAAACTGCTCCTGCTGAGGAAACTGCTCCTGCTGAGGAAGACATTTCTGCCGAGGAAGACACTCCTGCGGACGATGCCGCTGTCGAAGACGAAGCTGCACCAGCAGATGACACTGCGGTTGAAGCCGAATCCGTGACCGAAGAAGAAACTGTTCCGGCAGAGCCTGCCGAGAGCACCACAATCGAGACCCCGGCAGCGCAGGACGAAACGCCTGCCGAAGCAGACGCCGCAGCCGAAGCGCTGGGAGATGAAACTGCAGCTGAGCCGGACACTGCGGTTGAGGCCGAAGCTGCCGACGAGCCCGCTGCTGTGAGCGCCGAGGAAGAAGCGTTCGAAACGCAGGAAATCGAAGAGCCTTCAGCTGCGACGCAGGATCTGGACGCTGAATCCAATGTTCAGACAACAGAGACCGAGCAGCCCACCGAGGCCGAGCAGACGCTTGACGTGGATATCTCGGCCGATCTGCAGGCACAGATCGATATCTATAATGCTGCAATCGCCGACATGATGTCGGGCGGTGACACCGCTACGGCGCAGGCCCAGATCAGCCACGCCCGCCAGGCCATTTCCGCCATCTGCGCAGAAGCCGGCATTTCCGATGTGGACGCCTGCCTTGCCGAAAACGGCCTGACCCTGCCAGCCGTGCCGAATCTGCCTGCAGCGGGGACCGAAACCGAAACTGAGGAACAGGCGCCGGCAGCGGAAAGCAGCGGCATCCTCGCCCCCCAAACTGACGCGGATGTTTCTGCCGATATTCCGGTGGAACCCGTTGAAGACCTGCCCGAAGGCGTGACGCAGGAGCAGGTCGCTCCCGTGCTCGACAGCGCCAAGGATGCTCCTGTTGCCGCCGAAGGCACGGCAGCGCCTGCTGCCGAGGCTCAGCCAACGGAAGCCGAAGCTGCAGCCGCAGCCGAAGCAGCAGCCGCTCCACCACCTGAATCCGATGCTGCCGCACAATCGCGGTTCATTGCAGTGGAAGAAGTGCAGCCCGTGAGCCAGGAAGAAGGTGAGCGCGTTGAACCTGCCGCCGCTCTTGCCGCTCCCGCCGAGCTGCCGCAGAACGTCACGGTTATCAACCAGACCAATGTGGTGAACAACGTCACCAACAACACCACGGTCAACAACACCACGACCAATATCGATCAGTCGCAGACCAATATTGGGCAGCAGACCAATATCGACGTCAACCAGACCAATATCGAGGTGAACCAGGACAATCGCCGCAACGAGATCGACGTGACCCAGACGGTCCTGCAGATCGGCACGGAATTGTTTGTGCGCTCGATCGGCCAGGATACGTCCCGGTTCTATGACGCGGCCGAAGACGAGATTTTCTACGAAAACCTGCGTGGCGGCCGGACGCGCGAAACCATTACGCGCCCCGATGGCACCCAGATCGTCACCGTGCGCAACCGCAATGGCGACGTGCTTCGCCGCTCGCGCATCGACCCCTCGGGCCGTGAATATGTTCTCGCCTATTTCGACGAGCGTAATCAGGACCAGCTGGTTGAATGGCGTGATCCTGCAGCCGGCCTGCCGCCGCTGCGCCTCAACATCTCGGTCGACGAATATGTGCTCGATGCCGCCGAGGCCGACGAGGAAGAGCTCGAAACCTTCTTCCGCCAGCCACCGGTGGAGCAGGTTGCCCGTCTTTACTCGATCGACGAGGTCAAGCGCTCGGCTCGTGTCCGCGATAGCGTTCGCAAGCTTGAAGTGGGCGGCCTGACCTTTGACACCGGCGCTGCCACGATCGGCCGTGACCAGGTGGGAGCCCTGTCCAATGTTGCCAACGCCATGCTGGCGCTGCTGGAACGGAACCCCACCGAAACCTTCCTGATCGAAGGCCATACCGATGCGGTGGGGTCGGACATCTCCAATCTGCAGCTGTCCGATCTGCGCGCGGCAACGGTCGCCCGTATCCTGTCGGACTTCTACGGTGTGCCGCCGGAAAACCTGGCGACCCAGGGCTATGGCGAGCGCTATCTCAAGATCCGCACCGAAGCGGCCGAAAGGGAAAACCGCCGCGTGACGATCCGTCGTATCACCCCGCTGGTCACGGTTGCCCAGCAGTAAAATTGATGGCTTGAACAATGAAGGCCGGGCTCAAAGCCCGGCCTTTTTGTTTTTTCCCCAAGGGCAAAAAGCATCTTCTTTCCCCAGAGAAGTCCAGCCTAAGGCTTTGTTCCAGCTTGTTTTTACATTTCGTGTTCACAACTTCACCTCGTGATCACACAAACGGGAACGAAACCAAAAAGCCCGCGTTTTCTTGCCATACGGTGAAACAAAGGAGCGAATTTCATGGCTACCCCGGAACGCGATACCGTTTATACCAATGACGGCAACCGCACGGTGTACACGCGCGAAAGCAGCGGCACTGGCTGGTTCGTCGGCATCATTGTTGCCCTGGCCCTGCTGGCTATCGGCTATCTGGTTTTCTCGGCCAATTCTGGCCCGGCGACGACTACCACCACTACCGGTGGCGCACCAGCCATTGAAGCCCCGGCTGATCCTGCCGCAGGCGGCGCCGCAATGACCGAGGCACCAGCTACCACCACTGAACCAGCTGCTACTGCACCAGCAGTGGAAGCCCCCGTTGAAGCAGCCCCTGCTGCTCCAGCCGCTACGACGACCCCATAAGGTCGTTTAACCCCATAATGCCTCGTCACTCCCTGCGAGCGCATTGAAGAGAGACCCCGGCCCGCCCCGCCGGGGTCTTTTTTGCGCTGCATCATTCGGCGCCACGCTATTGCGGTGGCCGGTAAGCGGCACCATCTGGTCGGGGAGGAAAACAAAAAGGGACTGCTCATGTTCAACATCGACCAGATCGTCAAAGCCCTCCAGACCGACAAGGGCCACCAGCGCAACGCCATGAGCGGAGCCGCAGGCCTTGCCGCCGGCATGCTCTTGAGCAAGGGCGGCTTGGGCAAGCTTGCCGGCAGCGCTGTTCAGATGGGCGCTGTGGCAGCGCTGGGGGGCCTTGCCTATAGCGCCTGGCAGAACTATCAGCAGAACCAGCAAGGCAGTGTGCCGAGTTCCGGCCGCGACGCGTTTATCCCGCCTGCGCATGACCAGCAGGGGCAGGAAGAGCTGGGCAAGTCGCTGGTTCGCGCCATGATCGCGGCAGCCAAGGCGGACGGCAAGATCGATGCCGAAGAAAAGGAAGCGATCTTCGGCAAGCTCGAAACAATGAACCTTTCATCCGAAGAAAAGGCCTGGGTGTTTGACGAGCTTTCCTCGCCGCTCGATATCAACGCCGTTGCGGCCCGCGCCGACACGCCCGAACATGCCGCGGAAATCTATGCAGCCTCGCTGGTGGCCATCACGGCAGACACGGCAGCCGAGCGCGCCTACCTCGATGCGCTGGCATCCAAGCTCAAGCTTGCGCCCGGCCTTGTGGCCGAGATTCACAAGGCCGCGGGCGAGAAGGCTCCAGAACCCGCAACTGCGCCCGTGTCACCCTTCGCCTATGCGCCATCGCCCAACAACGTGTGATGCGAGTCAAGTGATCGTCATCACCCGGCCCGTCCGGGTGATCCACGCTCTCCACACAAGCTGAACCACCATTGTCCGGACGAGCCGGGCAATGGCGATCGAACCAAATGCAGAGGCGCATCAATGTGCGTCGGTATCACCAGTGTACGTTCTTGATCCGGGTGCGCGTGGTGGTCATCTATGGCCCCAACCACGAGGTAGCCGACATGGAACTGGGACTATACTCCTTCGCCGAAAACACGCCTGACCCGCTCAATGGCGACAGGATGCAAAGTCCGGCCGAGCGGCTGAGGGACCTCCTGGAAGAGATCGAGTTGGCGGACCAGCTAGGGCTCGCCTTCTATGGGCTGGGCGAGCACCACAGGCCCGACTACGTCGCCTCGGCGCCTGTGACCATCCTCGCCGCTGCCGCGGCACGCACCAAGAACATCCGGCTTTCGACGGCCGTGACGGTGCTGAGTTCCGATGATCCGGTGCGGGTCTACCAGCAGTTTGCAACGCTTGACCTGCTCAGCAATGGGCGGGCCGAGATCATGGCCGGGCGCGGCTCGTTCATCGAGAGCTTTCCCCTGTTCGGCTATGATCTCAACGACTACGACACGCTGTTTGAAGAAAAGCTCGAATTGCTGCTCCGGCTGCGCGAGGGCGGCAAGATCAGCTGGCCGGGCGGGCAGCACACCAAACCCATTCCAGGCGTCCAGGTTTACCGCCAACCCATGCAGTCTCCGCTGCCGCTCTGGATCGCCGTGGGTGGCACGCCCAATTCGGTGGCACGCGCCGCCTATTATGGCCTGCCGCTGATGATCGCCATTATCGGTGGGCAACCCCGGCAGTTCACCCCGCTGGTGGATTTTTATCGTGAGACCGTGGCCAAGGTGGGCAAGGACCCGGCCAAGCATCCCGTTGGCATTTCATCGCACGGCTTTATCGCTGACAACAGCCAGGACGCGCGCGACATTGCGTTCCCCGCCCATAGCGCCGCCATGAGCCGGATCGGCAAGGAACGCGGCTGGCCACCAACAACCCGCGCGCAGTTCGATGCCGGCGCGACGCCCCAGGGCGCTTATTTCATGGGATCGCCACAAGAGATCATCGACAAGATCCTGATGCAGCACGAATGGTTTGGGCACGACCGGTTCGGCCTGCAACTCAGCGTCGGCACCCTGCCCCATGACAAGGTCATGCGGGCGATCGAGCTTTATGGCACGGTGGTGAAGCCTGCCGTGGACAAGGCGCTTGGCTGATCAGAGGCCCACGCCAGACCTCATCCTGAGCCCGTCGAAGGGTGAGGTCGTGGCACCTCTTGTGGCCTGCCCTCGTGGTTCCCTAAGCTCACCATGAGGGCTCGGGAGTTCAGGGCTCAAGGCTCCGGCTTATTTGCCCGAACGCTTGATCGACTTGATCTGGAGTGGCGGCAGGCCGGACTTTTCGGAAATGGCGCGGTCCTGTTCCATGATGGCTTGGCGGGCCGGCTCGTCGCCGTCCAGACCACCCAGCAGGCTCGCATCCACCTTGCGGTTGGAGCGCTGGCTGCCGTCTTCGTAGACAACGTCGAACATCACGAATTCACTGCGGGGGGTTGGCTTCTTGGCCATGGGTATTCTCCTGTGCGACAAGCCGGCTTCGCAGGACACCAATTGTCCCGCGAATACCGGCTGACTTGTATGGATTGTGGTCTTACGGCTTAGCGGAAGATCGCTTCGCCCTGTTCGTCGATGATCTGTCGGCCTTTGGCAATGGCCAGGGTGACGAGATCCTCGCGCGAGCTCATGCGGTCGGCGCGCACGAAGCGGTATATCTTAAGCTCGCCGCCGATCTCCTTTTCGATCGTTCCGGCGAGTTGCAGTTCGCTGCCAGCCTTCATCTCTATGGCCTTGATCAGAAAGCCCTTGTGGCTTTCCTCACCCAGCACCTTGTCGCCGGCGGGCTCGGCGTTCGACGAACCACCACCGAACAGATTTTTCCAAAACGACATGGGTTCGTCTCCTTTTCTTCTTATCGCCTGCGCCGCACCGGCTCGGGGAACAACAGCTCCCCCCGCTTGGCCATTTCCTCTCGCAGCCAATCAGGCGAGATGTCGAAATGGTTTGGCCATGTCGGCACGCCATTGGCAAGCTCTACCTGCCCGAAGAACCGCCGGTCCCGCAGGGCTTCGGTGCCCTCCCCGCGCTCGCCAATCATCGGCGCCGCATCAAACGTGCCAAAGGACGCGTCCGAAAAGGTGATCACCAGCTTGAACGGCACAATGGCCCGGATGCTGGTGACCTTGAGGCGCCCTTCGGCCATAACCTGCCGCTCCTAATTGTCCAGGAAGCTCCGCAGCTTGCGGCTCCGGCTCGGGTGCTTGAGCTTGCGCAGGGCCTTGGCTTCGATCTGGCGGATACGTTCGCGCGTTACCGAGAACTGCTGGCCGACTTCTTCCAGGGTATGGTCGGTGTTCATGCCGATGCCGAAGCGCATGCGCAGCACACGCTCCTCGCGTGGCGTCAACGATGCCAAAACGCGGGTCGTGGTTTCGCGCAAGTTCGACTGGATCGCGGCGTCGATCGGCTGGATCGCGTTCACGTCCTGGATGAAATCGCCCAGATTTGAATCTTCCTCATCACCGATCGGGGTTTCGAGCGAGATCGGCTCCTTGGCGATCTTGAGCACCTTGCGAACCTTGTCCAAGGGCATCTGCAGCTTTTCGCTGAGCTCCTCGGGCGTCGGTTCGCGACCGATTTCGTGCAGCATCTGGCGCGAGGTCCGAACGATCTTGTTGATCGTTTCGATCATGTGCACCGGAATACGGATGGTACGGGCCTGGTCGGCGATCGAGCGGGTGATCGCCTGGCGAATCCACCAGGTCGCATAGGTCGAGAACTTGTAGCCGCGGCGGTATTCGAACTTATCGACGGCCTTCATCAAACCGATATTGCCTTCCTGGATCAGGTCCAGGAACTGCAGGCCACGATTGGTGTACTTCTTGGCGATCGAGATCACGAGGCGAAGGTTGGCTTCCACCATTTCCTTTTTGGCGATCGCAGCCTCGCGCTCACCCTTTTGCACCTTATGGACGATGCGGCGGTATTCACCGATGTGAAGGCCAGCTTCGGTCGCAAGAGTTGCGACTTCTCCGCGGATATCGCGAATGGTGTCGGCTTCGCGCTTGGCAAATTCTGCCCAACCCTTACCCTCGAAATTGGCAAGGTTCGCTTCCCAGGCGGGGTTCACTTCCTGGCCATAATAGCTCTCGAGGAACTTCTCGCGCTTGACGCCATAGCTTTCAGCCAGGCGCAGCAGGCGGCCTTCAAGCTTCACCAGGCGCTTGTTGATGTCGTAGAGCTGCTCGACAAGGTTCTCGATGCGGCCATTGTTGAGCGAGAGCGACTTGACGTCGGCAATCACTTCGGCACGGAACGCCTCGATCTTCTTGCGATCGGCTTCGCTGACGGCAGCACCCAGATCTTCGGCATTGCGATCCTGGATCTCGCGCATCTGGCCATAGGCATTGGCGATGCGATCAAAGGTTTCCACGACCTGCGGCTTGAGCTCGGCTTCCATGGCCGAAAGCGACAGGGCGTTTTCGAACTCGTCGTCATCATCATCAGGCGCTGGGTCCTGGGGAGCCTGTGGCTCCTCGGGCACGTAATCATCCTCGTCGTCGGAAGAAGCGCGCTTGGGAGCGGGAGCTGCCTTGGGCTTTTCGGCGGGCGCTTCAGCCTTGGGCGCCTGGTAGGCAGCCGACATGTCGGGCGCCGCCTGCTTGGCGTCGGGACCGGCATAGGTCGCTTCAAGGTCGATGATGTCGCGCAAAAGGATTTCACCCTGCGCGAGCTGGTCGCGCCAGATGATGATGGCCTGGAAGGTCAGTGGCGATTCGCACAGACCCTCGATCATGGTCTCGCGGCCAGCCTCGATGCGCTTGGCGATGGCGATTTCGCCTTCGCGGCTGAGCAATTCCACCGAGCCCATTTCGCGCAAATACATGCGCACGGGGTCGTCGGTGCGATCAGAGCCAGCCTTGGTGTTGGACGTGGTCGAGACGGCCGTGCTGCTGCTCGAGGAGGTGGCGATCTCCTGGCCCTGGTCTTCTTCTTCCTTTTCGACCTCGGTCTCTTCAACCTCGTCTTCATCGACGACGTTGATGCCCATGTCCGAGAACATGGACATGAAGTCCTCGATCTGCTCGGACGAAACTTCGTCCGACGGCATCACGGCGTTGAGCTCTTCGTAAGTGACGTAGCCGCGCTTCTTGGCGACCTTGATCAGCTTTTTAACGGCGGCATCGGAAAGGTCGAGCAAAGGGCTGTCGTTCGTCGCCTCGGGGGCGCCGGCTTCCGGCTTCTCGTTTTCCTTGGTTGTGGTCTTTGCAGCTGCCTTGGTGGCCATCTGGTACTCCGTCGGATCCCGTGCGCCCGGGCCCGAATAAGGCTTTAAGTGGTGACACCTCAAAGCAAGGTAAAGGATCGGTAACCGAGGCGTTAACGCCCCAGCAGCGAGCTGGTTCGCACGGGAAATTCGTGCGCATCGTCATGCGCAAAATCGCGCGAACCCGCAGGCCCAAGGTTTTCCCTTAAAAGCTGCGTGTCGCGCGTCCCGATAACGAACCAAATCCTTCGATCAATGCTTCTGTGCCATCGACGGTGGTAATCTGGTTCTTGATGTCCCGCAGCCTTTCAAAGGTTTCTTCGCGTGGGTCTTCGCCCAGCGCCGCTTCGGCTGCCTTGAGTTCCCTATTTAGTTGAACTTTCTTATTATGCAAGGCCAGCGCGTGACTCAATCCGATCTCTGCGTCGGCAAGGGCTATTTCGGCGCCATGCTGCCACACGCCCTGCCGCAGCAGCACGTCGCGCATGCGCTCAAGTGTTGGCCCGTGGCCACGCACGCCGAGCGCCGATTGGAGGTCTTCTGCCGAAATATCGTGGTGGCGCACCACAAGGCTCAGGATCTCACCTAAGACCTTTTGGGAAATGGGCGTGTCGAAATCTAGCGCCGCCAGCGTCTCGAACTTGTCTTCAACAAGAGCGGGATGATTGACGAGGCTGAGGATGATGATCGCTTCGCGCGGCGTCGGCTCGGCCACATGACCGGGCTTAAGAAGCCGCGAATTTCGCAGCGTGTCGCTGACCACAAGACGCGGCGTGCCGCGGCTGGGATAGCCATAGGCGCCGCTCTGCCCATAGCGCTTTTGCCCGCCCCGCGGCTCGAAGCGGTTTTGCCGCACGGGCGCAAGAAAGGCGCGCAGCTTTTCATCGAACGCTTGGGCATAATGGAAGCGAACCGAAGAATCCTGGATCGAATTGGCCCGTTCGCGCAGCCGCGCCTGGAGCGCCGCACGCGCTTCGGGGGTTTCGGGAACAAGCCCGCCCGTTTCCATGCTCCAGATTACGTCGGAGAGCGAACGGGCGCGATCCAGCACATCGGCAAAGGCTGCCCTGCCCTGCGCCTTGATCAGATCATCGGGGTCTTGTCCTTCGGGCAAGGTCGCGATCTTGACGGTGAAGCCGGGCTTGAGATGGGGCATGATCAGGTCGGCGGAGCGCTCGGCGGCCTTGAGACCAGCCTTGTCGCCATCAAAGCACAGGATCGGGTCCGGGCTCATGCGCCAGAGCAATTGCAAATGCTCTTCCGTCAAGGCCGTGCCAAGGGGCGCGACACTCCCCTCAAAGCCTGCGGCAACGGCCGCGATCACATCCAGATAGCCTTCCATGACGATGACCGTGCCACCGTCGCGCGCCGCTTGCCGTGCAGTTTGCCCGTTGTAAAGCGTCTGACGCTTCTTGAAGAGTTCGGTCTCGGGTGAGTTGAGATATTTGGCGGGCACGTCGGGCGACAGGGCACGACCGCCAAAGGCGATGACCCGACCGCGGAAGTCTTGAATCGGGAACATGACGCGGTTGCGGAACCGGTCATAGGTCAGCGGATCATCGTCGCGGCGGGCAACAAGGCCCGTATCGATCATGTCCTGAGCCGAGACGCCATTAAGCGCCAGATGCTCCTTGAGGCCATTGCGGCTGTCGGGGGCAAAGCCGATGCGAAAACGCGTCTGGCTCTGCGCTGAGACGCCCCGCTCAAACAGATAGCCGCGCGCGCGGGCGCCGATATTGTGCTGCAGAGCAGCTTCGAAATATTTTGTCGCCAGTTCCATGACATCATAGAGCGACTTGCGCTCGGCTTCGCGCTTTTCCTGGCGCTCGTCACGTGCGGGCATTGGAATGCCAGCCATGCCGGCAAGCTTTTCCACCGCCTCGGGAAAGCTCATGCCGGCCTTTTCGGTCAGAAAGCGGAAATGATCGCCCGACACCCCGCAGCCAAAGCAATGGTAGATCCCGCGCCGGTCATCTGCGTGAAAGCTCGGGCTTTTTTCGCCATGGAAAGGGCAGCAGGCCCACATGTCGCCGCGGCCGGGCTGGGATTTGCGCTTGTCCCAAAGCACGTGCTCGCCCACCACCTGCGTGATCGGCAGGCGCTGGCGGATTTCGTCGAGAAATTGATCGGAAAAGCGCATGGGATGTTAGATAAGCACTCTTGCCCTCCAAGTCACGGGCTGCCCACTTATCCACAGCAGGGTTGCACAGCTGTCACCGCGTTATAAATTCCCGTTCGGCATGTTTGTCGCACTTACCGCCCTTCCAGCGGCTGTGGTGGGAGCAGGTATCTGGTATTGGGCGGGAACATTGCCCGGCTGCGAAGTCAGCATTCAAAACAGGCTGGCGGCGCCCGATGGGCGCTTTGACCTTGTGGTGTTTTCGCGTCGTTGCGGGGGGTCGGACGCCCCCAACACCCAGGCAGCACTTGTTCCAGCGGGAGAGGGCCTGCCCGAGGATGCGGCAAGCTTTGTGTCGATCGGCAAGGAGGCTGATCTGGGCGCACGCTGGGATGGCCCGGGCAAGATCGAGTTGAGCCTTCCCCCGGGCGTTCAAATCTACCGGCAGGACGCGAGCGTAGCCGGGGTCACAGTGGTTTACCGGTGAGACGGCTCAAGCCGCCTTGCTGCGCTGGTAGAGGCGCCATGCCCAGCCAAAAAGGCCGAAGGCGAACACCATCAGCATGATTCCGCCGAATATCACGGCAATGGTGATGCTGATCAGCGGCATGAACAGGAACACCAGCCCCAACAGGACATACGAGATACCCGAGAGCACCACCGGCCAGATGCGGGCATAGCTCTCGCGCTCGCGCACGATAACAACGATCTGCATGATGCCCACAATCAGCGCCGCGATGCCAATCAGCGTGCCAAGAAACGCCACGGTAAAAACAGTGGCAAGCAGCGGGCTCAGGAGGATTACGATGCCTAGGATCAGCGACAGGGCATTGCTGACGACGTCGAACCAGTAATTGCCGCTCTTGCCGCCGCCAAAGGTCAGGCTCCACAAGCCCAGTGCACCGTCAATGATCAGCAGGATGCCGCCAGCCAGCACCAGCACGGCCAAGGCGTCGCCGGGCCAAAAAATGGCGTAAAGGCCGCCCAGCAACATGAATAGGCCCCGCAAGGCCGTGGCCGCCGCGAAGCGCCGCTTGGTTTTTGCCGATATGCTCATCAATGCCCCCAATAGATGCGCGCCATGCGCTTGTTTTGACGCCAAGTGTAGCCCAATTTCATCCCGCGCCAAGTGGCCGTGCACTGAATGGCAATTATGCCTCAGCCAATTGTTGGTTGCCCCAGGCGTTCAGCTGTGGTTTGAGGCCGCTTCAACAAAAAGGCCCGCCTCCGAGGCGGATTCAACAATGTCACTCCCCCTCCTAGCCCTTTTTCTGGCGGCTTTCGCTTTCGGCACAGCCGAGTTCGTGATCGCCGGCGTCCTGCCCGATGTTGCCACGGGGTTGGGCATAACCATTCCTGTCGCGGGCTATTTGGTGACGGGTTACGCCATTGGTATCGCGATTGGTGGGCCCCTGCTGGCGGTTGCCACCAAGAAGCTGTCGCGCAAGGCGCTGATTCTGCTCTTGGGCTCGGTGTTCACCCTGGGGCAGGTGCTTTGCGCCCTTGCGCCCAATTTCGAGCTGCTGCTGGCTGCCCGCATTCTCGTTTCGGTGATGCATGGCACCTATTTCGGTATCGCGGCTATCGTAGCCGTCAGCCTTGTGCCCAAGGAGCGGCGTGGCTTTGCCGTGGCGCTGATCCTGTCCGGGCTCACCATTTCCAATATTCTGGGCGTGCCCGGCGGAACCGCCGTGGGCAATATGTTCGGCTGGCGGGCAAGTTTCTGGGCCGTGGGCGCGCTGAGCCTGGTTGCGACGATCGCCATCGCCCTGTTCCTCCCCACCCGGGCCGGCGAGGCCAGCACGAGCGGCAGTTTCAGGCGTGAGTTCAAGGCGCTGGGCCGGCAGCAGATCGTCAGCTCATTGATCATCGCCATCCTTGCCATGATCGCGCAATACAGCGTCTTTACCTATATCGCGCCGCTCCTGATCGAAGTGACGGGGCTCGATCCCATGGTGGTGCCATGGGTGTTGCTGCTTTATGGCGTTGGCTCGACTGTGGGCGTGTTCATCGGTGGGCGCCTTGCCGACTGGAAGATCATGCCGTCCGTGATCGGCATCCTGGTGTGTCAGGTGCTGGCCTTTGCCCTCCTATACCTTGCCACCCCGCACCCGCTTCTTATGGCAGTGACGGTGATCATCTGGGGCGGGGTCAACTTCGCGGTGGGAACGCCGATCCAGGCACGGGTGCTTGCAACGGCGGGCGATGCGCCGAACCTCGCCTCGGCTCTCATCCCGACCGGCTACAATATCGGCATCGCAATTGGGGCCATGATCGGTGCAGCAGCGATCGAGGGCGGCGCCAGCTATGGGAGCTTGCCGCTGATTGGGGTTGGTTGCCTTGTCGCTGCAACGCTGGTCGCCATCCTCTCCTATTGGGCGGAATTGCGCACGGCACCGCCCCTGGGCCGGCCGGCAGAATAAAAAAGGAGCGCCGGGGCGCTCCTTGCAATTTGCCTAGCTCGCGAGGGCCGCGCGGACCTTGCCGCTGGCCTTTCCGAAATCGATCCGGCCGGGATAGTCGATTTTAAGCTGGGCAATGACCTTGCCCATGTCCTTGGGCCCTTCGGCGCCTGTCGTGGCAATCGCAGCTTGGATGGCCGCATCCACGTCCTCTTCGCTCAAGCCCTTGGGCAGGAATTCGTTGAGGATGTCGATCTCTTCCTTTTCCACCGTGGCAAGGTCGGCGCGTCCGGCCTGCGCATAGATGGCAAAGCTTTCCTCGCGCTGCTTCACCATCTTTTGTACAATGGCCAGGATTTCCTCGTTGGTGGCGGGGCCACGGTTTTCCTGCCGGATGGCTATGTCCTTGTCCTTGATGGCCGCAGTGATGGCGCGAAGCGTTGCGGTGCGCCGCTGATCGCGCGCCTTGAGCGCAGCTTTTAGCCCTTCGCTGAATTGTTCGCGCATGGGTTTTTCATCCTCTTGGTTTTGCGGTGTCGCAGCCCATATAGGCATAAACATGCGGCTGCGCCACTTGCGCTCCCCTGCGGGGGCTTCTATGACGAGCCCTCAACCACATATCCCAAACTTTGGAGGCCCACCGTGACCGGCTGGCAGCAATCCCCCGCGACCGCAATTCTGATGCTTGCAGACGGTACGCGCCTGGAAGGCCGCGGAATCGGCGCCATAGGCCATGCCGCGGGCGAAGTGTGCTTCAACACCGCCATGACCGGCTACCAGGAGGTGCTGACCGACCCCTCCTATGCCGGGCAGATCATCACCTTTACCTTCCCCCATATTGGCAATGTCGGCACCAATGACGAGGACATCGAGACGGTCAACATGGCCGCACTCTCGGGTGTCCGCGGTGTTGTCTTGAAGGCCGACATCACCAACCCATCCAATTATCGCGCCGCCGAAAAGCTCGACGCCTGGCTCAAGAAGCGCAACATCATCGGCATCACCGGCATCGACACCCGTGCCCTGACCGCGCAGATCCGCGAAAACGGCATGCCCAATGGTGTGATCGCCCATGAGCCGACCGGCATGTTCGACGAAGCCTCCATCAAGGCCGAGCTCAATGCCTTCCCCGGCCTTGAAGGCCTCGACCTCGCCAAGGAAGTCACCACCGCCCAGACCTACCACTGGGACCAGACTGGTTGGGCCTGGGACAAGGGCTATGGCAAGCTCGAGGACGCGCCTTTCCATATCGTGGCGATCGATTACGGCGCCAAGCGCAACATCCTGCGCTGCCTTGCCGACCAGGGCGCAAAGGTGACGGTCGTGCCCGCAACGGCCACGGCCGAGGACGTGCTGGCGCACAATCCTGATGGCATTTTCCTGTCCAATGGCCCCGGCGATCCGGCAGCGACCGGCAAATATGCCGTTCCCACCATCCAGAAGCTGCTGGATACCGGCAAGCCCGTGTTCGGCATCTGCCTTGGCCACCAGCTGCTTGGCCTGGCTCTCGGCGGCACGACCTCAAAGATGCACCAGGGCCACCATGGCGCCAACCATCCGGTCAAGGATCTGACCACCGGGAAGGTTGAAATCACCTCGATGAACCATGGCTTTGCCGTGGACAAGGCGAGCCTGCCCGCTGGTGTCACCGAAACGCATATTTCGCTGTTTGATGAGACCAATGCGGGCCTCAGCGTTGAAGGCAAGCCGATCTTTTCGGTGCAGTACCACCCCGAAGCCAGCCCCGGTCCGCGCGACAGCCACTATCTCTTCACGCGCTTCCTCAACCATGTGCGCGAGCAGAAGGGCATGGAAAAGCTGCCCGAGCACAAGCCTACGGCAGCCTAGCGCCACCTATCCAGCAAGGATCCGGAGGAACCCTCCACCGGGTCTGATTGCGGCACGGGGACATCAGCGATGTTCTCGTCGGCCTTCGGCCGGTCATCGGGATTGCCGCGCAGCGTGTCGAAATTCTCCTGCCCCGGCGGATAGGCGCCCACGACCATGAAATCCGTGCTGGCTAGGACGCGCTGATGCGCAACGCCCGCCGGGATCACCACGACATCGCCTGCCTCCACCCGCACCTCTTGGCCATCGGGCCCACCGAGCCGCAGCGTGGCGTTTCCCACGGCAACGCCCAGGCATTCATGGCTCTGGGAATGGTAATGGTGGAAGGTGAACACCGTGTCGCGCCATTGTGGCGGCCAGCCATTGCGCTCAAAGAGCTGCTCCAGCGCTTCGGGCCCATCCCCCTTGGTGGCGCCGCGATAGATCAGCGCCGGATAGCGGCTATTGGGGAAAGTGCCGTCATCTGCAAGGGCGAGCGCCTCGACCTGTGCCATCAGACATTTCCCGAAAAGGTGTCGCAATCACCCGGATTGCCGGACTGATAGCCCCGCTCGAACCAAGTCTTGCGCTGTGCTGACGTACCATGATTGAACGTCTTGGGCACGGCAAAGCCCTGCATTCGCTTTTGCAGCGTATCGTCCCCGATCTGGTCGGCAGCGTTCAACGCTTCCTCGAAATCGCCCTGCTCCACAAGGTTCTGCTGGCCGGCATAATTGGCCCACACGCCCGCATAGCAATCTGCCTGCAGCTCTACGCGCACGGAATAGGCATTGGCCTCTTCGGCGCTCATGGAGCGGCGGCGCTGGTTGAATTCGGGCAGAATGCCCGTGATGTTCTGGATGTGATGGCCGACCTCGTGCGCCAGCACATAAGCCTGTGCGAAATCGCCTGGCGCGCCAAACTGGTCGCGCAACTGGTCGTAAAAACTCAGATCAATATAAACCTGCTGATCATTGGGGCAGTAGAAAGGACCCGTGCTGGAATCAGCTTCGCCGCAACCGGTGCTCACCGCCTGGCTAAACAGCACAACCGTGGGTTCGGGGTAGTCCTCGTTCTGCTGGGCGAAGACATCGCTCCAGAGATCTTCGGTTTCCTTGACCACGACACCTACGAACTCGCGCAGCTCGGCCTCTTCGCCCGTTGTGGGCAATTGGCTGGACGAGCTTGCCGAGGAGGATGGCCCTGTCGCCGAACCCCCGCTCAGGATGTCGATTGGATTGGTGCCGGTCACGAACCAGATTATGCCGAGCACCACAACGATCCCCAAGAGGCTCCCTATGCCGCCACGCCCGCCGCGACCCCCGCCTGTCGGCAGCCGGATTCCACCGCCGCGCCCAAACGGGCTGCCTCCCAGGCCACCCAGTCCCCCCATGCGCCCGCCCGTGCGTCCACGACGATCATCGATGTTGGAACTCTGCTGCCTGCCGCGAAACTTCATCGCTTTTTTCTCCGGTTAGCTTGATAGCAACAAGTCGGGCATGGGGGTTCAGTTCCCTGTGGGTGTGGGGACGGTGGATCTGATCTACTCCCACCCACCACTCGTCACCGTCGGGCTTGACCCGAGGGCTCTGCACTTTACCAGCGCTCCGCAAGTACAGTCTTCTCGGGTCAGGCTTGAGATGACGATCGGGGGGTGGCACCATCCATCCCAACCACGATGTCACCCCGGGCTCGACCCGGGGTCCATCTCGAGATCCCTCCGCAGCCGCAGGGTTGACCGAGCGAGCACCTCCAAAAACGACCATCTCAGGATGGATCTCGGGTCGAGCCCGGGATGACACCGCGCTTGTGAGTGGCATCGGTGGCCACCCACCCACTAGGTTCACCCTCCCCCTTGCGGGGAGGGCCAGGGAGAGGGGCTTTTCCACCCCCAAATCTCTCCTGCTTATCCCCGCCTCCATCACCGTGCGCTATTCTCCCCTCACCAACCACATCACCCAGCGGGTCGCGCGAACCGGCTAGTGTGGTTGGCAGATGGGGCGGGGATGTTCGTGATCCTCGTAGGCAAGCGGAAGTGTCACCAATGCCTCTGGGAGGCTCAGGGACCAGAGTCGCGCGCGCCGGAAAATCCCATCGCAAGTGGCGGGGCTTTGTCTCACTACTTTATACTTATCCGGGGCATTGCCTCGCCACTTGCACGCTGGACATCACCGCACCCGAGGCGGCGCTTGCGCACGCCCATCATCCAAATTGACCGCTTCCCCAAAAACGTCCTACCGTCACCTGCTGCCGTCATCTGGACGTCACCTCCGGGCGGCAAGAGCCAAGCGCCGGATGCATTGATCCGGCTGTTCGGGAGCGCGGGGCCCCCGGGCGTTTCTTTGTTCAGCCGAGCAATTCCGGGAGACGATCCATGAACTTCCTGCCCAAAATGTCGCGACGCACTTTCCTGGCGGGCTCCGCCAGCATCGGGGCAATGGCCGCGATGCATCCGTTTGCCGCCATGGCACAAGCCAACCAGGCGCATCTGCGGATCATCGAGACCACGGACCTGCATGTCGCCGTGTTCGCCTATGACTATTATGCCGACGCGCCCAACGACACGATGGGCCTCGCCCGTACTGCCTCGCTGATCGAAGCCATTCGTGCCGAAGCGGGCAATTCCATGCTGCTCGACAATGGCGACATCATCCAAGGCAATCCGATGGGCGACTACATCGCCTACGAAAAAGGCCTCGAGGACAATGTCCATCCCATCATCGCCGCGATGAACACGCTCGGCTATGAAGCCGCGACCTTGGGCAATCACGAATTCAACTATGGCCTGGAATATCTCGACAAGGCCCTTGCGGGTGCCGAGTTCCCGTTTGTTTCGGCCAACCTCGTGCGCGGCGAACTGGCCGCCGACCCGCTGGGCGATGACACCTATATCAAGCCTTACCTGATCGTCGAGAAAGAGCTGACCGACGGCTCGGGCGCGACCAAGACCATCAAGGTGGGTATTATCGGTTTCCTGCCGCCCCAGATCATGACTTGGGACGCAACCCACCTCACCGGCAAGGTCAACACCCGCGACATCGTCGAGACCGCCCAAGCCTATGTTCCCCGCATGCGCGAGGAAGGCGCCGATATCATCGTCGCGCTGTCACACTCCGGTATCGCCTCCGACCAGACCACAGGCGCTGAGAACGCCTCCCTGCAACTTGCCGCCGTTGAAGGCATCGACGTGGTGCTCACCGGCCACCAGCATCTGGTGTTCCCCGGCCCCGACTACGAGGGCGTTGAAGGCGCCGATATCGAAGCGGGAACTCTGAGCGGCAAGCCTGCCGTCATGCCGGGCTTCTGGGGGTCGCATATGGGCCTGATCGACCTGCTGCTCGAACAGGATGCCGAGGGCAAGTGGATGGTGGTGTCGCACACCTCCGAGGCGCGCCCGATTTCCGAGCGCGTGGACGGCAAGGTCAATGCCCTGGTCGAAGACGAGGCGGAAGTTGTCGCCGCGGCCCAGACCGATCATGAGGAAACGATCGACTATATCCGCCGCCCGGTCGGTGAAACGGCAGCACCGCTTTACTCCTACTTTGCCTTGGTCGCCGACGATCCCTCCGTGCAGATCGTGTCCCAGGCCCAGACCTGGTATATCGAGCAGATGATGAAAGGCACCGAATGGGAGAGCCTGCCGATCCTGTCGGCGGCAGCCCCGTTCAAGGCCGGCGGGCGCGGCGGTCCGGACTATTACACCGATGTTCCCGTGGGCCCCGTCGCCATCAAGAACGTGGCCGACCTTTACCTTTATCCCAACACCATCCAGGCGGTGGTCATCACCGGCGCAGACGTCAAGAACTGGCTGGAACGCTCGGCTGGCATCTTCAACCAGATCGAGCCGGGAGCTAGCGATGCCGAGCTCATCAACCCCGACTTCCCGTCCTATAATTACGACGTGCTCGACGGCGTTACCTACAAGATCGACCTGACCCAACCGTCCAAATATTCGGCCGATGGCAAGGAAGAGCTCAACCTCGATGCCAACCGCATCGTGGATTTGATGCACAATGGCGCCCCGATTGATCCGGCTGCCCGCTTTGTGGTCGCAACCAACAATTACCGCGCTGGCGGTGGCGGCACATTCCCCGGCATTGGCCCCGATGTGATCGTGTTCAAGGGTCCCGATACCAATCGCGACATCATCGTCCGCTATATCGTGGAAAACGGCACCATCGACCCCAAGGCCGACAGCAATTGGTCCCTTGCGCCGATCCCGGACACCACCGTGCTCTTTGCCACCGGGCCAAAGGCCGCCGACTATGTGGATGATGTGACCGCGGTCAAGATCGAGGCGACGGGCGAAACCAACCCCGATGGTTTCGGCATTTACCGCATCACGCTTTAAGCATCCGGGGCGGCTTTCGGGCCGCCCTTCTCACCCCGGGGAAACTTCATGCGCCTCTTGCCTGCCCTGCTGCTCATGCTGCTGCCGAGCCTTGCCATGGCTCAGGACAGGACGCAGTTCGTCCTCGCCATCAGCTGGCAGCCCGCCTTTTGCGAGACGCGACCCAATCGCCCCGAATGCGAGTCGCAGGTCGAAGGGCGGTTCGATGCCGGCCATTTCGCCCTGCATGGCCTTTGGCCGCAGCCGCGCTCGCGCGACTATTGCGGCGTCGATGCAAAAACGGTCGAGGCGGACGAAAGCGGAGACTGGGCCGATCTGCCCGAACCGGAACTATCCGCCGAGCTGCGCCGGGAATTGAACCGCGTCATGCCAGGCACCCAGTCGGCCCTGGATCGGCACGAGTGGATCAAGCACGGCACCTGCTACCTTGGCGATGCGGAACGCTACTTCCAGGATTCTGTCGACATGCTGGAGGCGATCAACGCATCTGAAGTGCGCGACCTCTTTGGTGCATCGATCGGCAAGGAGCTAACCCAGGCGGCGGTTAGGGCTACCTTTGACGCGGCGTTTGGCAAGGGCTCGGGTGATCGCGTGCGCCTGGCCTGTGTCGAGGATGGGGGGCGGCGGCTGATCAGCGATCTGACCATCGGCCTCACCGGCGAAATCGCTGGCCCACAAAGCTTTGCCGACCGCATCATGGACGCACGTCCCACCGATGGCGGCTGCGATGGCGGCATCGTCGATCCCGCTGGCCTGCAATAAGACTCACGCATCCGCCGCGTCGAGTTGCTCCCGCAAGCGATGCAGGCTGTCGCGCAGCATGGCAGCGGTTCGGGCATCCCCGCCCAATGCCTTGCCCACCGCAAGCGGCACTGCCAGCGCCTTTTCTCGGAGAGCCCTGCCCTCGTCCGTCAGGAAGATGCGCACCTGCCGCTCATCCTGCTTGTCCCGTTCGCGCCGCACCAGGCCGCGCCCCTCGAGGCGCTTGATCAGGGGCGTGATCGTGCCGCTGTCGAGGAACAATTTATCCCCCAGCGCCTTAACCGTGAGACCATCACTTTCCCAGAGCACCAGGAACACGAGGTACTGCGGATAAGTGAGTTCGAGCGCATCGAGCCGAGGCTTGTAGAACCGGGTGAATGCATGCTCAGCCGCATAGACGGCAAAACACAGCATGGAATCGAGATTGAGCGGATCTGTTTGTGCCACGGGACAGCCTCGTCGGAAAGACACCAGTACCATAGCGGAAATTTCTATTGCGCGCAATTGAATTGTTCGCTATGATCCTGCGAACACCAAATGAGGAGCTTCCCCATGTCGATCAAATCTGCTGTCTACACCGCCCATGCCCACACCACTGGAGGTCGTACCGGCACCAGCGCCACCGATGATGGTCGCCTGTCGGTCACGCTTGATACGCCTAAGGAAATGGGCGGCAATGGCGGCCCCGGCACCAATCCCGAGCAGCTGTTTGCGGCTGGTTATTCCGCTTGCTTCCTGGGCGCCCTCAAGGCTGTCGCCCGTGGCGAGAAGGTGAAGATCCCGGATGAAACCACGATCGACGCCGATGTGTCCTTCGGTGAAAATGCCAATGGCAGCGGCTTCAACATCGCCGTGGAACTCAAGGTTACCGTTCCCGGCATGGAACACGATCAGGCTCATGCGCTGGTGGAAAAGGCCCACACCGTCTGCCCCTATTCCAATGCCACACGCGGCAATGTGGACGTCAAGCTGACCGTCGCCTGAGGCTCCCCGCAAGAAGAAAGGGCGTCCTCGCGGACGCCCTTTTGCTTAGCTATTGCCCGTCGGGTGCAACGTCCACGCTGACAGCGGGAACATCCACATCGAGTGTGCCACTGCTGCCGCCACCATCGTTGTTGAAGAACACGAGGTAGGCGATTGCCAGCAGGGCAAATGCCACAACAAGGCCGATGATGATGCTTCCCGCGCTGCTGCGGCTGCCGCGGTCTACAATAACGGTTTCACGATCTACTGGCGCCATGAACTCAACTCCAAAATTGTTCGCAGCCACAACGCCTCGCCCCAAGGCTTGTTCCGCGTGGCGGATGAGCGCGCAAAACAGGGTTAAATCTTAACGATCTCTATTCACCCCCGCGAAAGGCGGAGCATCCTAGGCTCGGCAGGTCTATGCTGGAGCACCCCATGACGGTTTCTGCCCTTGCCATTACGAGCCTCTCCAAAAGCTTTGAGCGCAAGGTCGTTGATGGACTGGACCTGCAGGTAAGAGCCGGCGAGTTCTACGCCCTGCTCGGCCCCAATGGTGCGGGCAAGACTACGATCCTGCGCATGGTGGCAGGGCTGCTGCAGCCCGACCAAGGCGACATTTCCATTTTCGGCATGGACGCGCGGCGCGACCCCATTGCAGCCAAGCGCGTTGTCGCCTGGGTGTCCGACGAACCCATGGTCTATGACCGCCTGACGCCAATGGAATATCTCGAATTCGTCGCGGGCCTCTGGCAGATCGACGCGCGCGCGGCTGAGGCAAAAGCCAACGAGTTGATCGACTGGCTGGGCCTGCGCCCACACGCCAATGAGCTGTGCGGCGGCTTTTCCAAGGGGATGCTGCAGAAAGTGGCGCTGGCGGGCGCGCTGGTGCATGATCCCAGGCTCATCATCCTTGATGAGCCCCTTACCGGCCTTAATGCAGGCTCCGCACGTCAGGTCAAGGACGTGCTTTTGGGCAAGGTGCGCGAGGGCGTTACGGTCATCATGACCACACACATCCTAGAAGTTGCCGAACGCATGGCCGAGCGGATCGGGGTCATCACCAATGGCAAGCTGATTGCCGAAGGCACGCTGGCCGAGTTGCGCTCCCGTATGGGTCGTGAATCGAGCCTTGAAGACATCTTCCTTGACCTTGTTGCCCAAGGCGCGCAAGCCGCATGAGCGCCGCGCCCACATCGCTGAGCTGGTTTGCGCGGCATGAACTAACGCTTGCCTGGCGGGACTTCCTGGCGATACTGACCGGGGGCAATCGCGCGCGAGGCATCGGCCTTGCGATCTTTCTCGCCATTGTCGCGCTGGTGCTTCATCTCATGGCGTACGGCCTTATCAGCCCCTGGGCCGCCGAGGGGATCAAGGCGGATGCAGAGACCCTGGTCATGCTGACCGGCACGGGCCTTCTGTTCTGGACGGTGATGCTGTCCCAGTCGCTTGAAGCAGTGACGCGCATCTATTACGGCCGCTCCGATCTTGACCTCGTTCTCTCCTCCCCGGCCTCCTCGCAGCGCCTGTTTGCCGTGCGGGCCGGCTCCGTGATGTTGACCAGCGTTGTTTTTGCGGGCCTGCTTGCAAGTCCCCTGATCAACATGCTGGCCCTGTTCGATGGCCCGCATTGGCTCGCGGCCTATGGCGTGGTGATTGCCATGGGCGCGGTTTCAACGGCCCTATCGGTAGGCATCACCATGGCGCTGTTCCGCATGGTAGGGCCGCGCCGGACACGCTTCATTTCACAAATCGTTGCCGCGATCATCGGCGCCGGCTTCGTGATTGGGGTGCAGGCGGCCGCCATCCTCTACTACGGAGATTTCTCGCGCTTCGCGCTGTTCCAGTCGGAACCCATCATTACTGCGGCGCCAGGGGCCGACAGCGTCTTGTGGCTGCCGGCCAAAGCCGCCATGGGCGATCGGCAAGCGCTGCTGCTTATCCTGGCCATCGGCATTGGTGCGCTGGCCCTCGCGATTACTGTTTCGGCATCGAGCTATGCCCGTCTTGCGATATCGGCGGCTGGTCTCAACCATGTGGCAAGCCAACGGCGTCCATCCAGACGCCCCTTCCAGGCACGGTCGCAGCGGCAGGTCTTGCGGGTCAAGGAATGGCGCCTGCTCCAGCGCGACCCATGGCTTTTGTCACAAACCTTGATGCAGATCCTCTACCTTGTTCCGCCTGCGCTCCTTCTCTGGATGAACTTCGGGGCGACTGCGGGCGCCTATGTGGTTGTTGTGCCCGTGCTGGTGATGGCGGCAGGCCAGCTGGCGGGCGGACTGTCCTGGCTCGCCATATCAGGCGAGGACGCCCATGACCTGGTGACAACAGCGCCGGTTCATCCCCGCACGGTGCTGCTGGCCAAGATCGAAGCCGTGCTGACGGTGATCGCCGTTGTGCTCCTGCCCCTCCTGCTCCTGATGGCGCTTTCGGCCCCCTATCCGGCGCTGGTCACCGCCCTCTGCGCCGCCCTCTCGGCAGGCTCGGCGACCGCTATCCAGCTCTGGTTCCGCATGGTCGCCAAGCGCTCGATGTTCCGTCGCCGGCAGGTGGCTTCACGCGCGGCTACGCTGAGCGAAGCCTTCGCCTCCATTATGTGGGCCGGCACGGGAGCACTGCTTACCGCACAATCCTGGCTGGCGCTGGCGCCGGCCATCATGGCAATCCTGGTGCTGGTGATTGCCAAGCTGATCAGCCCCAGGAGAAGTTGATGGACCTCCGATTTCGCAATGCCACGCCCGAAGACATCCCAACCATGCTGATCCTCAGCCATGCGGGCGATGCGCGGGGCAGCGAAACACCACCCCTCGACCCCGCTACATTGAAGGATCCGCGCTACCGCGCCGCCTTCGATGAGATCAGCGCCGATCCCAATCACCGCCTTATCGTGGCCGAAAAGGATGGCGAGGTGATTGGCACGCTGCAGATCAGCCTCATGCCCGGCCTGCCCCGCTTCGGCATGAAGCGCGGTATTCTTGAAAACGTTCATATTCGTTCCGACCAGCGCGGCACGGGGCTTGGCACACAAATGGTGCAATGGGCGATCGAGCGCTGCCGCGAGGCGGGCTGCGGCATGGTGCAACTGACATCCAACAAGGTTCGCACCGACGCGCACCGGTTCTATCGCAAGCTCGGTTTTGCGAAGAGCCATGAAGGCTTCAAGCTTTTTCTCTAGCGCAAGCAGGGTGACGAGCGGGGGCAAAGCCCTGTAAAATGGCGCTGCTGCCCAAGGCAGGAGAGATTGCTATGGCCGACACCTCCGTCAAACCACGCGCCACCACCGTCCTGAAAACTGCCAAGCCGCCGCTGCACAAGGTCATCCTTCTCAACGACGACTACACCCCGCGCGAATTCGTGGTGCGCCTCCTCAAAGCCGAGTTCCGCGTCCCCGAAGCGCAGGCGCTCGGCATTATGCTGACAGCGCACACCAAGGGCGCCTGCGTGGTTGCAGTGTTCACCCGCGAAATCGCCGAGGAAAAGGCTACTCGAGCGACCGACTTTGCCAAGCAGAACGGCTATCCGCTCCTGTTCACCACCGAGCCGGAGGAATGAGCCTCAAAGCCCCATATCGGCAGGAACGGGCGGCGCCTCGTTCAGCACCACGATCTTGATGCGCTCGTTCGCAGCCTGGTAGGGATCGTTGGGGAAAAAGGGATCGGCACTGGACCGGCCAACAACAGCGCTGACCCGGTCATCCGACAAGCCGAATTCACCAAGCAGTGCCCGTACCACATTGGCCCGGTCGCTCGAAAGTTCCCAGGAACCATAGCGCGGATTGGCATAATTGGTCCCCGCGGCAGTGTGGCCGGAGATGGTGATCTGGTTGGACAGCTTCTGCAGGATCGGCCCCAAGGCAGCAATCGCCTGGCGCGCCTGTTCGGTCGGATATTTCGACCCTTCAGGGAACATGGGCGTGCCTTCCTGGTCGATGATCTGGATATCGAGACCCTCCTCGGTTTCCTCGACAAGCAGATTGTCGGAGATCTCGGTAATATCAGGCAAAGCCTGCCACGCCTGCCGAATGCTGGCCGCGGCGCTATGAAACGCCTGGTCGCGCACAGCCTTGAATTCCTGCTCGGCGACACCGCTGTCGCTTTGCGTGGTACCCGTCTCGCCATCATTGCCACCGGTGCCCTTGGCCTCGGCGCCGGCTGTCATGCTGGCTGGGGTGACGGCCCCATCTTGCCTGGACTCCAGCGACGATCCGGCCATCTTGGCGCCGGACGAATCCATGGCCGTGCCGCCCAGCATGCCGCCCGACCCGCTGGTCGTGGGCGCAACATTGGGTGGTGCAAAATAGTCGGCCAGGCCTTCCTTCTGCTCGGGCGTGGTCATGCTGATGAGCCAAAGCAGGAGAAAGAACGCCATCATGGCCGTCACGAAGTCGGCATAGGCGATCTTCCAGGCGCCGCCATGGTGCGCGTGAGCGGCCTTCTTGACCTTCTTGATGATGATCGGCTGGTCGTACTGCGCCATGGGGGAAAACCTATGCGGCCGCTAGATTGGCAGTGGCGGCATCCACCTCGGCAAAAGTCGGGCGGTCTTCCGACAGCAGCGCCTTGCGGGCAAACTCAATGGCCATCACCGGAACCTGACCCGAGATGTGGGCGAGCAGGCCCACCTTGAGCGACAGGAAGTACTTCGATTCAGCCTGGTAGATGTTGTTGAGCGATTGGGCGAAAGGCGCAAAGAAGCCATAGGCCACGAACACGCCAAAAAACGTACCCACCAGCGCGCCGCCGATCATGTGACCCAGCACTTCGGGCGGCTCGCTGATGGCGCCCATGGTGTGAATAACGCCAAGCACCGCGGCCACGATGCCCAGCGCGGGCGTGCCATCGGCGAGGGCCTGGACGGCTGAAACGATGCGGTGCTGTTCCTGATGGTGCGTTTCGAGTTCCTCATCCATCAACGCTTCCATCTCGTGGACGTTGTTGGACCCCAGCGTCACCATACGCAGATAGTCGCACACGAACTCCACTGCATGGTGATTATTGGCAAAGGTTGGAAAACGCTTGAACAGCTCGGATTCGTGCGGGTTCTCGATATGCTGCTCTAGCGCCAGGATGCCCTTGGATTGCACCAGCTTGAACAGGGTGAACTGCATGCCCAGCAGTTCCACATAAGCGGCCTTGTTGTATTTGGGACCCTTGAACAGGGTCCCAAGGGCACCAAGTGTTCCCTTGATCACCGGGCCCGTATTGCCGATCACGAACGCGCCGATGGCTGCGCCCAAAATGATCAGGAATTCAAAGGGCTGCCAAAGGACCTGGAAGTGACCACCGACGCCGGCATAGCCTCCCATGACGCAGCCGACGACAATGAGAATACCGATAATAAGGCGCATGGCACCAGAACTCGCTTTGGAAGGGCTGAGCAATAATCGCAGCCGGAGCCTGTTAGCCCTCAGCGTCAAGCTCCAGCAGCCGCACTATGGGCGTAGTAAGCTTAACAGGCGGTGTATTGAGGCATTCGGCCGCTTTGTAAGCGGATGGACCTTTTAGGCTGCTCGCTTGATTGAACCGCTCGCAGCTTGTGGCTAATTTGCTTGAGGAGGAGAGTGCCATGCTGCCCAGCGCCATCGAGGTTCTGACCTTGTTTGTCCACGATGTCGTTGCATCAAGGGCTTTCTACGCAAAGGTCTTCGCGCCCAGGATCGTGTACGAGGACGAGGTTTCGGCAGTTCTCGAGATGGGTGGTGTAATGGTCAATCTGCTCCAGCAGGAGCAGGCACCCGAGCTTGTGGCTCCGCTACCCATTGCTGATTCCACAGGCGGCGCGCGTTCGCTTCTCACCATCAAGGTCGAGAATGTCGATTCCCTCTGTTCCGAACTGGAAGCACTCGGCGTGCCCCTGCTCAACGGCCCTATCGACCGGCCTTGGGGGCGGCGTACCGCAGCCTTTGCTGATCCGTCCGGGCACATTTGGGAGCTGGTACAGGAGATTTAGCGGAAGCTGGGAACTCTGCGTCTGGTGCATCGCTGCCACCCCTTTCCTTTCCCAATCATCTCGGTTAGACAGCCCACCTAACCGCCATCTCTGGACCTGACCCCGCGCCGCAGCGCTCAGTTGCTGCGCGGTTTGCCGCGAGACAGGTGCTGTCCGGGCGATTCTTTCCTCGCTCGGCTTACATAGTCAGCTAAGCGAGCTCCCAATGCCAAAACGTACCGACATCAAATCGATCCTCATCATCGGTGCGGGTCCGATCATTATCGGACAGGCTTGCGAGTTTGACTATTCGGGCACCCAGGCGTGCAAGGCACTCAAGGAAGAGGGCTACCGGATCATCCTGGTGAACAGCAATCCGGCAACGATCATGACCGATCCGGACCTGGCTGACGCGACCTATATGGAGCCGATCACCCCTGAAGTGGTCGCCAAGATCATCGAAAAGGAACGCCCTGACGCGCTGCTGCCCACCATGGGCGGCCAAACGGCGCTTAATTGTGCGCTCTCGCTGCGCAAGATGGGCGTGCTGGAAAAATTCGGTGTCGAGATGATCGGCGCCACGGCGGAAGCCATCGACAAGGCCGAGGATCGTGAGCTGTTCCGCGACGCCATGAAAAAGATCGGGCTGGAAACACCCCGCTCCATGCTGGCGCACAACACGATCGAGGCGCTGCAGGCGCTTGAAGTCATCGGCCTGCCCTGCATCATCCGCCCGTCCTTCACCCTTGGCGGCACGGGCGGCGGTATTGCCTATAACCGCGAAGAATATCTCAACATCTGCGAAAGCGGCATCGACGCTTCGCCCACCAATGAAGTGCTGGTGGAAGAGTCGGTGCTCGGCTGGAAAGAGTTCGAGATGGAAGTTGTCCGCGACAAAAAGGACAACTGCATCATCGTCTGCTCGATTGAGAATATCGATCCCATGGGCGTCCATACTGGTGACTCCATCACCGTGGCACCAGCGCTGACGCTGACCGACAAGGAATACCAGATCATGCGCGACGCCTCCTTGGCGGTGCTGCGCGAGATCGGTGTTGAAACCGGCGGCTCCAACGTGCAGTTCGGTATCAACCCGCGCGACGGCCGCATGGTGGTGATCGAGATGAACCCGCGCGTGTCGCGATCCTCGGCGCTTGCGTCCAAGGCCACGGGCTTCCCCATTGCCAAGGTCGCTGCCCGCTTGGCTGTCGGCTATACGCTTGATGAGCTCGACAACGACATCACCGGCGGCATGACCCCGGCCTCGTTCGAGCCCAGCATCGACTATGTCGTCACCAAGATTCCGCGTTTCGCTTTCGAGAAATTCCCCGGCGCCGACAATCGCCTGACCACCGCCATGAAGTCGGTAGGCGAAGCCATGGCCATTGGCCGCACCTTCCAGGAATCGTTGCAAAAGGCGCTGCGCTCGCTTGAGACGGGCCTCACCGGCCTCAATGAAATTGGCATTCCGGGCCTGGGTGAAGGCGAAGACAAGAACGCCATCAAGGCCGCGCTGGGCACCGGAACACCCAACAGGCTCCTCCATGTTGCCGAAGCCATGCGCCTTGGCATGAGCCTTGAGGACATATTCGAGGCCTGCAAGATCGATCCCTGGTTCCTGGAGCAGATGCAGGGCATCATCGAGACCGAGAACAAGGTCAAGCAGTTCGGCCTGCCACAGGATGCGCAGAACCTGCGCTCGCTGAAGGCCATGGGCTTTTCCGATGCGCGGCTGGCCCAGCTCGCCAATGTGAAGCCGTCCGATGTGCGCAAGCTGCGCCACTCGCTTGACGTACGTCCAGCCTTCAAGCGCATCGACACGTCGGCTGCCGAGTTCGCCTCACCCACGGCCTATATGTACTCCACCTATGAAGTACCGTTCGGTGGCAAGGTGAACGACGAGGCACGCCCGTCCGACCGTAAGAAGGTGGTGATCCTGGGCGGCGGCCCCAACCGCATCGGCCAGGGCATCGAGTTCGACTATTGCTGCTGCCATGCCGCCTTTGCCTTGAGCGAAGCGGGTTATGAAACCATCATGGTCAACTGCAATCCAGAGACCGTCTCGACCGACTACGACACCTCCGACCGGCTCTATTTCGAGCCCCTGACCGAAGAAGACGTGATCGAAATCCTGACCACCGAAAAGCAGAACGGCACGCTCCATGGCGTGATCGTGCAGTTTGGCGGGCAGACACCACTGAACCTTGCCGAAGCCGTTCTCAAGGCCGGCGTGCCGATCCTGGGCACGCAGCCCGATGCGATTGATCTGGCCGAAGACCGCGACCTCTTCAGCAAGCTCCTTAACAAGCTTGAACTAACCCAGCCCAAGAATGGCATTGCCTATTCGCTCGAACAAGCACGCCTCGTGGCTGAACGCCTGGGCTACCCGCTCGTGATCCGCCCATCCTATGTGCTGGGTGGCCGCGCCATGGCGATCGTGCATTCGGCCAACGAGTTCGAGCGCTATGTGCAGGATACCCTGACGGGCCTTGTGCCGCCCGATATCCTGCAGCGCTACCCCAACGACAAGACCGGGCAGATCAACTCGGTTCTGTCCGACAATCCACTGCTGTTCGACGCGTACCTGTCTGGCGCCACCGAAATCGACGTGGATGCCCTCTGTGACGGCAAGGACGTCTATGTCGCTGGGATCATGGAACACATAGAGGAAGCCGGCATTCACTCCGGCGACTCTGCCTGCTCCCTGCCCCCGCAGAATCTGTCACCCGAGATCCTGGAAGAGCTCAAGCGCCAGACGCGCGAATTGGCCTTTGCCCTCAACGTAGGCGGGCTGATGAACGTGCAATATGCACTCAAGGACGGGGTTATCTACCTGCTTGAAGTCAATCCGCGCGCCTCGCGCACTGTGCCCTTTGTGGCCAAGGTGATCGGCGAGCCCATTGCCAAGATCGCCTCCCGCATCATGGCTGGGGAAAGTCTCGCCAGCTTTGGCTTGGAGGAAAAAACCTTCAAGCACGTCGCGGTCAAGGAAGCCGTGTTCCCCTTCAACCGCTTCCCGGGCGTTGATACCGTGCTTGGCCCCGAGATGAAGTCAACGGGCGAAGTCATTGGCCTCGACACCGATTTCGCAGTGGCTTTTGCCAAGTCGCAAATGGGCGCCGGCTCCAAGGTGCCCCAGTCGGGTGCGGCCTTCATTTCGGTGCGGGATGCCGACAAGCCGGCGATCATCGATATGGCACGGCACCTGGTTGAAGGTGGCTTCACCATCCTGGCGACCGGTGGCACCCAGCGCTACCTCGTCGAGAACGGCATAGCGGCAACCAAGATCAACAAGGTGCTTGAAGGCCGGCCGCACATCGTGGACTCGATGAAAAATGGCGGGGTGCAGCTGGTGATCAACACCACCGATGGCATGAAGTCGATCTCGGACAGCCGCGATCTCCGGCGCACAGCCTTGATGGGCAAGATCCCCTACTACACCACGATCGATGGGGCCCTGGCCGCCGTGGAAGGCATTGTTGCCCTGCAAAAGGGCAATCTCGTCGTCCGCTCCCTCCAGAGCTATTTCGCCGCTTAAGGCCGCAAACGACGCGAATACAAGGAAGGCGGGAAAGGAAACTTTCCCGCCTTTGCCTTTAGTGGAAAAAGGTCGAGACGACCTCCAGGGCGCCTTCGATGGCCTCGTCATCAACATCAAGATGGGTGACCCAACGCTGCTGGCCATAGCGTCCGGTGATCCCGACACCCTGCTCCAGCAAATGTTGGGTAAAGCGATCGCCCACAGCTGGGTCGATTTCCACAAAGATGATGTTGGTGTCGGGCCGGACAACAGACAGGGCATTGTATTGCGCCAACCCGTCGGCGAGGCGCTTGGCGCGACGGTGGTCATCCGCCAGCCGATCGATGTTATGATCGAGTGCATAGAGCCCAGCGGCAGCGAGAATGCCGGACTGGCGTAGGCCACCGCCCAGCATCTTGCGGTTGCGCCGCGCAGTTTCAATCAGATCAGCGCGGCCGACGAGAACCGAGCCGACCGGCGCGCCCAAGCCTTTCGAGAGGCAAATCGAAACGCTGTCGAATGGAGCAGTGAACGTCTTGATGTCGAGACCAAGGGCAACACAGGCATTGAAGGCGCGAGCACCATCCAGGTGGAGGCCCAGGCCATGGCGCTGAGCGATCTCTGCCACGGAATGCATATAGTCGACGGGCAAGACACGACCGCCGAAGGTGTTTTCTAGCGCAATGACGCGAGTGGTGGCGAAATGGTGGTCGCCCGACTTTATGGCCGCTTCGATATCTGCGAGCGCAAGGGTACCGTCGGGCTGATGAGCGATCGGCTGGGGCTGGATCGAGCCAAGCACTGCGGCGCCCCCGGCCTCGTATTTATAGCAATGCGCATTCTGGCCGGCGATGAATTCATCGCCGCGTCCGCAATAGCTCATCAGCGCAAGCAGGTTCGACTGAGTGCCCGAGGGCACATAGATGGCGGCATCCTTGCCCAACATGCCGGCGAGACGCTGTTCAAGCTGGTTTACACTTGGATCGTCTCCGAACACGTCATCGCCCACTTCAGCTTCCGCCATGGCTGCGCGCATGCCGGGCGATGGCTTGGTGACCGTATCGGAGCGAAAATCATAGCGGATGGCGTTCACGTCGGGCTCCTGTCCAAGGGTTTGCGCGCCACTACAAGCATACCGGCAATAGGTGCGCCGCGGTCATGGCGCAGTGTGGCTTTCTCAAACCGCAGCACTTCAAGCCCGGCATCGATCAGGGCCTGGCGTGTTGCAGTTAGACCGTGTGCATAGCGCAGCGAGGGGCGCAAAAACACCGCCTCTTCACCATCGTGTTCTTCAAGGGAAAAAGCCAGAAGGCCGCCCGGGCGCATGGCCCCGACCACCGCTGCAAGGATGGACGGCAAGGCGCCGCAATAAATAAACACATCGGCTGCCGTCACAAGGTCCGTTTCGCGAGATCGGCTGTTCAGGAACTGGACAAGCTCGGCCTTTTCGAGACGGTCATAGATGCGCTTGCGGGTTGTTTCCGCGATCATTGCGGCACTGAGGTCGATGCCTTCGAGGTATTCCACCTTGTCGCGCAGGCGTTGCCCCATGAGACCGGTGCCGCAGCCCAGGTCGAGGGCACGCTGGAACCGCCCAGTCCCACTTTCCACCATCACGGAATTGATGAGGCCATCGAGCAGATCGGGCACCTGGTAGCCGAGCCTGCCCACTAGAGCACTCTCGAACTTGGGCGCATACTGATCGAACAGGGCCTCGACATAGCTGATCGCCACGCCCTCGCCCGCAGCAGTCGCACCATGCACGGCGAGCTTGAGACGGGCGCCAAAGACGCCGTCATCATCAAGCGCCTCAAGCTGCCGCCAGGCCGCTATTGCGCCGGACAGATTGCCCGATTTTTCATGGTAAGTGCCCAGCAGGTCCCAGCCGGCTGTCCAATGGGGGACCAGTTCCAGAGCCTGACTGATCACATCGGCAGCGGCAGCATAGTCAGCAGTTTCCGCCAGCAGTTTGGCATAGCCCACGCGGCGGTCGGCGATCAGGTCGCCGGAGGAATGAAACGTCTTAGTCAAGACGAAAGATCTCGGAGGTCACCGGATCGGTTTGTCCGGCGGCGCGGTGTGCCGCAATTTGAGCCAGAATGCAAGCAGGTGTTGCGCGGACGAACCAAAGTACGCAATTGCTTGATATTCTTGATCATTACATCTGTTGAGCTAGCGAAAACCTAGCCAAAAGGGTCCAGTAAACAGATATTGAACGCCTATTTTTTTGCCGCTAAACTCCACGCATCGAATATTGCGGCCGACTGATCTGACAATGCGAACTTTCATTCGCCACTGCTGACGTCCCAAAACGATATTTCGATTACTAAGGTCTTGGTCAATTGTGACCAGGATTGCCTACAGCAGCCTGCACGAGGGAACGCGCATCATGGCAACTGGCACCGTAAAGTGGTTCAACGGCCAAAAAGGCTATGGCTTTATCCAGCCCGACGAGGGTGGGGCAGATGTGTTCGTACACATCTCCGCCGTCCAGCGCTCGGGCCTGAATGGCCTGGATGAGGGCCAGAAGGTGAACTACGAGATCGTCAAGGACAAGCGGACCGGAAAGTCCGCCGCCGACAATCTCATTGCGAGCTAACCGACCACATACGAACGATCATGAGGGGCGCGTCCAGGGAGGGATGCGCCTTCTTTATTTTGGAGGGTTTTCAGGAACGCCCCAGTTCCTCGCTGCGCCGACGCGCAGCTTCAGTGGTCTGCTCCATCAAGAGCGTCAGCCCTTCCATAAGGACGGCAAGGCCAGCGGCAGTGGTGCCGTTGGGGGACGTAACGTTCTGTCTCAGAACGGCGGGAGAGGCGGGATCGGCTTCCAGCAAGGCGGCCGAACCGATCAAAGTCTGGCGCGCCAGCAGGTCGGCGACAGTATCCGGCAGTCCCATTTTCTTGCCAGCTGCAGCAAGCGCTTCAACAAGGTGGAACACATAGGCCGGCCCCGACCCTGATATGGCGGTGACCACATCGAGTTGGGCCTCGTTGTCGAACCAGACAACCGGACCTGCCGCCTCCAGAAGCGCAGCAGCGGCGCTTCGATCTTCTTCGCTGACATCAGGACCAGCAACGGCGCCGGTAATGCCCTTGCCGATCTGGGCTGGCGTATTGGGCATGGTGCGAACCACCCGCCCCATGCCAAGGCCACGCGAGAGCCGCGCAATGTCTATTCCCGCCGCAATCGAAAGCGCCAGTGTGTGTGGCCCGATGACCGGCGCAAGCGTTTCAAGCACCGGGTCGATGATCTGCGGCTTGACCGCTAGCACCAGCACGTTGGGCTGAAGCCCCTTGGCTTCGCTATTGAGCGTCAAGCCATAATCCTCGGCAAGATCCTGGGCTGCGGGCCCGGGCGAGGGATCAACCAGAAGAAGGTTGGTGGAAGGCAATCCCGCTTCCAGCCAGCCGCGCGCCAAGGCAATGCCCATCTTGCCGGCGCCAACCAGCATGACAGGGCCTATGCTGCGCAGCGAAAGGCTCATGCTTCGCCAACCGTTTCAAACATGACATGGCTCAGCGCATCGGCAGCCGTCTTGCCAGCCCACACCACAAACTGGAAAGCCTGATAGTAGAGGTCACAGCTGTCGGTCGCTGAGCGCAGCAGCGCCTCGCATTGCTGGGGCGACACGTCGGCGCCACCAGTCAGCAGGTGCGAATTGCGGAACAGCACCACGCCTTCCTTGTTCCAGATATCGAAATGACCGATCCAGAGCTGCTCATTGATCAGCGAAATCAACTGCTTGATCTCGTTACGACGCCCTTCAGGCACCCGCAGATCAAAAGCCGAGGCAATATGGAGGCTCTCGAGGTCTTCCATCCAGTTGAAAGAGACATGGTAGTCGCTCCAGCCGCCTCGCACGGAGATGGAAATCTCGTCGGCATCCTGCCGCTCAAACGTCCAGTCATTGATCGAGGCGATATTCTCGATGATATCAACCGGATGGATATTCCGATCTGGCTCGACTTGAAGAAGTGACATTGACGGGTCCGTCCTGGCGACACGAATGGCTGTTTAACGCGGCAACTGGCCGTAAAACTATGGGTACTCAGGGAACTCGCCGCACGCACATCGGCTTACGAATCGTCCTGTTCAAGCACCCTACACCCCTTGTCTGATTCAGGGGACGCAACGCGGGCACAAGTCAGCAATCTCTTGTGGAAGATGATCAGGCTCAAAAGGTTAACGGAGCCTTAACGCCCGGTTAATCAGCCGTGAAGAAGGCGTCGGGCGGAACAGGTACGCAAGCTCTGTAGTACGTGGTGTATTGGCACGCCAACTTCCACCACATCGCTCGTCACCCTTGGGCTTGGACCCAAGGGCATTTTACTTGCGCAGAGATGGGCTAAACGCAGCCCTTGAGTGAGGATCGAGGGTAACGGTTCGGCAGCCCTGGCCGGTCGTTGAACTGACAGGCGTCCGGGTCAGATCGTGTCGGCTGCGCCCTTGAGGGCAGCAATTTCCCGGCGAAGAGCGTCGATTTCTTCGCCCTGAACTTGGACCAGCTCGCGCAAGGCGTCGAAATCCTCGCGTTTCACCAGGTCCATGTCGGACACGATGCGATTGGCCTGGGACTTGACCACCGTTTCCACTTCCCGCCGCACGCCGTCGGCCACGCCTGCAGCCTCGTTGATCACGCGTCCCAAGCCGTCGAAAATCCGGTTGTTCTGGTTCATGGCAATGTCCTTTAAAGTCTGCCCTTTGGCTTGATACTTAAGGGATGGGTGTCGACTTGACCAGAGAGGCGGAAGCGGCAATGGTCCGCGCGATTGCCGCAGGAGCCGGTTTTGCTTTTTCCCAACATTGATCCCATAGCCTTCGCCATCGGTCCCTTTGCAGTGCGCTGGTATGCGCTAGGGTATCTGTTTGGCGTGGGGTTAGGCGCCGTTTACGGCTATATGCTGCTGGCAAATACGCGCCTGTGGCACCGCGGCCAGCCGCCTTTTCCAGCCAAGGACATCTGGGATTTTGCGTTTTGGACCATGCTCGCCATCGTTCTGGGCGGACGCATCGGCTACGTGCTGTTCTACAATCTTCCCTATTATCTCGCCAACCCGACCCAGATCATCAACACGCTTGATGGGGGCATGTCCTACCACGGCGGCATGCTGGGCCTGATGCTGGCGGTGATCCTGTTCACACGCAAGCACGGTGGCAATTGGCTGAGCGGGCTCGATTTGATCGCATCGGTGTCCACCATCGGCATATTCCTTGTGCGCATTGCCAACTACATCAATGCAGAACTCTACGGCGCCCCCACTACCCTGCCCTGGGGCGTGGTTTTCCCGACGGACCCGCTGCAGGTGCCGCGTCATCCGAGCCAGCTCTACGAGGCGGTGCTGGAGGGGCTCGTGCTGTTTCTCGTCATTCGGCTGTTCACTCATGTTTTCTATGCGCTGCGCCGACCCGGCATGGCCGCTGGCATTTTCGGGATCGGCTATGGGCTATCGCGCATTGCGGTGGAATTCGTGCGCCTGCCCGACGCGCAGATCGGCTATCTCTATGGCGGCTGGTTGACCATGGGCATGGTGCTGAGCCTGCCCCTGGTTGTTGGCGGAATTGGACTGGTTGGATATGCGCTGACGAGGAAAGAGAGTGCACTGCGTGTCTAGAAAGACCCTTATCGCGAGCCCCTCTAGCCACAAGGGCGTGACGGGATGGTGCCAAGATTTCGCCCTTCAACAAGCTCAGGATGAGGTCTGCTGATGGCTGACAACCCGACCCTGCCTGAACTGATCGATATGCAGATCCGCACCACGGGTCCTATGTCTATCGCCACCTATATGGGCTTGTGCCTGACCCATCCGAGCAAAGGCTATTACAAGGGTGCCGATCCGCTCGGCGCACGCGGTGACTTCATCACGGCGCCCGAAATCTCGCAGATGTTCGGCGAACTGATCGGCTTCTTTTTCGTCAACATCTGGCAGCAGATGGGTAGCCCCAAGGAATTCACCCTGCTCGAGCTGGGACCGGGCCGCGGAACGCTGATGGCGGACATGCTGCGCGTTGCCTGCAGGGCAGAAGGGTTTCGCGATGCGCTGGATCTGCGGCTGTTTGAAACAAATCCGGCGTTGATCGCCGAACAGAATGCACACCTTGAGGCTTATGGCGCCAAATGGGTCGACAGCTTCGAAAAAGTGGGACCTGGGCCGCTATTGGTGATTGCCAATGAATTCTTTGACGCCCTGCCCATCCGGCAGTTCGTGCGCGGCAAGGAAGGCTGGCACGAGCGCATGGTTGGCTTGAGCGACGGCAAGCGGCAGTTCGGGCTGAACCCGACACCGGTCCCGATCACATCCATGCCTGAAAGGGTGGCGAGCGCCGGGGAGAACGAGGTTCTCGAAGTTGGCTTTGCCAATGGCGAAGTCATGTCGCGCCTGGGCCGCATTGCGTCCACCCAAGGCGGCGCCATCCTCGTGATCGATTATGGCTATGCCCGGAGCCAGACGGGCGAAACGCTCCAGGCCGTGCGTGGCCACCAATATGCTGATGTGCTGGCTGAACCAGGGGCCGCGGATTTGTCCGCACATGTGGATTTCGAAGCGCTCGGCGCTGTTGCCAGCAAGGCAGGACTTGCCATTCACCCCTTGGCTACACAAGGCGATTGGCTAGTGCGGATGGGGATCAACGAACGCACAAAAGCGTTAAGCGGCGCTAATCCGCAGCAGGCCGACAACATCAGGTCGGCGCGCGACCGGCTGGTCGAGCCGACGCAAATGGGCGAGCTGTTCAAGGTGTTTTGCGCTGCGAGCCCCGGCCTTGTTCCACCCGGATTCAGCTGATGAACCCGCCCTTTGAGCAAAGCCTTTCGCTCCAGGCGATCACTACCCTGCGCCACGGCTTTTTCGGCCGGCAAGGCGGCTATTCGGAGGGAGAGTTCGCCGGCAATAACATGTCCATCGTTGTTGGCGACAAGCCCCATCTAGTTGAGGCCAATCGCGCAGGCGCGGCACAAGCCTTGGGCTTTTTGCGCAAGAACCTTTACCTTCTCAAGCAGGTGCACTCCGCAACGGTGCGGACCCTGACCGAGTACCCCGACAATGACTTGCCTGTTGAAGCCGACGCCATGGTCACGCGCCTGCCGACGTTGGCGCTGGGCATACTGACCGCCGACTGCACCCCGATCCTGTTTGCCGACCCAATCGCTGGCGTTATCGGGGCAGCCCATGCAGGCTGGCGAGGCGCAGTAGACGGCATCTGTGGTGCGACTGTGGATGCCATGGTGGCCTTGGGCGCCGAACCCAGGAACATCGTTGCCGCGATCGGCCCAACGATCTCGGGTAGCAATTACGAAGTCGGCGATCAGTTCAAGGCCGAGTTCCTCGCCTTGCAACCCGATGGCGAACAGCACTTCTTTGTGCCCGAGGGCAAAAAGACCCATTTCGATCTACCCGGTTTTGTGGAGGCGCAGCTGAGTAAGAGCGGGGCGGGGATGATCGAAAAAGTGGGCGGCTGCACCTATGGTGAACCCCAGCGCTACTTCTCCCACCGCTATGGGACGCATCACGGCACCAAGACCGGACGCCAGATCGCCATTATCGGCATGACGTGATTCTTTAAGCCTTCTACGTTTGATGCGTTGCGACTTGCATCGGCACGGGCTAAACAATCCGCTCTGGATGGCCGCCTTCCCCCTGCCGGCCCACTAAGACAGGATCGCATCCATGAAGCTGGTGACCGGTAATTCCAACCGTGCCCTTGCCCAGTCCATTGCCAGCTATCTAGAGCTTCCTCTCACAGATTGTACGGTCAAGCGTTTTGCTGACAAGGAAATCTATGTCGAGATCCATGAAAACGTCCGGGGCGAGGACGTGTTCATTCTTCAATCGACGAGCTTTCCGGCCAACGACAATCTGATGGAGCTGCTGATCCTGACCGATGCGCTACGCCGCTCATCGGCCCGCAGGATCACGGCCGTGCTGCCCTATTTCGGCTATGCCCGGCAGGATCGCCGCGCTGCCGGCCGCACGCCGATTTCGGCCAAGCTGGTGGCCAATTTGATCGCGGGCGCAGGCGTCAACCGCGTCATTACGCTCGATCTGCACGCCGCTCAGATCCAGGGCTTCTTCGACATTCCGACGGACAATCTCTATTCCGCGCCTGTGATGACCCGCGACATCGAAGAGCACTACGACACCAAGAATTTGATGATCGTGTCGCCCGACGTTGGCGGCGTTGCACGTGCCCGGGCCATTGCCCAGCGCATTGGCGCCGATCTGGCCATTGTCGACAAGCGCCGTCCGCGTGCAGGTGTATCCGAAGTGATGAATATCATCGGCGATGTGGCCGGGCATTCATGCCTCCTCATTGACGACATCGTTGATAGTGGCGGCACGCTGATCAATGCGGCCGATGCCCTGCTCAAGGCTGGCGCCAAGGAAGTGTCGGCCTATATCACTCATGGCGTTCTTTCCGAAGGCGCCTGCGCGCGCGTCGGGGCCAGCAAGCTCAAGGAACTGGTGATCACCGACTCGATCGAGGAAACCGAGGCGCAGCGCGAAACGGCCAATATCCGTCGTGTCACCATCGCGCCCCTTATCGGCGAGGCTATCGCCCGCACCGCGAGCGAACAGAGCGTTTCGAGCTTGTTCGACTAGATCCAGCCGCCTGGCTACAATCTCGTCCTCTGATAGGCTCAAGCTCAGGGCGAGTGTATACCCGGTTTTGCTTGCTGCCCGTCGGGCTTTCCGCTATAGCCCCGGCCATGAAGCGCTCGTCACCCCTGGAGGACGGGCGCGTATGCCGTTGTGATGACGCCATACACCAACCCAGAATGGATATTTCCATGGCTGAAACAAAGGTGCTCAAGGCACAGGCGCGTGACGGAGTGGGCAAGGGGGCCGCTCGCGAATTGCGCCGTCAGGGACTCGTTCCTGCAGTTATTTACGGTGACAAGCAGCCCCCCGTCACCATCGCCCTCGCCTACAAGGATGCCTACAAGCACATCTATGCTGGCGGCTTCCTGAGCCACATGATCGATCTTGACGTCGATGGCACGGTCCACCGCGTGATCCCACGCGACTACCAGCTCGATCCCGTCAAGGACTTCCCGCTGCATGTCGACTTCCTGCGCGTCGGCAAGGGCTCCAAGCTCAACGTCCAGGTGCATGTGAACTTCATCAACGAAGACGCAAGCCCGGGTCTCAAGCGCGGTGGTACGCTCAACATCGTGCACCACACGCTGGACCTGACCGTTGCTGCCGACAACATTCCCGAGGAAGTCACCGTCGACCTGACGGGTCTTGATATCGGCGACAGCATTCACATCTCCAACATTCAGCTGCCGGCCGGTGCCACCGACCACAGCCATGAAGAAGACGTGACCATTGCAACCATCGTTGCTCCGTCAGCGCTGAAGTCCGCTGGCACCGATGGCGAAGGCGAAGCCCAGGCCGAGTAATCGCCTCAGCGTAGCTAGAATATTGAGGCGGCCCCATGGGTCGCCTCTTTCGTTTGGAGTGGGTGAATGAAACTGCTTGTCGGCCTGGGCAATCCAGGCAGCCAGTATGAAGGCAACCGCCACAATATCGGGTTCATGGCGATCGACGCCATTGCGCGCGAGCATGGGATATCGCAGTTCCGCTCCAAGCATGCCGGGCTGCTGGCCGAGGGCAACATAGCGGGCGAAAAACTGCTGCTGCTTAAGCCGCAGACCTTTATGAACCGCTCCGGCGACAGCGTTCAGCAAGCGGCCAAGTTCTTCAAGATCGAGCCAGCCGATATCATTGTCTTTTATGACGAACTCGATCTGGTGCCGGGCAAGGTCAGGGTCAAGATCGGCGGCGGCAATGGGGGGCATAATGGCCTGCGCTCCATCGACCCGCAGATCGGCCTCAACTACAAGCGCGTCCGGCTCGGTATAGGTCATCCCGGCAAGGAGTTTGTCACGCCCCATGTGCTGGGCGATTTCGCCAAGGCGGATCAGGCATGGCTCACCCCGCTGCTCGATGGTATCGGCAAGCATGTCGACCTGCTGCTCAAGGGCGATGACGCCGGCTTCATGAACAAGCTGGCTCTTGCATTGAAACCTGCCGAGGACAAAACGGAAAAGCCGGCGCCCAAGGCGCAGAGTCACGTTCGCCAGGCAAGACCAAGCGCTCCGCAAGCCAAGCTGCCCCAGAGCGGTCCAATGGCCGACATGCTCAAAAAGCTCTTCCGGAGCGAGTAGTCCCCCTTTCAACGAACCTTGCTTGGCTCGCCTGCGCCTGAGTGCATTGACATCTCAGCCCATCCGAACCAAGTGGGGGTCAACTATTTCCGGAGCATCCCCATGGGTTTCAAGATGGGCATTGTCGGCCTGCCCAATGTCGGCAAGTCGACTCTTTTCAACGCGCTGACGCGCACCGCCGCGGCAACAGCCGCCAATTTCCCGTTCTGCACGATCGAGCCCAATGTGGGTGACGTACCGGTTCCGGACGAGCGCCTGCAGAAATTGGCCTCTATCGGCAAGTCGGTCAATGTACTGCCTGCTCGCATGAGCTTTGTGGACATTGCCGGCCTTGTGAAAGGCGCATCCAAGGGTGAAGGCCTGGGCAACCAGTTCCTGGCCAATATTCGTGAATGCGATGCCATCGCCTATGTGCTGCGCTGCTTTGAAGACGGCAACATCATCCACGTCGCCAACAAGGTTGATCCGCTGGCCGATGCTGAAGTGGTCGAGACCGAGCTGATGCTCGCCGACCTTGAGAGCCTTGAAAAGCGCCGCACCGGTGTCGAGAAGAAGGCCAAGGGCAATGACAAGGATGCAAAGATCACGCTCGAGCTGATCGATCGCGCCCTGGTACTGCTGCGCGAAGGCAAGTCCGCGCGCTTCGTTGAACGCTCGGCCGAAGAAGAAAAAGCCTTCCAGGAGCTGCAGCTTCTGACCAGCAAACCTGTGCTCTACGTCTGCAATGTGGATGAAGGCTCCGCCGAAAACGGCAATGCCATGAGCAAGGCCGTCGAGGACTACGCCCGCGCCAATGGCGCCGGGGTGGTCATCATCTCCGCCGAGATCGAATCGCAGCTGGCCCAACTGCCAGATGCGGAGCAGGCCGAATATCTGGAATCTCTCGGCCTCCACGAACCGGGCCTCAATCGCCTGATCCGCGAAGCCTATGACCTGCTTGGCTTGCAGACCTATTTCACCGTCGGCCCAAAGGAAGCGCGCGCCTGGACCATCCACAAGGGCGACAAGGCCCCTGCCGCCGCTGGCGTCATCCACTCCGATTTCGAGCGCGGCTTTATTCGGGCGCAAACCATCGGCTACGAGGATTTTGTGACCCTGGGCGGTGAAGTCGCTGCCAAGGAAGCCGGCAAGGCAAGAGATGAAGGCAAGGAATACGTCGTCAAGGACGGCGACGTGATGCTGTTCAAGTTCAATACTTAGCCTTGGCGGCAGAGCCACAAAATTGCTCCGGTGGAGCGATATTAGAGGATAAGGCCATGAGAGTTACGCTCGAATGGCAGGGGCGATCCGCGCACTCGATGTCACCCCAGCCTTGCGCCGGTGCCGGTACGAAGCTCAGGCCAGTAGCCGCTAGCTTGCCGAGTGGACCAATGACATTCCAAGATGGATCCCGGCTCAAGGCCGGGATGACACCGTGGTTGGATATGTCTACTGGAGCTCCTTGCCGCTAGGCTTATCCCTCGATTGTGTCCTTGCGCATCTGGCTCGGCGTCATGCCATAGGCCTTGCGGAAATGCTCGTAGAATTGCGTTTGCGAGACAAAGCCTGATTGAAACGCCACATTGGCGATCGAAAGGCTGCCGTCGAACAGCAATGAGCGGGCGCGGATCAAGCGCATGCGGACAACGAATTTCTGCACCGGTATGCGCATTACCTTGGTGAAGAGGTTGGTGGCGTAGTTGGGATGGAGCCCCACCACTTCAGCGATGCTTTCGGCGCTGAGTGGATCGGCTATGTTTTCCACGATATGGCGCACCATACGCACCACATAGCGCACCGGAGAACCTGTGCGCGTGCGGGTTCCTGTCCCCTCCTCCACCCATGGCGCGAGCAGCAGATCCCATCCAGTGATCGCCGCGCGCCGGAACATGGTGCCGATTTCAGTGCGGACAATGTCGGTGCGCAACGAATTGCCACTGCGATAGTCCTGGTGCCAGCGCTCCAGCGTTTCGAGACCGATGCAGTCGGGGTTGAGTTGGATAACCCCGCCCCCCATCAGCGTTTCGGTGAGCCGGCCCAGTTGCGGCATTTCCAGAAATGCGTCCATGGGCAGGTAGATATTGATCTGCCTGGCATCTTCCGCCCCATGGAGGGCCACAGTCTGGTGCGGAATGCCGGCCCAAAAGGCGACAAGCCGTTCCTGCCCTATGCTGCAGGGGCCCCCGTCAAACTGGTAATCCATGCTCCCGCGCGTCAACCAGTTGAATTCGATATGGCCGTGGCTATGCGGCGCGGGCATGATTTGAGGCGCAAACGAACGCATGCCGAACCGACCGAACGCCTTGCCCGAGGAGTAAAAGCTCCGCTCCGGCCGAGGTGTGGGTTTGGGCGCGCTGCCCCGTTTGGATTGCGTCGCGACTGGCTTGTCAACAATCATACTTATCGGTGCACATCTTAGAAACCCGGAAGAAGTCTCTATCATTCCGGATTGCTTCACCTATGGCAAGGCGTACCATTTGATCCTGTCAGCACAGAGTAAGGCCGGAAGCATGTTCGGCCGGCGGCGGCCAGCCGTCTCGTTGCTAATGGGAGGTTTTATGAAAAAGCACGCATTTGCCCTTGGCGGGGCAGGCTTGATGCTGGGCGTTTCGCTAATGGCGATTCAGGCCCAGGACTTGACCGGTGAGCTTCCGGATCCGCCGGAGTTTGCCGCCCAGAGCGAACCGGTGTTCGTGAGCGTCACCGATATGCTCGAATACAAGGCGCTGCCGGAATACAAGGAACCCGATTGGGTCACCTCGAAATATGTGGATGCCGGCACCCTGCCGCCCGTTGCTGAGCGCCTGCCCAAGGAACCTCTGGTCTACAAGACCGGCAACATGCCAGACGGCGCCGGCGTTTATGGCGATACGATGCGCCACGTCATCGGCGGCCGGCCGGAGGGCTGGAATTATATCGCTGGTCAGTCCCAAGGCTGGGGCGGCATCGACATTGGTCTTTCCGAGTGCCTGACGCGCACAGGTCCCCTGTTCCAGATCAAGGCTGAAGAGCTTGAGCCCCTTCCCAACCTCGCCAAGAGCTGGGAATGGTCTGAGGACGGCCATGAGTTGACCATGCACCTGATCGAAGGTGCGAAATGGTCAGACGGTGACCCCTTCGACTCCGAAGATCTGATGTTCTACTGGGAAGACCACGTCAACGATCCCAACATCAGCGCCGTCCCTTCCGGCACCGGAACGCCCGAACGCTTCGGCGTCGGCACCACGCTTGAGGCGATCGACGAATACACCGTCAAGTGGACCTTCAAGGAAGTTCGCCCAACGCAATATCTCTATGCGATGGCCTATGACTCTTTCTGCCCGGGCCCGAGCCATATCCTCAAGCCAGAGCATCCCAAGTACAATCCGGACAACACCTACGACCAGTACAAGAACGCCTTCCCGCCCGAGTTCCTGAACATGCCCGTCATGGGCGCCTGGGTGCCGGTGGAGTATCGCGCTGACGACATCATCGTCATGCGCCGCAACCCGTACTACTGGAAGGTCGACGAGAACGGCAACCAGCTGCCTTACCTCAATGAGATGCACTATCGCCTCTCGACTTGGGCCGACCGCGACGTTCAGGCTGTGGCCGGCTCCGGCGACTTCGCCAACCTCGAACAGGCTGAAAGCTTTGTGGAATCGCTCAAGCGTTCTGCCGAGGACAGCGCCCCTGCCCGTCTGCAGTTTGGTGCCCGCACCATTGGCTATGCCCTGCGCATGAACCTGTCCGGCAATGGCTGGGGTGAACCCGATGCCCGCGCCCAGGCCGTTCGCAAACTCAACCGCGAGCTGGATTTCCGCAAGGCCGTCTCCATTGCCGTTGACCGCCAGCGTCTCGGCGATTCTCTGGTGCGCGGTCCGTTCACCGCCATCTATCCCGGCGGCCTTTATGCCGGCACGACCTATTACGACAAGGCGTCCACGGTCTACTATCCCTTTAACCTTGAAGCCGCCAATTCGCTGCTTGATGGCCTGGGGCTGACCGATACGGACGGCAATGGCATCCGCAACTTCCCGGCCGACCAGGCTGGTGGTGCAGACGTGGAAATCACGCTCCTTGCCAACACAGACTACGGCACGGACACCAACCTTGCCGAAGGCGTGATCGCCATGATGGAGCCGCTTGGCATCCGTGTCATCGCCAACTTCCAGCAGGGCACTTCGCGTGACGACCTCGCCCAGTCCGGTCAGTTCGATTGGACAGTGGAACGGCAAGGTTCGGAAATGGTCGCCGTGGTCCAGGGCACGACATCGCTCGCGCCGACAGGGCCACGTACCCACCCATTCCACAAGGCGGGCACGGACGGCACTGTCGACCTGCTGCCCTTCGAGCAGGAGATGGTTGATGTGGTGAATAAGTTCATCGCATCCAGCGACACCGAAGAGCGTGCTGAACTGATGAAGCAGTACCAGAAGCTCTTCACCGAGAATGTTTATTCGGTAGGCCTCACCCAGTACCCTGGGGCGCTGATCGTCAACAAGCGCTTCGCCAATATTCCGGCTGGCGCCCCGATCTTCCAATTCAACTGGGCCGAAGACAGCGTCATGCGCGAACGCCTGTTTGTTCCTGCTGACCAGCAGGGCGACTATGAACTGCACCCCGAGACCCTGCCGGGTGAACCGGGCGGCGCTGGTCCGGTGTGATCTAGTCAAAGTCGGCGGGGTGCAATGCCCCGCCGGCACTCACCCCTCACCCCAGCCCTTGCGCTTTCTAGACAAGGGCTAAGGCGAGGGATGCCCATCCAGAATTTTCGACCAAGAGGCGGCGATGCTTCGATTTGTTTCCATGCGCGTACTGGGCGCGATCCCGCTGCTGTTCTTGCTCAGCATCGTGACCTTCGCTATCATCCAGGCACCCCCGGGTGACTATGGCGATTACATCCGCGCCATGGCGGTCAATCAGGGCGGCGCTACGCTCGAGCAGGCCGAGATCCAGGCGGAGCTTTACCGTGAGGCCAATGGCCTCAACGATCCGATGATCGTGCAGTATTTCCGCTGGATCACCGGCATCGTCACCCGCTTCGACTTCGGTCACTCCTTCTACTACAACAAGGAAGTCGGCCAGGTCGTCGCCGAGCGCCTGCCCGCGACTATTGCCCTGGCGCTGGTGTGCCACCTTCTGGCCTCCCTGCTTGGGATTGGCCTCGGCATTGTGGCTGCAACCCGCCAGTATTCCTGGATCGACACGGGCCTGGGTATCATCTCGTTCCTTGGCATGACGATCCCGCGCTTCCTGCTCGCCATCATCATCCTATACGTCCTTGTATTCCGGATGAACGTTTCGGAAGTGGGCATGTTCTTTTCCGCCCGTTATGGCGGCGCGCCCTGGTCTTGGGACAAGTTCGTCAACCTCCTGACCCATATCTGGCCGGTAATCTTCATCGCCACTTTTGGCGGCCTCGCCTACAATATGCGCGTGATGCGAGCCAATCTGCTCGACGTGCTGAACTCGCAATATATCGAGACGGCGCGCGCCAAGGGCCTGCCGGAAGGCGCCGTGATCATGAAGCACGCCGTTCCCAATGCGCTTCATCCGCTGGTCGCCTATCAGGGCGTGGTGCTGCCCTACATGCTCACGGGCGAGATCGAAGTCGCCATCGTGTTTGGCCTTGCGACCGTAGGACCCGCCATTGTGGGCTCCATGGGTGTAGGCGACGTCTACGTCACCGCAACCTTCATGCTGGTGCTCGCCGCCACGCTGATCGTTGGCAACATCATCTCCGATATTCTGCTGGTGGCGCTTGATCCTCGCGTCCGTTTGGGAGGAGGCAACGAATGAGCGACATCGACACACGCTCCTCCATTCCGCTGCCCACCGACCCTGCCGGCGGCCCCGCACCTACACCAGCCGAGGAAGCGGACAACACGCCAATTGTATCTCGCTACGGCTCCGGCAACGAGGGCTATGCAACCCTCGTCTGGCGCCGATTCAAGCGCTCGCCTATGGGCATGATCGGACTGATCCTGGTCGGTCTCATGCTGGTGGTGTCGATCTTTGCCGATTTCTTCGCGCCCATGGACCCCAAGCAGGCGAACCTGCCATTCGCGCCGCCAGACGTAATCGCCTTTGAAGATCCGGACGGCAATTTTAGCCTTCTCCCCTATGTCTACCCAATCGGTGACACCGGGGAGTTCGACCCTGTCACCTTCCAGCCGCTCACCGGCCTGATCAAGGACAATCCGACGCCTACTGGCTTCTTTGTCCAGGGCTATGCCTACAAATTCTTCTGGTTCATTCCGTCCAACATCCACTTCTTCGGCTCCACGGACGGGCGGCCGATCCAGTTGCTCGGCACCGACAAGTTTGGCCGCGATATCCTGTCCCGCGGCATCGTCGGTTCGCGTATTTCGCTGATGATCGCCTTGGCCGTGGTGACCCTGACCACCATTGTCGGCACGCTTGTCGGCATTACCTCGGGCTATATCGGCGGGCGCTTCGACAGCTGGGTGCAGCGCTTCGTGGACTTCGTCCTCGCTTTCCCGCAGCTGCCGCTCTACCTCGCCTTGACATCCCTGATCCCCGTCACGGCACCCTCGAACGTTTTTCTCACCTTCGTCATCTTCGTGATGGCGGTGCTGGGCTGGGCGCAGTTGAGCCGTGAGGTGCGCTCCAAGACATTGTCGCTTGCGCGTATCGACTATGTGCGCGCTGCAATCGCCGTAGGCGCCACCGATAGCCGCATCATCACTCGCCACATCCTGCCCAACGTGCTCAGCCACATCATCGTGGCGGTGACCCTTGCGATCCCCAGCGTGGTGCTGCTCGAGAGCTTCCTTGGCTTCCTCGGCTTTGCCGTGAAGCCGCCGCTGATCTCCTGGGGCTTGATGCTGCAGGATACCGGCACTTTTTCGGTGATCGGCTCCTATCCATGGATCTTGTCTCCTGTTGTCTTCGTGCTGATCACCGTCTTTGCGTTCAATGCGCTGGGCGATGGCCTGCGCGACGCAATCGACCCCTATTAAGGAGCCGGCAAATGAGCCAACCAAGCCACACGCCCGTCTCCCTTACCCGTTACGATCTGGGCAGCCATGGCCGCGAATTGATCCTGGATGCACGCAATGTCGGCGTCAATTTCAAGGTCGAGGGCGGCACCGTGAACGCCGTGCGGGATGTCTCCTTCCAGCTCCACAAGGGCGAAACCATTGCCCTCGTCGGGGAGAGCGGCTCTGGCAAATCCGTTACTGCCCGCACACTGATGAAGCTGCTGACCAAGCGCGCGACCATCCTGCCCAACACGCAAATCACACTAAGCGGCAAGAACATCGTCGCCATGAGTGATCGCGATATGCGGAAGTTGCGCGGCAATGACATCGCCATGATCTTTCAGGAGCCGATGAGCTCGCTGAACCCGGTCTATACCGTGGGCCAGCAGATCTGCGAGATTATCCAGTTGCACAACAGGATGAGCACCAAGGAGGCCATGGAAAAGGCCGAGGCCTTGCTGGCCGAGGTGCAGATTCCCGAGCCCAAGGCGCGCCTCAACAACTACCCACATCAGCTTTCGGGCGGACAGCGCCAGCGCGTGATGATTGCCATGGCCCTCGCCAACCGGCCCGACGTGCTGATCGCCGACGAACCCACCACGGCACTCGACGTGACGGTCCAGGCTCAGATCCTCAACCTGATCAAGGATCTCAAAGACAAGTACGGCATGGCGGTGATCCTGATCACCCATGATCTGACTGTCGTTCGCCAGTTCAGCGAATATGTTTATGTGATGCAGAACGGGCGCGTGCAGGAGCACAACACGACCGAGGCCTTGTTTGCCAATCCCCAGCATCCCTATACAAGGCATTTGCTGGATTCCGAGCCCAAGGGCACGGCCCTTCCGCTCGCAGAAGGTGCCCATGACACGGTGCTGGAGGGCAAGGACGTCAAGGTCAGCTTCACGCTTAAGCGTGGCGGTTTCTTCAAGCCTGATTTTTTTGAGCTCAAGGCTGTCGACAATCTCGACATAAAGCTCATGCGCCACGAAACGCTCGGGATCGTGGGAGAGTCAGGTTCGGGCAAGACGACATTCGGCCAGGCCCTGATCCGCCTCATCGGCAATCAGGGCGGACAGATCTTCTTTGATGGCGAACGCATCGACACCAAGGACCGCCAGGCCATGCGCCCGCTCCGCTCCCGCATGCAGATCGTGTTCCAGGACCCGTTTGCTTCGCTTAACCCGCGCATGTCGATCCGCCAGATCATCGAAGAAGGCTTGATCGTCAACAATATCGGTGCCAACCGCACCGAGCGCGGCAACCGGGTGCGCCAGGCCCTGCGAGACGCTGGCATGCCCGACACGATCCTCAACCGCTTTCCGCATGAGTTTTCGGGCGGGCAGCGGCAGCGCATTGCGATAGCGAGGGCCATCGCGCTCGAGCCCGAGTTTATCCTGCTCGACGAGCCCACTTCAGCGCTCGACCTGTCAGTGCAAGCTCAGATCATTGACCTGCTGCGCAAGCTGCAGGATGAGAAGGGCCTGAGCTACCTCTTTATCAGCCACGACCTAAAGGTCGTGCGCGCCCTTTGTCACCGTGTCATGGTCATGCAGCACGGCAAGATCGTGGAACAGGGCCCGGTGGCCGACGTCCTCACCAACCCACAAACCGACTACACGCGCCGCCTTGTCCGCGCCGCGTTCGAAATAGCCGCCTAGGAGCATTTGATGGCAAATCCAAAAATCACCTTTATCGGTGCCGGTTCGGCCGTGTTCATGAAGAACATCGTCGGCGACATCCTGCAGCGCCCGGCCCTGACCAGCGCCACCATCCGCCTGATGGACATCAACCCCACGCGCCTTGAAGAAAGCGAAGTGATCGCCAAAAAGCTGATCGCAACGCTGGGCGTTTCGGCAACCGTGGAAACCTATTCCAACCAGCGCCAGGCGCTGGACGGTACCAATTTCGTTGTGGTCTGCTTCCAGATCGGTGGCTACGAGCCGTCCACCGTCGTTGATTTCGAGATCCCCAAGAAGTACAATCTGCGCCAGACCATTGCCGATACCCTGGGCGTCGGCGGCATCATGCGCGGCCTGCGCACCGTGCCGCACCTGTGGAGCATCTGCGAGGACATGCTGCAGGTCGCGCCCGATGCGATCATGCTGCAATACGTCAATCCGATGGCCATCAACACCTGGGCCATCTCGGAAAAGTATCCCACCATCAAGCAGGTTGGCCTCTGCCACTCCGTGCAGGGCACGGCGATGGAACTGGCCCATGACCTCGACATCCCGTACGAGGAAATCCGCTACCGCTCTGCCGGCATCAACCACATGGCGTTCTATCTCAAGTTCGAGCATCGCCAGCCCGACGGCTCCTACAAGGACCTCTACCCAGAACTGTTCAAGGCCTATGCCTCTGGCAAGGCGCCCAAGCCGACCTGGAACCCGCGCTGCCCCAACAAGGTGCGCTATGAGATGATGACGCGCCTGGGCTATTTCGTCACCGAAAGCTCCGAGCACTTCGCCGAATATACCCCGTACTTCATCAAGGAAGGCCGCGAGGACCTGATCGAGAAGTTCGGTATTCCGCTTGATGAATATCCCAAGCGCTGCGTCGAGCAGATCGCCAAGTGGAAGAAGACGTCCGAGGATTACCGGACTGCTGACCGCATCGAGGTCAAACAGTCCAAGGAATATGCCTCTTCCATCGTCAACTCGGTCTGGACGGGCGAACCTTCGGTAATCTACGGCAATCTACGCAACAATGGCGTGATTACTTCGTTGCCCAACAACGCAGCGGTGGAAGTGCCGTGCCTGGTTGATGAGAATGGCCTGCAGCCGACCTATATCGGCGAATTGCCGCCACAACTGACGGCGCTGATCCGCACCAATATCAACGTGCAGGAACTCACCGTGCGCGCACTGATCGAGGAAAATCGCGAGCACATCTATCATGCCGCGATGATGGATCCCCATACGGCCGCCGAACTGGATCTGGAGCAGATCTGGAATTTGGTGGACGACCTCACCGAAGCCCATGGCACCTGGTTGCCGGAATGGGCGCGTGGTTCCCGGAAGCAGCGCGTGGCGTAATTCGCGGCGCAACCTCCTCCCCTGCTTCCAAAAGCGGCCCCGATGCGAATAGCGTCGGGGCCGTTGGGCTTTGTGCGGGAAAGACCGCCTGCGTACCGGTCAACAAAAAGGGGCAGGCTGTGAAAGCCTGCCCGGAATGCTTTGGATCAGCAGTGACTTAGTGGTGGCCGCCCACCACTTCGCGCAGCTCTTCAACCGAGCGCACGCGCTTGCGGGCCGCGCCGTCCCATTCGCGCGTCTTGACCGTTGACTTAGCCATGCGCTCCCTGGCGGCGGGGACGGCATCTGCGTATTGCGGCAGCCACTTGGCCTGGGCCACCACCATCTCATCGACCATGGCCCAAACCTCGTCCGGCGTGCAGATGGCGCCGACCAGCGGGTCGTGCAGCACGGCGAGTTTGAGCGTGTTGATATCGCCGGTCATCGCCGCTTCTACCGATAGGCGCTGGACCGATACGGAGACCGAGCAGGTCGCTGCGCATGCCGTTGGCAGGGTGATGCCTTCGATCATGTTGATGCCGAAGCGATCGACATAGCCGGGGCTTTCAATGATCGCGTCGTCGGGCAGGTTGGTGATGATGCCATTGTTGCGGCGGTTGAAATGGCCGCGATAGGAACGGCCGGTTTCCATGGCTTCAATGATGTAGCTGGCGTGTTCGCTGGTCCGCTTGTGTTCGGAAAGCGGCTTGTTGGCCTGCTCCTTGAACATCGGGAAGTCGGTTTCGAACCAGTTGCGACGCTCGGTCGAGTAGCGCAGGTAGCCGCCGGTCTCCCCATGGATCCAGTCGCTCATGTCGATCCAGCGGCCGATTTCCTCCGGGCGCTTGCGGTACCAGGGGAGGTATTCGCTCAAATGTCCATTGGATTCAGTGGAGTAGACGCCGAAGCGCTTTAGGACGTCGATGCGCACCTTCTCCTGCTTGGAGTAGACGGGGTGCTTTTCGAAGCCCGCGATCAGCTCGCCCGCCTCGATCTTGCGGCCCTTGGCGCGAATGTCGATGTACCAGGTCTGGTGGTTGATGCCCGAGCAGACATAGTCGAGCTCGTCGTCGCGGACGCCCAGGACATTGGCGATCTGGTGGGCGCCGTGCTGCACGCCATGGCAGAGGCCGACGACGTTTACGCCGCCATACATTTCCGCCGCCCAAGTGTTCATGGCCATGGGGTTGGCGTAGTTGAGGAACAGCGCGCCCGGTTCGGCTACTTCCCTGATATCCTTGCAAAAATCGAGGATCACCGGAATATTGCGCTGGCCATAAAGAATGCCGCCGGCGCAGATGGTGTCGCCGACGCACTGGTCCACACCGTATTTGAGTGGGATGGAGATGTCGGTGCTGAAGGCTTCGAGCCCCCCCACGCGGACGCAGCTCATGATGTAACGGGCGCCGGTAATTGCAGCGCGCCGGTCGGTGGTGGCGGAAACCTTGGCGGGGAGATTGTTGACCGAGACAATGGTTTCGATCACCTGGCGCACCATGTCGAGGTTTGCCGGGTTGATGTCGGTGAGCGCAAATTCGCAATCGACGAACTCGGGAACCTTGAGAAGGTCGGAGATTAGGGTCTTGGTGAAGCCGATCGAGCCGGCTCCGATGACGGTGACTTTGAACGACATGAGGGGTCCTTAAGAGAGTAGCATTGGCCGCATTCGCGCTAACACATTGCTAGCGTTGAGCGCGCGGTGAGTGGTAGAGAAAGCTTGTGCCATTGCGGGTATTTTTGTGCTTTCCAAGCTCCTTGAACACGGCCACGACGTCCGCGTGCTGAACCTGGGCAAATCTGCCGTGCCGCTCCATTGCATGCCGGTGAGTGCCGGATACGAGCAGCGGATGAACGAGGTTTATTCCTGGGACGGCATGCAGCGCGGTACGGCGCCGTTCGCCGTTATCCAGCACACGCTGGTGGGCGAAGGCCGGCTCGACTTTGCGGGCGTGCAGCATCGGCTGGTCCCGGGACAGACCATGGTGCTCTCCATGCCCCATGCGCATCGCTATTGGCTCGAGCGCGGCGGACGTTGGGAATATTTCTGGCTGGTGTTGAACGGCCGCGAAACGCTGCGGCTGGTGCGCGAGGTGATCGATGCAGCGGGACCTGTGGTGAGCCTGGCACAGCCAGTGGTGGAGCGGCTGGCTGGCGCATGCCTCAGCCTTCTGGATCAAAGCGAGCCAACGCCGGGGGAGGCCTCGGCCGCGGCTTACAGCGCCATGGCGGCGCTTCATGATGGGGTGTTTGCAGCCAGTGCCGTGCCCCAGGCGCCGGTGCAGCCGGCGATTGCGCGGGTCATGGCGCATGTGGAGGATCATTTAAGCGAGCCCCTCCAGGTGGAGCGGCTGGCCGATATAGCCGAAATGAGCCGTGGCCATTTCGTTCGGCAATTCAGCGCTGCGGTGGGACAGGCACCATCCGAATGGGTGCTGGAACGGCGGCTAGAGCGGATCGAGCGCTTGTTGCTGGCAACCGATATGAGCGTGGGGGCGATCGCGGGGGCGACGGGGTTTGCTGATGGAAACTACCTGGCCAAGGCATTTCGGCGGCGGCGGGGAATGGCGCCTTTGGAGTACCGGGCGGCGCAGCGATTGGCTTCTGGGACTTGAAGAGCATCGAGGCACGCCATCATGGTTCGACAGGCTCACCATGAAGATTAGTGAGAGTGAGCAGCAGGCCTCATCCTGAGCTTGTCGAAGGGCGAGGGTGTGGCACTGCGCTTGCCTTGTCGAGGCAAAACGGGCAAAACCGTTACTTGACGTATAGGGCAAGCAAATGACCAATCCTGTCACGGCAGACCGGCGCCATTTTGAGGACCTGCAGCTAGGCGAAGTGATCGAGCTAGGCCAGACCAAGGTCAGCAAGCAGATGATCCTCGAGTTTGCGCGCGAGTTCGATCCCCTGCCCTTTCACCTCGATGAAAAGGCCGCCAAGGCGAGCCTGCTGGGTGGACTGGCATCGAGCGGCTGGCAGACGGGGGCGCTGAGCCTGCGCATGCTGGTGGACAATTTCCTGGGCAAGATCGCCTCGGCGGGCGGCCTTGGCTTCACCGACCTCAAATGGAAGACGCCTGTGATGGTTGATGACACGATCGGGGGCCTTGCGACCATCAGCGAACTCCGCCGCTCCAAGACCCATCCCCATTGGGGCATTGTCGGCATAGACTTCGATATTCGCAACCAGAAGAACCAGCAGGTCATGACCCTGCGGCTGGCCAATCTTGTTGACGTGCGGGAGCGCGCCGCATGACGCGCTGGTATGAAAACATCGTGCTCGATGAAGTGTTTGACCTTGGCGAGCACACTTTTGGCGAAGACGAGATCATCCGCTTTGCCCGCGCCTATGATCCGCAGTATTTCCACACAGATCCTGCGCTGGCCGCCCATAGCCATTTCGGTGGTCTGGTGGCTAGCGGCTGGCATACGGCGGCGGTGGGACATCGCAAAATGGTGGATGCGCTGGAAGCGGAAGAAGCCTTGCTGCGTGGGCGAGGCGAAGAGCCCGGGATATCGGGGCCATCCCCTGGGGGCAGCAAAATTGAATTCCCCGCGCCTGTGCGGCCAGGCGACACGATCCGCTATCAGCTCAGCGTTTATGACAAGCGCCACAGCAATTCCCTGCCGGGCTGGGGCTTGCTGTTTAACCGCATCGCGGCGGTGAACCAGCGCGGCGAGCAGGTCTATCTTTCCGAATTCGTCGGCTTTTCCAAGCTGCGCGATTACCGGCCCGATCTGCGCAGGCGGGTGTTGCTGGCGCTCATCAAACTTCCGTTGATCGGACCTTTGCTGAAGCGTGCCGCTTGAAAGCGCCAAAGCATATCGGCACTCTGCCCTTATGCGCCGAATCGCCCTTGCTACCAGCCTCTTCGCCCTTTTTGCCACGCCGGCCCTTGCCCAGAACTTCGAAGGCAATTGGGGTTGTCGTGACCCCACGGCCAGCAAAGCCGGGATCCTGACCATTTACGGTCAGGTCTATGGCTTCGCCTCGACCGCCGTGGGTGACAAAAGCTCGGGCACCGGAACCATCACACCCTACCAGGATGGTGTGGGCTTCAACGATGGCGGCCTTAAATCTACCCGCGCCATCCAGGCCGGCCGGATCGTTCCCGATCCCAATTATGGCTCGGCGATCCAGCTCGAAACCGCCGATGCCATCGTGATGTTGTGCACGCCCCACTAGGCGACTGCTGCAAGCGCGCTTGAGGCTCGTCCCTAGTCGGACAGCGCCGTTGAGTTCAGCCCGCCCTCATAGAGCTTGAGGGTGGATTCGACATCGGCGATATGAGCAGCAAAGCCGGCTTCAAACGCCTCCGCCTGGCGGCGCAGCAGGTCGCGCCGGGAGATCAGCTCATAGCGTTCGCTTTCCAGTTCCTTGACGGCAAGGCCGATTTTTTCGCGATGGGCCGAGAAACGCTCCACCATGGGGGCAGTCTGCTTGGCTGCTTCCTGAAAGGCGGCTTCTGCCTCCGTATGGGAATTATCCACCACCTTGAGGGCGGTTTTTACGCGTCCAGTCATTCAAGTCTCCATGAAGTTTCCTCCGGCCTACCGCCGGATAAGTGAGTTGATTGACGCTGTGGATAAGGTTCTTCGTGCAGAACCTATTGTATTACCGCTGAAACACGCTGGTCGCCGGCAGGAACACAAAGCAGGCTGCCCGTACTTAACCGTTAACAATAGTTAACGCCTGCCGAATTGACCATCTGCCACAGGGGATTTCACTAGCTCAGGGGAGCTAAAGGCCAGATATGCCCAAAAATTGGGGGAACTTGCCGGTGCTGCGAGGCGCGCAGTCATGTTGACGATCCCGCGGCAATCGGTCGCAATGACTTGAACTTTCTGGCGCTTCAAGCATTTTGGAGGGGCAGCGCCGGGCCCCTCTGGCGAGAGCCTCGTGCTTTCGTGATGTCGGAGCTGCTCCAACAAAAATGGAGATGGTCCGGCGATGGAATCGCTTCTTGCCGCCCTTACGGGTGATTTTCTAGGCACCCCTGTTTATTTCTGGGTCGCGTTTATCGCGGTCGTTATTGGCTTGCTCGTGTTCGACCTTGGCATTCTGCACAAGGAAGAAAAGGAGATTTCCGCCAAGGAAAGCCTTATTCTCTATGGCTTCTATGTCACCATAGCCGTTGCCTTCGGCGCCTGGGTTTGGTGGCAACGCGGCTCACAAGCAGGCCTTGAGTTCTTTACCGGCTATTTGATCGAGCAATCGCTGGCGATGGACAATATGTTCGTGATCGCCACGATCTTTGGCTTCCTTGCCATCCCCCGCATCTACCAGCACCGCGTACTGTTCTGGGGCATTCTGGGCGTGATCGCCTTCCGCGCCATCCTGATCGGCCTAGGTGCGGCGCTGGTTTACCAGTTCAGCTGGATTCTGTTCGGCTTTGGCGCTTTCCTGGTGTTCACCGGCATCCGCATGTTCAGCCACAAGGATGAGGAACCCGACATCGAGAGCAATCCGGTGTACTCGTTCCTCACCAAGCGCTTCCGCGTGACCAGGGAACTGAGCGGGCACGACTTCACCGTCAAGAGGCCCGATCCCAAAACCGGCAAGATCGTGCGCTGGCTGACCCCGCTTGGCGTGGCGCTGATCATGGTGGAAACTGTGGACCTGATCTTTGCCGTGGACTCGGTGCCCGCCGTGTTCGCCGTGACGCAGGACACTTTCATTGTCTATACCTCCAACATCTTCGCGATCCTTGGCCTTCGTGCGCTTTATTTCGCCCTGGCCGCCGCGATGAACCGCTTCCGTTATCTGCAGATTTCGCTCGCGATCATCCTGGTGCTGGTCGGCATCAAGATCTTCCTCGTGCCCATGGGCATCAAGATCGATACCCTCCTCTCGCTAGTGGTGACGATTTCGATCCTGGCGGGTGGCGTGATCTACTCGCTGTGGAAGACGCGCAACGAGCCCGACATCTCGGCCGAGGAAGTGCCCGAAACAGGCCGTCTGGAGCCCTGACCAACTGCTTAAGCCGGGCGCCCTTGTGGCGCCCGTCGCTTTTGTGAAGAAGGCGAAACCGCCGTCTTGCCGCATTTGAGCGGTAGCCGATTCGATCAAGACCATCAGGAGACCACCACATGGGTAGGATCCACGAGATCGTATTCGACTGTGACAAGCCGGCGCGCTTGGCTGCGTTTTGGGCCGAACTGCTCGATGGCTATGCCGTCCGGGACTATGACGAAGCCGAAATTGCGCGCCTGGCCGCCCTCGGCCTGACGCCGGAAAGCGACCCCACCGTCATGGTGGATGGACCAGGTCCCTCGATCTGCTTCCAGAATGTGGAAGGTCGTCGCTATGACAATAATCGCGTCCATTTCGATATCGAGGTGACGGACCGCGCGGGCGAGGTGGAACGGCTCAAGGCGGCTGGTGCCGAGCCGGTGCGTGTTCTACCGACCTATACGGTGATGCGCGATCCAGAGGGCAACCAGTTCTGCCTTGTGGACGCCCAGCAGCAGGCCGAGGCCGAGGCTGTGGCCGCCTAAGCCCCGGGCACCTGCTGACAGGATCTGGCAAGGCGCGGCTGCAGACTGGCTCCACCCGAACAGAGGAGCCCGCCATGAGCCTGACCGCGACCTGCCACTGCGGCGATACCCGGATTATATTGCCGCATCTGCCCCACTCCGCGGGCCAATGCAATTGCAGTTTTTGTGCGCGCACAGGGGCCGTCTGGGGCTATTTTTCGCCGGGCGAATTGCAGTTTGCCTCGATCGAGGGCGACAGGATGTACTCAGTGACGGGCATGAACCAGCACCATTTCTGCGGCCGGTGCGGCATGCAGACTTGGGGCGATTCACCCGATTGGAGCTCGATGTATAATGCCGATGGCACGCCAAAGAATGGCGACCCCACTGCCGTGCCGACGGAGCGAATCCTTGCGGTCAATCTCAGGCTGATCGATGATCTGGATTGGTCCGCGGTGAAGGTGGAGCAGATGGATGGGCGGAATAATTGGTGAGGATGAGGGGGCCATGAAATCCGGCTCACACTTGAATCCTCTCGAAACGCGCCCTTCAACTCCACTACGCGTCACCCTCGGGCCGACTCGAGGGGTTTGCACTTAGCCCAGCTCTCCGCAAGTGAAGTGCCCTTGGGTCAAGCCCAAGGGTGACGATCGGGGTGGGGGTAAGATCAGGGCGACGACGGCGCCATCTTCAGCCCCACTGCGCGTCGCCCTCGGGCTCGACCTGAGGGTCTGCACTTGGCTCAGCGCTCCGCAAGTAAAGTACCCTGGGGTCAGGCCCAAGGGTGACGATCGGGGTGGGGTAAGATCGGGGCCAAGTCGGCACAAGGGGGCGAGAGCGACCCTGTGATGGCTTAGTGGCCCGCGAATTCCATCAGGGCCGTTACGGCAACGCCTTCCGCCTTGAGCTTGGCGGCGCCGCCCAGGTCGGGCAAATCGATCACGAAGGCAGCGTCGTCGACCTTGGCGCCCGTGCGGCGGAGGAGGCCGACGGCTGCGAGGGCAGTGCCGCCGGTGGCGATGAGATCATCGACCATGAGCACCGTGTCGTTGCTGTCGAGCACATCGGCGTGGATCTCGATGGTGTCAACACCATATTCCAGCGCATAGTTCTGCCCGATGGTTTCGCCGGGCAGCTTGCCTTTTTTGCGCACGGGAATAAAGCCGACACCCAAGGCGATCGCCACCCCTGCCCCGAAAATAAAGCCGCGTGCCTCAATGCCGGCAACATGGGTCACGCCGCGGCCGCGATACAGCTGGGCGATACGCTCAACGCTTTCCTTGAAGCCTTCAGGATGCTCGATCAGCGTGGTGATATCGCGAAACAGGATTCCCTTTTTTGGGTAATCGGGAATCGTGCGCACGAGGGATTGCAGATCGAGCGGCATGGGGATCCTTGGATGGGCGGAGAAGATGTCGTCAGGGAATGCGGCGGCCAACGATGTGCCGGGCGATGACGCCGGCATTATAGGCGGCATTGCGCGTGGCAGAAATGGCCGCTTCGCGCGCCTTGGGATTGTTGGCGACAGCGCTGATGCCGGCGCGCACGACAGGGTGGCGCGTCATGGTGATGGCGGCGCCAACAACGGTCACGGCTATGCGAATGGCGGACATGGCGGCTCCCCTCACCTGCTGATTTGCGAACCGCGCTATAATGCGGGAATGGCGGGCGGATTGGCAAGGGGCGAAGTGGCAGCCCCAAACAGGAAGGGCCCCAATGGGGCCCTTCAATCGATGCTGGCAAATGGCCTTAGTGTTCGATGCCGGCCCAGATGCGGCGCTTGGTGGCCCAAAGCAGGCCCGCAAACAGGAACAGGAACAGCAGGACGCGGAAGCCGGTTTCCTTGCGGCCCGGCAGGCCAGGCTCGGCCATCCACATCATGAAGGCCGCAACGTCCGTGGCATATTGCTCGGCGGTCAGCGGAACTTCGGCCTGACCTTCGGCAACTTCATAGACGACCTGTTCGTCGAACAGTGGCGGGGCCATGCCAATGGCGTGACCGGGGAAGTAGTCGTTGTAGTACTTGCCTTCAGGCAGATCGAAACCGGCGGGCGCTTCCTCGTGATAGCCCAGCAGCAGCGCGCGGATATAGTCGACGCCGCCTTCGGAATAGCCGGTGAAGTAGTTGAAGATCCAGTTGGGGAACGGATCAACAATGCCGCGCGCCTTGGCCAGAACCGAGAAGTCTGGCGGGAGCGAGCCGCCATTGGCGTCACGGGCATCCTGCTCGGTGGGGAATGGCGAAGGCCAGCGATCGGCCGGCACGGCGGCGCGGGTGCCGCCTTCAACGGTGGGGTCAGCCACTTCATATTCGGCGGCAAGTGCCTTGACCTGCTCTTCGGAAAAGCCCGGGCCGTCTTCTTCCGAAAGATTGCGGAAGGCGATCAGGCGCGCGCCGTGGCAGCTGGCGCAGACTTCCCGGTAGACCTGGAAGCCGCGCTGGAGCTGGTTGCGGTCATAGGTGCCGAAAATGCCGGCAAAGGACCATTGCTGCTTTTCGATATGAGGGGTCGAGTGGGTGTCGGCAGCCATGGCCGGGGCGGCGAGGCCGAACACCAGCGCCAGGGTCACCAGAACGGTCTTGGTCTTGATCATGGTCACTCTTTTCGTCCTCAAGCGTGGGCCTTGCCGAGGACGTTCTCGGAAATGCTGGTCGGAAGGGGCAAGGGCTTTTCGATCCGCGACAGCACCGGCAGCACCACAAAGAAGTGGATGAAGTAGTATGCCGTGCAGACCTTGGCGAGCACAACGTAGATGCCCTCGGCCGGCTGCGCGCCCAGATAAGTCAGGCCGATGAAGTTGATCAGGAACAAGAGGTAGAACCACTTGAACACAGGCCGGAACAGGCCCGAGCGCACCTTGGCAGTGTCGAGCCACGGCACAACCAGCAAGGCGATCATCGAGAGGGCCATGGCGATCACGCCGCCCAGCTGGGAGTTGATGAACAGCACGTTGAAGTCGATGGCGCGCAGGATCGTGTAGAATGGCAGCAGGTACCATTCGGGCACGATATGAGCCGGGGTGACCTGGGAATTGGCCTGGATGTAGTTGTCGGGGTGACCCAGGATATCGGGCGCAAAGAAGATGAACCACGCGAACGGGATCATGAACAGGACCATCGCGAAGAGGTCCTTCATGGTGTAGTAGGGGTGGAACGGCACCGTGTCACGGGTCGACTTCACGTCCACGCCGATCGGGTTGTTGTTGCCCGGCACATGGAGCGCCCAGATGTGGAGTGCGACAAGGGCTGCAATCACGAATGGCAGCAGGTAGTGGAGCGAGAAGAAGCGGTTCAGCGTCGGGTTGCCCACGGCGAAACCACCGCGCAGCAGCTGCAGCACGCTTTCACCAACCACCGGAATGGCCGAGAAGATGTTGGTGATAACGGTGGCGCCCCAGAAGCTCATCTGACCCCATGGCAGCACATAGCCCATGAAGGCGGTGGCCATGGTCAGGATGAAGATGATCACGCCGATGATGTAGAGGATTTCGCGCGGCGCCTTGTAGGAGCCGAAGAACAGATTGCGGAAGATGTGGACGTAAAGGGCCAGGAAGAACATCGAGGCGCCCACGGCGTGGGTGGCCTGGATGATGCGGCCGCCATTGACGTCGCGACGGATATGCTCGACCGAGTCGAAGGCCATCGCCACATTGGGCGTATAGTGCATGGCCAGGATAATGCCGGTGACGATCTGCACGGCAAGGCACATCACCAGGATTGCGCCAAAGGTCCACCAGTAATTGAGGTTCTTTGGCGTGGGGAAGTCCATCAGGTGCTCTTTGGCAAACCTGGCGACCGGAAGACGATCATCAAGCCACTTCTCAGCGGCAGTTCCGGGAACGTACGAGTGTTCTGACATCACAAAAGGCTCCACTAGCCGATCTGGACCAGCGTATCGCTGATGAATTCATAAGGGGGCACCACGAGATTGGTGGGCGCGGGCCCCTGCCGGATACGGCCGGAGGTGTCGTAGTGCGAACCATGGCATGGGCAGAACCAGCCATCGAAATCGCCCGACTGCCCAAGGGGCACGCAGCCCAGATGGGTGCAGTTGGCGACCATGATCAGCCATTGGGCGTGATCGGGCTTGGTGCGCTCTTCGTCAGTCTGCGGATCCTTGAGATCGGCAATCTGAACGGCGCGGGCCTCGTCGATCTCGGCCTGGGTGCGGTGGCGCACAAAGACCGGCAAGCCACGCCAGGTAATCGTCACGGACTGACCTTCAGGGATGGCCGAAAGATCGAACTCGATGCTCGCGAGCGCCAGCGTGGACGCATCGGGATTGAGCTGGTTGATCAGCGGCCAAACCACGGCGGCGGCGCCAACAGCGCCTACGGCCCCAGTCGCAACGAAGATAAAATCCCGCCGGTTCGTTGAATGTTGAGCTTGCTCGGCCAAGGTCGCGTATCCCCGTACAATCACTTTAGACGCGGCCGGCATCTGGCAAAGCTATTCACGCACAAGTCGGAATCAGCAGCCGTCCGCCATTATGCGGCCCGTCAGTCTGCGTCCTTTTTGCACTGTCACAGGAACTTGTCCAGCCATGGAGGCGGTGACATGGATCAACTGCGATACTATTACCCACCCCACCCTGCGGGAGGCTACGGCCCTCTGCCGCGAACTGGACCATTTGATGCCTGTTGCGCTTGCCCTCTACCAGCCCGACATCGCCAATAATACGGGCACGCTGATCCGCCTGGGTGCGTGCCTGGGCACGACAATACACATTATTCACCCGACCGGATTTCCGTTTTCACCCAAGACGCTAGCGCGTGCCGGGCTCGACTATCTCGACCATGCCGCAGTACAGGAGCATGACAGCTGGACGGCGTTCAACGATTGGCGCAGTGCAGCGGGACACCGGCTGGTGCTACTCACCACCAAGGCCGAGCAATCTGCCTACGCTGCGGCCTATCAAGACAATGACATCCTGATGGTGGGGCGCGAAAGCGCTGGCGTGCCCGACGCTGTGGCGGCAGCCTGCGATCTAGCCGCTCGCATTCCGATGCGTCCCAATTTGCGCTCGATCAATGTTGCGCTTGCAGCAACCCTTATCCTGGGCGAGGCAAAAAGGCAGACCGACGGGTTTACAGACCTCCAATGACAGTCCATTTCAATTCTCCCATGACACTCCCAACCGATATCGACGCCAAGAAAAGCACCGCCCAAAGCTGGTTCCGCCTGCTGCGCGACCGCATTGTGCAGGCCTTCGAGCAGATCGAGGCCGATGTCCAAGGCCCCAACGCGCATATGCCGGCGGGCAAATTCGAGATCAGCCCCTGGGACCGCGCCGCGGGCGGCGGCGGGGAGATGGGGATGCTGCACGGCCGCGTGTTCGAAAAGGCCGGCGTGCATATCTCGACCGTCCATGGTGAGTTCTCGGCCGATTTTGCCAAGCAGATGCCGGGCACCGAACAAGGCGCGCAATTCTGGAGCTCGGGCATTTCACTGATCGTGCATCCCTGGAACCCCCATGTTCCGGCCGTGCATATGAACACACGCATGATCGTAACGGGCCAGCAATGGTTTGGGGGCGGCGCTGATTTGACGCCGGTGCTGGACAGGCGCCGGACGCAGGACGATGCCGACAGCCGCCATTTCCACGCGGCCATGCAGGCCGCCTGCGCCGGTCGGCCCGGGGTGGACTATGAGCGCTACAAGGCGTGGTGCGACGAGTATTTCTTTTTGCCCCATCGCAACGAGCACCGCGGCATTGGCGGCATCTTTTACGACCACCACAATTCGGGCGATTGGGATGCCGACTTTGCCTTCACCCAGGCGGTGGGCGAGGCGTTCCTCGATATCTACCCTCAATTGGTGCGGCGTAATTTCGAGACAGCCTGGACCGAAGCGGACCGGCACGAGCAATTGGTGCGGCGCGGGCGCTATGTGGAGTTCAACCTGCTCTATGACCGTGGCACGACCTTTGGCTTGAAGACTGGCGGGAACGTCAATTCCATCCTGTCGTCCATGCCCCCGGAAGTGCGCTGGCCCTGACCCATGACGCTGGCTTCGATCGAGATCATTGGCTATCGATCGGTCCGCAAGATCCGCTTTCCAGTGCGGCAATTAAGCGTACTGGTGGGCGGAAACGGGGTCGGCAAGACCAATCTTTATCGTTCGCTGGAACTGCTGCAGGCCGCAGCGCGTGACACGCTGGCCGACGAGATCGCCCGAGAGGGCGGCCTTGGTTCGATCTTCTGGGCGGGTGGCAAGAACCTATCGCCCGATGGCGATTTCGACCCAATGTATCGCACTGATGGTTATCGCAAATGGGAAGGCAATGGCCTGCGCCTGGCTGCAAGCTTCAGCGATCTGGGCGATGGGGCGTTCGATCCCACCTACAAGCTCGATGTCGGCTTTGCACCCAATGAAGGCGCCGCCGCCTTCCCTGGGGAAGCGCAGATTCGGGGCGAGCGGCTGGAATGGCGCCAAAGGGGCAAGGCGGTGACGCTGATGGAGCGCGATCGGGGCATGGCCTGGTCGCGCGATGGGCAGGGCCGGCGCGAAGTGGCCCGGGAAGATCTGCTGGCCAGCGAAACGGCGCTCGCTTCGCTCTCCGGGCGCCCGGAAGTCGCCATGGTGCGCGACAGCTTGCTGGGCTGGCGGTTCTTTCACGGGTTTCGCACCGATGCCGACTCGGCGCTGCGCCGGCCGTCCCGCGCCGTAACGTCGCCGTCGCTTGCCGCTGATGGCAGCAATCTGGGCGCGGTGCTGGCAACGCTACGCCATATCAGGGGCGATACGGCCGACCTCGACCTGGCCATTGCCGATGCCTTTCCCGGCGCCCAGTTGGTGATACCGCCGGTCGGCGAATGGGCAGATTTTGGCATGCGCTACCGGGAAATGCCCAAAAGGGTGTTTGGCCCGCATGAACTGTCCGACGGTACGCTGCAGTTCTTGGCGCTGGCAGGCGCCCTTCTGTCCTACCGGTTGCCGCATTTCATCGCTCTCAACGAACCCGAGAATAGCCTTCATCCTTCGCTGCTCCCTATTCTGGCTCGACTGATCGTCAAGGCAGCGGAGCGCGCGCAGGTTTGGGTGGTAACCCATTCGCGCGAACTGGCCGATGCCATTGCGGAGGGAAGCGGCATCCTGCCGCGTGAAGTGGTTCGCAATGATGACGGGACCTGGATCGAGGGCCTCAGCCAGATCGGCGAATTCATGGATTCTGATTAAGGAACCCTTTCGGAAGGGCTGCGTTCACCTCTTTGGCTCACCAGCAAGGGAGATAAGGATGAAGCGTTTCGATTCCGGCACTTTGATCCCCGGCGCAACCTGGCATGCGGAAGCCGAGAGCGAGGCGGAAGTGGTTCGCCGCGCCGTTGAAAATCTGCGCAATCTGCATGGCGAGACCGAAGTGCGCCCCGAGATGATCGAGCGCATCAAGGAGCGCATTGTCGATGTCGACAGTGGGCAACCCACCCGCCACTAGGGTCGCGCGAGCGCTATTAGTTCAGCTTTATCGAGGCTGAAGCCACTCTCGATCCAGAGGCGCTCAAGACGCCTGAGTTCTGCTCCAAGAGCCGGTCCCGGCGCCATGCCGAGGCCGGCAAGGTCGTGTCCGGAAATGGGGAATGGCACAAGTTGCACCCGGCCCAGTTCGCGCGCCGTTTCGGCCAGCCGCTCGCGGTTCCAATTTTCCTGTGCGGCCGCGACGGCAAGGCCTTCCACGGCGAGTTCCCCATGGCGATAGGCCGCTTCTCCGATGGCGCCATTGCGCACCAGTTCGCTGGCCAGTTGCACCTTGCGCACCGCGGCCACCAGATCGTTGGACAGGTGCCAGCGCATGCGGGCAGCCTCAGTGTCGCCCACGAGCGCTAGCCGCGCGACGGCCGATTGCCCGCCGAAATCTTCGTAGGCCTGGAGCCAATCCAGGGCACCTTGCTCGAAAGGGAGGAGATTGATGGCCGCCATGGCCCCCAAAGTTTTTGCGACCTTCGGAAGCGCTAGCATTCGCAGAATTTCGGCGCCTATGCGCTCGGCCGAAAGATGATCCAGCGCACCCACGGCCCGTTCGCAGGCAGCAAGGCCTTGCCCGTCAAGCACTTGCTGCCCATGGCTCGCCGAAAAGCGGAAGAAGCGGTAGACGCGCAAACCGTCCTCGCGAATGCGCTGATCGGCATCGCCGATGAAGCGGATGCGGTGGGCAAGCGCGTCCTCTAGACCATCGAGGGGATCAAAGAGCGTGCCATCGGCGGCGCAGTAGAGAGCGTTCAGCGTGAAGTCGCGGCGCTGGGCGTCGTCGAGCCAGTCGGTGCCAAGAACCACCTTGGCGTGGCGGCCGTCGGTTTCGGTGTCCTGCCGCAAGGTGGTAACTTCGGCGAGCACATCGCCCAGGCGCAGCGTGACTGTGCCGTGATCGATGCCGGTGGGGTACCAGGCGATGCCGGCCGCTTGGGCGCGCGCGATCACTTCGTCGGGAACGAGTTCAGTGGCAAGATCGATGTCAGGCGTCTTGCGGGGAAGCCCCAAAAGGGTGTCACGCACAACCCCACCCACAGCGCGGGTCCGGCCGCGCGCGCCATCGAGCGCAGCAAAGATCGCTTGGGTTTCCGCTTGCTGCAACCAGGGAGCCTGGGCCAGATCGCCGGGGATCATGGAACAGGCTCGCTGAGGACGAGGTCGCGGAAGCGGCGGGTCAGATTGGCCGTGATGCCCCAGATGCGGTGGCCATCATGGTCGATCTGCCAGGTGCGGTGCTCGACGCCATTGCGCTGGATGCGGGCCTGTCCATAGGCGTTAGAGGCCAGAATGCGCTCCAGCGGCACTTCGAACACGGAATGAACTTCGCCCGGATTGGGCACAAAGGGCCCGCGCGGCGTGACATCGGCAACAACGGGCGTGATAAGGTAATTGGTGCCGGTGAAATAGGTGGGCATGAAGCCCATGATCCGGGCGTCACCGGCTTCCAGCCCCACCTCCTCATTGGCCTCGCGCAGCGCCGTTGCCCCCACATCATTGTCGCCGGCATCGACCTTGCCGCCAGGAAAGGCGACCTGGCCCGAATGGGAGCGAAGATCGGGCGAGCGCTCGGTGTAGAGCACGGTAAAGCCTTCGGGGCGGCGAATCAGCGCGATCAGCACGGCGGCAGGAACGGGCGGGCGGGCAAAGGGACGCTCGGGCGCCCAGTCCGGTACGAGACTATCGGCCGGCGGCAAGGGTGGCGGCGCGGGCAGAAGGCGTGCGCTGAGACGCTCGATGAAAATGTCGTCGGACGACAAGAGGGCACCGGAAGTGATTGTCGGAGCGGGGAGCTTAGTGCAGCGCAAGGGAGGTGACCACCCTTGCGGAAGAGGCCCCCACCTGCCTCCAGAAGGCAAGCTCAGGTGGGAGGCTCCGGCTTTACTTCCGCCCGAACGCCCGGATCGGGCCCGCAAGCGTTGCGGCGAGGGTCTTGTCCTCGGCGTAGAGCAGCACTCGGGTGGGATCGACAGGACCGGGGAACTGGATATTGCCTGGGGTGGTCGGCTCCCAGCCTAGGGGGCAATAATAATCGCGGTCGCCCACCAGCATCACGAACTCACCCTCGCCGCGCGCCAGGGTCCGCTGGGTGACTTCGCGGGCGAGGAGCTTGCCGGCGCCCAGCTTGCGGTAATTGGGATGGGTGGCGAGAGGGCCAAGCATATAGCCGTTGCGGCCGCCGATGCTGATCGGGGTCATCCAGACCGAGCCACAGGGCACGCCGTCCACCTCGGCCACAAGGCTGAGGCTCGGATCGATCGGGAACCGCTCGCGAATGCGGAAGGCCGTGCGGGCAAAGCGGCCCGGGCCAAAGGCGATGGCCTGAAGCTCTTCAATGAAGGCATCATCTTGCGCCGTAGCGGGGCGAACGGTGGGGACACGCAGGGACATGGGATCGGCGGCCGAAGAGGCAGGGACAGCGGTCATGATGGGGATCCGGCAAAAGGACGCATAAGACAAATTCGGCGCCTCAAGAGCACCGATCAGGGGACCACTCAGGGTCGTCGTGTTGTCAGCGAAACCTTTACCATCCTGGGCGCCTCCACGCCTGAAATCCGCATTAGCACCAAGGGGGCATCGCGTAAACAAAAAGTCATGGCGCTCGCCTCATATTTCAAGATGGACTTGGCCGCTGTGTCCCAAATGCACAACACTTCGTTGCCGCAGGGCAGCCTTATCGCCACTTGGCGGCCGGCTTATCTAGCAGGCAACCGAAGCAGGCAAGGATGATTATGCCCTGCAACGCGTCCAGAACATGACGGAAAGGCTGCGATCGTGGGACAATTGATCGACGGAAAATGGTCCACCCAATGGTACGACACCAAGTCAACGGGCGGAAAATTCGAGCGCAGCAAGGCTGGGTTCCGCAACTGGATCACCGCTGATGGGTCGGCAGGACCGAGCGGGGATGGCGGGTTCAAGGCGGAGGCGGGGCGCTACCACCTTTATGTGTCCCTTGCCTGCCCCTGGGCACACCGAACGCTGATCTTCCGCAAGCTCAAGAACCTGGAGGATCTGATCTCGGTATCGGTGGTGTCGCCGCGCATGCCCGATGAAACCGGCTGGAGCTTTGACAAGGCCACCGGCTCGACAGGTGATGCGCTGTTCGGCAAGCAAACCCTTTGGCAGGTCTATACGCAGGCGGTGCCGGACTATACCGGGCGCGTGACTGTGCCGGTGCTATGGGACAAGCAGACCGGCACGATCGTCTCCAACGAAAGCTCGGAAATTATCCGCATGTTCAACTCGGCATTCAACGAGGTGACGGGGAACACGGACGATTTCTACCCCGAGGCCGACCGCAAGAACATCGATCAGATCAACCAGCGGGTTTATGACGACATCAACAATGGCGTCTACAAGGCCGGTTTTGCCACGACGCAGGAGGCCTATGAGGAGGCTGTGCGCAAGCTGTTCGAGGCCCTGGACTGGGTCGAGGGGCTGCTAGGCGAAACTGCTTATCTGGCAGGTGACAGTGTCAGCGAAGCCGATTGGCGGCTGTTTACGACCCTGGTGCGGTTCGATGCGGTTTATGTCGGCCACTTCAAGTGCAACATCCGGCGTATCGCGGATTATCCCAACATCTCGCACTATCTGAAGGCCCTCTATGAGGTGCCCGGGATCAAGGAGACGGTGGACCTCGATCACATCAAGACGCACTACTACTGGAGCCACACGACCATCAATCCCACGCGGGTGATACCGGTGGGGCCGAATCTGGAGTTCGTGCGCTAGCATGTCCCCCCACCATGATCGCGGTGTCACCCCGGAATTGATCCGGGGTCCATCTCGAGATCCCAGGATGGATCCCGGGTCGAACCCCGGATGACATCGGGGTGAGGTGAGATCGGAGCCTAATACCCCCAGATGTCGCGCTTGGGCGCGCCGTCGAAATATTCGTCGATCCGCTGTGAGGTGGCGGGGGTCACTTTTTGCGGGAGGGCGGAGCGGTGGAACCAGCCGACTTCGGAGATTTCGCGGTCCGGCTTGCGCTCAAACACCTTTTCGCTCGCGGTGGCGACATAGAAAGCCACATGGTCACGGTTCGTGACGGGGCTTGAATTGTGGTACATGCCGAAAAGCTGGAGCGGGCCGGTTATGCGATAGCCGGTTTCCTCCAGAACTTCGCGTGCAGCAGCCTGCGGCAGGGTTTCGCCGGGATCGACGCCCCCGCCAGGAAACTGCCAGCCCGGCACATAGGTGTGGCGGATGAGGAGCACCTTGTCGCCATCGACCACCATGATGCGCGTGCCGATGGTCATGCGATGCCAAAAGCCCTTCACGGTGAGAAAAATTCTCGAAATCGTCTGCTGGGTGCGGTTCATCTGCATGGGGAATCCCTCTTTGCCGACATGGGTAGCAGGAACTTGATGGCGACAAAATTGCGGTTCGGGGCGTTTCATCGTTTTCTTGACGCTCCCCTTCTGGCATTACGCCCACAATGATCACCCTCGCCCATATCTCCGATATTCACCTTTCCCCTATGCCCGAGATCGCCCTGCGCGATCTCTTGGGCAAGCGCTTCACTGGTTATCTGAACTGGAAGATGCGGCGTAACGAGGAACTCAACAGCGAAACGCTGGCGAGCCTTGTGGCGCATCTGCAGGAGCAGAATGCCGATTTCACCGCGGTGACCGGCGATCTGGTCAATCTGGCTCTTGATGTGGAAATGGTGCGCGCCGGCAGATGGTTGGAGTCGCTGGGCGGTCCCGACAAGATCGCCGTATGCCCCGGCAATCACGACGCCTATGTGCCCGGCGCGCTGGAGGACGCCCACCGCGCCTGGGGCCGGTATATGCAGGGGGAAACCCTTGATGGCATGGCCTTCCCCTTTGTGCGACGGGTTGGGGAGCTGGCCGTCATCTCCTGTTCGAGCGCCGTGCCGACGCGGCCATTCCTAGCAACGGGCCGATTTGACGAACAGCAGGCCGAGCGGCTGGGGCGCATCTTGAAAGTTATGGGCGAGGCCGATTATTTCCGCGCCGTGATGATCCACCATCCGCCCAATCCCGAACTGCAGCATCCTTCCTTCGGGCTCAAGGGACACAAGCTGTTCCGCCAGGTTATCGCCGAGCATGGGGCTGAACTGATCCTCCATGGCCATACGCACCGCTCCTCGATCCACTCCATCCCCGGCAAGAACGAGGAAGTGCCCGTGGTGGGCGTCGCGGCGGCGAGTGCGGCCCAGGGCGGTACGCTCGACGATCCGGCGCGCTATAATCTTTTCCGGATCGAGCGGTCGTCCGATGGCTGGTCCTGCACCATGCGCGAATATGGCTACCAAAGGCTTGGGACCGAGATCGTGATGCGCATGCAGATGCGAATATCCTGAAGGCCTGGTAGCCAGCGATCATTTTGGGGTTGGGGCTGGCGCCCCCTCTTCTCGCCTCCCCCGTTGAGAGGAGGCGAATAGGGTGCCTGCCAACAACGCCGCCTACTGCTCTCCCAGCTTTTCGCTTACGCGGCCGTGGACGTCGGCGGCTTCGGCGGTCATGATTTCTTCGAAATCACTCATCTCGAAGACGGGACGGATTTCGATCTCACTGGGTCCAGGCATGGGGTTGGGACATTTCTTGACCCATTCAATGGCGTGGTCCATATCGCGCACCTCCCAGATCCAGTAGCCGGCCACCAATTCCTTGGTTTCGGTGAAGGGGCCATCGATGACCATGCGGCTGGCACCGTCGAAGGCCACGCGCTTTCCGTCGCGGGAAGGCTTTAGGCCGTCGCCGCCCTTCATGATGCCCGCATCCACCAGCGCTTCATTGTATTTGCCCATTTCGACGAGCAGTTCGGGCGGCGCCATCACGCCCGCTTCGCTGTCTGCCGTTGCCTTGACGAAAACCATTACACGCATGTTTGTCTCCTTTTCCCCTGGCCAAGAATGGACCATTGCCCTCCCGACGAACAAGGTGATCCGATTTCGACAAAGCGCTGCACCCTACTCCCGCCGCGCCGGCAAATCACCTATATGGTCTTGACCCGCAGAGTATTCGCCATTGACTGATCAGTTCCTTATCGAGCGCCCGAGTTTTGATCCCGCGAGCGGGATTGCCGAGTTTTCCTATGGACTGGAAGGGATGCGGTTTACCGAGCGGCTCGTGCTGCCGCCCGGCGCCGATGTAGCGGCGGCGCAAAGCTCGAGCTTTCTCAAGTTGCTGGACTTGACCGCCCTTGTCCTGGGCGTAAGCTATTTCAAGCTCAAGGCACCCTTCGAGATTGCGGCGCCCAATATTGCCCTCACCGAAGCTGAGCGCGCCTTTGTTATCGACGTTTATGAGAACGGGCTGGGCGAGTTTTATGCGCGCAACAATTTGCAGCGCTTCGGCAAGCTTGTGCTCCACACGCCCCATGATGTGCAGAAGCGCAGCGCACCTGCCCTGCCCGAACGCACGCTGCTGCCGATCGGCGGGGGCAAGGATTCGCTGGTGAGCGTGGATTTGCTGAGCCATGTCGGCGTCCAGTTCAGCCCTTTTGCGGTGAACCCCAAAGGTCCGATCATCTCGTCGGTCGACAAGATCGGCACAGCCCCTGTTTATGTGACGCGCAATCTTGATCCCGAAATGATCCGGCTGGGCAAGGAGCCAGGCTATTACAATGGCCATGTGCCATCGACCGCCATCAACTCCATGATCGCAGCGCTTTGTGCCTTGCTTTACGGCTTTAACCAGATCGTTCTGAGCAATGAGCGCTCGGCCAGCGAAGGCAATGTTGAGTTTGATGGGCGCGAGACGAACCACCAATATTCCAAGTCGCTGGGGTTCGAGCTGCTGATCGCTTCGATCCTGAGCGATGCCACGGGCGGGGTGCTTAAATATTTCTCGCTGCTGCGGCCCTATTCGGAAGCGCGCATCGCTTCGCTCTTCACGCATGAAACCAAGTTCGACCATGTGTTTTCGAGCTGCAATCGCAATTTCCGGCTGGCCGGGCATGAGGGTCCGCTCTGGTGTGGCGAATGCCCCAAATGCCATTTCGTGTTTTTGATCTTTGCGCCCTTCATGCCCAAGGATCGCTTGCTGGCAATTTTTGGCAAGAATCTGCTTGATGTTCCCGCCAATGAAGGCTCGTTCCGTGAACTAGCGGGCCTGGCGGGGCAAAAGCCCTGGGAGTGCGTGGGGGAAATTCTCGAAGCTGCGGCCTGCCTTTATACACTAACGCGCCATTCCGATTGGCATGAGGCCGCCGTGGTGCGGGCGGTGAAGGCTAACCTTTTCGAGCAATATGGCGAGCCAGCCCTGCAGATCGCCATGGCCGAGTGCCTGACCGATAGCCACGATCACAATATCCCGCCTGCGCTTGCCGCCAAGGTTGCTGCCTATGCGGTTTGAGGAACCGGTCCTGCTCTATGGAGCCGGGCGCGAAGCGCAATCGACACGCGCATTTCTCCAGGCGCGGCAGCCGGAGCTCCCCGTCTTCGTTACGGTAGATAGCGGCAATGCCGACATTGCCGGCACACAGGCGATTGCCCCCGAGGATCTTCCGCAAGCCATTCGGGAGCACCGCTTCGGGCTGATCATCAAGAGCCCCGGTGTTTCCCTGTATAAGCCGATCTTCGAGATCGCCGGGGCGGCCGGCATTCCGGTCACGTCCAACCTCAATCTTTGGGGCAGTTTCTATCGCGCCGGGCGCACGGTGATTGCCATCACCGGCACCAAGGGCAAGTCAACAACGGCCACATTGGTCCATCTGATGTTGACCCGCTCCGGCGTGGATGCGGGGCTTGCAGGCAATGTCGGGCTGGCGCCGCTCGAGATCGCCGACAAGCATGCAGTCGTGATCTTCGAGCTCTCCAGCTACCAAACTGCCGACATGTCGTTTTTGCCCGACATTGCCGCTGTCACCAATCTTTATCCTGAGCATGTGGATTGGCATGGCAGCGTCGAACGCTATTACAGCGACAAGCTCCATCTGATCGATCGCGAGGGCGGCTTCCCCGTTGCGCTGAGTGCGGGGGCCATGGGCAATGCCCTTGTGGCGCTGGCCGTGCGCGACCACAGGCGCCTCTTGCGCGCGCTGGATGGGAGTGAACTGGCAGCCGTGGATGCGGCAAGTGCCTCCTCGCGGCTCAAGGGCAGCCACAATCTCGACAATGCCCGGCTGGCGGCACAGATCGCCCTGGCTGCCGGTGGGACAATTGATGGGATTGTTCGGGGGATAGCGGCTTTTATGCCCCTGCCCCACCGTCTCGAAGAGCACCAGTTTGGCGGCACGGTCTTCGTCAACGACTCAATCTCAACCACGCCCGAGGCCACCAAGGCTGCCCTGGCCGCTTATCGCGGCTATCGCATCGCCCTGATCGCCGGGGGCCACGAACGCGAGCAGGACTACACCGAACTCGCGGGGCTTTTGGCTGGATATGGCGTGACCACGCTCGCCTGCCTGCCGGTGACCGGTGCGCGCCTGGCTAGCGCAACGCAGGCAATTGCACCCCACATCGATGTTCTGGCGCTGCCGGATCTGGAAAGCGCCATGCAGGCGCTCCATCAGCATAGACGCAAATTCGATGCGGTGATCCTTTCGCCGGGCGCCCCCTCTTATAACCAGTTCAAGAATTTCGAGGAGCGCGGGCGGCGCTTCACTGAACTAGCCCGAGCGATCTTTGGTGGAGATGTGGGCTAGAACGGCTTGTCGAGTGATGCCGGCGGCACACCGGCGGCAAGCAGTCCCTGGCGGATCGCCTCCAGCAGGGCTTCATTGGTGATCCTGAGCTGCAAGCGCGGCAGGATGCCAACGCGGCGGAAGCTTGGCAGGCTCAGAAGCGTCGGTAAGTGGCGATTGACGAGGGCGCTATTACCCGCCCCTTGTGCCGCAGCAATCATCAGCACAAGGCCAATTTCACGATCAACTGTAGCATAGCGCTCCGCCAGTTTCGTGGCCTGGTTGAAGTTCCTGTCCAACAGGGCCAGCGCCGCTGGAGCGCCATGGTACCAGGCGGGCGGCTCGGGTGCACCGGACAGGGCCTCCATGGCCAGCGGTCGCACTTCGGCATTCCAGCCGATGAAGAGCAGGAGTCGGGCCAGGGCTGCCATGGCGCTGGTGTTGGCCGGGTTGAGTTGGGTGGACGAGCCGTAGTCGGAAAGCGCCATGATGTGCTCGCCACGCAGCTCCTGCAGGCGGGCACGCTGTTCCCACACAAAGCTGCTGACCGGATTGAGCTGGATTGCCCGGTTGAGGTCGCTCAAGGCGCGGTCGATGATTTCCCTCCGCTCAGCCTCGGTGCTGGCAGGGGGAAGGTTTTCCGCCGCAAGGCTCGCGCTCATGGCCAGGGCGCCGGCCTGGGTGCGGTCAACATCGCGCAAACGCCCGAGGCATTGACTCACTCGCCCTGCGTTCGCGAGCGCTTCGCGGTAGAGCTCGAACAGGACGCGGCAGGCATAAATGCGCGGCGGTCCGGAAGGTTCGATCCCCGCCAGGGCGCGATTGCGGGCTGGAGCGTGCAAGAGCCCCCTCGGACTGCCCAGCAGCAGGCTCAGCGAGCGCGACAGCCGGTCAAGAATAGCCGATTGGGCGGCTTCTTCGGGGGTCGCGGTGATTGTATGATCCCACACCGTGCTGCCAGTCGCATTGTCGAGCAAGGAGGCGGTGTATAACACCACATCCCCATCGGTATGAACGGCGCCGTTAAGCACGAAATTGGTCTGCGGGTCGGGTTGGTCATCCCCGCCATAATGCACTTCAAGGTTCTCGAATTGCTCGAGATCCGTCACCAGTTCGATCGCGAGCCCCGAAACACGGGGCGTTCCCGTTTCGGCGCGCTTTGCAAATTCGAGAATGGTGATGCTGGGCCGAGCCATTGTCGCGCCCCCCGGCGGGTCGGCATCAAGCCACCGCCACAAGCCAAAGGCCGCGAGGGCAAGGACGAGCGCCAGGGCAGCGACAATTATCCACCAGCGCCTCTTGCGCACAGGGGGCGGGGCAATTGGTGGGACATCAGGCGCTGGCTGGTTGACGACGAACTCGGGAATATAGCGGCCGGTGGGCAGGCGGATTTGGACGGGCTCATCCTCGCCCTGGTTGTCGTAGTAGCTGTTGATGAGAGCGCGAAGGCGGCGGGCCTGGACACGCACGATGGGGTCCGATTGCGGGTCGAAGTCGGCGGGGCGGCCGAACACGTCGACGGCAATGGAATAGGCCTTTATCCCCTGACCCTCGCCATCCAGCGTCCGATGCACGATGTAGCTCAGGAATTTGGCAAGTTGGGGCGAGCGGACCATTTCGGGCCACGCCAACAGCCGCTCCAATGCGAGCAGTACAGCGTCTCTATGCGGCCCGGTGTCAGCCAGCATCCCCTCCGTGCCTGGCCGAAAAAGCGTTGGCTTTACATGTAAAAACGGACGTGAGTTACACCCATGTAACCTTGCTTAGCTGGTCACGACAATAACTATCCTTCATAGGGTGACTAAATCGCGCAGCTACACGACTGGCTGTGGAAAGCCGCCTCCGCTCGGCGGCACCTTATACCAGGCGCGGCAAATGTGCTTGGTGCGTGACGGCATGTAGTCCCTGCGTCCACAGGTTACATGCTGGGTCGGGAGGAGCGCTGCTGGTTACCCCCGGGTATTCCTGCATTCCCAAGCGCTCCTCCGGCCACTCTCAGAGGTCGTTGGATTCCTTGAGGCCGTGCTTGCGGACTACCTGATGCGCAAAGGCGCGCAGGACGGCAAGGACAAGCACCGCCAGGACCGCAACGCCAATTGCAATGATGTAGTATCCCAGCGCGGTTGCAACGCCCACGGCGCCCGCCAGCCACATGCCGGCGCCCGTGGTGATTCCCTGCACATTGCCGCGGTCTCTGAAAATCGCGCCGGCACCCAGAAATGCAATGCCTGCCGTAACGGCTTCCACGGCGCGCACCGGATCGGCCCGCACAGTGTCAGAAGAACCGCCGTCCAGCGTATGGTAGATTTCGAAGGCCAGGATCGTAAACAGCGAGGCTGCGATAGCGACAAGTATATGCGTGCGCAGCCCGGCCTGGGCCGTATTCACCTCGCGCTCAAACCCGATAATAGCGCCAAGCACGGCAGCGATAAGCAGGCGAATGGCGATGATGTGCTGGGGCAGATAGGTCTGTACATACCCAAACTCGTTGCCAACATCCATGGCCGTTATTCCTTGCTCATGACGCTGCCGTGATAACTGGAGGCGAGGTGGATTGTTCCAGCTTCGATCACACAGTCTTGAGCCAGCCACCATCCACAAAATAGGTGGAACCGGTCGAATAGCTGGCCTTGTTTGAGCACATGAAAACAAAGAAGTTCGCGACTTCTTCGGGCGTGGCGAAACGCTTCATGCCGCCGGCCTCGTCGGCAACGCCTTGCAAATGTGCTTCCCAGCCGACTTCGCCGGCGATCTGCTTGGCCGTCTTGATCCAGTCCGGGGTAAGGACAAGGCCGGGATTGACCGTGTTGACGCGAATATTGTCCCCCACCACCTCATTGGCGAGGGTCTTTGAAAACATCATCAACGCGGCTTTGGTGGTGTTGTAGATCGGCTCGTACCACAGGGGCTGCACGGCGCAGATGGAGGCATTGTGGAGGATCACGCCACCACCACGCGTTTTCATGGTCGGCAGGAGCCCTCGGGCGAGCCGCACCGCGGCCATGACATGGAGATCCCAATAATATTGCCAGCGCGCATCGTCGGCTTCGGCGATGGTCTCGTTGGAGCCGGTGCCAGCATTGTTGATCAGGATATCGCAGCCGCCAAAAGCCTTCTGCGTGCCGCTGACCACAACGTCACAACCCTCGGCAGTCGCCACATCGGCGGCAATGGCCGTTGTAATGACGCCGAACTTGTCCGCCACAGCTGCGGCCGCATCCTCCGCCCGTTCCTTGTTGCGGGCGACCAGAACTAGGTTTGTTCCTTCTGCTGCCAGCCCCTCGGCTATGGCAAGGCCAATACCGACGCTGCCCCCGGTGATAACAGCGACTTTGTCCCTCAGGTTCAGGTCCATCTACTTCGCAACCCGGATTTGCAGCTTCACGTCGCTCGGCCGCGCCTCGACGGCCCGGTCGAAGGCTTTAACAGAGTCCTCGAAGTCGAACGTTTCGGAAATCAGCGGCTTGAGGTCGACCTTGCCCGAAGCAATCAAGGCAATGGCGCGGTCATATTGATGGGCGTAGCGGAACACGTTTTCGATCCGCAATTCCTTGGTAGAAGCCGAGGCGATGTCCACAGGAACCGGATCAACTGGCAAGCCAACGGCCACGACTACCCCACCTGGACGTGGCAAGCTCATGATGGTCTTCCAAGCATGGGGCGAGCCCGAACATTCAAAGACCACATCGGCGCCCCAGCCTTCGGTAAGCGCAGCAACTTCGGCAACAACGTCCTTGTCGCGGATGTTGACCGTTGTGATGCCCTGGTACTTGGCAGCAATGTCGAGCTTGGGTTGGGCGAGATCGGCAACAATCACGCGGGCACAGCCACCGGCGAGCGCCGCCAGCGCAACCATGGTGCCGATCGGGCCGGCACCGAGCACAACAGCCGTGTCACCGGGGGTAATGCGGGCCTTGGTAGCAGCCTGCATGCCCACGGCAAACGGTTCCACCATGGCTCCTTCGGCAAAGCTCACATTGTCGGGCAATTTGAAGGTGTAGTTAGCGGGATGAACGACTTCCGAGGTCAAGACGCCATGGATGGGTGGGGTGGCCCAGAACGCCACGGCAGGATCGACATTGTACATGCCCAGGCGACTGGCACGGGAGTTTGGATCAGGGATACCCGGCTCCATGCAGACACGATCGCCCACCTTGAGGTGCGCAACGCCCTCCCCCACTTCCGTCACCGTGCCGGCAGCCTCGTGCCCGAGCACCATGGGCTCGTTGACCACGAAGGGCCCGATCTTGCCATGGGTGTAGTAATGGACATCCGAGCCGCAAACGCCCACCGTGTGAATGGCGATCTTGACCATGCCCGGCCCGACCTCGAGCGGCAGGTCGATGTCCCGCAATGCCATTTCATGCTGGCGTTCCAGAACCAGAGCGCGAACCTTGGTCATTCCTTGATCTTCCTTTTTGCCGCTTGCCGAATCTGCTTGTTTCTAGCGCATGAGCGTGCGGCCACGAAGCGTGAAAAGCGCTCCGAAGGCCACCAACCAGATTGTTTTCCCTGGTTTAGCTCAGGGCCGCCAGAACGGCGCCCAGGCGCTTCTCGCGCGTGGCCAGTCCTGCCCGGCCCCGGCCGGCGGCTTCCCAGACCTGCTTAAGCTTGCCATCGTCAAACAGCTTGAAAAGGCAGGGCGCGATATAAGATTTGCGGCAGATTGCTGGCGTGTTGCGCAAGGTTTCCGAAACCTCGCGAGCGACCTTGGCCATTTGCCGGCGGCGGGCAGAAGGCGAATTGCCTGCTTCCATCTGGGCGAGAGCCTCGCCGGCCATGGCACTGGCATGAAGCGTGCGAAAATCCTTGGCCGAGATATCGACGCCCGAGATGGTGCGCAGATATTCGTTGATTGCCGGCGTCTTGATCGGCCGGACCTTGCCCGCTTCATCACGGAAGACCAGGAGCCGCTTGCCCGGCAATTCCTTGATGCGCCGCACGGCATCGGCCAGCGCAGGATCTGCCAGATGGTATTCGGCGCGCTTGCCGCCCTTGGCGTCAAAGGCGATCCACAAATCATCCCCGCTCACGCGAACGTCGCGCGCGTAAAGCGTGCCGGCTCCGCGGGTGCCGCTGGCTTCAAGATATTTCTCGCGGCCCAGGCGCATGGCTGTTTTGTCGATCAGCCCCGCAGCGATGGCAAGGGCAAGCGTGCGCGAGCCCGCCTCGGCCTGCAGATCAATAGCGATCTGGCGCCGCAGCCTGGGCAAGGCACTGGTGAGGACGCCCAAGCGCTTCTGCTTCTTGCCGTCGCGGCGCAGCTCCCAATGAGGATGATAGATATATTGGTCGCGCCCGGCTTCGTCGATGCCGAGCACCTGGATATGCGCCCGCTCATGGGGAGCGATCCGCACATTCTGCCAGGCAGGCGGAATGCCCAGCGCCTTGATACGCTCGATCACCGCCTGGTCGCACACCAACGTGCCATCGGCATCCCGATAGCAGAACCCTTTGCCGCGCTTCTGCCTTATGATGGTAAGCTTGTCGCGGCTGACTTTGACTAATCTCATGGTGTGTTATGTGGGATTAGGCTGGCTCATTGTGTAGATCATGTAGACAATGGCAAACAGCACCACGATGCCGATCAGCCCAAACAGCAAGACGCGCAAATTCATCTTCCGTGGATTGGCCTGGCGTGCTTCGGTCGATGATTTCTGCGGATCGTAGGTTTCCATTACCTTCTCCATGGGATTGATCGGAGCAACGTCTGCGATGGCTGCGCGGTTCCGCCCCTTGACGTGCAAGCGCGCTGAGTTGAGGGTTCGGGCAAAACCACCAAGGACGCCACCATGACATCAGCCCACGCCCTCACCCGCATGATCATGGCCGGACAGGGCAAGGCGCCAGCGGATTTGGTGATCAAAAACATCCAATTGCTGGATGTGATCACGGGCGCAGTGACACGAAGCGACATCGCCATTGTTGGCGACCGGATCGTGGGGACGCATGCACATTATGAAGGTGCAACCGAGATCGACGGTTCTGGGCGCTTTGCGGTGCCCGGCTTCATCGACACCCATCTGCATATCGAATCTTCTCTGGTCACTCCGTTCGAATTCGACCGCTGCGTGCTGCCGCATGGCGTGACGACCGTGATCTGCGATCCGCACGAGATTGCCAATGTGCTGGGCGCCGAAGGCATCCGCTATTTCCTGCAATGCGCCGAGCAGACGGTTATGGATGTGCGGGTCAATCTCTCTTCCTGCGTGCCGGCGACGGCCTTTGAGACCTCAGGGGCAGCTCTCGAAATTGCGGACCTGGAGCCGTTCCGCTCTCATCCCAAGGTGATTGGCCTTGCCGAAGTGATGAACTTCCCCGGCGTGCTCAATGCCGATCCGGGGATAATCGCCAAGCTCGAAGCCTTCCAGGATGGGCATATTGATGGCCATGCGCCCTTGCTGCGCGGGCAGGCGCTGAATGGCTATCTCTCAGCGGCCATTCGCACCGACCATGAAGCGACCAGCGCTGATGAGGCACGGGAGAAACTGGCCAAGGGCATGGCCATCCTGATCCGGGAAGGCTCAGTCTCCAAGGACCTCAAGGCGCTGGCTGAAGTGCTGGACGAAAATACCTCGTCCTTTGTTGCGCTCTGCACCGATGATCGCAATCCACTCGACATTGCCGAGGAAGGCCATCTCGACAGCTCCATTCGCCGGCTGATCGCCATGGGGCGGCCGCTGCACCATGTGTATCGTGCGGCAAGCCATTCGGCAGCGCGCATCTTTGATCTGCGGGACCGAGGATTGCTGGCGCCGGGATGGCGGGCGGATATTGCCCTGCTCGACAGCCTCGAGGATTGCCGCGTGTCCGATGTGGTGACGGGTGGTCGGCTGGTCACACCCAAATTGTTTGCCGCGCGCAAACCAGTGCCGCCGGTGGGCCTGCATTCGGTGAAGGCAAGAACGGTGAAGGCGGAAGACTTCATCGTGCCCGGGCGGCCCGATCGCAATGAAACTCCGGTGATCGGCGTCAAGCCTGGCTTGATCCTGACCTTTCGCGAGAGTGCGGCCTTCTCAGTTGGGGAGAATGGCATTCAGCCCGATCTGCAAGCCGATGTGCTCAAGGTTGCGGTGGTGGAGCGGCATGGGCGCAATGGCAATATCGGGCTGGGTTTTGTGCGGGGCTTCAGGCTCAAGAAAGGGGCCATCGCGTCCTCGGTTGGTCATGACAGTCACAACATCACGGTGATCGGCGCAACAGACGCGGACATGGCCTTGGCAGTGAACCGGCTGATCGCGCTCGGTGGCGGCTTTGCCGTGGCGGAGGGCGGGCAGATCACGGCCGAGCTGGCGCTGCCCTTGGCCGGGCTCATGAGCCTTGAGCCGTTTGAAACCGTGTCGCACCGATTGCATGTGCTGCGAGACGCCGCCTATGCGCTGGGCTGCGTCCTACCCGAGCCGTTCCTGCAGGTCGCGTTTTTGGCGCTTCCGGTGATCCCCCATCTCAAGATGACGGACAGGGGACTGTTTGACGTGGACCAATTTGATTTTGTGGATTAGCCCATGAGCCTTCGATCAATGATGCTGAGCTGGGTGGACAAGCTGCCGCCTCGGCTCAACAGGGTGAGGGCGCACCGCAATATCCCCCTCACCATGACCGATGGCGTGGTGCTGATGACGGACCATTTCGCGCCCCGATCGGAGGGGCCGCATCCCACCATCCTTATGCGACTGCCCTATGGGCGTTCCGGCTTCCGAGGCATTGCCGAAGCCTATGCCGAGCGTGGCTTCAACGTCGTGCTGCAGGCGTGCCGTGGGACGGAAAAATCAGGCGGCGAGTTCGACCCGCTGGTGAATGAACGGGCGGATGGGCTGGAGACAATGGAGTGGATCAAGGAGCAAAGCTGGTTTGATGGCCGGCTGGGCCTGTCGGGCCCCTCATATTTGGGCTATGCGCAATGGGCGATTTCGGACGCGCCCGAGATCGGCGCGATGGCCACCAAGGTGACGACGGCGGACTTCCGCTCCGTGGTGTTTCCCGCCGGCGCCTTTCACCTGGGGCTGTGGCTCTCCTGGCTGCAGGTGATAGAGGGCCTGCGCAATCATCCGCTCAAAACCGCCACGACGATGTTCTCGGGCGGGATCGAGCGCACGACGGCAAAGGCGGCCATGGTCCTGCCCCTGCTCCATGCCGATGTCGCGGCGTCAGGTCGGCAGGTGCCGTTCTGGCGGCTTTGGTTCGAGGAATCGATTGGCAATAACGAGTTCTGGGACGCGATCGATCACCGGGAACTGCTGACCGAACGGACTCCGCCAGTGCATTTCATGTCCGGCTGGTATGATTTCATGCTGGACGAATTGCTGGCCGATTACCAGCGGCTCGTGAGCCTGGGGCACACGCCCTATCTCACGGTTGGCACCTGGACCCATATTGCCGATGAATTGCAGCGTGACAATCTGCGCGAAACCCTGATCTGGATGCGGGCCAAGCTGATGGGGGACCCGTCAGGGCTGCGGGAGAAGCCGGTGCGGATCCATATTTCGGGGCTGGAGGAGTGGCGCGAGTTCAACGCTTATCCGCCCGGGCCGCCGCGGCTGGAGCGCTGGACCATCGGGGCGGAGCGGCAGCTTGTGCGGGGCGATGGGACAGATGATGGTGCCGATCGCTATCGCTATGACCCCGCGGACCCGACGCCCAATCTCGGGGGGGCTATTTTTGCTTTTACCGGTGCCGGGCCGGTGGACAATGCCGCGCGGGAAAACCGGGCGGATGTGCTGAGCTATACGTCAGAACCACTGGGCGCGGACCTGCTGATCATCGGGCAAGTGCAGGTGAGCGTTCGCGCACGAGCAAGCGTGCCGCATGTGGATTTTTTCCTCCGGCTCTGCGATGTGGACGAGGCTGGCATGTCCACCAACATCAATGACGGCCTGTTCCGGGTGACGCCGGAAACGCCAAGGGAGGCGGATGGCAGCTGGGTGCTGCACTTCAACCTCCATGCCGCCGCGCATTGCTTCCGTGCCGGGCATCGCCTGCGGCTGCAGGTCTCGTCAGGGGCGCACCCTCGCTATGCACGGAATTTGGGGACGGATGAGCCGGTGGGAGAGGCAACGACCCTCGTCGCCAATGATGTCGAGATATTCTGGCGCGGAACCGGGATGAACCTGCCGGTTTACGAGGTTTAGCATCCCCGGACCGTCACCCTCGGGGCAAGCCCGAGGGTAATAATCGGCGCTATTGCTTTTGTGCGTTCCGCGCCTTGACCTTGCGGCGGGCGGCGTGAAGCAGCGGTTCGGTGTAGCCGCTGGGCTGATCGGCGCCGTGAAGCGCCAGATCGAGTGCCGCCTGGAAAGCGACGGACTGCAGATTTTCACCCATGGGCCGGTAGAGCGGATCGCCGGCATTTTGCTGGTCCACGACGCCCGCCATGCGTTCGAAAGTGGCGGTGACCTCATCGCGCGAGACCAAGCCATGGCGCAGCCAATTGGCAATCGCCTGGGCCGAGATGCGGCAGGTGGCACGATCTTCCATCAGGCCCACATTGTTGATGTCGGGCACCTTGGAGCAGCCTACGCCCTGCTGCACCCAGCGCACCACATAGCCGAGGATGCCCTGCGCATTGTTTTCGAGTTCGCGGGTGATCTCCTCGCGGCTGAGCGAGAATGGCACCTGAACCGGCATGGAAAAAAGATCAGCAAGCGGCGGAACGGCCTGATTGTGGCGGCGGCGCTGAGCCTCGAAAACGTCGATCTGGTGATAATGCAAGGCATGCAGCGTAGCGGCGGTTGGCGACGGTACCCATGCCGTGTTGGCGCCAGCAGAAGGATGGCCGGACTTGGCCGCCATCATTGCCGCCATATCGTCGGGCCGCGCCCACATGCCCTTGCCGATCTGTGCCCGGCCAGAAAAGCCGCAAGCCAAGCCAATCAGCACGTTACGATCCTCATAGGAGGCGATCCAGCGCTCGTTCTTGATCTCGTCCTTGCGCAGCACGGCGCCAGCTTCCATGGAGGTGTGGATCTCGTCGCCCGTGCGGTCAAGGAAACCGGTATTGATGAAGAAGACACGGTGACGTGCTTCATAGATGGCTGCCTTGAGGTTGGCCGAGGTACGGCGTTCCTCGTCCATGATGCCGATTTTTACCGTGTTGGGCGCGAGCCCCAGCATCTGCTCGACCGAGGCGAAGACCGTACAGGCAAAGGCAACTTCCTCTGGCCCGTGCATCTTGGGCTTGACGATATAGATGGCGCCGGTGGTGCTGTTGACCTTGTCCTGCATGGCGCAAAGCACGGTGACGGCAGCGTCCATCAAACCTTCCCCGATCGGCTTGCCATCATGCAGCACGGCATCGGTGGTCATCAGGTGACCCACATTGCGCACAAGCAGGAGCGAGCGGCCCTTGAGCACCAGCGGGGCGCCGTGATCGTCCTTGTACTGGCGGTCGGGATTGAGCTTGCGGGTAACGGTCTTGCCGCCCTTTTCGAACCTGTCCTCCAGCGTGCCGTTCATCAGGCCCAGCCAGTTGCGGTAAACGCCGACCTTGTCCTCGGCATCGACAGCCGCGACGGAATCCTCGCAATCCTGGATCGTGGTGAGGGCCGCTTCGACAATGACATCGCTCAGCCCCGCCCTATGCGCCGAACCGATCGGGCTGGCCGGGTTGATGACGAGAATGATGTGCAATCCATTGTGGCGCAGTACGAGTTCGCCGGACTGCTCGGTGCCGGCATAGCCAACAAAAGCCGAAGAATCTTGGAGGGTGGTGCGGCCATTGGAGGTGTCGACGACGAAGCGGCGGATGTCGCCGTCCTTTTCCACGTGGTAGCCGGTGACATCACGATGGCTGCCTGATTGCAGCGGCAGGGTTTCATCAAGAAAAGCGGCGGCGCGTTCAACTACAGCCTGGGCCCGCTGGGTATTGACGCCCGCGCCGGGCGCTAGATCGCCTTCGCGGCTGATGACATCGGTGCCGTAGAGCGCATCATAAAGGCTGCCCCAGCGGGCATTGGCAGCGTTGAGTGCATAGCGGGCATTGCTGACCGGCACCACCAATTGCGGACCGCACAGCGTGGTGATCTCGGGATCGAGCCCGGTTGTCTCGATGGTGAAATTTTCGGGCTCGGGCAGGACATAGCCGATGTCGCGCAGGAAAAATTCATAGCCCTGCGGATTGTTGGCGACAGGGCCATATTTGTGGTGCCATTCATCGATCTGGCTCTGCAGCTCATCCCGCCGCTGCAGCAGGCGCGCATTGGTTGGGGCGTGTTCGGCAACAAGGCGCGCGAAACCGGACCAGAACTGATCAGGCGTGACGGGGAGCCCGGCAAGGGCTTCTTTCTCGACGAAATCGACCAGCAGGGGGTGAACCGACAGGCCGGACTTCGTGAGGTACTCGCTCATTCTTGCTTCCTTTATGTGCAGGCTGACTAGACTTAAGTCAGGATGATGGCGCTGAGAACCCGCTCAAAACGGACTTCGCCCTTGCACCAGCGACATAGACCTCCGCGATCGAGCGGTCATCACCCAGGGTTTGGAGGAGAAACAATTCCTCGGCAAGGCTCGTCACCGTCTGCATGCGCAGGGCCATGGCGGACGTCGCTGCAGCGTTGAGGACGACCAGATCCGCCGCATGGCCGGGCGCCACGGCGCCGATCGTGCCCTCGAGGGAAAGCGCCCGCGCATTGCCCAAAGTCGCCATATAGAAGGACGCGAAGGGATTGAGCCGCTGGCCGCGCAGCTGGAGGATCTTATAGCCTTCATCCAGCGTGCGCAGCATGGAATAGCTGGTGCCCCCGCCGATATCGGTGGCAATCCCGATCCGCACCCCGGCCTTGGCGAACCGCTCCCGATCAAACAGGCCAGAGCCCAGAAACAGGTTCGAGGTGGGGCAGAACACGGCGACGGAACCGGTTTCCGCCAGGACTTGGGTTTCGCGATGGTTGAGGTGAATGCTGTGGCCAAGCAGTGTCTTGGGACCGAGCAGGCCGTAATCCTCGTAAATACCGGTATAGTCAGGCGAATTGGGGTAAAGCTCCATCGAGAGCGAAATCTCACCGTCGTTTTCGCTTAAGTGTGTCTGCACATAGCATTGGGGATGCTCACGAACGAGCGCTTGGGCTGCCTCCATTTGCCCCGGAGTTGAGGTGATGGCAAAGCGTGGCGAGATGGCATAGAGCGCCCTGCTCCGTCCATGCCAGCGTTCGATGAGCATCTTGGTGTCGTCATAGCCGGACTGGGCGGTGTCACAGAGCGCTTCGGGCGCATTGCGATCCATCATCACCTTGCCGCCCAACATCAGCATGTTGCGCTTTTCGGCTTCGGCGAAATAGGCATCGACCGACCGGGGGTGGCTGGAGCAATAAGCCACCGCCGTGGTCGTGCCGTTGCGGATCAGCTCATCGTAAAAGGCGGACGCTACAGCGTCGGCATGGCCCTGCTGGCTGAATTTCTGCTCTTCGTGGAAGGTGTAAGTGTTGAGCCATTCCAAGAGCGAACCGGCATAGGAGGCGATCATCTGCGACTGCACATAATGCAGGTGCATGTCGATAAAGCCCGGCATGATCAAATGCGGACGATGATCGATATAGTCGGCACCGAGGGGCGCAATTGCCGACCATGGCTCTACGGCAACGATCTTCCCGTCAACGATGACGACGGCGCCATCTTGGAGGTAGCTATAGCTTGCTGTATCATCGATCGCTTGCGGCTCGCTGACGAAACTCAGCACCCGCCCGCGCAGAATAGTCTGGCTCATTGGCCCGAGCCTTCGCGGAACCATTCAACAAGAAGGGCGCGTTCTTGGGGCGTCATTTCGCTGACATTGCCGGGCGGCATGGCATGGGAATAGCCGGCCTGCATGGCGACATCCTTGGCGTGGTTGGCGATGGCAATGTCATTGTCGAGAATGACATTTTTGGGTGCCTGGTAGATTCCGGGCCAGGCCGGCTCTGCCGTGTGGCACATGGCGCAGCGTGTTTGCACCGCTAGGCTGGCTTGCTGGAAGTGCTGAGCGTTGAGAAACGGCTCGGCCGCACGAGACGCCACCTCCTCTCCCGCCGAACCCGGCAGCTTGGGGCCGGAGGAGAGCCACGCGATCATGATGAAGATGATGACCGCGACCGCCCAGGTCCAGTGCGGATTGCCTTTGCGGGCATGGCGCGTGTTGAAATAGTGCCGAATGACGACGCCCACAAGGAAGATCAGGGAGGCGATGATCCAGTTCCACTGGGTGGCAAAAGCCAGCGGATAATGGGACGAGAGCATGAAGAAGATGACGGGCAGCGTCAGGTAGTTGTTGTGCAGCGATCGCTGCTTGGCGATCTTGCCGTACTTCGCGTCCGGCACGCGCCCAGCCTTGAGATCGGCCACCACGATCTTCTGGTTGGGAATGATGATCATGGCCACATTTGCCGCCATGATCGAAGCCGTGAACGCACCCATGTGGAGCATGGCCGCGCGGCCGGTGAATAGCTGCGTATAGCCCCAGGCCATGGCCGTGAGGATCGCAAACAGCACCAGCATCAGCCCGTTCTGCGAATTGCCAAGCGGGGACTTGCAAAGGCGGTTGTAGACCACGAAGCCTAGAACGATAGACCCCATGGAAATCAGGATCGCGGCCCAATTGGGCACATCGAGGACATTGCGGTCTATAAGGTAGAGGTCGGCGCCGACATAATAGATCAGAACCATGAGCATGAAGCCCGAGAGCCAGGTCCAATAGCTTTCCCATTTGAACCAGGTCAGGTGCTCGGGCAGGAAATCGGGCGCCACCAGGTATTTCTGGATGTGGTAGAAACCTCCGCCATGCACCTGCCATTCTTCGCCATGGGCAAGAGGGGGCAGGCTGGGCGTCTTGCGCAGGCCAAGGTCGAGCGCGATGAAGTAAAAGGACGAGCCGATCCAGGCAATGGCCGTGACCACATGCAGCCAGCGCACGGCAAAGCTGAGCCACTCATAGGCGATTGCGTAGTAGGGCATCGTAACCATCTCTCCAGTAGACCTCATGGTGAGCCTGCCGCACCCACCAGGTCGTGCAGCTGAGTGTGCCACGACTTCGTCCTTCGGCAAGCTCAGGATGAGGCCTACTGCAGCAGCAGTCAGCAAAGAGGCGGGCACTGGCCCGCCCCTTAAGGCTTTAGATCAAAAAAGCTTACGCCGGCTGTTCGACGCCTTCAACATACCAGTCCATGGAAAGCAGTTCCGCATCGGTCATGGTGACGCCGGCGGCAACGCGTTCGGTGCCGGTATTGTCCTTGATCGGACCGGTGAAGATGTGGACCGAGCCATCGATCTGCCCGGTGCGCATGGCTTCGGCGGCTGCCTTAACCTCTTCGGTGACCTTTGGACCGTAAGGCCCGATCTGGACCACGTCTTCCTTGAGACCTTCCCAGGTGTCGCCGGGGGTCCAGGTGCCATCGATAACGGCCTTGGCCGAGGCGAGATAATGCGGGCCCCAATTGTCGATGATCGAGGTCAGCTGGGTTTCAGGGGCAAAGGCGCTCATGTCGGCGCCCTGACCGAAGCCACCGACAATGCCGCGTTCCTGCGCGACCTGAAGGGCCGCCGGGCCATCGGTGTGCTGGGCGATGACATCGAGGCCCTGATCGATCATGGCGCGGGCAGCGTCGGCTTCCTTGGCCGGGTCGTTCCAGGTCGAAATATACACCGGCTTGATAGTGAACTCGGGATTGACCTGGCGGGCAGCCAGTACAAAGGCGTTGATGCCCATTACCACTTCGGGGATCGGGAAGGAGCCGATATAGCCGGCCTTGCCGGTCTTGGAGAGGTGACCCGCAACGACGCCGCACACGGCACGGCCTTCATAGAAGCGCGCATTGTAAAGGCCGACATTGGGGGCCTTCTGGTAGCCCGTGGCGTGCTCGAACTTTACGTCGGGGAATTGCTGGGCAACCTTGATCACCGAATCGCCGAAGCCGAAGCTGGTTGCGAAGATCAGCTTGTTGCCCTGCTGGGCCAGTTCACGCAGCACGCGCTCGCAGTCCGGGCCTTCAGGCACGTTCTCGACATAGGTGGTTTCCACCGCATCGCCGAGCTGCTCCTCGACATAGATGCGGCCCTGATTATGGGCGTAGTTGTAGCCGTTGTCGTTGATGCTGCCGACATAGATGAAGCCGATCTTGAGCGGCTCGGCTTGGGCGAAGGCCTTGGAGCCCAGCAGCGGCAAGGCTGCGGCGGCAGCCCCAGTTTTAAGGATTGTGCGGCGTGAAAGGGTCATTTGTCTCTCCTGAATGACTTTTTCTTTGTTCATCGAGACGGTCATTGGCGCCGGCTCAATTGCTGGGCAAAAACGGCTTGCCGAGGCAAGCCGGTGCATTGGTGGACGCGTCGCGCCGGATGGAGATCAGCACGAGCACGATGATGGTCGCGAGGTAGGGCAAAGCGGCCCAAAGCTCGGATGGAATGACCGAAAGTGGGCCGCCGCCAGCCTTGGCGTAAAGCTCCATGGTCATGACGAGGCCGAAGAGATAGGCGCCGGCAAGAAGCCGGAATGGCTTCCAGGATGCAAAGACCACCAGCGCCACCGCGATCCAGCCGCGGCCCGCCGTCATGCGCTCGGCCCATTGCGGGGTGAGAAGGAGGGGGAAGCACGCTCCGGCAATACCGGCCATGGCCCCGCCGAACACAACCGCAGCGTAGCGCACGCCTTTGACCGAATAGCCGATGGAATGGGCGGAAAGATCGTTCTCGCCCACGGCCCGCAGGATCAGGCCACCACGGGTTTTCTTGAGGAAATACCAGATGGCAAAGACCATGAAGAAGGAAAAGTAGACCGGCGCTGAATAGCCGAAAACGACGCGCCAGACGGGATGGGTGGCAAGTTCTGCGGGAAAGAGCGGGCGCATCAGCTCGATAGGGCGGGCAGAGAATGGTGCGCCGGCAAGCGCCGAAAAGCCGGTGCCGAAAATGGTAAGTGCAAGCCCAGTCGCCGTCTGGTTGGCGGAAAGGCTTAGCGTTAGGAAGCCAAAGATCAGCGAGGTCGCAGCTCCCGCGCAGGCGCCGATCAGCAGGGCGAAATACGGATTGCCGGTGTAAAACTGGGCGGCAAAGCCCGCTATGGCGCCGACCAGCATCATGCCTTCCACGCCAAGATTGAGCACCCCGGCCTTTTCCACCACCAGCTCGCCAAGCGCTGCCAGCAGGATCGGGGTCGCGGCGCCAACAAGGGTAATGACGATGGGGATCAAGATTTCCATCAGGCCGTCCCTACCGCTGCTTGCACGCGCCGGATGCGGTAGCGCACGAGGATGTCACCGGCGAGGAGGAAGAACAGCACCATGGCCTGGAAAATGCCGGTCGCGGCATTGGGCAGCCCGATCGTGGTCTGCGCCACTTCGCCACCCACAAAGGTAATGGCCATGACAATGCCGGCGAAGATTACGCCGAGTGGATTGAGCCGGCCCAGGAAAGCCACGATGATCGCGGTGAACCCATAATTGGTAGGGAAACCCGGCACCATGCGCTGGAAGGGTCCGGCCACTTCCAGCACGCCGGCAAGCCCTGCCAGCGCGCCGCTCACCAGCATGGCAAGCCAGATCGTCTTGTTTTCCGAGAACCCGCCATAGCGCGCGGCATGGGGGGCAGCACCGACCACTTTCATCTGGTAACCGAATACTGAACGGGACATGATGAACCAGGCAAGGACCGCCACCAGGATGGCGATCGGCACGCCCAGATGCACGATGGTGCCGGGGATGATGGTGGGCAGGCGCGCAGCTTCCGCAAAGAGGCGCGTCTGGGGGAAACCCATGCCCATCGGGTCCTTCCAGGGCAGGCGGATCAGATAATAGATCAGTTGCACCGAGGCATAGGTCAGCATCAAAGAGGTCAGGATCTCGTTGACGTTGAAACGCACCTTGAAGAACGCAGGGATGGCGGCATAAAGAGCGCCGCCCAGCACACCCGCCAGGATCATGGCGGGCAGGATCCAGGGGCCAGTCATGTTGTAGGTCGCCAGCGCTACCCAAGTGCCGGCAAGGCCGCCCATGACATACTGGCCTTCAGCGCCGATGTTCCAGACATTGGCGCGATAGGCAATGGAGAGGCCCACCCCGATGATGATGAGGGGCGCGGCTTTGACGCCGAGGTCCTGCCATTTATAGCTGTTGGTCAGCGGCGTAAGGAAGATTTCCCGTACGGCGCCGATGCCGTTGTAGCCGATCAGGGTAAAGATGATGGCACCCACGATCATGGTCAACAAGACGGCCGCTACGGGCGTCGCATAGACCATGAAGCGGGAAGGCTCCTGGCGCTTCTCAAGCCGGAACGGCATCGTGCGCCTCCGTCGAGCCATGCACACCGCCCATGAGGAGGCCGATTTCTTCCACGCTCACCTCGCCTACAGGTCGTGCGGGCGACAGGCGCCCCATATTGATAACCGCCATGGTGTCACACAGCGCGCGCAGCTCATCGAGGTCCTGGCTGATGACCACGATGGCGGAGCCCGCGGATGCCAAATCCACTAGCGCCTGATGGATGGCGGCGGCTGCGCCGGCATCGACGCCCCAGGTCGGCTGGCTCACGACCAGCACGCTGGGCTTTTGCAGGATCTCGCGGCCCATGATGTATTTCTGAAGGTTCCCGCCCGAAAGCGATCCCGCAGTGGACGCTGGACCCAGAGCCTTGACGGCAAAATCGGCGATGACCTTGCCGGTATAGGTCTTGGCGGCGCCTGAATTGATCAATCCCAGCATCACCATGCCCAGCCGGTCACGTGCGGTCAGAATAGAATTGTCGCTGAGCGAAAAGTCGGCCACGGCGGCATGGCCGTTGCGCTCTTCCGGAACGGCACAAAGCCCCCGCTTGCGGCGACCGGTCGTGTCCAGCAGGCCCAGGGGATAACCATCAATGGTGATGGCGTCCTTGTCGTCGCTGCGGATCTCGCCCGAAAGCGCATCGAGCAAGGCGTTCTGCCCATTGCCGGCGACGCCAGCTATCCCGAAGATTTCCCCGGTGCGCACGGTGAAGCTGACATTATCGACCGGCACTTCGAAATGCCCGGTCTTGGTGGTCGACAGGCGCGAGATCACAAGCTTGGGCTGGCCCAAGCTGCGCCCGGGCGCGCGAACGATGTCCTTGAGCCCCGCACCGATCATCTTTTCGGCCATGGAGCGGGAGGTTTCCGCCTTGGGATCGCAAGTATCCACCAGCTTGCCGCCGCGCAGGATCGTCGCCGTGTCGCAAAGCGCCTTGATCTCATGCAGCTTGTGAGAAATGTAGAGGATGGAACAGCCCTGCGCAGCCAGCTTGCGCAGGACCTCGAACAATTGCTCGACCTCCTGCGGCGTCAGCACGGAAGTTGGCTCATCCATGATCAGGAGCTTGGGATCAAGCAGAAGCGCGCGAACGATCTCGATGCGCTGGCGCTCACCAACGGAAAGGGTTGCGACCGTCCGGTGCGGATCAAGCAGCAGCCCATAGGTGCTCATGACATCGCGAATGCGGCTTTCGAGCTCGCGAGAGGGGATCTTGCTGTCCATGCCCAAGGCGATGTTTTCCAACACCGTCAGCGCTTCAAACAGCGAAAAATGCTGAAACACCATGCCGATGCCCAGCTTGCGGGCGGCTTTGGGGTTCGCGATCTGCACGGGCTGTCCATCCCAGCGGATCTCGCCGCTATCGGGCTGCATGATGCCGTATATCATTTTGACGAGGGTGGATTTGCCCGCGCCATTTTCGCCCAGGAGAGCGTGGATTTCACCGGGGCGCACGGAAAAGGAAACATTGTCGTTGGCAAGAACGCCGGGGAAGCGCTTGGTAATACCAATCAATTCAAGCCGATGCGGCATACTAACGTCCAATCACCACCCCCAAACTCTTGGGGGCGCGTGCCCGCGCAATCTCAGCTTCCCGTCGCTGAATGTGGACCATAATTTCCGCCGCCGCTAGTGCCGCGATGACTTCAGGCCGTTTATCCCCAAGCCCTTGTTGGCCAATTGGTAAAATTAACCGTTCCAGCGCCCGCTCGTCCCCACCCTCGCCACGGAACCAGCTAGAGAATCGCGCCCTCTTGGTCGTGGAGCCGACCATGCCAACATAGGGGCCGTCTGTGCGCGCCAGGGCTTCTTGGGCAAGAAGGAAGTCGAGCGCATGATCATGGGTAAGGATGACGAAGCTGCTACCCTGCGGTGCCGAGCGGACGACAGCTTCGGGCATAGGCACGGCACGTGAGTTGATGCCGGGCGGCAAGAGTGCCAGTTCCTCACGGCGAGTATCGATCACCTCGAGTTGCACCGGCAGCATGGCAAGAAATTGCGCCAAAGCGCGCCCCACATGGCCGGCGCCAAACACATAGACATGCGGCAAGGCCGCTTGTTCGGTAGCCACGGTGTCGGTGAGTCTCTGGCGGATGGCGTTGTCGGCATAAAGAAGGGAAACACCGACCCTGCCCCCGCAACACTGCCCGATCTCAGGGCCAAGCGGCACGTCCATGGCTTCTTGCCCCCGGCCATCCGCCAGGAGCCGCCGGGCATGCTCAATCACCATGTATTCCAGCGCGCCGCCGCCAATGGTGCCAAACAGCGTATCCGGCCCCACAAGCATGAACGTACCTTGTTCACGAGGAGAGGAGCCGCGGACGGAGGTGAGTTCGCATACGATGGCGTGGTGGGTGGCGGAGAAGAAAGCGGTGAGCTGGGCGAGACGGGTGCTCATGGCATGGTACCACGCGCAGGCAAGCCCCCCAGGGGGAGGTCAGGTGAAGGTGACGTGGCCAAGAAAACCACCGATCTCACCCCCGCGCCTCCCGCTTCAGCCGCTCGACGCCCATCAGCACGCGCTCCGGTGTCACCGGCGTATTGAGCCGCGGCGCAATCCGGTAATCGGCGACGCTGGCAACGGCCATGGACAGCGCCTCAACCACGCTCATGGCCAGCATGAAGGGCGGCTCGCCCACGGCCTTGGAACGACCCACAGCGGCTTCCTTGTTGGCCGACCATTCGGCCAGCTTGACGTTGAAGATGGGCGGCACGTCGGAGGCCAGCGGGATCTTGTAGGTGGAGGGCGCCTTGGTGCGCAGCTCACCCTTGCTGTCCCACCACAATTCTTCGGTGGTGAGCCAACCCATGCCTTGAATGAACCCGCCCTCGATCTGCCCTAGGTCAAGCGCCGGATTGAGCGATCGGCCCACGTCGTGGAGAATGTCGACGCGATCGACGCTGTTTTCGCCGGTAAGCGTATCGATGGTGACTTCACTGACGGCAGCGCCATAGGCGTAGTAGTAGAATGGACGGCCCCGGCCGGTGGCGCGGTCCCAGTGCACCTTGGGCGTCTGGTAAAAACCTGCAGCCGAGAGTTGCACACGGTTGAGATAGGCGGACATGGCGAGTTCCGCCAAGCCGATGAACTTGTCCCCGGTTCGAACGCCGCCTTGCGCCCACTCCACCTGAGACTCGCTTACATCAAAGAGCTTGGCCGCATGGCGCGCCAGCCGCTCCTTGATCTGCCGGGCAGCGTCCAGTGCTGCCGCGCCGTTGAGATCGGTCCCCGAAGATGCCGCAGTGGCCGACGTGTTGGCGACCTTTCCAGTCGAGGTCGTCATGATCTTGACTGTTTCGAGCCCCACGCCGAAGGCATCCGCCACCAGCTGCGCCACCTTGGTGTGGAGCCCCTGCCCCATCTCCGTGCCGCCGTGATTGAGCTGGATCGTGCCATCCTTATAGAGATGCACCAGCGCCCCGCCCTGGTTGTACCAGGTGGCGGTGAAGGAGATGCCGAACTTCACCGGCGTCAGCGCAATGCCCCTCTTCAGGATCGGGCTTGTCGCATTGTAATCAAGGATAGCGCGGCGGCGCGCCTGGTAGTCGGATGATGTCTCAAGCTCTTCCACCACGCGGTGGATGACGTTGTCTTCCACGGTCTGGTGATAGGGCGTCACATTGTTCCGGTCGGTGCCATAGAAATTGGCCTTGCGGATTTCGAGCGGGTCCCTGCCCAGATCATAGGCGATCTCCTCGATCCACCGCTCGGCTGCCAGCATGCCCTGCGGCCCGCCAAACCCACGAAACGCCGTATTGGACACGGTGTTGGTATAGAGCGGCTCCGAGCGCACCCGCACCGCGGGATACCAATAGGCATTATCGGCGTGAAACAGGGCACGATCCGTAACAGGGCCCGAAAGGTCCGACGAGAACCCGGCCCGGGCGCCATAAACGGCGTCCACAGCATGAATCTTGCCGCTCTCGTCATAACCGACCTGGTAGTCCACCACGAAGTCGTGGCGCTTGCCCGTAGCGGTCATGTCATCGTCGCGGTCGGGGCGGATCTTGCAGGCACGGTTCCATTTCTTGGCGGCAAGCGCTGCAACACAAGCAAAGAGATTGCCCTGCGTTTCCTTGCCGCCAAAACCGCCACCCATGCGCCGGACATTGATCGTCACTGCATGGTGACGAATGCCAAGCACCTGCGCGACCATCAATTGCACTTCGCTGGGGTGCTGGGTGGATGAAAAGACGGTGACGTCCTCGTCCTCGCCCGGAATGGCCATGGCAATCTGGCCTTCAAGGTAGAAATGATCCTGCCCGCCGATCTCGACATGACCAGCCACCTTGCGCGGTGCTGCAGCGAGCCCAGCTTCCACGTCGCCGCGCTCAAGCTTGAGCGGTTCGGCAACCAGCTTACCACCGGCTTGCTGCGCCTCGCGAACGGTGTTGATGAAGGGGAGATCCTTGTATTCTACCTTGGCGAGGTGTGCCGCCCGACGCGCCTGGCCGCGCGTTTCGGCGAGGACCGCAAACAGCGGTTGGCCCCAGAAATGCACCTTGCCCACGGCAAAGATCGGCTCGTCATGCTTGTGGCTGGGGCTGACGTCGTTTTCTCCGGGAATGTCCTCGGCGGTGAGGATGCCGATGACGCCCGGCGCGGCGCGAACAGCGGAAAAGTCGATCCCCACGATCTCGGCATGCGCTCTTGCCGAGAGCGCTAGATAGGCGTGCATGGTGCTCGCCGGCTCGATCATGTCGTCGATATATTCGGCGACCCCGGCAACGTGTTTGGGCCCGCTATCATGCGGGATCGTGGTGTGGAGCGTTTGGAGGGTAATGGGCGGCTGGTGCTTGTTCATTCTGCAGCCTCCGATTCCTGAGACCTCATGGTGAGCTTGCCGAACCACAAGGTCGAGAACGCCAGTGTTGCGACGATATCGTCCTTCTGCGGGCTCAGGATGAGGTCTACTGAGCGAGACATTTTCATCAGGCTACCTCTCGCTTGAGCCGCTGCCCCTGCCCGACCGTTTCTAGATAGAACCGCTTGAGCAGGTTCTGCGCCGTCAGGAGACGGTATTCGGCCGAAGCGCGCATGTCGGAGATGGGCTGGTAATCCTCGGCAAAGGCTGCAATGGCGGCCTCTATCGTTGCTTGTATCCAGGGCTGCCCAACCAGGACCGCCTCAACCGCCCTGGCCCGCTTGGGCGTTGCCGCCATTCCGCCAAAGGCGATCCGCGCCGTGTCGACATTCCCGGCATCGTCTACAGATATCCTAAAGGCCCCGCACAGTGTCGATATATCCTCCTCGCGCCGCTTGGAAATCTTGTAGACGGCAAACTTCTCGCCAGCGGGCAAAAGAGGAATGGTGACGCTTTCCACGAACTCGCCGGGCTGGCGGTCCTGCTTGCCATAGGCGAGGAAATAGTCTTCCAGCTTGATCTCGCGACGATGCTCGCCTCGCCGCAAATGCAGCTTGGCGCCAAGCACGATCAATGGCGGTGGCGTATCCCCAATAGGCGAGCCATTGGCGATATTGCCACCGATGGTTCCCATGTTGCGGATCTGCTCGCCGGCGAGGCGGTTCCACAACTCGGCCATCGCAGGGAAATGCGTCGTGAGCGTCGGCAGCGCTTCCGAATAGGACACGCCGGCATAGAATTGCACTTCGCCGTCGTTCTCGGCAATGCGGCGCAGCTCGGGCAAATGGCCGATAAAGATCACCGGGCTGATCGTGCGCATGAACTTGGTGACCCACAGCCCCACATCGGTGGACCCGGCCACGATCGTCGCTTGTGGATTGGCTTCGTAAACGCGGGCGAAATCATCCAGGTTCGCCGGCACGATGATCTGGTCGCTGATTTCGACGCGCCGCCCATCGGTGATCGCCTTGATCTTTCCCTTGAGCGCAATGCGTTCGGCCCATAGCGGATCAGCCTGTGGCTGACCATAGGTGCCCATTGCCTTGCCCGCGCGAATGATCGGGGCATAGCCCGTGCAGCGGCAAAGATTGCCCTGAAGGGCCTTTTCGATCGCGGTTTGACTGGGCTCAGGGTTTCTCATCCAGAGCCCATAAAGGCTCATCACGAACCCTGGGGTGCAGAAGCCGCATTGCGAGCCATGGTGATCCACCATGGCCTGCTGCACGGGATGCAGGATCCCGTCCTTCCCGCGCAAATGCTCGATGGTGACGACGTGTGTGCCATGCAGGCTCCCCACGAAGCGGATGCAGGCTGTAACGGAGTCGTAGATGATCTCGTCGTCCATCAATCGCCCGACCAGAACGGTGCAGGCGCCGCAATCGCCCTCGGCGCAACCTTCCTTGGACCCGCGCAGGCGCCGCTCAAGGCGCAGCCAATCAAGCAGGGTCGTATCGGCCTTGATATCGGTAAGGGTGATTTCCTCGTCGTTGAGGATGAAGCGAATTGCGTTGGAAACTTCGGTCATGCCCTAGCTCCCCCGATAGGTGGAATAGGCAAAGGGGCTGACAAGGAGCGGCACATGATAGTGCTTGTCTTCAGCTATAGTGAAGCGGATCGGCACGACATCGAGAAACTGCGCTTCAAGCTCTACGCCCAACCGCTCGAAATACTGCCCCACGTGAAAATGGATCTCGAACTCGCCATGCTGGAATTGCCCTTCATCGAGCAGCGGCTGGTCCACCCTCCCGTCGGCGTTTGTATAGCTATCGGTGATATGGTGCGTGTGGTCGCCATGCACGAACAGCAATTCGATCCGCATGCCCCGTGCCGGCTTGCCGTGCATCGTATCGAGGACGTGGGTGGTGAGGCGCGCGCCTGCCGCCATTCGTAGCTGCTCCGTGTATTTGTCCCCCATTTGGAGACTAGCGCATCACGGCTGGAGCGCAATGCTCATTTTTTACCAAATGGTCCATTTTTGTGCATCTTGATCGCACTGCCTCTCTCCATAATATGGCGCGATCGCCAAACCCAAGGGAAAACCTGATGCGCTACCCCCGCGACATGCACGGCTACGGCCCAACGCCGCCCCATGCGAACTGGCCCGGCGGCGCCCATGTGGCGGTGCAGTTCGTGCTCAACTACGAAGAGGGTGGCGAGAACAACATCCTGCATGGCGATGCGGCGTCGGAAGCCTTCCTGGTGGATGTTCTGGGCGCAGCGCCCTGGCCGGGCCAGCGCCACGCCAATGTGGAATCCATGTATGAGTACGGGGCGCGCGCGGGCTTCTGGCGACTGCATCGGCTGTTCACCCAAAGCGAAGTGCCGGTAACGGTTTATGCCGTGGCGACAGCCCTGATGCGGGCGCCCGCGCAGCTGGCGGCCATGCAGGACGCTGGCTGGGAAATCGCGAGCCATGGCCTCAAGTGGGTGCAGCACAAGGACATGCCGCCCGAGGAGGAGCGCGCCCAGATCGCCGAGGCTATCCGCCTCCACACCATTGCCACAGGCGAGCGGCCACGCGGCTGGTACACCGGACGCTCATCGCTCAACACGATCGAGCTGGTCTGCGAAGCCGGGGGGTTCAGCTATATCTCGGACTCCTATGACGACGACCTGCCCTATTGGCGCGTCCACAACGGCCAGCCAAACCTCATCATTCCCTATTCGCTGTCCACCAATGACATGCGCTTTGTCACCGGACCCGGCTTCGACAATGGGGAAGAATATTTCCAGTTTCTGAAGGACAGCTTCGATTGCCTTTATGCCGAAGGGCAGGCCGGCGCGCCCAAGATGATGTCACTAGGTCTTCATTGCCGCCTGGTGGGCCAGCCAGGCCGCTTTCAGGGGCTCAAGAAGTTCGTCGAGTACATCAAGGGTTTCGAGAAGGTCTGGATTCCCACGCGCCTGCAGATTGCCGAGCATTGGGCACGCGAGCACCCATACAGAGCGCCGGAGGTGCGCCCACATTTGCTAGGCAAGGAAGAGTTTGTCCATCGTTATGGCTCGATCTTCGAGCATTCCCCCTGGATCGCCGAGCGCGCCTGGGAAGGGGAACTGGGCCCGGCCAACGACACTGCCGTGGGTCTCCACTTTGCCCTGCGCACCCAGTTCCGCATGGCCAGCGACGAGGAACGCCTGGGCGTGCTGCGCGCCCATCCTGATCTTGCCGGCAAACTCGCCGCCGCCAAGCGCCTGACCGAAGCCTCCACGGCGGAACAAGCCTCGGCTGGCCTGGATGCGCTGACCGACAGGGAGCGAGATCAGTTCGAAAAGCTCAATACAGCCTATGTGGAAAAATTCGGCTTCCCCTTCATCATCGCCGTGCGCGACAACACCAAGGCCTCGATCCTCCAGGCCTTCGAAACGCGGCTCGGCAATTCGGCTGACGAGGAATTGGCCACCGCCAGTGCGCAGGTGGAGCGGATCGCCCTTCTGCGGCTACAGGTTTTGCTGGACTAGGCTGTTCCCACTCGCCAAAATGGTCACCTTCGGGCTAGACTCGAAGGTTCTCCCCTTCACCAGTAGCAGGATAGAGCAGAGCCCTCGGGTCAAGCCCGAGGGTGACTTGTTGTGCTTGTGGCGATCATACATACATGTCCTGCCGCAGATTGATCCCGTGCTCGACATAAACCTTCATGGCGCACAGCATCTGCGTCCAGCCTGAGCAATTCCCTACGCATCCCTTGAAGCCGCCGGGCGTATCGTGCCACCCCGTTTCGTGGATGGACACCAGCGTCCGGCCATCCTCGAGCGGGCTGAAGGTCATGGTGACCGTGGTCTGATAGCCCACGCCCTCCATCTTGCCCTCCCCTTCATTGGCTTCCCAGCGCAACACAATCTTTCGATCCTGCTCTACCTCGACCACATCGACCGGGAAGGCACCGGGAAAATCGGCAAAATCCCAAGTCACAACGGACCCGGTTTCGAGCCGCCCCTTGGCGCCTCCCGTTGTGAAATAGCTAGACAGCTTGGCCGGATCGGCCACCGCTTCGAAAACCTCATGCACCGGCTTGGCGATCCGTCCGCTCACCGTGAACTCATATGCCATTTGCATCTCCCTTGCGCTTGACCCCTTCAGCCATATGTTATAAGATCATAACATGTCAAGCGATGATCAAGACGACCTCGTGTTCAAGGCCCTGAGCCACCGCTCCCGCCGCCAATTGCTGGACCTCCTCAAAGGCGAACCGCGCACCACGGGCATGCTGTGCGCCCTCCTGCCCGAGCTTGATCGTTGCACCGTGATGCAGCATCTGAGCGTTCTGGAGCAGGCCGGACTGATCATCGTTGAACGGCGCGGACGCGAGCGTTGGAACCATCTCGACGCCCTGCCCATCCAGGCCATTCACGAGCGCTGGATCGGCCCCTATGCAGCCTATGCCTCCATGATGCTGAGCAAGCTCAAGCGCGAGGTAGAAAAAGCGCCAGAACACTAGCTTCTCGAATCGCTTTTGCGGCTCCGATGAACTGCGCTATCTCTGCAGCAGTTCATGCTCTGCGCGTCAGGAGACCGATGTCCAACTCCCTCTATGCCCGCCCCGCTGCCGGTCTGCCCGGGCAGATGCAGCTCCACACTGGTCGCGCTGTATTTACCGAGGCTTACGCCTTGATCCCGCGCGGCGTGATGACCGACATCGTCACCAGTTATTTGCCCCATTGGAACCAGACCCGCGCCTGGGTCATCGCGCGTCCCATGTCGGGCTTTGCCGAGACCTTTTCGCAGTACATCGTGGAAGTAGCGCCCGGCGGCGGCAGCATGCGACCCGAGCCTGATGCGGGCGCCGAAGGGGTTTTGTTTGTTGTGGAGGGGCAGGCAACGCTGACCCTCGAAGGACAAACTCACCTGCTGCACGAAGGCGGCTATGCCTTCCTGCCGCCTGGTTCGGGCTGGAGCCTTCACAACAAGAGCACGGCGCCGGTGCGCTTCCACTGGGTGCGCAAACGCTACGAGGCCGCCGAGGGCATCGCTGCGCCCACCGCCTTCGTCACCAATGAACAGGACCAGCCCATACGCTGGATGCCGGGCACATCGGACCGCTGGGGCACGACGCGCTTTGTGGAGCCTGACGACCTCAGGCACGACATGCACGTAAACATCGTCACGCTTGAGCCCGGCGCCGTGATCCCTTTCGAGGAAACCCACGTCATGGAGCATGGCCTTTACGTGCTCGAGGGCAAGGCTGTTTATCGCCTCAATCGGGACTGGGTCGAAGTGGAGCCGGGCGATTTCATGTGGCTGCGCGCCTTCTGCCCCCAGGCTTGTTACGCCGGGCCGGAGCGGTTTCGCTACCTGCTCTACAAGGACGTCAACCGCCACATGAAATTCCTGCCATGAGCACGATCCTGATTGAGCCGTTGACCCCCGAGGCCTTTGCTCCATTTGGGCAGGTCATCCAGATGGAAGGCGCGCACCATTACCCTATCAACAACGGCATGACCGAGCGCTACCATGATCTGGCCAAGGTCGAATTGGGCGGCGTGCATGCCAGGCCCCTCATCTCCATTTTCCGCGGTCAGCCCTATGAACTTCCCTTGACACTCAAACTGGTCGAGCGTCATCCCCTGGGCAGTCAGGCTTTCTACCCCCTCAGCAACCTGCCGTTCCTGGTGACCGTGGCGTCCGACCTCTCCGGCGTTCCCGAAACCCCACGGGCCTTCCTCACCGCGCCGCGCCAGGGGGTCAACATCGCCATGAACATTTGGCACGGCGTGCTCACGCCCCTGCACGAGGTCAGCGACTTCCTGGTGGTCGATCGCGGAGGCGACGGCAACAATCTTGAAGAGCATCATTTCGACGTGCCTCACATCGTCATGATGCAGTAATCACTGCCGAACGGCCGACTCGCCTCCGTCATCAAGCTGCGCTATCCTCCTCTTGCGGCAGGAGGAAACCCATGTTCACCAGATTGGTGTTGGCAGCCATTGCCGTATTCACTTTCGCCGCTCCCGCTCTGGCGGCGGACGTCACCTTCCGTGGCGAGGTCCACTATGACGAGCGCCGTAGCGTGCCGCCCGAAGCGAAGCTGTGGGTGAGCCTTGTCTCCTTGCCGAGCGGCGCCACCATCGCCAGCGCTTCCGCACCGATCGGCAAGGCCGCTCAACCCGCACTTGCCTACACGCTAAACGTTCGCAGCAAGATTGTGGAGCAAGGCGGATCATTCGGTTTGCTGGCGCAGATCCGCTCAGGATACCGTGTCATCTTCCGCAGCCAAAGCCCCGTGCCGGTAAACCTCACCGAACTCAAAGACACGCCGCTCACCGTGCGCTACTCACCCGATCCTGCGCCGACTGCACAATTGGGCGCGGAGATCGTCCCGCCTCTTCTTGATACGCTCTGGACCGTTGCCAGCATTGGGGGCACGCCTGTTCTGGACGAAACCAAGGTCACCTTCGCCATAGCGGCCGATTATCGCGCGGGCGGCCATGGCGGGTGCAACAACTACTTCACCGAAGCCAGCTTTGCCGACCAGCCACTGAGTTTCGGGCCCGTGGTCGGCACCCGGATGGCTTGCGCCGACAATGTCATGAAACAGGAAACGGCACTCTTTGCTGCGTTGGAAACGACAGCCAATTATCGGCAGACCGGCGACTCCCTTCAACTGCTCGACGCTGCCGGCATTGCCTTGATCGAACTTGTGCGCAGCCGCTGACCTATTGTTTGCTTTCTGGCATCGCGCCGCCTCCCGTTCGCAACATGGCAGCCTTGCTGAACCAATACCCGACCCACGCGTTGAGCGTCTGGAATTAGTCCAAGCGCAGGTCTCCCGATGTCCGAAATCGATGCCGTTTCCTCCCACGCCATACCGCAATTGGCGATCTTCACCGATTTCGACGGCACATTGGTGGAACTGGCAGAAAGACCCGACGATATCGAAGTGCCGCAAAGCCTTGCAGCCGAACTCGAACGGGCAGCGCGTGAATTGGACTCGGCTTTTGCCGTCATCACGGGCCGGGAGATCGCCGATATCGACCGCTTCTTGGCGCCGCTTCACCTGCCGGTTGCCGGTGCCCATGGCACGCAGCGACGCCGCGCCGATGGCTTCGTCGAAACCATTGATCCTGCCGTCATGCAGGGCGCCGAGGCAATTGCCCACAGCATCGAGCACGTGGTTCATGCTCATCCTGGCCTCATCATGGAAGCCAAGGAAGGCGCCGTCGCTCTCCATTTCCGCCAAGCCCCGGAGCTTGAAGAAACTGCCCGCTCGGCCATGGAGGAAGCGCTCAACAATGTTGCCGATTTCACCCTTGTGCCCGGCAAGATGGTGTTCGAAGCTCGTCCGAGCGGCGTAAACAAGGGCGACGCCTTGCGTGCCTTCATGCGCGAAGAACCGTTCCTGGGTCGCACGCCGATCTTTATTGGCGACGACACCACCGATGAAGACGCCTTTATTGCCGCGCAGGAATTGGGCGGCGTCGGCATCAAGCTCGGCGAAGGCGACACGGCTGCGCGCATGCGCATTGCCAATGTCGCGTCCGTACATGCCTTGATCAAGGGCTTGGGAGATATTGCAGCACGCGATCGCGAGCTGGCACAAACACACTAGCAAAAAGCCGGGGGGCATATTCAGTTGAGCAGGCTAATCGTTGTATCGAACCGCACGCCAGGCAAGGGTCCAGCGGCGGGCGGCTTGGCCGTCGCCCTGCGCAAGACCCTGGCCGAGCGCGAAGGCTTTTGGTTCGGCTGGTCTGGCAAGCTCGTGGAAACACCGGCCAAGGAAGCGCGCTTCGACGACGTCGATGGCCTGTCCGTTGCCCAGATCGATCTCAACCGCGATGATCATCAGGCCTATTATGCCGGCTTCTCCAATTCCATCCTCTGGCCTTCCTTTCATCTTCGGCTCGATCTCGCGACCATCGAGGGGCATTGGTATGAAGGCTATCGGCGTGTAAACGCGCAATTCGCCCGCTCCCTCCTGCCCCTGATCAAGCCTGGCGACATCATCTGGGTGCATGACTACCACCTGATCCCGCTCGCAAGTGAGCTGCGCGCTTTGGGCGTGCGCAACCGCATCGGCTTCTATCTCCATATCCCCTTCCCCACGCTAGATGCGCTTTATGCCATCCCAAACCATCAGCAACTGATGCAGGATCTGTCGCGCTATGATCTGATCGGCATGCAGGCGCAGCGCGATATCTCTGCGTTCAACGAGTTTGTCGAACACCACTCGCCGCCCGATCTCGCCGGCAATGAACCCCAGTTCATCGATTTTGGCCGCACTGAAGTAGCCGCTTTCCCCATCGGCTCGGATCCCGAAGCCTTTGCGAAACTGGCGGTGAGCTCCGCGGCGACCAAAATGATCAAGCGGATGGAGCCGGTTCTGGGCAAGCAAACCTTGATCCTTGGTGTGGACCGGCTCGATTATTCCAAGGGACTGCCGCAGCGCGTGGAAGCCTATGAAAAGCTCCTCGCCAATGATGCGCGCTTCCGGCGCAATGTTCATATGCTGCAGGTCGCGCCACCTTCGCGTGACAGCATCAAGGAATACCAGGAAATCAGCGAAACGCTGGACGCCATGTGTGGTCGCGTAATGGGTCGCTTTGCCGAGCCCGACTGGTCGCCCCTGACCTATGTCAAGCGTGCCTACGGCCAGGCAAGCCTCGCAGGGCTCTATCGGCTGGCCAAGGTGGGGCTCGTTACGCCCCTGCGCGACGGCATGAATCTGGTTGCGCATGAATATGTCGGCTCGCAGGATCCGAAGGACCCTGGCGTTCTGGTGCTGTCGCGCTTTGCTGGCGCAGCGGAGATTTTCGATACTGCCCTTCTGGTCAATCCCTTCGACACCGACGAGACCGCCGAAGCCCTGCGCATGGCGCTCGACATGCCGCTCGATGAGCGCATTTCACGCTGGCAGTCGCTGATGGAGGCTGCGCGCAAGCACAGCGTGGAAAATTGGTCCAAGAGCTTCCTTGATCGCCTGACCCCATCCACTCCTCCTAAAGCGAGTACCAGGGATTTTCTTTATCTCGCCTCGGTCGCCTAGCTGATCCAGGGGCTGCCCGCCCCCGAAAGCAAGGCAACCACTAGCGCATTGGTGGGGGTGGGAATTGCGTGCTTTTGGCCCAGGCGCACAATGACCCCGTTGCGAGCATCAAGTTCCATGGAGCGGCCGGCCAATCGATCGGCATACATGGAATTACCCGCGCCTTCCGGTGCCTTTCGAGCACCCTCTACCACCGCCTCCACGATGGCGTCATCGAGATAGGCTCCCTCTGCGCGCCCCACATGAACGCATTCGGTAACAAGACCCCGCACCATCGCCTCGATCTCCGCCGACCAGACTGGCCCCGTCGACCGCATCAGCAGGGTGGAAACCGCCCCTGCGCAGTTAAGGCACAGCTTGCGCCAGGCTCGCGTTGTCCAGTCCCGGACGGCAGAAACATCGACGGGGCAATGGGTGAAGAGCGCTACGAAATCAGCGCCATTCTGCCCTTCCGGCACCACGATCCAGCCTAGCCGCTGCTGAACCATCTCTCCCGGTGCCAGGCGTGAAGCGGGAATATCCGCAATGGCCGGCACGATCACCGCCTCGGGCAAGAGGCTAGCAAAGCGCGCCACATGCTCCACCCCGTTCTGCAAGACAGCGACGCGGGTTTGGGCACCCACAAGTGCCTGCAACCAGGGCTCAAGGGAGGGCACATCATAGGTTTTGGTGGCGACAATGACCCAGTCCACTGCCTGCACTGCGTTTGCCGACGTGGCGATCGCAGGAATTGCAGTCAGCTCGCCAACAGGCGTTTGCACACGCAAGGATTGAAACGGCGTACGTACGCAAAGCGTGATGTCATGGCCGGGATTTTGCGCCAACCACGCCGCGATCGTGCCGCCCAGCGCTCCCGGTCCGATGATCGCGATAGATGCCATGCACTCCCCCAAACAAAAAGGCGGCCACCAGGGCCGCCTTTTTCTTATCGTGCAAACAAGGCCTAGGCTACGCGACCGCGCTGCCGATCGGCATTGGACCGCCCGCCGGTGCGCAACGCATCCTTTTGCGCCTTGCCCCAGCGCTGCTTGGGCTTGCCTGCGCCGTCAGCGACCTTGGGCGCCATGGGCTTACCGGTTTCCAGATCCCGGCGAACGCCGCGCGGGGCCTGACCTTCCGGACGGGTCCGCCCTTCAGCAGCTGGACGCGTGCGTGGCGCATCCGATGGCTGATGGTGCGGCTGGCTCTTGGGCGCGCCTTCCTTGCCGAACTCTGCAAAAGGTCGGCGCTCGGCAGGCGAGCGACGATCAACTTGCGTGCGCGGATTCTTGGCCGAGCGCGGGCCTGGGCGGCCATTGCCGGACTTCTTGTAAGCCGAGCGCGGCGCTTCAACCACGCCCGTGTCGTTGGCTAGGTGCAGATCGCCCGACACTGGGAGGGTGCGCCGGATCAGCCGTTCCACATCGCGCAGCTTGCCACGCTCCGTGCCATCGCACAGCGTAATGGCAAAGCCCGAAGCGCCGTTACGGCCGGTTCGGCCGATACGATGCACATAGTTTTCCGGATCGTCCGGCAGTTCATAGTTCACCACATGGGTGATGCCGGGCACGTCGATGCCGCGCGCCGCAATATCGGTAGCCACCAGGATCCGCACATCGCCCGTGGCAAAGCCCTTGAGCGCCGCCTGACGCGCATTCTGCGACTTGTTGCCGTGGATAGCAGCAGCCTTGTGGCCGTCGATCTCGAGGTTCTTGGCAACGCGATCGGCACCGTGCTTGGTGCGCGCAAAGATGATCACGCGCTCCATCTTTTCGGTTTCGCTGGCCAGCAATTCATTGAGCACGCCGCGCTTGGCCTTCGCGCCCGACAGGATCACGCGCTGGTCGATCTTGACCACGGTGGAACCAGCGACGGACGCATCCACGCGCACGGGCTCGTTAAGAAGGCTTTTGGCGAGATCAGCGACTTCAGGCGCCATCGTAGCCGAGAACATCATGGTCTGGCGCTTGAAGCCGATTGCCTTGGCAATGGCACGCACCGGAGCAATAAAGCCCATGTCGAGCATGCGGTCCGCTTCATCGAGCACGAGCCAGCGCGTTTCGTTGAGGCGGATCTTGCCGTCGTCCATCAGATCCTTGAGACGGCCGGGCGTTGCGACAGTGATGTCGACGCCACGCTCAAGCTTTTTGACCTGATGATAGCGCGAGACGCCGCCCAGGAGCAGGACCGTATCGAGCTTCATCTTGGAGCCGGCAAATTTGCGAATGGCTTCGTCGATCTGCACGGCCAGTTCGCGCGTAGGCGCCAAAATCAGCGCCCGCGTGGTCAGCGGCCGGGGACGACCGGTGAGGCCCAGAATGCCGGCCAGGATCGGCAGGCCAAAGGCTGCGGTCTTGCCCGAGCCGGTCTGGGCAATGCCCATCATATCGCGACCTTCCATCAGCTTTGGAATAGCCTGCGACTGAATCTTGGTGGGCTCGGTGAACCCGCCAGCGGTGAGGCTGTCGGTAAGGACAGAGGGAAGACCAAGAGAGATAAAATTGTTCAAGTTCAGTTCTTTCTGCGCCCAAAGGCGCTGCGACGCGCGCAGGACGATGCAGCGCGCATGACGCCGACCCAAACGCGGGCGAGCGCATCAACAGGTGCAATCGGGCGATAAAAGGGATATCGCGCGGGTGCTGGCTTGAACCTGGACAACAGTTTCCAGGCTGACTTCGCCGCTCACCGCTTGGGATAAGAAGAGAAGTCCGTCACCAAAGTCCTGGCGCCAGCGGATCCCCAAAAGGTCCATGCGCCGGTGACGATGCCCCTATGTGGGCGAGCTTCGGCAGTTTTGCAAGGTAAATCCGGAAGGCCGAGTGCATGAGGGGGATGCATCTGTCACCAACCACAAGACGTCACCCTTGGGCTTGACCCGAGGGCTCTGCACTTAACAGCGCTGGTTGAAAGTGGAGACCTCTGGGGTCAAGCCCGAGGTTGATGACCTATGGCTGGAACGCAATAGCTAGCTCAGCCGTCAAATCCCCCCATACCAGTCATAACCCGTATCTTCCCAATACCCGCCCCTGCCGCGGCCGAACCCCTCAAGGCTATCCACCAATTCCACCGTATGAAGATATTTGGGCTGTTTATACCCCAGCGCCCGCTCGATCCGCAGCCGGACCGGCGCTCCATTGGCGACCGGCAGCGGCTGGTCATTGAGCCCATAGCTCAGGATGGACTGGGGGTGATAGGCATCCACCAGATCCGAGCTGGTATAATACAGGATGTCGCCCGATATCGTGCGCTGGATATTGTCGAAGCAATGGTAGACAGCATAGCGCGCACCCGGCTTCACCCTGGCCATGTCAAGGATCGGCCCCAAAGGCGTGCCCGTCCATTTGGCGATGCAGCTCCACCCTTCCACGCAATCGTGGCGAGTGATCTGGGAGCGCGCTGGCATATTGCGCAGTTCATCTAGCGAAAAGCTCACTTCCCGCTCCACCATGCCCTTGACGGTAAAGCGATAGGGAACGAAGTCCTGCGCCCGCAGGAACTGGTATTCAGGCGTAGTGGGATCGGTTGAGCCATTGGGTCGCTGCCCCTGGCGGATCTCGCTGGCGGAATATTCCCGCGCCAGCGTCTGCTCGCCAATCAGCGCCCGCTGCGCCTGGTAGGTCAGCACATTGGCCCGTTCCACCACCTGCCGGATAGGGTTGCTCTGGTCGGCCAGGAAGTTGAACTGGTCACACCCGGCGAGAACGAGGCCAGACCCGGCCACCACTGAGCTGCGAAGAAAATTGCGACGCGTAATAAGCTTGCTCATGGCTTGTCTCCCTCTCCGGTCGGCGTTCCCGGGCTCGCCCGATACCAGCCGGTGATCATGGAACGCAGCTCGTTGATCGGCCCGGCGGCAATCACCATGAGAACGTGGACGACAAAGAAAGCGACCAACAGCAGCATGACGATGAAGTGGATCGTCCGCGCCGTTTGCCGACCGCCAAACAGATCCAGCATCCAGGGTGCCGAAGCATTTACACCCGGGCTCATGGTCAAGCCGGTCAGCACGATCAGCGGAAAAAGAACAAAGAAGACCACGAAATAGCTAAGCTTTTGCAGTGGTCCATAACTGCGCCCGTGCTTGAGGCGAAAGCGCGCGTGAGCCGCGATATCGCTCGGCAGCGCCTTGAGATCGGCAGGACGCGGAACGACATCCCGCCGCAAATGCCCATTGACCAGGCTTGCCACGAACCACACCAGCATGGTCCCCACAAACACCCAGGCAAAAAAGAAGTGGACCACCCGCCCGGTTGCTAAGTCGCGGTATCCCGGGATCGTGAGCGCGCCTGGAAAGGCGGTGAACACCGGGCGCTCCTTAGGCCCGCTGACCCCAAGCACGCCCGTCGTGTCGAATGTTTGCCCAAACAGCGTGATCCTGCCGCGCGGCCCGGCATCGGTGTTGAAGGCGCCTATTCGAAGAATGGAATTATCGTACTCGAACCCGGACTCCTGTCCGAGGTAGAGCGCAGGGTGGGCATTGAATATCTGCAGCCCCGTCAGCAGCAAAAAGAACAGGCAAATCACCCAGAGCCAATGGGTAATCCGCGTCCAGATCGACTGCCGGTAGATCAGCGGCCCCTGGCTGCCCGGCAGGCTCTTGATATCCGTCATTGCTTCTTCCGCCCTGCGATACCGCACTGTTCCAAGCTACGGTATCGCGAGCAGGAATGGCTCACCATCACCGATATATTATTGCCGGTGATGGCTGAGCATGCCGGCGCTACTCGTCGCGCGCGGCCCAGTTGATCCCCCGGCGCAGGATCGTTGCCATTTCGCGGTTCTCGAATTCCTTGGCCTGGTGGCCCAGCGTTGAGTGGAACACCCGCCCCTTGCCATGCTGGCGCTTCCAAACCACTGGCATCTTCACGCCGTTGATCCAGGAGGCATGCTCGCCGGTAAAGGTCGTGGTCGCCAGCACATGGTTGGATGGGTCCACATGCATGTAATATTGCTCGGACGTATAGGGGAACGACTTGATCCCCGCCATGACCGGATCGAGCGGATCAGCGACATCGACCGTGTAATCGATGATATTGCCGGGATGCGCCACCCATTGGCCGCCCACCATGAACTGGTAATCCACCGAGTCGCGGAACGCATCGCTCATGCCGCCATGGTGACCGGCAAGACCTACGCCGTTCTCCACCGCCTTGGTGAGGTTTTCGACCTCGGCTTTTTCGATCTTGCTCATCGTAAAGATCGGAACGATCAAGGACAGATCATGGATGGACGGATCAGCAAATGCGCTGGTTTCGGTCGCCATGCGCACAGAAAAGCCATCCTCGTGCAGCCAGCGGCGATAAATGGCGGCGCATTCTTCTGGGTCATGCCCCGACCAGCCGCCATAAACAATCAATGCACTTTTCAAGGCTCAAACCCCCCGCAAATCAAACGGGCGGAGATTACCCGTTTGTGCCGCCAAGGGAACCCCGGCGATGCAATTAAGCCCAAAAGCCGTCTCGCGGATCATCAATCGTCTCCAGGCATGGGCAAGAGCCCGACGCGGCGCTTTTCACTGCAACAAAGAACTGGTTAACTGCCCTTGTTCTCTGCCGGCTGCTGCCGGTCAAAAGACCTGGCGGCGCAAACAACCAAGACGACCAGCACAAGGGATAAAGGGATGAAAAGTCTTCTTCTGGGCGCCACCGCGCTGACGCTTTGCGCCGCGATGTCGAGCGCGGCCTATGCCGAGTTCACGCTCAACATCCTCCACATCAATGATTTCCATTCCCGCTTCGATCCAATTACCGGGACCGACAGCAATTGCGATGCCGAAACGGATGCAGCCGGCGAGTGTTTCGGCGGCATTGCGCGCCTGAAAACCATTATTGACGACACGCGCGCCAAATATGAAGCGGGCAATTCCCTGCTCCTGTCGGCTGGCGACAATTTCCAGGGCTCGCTCTATTACACCACCTACAAGTCCAAGGTCGTTTCCGACTTCTTCAACCAGATGGGCTTCGATGTCGTCGCCACCGGAAATCACGAATTCGATGACGGTCCCGAAGAATTCATGAAGTTCATTGAAGCGGCCGAATTCCCCATCATCGGCGGCAATTTTGACGTCTCCCGCGATCCAAACCTCAAGGGCAAGATCAAGGGCTCCATCGTGGTGGAAGTCGGCGGCGAAAAGATCGGCATTATCGGCGCCACCACCGAGGATACGCCTGACATCGCCTCGCCGGGCCCCCATGTGGAATTCACCGATGTGATTCAATATGTGCGCGGCGCCTCCGAAGCGCTCGAGGCCGCTGGCGTCAACAAGATCATCCTCCTTTCCCACATTGGCTACACGGTGGATCTGGAAGTCGCCGCGGCGCTGCCGCTCGTTGACGTGATCGTGGGTGGCCATAGCCACACTCTGCTTTCCAACACAGCAGAAGGCGCCGCCGGCCCCTATCCCACCATGGTCACCAATCCCGATGGAATTGAAGTGCCCGTGGTCCAGGCCAATCAATATGGCAAATATCTCGGCGATATCGCCATCACCTGGGACGACAATGGCGTGGTGACATCGGCGGAAGGCGAACCCTTCCTGATCGACGCCTCCGTCGAGGGCAACGAAGGCTTCAAGGGCCAACTCGCTGAACTTGCTGCCCCTATCGAAGAGGCCATGGGTGAAGTGATCGGCACCACCACGGCTGCAATCGACGGTTCGCGCGAAACCTGCCGCGCCGTGGAATGCCAGATGGGCAATCTCGTTGCCGAAGCCATGCTGGCCCGCGCCAAGGACCAGGGCGCAACCATTGCCATCCAGAACGGTGGTGGCCTGCGCGCTTCGATCGACGCGGGCGAAATCACCAAGGGCGAAGTGATCACCGTCCTGCCCTTCTCCAACACGCTGGCAACCGTGCAGATCTCGGGTGCCGACGTCATCGAAGCGCTGGAAAACGGCGTCAGCGATGTGGAAAATGCCGCCGGCCGCTTCCCGCAGGTGGCGGGGCTGAAATACTCCTACACGCTTTCCAAGCCCGCCGGTGAACGCGTCAGCGACGTCATGGTCGGCTCTGGCGACAGCTTCGAGCCTATCGACCAAGAGGCCACCTACACCATCGTCACCAACAACTACAATCGCGGCGGCGGCGACGGCTACGAGACTTTCGCCAGCGGCGAAAACGCCTACGACTTTGGCCCGCCGCTCGAGGAAGTGCTGGCCGATTATATTGCGAGCATGGGCGGCGAATACACGCCCTTCACGGATGGCCGTATCACCGTAATCGAGTAATCGACAAAGGGCGCCCACCGGGCGCCCTTTTCCCATCCACTATCACCAGACGACCTCATGGTGAGCCCGTCGAACCATGCGGCTGGACAAATGGAGGTCTGCGCTAAACTAAGCCCGGCTTCTCGCCATCTGGCCCCAGGCGAGCAGGATGATGACCGCGCCCACAATCGACGCAATGAACCCCGCCCCGTCACCGGCCTCGTACCAACCCACCGCCTGCCCCAGCCAGGTTGCGAGCACCGAGCCAACAATGCCCAGTACGGTCGTGAGGATGAATCCGCTCGGCTTGTGCTTGCCCGGCGTAATCCACTTGGCAATAAGCCCCGCAAAGAACCCGATAATAATGGCCCAGACGATACCCATGGCGTGACGCTCCTTTTCGCTAGGCCATAGATTGCTACGGCAGGAGGCTCTTGCAAGGTCTTGCGCCACCAACACGAAGCCAGTCGCGCAACAAAAAGGCCCGCATTGCTTCGAGCCTCTTCAAACCCGGCTCAAACCGCGTGTTCGAGCCCGTCGCGATCCGTTACCAGTGACAGGTCCAGCACTTTCTGGATATTGGTGGCGTGCCGGAAGCTGGGCTCCAGATTCTTTCCAGCGCGAAAGGCCTCCACAAAGCGCATGTAATTGGTTGGCACCGGATCCACCGGAACCTCCGTCCATGTGCCGGTTTCCGCATCAGCTCCGAGGCAGGTGCGCAACTGCGACCAATCATGGCGATGCTGCACCTCGACCGAGCCCAGCTCGCCATAAACCCGCAGCCGCAACTCGTTGAAGTGCCCCGTTGCCCAGCGCGTCGCGTGGATCACGCCCAGGGCGCCATTCTCAAGCTGCGCCGTCATGGCAAAGCTGTCATTGGCGTCGAGTTCATATTCCCCGATCCGGTTATTCTCCGCCTTCTCGAAGGTATGAAGCCGACAGAACACCTTGGAAAAGTCGCTCCCCGCGCCATAGGCGGCAAAATCGAGAATATGCACGCCGATGTCGCCCAGCACGCCATTTGAGCCATGCTTTTTGCTCAGGCGCCAAAGCCATTGCGATTCCGTGCGCCAATCGCCCCAAGCCTTGCTCACCAGCCAGCTCTGCAGATAGCTCGCCTCGAAATGCTTGACCTTGCCCACCTGCCCCGACTGCACGATCTCGCGCGCCTTCTGCAGCTGGCTCACATTGCGGTAGGTGAGGTTAACCATGTTGATCAGACCCATAGCTTCCGCCGTCTCGGTCATCTCCATGGCTTTGGCGTGGTCGGTTGCCAGAGGCTTTTCACAGAACACATGCTTGCCCGCGCGCAGTGCCGCCATGGTGGTCGCATGGTGAATGGAATCAGGAGTCACGTTGGCCACCCCGTCAAACTCGCCCCAGGCAAGCGCGGCATCGAGCGAGCCGAAGCCGCGCTCGATATTGTGCGTTGCGTTGAACGCTTCCACGCGCGCTGGATCAACGTCCACGCCCGCGACGACCGATACACCCTCGATGGCCGAAAAGTGCTTGGCATGTTGGTTGGCCATGCCGCCGGTTCCCAGAATAAGGATCCGCATATTATTTTTCCCATGCGGCACCTGCCGGTCCGCGCTAGATGATCTGTTGGTGTTGGATGTTCGGCCTCATCCTGAGCCTGTCGAAGCCAAGGAGCCTGGCAAGATCGTGCCCAAACCCCATGGTTCAACAAGCTCACCATGAGGTTTGGAGAGCAGGGAGCCTAGCGGAACCCCTCTTGGCGCCCGTGATGCAGCTTCGGGCCGCGCTCTTCGATCTTTTCGAGCGCCTCGTCAACAGGCACATTGGGTGCCTCGAGCAATTGTGGGAATTGGTTGGCATTATAGGCCCAGTTCACCGCATTGCGCAGCACCAAACCGACCGTATCATTGTGGTAGGTCGGGTAGGTTTCGTGGCCCGGCCGGAAGTAGAAGATATTGCCCGCACCCCGACGGTATGTCAGGCCCGAGCGGAACACTTCCCCACCCTGGAACCAGGACACGAACACCGTTTCAAGCGGCTCGGGCACTGAGAAAGGTTCGCCATACATTTCTTCCATTTCGAGCTCGAAATAGGGCGGCAGGCCCTGGGCAATGGGATGTCCCGGATTGGTGACCCATAGCCGCTCGCGCTCCCCTGCTTCGCGCCAGTTCAGTCCGCAGGGTGCGCCCATCAGGCGCTTGAAGATCTTGGAGAAGTGCCCCGAATGGAGAACGATCAGCCCCATGCCTTCCCATACGCGCTTGGCAATGCGCTCGACGACCTCGTCCTCGACCTGACCATGCGCCGCGTGACCCCACCAGATCAGCACATCGGTTTGTGCCAGCGCTTCTTTAGTGCAACCGTGCTCGGGCTCCTGCAAGGTCGTGGTCTTCGTTACGATATTGCTGTCGCTCTGGAGGAGCTTGGCAATCTGGTTGTGCATGCCTTCGGGATAGTTCTCGGCCACAACTCTGTTTTTCTGCTCGTGGACGTTTTCGCCCCAGATCAGGGTACGGATCGGCATTATGGTCTCCTGGGATTTGGCAGCCGCGGCAATTGGAGCAAGGCCAATCGACGCGGCAAACTGCTGAAACGGCACCTCTGCGACGCATCTCTTGCGGCCTTTGATCACGTCAAAGGCGGTTGGTCAAAAACTTGATCGGCGGAGCCGGTTGCGGAACAATTCCACAGCCGGCTCAGGGGAAGGAGCGCAATTTCGGCAAGGCTGCCCTGCAGCTCAGGCGATGGGCTTTCCAGCGGCGTTGAAGCGGTGGATCTTGTCGTTCATGGGCGAAATCTGCACCACATCGCCGCTTCTGTAGGTGTTGGAGCCATCCAGCCGCACCACAACAGGCTCTTCGGTGCCCATTTCAAGATAAACATAGCTGTCGGCGCCCAGATTCTCGGTGTGGATCACCGTTCCGCTCCAAACCCCATTTTCGGGCACAATGGTGATGTGCTCGCCGCGTATGCCCAGGATTTCGGCATTGAACGCCTCGGCGCGCTCGCCCCCAATGAAATTCATCTTGGGTGAACCGATAAAGCCGGCAACAAACACCGAATTGGGCTTTTCATAAAGCTCCATGGGCGTGCCCACCTGCTCCACCAGCCCATCGCGCAACACGCAGATGCGGTCGGCCAGGGTCATGGCTTCCACCTGGTCATGCGTCACATAGATCATGGTGACGTTGTTCATTTCCTCGTGGAGCTTGGCGATCTCGATCCGGGTCGCCACCCGCAAGGCGGCGTCGAGGTTCGACAGTGGCTCGTCGAACAGGAACACCTTGGGGTCGCGCGTAATCGCCCGTCCGATGGCAACACGCTGGCGCTGCCCGCCCGAAAGCTGCTTGGGCAAACGATCGAGATATTGCCGGATTTGCAGCATGTCGGCGGCCTTTTCCACGCGCCGCCGGATCTCGTCCTTACTCTGGCCCTTCTCCAGCGTCAGCCCGAACGCCATGTTGTCGTAGACGCTCATGTGCGGATAAAGCGCATAGGACTGGAACACCATGGCGATGCCGCGCTTGGATGGCGCCAGGGAGTTGACCACCTTGCCGTCAAACAGCATCTCGCCCGAGGTGATATCCTCCAGCCCCGAGATCAGGCGCAGCAGGGTGGACTTGCCACACCCCGAAGGCCCCACGAACACCATGAATTCGCCCTTGCGGACCTCGAGGTCCACGCCCTTGATCACCTCGACCGCGCCAAAGGCCTTGCGGACGTTGCGAAGCTCGATGCTTGCCATTTCTTTGCTCCTTAGCCTTTGACGCCGCCGGCCGTCAGACCAGACACAATCTTGCGCTGGAAAACCAGAACCAGCACAACGAGCGGCACGGTCACGATCACCGATGCGGCCATGATGATGCCCCAGGGAATTTCATACTGCGAACCGCCCGACAGCAGCGCGATGGCGACAGGAACCGTGCGGGTCTGGTTTGATACCGTGAAGGTCAGCGCGAACAGGAACTCGTTCCAGGCGCCGATAAAAGCCAGGAGCCCCGTGGTCACCAGCGCAGGCCACATTAGTGGCATGAACACGCGGGTGATGATGACCCATGGGCTCGCCCCATCCACGATCGCCGCTTCCTCGATTTCCACCGGCAAGTCGCGCATAAACGTGGTCAGGACCCAAACGGTGAAGGGCAAGGTGAAGATCGTATAGGAAAAGATCAGCGCCCAAGGTGTGTTGTAGATCCCCAGAAACCGGATCACTTCGAACAGGCCAGCCAGCACGGCGATCTGCGGGAACATGGAGACGGCAAGGATTGTCATCAGCAGCAGCCCGCGCCCCCTGAACCGCACCCGACTTAGGGCAAAGCTCGCCGTTACCGCCAGGAAAAGCGCCAGCAGCACCGTAACGGATGCCACGAAAACCGAGTTCAACAAATTGCGCGGGAACGAGCCCTGGTTGAAGACGGATTCGTAGTTGGCGAGGCTGAACGAGGTCGGCCAGTAATTGATGCGAAACAGATCTGTTCCGGTCTCCAGGCTCGTCAGGATCGCGTAATAGAACGGGAATACCGAGACGAGGACGATGAACACCACCAGCGCATAGAACAAGACGCGCTTGGTGACTTTCCAAAGGTCGAAGGTCGCAGTCATCAGCGGGCTCCCCCGTCAAAATTGACCTTGCCGAGCCAGATATAGATGATGGTGAACAGCGCGATCAGCAGGAACAGCAGCGTTGACTGCGTCGACCCTTCGGCGAAATTGTCGAACTGGAAGAGGTTCTCCTGCGCCAGCACCGACATTGTCTTGGTCGCCGCAGAATTGGGCGTCAGCACATAGATCAAATCAAAGATACGCAAGGCATCCAGCACACGGAAGATGATCGCCACCATCAGCGCAGGCCGCACCAGCGGCAGGGTAATGCGGAAGAACTGCTTGATCGGATGTACGCCGTCGATATTGGCCGCCTCATAGATGTCCTTGGGGATCATCTGCAGCCCCGCCAAGATCAGCAGCGCCATGAAGGGCGTGGTTTTCCAGATATCCACCACCAGAACCGCAGTCATGGCCGTATCGGGTGAAGCCGTCCAGGCCACTGGCGCCGCCAGCAAGCCCAGCCGCATGCCTAAATCGTTGAGAATGCCGAATTGGTCGTTCAGCATCCAGCTCCACATGCGTGCTGAAACGATCGTCGGAATGGCCCATGGGATCAGGATGGCCGCACGCACAATGCCGCGCCCCCGGAACTCGGCGTTCAGCACCAGAGCCACGATCATGCCCAAAATGGTTTCCCAAAGCACTGACCAGAAGGCAAAGCGCACCGTATTCCAGACGGCATTCCACCAGTCAGGATCCGCCAGCACACCGCGATAAATCGTGCGCCCACTCTCCAGCGTGCGGATCTGCAGGTAATTGGCAAAGCCGACCCATTCGGCGCCATAAAGATTGTTGAGCTTCACATCGGTGAAGGAGAAGTAGATCGAGCGCGCCAGCGGCCAACCGGCAACCACGGCAAGCGCAATCATCATCGGCAGCAGGAACCAGCGTGCAGCGCGAACGCGCTGCTGCATCAATTCGGACCGCCCCTGCCTCTGCGCAACCGCCGGCATTTTGAGCGCTTCGGTCGTCATGCAGCTTCCCCCTGATGTCTGATTTTTTTTGGGATGCGGACGGCAGCCGCCCGCATCCCTGTTGCCAATAAAGCCGGACGGCTTAGTTCAGCAGGTCTTCGAGGTCGACTTCGAGCAGCTCAAGGTTCTCGGCGGCCGAACCATTGCCCGAAAGCGTGTTGTGGACGGCACTCCAGAACAGCGAGGAAGCCTCGTTGTAATTGGCCTGCGCCGGAGCCGAAGGACGCGGCACGGCAGACTGGAAGATTTCTTCCCAGGCGGCCATGAACGGGGCAGCTTCAAGCACTTCGGCATCCTGGTAGAGCGCCTGGATGGATGGAAGGTTGTTCTGCTGGATGGCGCGGCGCTTTTGCGACTCCGCGGAACCCAGGAACAGGGCCAGCTCGGTTGCAGCATCGGGCTCAGGCGAATATTTCGAAACGGCATAGTTCCAGCCGCCCAGCGTACCCGATGGCTTTGCGCCCTCGCCTTCACCGGCTGGAAGCGGCGCCACGTCGAACTTGCCCTTCACGGCCGAGTCGTCGCTGTTGGACAGCGCATAGGCATAGGGCCAGTTGCGCATGAACACGGCATTGCCCAGCTGCCAAACGCCGCGGCTTTCTTCTTCCATATAGGCAAGGTTGCCTTCAGGCGAGATCGTGCCGATCCAGCTTGCGGCTTCTTCCAGCGCCGCCACGGCCTGCGGATTGTTGATCGAGATCGTGCCATCGGCTTCGATGATCTGGCCGCCACCATAGGAGTTGACCCATTCCAGGGCGTTACAGGTCAGCCCTTCATAGGCATTGCCCTGGAACACGAAGCCCCAAAGGTCGGTAGCGCCTTCAGCGCGCTCGGCATCCATGATTTCCTGAGCGGTGGCATGCAGTTCCGACCAGGTCTTTGGCACTTCCTTGCCGTGCTTTTCCAGCAGATCCTTGCGATAGAACAGGGCTGGCGCGTCGGTATAGCCGGGGATGGCGACCAGCTTGCCCTCAACGGTCTGGGATTCGATAATGGATGGGTAATGCTCGTCGATCACATCCGCTGCAGCCTCGCTCAAATCGAGGAACTGATCGGCAAGCTGCGGCGCCCAGATCACGTCGGTTGTATAAACGTCGATGTCGGCATTGCCTGCTGCCAGCCACAGCCGATACTGGCCGAACTGGTCGCTCGTGGACGATGGCATTGGCACGATGGTCACGGTGTGGCCAGTCTGCTCGGTGAAAATGTCGAGCTCGGACTGCAGGAATGCCAGGCCCGTCCCCGTGTCACCCGAAACGATCGACAGCTCGGCCGCCTGGGCAGCGCCCGCAACCAGCGTGACGCTCGTCAAGAGACCGGCGAGCAGCTTGTTGATTTTCATTAGATATCCTCCCGAATGAACCATTTACGGGGAGACACAAAGTCCGGCCTGCGCAGCAATGCGCATAGCCCGGATCGTCCGCCTCCCTAAAGCACCAGCACTGGCGGCTGTTCCGCCGGTTTCCAAAGCGCTTTGAAGGAAATGGAAACAGAGCGCCCCATTTCTGTCAAGCTGGGACACCAGAGATTCTTAATAACTCGGCACACGCTGTGGAGAATGATCTTTTTCTGCAATGCCTTAGGATCTTTCCGCGCCCAAATGAGTTAATTTTGCCCCCTATCGCCTGAGGTACGCACCTCACTTCGGAGCTCGCTCATTTCCGCTCTTGCATGAAAATTTGAAATCGCTTTGAATACTGCCGGAGGAGGGTGCAGGAACGCCAAAAAAGGCGGCCTGCTTGCCCGGAAAAGTGGTCGGCACAGCGCGTGCAGCTTCGTTGCACGACATTATGCAATCGTGCCTGCACCACTCGGGGGGACTGAACACGGCCATGAGACTGAAGGATCTGGCCCAACATTTGGGCCTGTCGCAAACCACTGTCAGTCGCGCGCTCAATGGCTACCCCGAAGTCAACGAGGCAACCCGCCGTCGTGTCGCGGAAACCGCCGAGCGCCTGGGCTATCGTCCTCATGCCAGCGCCCTGCGCCTGGCCACTGGGCGCTCGGGCGCCGTAGGCGTTGTTCTGCGTGGCGCCCATGAACTTGGCCCACATATGAGCGAGTTTCTCGCCGGTCTCGGCAGCAGGCTGGGCGAGCAGGAAGTCGATATCGTCGTCACCATCGTGGAAAGCTATGCCGACGAAATCGCCGCCTATCGCCGGGCCGCATCGAGCCAGAAGGTGGACGCGGTTATCCTTCATTCCCCCACGGTCAACGACGAGCGCGCCGCGCTTTTGTCCGAACTCAAAATCCCCTTCGTGCTGCATGGCCGCACCAACATCAACGCCCCCGTCGCCTGGCTCGACATCGATAATACCGGCGCCATGGAGCGCGCCACCACTCACCTGCTCGATCTCGGCCACCGCCGGATCGCCCTGCTCAACGGCGTCAAGGGCCGCACCTTTTCCGAGCACCGCGAGATCGGCTACCTTGCGGCTCTCTCCTCACGCGGCATCCCCTTTGATCCCGCGCTTATGGCCAATAGCCTCTTCACCGACGAAGCCGCCTTCCGCCTCGCCCAGGCGATGCTGGAGATCCGCCCCGCCCCTACGGCATTCCTTGCCGGCTCCATGATGACCGCCCTGGGCGTCTTCCGGGCCATTCGCCAGGCCGGGCTCACCATGGGGCGCGACGTTTCCGTCATCGCCCATGACGACGTCTTCCCTTATCTGAACGCGGACAACATGTTTCCCACCATGTCCACCACCCGCTCCTCCATCCGCCAGGCCGGCGCCCGGTTGGCCGAGCTGACGCTCCAGATCCTCGCGGGCAAACCAGCCGAGCAGATCGGCGAACTCTGGCCCGTGGAACTGATTCTGCGCGAAAGTTCCGGCCCTGCCCCAAAAGGCCAGACCGCCGCCTAGCGCATCCCAAGCCCTTGCACGCAGCGCCACTTTCCCATCCCAGCGCGCGATCTTGCGGCGCGATCCGAGCGCCGCCCCAACACGGGCACACCTGCAGAGCCCTGGCTCAACCATGCGACGAATGCCCCTCCCCCACCGCATGTTTGACTATCCCGCCCCACCACTTCATCCTGTCGCCATCACCCAAGGAGTCGCGCCGTGGATAATCCCTTTGTCACCACTGAGTGGCTGGCCGCTCACCTCGATGACCCCGATGTCGTCATCCTCGATGGCAGCTGGCACATGCCCAACGCCGCCCGCAATGCGCAGGCCGAATACCTTGCCGGCCACATTCCCGGCGCTGTCTTCTTCGACATCGACGGCATAGCCGATACCAGTTCCGAGCTGCCCCACATGCTGCCCGCGCCCGCCGATTTCGCGCGCATGGTCGGTGCCCTGGGCATCAGCGAAGCCATGACCATCGTCGTTTATGACGAACTCGGGCTCTTTTCCGCGCCTCGCGTCTGGTGGACATTTCGCGCCATGGGCGCGCCCGATGTGCGCATCCTGGCAGGCGGCGGCCCCAAATGGCGCGCCGAGCGCCGCCCGACGGAACCCGGCCTTGTTACGCGCGAGCGCCAGGTTTTCACGCCACAGTTCAACCCGACCCTTGTTGCCGATTTCGAACGCGTCCGCGACAGCAGCAGGGATGCTGCCGCCCAGATTGCCGATGCGCGCCCCGCTCCGCGTTTTCACGCCGAAGTGCCCGAACCCCGCGCGGGGCTGCGCGGCGGCCATATCCCGGGGAGCCTCAACGTGCCTGTCTCGCTGCTGACCGAAGCGGGCGAAATGCGCTCGCCCGAACAACTCCGCCAGCTCCTCAGTGACCGTGGCGTCAAGCTCGATCAGCCCATCATCACCTCCTGCGGCTCGGGCATCACGGCATCCACCCTCGCCCTGGCGCTGGAGCTTGCCGGCGCTCGCGATGTCGCTGTCTATGATGGGTCCTGGACCGAATGGGGCGGCCGCCCCGATGCGGAGATATCGTCGTAAATTTATCGTGCCTTACAAGATTGTAAGATGCACCGGAAACTGTCGCTGGTAGAGTCGCAAACGCATGCACCGGCACTGTCGGCAGCTGGTGATCCACATTCGAGGTTGGGCGTTTGATACGACAAATACTGGCGTCGCTGATTGTTCTGGCGGCTGCAGCAGCGGCCTGGGTCTTTTTCGTGCCCGGCTCAACCGCCACTCTGGCGAGCTATGGCATTTCCCTGCCTTTTGGTCCTGAACCCGGCGCCCAGGCCCAGGCCGGTCCCGGCGGACCTGGGGGTCGTCCGGGGGGACGTGGTGGCGGGCGCCAAACCAATGTCGTGACCACCCCTGTCACCTTGGCCACCATCAATGCCGACCTGCAAGCCGTGGGCGAAGCGCGCGCTGCCAATTCAGTCACCGTAACCTCGCCATCGGGCGGCACGCTGGAAGAAGTCCTCGTGCGTCCTGGGCAGGTGATCGAGGCTGGTGCCGTGATTGCACGGCTCGATGCCGATGCCGAACAGCTCGACTATGACCGTGCCAAGCTTGCGGCCGACGACGCCAATGCGACCCTCACCCGCACGGAAAGCCTTGCCGGCTCCAGCCTTGTTGCCACCACAGCCCTGACCGCTGCACAGCTGGCCGCCAACAATGCCAATCTCGAACTGCGCACGGCTGAAGTCGCCCTGGAGCGCCGCACCATTTCCAGCCCCATCGATGGCACGGTCGGCCTCATCAAGGTGACACCCGGCAATTACGTAGCCGCACAGACCGCCGTCACCACGATCGATGATAGCTCCTCCATCCTGGTCGATTTCTTTGTGCCCGAGCGCTACGCCGCTGGCGTCGCGCCCGGCGCCTCCGTCACCGTTTCGGCCGTCGCCATTCCGGGCAGCCGCTTCAACGGCGAGGTCGTTGCCGTCGACAATCGGCTGGACCCGGCCAGCCGTACCCTGCAGGTGCAGGCCGAAATCCCTAATGAGCGCAACCAGCTGCGCGCCGGCATGTCCTTCTCGGTTGCCCTCAGCTTCCCGGGCGAGCAATACCCGGCCGTTAATCCGCTCGCGATCCTGTGGTCGGCCGAAGGCTCTTATGTCTGGAAATATGAGGACGGCAAGGCCACCAAGGTGATGGCCGAGATCGTCCAGCGCAACAGCGATGGGGTGCTGGTGCGGGCCGATCTGGCGCCCGGCGATCCCATTATCACCGAAGGCATTCTGCAGCTGAGTGAAGGCGCCGAGGTAACCCTTCTTTCCGGGCCTGACGGCAGCACCCGGGCCGCCCAAGCCAATCCCTGACCGGAGCAAACCGCATGTCGATCGCGCAGAAAAACGAACGCGGCGGAACCCTGGCGGGGCTCTTCGTGCGGCGCCCGATTATGGCCGTGGTGGTCAACGCCTTGATCGTCGTTGCGGGACTTGCTGCTCTGCTTGGCGCCGAAGTGCGCGAACTGCCCAGCGTCGAACAACCGGTGCTCTCCATCTCCACGAGCTTCACCGGCGCCGCCGCCGAAACCGTCGACCGTGAAGTCACCGCGATTGTTGAAGGCGGCGTCGCGCGCGTCCAGGGCGTTGCCGCCATCTCCTCCTCTTCCTCCACCGGCCAGAGCCGCGTGACACTGGAATTCACCGACGGCACCAATATCGACACGGCCACCTCCGACGTGCGCGATGCGCTGAGCCGCGTCACCCGCAATCTGCCCGACGGCGCCGATGCGCCCACCATCTTCAAGGCCGACAGCAACGCCCAGGCGGTAATGCAGCTCGCCGTCACCTCCAACACAATGCCCATGGGTCAGCTTAGCGAGATCGTCGAAGACGTCATCTCCGAGCGCCTCGCCGCCGTTGAAGGCGTTGCGGAAGTGCAGGTTTATGGCACTAGCGATCGCTCCTTCGAAATAGACGTCGATCCCGTCAAGCTCGCGAGCCTTGGCTTGACCGTCGCCGACATTCGCAATGCCCTGGCCACCATCGCCTTTGACACTCCGGCAGGCTCCATCAACGGTCCCAACCAGAACATCACTGTTCGCGCCATCTCCGAAGTCACCACGCCCGAGGATTTCGAGCGCATCATCATCAACGGCAAGACCCTCCTGGGCGATGTCGCCACCGTCGTTTTCGACGCCGCCGCCAGCACTTCAGCGCTCCGCTCAGACGGTGCCCCTGGTATTGGCCTCGGCATTGTGCGCCAGGCCCAGTCCAACACCATCGAGATTTCTCAAGGCGTCCACGCTGCCGTCGAAGCGCTCAACCAGACTTTGCCCGAAGGCGTCAACATCAAGGTTTCCAGCGACGATGCCGTCTTCATCGACGGCGCCCTTCATGAGGTCGAAATCGCGCTGATCGTCTCGCTCGTCGTCGTGGTCGGGGTTATCTACCTGTTCCTGCTCGATTGGCGCGCCATCATCGTCCCCGCCCTGTCCATGCCCATCGCCCTCCTCGGCGCCGTGGCCGGCATCTACCTGGCTGGCTTTTCCCTTAACATTATCACCCTCCTGGCCCTGGTGCTCGCAACAGGCCTGGTGGTCGATGACGCTATTGTGGTGCTCGAAAACATTGTTCGCCGCAAAGCCCTGGGCGCCGGCCCTCGCGCGGCCGCGGTCCTGGGCACCCAGGAAGTGTTTTTTGCCGTTGTCGCAACCACGCTGACGCTGGCTGCCGTCTTCGTCCCCCTTTCATTCCTGGGCGGACAAACCGGCCGCCTGTTCCGCGAGTTCGGCTTCACGCTTGCCATTGCGGTCCTTCTCTCCTCCGTCGTCGCCCTTTCAATGGGTCCCATGATCGCCTCGCGCCTCCTCAAACAGGGTGGCGCGCAAGAAACCGGCGGCATCTTTGGCGCCATCGGCCGCTTCTTTGCCGCCATCTACCGCCACACCCTGCGCATCGCACTCCGCAATCCTTTTGTGGTGATCCTGATCGCGCTGCTGTTCGCCGGCTCGTCCTATTTCGTCTATGGCAATCTGCGCCAGGAAATCACCCCGCCCGAAGATCGCTCGCAGATCTCTCTCAGCGTGCGCGCGCCCAGCACAGCCAGCCTCGACTATATCCGCACGCAGCTGACCACAGTTGAATCCATGCTGCAGCCTTTCGTGGATAGCGGCGAGGTCGAGTCCATCTTTGTCCTCTCCGGCTGGGGCTCGGGGGGCTCCCTTACCCTCACCCTTGCCCCTTGGGGCGAGCGGGAGCGCACTCAGCAGCAGATCGCCAGCGACATCACCGCCCTCATGGCCCAGGTGCCTGCCGTGCGCGCCAGCGTGCGCCAGGGCAATTCTCTTGGCATTCGCGGCGGCGGCTCGGGCCTCCAGTTCGGCGTCGTCGGCCCTGACTATGACGTGCTTGCCGAAACCGCGCAGGTCATTGCCGACAGGCTCGATGAAGATGGACGCTATGGCCGCGTTACCGTTGATTATGATACCACCCAGCCCCAGCTTACCCTCACCGTCGATCGTGCCAAGGCCGACGATCTGGGCATCGATATCAACGGCCTTGCCACCACCATGCAGGCCATGATCGACGGCACCGAGATCGGCAACGTCTTCATCAACGATTCCAGCTACACCGTGCGCATGGTCTCAACCAGCAATCCGGTGAATGACCCGCGCGATCTGGAATCCCTGTTCGTGCGAACCGGTGACGGGCGCTTCGTGCCCATGTCCACCATCGCCACCATCACCGAATCAGCCGTCCCCCCGTCCCTGCGTCGCGAAGAACAGCGCCGCTCGGTCCCGGTCTCGGCCAGCCTCGAGGATGGCCAGCTTGCCCTGGGCGACGCTTATGCGCAAATGCTTGAGATCGCTCGGCCCCTTCTGCCGCAAGGCATCTCCATCATTCCCCTTGCCGAAGCCAAGACGCTGGGCGAAGCCAGCAATGGCCTTTTCATCACCTTCGGCTTTGCGCTCGTCATCATCCTGCTTGTGCTCGCCGCACAATTCGAAAGCGTCTGGAGCGCCATTATCGTCATGACCACCGTGCCCTTCGGTGTCGCGGCGGCGCTTTATGCCCTCCTCTTCACCGGCGGGAGCCTCAACATCTATAGCCAGATCGGCCTTGTTCTGGTGGTCGGCATCATGGCCAAGAACGGCATCCTGATCGTGGAGTTTGCCAACCAACTCCGCGACCAGGGCCGTTCCGTATCCGAGGCGATCGAGGAAGCCTCCAACATTCGCCTCCGTCCGGTAATGATGACCATGATCGCGACCATATTGGGCGGCCTGCCCCTGGTCCTTGCCAGTGGCGCCGGTGCCGAAGCTCGCTCGGCCCTGGGTTGGGTCATGGTAGGAGGCCTGAGCTTTGCCGCCGTTTCCACGCTCTATCTCACCCCGGTTGCCTATCTGCTTCTGGCCCGCTTCTCCAAGCCCAAGGCCGAAGAAGAGGCGCGCCTCGAACGCGAACTCGATGCCGCCAACGGCCTGCCAACGCCCGCCGAATAGCTGGACGCCTCCAGCCGGATAAGGCTTGTTGCACCTCCCGTGAAACAGCCATACTTGGCCTGGAGGTGTCAGCCATGCTGATCCGCGAAGGCGATCAAAGAGACTTTTCCATCGACATCCGCCTCGCGACCCTGCTCGCGGGCGTGGCCGGTGCGCTGAACGCCGCAGGCTTCCAGGCCGGCGGCCTGTTCTCGGCCAACATGACCGGCAATGTGTCAGCCCTTTCCGATCATCTGGGCCTTGGCAATTGGGGCATTGCGGCGCTGTTCGGCGCGCTGATCCTGGCCTTCATCACCGGCGCTTTCGTGTCCGGGCTTCTGATCGAATTCGGCCGCCGGCGTGGCGTGCGCGCCATCTATGCGTTCAGCATCACCGTCGAGGCCATTCTTCTGCTCCTGCTCGGCGCCCTGCGCATCGTCTTTCCCGATTTGGGCGCCGGCCATTTGGTGCTGGGCCTGAGCTTTATCATGGGCCTGCAAAACGCTGCCACCACCCGCATCTCCAATGCCCGCGTTCGCACCACCCATGTCTCGGGCATGGCGACCGACATTGGCCTCGGGCTCGCGGCGCTCCTGGGCGCCGGCACGGATCGGGAAAATGCCCTTGTCCGCCTGCGCCTCTATACCCAGACGATCATTGCCTTCTTCCTTGGAGGCATCCTTGGCGCCGTGCTCTATCTTTCCATCGGAGGCTATGTGCTTGTGATCACCGCCGCCATCCTCTTTGCCGTCGCCCTGCCCGAGGTCCGGCGCGCCCGCTCATCCTGATCTCCAACAAAAAAGGCGGCCGAGTTTCCCCGGCGGCCCAAACCCGCTAATGGAGCACTTATCCCCGCTCACTAACCTGCCCCGCCATCGGTTGGTCTTGGTCGCCGCTTCACGGCATTCTCAAAAACCGCTTCGGGTCACTTGGGCTATTGGTGCTGCCGTCAGCCATGAGCCCTCGCGCTGACCGCTTTAATGCGGCTGCGCCTCCCTATGAGAAGGCCCGCCCCCATAGGGCAGGCCATAAGACCGGATGGGGCCAGGACCTAGGCTGCGCCACCGCCCTCTTCCTCTTCGAAAGTCACCGCCACATCGCCATTCGCCGACAGGCGCACCTGATTGCCTTCGACATCGGCCACAAGGCCTAGTGAGATATAGTGATGGTGGCCCTCATGTGAGCCCTCACCGCTGTCTTTCTTGGTCAGTTTGATCCGGTCGCCTTCCACTTTATCCACGGTGCCGACATGAACGCCGTCGGCGCCGATGACCTCGGCATGTTCCTTGATCTGCTGCGAAATGGACATGGTCGTCTCCTGTTGAGTGGAGCCATAACGCACAAGGGCAATTTTTGCTGCGTTGGACCCCGCAGGACGGCGAATCCAAATAAAAAGGCCGCCGAGTTTCCCCGGCGGCCTGTTCGGTGAACCCGATGTTTTTATGCGCGGTTCTTGTTGTAGAGGTCGAAGAACACGGCCGCGAGCAGCACCACGCCCTTGATCATCTGCTGCAGGTCGATGTTGATGCCCATGATGGACATGCCATTGTTCATCACGCCCAAAATGAACGCGCCGATCACGGCGCCGGCCACGGCACCAACGCCGCCCAGCGCCGAAGCCCCGCCAATGAACACAGCCGCGATCACGTCGAGCTCCAGCCCCTGGCCGGCCTTGGGCGTCGCCGAATTGAGGCGCGCCGCATAGATCATGCCGGCCAGAGCAGCCAGAGCGCCCATGATGGCGAACACATAGAACGTCAGCCGTTCGGTCTTGATGCCCGAAAGCGCTGCCGCCTTGAGATTGCCGCCCAGCGCATAGATGCGACGGCCAAAGGTCATGCGCTTGGTGATGAACACAAATAGCGCAATCAGCAGCGCCATCACGACGAGTACGTTGGGCAGGCCGCGATAGGAGGCCAGCATATAGGAGAAGAACAGCACCAGCGCCGCGATCACCAGATTCTTGACCACGAACAGGCTGAACGGCTCGGTTTCATAGCCGCGCGCCTTGCGGCGGGCCCGGCCACGAATGGCAAAGAATACCATGGCGACAACGGCAGCAATGGCGATAACGGCCGTGGTCGTGTGGAGCACCACGGGCTGCACGCCTTCGCTGGCAGCAACCAATGTGGTGGGCCCGATGACGTCAGGGATAAAGCCGGCGGACAGCAGCTGGAACTCGGCGGGGAATGGACCAACCGACTTGCCGGCTAGGATCGCGAGGGACAGCCCCTTGAAGATCAGCATGCCGGCCAGCGTCACAATAAAGGACGGGATCTTGTGATAGGCGATAAGGTAGCCCTGCGCCGCGCCAATGGCGGCACCCACCACAAGGCAGATCGCGCCCGCCACAAATGGATTGGCGAGGAACGCCAATTCGGGAGGGAAGCGCCATCCCACCATCAGCATGGCGGCCAGAGCACCCACGAACCCCGATACCGAGCCCACGGAAAGGTCGATATGGCCGGCCACGATCACCAGCAACATGCCCAGCGCCATCACGATGATGTAGCTGTTCTGCAGGATGATGTTGGTCAGATTCACCGGCTTGAACAGAACGCCATTGGTGAAATACTGGAAAAACAGCATGATCAGGATCAGCGCGAGCAGGAGCCCGTAATCGCGCATATTGGCCTTGAGTGCGCCAAGGACCGTCAGCTGCTGGACGTTGACTGGCTGGCCAGTCGCTGTGATGCCCGGCTGGGCGGTGTCGGTGGTCATGATGCCTTCCCTTCAGCGCGAACAATGGCGCGCATGATTTTTTCCTGGCTCGCTTCGCTGGTCGGCATTTCGCCCACGATGCGGCCTTCGTTCATTACATAGACGCGGTCGGTAATGCCCAGCAATTCCGGCATTTCCGATGAAATCACCAGCACGGCTTTGCCCTGGGCGGCCAGCTGGTTGATGATGGTGTAGATTTCGTACTTGGCGCCGACATCGATGCCGCGCGTCGGTTCATCCAAGATCAGCACATCGGGGTTGGCAAACAGCCATTTGCTCAGCACCACCTTTTGCTGGTTCCCGCCGCTAAGATTACCCGTGACCTGATAAACGCTGGATGAGCGGATATTGGTCTTCTTGCGGTATTCGTTGGCGACGTCCATCTCGGTCATGTCGTCGATCACGCCGACTTTGGAAATGCCCTTGAGATTGGCAATCGTGGTGTTGTGTTTGATGTGGTCGATCAGGTTCAGCCCGAAAGTCTTCCGGTCTTCCGTCGCATAGGCAATGCCATGCGCTACGGCCCGCTCGACGGTGGAAGGGTCGATCTTCTTGCCATGCAGAAACACTTCGCCGCTGATCTTTTGCCCATAGGAACGGCCAAAGACGCTCATGGCGAATTCGGTGCGGCCCGAACCCATGAGCCCCGCAATACCAACCACCTCGCCCTTGCGGATTGAGATGTTGAGATCCTTGATCACCTGGCGGTCGCGATGCTGGGGATGGAACACGTTCCAGTTCTTGACCTCGAACACCACCTCCCCAATCTGCGGTTCGCGGCTGGGATAGCGGTCATCGAGCGAACGGCCCACCATCAGGGTAATGATGCGGTCCTCGGAAATCTCTTCCTTGTTCAGCGTCTCGATCGAGCGCCCGTCGCGGATCACCGTGATTCGGTCGGCCACACGCGAAATCTCGTTGAGCTTGTGCGAGATTAGGATCGAGGTGATCCCTTGCGTGCGGAACTCCATAAGGAGGTCGAGCAGTGCCTGGCTGTCCTTTTCGGAAAGCGAAGCAGTGGGCTCGTCCAGGATCAGCAGCTTGACTTCCTTGCTCAGCGCCTTGGCAATTTCCACCAATTGCTGCTTGCCCACGCCGATATTGGTCACCAGCGTATTGGGATCTTCCGCAAGGCCGACCATGCGCAACAGCTTGCGTGCGCCGTCTCGTGTCTCGTCCCAGTCGATCACCCCGCCCTTGGCCTGTTCATTGCCCAGGAATATGTTTTCGGCAATCGACAGGAGCGGCACCAGCGCCAGCTCCTGGTGAATGATAACGATGCCCTTGTGTTCGCTGTCGCGGATGGATTTGAAGTGCTGCTCTTCCCCTTTAAAGAGAATCTGCCCTTCATAGCTGCCATGGGGATAAACCCCGCTCAGCACTTTCATCAGCGTCGACTTGCCGGCGCCGTTTTCCCCTACGATGGCGTGGATTTCGCCTTGGCGGACAGTGAGGTTCACGTCCGACAGCGCCTTCACGCCCGGGAAGGTCTTGGTGATGCCGCGCATCTCCAGAATTGTTTCGCTCATCTTTTCTCGCTCTGATGGGCGCCTCGGGCAAACAGCAAAAACCCGTTTGCCCGATTAGCCGGCCCGCTGGCACTTTTGCGCCATAAAGCCTAAGGGCCCCGCGTTATCGCGAAGCCCCGCTTTGGTCCAGTACTTACTGTAGATCAGATTCCTTGATGTAACCGGAATCGACCACCAGTTCCTTGTAATTGGTCGCATCGACCTCATAGGGGGTCAGCAGCAGCGACGGAACAGTCTTGACGCCGTTCTCGTAGGTCGTGGTGTCGAGGCCTACAGGCTCGCCGCCTTCAAGCACCGTGTCCACCAGATCGGCCGTTACGCGAGCCAGCTCGCGCGTGTCCTTGTAGACGGTGGAATATTGCTCGCCGGCAATGATCGCCTTGATCGATGGGATTTCAGCGTCCTGGCCGGAGATGATCGGGTAGTCGAGGTCGCCCGAGCCATAGCCAATGCCCTTGAGCGAGGACAGGATACCGCGGGCAACGCCGTCATTTGGTGCAAGCACGGCATCAACCTGGCTGCCGTCCGAGTAGAAGGCGGACAGGAGGTTGTCCATGCGGGCCTGGGCGGTTGCACCGTCCCAACGCAGCGTGCCAACCGTATCCATGCCCATCTGGCCGGACTTGACCACCAGCACACCCTCATCGATCAGGGGCTGCAGAACGCTCATGGCGCCATCATAAAAGAAGAAGGCGTTGTTGTCGTCGGGCGAACCGCCGAACAGCTCGATGTTGAAAGGCCCCTTGTTCTCGGGATAGCCCAGACCCTTTAGGATCGAATTAGCCTGCAGCACGCCAACCTGGAAATTGTCGAACGTGGTGTAGTAATCGACGTTCTCGGTGTCGCGGATCAGGCGGTCATAGGCGATCACCTTGATGTCCGCAGCGCCGGCCTGCTCCAGGGCTGCGCTCAGCGTGGTGCCATCGAGCGCGGCAATGATCAGGGCCTTGGAGCCCTTGGTGATCATGTTTTCGATCTGGGCCAGCTGGTTTGGAATGTCGTCGCCGGCATATTGCAGGTCAACGGTGTAGCCCTTGGCTTCCAGCGCAGACTTGAGCTCGGCGCCATCCGAGTTCCAGCGCAGCGTGGTCTGCTCTGGCATGGCAATGCCGATCGTGCCCTTGTCCTGGGCAAAGGCCGATGCCGATGCGCCCAGCGCGAGGCTGCCGGCGAGAACCGACCATGCCAGTGATTTCAGTAAGTTCATTCTGGTCTCCCTTCAGAGTGCTCTGGCAGGGATGAGTGCAGACTGCCGCGCCACAATCGTGCCGGCAGTCCCAACAAGGGGGTCACCGACGATGATTGCAGATCTGAAGCGGTAGCGTGCGGCGATTGAACGCCTTGGCCCTCCCAAGCCAGTCTGCGCAGAATAGGAGAAGCGTGCGGCGCCCGCAAGCAAATTGAGGTACGTGCATCGGAACCGCTCGGCATGGTGAATACGGCTGGTTTACTTACCCATCTGCCGTAACCGGACGCCCTGATCTTGCGATCGAAACGATCCATGCCCTTTGGGATGCTCCCTAAAGCAGAAGGGCCCCGCTTTGCAGCGAGGCCCCATGATCAATTCTTATTGGATGTCTTCTGGCTTGAGGTAGCCCGAGTCGATCACCAGTTCCTGGTAGTTGGTGGCATCCACTTCATAGGGGGTCAGCAGGATCGAGGGCACGACCTTGACGCCATTGTCATAGGTGGTGGTGTCCAGGCCTTCTGGCGTACCGCCCGTCAGCAGCGTGTCGACCAGTTCAGCGGTCTTGGCAGCCAGCTCGCGGGTGTCCTTGTAGATGGTGGAATACTGCTCGCCGGCAATGATGGCCTTGACCGATGGAGCTTCGGCGTCCTGGCCGGTGATGATCGGCCACTGCAGATCGCCCGAGCCATAGCCAACGCCGCGGAGCGAGGAGATGATGCCGCGCGACAGGCCATCATAGGGCGCCAGCACGCCATGCACGACCGAGCCGTCCGAGTAGTTGGCCGACAAGATATTGTCCATGCGAGCCTGTGCAACGGCACCGTCCCAACGCAGCGTACCGACGGTGTCCATGCCCTGCTGGCCGGACTTGATCACGATGTCGCCAGCGTCGATCATGGGCTGCAGCACGCTCATGGCGCCGTCATAGAAGAAGAAGGCGTTGTTGTCGTCGGGCGAGCCGCCAAACAGTTCAACATTCCATGGCTTGCCATCGGGGAAGCGCTCGTTGAGGCCCTTCACCAGCGAATTGGCCTGCAGCACGCCGACCTGGAAATTGTCAAACGTGGTGTAGAGGTCGACATTGCCGCTTTCGCGGATCAGGCGGTCATAGGCAATGACCTTGATGCCAGCATCGGCGGCCTGCTGCAGCACGGCGCTGAGCGTGGTGCCATCGACCGAAGCGATAACCAGGGCCTGGGAGCCCTTGGTGACCATGTTCTCGACCTGGGCGAGCTGGTTCGGGATGTCGTCTTCTGCGTACTGCAGGTCGACAGTGTAGCCCTTGGCTTCCAGAGCCGACTTGAGCTCGTTACCGTCCGAGATCCAGCGCAGCGAGGACTGCGTCGGCATGGCAATGCCGATGGCACCCTTGTCCTGGGCATAAACTGCGGTGGAAGCGGTCAGCGCCATGGCGCTAACTGCCAGCACGGTGGCAAGCGTCTTGATAATCTTCACGTCTCGACTCCCTTATATATTCGAGGTCATAAAGCTTTGATGGTCAAACAGGGGAGAGACTGCGGCAGCTTGGCCCTAAGACCCTTCGCCACGAAAAGCCCGCGACGCCTGCCGGCGCACGCTGTCAGCTGATCTGGCAAGAAGTGCATGAAACCAACGGCGCATGCCGTCAGGGCCCTCCCAAGCCCATGCGGCGGAAGCTAGGATAATCGGCTATGGCTGTAAAGCTGGTTTGTAGCTGCACCCAGGCGAGAGCGCACAAACCCCTTGCGGCTCCGGGGCCCATCCCGAATAATTCCGCTGGCATGATTAGGACAGGATGAATGGCGCCAAGACTAGACCCTTCGGGCAATCGCCTGGACGATGCCGCCCGCGCCGGCTGGCTTTACTATGTGGCTGGCAATACCCAGGAGGAAATCGCCGCCAAACTCGGCATTTCGCGCCAGTCCGCCCAGCGTCTTGTGTCCCTTTCCGTCAGCGAGGGCCTGATCAAGGTGCGGCTCGATCATCCGATCGGGCGCTGCATGGATCTGGCCAGTCGCCTCAAGACCAAGTTCGCGCTCGACCTTGTGGAAGTGGTACCCTCCGATCCCACCAGCACCTCCACCACAATCGGGCTGGCCGAAGCCGCCGCTGCCGAAATCGAGCGCTGGCTCAAACGTGTCGATCCCATCGTCATGGCCATCGGCACCGGCCGCACCCTCAAGGCCGCCGTGGAACAGCTGATGCCCATGGACGCCTCGCGCCACAAGGTGGTCTCCCTCACGGGCAATATCTCGCCCGATGGCTCGGCGGCCTACTACAACGTCATCTTCAACATTGCCGACACGGTGAAGGCCCGCAGCTTTCCCATGCCCCTGCCGGTCATGGCCTCCTCGGCCCGTGAGCGCGAACTGCTTCACGCCCAGCCCATGATCCGCGAAACGCTCCAGCTCGCGGCCCAGGCCCATGTTACCTTTGTTGGCCTGGGGGATATCGGCCCCGAGGCGCCCCTGTTCGTTGACGGTTTCATCACCGAAGCCGAACTCGAGGCACTCCAGAAGGCGGGCGCCGTGGGCGAAATCTGCGGCTGGAGCTTTGATGCCGATGGCCGCTGGATCGATGGCCCCATCAACGAGCGCGTCGCCTCCGCCCCCATCCCCTCCCCGGAACGCTCCCAAATCGTTGCCATTGCCATGGGCAGCCGCAAACTCCCCGGTATGCGCGCGGTTCTCCACCGGCGGCTCGTCAACGGCATCATCACCGACGAAACATCGGCTGAACGCCTGCTCGACACGGCCTGATCAACAGAACCCATAACAGCCACATGCCGCAAGGGGCGCATGGCCCCCTTGACACCCGCGCATAACTGGTGAGTATTTGCTCATCACCGTGACAAATGCCCGTCATGGTCCTTGGGAGGTAATACATGAAACTCACACCCATTCTCGTGGGCGCGTTCACCCTTGCGCTGGCCACTTCCGCCTCGGCGCAGACGCTCACCATCGCAACCGTCAACAATGGCGACATGGTCCGCATGCAGGCCCTGTCCCCCGCCTTCACCGAAGAAACCGGCATCGAGCTCAACTGGGTCGTGCTGGAAGAAAACACCCTTCGCCAGAACGTCACCACCGACATCGCCACCAATGGCGGCCAGTATGACATCATGACCATCGGCACCTATGAGGCTCCGATCTGGGCCAAGCAGGGCTGGCTGAAGCCCCTGGACGCCCTTGCCGCCGATGCCGAATACGACGTCGACGACATCCTGCCCCCCATCCGGGAGGGCCTTTCCTTCGAAGGCAAGCTCTATGCAGCGCCCTTCTATGGCGAAAGCTCCTTCATCATGTACCGCAAGGACCTGATGGAAAAAGCGGGCCTCGAAATGCCCGAAGCGCCCACCTGGGAGTTCATCGGCGAGGCCGCCCGCGCTATGACCGATCGCTCTGCCGACATCAACGGCATCTGCCTGCGCGGCAAGGCCGGCTGGGGCGAAAACATGGCGTTCCTAACGGCCATGTCCAATTCGTTCGGCGCCCGCTGGTTCGATGAAAACTGGGTGCCCCAGTTCAACACACCCGAGTGGAAGAACACGCTCGACACTTACCTGTCGCTTATGGCCGATGCTGGCCCCTCGGGCGCCTCGTCCAACGGCTTCAACGAAAACCTCACCCTGTTCCAGCAGGGCAAGTGCGGCATGTGGATCGACGCCACCGTCGCGGCGTCCTTTGTGACCAATCCCGAAGATTCCACTGTCGCCGACCAGGTCGGCTTTGCCCTTGCGCCCGACAATGGCTTGGGCAAGCGCGGCAACTGGCTCTGGGCATGGTCGCTCGCCATTCCCAACAGCTCGCAGAATGCCGAAGCTGCCGAGCAGTTCATCAACTGGGCCACCAACAAGGACTACCTTGCCCTCGTTGCCGAACAGGAAGGCTGGGCAAACGTACCGCCGGGCACCCGCACCTCGCTCTATGAGAACGCGGAATACCAGGCTGCCGCGCCTTTCGCTCAGATGACGCTCGATTCCATCAACGCCGCCAGCCCCGCTGAACCCACCGTTCAGCCCGTGCCCTATACTGGCGTGCAGTTCGTCGCCATCCCCGAGTTCGCTGGCATCGCCACCAATATCGGCCAGCTCTTCTCGGCAGCCCTTGCCGGGCAAATGTCCGCTGACGACGCCCTAGCCCAAGCCCAGGACGCCGCCACCCGCGACATGACCCGCGCTGGGTATATTAAGTAAGTCTTCTCCCGAAGACGTGCCGCTCGGTCGATGATCTCAAATCTCCGCCGGGCGGTTCTTGGATCGGGCACTCAGCCTGATCTGAGACCTCATGGTGAGCCTGTCGAACCACGAGGTCGGGCTTACCAGCCGTGCCACGACCTCGTCCTTCGACAGGCTCAGGATGAGGTCTGATCGAACATCGCACATGCTTGTCAAAGCTTGAGATCAGCAACATGGCTACCGCCCAAACTCGCACCCTGTCCCGCGTCATGATGGCTCCGGCCGTCCTGGTCCTGCTGATCTGGATGATCGTCCCACTGGTCATGACCCTGTGGTTCTCGTTCCAGAACTATTCGCTTATCAACCCGATGATGACGGGCTTTGCCGGCTGGGCGAACTACCTCTACGTCATCGGGGATCCAAGCTTCACCCAATCCCTGGTCAATACCCTGATCCTGGTCGGCGGCGTCCTTGCCATCACCGTGATCGGGGGCACGCTCCTGGCGCTTCTTCTTGACCAGCCCATCTGGGGCCAGGGCATATTGCGCATCATCGTCATCTCGCCCTTTTTCGTTATGCCGCCGGTGGCGGCCCTGATCTGGAAAAACGGCTTCATGCATCCCGGCTACGGCATGCTCGGGCATCTCTGGAAGTTCTTTGGCCTCCAGCCCGTGGACTGGTTCAACCAATACCCGCTGTTTTCCGTCATCGTGATCGTTGCCTGGCAATGGCTGCCTTTTGCGACCCTGATCCTTTTGACCGCTCTCCAGTCGCTCTCCGAAGAACAGCGCGAGGCCGCGGAAATGGATGGCGCCAACGCCGTCAACCGTTTCCGCTACATCATCCTGCCGCACATGGCCCGCGCGATCACCATCGTGATCCTGATCCAGACCATATTCCTGCTCGGTATCTTCGCAGAGATCCGCGTCACTACGGGCGGCGGCCCGGGCTACGCCTCGACCAACCTCACCTTCCTCGTTTTCCGCACCGGCATCCTGAGCAATGACATTGGCGCGGGTTCCGCCGGCGGCGTGGTCGCCGTCATCCTCGCCAACATCGTCGCCATCTTCCTGATGCGCGCGGTAGGAAAGAACCTCGATGCTTGAGCTTGGCAACACCCCCACCCCAGCCCTCCCCGCAAGGGGGAGGGTGATCTCCACTCCGTGGCACTATGCTGCCACAGCCACGAAGTTCACCTTCCCCCTTGCGGGGGAGGCCAGGAGGGGGGCCTCTCTCCCCGCGCTCCACCCAGCGGAGATTCACTAAATGGCCCGCACCGTCCCCACCTCAACCCGCATCGGCTTCACCGCCCTGGCCTGGATCATCGCGCTGATCCTCTTCTCGCCAATCCTGTGGGTGCTGCTCACTGCCTTCAAGACCGAAGCCGAGGCCATAGCCAATACGCCGACCTTCTTTCCGCAGAACTTCACGCTGGAGAATTTCGGCGCCGTCCAAGCCCGCTCGGACTATATCAAGCACGCCACCAACTCGATCATCGTTTCGGTGGGCTCAACCCTGATCGGCCTCATCATCGGCATTCCCGCCGCCTGGGCCATGGCCTTTGCGCCAACCAAGCGCACCAAGGACGTCCTGATGTGGATGCTCTCCACCAAGATGATGCCGGCCGTGGGCGTGCTGATCCCGATCTACTTGATCTTCCGCGATTTGCGCCTGCTCGACACGGTGCATGGCCTCACCATCATCATGACGCTGATCAATCTGCCGATCATCATCTGGATGCTCTACACCTACTTCAAGGAAATCCCGGTCGATATCCTGGAAGCCTCGCGCATGGATGGCGCGGAACTGTGGAACGAGATCGTCCACGTGCTCGTCCCCATGGCCGTCCCCGGCATCGCCTCCACGCTCCTGCTCAACGTGATCCTCGCCTGGAACGAAGCCTTCTGGACCATCACCCTAACCTCGGGCCGCGCCGGCACGCTCACGGCCTTCATCTCCTCCTTCTCATCACCCCAGGGCCTCTTCCTCGCCAAACTCTCCGCCGCCTCGCTCCTCGCGATCGCGCCCATCCTCCTCATGGGCTGGTTCAGCCAGAAACAACTCGTCCGCGGCCTGACCTTCGGAGCGGTCAAGTGATGCCGAGCACTTACACCCCAGTAGACCTCATGGTGAGCCTGTCGAACCACGAGGTCGTGCCACCTGCACAACAGCCGCGCACAAAGGACCACTGAAATGGGCTCCATATCCCTCCAGAACGTCAAGAAGTCCTTCGGCGAAGTCGAGATCATTCCCGACATCACCCTCGACATCAAGGAAGGCGAATTTGTCGTCTTTGTCGGCCCTTCAGGCTGCGGCAAGTCCACCCTGCTGCGCCTGATCGCCGGGCTCGAAGACACTACCAGCGGCACCATCCTGCTTGATGGCCAGGACATGACCAAGGCGCCCCCCGCCCGGCGCGGCCTTGCCATGGTGTTCCAGTCCTATGCGCTCTACCCGCACATGACCGTGCGCGACAACATCGCCTTCCCGCTGAAGATGGCCAAGGCATCCAAGGAAGAGATCGACCGAAAGGTCGAATATGCCGCCCGCACCCTCAACCTTTCGAGCTATCTGGACCGCCGCCCCCGCGCCCTGTCCGGCGGTCAGCGCCAGCGCGTCGCCATCGGTCGTGCCATCGTGCGCGAGCCCAAGGCGTTCCTGTTCGACGAACCGCTGTCCAACCTCGACGCGGCCCTGCGCGTCAACATGCGCCTTGAAATCACCGAACTGCACCAACAGCTCAAAACTACCATGATCTACGTGACCCACGATCAGGTCGAAGCCATGACCATGGCCGACCGCATCGTGGTGCTCAATGCCGGCAATGTAGAACAGTTCGGCTCTCCACTCGACCTCTACAAAAAGCCGGCCAACCGCTTCGTTGCCGGTTTCATCGGTTCGCCCCGCATGAACTTCATCGATGGCCCCGAAGCCGCCCGCTACAACGCCCACTCCATTGGCGTACGCCCCGAGCATTTCACCATCGCAACAACGCCAGGTTCCGGTACCTGGAAAGGCAAGGTCGGCGTCGCCGAACAACTCGGCTCCGACACTTTCCTCCACGTCCACGTCGATGGCCTCACCCTGATGACCATCCGCACCGATGGCGAACAAACCTTCAACCATGGCGACGACGTCTATCTCACGCCCGACCCAACCCGCATCTACCGCTTTGACGCTGCGGGAAAGGCGATCTGAAGCCAGACCTTGCAGTCGACACCCTCCCCCTTGCGGGGCTTGGAAGCGACCCGCAGGGATAAATTGCTCCGGTGGAGCAATTTAAGTGAACAAGGCCATGAGGCTATGCCGAATGGCTGCATCAAGGGTGGGGGTGGGTTAGCCCTAATCTTCCGACTTAGAACACCACAACATCGCCCATGATCGAGGGGCCATCATGACCACCAAACTCTCCGCCGCCGCCCTCCCAACCCTCACCACCGCCGCGATCCCGGCCTACGATCGCTCCACCCTCACCCCAGGCATCGTCCACATTGGTGTCGGCAATTTCCACCGCGCCCACCAGGCGGTGTATCTCGATGACCTCTTCGCCACCGGCACCGACCACGATTGGGCCCTGATCGGCGCAGGCGTGCGCCCTGCCGACGAAGCCATGCGGCAAAAGCTGCAGGCGCAGGACTGGCTCACCACTGTCGTGGAACAGGAAGCCGACGCCTCCACCGCCCGCGTTACCGGCGCCATGATCGACTACCTTCAACCAGGCGACAGCGAAGCCGTCATTGCCCAGCTGGCCGACCCCGCCATTCGCATCGTCTCCCTCACCATCACCGAAGGCGGTTATTTCATCGATCCTGCTTCCCAGAAGTTCGACCCAGCCCACCCCGAGATCGCCTATGACGCGGCTCATCGAGACGCACCCAAAACGGCATTCGGCCTGATCCTGGCCGGCCTCGAGCGCCGCCGCCGCGCCGGCATCGCCCCCTTCACAATCATGTCTTGCGACAACATCCCCGGGAATGGCCACGTCACCCAAAACGCCGTAGTCGGCCTCGCCCGGCTGATCGACCCTAGTCTTGCCCAATGGGTCAGCGAAAACGTCGCCTTCCCCAATGGCATGGTCGACCGCATCACCCCCGCGACTTCCGAACGCGAAATCGCGCTCCTTCGAGAATATTTCGGCATCGAGGACAATTTGCCCGTTTTCTGCGAAAGCTTCCGCCAATGGGTGCTGGAAGACAATTTCCCGGCCGGCCGCCCGGCGCTCGAAAAAGCCGGCGTCCAGTTCGTCCCGGACGTCGCGCCCTACGAGCACATGAAAATCCGTATCCTCAATGGCGGCCACGCCACCATTGCCTACCCTGCGGGGCTGCTCGACATCCACTTCGTCCATGAAGCCATGGAGCACCCCTTGGTCGGCGCCTTCCTTGCCAAGGTCGAGCGCGAGGAAATCATCCCCGTCGTGCCCCCGGTTCCCGACACCAATCTGGATGATTACTTCCAGCTTTGCGAGCGCCGCTTCAGCAATCCCAAGATCGGCGACACCATCCGGCGCCTTGCCCTCGATGGCTCCAATCGCCAGCCCAAATTCATTATTCCATCCGCACTCGATCGCGCTCAACGTCAACAGTCTGTTAACGGATTGTCACTCGTTTCAGCCCTGTGGTGCCGCTATTGCTATGGCCAAACCGACTCCGGAAAACCCATAGAACCCAACGATCCCAACTGGGATCGCCTCACCGCACAAGCCAAACGCGCCCGGGAAAATCCCCAAGCCTGGCTGGACATGCGGGACATCTATGGCGACCTCGCCAACATGCCCACCTTCACCCAAGCCTTCTCCTATTGGCTGAATAGCCTTTGGGAACATGGCACTAGCGCAACCCTGGAGCGCTATCTTTCCGACCGGTAGAAACACAAGACAATCTCTCCACCTCCATATCCGCGCTGCTATTTTCAACCATAGGCACCGGCTGCCTGATCGGTTAGGGTCCCTTCGGACCAAAAAGAAGGCGCTTCTGGTTTGACGCAAAGCCTCGTGGTGGCAGTGGATGTGGGCACGGGGAGTGCGCGGGCCGGCGTCTTGACGCCTGCCGGCACCCTGCTGGGTCGTGCTGAGCACCCCATCGCCATGAACCGCGCCGACGCCAATCACGCCGAGCACGACAGCGAGCAGATCTGGCAAGCTGTCTGCGCCGCCATACGCTCCGCCATGTCCTCGGCCAGCGCCGGGCCCGAACAAGTCGTCGGCCTGAGCTTTGACGCCACCTGTTCCCTGGTGATCCGCGCGCCCGATGGCACGCCGGTGACCGTCTCCTCCAATAGGGAGGATCGCTGGGACACCATCGTCTGGCTCGATCATCGCGCCCTCGCCGAAGCCGATGAATGCACCCGCGCCGGCCATCGCGTGCTCAACTATGTCGGTGGCGTCATGTCGCCGGAAATGGAAGTGCCCAAGCTCATGTGGCTCAAGCGCCATATGCCCAAAAGCTGGGCCCGCGCTGGCATGATGTTCGACCTGGCTGATTTCCTCACCTGGAAGGCCACAGGGTCGCTCTGCCGCTCGCAATCCACCCTGACTTGCAAATGGACCTATCTCGCCCATACCAACCCCGCTTGGCAGCAGGATCTTTTCGAGCTCGTCGGCCTTGATGACCTCCTCCAAAAAGCCGCTCTTCCCGAACGCGCCAGCCCGGTGGGCACCAATCTGGGCCCCATCACCGCCTCGGCTGCCGCCGATCTTGGCCTCACCACCAACTGCCACATTGGCGCCGGCTTGATCGACGCACATGCGGGCGCCTTGGGGGTCCTTGGCGCATTCACCTCCGACATTTCCACAATCGACCGGCACCTCGCCCTGATCGCCGGAACCTCCTCCTGCGTCATGGCCCTTTCAGCCGAGGATCGGCCGATAAACGGCGTCTGGGAGCCCTATTTCGGCGCTGTCCTACCCGGTTCCTGGCTCAACGAAGGCGGTCAATCCGCCACCGGCGCCCTTCTTGACCACATCATCCGCTGCCATCGCGCAGGCGGCGAGCCCACACCCGAAAAGCACCGCGACATTGCCGACCGGATCAACCGGCTCCGCCGGGCCGATGGGTGGCAATTGGGGCAACGTATTCACGTACTCCCCGATTTCCACGGCAATCGCTCGCCTCTCGCCGATCCTTCGGCCGTGGGTGTGATTTCGGGCTTAACCCTGGACAGCGACTTCGATTCCCTTTGCCGCCTTTATTGGCGCACCTGCGTTGGGATCGCCCTTGGCGTGCGCCACATCCTTGAAACCCTCAACACCCGCGGCTACGCCATCGACACGCTCCATATAACCGGCGGGCACACCAAAAATCCCGTGCTGATGGAGCTTTACGCGGACGCCACCAACTGCACAGTCGTGGTCCCCTCCACCAGGGATGCAACCCTTCTGGGCACCGGCATGGTCGCTGCCACAGCTGCTGGCCTCTACCCCAGCCTCGACGCCGCCTGCACTGCCATGCAGCAGGGCGGCCAGCAATATCCTCCCAACCCCGCCGCACGAGCGCAGTTCGACAAGGACTACCGCATCTTCCTCGAAATGCACCGCCACCGCCAAGCCATCGACGCCATGACCTGAAACGATCCTAGCTCCCCACCGATTGAACGCCCACCTATCCGGCGCCCACAAACCCCGCTAAGCTCACAGCCCGAAGCCACATCGTGGCCGAACAAGCGAGCGACGCCTGCGTATGTCGATCAAAGCTGCCGTTTATCACCTCACGCATTACAAATACGACCGTCCGGTCTACCTGCAGCCCCAGATCATCCGGCTGCAGCCAGCGCCCCACAGCAAAACCAAGGTCCTGAGCCACTCGCTCCGGGTCTCCCCGTCCCAGCACTTCGTCAATGTGCAGCAGGACCCCTATGGCAATTTCCTGACGCGCTTCGTCTTTCCCGAGCCCGTAACCGAGCTCAAGATCGAAGTCGACCTTGTAGCCGACATGACGGTCTACAACCCGTTCGACTTCTTTGTGGAAGAGTCAGCCGAGATCTGGCCCTTCCAATATCCCGAAGACATCCGCGCCGATCTCGCCATCTATATGCAGCCCGAGCCTGTCGGGCCGCTGCTGCAGCAATTCCTCGACGGTATCGATAAGACGCCCACCAACACGGTCAACTTCGTCACCGCCATCAACGCCTCCATCCAGCAGCACGTCGCCTATATCGTGCGCATGGAAACCGGCGTCTGGACGCCCGAGGAAACGCTGGGCAACGCCAAGGGATCGTGCCGCGACTCGAGCTGGCTCCTGGTGCAAACCCTTCGCAATCTGGGCTTTGCCGCCCGCTTTGTGTCCGGCTACCTCATCCAGCTCAAGCCCGACGTGGTTTCCCTGGATGGCCCCGCCGGCACTGATCACGACTTCACCGATCTGCACGCCTGGTGCGAGGTTTACCTGCCCGGCGCCGGCTGGATTGGCTTTGACCCGACCTCGGGCCTGCTGACCGGCGAAAGCCATGTGCCTCTTGCCGCCACTCCCCACTATCGCAACGCCGCCCCAATCTCGGGTTTCGCCTCCTATGCCGAGGTCGACTTCGCCTTCGACATGCGCGTCGATCGCGTTGCCGAGCACCCGCGCATCACCAAGCCCTTCTCGGACCAGAGCTGGGACGAACTCAATGCGCTGGGCCACCAGATTGACCAGGTTCTGAGCGAAAACGACGTCCGCCTCACCATGGGTGGCGAGCCCACTTTCGTGTCGATCGACGATTTCGAAGCCGACGAATGGAACACCGGCGCCGTGGGGCCCACCAAGCGCGCTTTGGCCGACGATTTGATCCGCCGCCTGCGCACCCGCTTTGCCCCCAATGGCATGCTCCACTATGGCCAGGGCAAGTGGTATCCCGGCGAAACCCTGCCCCGCTGGACCTTCTCCCTTTACTGGCGCCTTGACGGCAAGCCAGTCTGGTCCGATGAAAAGCTGATCGCCCGCGAAGGCGTAAAGACCACGGCTACCAACGAGGACGCCCGCCGCTTCATTGCTGCTTTCGCCCGCAACCTTGGCCTCACCGGCGAAACCATCGCTGAAGCCTATGAGGATCCAGGCGAATGGCTCCTCAAGGAAGCCAATCTGCCGTCCAATGTGGACCCTGCAAACAGCGAGTTGGCCGATCCCGAAGCCCGCTCGCGCATGGCCAAGGTATTCGAACGGGGCCTCACCAATCCCACCGGCTATGTGTTGCCCGTGCAGCGCTGGAACGCTGCGGCATCGAGCCCCTGGTTGACGGAAAAATGGAAGACGCGCCGCGGCAAGCTCTTTCTCGCGCCCGGTGATAGCCCAGCCGGCTATCGTCTGCCGCTGAGCGCCCTCAAGCACCTCAAGCCCACCGAATACCCCCACGTCGTGGCTCAGGACCCGGGCGCCCCCCGCTTGCCCCTGCCCGAACCCACCGAAATGCTGTCGCGCCATACGCCCGGTCTTGCTGCCGATCCGCGCGGGCAGGTCGCCGCCTCCTTCACCGCCGCCACCGAGCAGCAGGATCGCACCGAACAGGAAATCAGCGAGATCGAAGGCGAGGTGCGCACCGCGGTCACGGCCGAAGTCCGCGACCACCGCCTCTGCGTCTTCCTGCCACCGGTGGAAAAGCTCGAGGACTATCTCGAACTCGTCGCCGCCACGGAAGCCGCTGCCCACGAGATCGGCCAGCCGGTCCACCTCGAAGGCTATTCTCCGCCCCATGATCCGCGCCTCAACGTCATCCGCGTAGCGCCCGACCCGGGCGTCATCGAAGTCAACATCCACCCAGCGTCCAGCTGGGATGATTGCGTGGCAACCACCACCGCCATCTACGAAGAGGCCCGCCTTTCGCGCCTTGGCGCCGACAAATTCGTGATCGACGGCCGCCACACCGGCACCGGCGGCGGCAATCACGTGGTTGTCGGTGGCGCCACGCCGCACGACAGCCCGTTCCTGCGCCGCCCCGACCTGCTCAAATCGCTGGTGCTTCATTGGCAGCGCCATCCATCCATGAGCTATCTGTTCTCGGGGCTCTTTATTGGCCCCACCAGCCAGGCGCCCCGCTTCGACGAGGCGCGCCACGACAGCCTTTACGAGCTCGAAATCGCCATGGCGCAGGTGCCCAACCCTGCCTCCGGAGAGCCTGCGCCTCTGCCCTGGCTCGTCGACCGTCTTTTCCGCAATCTTCTCACCGACGTCACGGGCAACACCCACCGCTCCGAAATCTGCATCGACAAGCTCTATTCGCCCGACGGACCCACTGGCCGGCTTGGCCTTGTAGAATTCCGCGGTTTCGAAATGCCGCCTAATGCGCGCATGTCGCTAGCCCAGCAGGTGCTGATCCGCGCCCTTATCGCGCGCTATTGGACCAACCCGCTCGAAGGCCCCTTCACCCGCTGGGGAACTACGCTGCACGACCGCTTCATGCTGCCCGCCTATGTCTGGCAGGACTTTCTGGACGTCCTTGCCGATCTTGAGCGCCACGGCTTCAAGCTTGACCCTGCCTGGTTCGCGGCCCAGCTCGAATTCCGCTTCCCGTTCTGCGGTGAGGTCGAGTACGAGGGCGTCAAACTCGAACTCCGCCAGGCGCTTGAGCCTTGGCACGTCATGGGCGAACAGGGCGCCATTGGCGGCACTGTTCGGTTCGTCGACTCCTCGGTCGAACGCCTTCAGGTCAAGCTCGAAGGGCTCAACCCCGACCGCTATGCCGTCACCTGCAACCAGCGCAAAGTTCCGCTAAGGGCAACACCCATCAAGGGCACAGCTGTTGCGGGCGTCCGCTACAAGGCCTGGCAACCCGCCTCTGGCCTTCATCCAACCCTGCCTGTGAATGCCCCTCTGATCTTCGACATCTACGACACTTGGACCGGCCGCCCTGTTGGGGGCTGCGTCTACCATGTGGCTCATCCGGGCGGACGCAACTACGAAACCTTCCCCGTCAATGGCAATGAGGCCGAGGCCCGGCGCCTCGCACGCTTCGTAGGGCAGAACTACACGGCCGGCGGCTTCAACCTGCGCGAGGAAAGGCCCGCCGACGAGTTCCCCCTAACGCTTGACCTGCGCCGTCCCCCGCGCTTCTGGTAGCCAACGGAAACAGCTTATCCCAACGCCATTCGTCGGCCGTGCCAGCACTGTTGCTCACATTGCTGCGCCTGACCTTTCAAAGCGCGCTAGTCCGTGAACCTCGTGCGCTTCAACTAGGCAAGGCAGAATTGTGGCGCCGGCGGAACCAAATACATGGAGCTTCCGTTTCTTGGATGCGCTGCACAGCGCAGGTAATCAGCAGAAAGACAGCCTTCTGTCTGCCTGCTGAAACAAGCAGAGGCTGTCATGACCCACATGGAAATCAAGGCGTTGGAACATGCTGGCCGCACCTCCATGGTGTGGACCGAAGGCTATGATGGCGAAAGCCATTACGGCGCTGTTCTCAAGGCACTCGCGCCAGCGCTGTTCATCCTCGTGGTCGCAACTGCCCTCATGCTGGCCATTCTCTAGACTACCCGAACAAAGCGTCACAAAAACAAAAAGGAGACCGCCATGGGTCTCGGTACAATCCTCATCATCATCCTTATCCTTCTGCTGATCGGCGCGCTGCCTAACTGGGGCTATTCGCGTAGCTTCGGCTACGGCCCCTCCGGTATTTTGGGCGTGATCCTCATCATCGTCCTGATCCTGGTATTGATGGGCCGGATCTAGTTCCCCAATCAAGATCGGCGCAAAATTCCCCCTCAAGGATCAATCATTGCGCCCGCGGGCATCAAAGGTCGCCCCGCCTTAGCCCGCACCCTCTCGCCCCACCACGCCCGGCGTGCTGGGGCGTCTTTCTTTGAAGACCCGGAACTTCGCTGAACCATCAGCGTTTTTCGGGCATGGCTAGGAGAGCGTCACATGGCTACAACACCTGATCTTGCACCAAATTCACCCAAGACTGCCGCAGCGGCGAACCGTGCATCGGCCGAAATCCGCCAGGAACAGCTGGAACTGCAAATTGCGCAGCTGCAGGCGGACCTCAAGGGCATCGCAGCCACCCTTGCCAAGCTCAGCAGTGACAAGGTCAACGAAGCAAAGGATGTCGCTAAGGGCGAGGCCCTCAATCTTCAGCGTAAGGGTCAAAGCGTTCTGGATGACGTTCAGGATCAGGCTGAAGAGATCGAACAGCAGCTCAAGGATCGCATTCGCGAAAAGCCCTTGACCGCTGTCGCGAGCGCCCTGGGTATCGGGTATATTCTGGCTTTGCTGTCCCGGCGCTAAGCCATGAACCTATTGGTGCCTCTAGCCGCCCTGCTTGGCTTTGAAGCAGATGCGGTAAAGGAGCGTTTCAAGCGCACCCTTATGGGCAATGCCATCATGGCCATGTTGGCCGTGATCGGCGTTTGCTTTCTTCTTGTCGCAGCCTTCTTTGCCCTGAGCGCTGCCATAGGCCCGATCTATGCGGCCCTGGTTCTTGCAGGGGTGTTTCTCCTTGCTGCCTTTGCGGTGCATCTCACCCTGCGGGCAAGCGCCGTACGCGAGCACCGCGCTGCTCTCGAGAAACGCCGCTCCAGCGAAGCCGGGGCATTTGCCACAACGGCAGCCCTGACAGCCCTGCCAGTTGTTCTCAAATCACCAGCAATCAGGACCCTATTCCTGCCGGCTGCGGTGGTAGCAGCGATAGTGCTGCTGGGGAGCAGGCGAAAGCCTTAGCTGCCTCACGCCGCCGGCAACGGCAGCCAGACTTCTGTAACCACGCCATCCGGCTCAAAATTGAGCGCAACCTTGCTGTCCAAAACCTTGGCAAGGCTGCGCTCGATTAGCTTGGTACCCAGGCCCTGCTCTTCCGGCGGCTTGACCTTGGGCCCGCCGATCTCCTGCCAGCGCAACGCCAGACCACGCTCCGGCGCATTCCGGATCTGCCACTCAATACGCACAATGCCGCCTTCTGCGGACCAGGCGCCATACCGATAAGCATTGGTGGTTAGTTCATGCAGGATCAATCCAAGCCCCAGCGCATGATCGGCCGGAAGCGCAACATCCTCCCCCTTGACCTCGGCGCGGTCCGGCTTGGTCAGGAATTTCGGACCCAGTTGCGAGGCAATCACCTCATAAAGATGAACGCCTGACCAGTCCCGATCAGCTAAAAGGACATGCGCATCCGAAATGGTCCGGAGGCGCCCAGAAAACGCCTCGATAAACGCCTTGGGGTCTGGGTTCTGCCGGATCGTCTGGCGCGCAACGGACTGGATCATCGCCAGCGTATTCTTGACGCGGTGGTTCAACTCGCGCAGCAGCAAGCGCGTATGTTCCGCCGTATGCTTGCTTTCGCTTACATCGATGCTGGCGCCCATCATGATCAGCGGATTGCCGCCTGCATCGCGCTGGTAAACGCGCCCCCGCATGCTCAACCAGCGCCCGGTGTCACCTACCCGCGCTTCTGCGCTGTAGTCGACGCCATCCAAAAGGCTAGCGCGCAGACCATCTTCCACCTTTGATCGATCGGCCTGATGAACCGCGGCCAAAATCTGTTCGGCGCGCACCGTGCCGACCTCAGGCAATTCATACATGCGCCGGAACATGTCGTTGCAGGCAATCTCGCCGCTATGGAGGTCCCAAACCCAGCTCCCAACCTTGCCAGCTTCGAGTGTCAGCGCATGGCGCCATTCCTCTCGCTTGAGGGCTGCAGCCGTTCGCGCTCGCACCAGCGCCTCGTCCTTGAGTGCGAACAAGGATGAGGCAAGCTCGGCGAAGTCCCGTAGCTGCGCTAGAAGTTCGGGATCGACAGCATCCCGCTCCCGAGTATCCAGCACGCAGATCGAACCGATTTTCTGCCCCGCACGCACAATCGGCGCGCCGGCATAGAAACGGATAAATGGCGTCTGGGTGACGAGGGGACTGCCGCGGAACCGCGGGTCCTGCTGGGCATCGAGCACCACAAGAAGGTCCTGCCCAGGCAGCGCAATCGTATGTTCACAAAACGAAATGCTCGTTTCGGTGCTATCTATGGCTAACGGGCCGAAATGGCCACGAAACCATTGCCGCTCCTTGCCAACAAGCGTGACCAAACCAAACGGGGTGTCAAACAGGGCGGCAGCCATGCGGCTCAGCCGGTCGAAATCAACGTCCGCGTCGCCCGCAATCATCTGGGACTCCGGAAGCGCACCAAGCCGCGCTGGATCGTTGACGATCTCCTGAACCCCGTCGAACAGCGGGGGTATCATTTCTTTCACGGGTAGTCCTGACGCAAACTCAGCACGTGCGATTTATACATGACGCGGTCGATGGCAAACGGCAGGTGAAAGCGAAAAGTTCCACAAGATCAGCCTTCCTTTCCAGCTAGGGTTTGGGGCAGGATAACCTTGAGCGCTCGCGGGTGCACCTGGAGCGTCACCGTCCTTTCGAGCCTGATCAATTCACCATCGAGAACCGCTCGCAAACCGCGGCGGTGCCTGGGGAAATGAAGAGTGATCTGCGGTGTCGTCCTTTGCGTCACCATATCGCTTGAGAGCCAACGCCCAAGCAGCACATCGCTCCACAGCCTGACCAGCGCCGCAGCCGACAATGGCTCCGCAACGTACACGCCCAGAAGCCCGCTATCGAGCTCGTCGGCATGAGGGATATGGCCTTGCCCAAAAGGATTGTTGGAGATGGCGATGCCCGAGACACGTCGGCGTTCCAGCCGTCCCAAGGTGCGCAGTTCGGCTTCGAAATTGGGCGGATCGGCCGCGGCAATGGCGATCGATCGCAGGCCTGCAAGCATTTTCCCGACGCGGCCTTTGAAACTCATGCCGTTTCGCGTCCGCACCAGTTGGGCATGGAGGCCCACGCTGAAATGGTGCACGAAAGGGCGCCCATTTGCACTGGCAATATCCACCGCCTCGACATGTCCAATGGCAATGGCCTTGAATGCATCCGGCACCGATAACGGCACCTGGAGCGCCCGGGCAAAAAGGTTCATCGTGCCGGCGGGCACGACACCCAGCGGCACCCCCGCTCCAAACGCGACCGCGGCTGCCGCCGAAATCGTGCCGTCTCCGCCGGCCGCGATCAGCCCGTCAATTCCGCGCGAACTTGCCGCCTGCCGCAAATGCATCCCGATGTGTTTGCCCGAAACGACACGGCAGTCGATTGTGTGCCCCTGCGCCCCAAAGATACCCCGCGCCTGCTCGCACAACGCCCCCACATCCATGGTCCTGAGCGTTCCGCCACCCCTGTTCAGAACAGCAATGAAATGCAACTGGGCCTCGCTTCACCGCTGCTCACGCAAGCTTCTTGCTGTCCAACCCTGGCAAGGGAATCTTGACCAGCAATCCACCCGAAGGGCGCGGCTCAAATTGAGGAACGCCTCCAAATTGACCGGACAATTGGCGAATGATCACCGTTCCCAATCCATTCTCGCCCGCAGCGTGATCAGCCGGCAACCCGATGCCATTGTCCCAGACGGAGAGCGTCGGCACATCATCAACGCGCTTGAGCTGCACCTCTATCTTGCCTTCTGTTCCTTCGGGGAAGGCATGCTTGATGGCGTTGGTCACCAACTCGCTCAGCAGAATGCCCAATGTGGTCGCGTCCCGAGCGCCGATGACAATGGGGTCGATCTGCCCGGATAGGCTGATCCGGTTGCTGCTCGAAATCGTGGTCGATAAATCCTCAAGCACGGCATCAAGGAAGTCGTCGGCGCTTGCTGTTTCCATGTCCTGGCCAAGACGCAGCCGCCGATGGGCAGCCGCTATGGCATGCACCCGCGCACGCGCCGACTCCAGCGCTGCCTGCACTTCCTTGGAATTGCTGCGCAACAATTGCAGCCCCAGAAGCGAACTCACCGTGGCCAGCGAATTTCCGATCCGGTGGCTCGTATCCTGCAAAAGCGTTTCGACGCGCTGCCGCTCATGTTCGGCATGCTGGCGTGCCTCTTCCAGCGCCTGGGTCCGCTCCCTGACGCGCTTGTCCAGCACTTCGTTTTCACTGAGCAATGCGGAACGCGTCTGCGAAAGTGCGCTCACCTGTTGCTGGGTGCGCGAAAACAGCACATAGGCCAAAAGCACTGCCGCGGCCAAGGACAGGACAATGGCGCCCACCAGCCACCGGCCCCATTGATTAACCGCCTTGTTGCGGTCCAGCAGAACCGTATTCTCTTGATCTATGAACTGCTCCAATGAGCGACGCAGATCATTGAGCATCTGCACTTCGCTGCCCGACTGCACCCGTCGCCGAGCCTCTTGCAAGTCACCGCTTTCCACCAGATCAAGCGTGCGCTGCAGCTCTGCAAGCGCCGCACCAATGGTCCCGGACATGGAAGCAAGGCTCCGGGACTGTTCGAAACTGTCGTTGGTGAGAGCCATCAGGGAGGCCAGCCGCGTCTGCACCGCAGCAGTAGCGCGATGATAGGGCTCAAAATAGGATGCATCACCCGTTAGCACATAGCTGCGCTGGCTGCTCTGGGCTTCGCTGAGGGCAATGGTCAGCTCGCGCGCCTGGTTGCGCACTTCATAGCTGTGGGCCACATCGGCATTCTGCCGGTCGATGCCTTGCACCAGCACCAGGGCGGCGATGGCCGCCAGGATCACCAGAACCAGGGAAAGAAGCACGCCGCCACGAGAACCAAGCGCCCTGTCGACCGCTATAATGCGCCTTGTGCTGCTGTTATCGGCGATGCTCATGCGTTCCCATATTATCTACCCGCAAGGGGCACATCTTCGTTCGACCGGCTCTATATGAGTGGCCGCTTATGTGCGGGCAGTCCATCCCAATCGGCCAGCCTCATCAGACCTTCCACGTCCAAAACCTCGCACGCACGATCAAGCCAGCGGATTAGCTGGCGATCGGCCAGTTTGCGCAAGGTCTTGTTGGTATGAACGATCGAAAGCCCAAGCGTATCCGCAACATGCTGCTGATTTATCGGCAAATACAATGTTTTTGCGAGAGAACCGCCCACAGACACGGCGCGCTGATGTAGAAACGCGATCAGATAAGCCGCCCTCTCCATGGCCGTGCGGCGCCCCAGGCTCAACAAATGCTCGTCCAGCATGCGCTCTTCGCTTGCTGCGAGCCAGGTCACGTCAAAGCCAAGGCCGGGGTGGTTTGCAAACAGCTCATCGAGACGGCTGCGCTGGAAGACGCACAGAACAAGCGGAGACAAGGCTTCCACCGAATGTTCCATCTCGCCGATAATGGATCCCTGCAGCCCCAGGAGATCCCCCGGCAGCAGGTAGTTCAGTATCTGCCGGCGCCCGTCGGGAAGCAGCTTGTAGCGGAACGCCCAGCCCGAGAGCAGCGTGTAAAGGTTCTCGCTGTGCTTTCCCTCAGCCAGAATCGTCGTCCCTGCTTCGGCAACAATCTCGCCGGCCTTGAAGGAAGACACGAAATGCAGCTCTTCTGGTCCGAAAGCGCGAAAGCCCGGCATGACCCGCAAGGGACATTGCTCGCAAGGAATACGGCGCCCGGAACTAGGAAGAACAAGACTCAATTGGCAATCGCAACGCTGGAGAACTATCCAGCCAACATTATCAGACCGCTGTCCTTCCAGCACATGTCAAACTTAAATGACGGTGCAATAATCTGGGTCCATTAGAGGGTAACCGTGCGGAACCCTATATGCTCAATGGAACGACCGTCCTCGTTGTCGAGGAAGAATTTCTGATCGCCCTCGACATTCAACGCATGCTTGAAAATCTGGGTGCAGGCCAGGTCCTGTTCGCCAGGAATGCCGAGGAAGCGCACGCCATGGAGGCCTACTGGCCCGATGTCCACCTCGCCATCGTCGAGATTGCGCTTGAGCAGCGGCGGCCATTGCACTTGATCGATAGTCTCACCCGGAGCGGCATTCCCGTTGTGATCTGTTCGGCTGACACGGGCTTGCGCCACGGCGTTGCGCAGTTCGCTTTTTTGCCGGTCCTTACAAAGCCAATGGCGGAAACCGATATGGTCTCCGCCATCAACCAGGTCTTTGATCCCGCCAGCTAGAACGAGTGGTTGGACGTAGTGACTTGGGCTGAAACAGCGTCCGGCCCATAATCCGCTTCGCCACTGATCTTGAGCAGGTCCTGCAAACGCGTCCGGGCGCGGCTCACACGGCTCTTCATGGTGCCCACGGCGCAATCGCAGATGTCCGCGGCTTCCTCATAGGAAAAGCCCGAAGCGCCAATCAGGATCACAGCCTCGCGCTGGTCATCCGGCAATTGGCTTAAGGCTTTCTTGAAGTCCTGCATGTCCATCGAGCCATATTGCGATGGATGAACGGACAGCCGCTCGGTAAAGGCCCCGTCGCTGTCCTGCACTTCACGGCCGCGCTTGCGCATCTGGCTATAGAATTCATTGCGCAGGATGGTGAAGAGCCACGCCTTGATATTGGTGCCCATCTCGAAGCTGGTCTGCTTTGCCCAGGCCTTCATGACGGTATCCTGCACCAGATCGTCGGCCTTGTCGTGCTTGCCCGTGAGGGAAACAGCAAAGGCGCGCAAGCTGGGCAAGGTCGCAAGCATCTCGCGCTTGAAAGAGGTCGGTTCGGCGCTCATGGCGTTACTCCCCGTCTCTCGTGGCAGTCCCGTTCTTTTGCGCCTGTTCGGCGCTGTCCAACTTTTCCAGTAAGTCGAGCAACTGCGCCGGCACGCCTTCTTCCTGCACCGCACCATAAAGAGCGCGCAGACGGTTACCAATGTCCGTGTTCGGACCCAAACCGTCGTCTGCGCGCCCGGCTTGCGTACGCGTACGCTGCTGGGTCACCAGTTTATCCTTCATCATGCCCTGTCAGACCGCCAATGTATTTGATTTGCCCACATTCGAGACTACAAATCCCCAACGCCAAAAAAGTTCCGGCCGGTAGGAACTTCTATCTTTTCAAGCCGTTTTCCAGCTTCGTGTATTCACGAGCCAAAGCGTCACTGGGAGTTTCTATATGACTTTGTCCACGCGGATTGCTCCGCACCTGCCGTACCTGCGGCGGTTTTCACGCGCGGTTACCGGATCACAAACATCCGGCGATGCCTATGTCGCGGCGACACTTGAAGCCCTGATTGCTGACATTTCCCTTTTCCCGGAAGCCTCCAACGATCGCATAGCCCTCTACAAGCTATTTTCGGCACTGTTCTCCACCTCGGCAGTCACCATTCCCGAGCCGGTTTCGACCTTTGCCTGGGAACAGCGCGCAGCAACCAATCTGGCCAATCTTTCTGCCCGTCCTCGCCAGGCCTTCCTGCTGGTCGCCGTGGAGGGCTTCACCCACGCCCAGGCCGCTGAGATCCTCAACGTCAGTGAGGCTGAATTTGGCTCCTTGCTGGAAGAGGCCACTATCGAAATTTCCCGCCAGGTCGCAACCGAGATCATGATCATCGAGGATGAGCCACTCATCGCGATGGATATTGAGCAGTTGGTAGAGAGCCTCGGCCACAAGGTAGTGAGCGTCGCCCGCACCCATCGCGAAGCGGTCAGCCTCTTCAACCAGACCCAACCGCGCATGATCCTGGCTGATATTCAGCTGGCAGATGGCAGCTCGGGCATCGATGCGGTGAACGACATCCTCAACACCCACTCGGTGCCTGTGATCTTTATCACGGCCTTTCCCGAGCGCCTGCTCACCGGCGAACGCCCCGAGCCTACCTTCCTCGTGACCAAGCCGTTCAATCCGGACATGGTCAAGGCCCTGATCAGCCAGGCCTTGTTCTTCGATGAGGGATCGCGCGCGGCCGCGTGATTTTTGCTGGTTTTCCACAGCAAAGGGCTGGCAGTGCCGGCCCTTTTTTGTTGCGCGCAGGAACCGGCAAACGGGCAAGCCGTTGTGAAACCAACAAGCTGATCCGGAGAGTTACGGTGTTATATTACACTCTCGTATTCCTGGTTATTGCGCTGATTGCCGGTGTTCTGGGTTTCGGCGGCATAGCCGGGGCATCCGCAGGCATAGCGCAGATCCTGTTCTTCCTGTTCGTCGCATTCCTGCTGATTTCCATTGTTGTCGCCCTTATTCGGCGGGTCTGAGCGCCCCGGCATAGATGGCCTGAAATCCTGACGGCCTCGCCCTGGCGAGGCCTTTATTGTTCCGAATAGACCAGTTTCGAGTATGCCCATGCCCCCTGCCGTTCTCCCGCAGCAAACGCAGTTGAGGCTCAAGGCTTTCGCCCAGGCTCTGGAAGGCCGCGGCATCTGCATTCTGCACCAGACCAGTGACCAGCGCTTCGATCTGGCGGAGCATCTTCCGCCGATCTGGACGGCTTCCGCGATCCTGGGCAAGGACGTTGCTGAGTTCATGACCGAGGGCAATGCGCGGCTGTTCTCCGAGGCAGCCGAAAAATGCATACGCGAGCAGCAAGCGCAGGATCTGGAGCTCGAACTATCCCAAGCTGGCAGGACCTCCGTTTACCTGGCGCGGCTTGTTCCAGACGAAGACGGCGTACTCACGACACTGAGCGACGTTTCCGAGCGGCGGAACCGGGAAGCCGCCATAGCCGCGCTCCTGCGCGAGGTCAGCCACCGCTCCAAGAACCTGCTCGCCATTGTGCAATCCGTCGCCATGCAGACCGCCCATCACAGCGGCGACATCCAGGATTTTCTCAAGAAATTTCGCGGCCGGCTGCATGCCCTCTCCACAACGCAGGACCTTGTCACCGAAAGCAATTGGCGCGGCACCCATCTGCATGTCCTGATAGCATCGCAGCTGGCCCGTACCGGCTACGGCGCGCTGCGCGATATCGAGATCACCGGCGAAAATCCGCTATTGGGTCCCAATGCATCCCTCCATCTGGGGCTGGCTATTCACGAACTGGCGGCCAATGCTGTTGTCCATGGTGGCTTGGGCGATGGCAAGGACGGCCATGTTGGCGTGCATGCAACTCTGCACGATGATGAAGGCGCAGATCCCACGCTCGAGATCGAATGGACGGAAACCAACCCCGGTGCAGCCCAAACATCCGGTGAGCCCCGCTTCGGCACTTTGGTGCTGGAAAGGATCGTGCCCCTTTCTGTCTCTGGCACAGCCCTCCTGTCCATCGGGAACGAGCAGGTGACCTATCGCTTGACCATTCCTGCGGGACAGTTCGAGATATAACTCACAAGCCAGTTAGGCTCTCCGGCCTGATTATGCTTGCTATCTCCCCTGTTTTTGCTTTTCTAGCGGGCGGTTTAGGTTGCCAGCCTCTATTCATGGCAATCGCCCTCAGGAAGGCGCCTGCCCAGCAGGCTCGGTAAGCATGGCGCAAACTGCCCCGGCAGCAGAAGCATTGCCCGTCGTTGAAACCAGCGACCTGCACAAATCGTTCGGCACCTTGGAGGTGCTCAAGGGCATATCCTTTCGCGCCTGCGAAGGCGAAGTTATCTCCTTGATCGGCTCGTCAGGCTCAGGCAAGTCCACCCTGCTGCGCTGCATCAACATGCTCGAAATTCCCGACAGCGGCACGGTCAGGATCGACAACGAGACGATCAAGCTGCGCGGTGAGGGCCAACGGCGCCAGATCGCCGATGAGGAACAAATCCGGCGCATTCGCTCCGAACTGGGCATGGTCTTCCAGAGCTTCAACCTTTGGGCCCATATGACGATCCTCCAGAACGTCATGGAAGTGCCTATCATTGTGCAAAAGCGCGACCGCGCAGAAGTCGAGCAGGAAGCCTTGGCCATGCTGGCCAAGGTTGGCATTCGCGAAAAGGCCGACGCCTATCCTAACCAACTCTCCGGCGGCCAGCAGCAGCGTGCCGCCATAGCGCGTGCCCTTTGCATCAATCCGCGCGTCATGTTGTTCGACGAACCGACTTCTGCTCTTGATCCTGAACTCGAGGTGGAGGTTCTGCGGGTCATCAAGATCCTCGCCGATGAAGGCCGCACCATGATCCTGGTCACCCATGACATGGAATTTGCCCGATCGGTCAGCGATCGGGTGATCTTCCTTCATCAAGGATTGATCGAGGAGCAAGGTACGCCCGAAGAGGTCTTCACAGCCACCAAATCGGCGCGTCTCAAGCAATTTCTCAATGCTGCCAGCCACGAGCAGGAAGCAACGGAACAGGCGTTTTAACCAGAATAATATGGAGCAAGACATGAAGAAGCTGATCTTGGCGGCCGCAACCGTCCTCGCCCTCGGCACTGCCGCGCAGGCGCAGGAAACCGTCCGCATCGCGACCGAAGGCGCCTATGCCCCCTGGAACTATGTCAACGAAGCCGGTGAGCTTGCCGGCTATGAAATCGATCTGGGCAATGCCATCTGCGAAAAGGCCGGGCTCACCTGCGAATTCGTCAGCAATGACTGGGACTCCATCATCCCGAACCTGCTGGCTGGCAACTACGACCTGATCATGGCCGGCATGTCGATCACCGAAGAGCGCAAGGAAACGATCGACTTCACGCAAGATTACTTCCCGCCCGATCCGTCCAAGTTCGTCGCCATGGCCGGCTCGGACATTGATCCGACCAATCTCGAAGGCAAGCGCGTCGGTGTTCAGGGCGGCACCATCCAGGCTGCCTATGCCGAAGAAAACTTCGGCAGCACCAATACGGTCGTGTCCTTCACCACGGCTGACCAGGCCATGGCCGACCTTGCCGCCGGCAATCTCGACACCATCATCGCTGATGGCCCCTATCTCGAACCCGTCGTTGCTGCATCCGGCGGCGCCATCGAATTCGTTGGCGAAGACGTCATGATCGGGGATGGCTTTGGCGCAGGCATCCGCAAGGACGAGACCGAACTCAAGGCCAAGTTCGATGAAGCCCTTGCCGCGCTCAAGGCAGACGGCACGGTCGACAAGCTGATCGCGCAGCACTTCGAAGGCCGCGGTCCCTTCTACGCCGAGTAACAAGCTCATTGCACTTGTGTTTCCTCCCCTTCATAGGGGAGGAAACCTGGGGCATATGCCCCTCCTCCCTCTTGGAGGTGCTTTACGGATTTCTTTGATGTTCTTGCCAGCCCGGACCAGTTCATGAGCGAAGATATCGCCTTCTGGCTGAGCTATCTGACCAATGGCAAGCACCTCACCTGGTACGCCAGCTTCCAGTTCACCATCTTTGCGGCAATTGCAGGCGGAACGCTTGCCGTTCTCTTCGGCCTGGGTGGTGCAGCGCTCAAGAACTCACGCTTCCTGCCTCTGCGCCTTATTGGCAGCACCTATTCATCCATAGTACGCGGCGTCCCAGACGTTTTGTTCTTCCTGTTCTTTCCCCTCGCCTTCGAGCAGGCGGTGGAATGGTTCATTGCGGCGCAGGTCTGCACACCCGAAGCCATCGCCGCCCAAAGTGCGGCTTGGCCACCCTGCCGTGAGGCCAATTGGTTCCTGGGCACGCCCGAATACCTGATCCTGGCCTCCGTCTCCCTGGGCCTCGTCTACGGTGCTTTTGCCACCAACGTCATTCATGGTGCCATGTGCTCGGTGCCGCGCGGCCAGATCGAAGCCGCGCGCGCCTATGGCATGTCGGCCCGTCAGGTTCTCTGGCGCATCCAGATCCGCCAGATGTGGGTCTACGCCCTGCCGGGCCTTTCCAATGTCTGGATGCTGATCGTCAAGGCGACCTCGCTCCTCTCGCTGCTGCAGATCGCCGACATTGTCCTCTGGGCCGATCGCCTGGGCGCACCCAATTTCTTGCCAACGGTCGGCCTTGTCCACGAGGACTGGCGCTGGCGCTACTACCTCGTGCTATTCCTGTTCTATATCCTCGTGACGCTTATATCCGAGAAGGTCTTCAACGCCCTCATGGCGCGCATGGGCCGCGGCATCCTGAGCGAGGCGCGCGCCTGATGGATCGATTGTTAACCGAACTCGCCATCTTCGCGCCCGCCGCCCTGTTCAATATCTATTTTGCCGTAGCGTCGATCCCGCTCGGCTTCGTGTTTGCCGTTTTTCTCGCCCTTGGTAAGGCCTCCAGCAATCCTTTCTTGTCGCGCCTCAGCCGCGCCTACATCTATGCTTTCCGTGGCTCGCCGCTCTTTATCCAGTTCTTCATGGTTTATTCGCTGGGCCTTTCGTTCAACGTCTCGGTCTGGAAGCCTATGGGCATATCGGGGTTCGTCCTCCACCCCCTCTTCATCGGCCCTCTCGTGCTGGTCCTCAACACCGCCGCCTATACTGCCGAAATTTTCTATGGTGCCCTTCGCGCCGTACCGCGCGGCGAGATCGAGGCCGCCAGGGCCTATGGCATGTCCCGCACGCAGCAGTTTCGTCGCGTTGTCTGGCCCAATCTTATCCGCCTGGCTTGGCCGGCCTACACCAACGAAGTGGTGTTCCTGTTCCACGCCACGGCGATTGTTTACTTCGCCCTACCGGTGATCGGCCAGCAGAAGGATCTGATGATCACCGCCAAGGAGCTGTTCGAGCGCGACTACAATGCCTTCCTCCACTTCTCCGTGGCAGCGCTCTATTTTTTGGCCGTATCGCTCGTGGTGTTCTTTATCTTCGGGCTGGTCTACCAACGCCTGATGCGGCACATGCCTGCCGCGCCGCGCATGCGCTTCGTTCCCAAGTGGATTCGCTGAAGACCTCCCGAGCCAGCGGTGGCTTGCTGGAAGACGACAACCACCCCAAGGCCAACACCCTCAACTAGGCGCTCAATCTCTCCCCACCCCCGATGTCATCCCGGCCTCGGGCCGGGACCCATCCTGCGAATGCTGCAACAAAAGCGAGGCGAGTGGAGCAGGCGCTACAAGCCCCTACAGCCCCAATTCGCCATGCTCAAGCGTGCGGAACACACCTCGCAGTTCCGCAAGCCCCTTCATCCGCCCAATTGTCGGATAGCCCGGCTGCGAGCGTCGTCCCAGATCGTCGAGAATGTCTTGTCCATGATCGGGCCGCATGGGAATGCTGTGGTCAGCACGCCCCTCGTCACGGCGACGCTTCTCTTCCCTCACAATGGCTGCGATCAGCGCCACCATGTCCGTATCGCCATCCAGATGCTCGGCCTCATAGAACGAGCCCATGATGTCATCGCTGTCGCGCTTGACGTTGCGCAGATGCAGGAAATGTACCTTTGGCCCCAGCCGCTCCATCATCCCGGGCAGATCATTGTCCGGCCGCGCGCCCAGTGATCCCGAACACAGCGTCATGCCGTTGGCCGGGCTGCTGACCGCATCCATGATATAGGTATAGTCCGCCTCGGTAGACATCACCCGCGGCAGACCCAGCAGGGAGAACGGCGGATCATCGGGATGGCAACACATCCGCAATCCGAGGTCCTCCGCCACCGGCACCACCTCGCTCAGGAAATCGACGAAATGCTGCCGCAGCAAGTCGCGGCTGATATTGCCATATTCCGCCAGATGCTCGCGCACATCGTCCAGCGTCATGGACTCGGTGGAGCCCGGCAGGCCCATGGTCACATTACGCGCCAGCTGCTTGCGCCCCTCCTCATCGAGTTCGGCAAAGCGTCGTCCCGCTTCATCCGCAATGGCATTGGTATAGTCGGCCCCTGCCCCGGGCCGCTCCAGCACATGAATGTCGAAGGCGGCGAAATCGTTGATGTCAAACCGCATGCACGAGGCGCCGTTTGCCACGGTGTAGCGCAGATCCGTGCGCGTCCAATCCAGCACTGGCATGAAATTGTAGCAGATGACCTCGATTCCTGCGTCCGCCAGATGGCGCAGCGACACCTTGTAGTTGGCGATATGCTCGCGCCAATCGTTCTTCTGCTTTTTGATGTCCTCGCTGACCGGCAGGCTTTCCACCACATCCCAGGTCAGCCCCGATGGCGAACCATCCTTGCGCGTCGCGATCTCCCTCTTGCGCTTGGCGATCTCCTCCGGGGTCCAGATCACGCCATTTGGCACATGGTGCAGCGCGCTTACGACACCCTCGGCCCCCACCTGCGTAATATCATCGATGCTGCACAAATCCTTGGGCCCGAACCACCGCCAGGTCTGCCGCATGTCGTCTCTCCTCCATCTTGTATGGCAGTGCTTGCCACAAGAGCGTGCCTTCGTGAAGAGCTAGAGATCCTTGTCATAGACGAATTTTGGCATTTCCCACTTGCGCCACAGAGCAACCATCCGCAGTGGAAAGCCGATTGCGACAGCGATGATGATGAGGATGTCGCGGTTGATGTCGGTCATGGCACCAAAATAATAGATGGCGCCCGTGACGATCGACACGGTTGCATAAAGCTCGCTGCGAAAAACCAGCGGCACGTCGTTGCACAGGACGTCACGCAATATGCCGCCCACAATCCCCGTGACCATGCCCGACACGATGACAATCAGCGGATGGGCGTTGATCTCCATCGCCACATTGCACCCGACAATGGTGAAGACCACCAGCCCCAAAGCGTCCAGTGCCAGAAACGCCCAGCGCAACCGGTCCATGACGCGGGCGATGATGATGGTGAACAGCGCTGCCCCGCACACCAACAGCAGGACATAGGGATTGCCGACCCAGTACAGCGGATAATGGTCGAGAAACGTGTCGCGCATCGTGCCCCCGCCCAGCGCAGTAACACAGGCAAGAAGGCACACGCCGAACCAGTCCATCTTTCGGCGCCCCGCAGCCAATGCCGCCGTCATCGCTTCGGCTGTGATGGCAATATAGAAAAGGATCTGCAGCATGGTTTGCCCTGCACGGAGAGTTGCGGCCCTAATTAGCGCAGGAAGCTTGTGGGTCCAGTGCTTCCCGCTCGCCTTGCGCCAAAACAAAGCGCCGCCGGATTGCTCCAGCGGCGCCAGAAATGCGTTTAGCCCAGATCAGATGTGGATGGCGCCATCCCCCAGCGACAGCGCTGCCTCGCGAATGGCTTCCGACAACGTCGGATGGGCATGAGTCGAGCGCGCCAGATCTTCCGAAGAGCCCGAGAACTCCATCAACACCACCAGCTCGTGGATCATTTCGCCAGCATTCTTGCCTACAATGTGAGCGCCCAGCACGCGGTCGGTGTTGACGTCGCTCAGGATCTTGACGAACCCCTGGCTCGCCAGCATTGCCTTGGCGCGCCCATTGGCCGTGAATGGGAACTTGCCAATCTTGTATTCTATGCCCTCGGCTTTCAGCTCATCTTCGGTCTTGCCGACGGAAGCCACTTCGGGGTTGGTGTAGACCACCGCCGGGATTGCGGCATAGTTCACATGCCCCGCCTGCCCGGCCAGGATTTCGGCAACGGCAATGCCCTCGTCCTCTGCCTTATGCGCTAGCATCGGCCCGGCAATCACGTCACCAATGGCGTAGATACCGTCAACCGAGCTCTTGTACTGCCCGTCTACGCGCACGCGCCCGCGCTCATCCAGCGCCACGCCGACAATCTCGAGCCCCAGCCCTTCGGTATATGGCTTGCGGCCAATGGCGACCAGCGCCACATCGGCGTCCAGCACCTCGGCCTCGCCGCCCTTGGCTGGCTCCACCCGCACCTTGAGCGCGCCGTTGGGCTTCTTGTCGATCCCCGCAACCTTGCTGGAAAGCTTGAACTCCATGCCCTGCTTTTGCAGCATGCGCTGGAACTGCCGCGCCACTTCGCTGTCCATGCCGGGCAAGATGCGGTCGAAATACTCGACAACTGTTACTTGGGCTCCTAACCGCGCCCAGACCGAACCAAGCTCAAGCCCGATAACGCCAGCACCAATCACCACCAGCTGACGCGGTACACGCTCCAGCGTCAATGCACCGGTGGAGGTAACAATCGTCTTCTCATCGATCTCGATGCCCGGCAGGCTTGCCGATACCGAGCCCGTCGCGATCACGATGTTCTTGGTTTCGTATTCCGTAGCCGCGCCATTCTGTGGCGTCACACGCACCTTACCAGGGCCGGCAATGGTGCCGATGCCGCGCAGCACGGCGATCTTGTTCTTCTTGAACAGGTAATCGACGCCGCCCACATTGCCCGCCACGGTCTGGGTCTTGTGGTTCATCATTTGCGGCAGGTTCAGCACGGGCTTGGGAATATCGATGCCCAGCGCCTTGAAGCCGTGCGTTGCTTCTTCAAACAATTCGGACGCATGCAGCAGCGCCTTGGACGGGATACAGCCGATATTGAGGCATGTTCCGCCCAGCGTTGGCCACTTCTCCACCACGCCGACCTTCATGCCCAGCTGTGCTGCGCGGATCGCCGCGACATAGCCCCCTGGACCCGAGCCGATGATGATGAGGTCGAACGCGTCTGCCATGATTACCTAGCCCTGAATCGTATTTTAGTGCTGTTGCGCCAGCGCCACCCGAATGGCGAGCGCGATGAATGTAATGCCGGTGACCCGATTAAACCACCGGCCGAACCGGAAAAAGCCCTGCCGCACGGCAGGGGTCGTAAAGAAAACCGACACCAAGGCAAACCAGGCAAAAAGCAGCATGCTCATGCACAGCACATAGATGACCTTGATGTCCCCCGCCGTGTGGGCTGATACCAGCGTCGTAAACAGCGCCAGAAAGAACAGCACGGCCTTGGGGTTCAACAGATTGGTCAGGAACCCGAGCGCGAAAGCGGCCCAGTCGCCGCGCCGCGCGCCTGCCAGTTCAGCCTCTTGGGGCGGCTGCGGCGGAGCCGATCGCAAAGCCGAGATAGCGAGCCACACCAGATAGGCCGCGCCAAGCCATTTAATGATGTTGAACAGCATCAGCGATTGTCCCACGATCACTCCGATACCCAGCAGCGTATAGCTGCCATGGACCAGAATGGATGTCGCGATCCCCGCCGAGGTGAACAGCGCGGCCCGGCGGCCATGCGCTATGGACTGGCGCAACACCATGGCAAAGTCCGCCCCCGGAATAATGGCGTTGATGCCAAAGGCCAGCATAAGGGCGGCGAACTCGAGCCAGGGAAAAATCATCGGGGCACCAATGTTTGCCCACCCTGTTTAGCGGAGTCGCCGCCCGTGGCAAGCCCGCTGCTGTTACGGAGCCCGCAATAAGTGCGAGAAACAGACGCTACTCTGCCGCGATCTCCTGTGCCTGCTTCAGCGGCCCGGGAAGCTGCTTGTCGATGTCGAGCGCACCGCTATCCACCTGCTCCAGAAATGCGCGGCAGAAAATCTCTTTGTCCTGGGCCTGGTTGTAGGCGCTCATGATTTGGCTGCCGCCATAGTTTTCCGCTGCAGCAATCTCCTCGGGCGTTCCCCCGCCAAGCTTTGCCGCAACCCGGTCAGCAAGGTCGAGAAAGCCGATATTGCGCAAATACCAATTGTCGTAGGCCGACTTGTAGGCGCTATCGAGACCGGTCGTTTCATAGCAATGCGTTGTCATTGCCGACACGATCGCGTCGGATCCATGAAAAGCCATCAACTCGCCTACCAGCTTGGCATTGGCTGCCTCTTGCGCCTGGACCTGCGGCACGAGCAGACAAAACCCAACAAGCAGAAAACGTCTCAATAGCTCAACTCCAGCATTGGGGCAGAAAGCCCTTCTAAGCAGCCCAAAATGCTAGCAATTCCTTAACGAATACCGTTTCCCACGCCATTGTGAGCAAGCCTCGCTAGGGCGCAATAGCCCGCCCGCCCGAAACATGGATCACCGTTCCCGTGGTGTAGCTCGCTTCGTCCGACAACAGCCAAAGCGCGGCCCGGGCGACCTCTTCGGCCGTTCCCGTGCGAGCCATGGGCAGGCTCGGCGCCAAGCGCGCGGCCCGCTCTGGATCACCGCCCGAAGCATGAATATCAGTTTCGATAATGCCGGGGCGCACGGCATTGACGCGAATGCCTTCATTGGCCACTTCAAGCGCCAGGCCAATTGTAAACGTGTCGATGGCGCCCTTGGCAGCTGCATAGTCCACGAACATGGCAGGCGCGCCGAGCTTGGAGGCCGCAGACCCGATATTGACGATGGCCCCGCCCTTGCCCCCATGGCGGGTGGACATGCGCCGCACTGCCTGTCCCGCGCAAAGGATCGAGCCCAGCGTGTTGATCGAAAACATGCGCGTCAGCCGAGCCATGTCCATCTCATCGACGCGCGCCGCCTTGTCCACCACCCCGGCATTGTTGACCAAGCCTGCAAGAGGCCCAAATGCATCCGCCTCAACAAAGAGCTGTTCGATATCGGCTTCAACAGCCACATTGGCCTTCACCGCAATAGCAGACCCGCCCTTTGACGTAATCTGCCCGCAAACTGCCTCGGCCGCATCCCTGCTGGCCGCATAGTTGACCACCACGCCGTAGCCGCGCTCCGCCGCAAGCAGCGCGATGGCCGCCCCGATCCCGCGCGATCCGCCGGTAACAACAACGACACCCCTGTCCATATCCCCCTCCAAATAAAAAAGGCCGGAGCATCGCCCCGGCCTTTGCCGAACTAAACCAGACCCTAGAGGTCGAGCACCAGGCGCTCGGGAGCCTCAAGGCTTTCCTTGACGCGCACGAGGAACGTCACGGCTTCCTTGCCGTCCACAATGCGGTGGTCATAGCTCAGCGCCAGATACATCATCGGGCGCACAACGATCTGCCCGCCAACAACCACCGGCCGCTCCTGGATCTTGTGCATGCCCAGAATGCCCGACTGCGGTGCATTGAGGATCGGCGTCGACATTAGCGAACCGTAAACACCACCATTGGAAATGGTGAAGGTGCCGCCCTGCATGTCGGCCATGGACAATTGCCCGTCGCGAGCCTTCTTGCCGAGATTGCCGATTTCCTTTTCGATTTCGGCAATGCTCATCTGGTCCGCATTGCGCACCACCGGCACGACAAGGCCTTTCTCGGTGCCCACAGCCACCCCGATATGGGCATATTGCTTGTAGATCAGGTCATCGCCATCGATCTCGGCATTGACCGCCGGGATCTCCTTGAGCGCGTGCACCACGGCCTTGGTGAAAAAGCCCATGAAGCCAAGCTTCACGCCATGCTTTTTCTCGAACAATTCCTTGTAGGAATTGCGCATGTCCATCACCGGCTTCATGTCTACCTCGTTGAAGGTGGTGAGCATTGCGGCCGTGTTCTGCGCGTCCTTGAGGCGCCGCGCAATGGTCTGGCGCAGGCGGGTCATCTTCACGCGCTCTTCGCGGCTGGCGTCGTCCGCCGCCACAGGGCCCCGTGGCGCTGCCGGGCCCTTGGCTTCAGGAGCCTTGACCTCTGAGGGCTTGGCCGCTGGTGCCGAAGCTGGCGCGGGCTGGTAAACCTTGGGCGCTGCATCTTGCGGAGCACCAGAGGCTGGCTGCGCTGCTGCCGCCGGACGGCTCAGGGCCGCCAGCACGTCTTCTTTGAGCACCTGGCCATGCTTGCCCGACCCGCTGATGCCACCGGCATCAAGGCCATTCTCGTTGATCATCTTCTGGGCCGATGGTGCAGGTGGCCGCTCGCTTGATGGCGCGGGCTGCGTCGCTGCTTCTTGCGGAGCGGCTGCGGGCTGCGGACGGCTCTCGGCAGGCGGCGGGCTCGCCGAAGCACCGGCTGCGCCTATAGCACCCAGAAGAGCCCCCACATCAACCGTCTCACCCTGCTGTGCTGCAATCGCCTCCAGCACGCCCGCTGCGGGCGCGGGCACTTCGATCGTCACCTTGTCAGTTTCAAGCTCAACAATCGGCTCGTCTGCACTCACCGTGTCGCCCACCTTCTTGAACCACTGACCGATGGTTGCCTCGGTAACACTCTCGCCCAGCGTTGGAACGCGGATTTCAGTCGACATTGTTTTCTGTCCTTTTTTGGCAGGGTAGATAGCGCGGTCAGTCCGAGACGAAAACCGAGATGTTCGAGAACCGGAGCAGATTGTACCCTTTGTACATGAGCATCGGAAGCGCTGAATATCTCGGTTTGCAAGTCCGAATGGCCGTAACTGCTATCCCCCTATTGAGCGAAGGCTTCGTCGAGGAAGGCCTGCAATTGTGCAAGATGGGTCCGCATCAGACCGGTGGCGGTGGAAGCCGAAGCCGGCCGACCGACATAGCGCACGCGCTGACCACCCCGGCCCATCTGGTCGAACACCCATTCAACATAGGGCTGAATGAACGCCCAGGCACCCATGTTCTTGGGCTCTTCCTGGCACCAGATGATCTCGGCATGGGGGAACCGGTTGAGCTCGTCCAGCAGCGCCTTGGCCGGGAACGGATAAAGCTGCTCGATGCGCAGGAGATACACATCGTTAAGCCCACGCTTTTCGCGCTCTTCCAGAAGGTCGTAATAAACCTTGCCCGTGCACAGCACCACGCGGCGGATCTTGTCGTCGCCCGCAAGCTTGATGCTGGTCTTGGGCGCACCCGGCGCCTCCGCATCGTCCCACAAAAGGCGATGGAAGCAGGAGTCCGGACCCATTTCGACCAGGCCAGACACCGCCCGCTTGTGGCGGAGCAGCGACTTGGGTGTCATCAGGATCAGCGGCTTGCGGAAGTCGCGTGTCACCTGCCGGCGCAGGATATGGAAATAGTTCGCCGGCGTCGTGCAATTGGCGACCTGCATGTTGTCTTCAGCGCAAAGCTGCAGGAACCGCTCCGGACGCGCCGAAGAGTGTTCCGGCCCCTGCCCTTCATAGCCATGCGGCAACAGCATCACCAGGCCCGACATGCGGAACCATTTGCGCTCGCCCGAGGAAATGAATTGGTCGATCACCACTTGGGCGCCGTTCACGAAGTCACCGAACTGGGCTTCCCAGATTGTCAGCGCCTTGGGCTCGGCCAGCGAATAGCCATACTCGAACCCTAGCACCGCTTCTTCGGAGAGCATCGAGTTGATGACCTCGTAGCGGCTCTGGTCGTCGGCAAGGTTGTTGAGCGGGGTATAGGTCTTGTTGTCGACCTGCTGATCATTCAGCACCGAATGGCGCTGGCTGAACGTGCCGCGTTCGACGTCCTGGCCCGAAAGGCGCACGGGATGACCTTCTGTCACGAGCGTCCCGAACGCCAATGCTTCGGCCGTCGCCCAGTCGATGCCCTCACGCGATTCAATCGCGGCAAGGCGGTTGTCGAGGAAGCGCTTCACCGTCCGATGAACGTTGAACCCTTCGGGGATACGGGTCAGCGCCGTGCCGATCTTTGCGAGCTTATCAACGGCAACGCCGGTTTCTCCCCGGCGCGCGCCTTCCTGGTCAGCGGGACGGAAATCCTTCCACGCACCATCGAGCCAATCGGCCTTGTTGGGGCGATAATCCTGGCCCGCCTCAAACTCGTTTTCGAGCTTGGCACGCCACTCAGCCTTGAGTTTTTCAATATCCTCGGCGCTCAGCAGACCTTCGGCAACGAGCTTGTCCGAGTAAATCTCCAGCGTCGTTTTATGCGAGCGGATGCGTGAATACATCAGCGGCTGGGTGAAGCTGGGCTCATCGCCCTCGTTATGCCCAAACCGGCGATAGCAGAACATGTCGATCACGACAGGCTTGCCGAACTTCTGGCGATACTCGACCGCCACCTTGGCCGCAAAAACCACTGCTTCCGGATCATCGCCATTAACATGGAACACCGGCGCTTCGATCATCTTGGCGACGTCGGTCGGGTATGGCGAAGATCGCGAATACATCGGGCTCGTGGTGAACCCGATCTGGTTGTTGATCACGAAATGGATCGAGCCGCCCGTGCGGTGCCCCTTTAGGCCGGAAAGCCCCAGGCACTCGGCAATAACGCCCTGCCCGGCAAAGGCCGCATCACCATGGATCAGCAATGGCAGCACCATGGACCGGTCCGGCTTGCCGTCGGTCGCGATGTTGACGAGCTTGCCGTCGGGCGCGATGTGCTGGTCCTGCTTGGCGCGCGACTTGCCCAGCACCACGGGATCCACGATCTCGAGGTGCGAAGGGTTGGCGGTGAGCGACAAGTGAACCTTGTTGCCGTCGAAATCGCGGTCCGAGGAAGCGCCGAGATGGTACTTCACGTCGCCCGAACCCTCCACATCGTCGGGGTAGAACGCGCCGCCCTTGAATTCGTGAAACAGGGCGCGATGCGGCTTGTGCATCACCTGCGTCAGCACGTTCAGCCGCCCGCGGTGCGCCATGCCAAGAACGATGTCCTTGATCCCGAGCGCGCCGCCGCGCTTGATGATCTGTTCCAGCGCCGGAATGGTGGATTCCGCGCCATCAAGGCCGAACCGCTTGGTGCCGGTATATTTGACATCAAGGAACTTCTCGAAGCCTTCGGCTTCGATCAGCTTGTTGAGGATCGCCTTCTTGCCTTCACCGGTAAAGGTGATTTCCTTGTCCGGCCCCTCGATGCGCTCCTGGATCCACTGCTTGGCTTCAGGATCCGAGATATGCATGAACTCGATACCGAGCGTGCCGCAATAGGTGCGGTTCAGGATCGCGAGCATCTCTGGGATGGTCGCGTATTCCAGGCCCAGATAGTTATCGATGAAAATCTTGCGGCTGTAATCGGCCTCGGTGAAGCCATAGCTTTTGGGATCGAGCTCCGGCGCCGGCTCCTCGGCCTTCATCTTGAGCGGATCAAGATCGGCATGCAGATGCCCGCGCATGCGATAGGCACGGATCATCATGATGGCGCGGATCGAATCGCGCGTGGCCTGCAGCACATCGGCGACGCTGGCCTTGGCTACGCCCAGGGCTTCGGCCTTCTTGGTCACGGCCTTTTCGGTCTTGACGGCGATGTCGCCCCAATTGCCATCCAGCGCACTGACCAGTTCGCCCTTGGGGCTCTGCGGCCAGTCCTTGCGGCCCCAGCTCGGACCCTCGGCATTCTGCTGCGCGACACCCTCGGCGTCGTCCAGCCGGCCGAAAAAGGTCTTCCAGGTCTCATCGACGCTGGACGGATCGGATTTGTAGCGGGAATAAAGTTGCTCGATGTAGTCGGCGTTCCCACCATAGAGGAACGAGGTCAGCAAGAACGTGTCGTTCTTTTCCTGTCGTGTCATCGCTTTTTGTGCGAGGCGCTGGCCCCGCCATCCTTCTCAACAACCGGTTTAAGGCCGGTCCATGCGGTCCTTAATTCTAGATCGGATACTGACCGCTTATCCTTAGTATCCTGTTAAGTGTAACGGCCCCTGAGCAGGGCCGTGGCTCAAATCAACTATAAACGCTTCGGGCAGCTTTTGGCATAACACCCTTGTGTGTCCGAAGCGGGACTGACTTTGGTCGAACAGAAGTTCTCGACATCGACAACATCCCTCCCATCGTCATTGCCCGGCTTGTCCAGGCAATCCAATTTCGCGCTGGAAGCTGGATCAGCCGGACAAAGCCGGGTGACAATGGCAGAAACGGTTCGACACCTACCCCTTCAAGACTTCCGCCAGGGTCCGGCCAATACGCGCAGGCGACTTTGAAACACGGATCCCGGCCGCTTCCATGGCCGCGATCTTGTCTTCCGCACCGCCCTTACCGCCCGAAATTACTGCGCCAGCATGGCCCATCGTGCGCCCCTTGGGAGCAGTCAGACCCGCAATGAAACCAGCCATCGGCTTCTTGCGGCCGCGCTTGGCTTCATCGATCAGGAACTGCGCGGCTTCTTCCTCGGCCGAACCACCGATTTCGCCGATCATGATGATCGACTTGGTGGCTTCGTCGGCCAGGAACATTTCGAGCATGTCGATAAATTCGGTGCCCTTCACAGGGTCGCCGCCAATACCCACAGCGGTCGTTTGGCCCAGGCCCTCATTGGTGGTCTGGAACACTGCCTCATAGGTAAGCGTGCCAGAGCGCGAAACAATGCCCACCGAGCCCTTGGAGAAGATCGAACCGGGCATGATGCCGATCTTGCATTCTTCCGGCGTCAGCACCCCCGGGCAGTTCGGCCCGATGAGGCGAGATTTCGATTTTTCGAGCTTGGCCTTAACCCGCACCATGTCGAGCACGGGAACACCTTCGGTGATGCACACGATCAGCGGGATTTCCGCATCGATCGCTTCCTCGATGGCGGCAGCGGCGCCCGGAGGCGGCACATAGATCACCGATGCATTGGCGCCGGTCTTTTCCTTGCCTTCGGCAACCGTGGCAAACACGGGCAGCGATGCCGAGGCATCAATCCCGGAAGTCCAGGTTTCCCCGGCCTTCTTGGGGTTCACGCCCCCGACCATCTTGGTGCCGTAATAGGCTAGCGCCTGTTCGGTGTGGAACGTGCCGGTCTTGCCGGTCAGGCCCTGCACGAGAACCTTGGTGTCTTTATTGACGAGAATGGACATCGGTTTTTAAACTCTCTTGCGGGGCTTAGGCGGCTTGCTTGACGGCAGCGACGATCTTTTGCGCAGCGTCGTCAAGGTCGTCGGCGGAGATGACGTTAAGGCCCGACTGGTCCAGAATGGCCTTGCCCTCTTTCACATTGGTGCCTTCAAGGCGCACCACGAGCGGCACTTCAAGACCCACTTCCTTGACGGCCGCAATCACGCCCTCGGCGATCACGTCGCAGCGCATGATGCCACCAAAAATGTTGACGAGGATGCCCTTCACCGCCGGATCGGCCGTGATGATCTTGAAAGCCGCCGTTACCTTCTCCTTGGAGGCGCCGCCGCCTACGTCGAGGAAGTTGGCCGGCTCGGCGCCATAAAGCTTGATGATGTCCATGGTGGACATGGCAAGACCCGCGCCATTGACCATGCAGCCGATGTTGCCATCCAGCGCCACATAGGCAAGGTCGTACTTGGATGCCTCGATTTCCTTGGCATCTTCTTCCGAAAGGTCACGCAGGGGCTTGAGCTCTTCGTGGCGGAACGCCGCATTGTTATCGAAGCTCACCTTGGCGTCCAGCACGCGCAGATGACCATCGGTCATGACGATCAGCGGATTGACCTCGAGAAGGCTCATGTCCTTCTCGGTGAAGGCCTTGTAGAGGATCGGGAACAAGCTGGCAGCATCAGCCGCGGCATCGCCATCGAGCTGCAGCGCGGAGACGATCTCGGCCACATTGGCTTTCGTCACGCCAGCTGTCGGATCGATATCAACGGTGATGATCTTTTCGGGCGTATGCTCGGCAACAGCCTCGATGTCCATGCCGCCTTCGGTGGAAACCACAAAGGAAACACGGCCGGTAGCACGGTCCACCAGCAGCGAGCAGTAAAGCTCGCGGGCAATGTCCGCACCATCTTCGATATAGAGGCGGTTGACCTGCTTGCCGGCATCGCCGGTCTGCTTGGTCACCAGTGTATTGCCCAACATTTCCTTGGAGAAGGCGACCACTTCCTCGACCGACTTGGCGAGGCGCACGCCGCCCTTGGCATCAGGGCCGAGTTCCTTGAACTTGCCCTTGCCACGCCCACCGGCATGGATCTGCGACTTCACCACATAAAGCGGCCCTGGCAATTGCCGGGCTGCGGCCTCGGCCTCGTCAGCCGAAAAAATCGCCACGCCCTGCGCCACAGGCGCCCCGTAGGACTTCAACAGCTCTTTGGCCTGATGTTCATGGATGTTCATGTCTGGTCCCTTGAATGGGTTTAGATTTGGTGGAACCGACCGCTTGGCGGGCTCGATTTGCCCCAACATCGTCATTGCCGGACCTTGCCCGGCAATCCACCTTGGGTGGGATGGACCACCGGGACAAGCCCGGTGGTGACGACGGACTAAATAACTGCCGCTACGCCAGCTTCGGCGCGATCTTCTTGCAGGCCTCGATCAGGCCTTCAACGGCGCCAACCGACTTGTCGAAGGCCTTCTGCTCGGCTGAATTGAGCGCAATCTCAATCACGCGCTCGGCGCCTTCTGCACCGATCACCACCGGCACGCCAACATAGGTGCCTTTGACGCCATATTGGCCATCAAGATAGGCAGCAGCCGGCAGCACGCGCTTTTTGTCCTTGAGATAGCTCTCGGCCATCGCAATCGCCGATGTCGCTGGCGCATAAAAGGCCGAACCGGTCTTGAGCAGACCCACGATCTCGGCGCCGCCATCGCGCGTACGCTGGATGATGCTTTCAAGCTTTTCCTTGGTCATCCAGCCCATCTTGACGATGTCGGTCAGCGGAATGCCGGCAACCGTCGAATAGCGCGCCAGCGGCACCATGGTGTCGCCATGACCACCCAGCACGAAAGCATTGATGTCCTCGACCGAAACATTGAGCTCTTCGGCGATGAAATGCACGAAGCGGGAAGAGTCGAGCACGCCGGCCATGCCGATCACGCGATTGGTGGGAAGCCCAGAGAACTTCTGCAGCGCCCAGACCATGGCATCGAGCGGGTTGGTGATGCAGATCACGAAGGCATTGGGCGCATATTTGGCAATACCCGCACCCACCTGCTCCATCACCTTGAGGTTGATTTCCAGCAGATCGTCGCGGCTCATGCCCGGCTTGCGAGGCACGCCGGCTGTCACGATGACAACGTCAGCGCCTGCAAGATCTTCGTACTTCGAAGTACCCGAGATCTTGGCGTCGTAGCCTTCCACCGGAGCGGACTGGGAGATGTCGAGCGCCTTGCCCTGCGGCACCCCGTCCACGATATCGAACAGCACGATGTCGCCGAGATCCTTGAGAGCCGCCAGATGGGCCAGGGTCCCACCAATCTGACCCGAGCCGATAAGAGCGATCTTCTTGCGCGCCATAAGTCCTCATCCCAGTCTGCGTTGATTTGGCGCACGTCTTAACCCTCCCAGCCGGGAGGGGCAAGTGAACCCTTCGTCTAAACCCCTCATAAGGTCTTGCTGATGAGCGAAGGCCTAGTGCCCAAAACGCAGGAGCCGCTATTCGCTGCTGTTTGCCGGCGCATCGCGCAAGCCCTTGGCGAGATATTCCTCCGACTGCATTTCGATCAGCCGCGACACGGTGCGCTGAAACTCGAACGCGGTCTTGTCATCCCGCCCCATTTGCTCGAGCGGCACGGCAAAGCTCGCCCCCAGCTTCACGCCGCGATCATAAAGGCTGTCGATCAGCAGGATGAACCGCTTGGCGGCATCTGACTTGGTGCGGTCCATCTGCGGCACGTCATCAATGACGACCGAGTCGAAGGCATGGGCAATGCGTACGAAGTCACGTGAACCCAACGGCTTTTCACAAAGATCGGCAAACCCGAACCGCGCCGCTCCCATCGCGGCCCGAGGGACCGCGATCTGCCGTCCAATCGATTCCACGCTCGTGGGCTTGCCCGGCGCACCACCCGTGATCCGCAACCACAAGCGATCTATGGCGGCTCTGGTTTCCTCACTACGGCCAAATGCATAAACCTGCTGCCCCGAGAATTTGAGCCGCCGGTAGTCCTGCTGTGCCGGCAGCGCCGCCACCGTCACATGCTGCTTGAGCAAGGCAATGAACGGCAAGAACAACTGACGATTGAGCCCATCCTTGTAGAGCTCGTCCGGCACGACATTGGATGTGGCGACCAGCGTCACCCCTTGCGCAAACAGCTTTTCAAACAGCCGCTGCAGCAGCATGGCATTGGTGATGTCATGCACATGAAATTCATCGAGGCACAGGAGGCGCAGCCCCGAGCGTATGATCGGCCGAACCACGGCTTCCACAGGATCGGCGTCCCGGCCCTTCTCGCTCTTGCGAAAGGCAGCCATTCCCGCATGGATCTCGTCCATGAACTGATGGAAATGCACCCGCCGCTTTTCGGCAAACGGCACGGCATCATAAAACAAATCCATCAGCATGGTCTTGCCGCGCCCCACCTCACCATGAAGGTAAAGGCCCTGCACCGGCTGGGGCTTGTCAAGCAGCTTGGCCAGGAAACCCTTTGGCTTGCTTTCCACCAAGCCAGACAACACCCCATCCAACAGCCCAGCCGCATCCATTTGCGCCGGATCCGCGAACAAAACACCCCCATCCGCCAGCTCTGCATAAGCAACGCTGACGGGGCCAAGGTTTGAACTATCTGGGAAGACTTGGGGCAATCGGGCGCCGGGCTCTCGGTAGTCGGGTCAGGCCGAGTCGAAAATCGTAGTTTGTGAGAACCGGAGCGCAGCGTACTTAATGTACGTGAGCACCGGAAGCGCAACAAACTACGATTTGCAGGCCGGCATCACCCGACGTTAACGGGCCATGGAGATGGCCTGGCCACCCCCAAGAGTCCCGATGTAACGGCCGCCGCTGGGCGCAAGAAACGCGGCGATATTGCCATTGTCATCATAAAGCTGCAGCTGGCTGCCCACCTGCTGCCAACCCGTGACCGAGGAAAGCCCCGGCACCGTGCAGCCCGGCGCCGAAGCGCGGTAATAGCTGGTACCAGCCTTGGCTGTCATCGGCAGGTTCAGCCGGCACTGTGCTGAGCCGGCGACCACGTTCCACACGCCTTCAGGACCCGCAGACATGCCCCCAGCGGTCGGCTGGTTGAGCGGCGCAAGCGACACCATGGAGCCGCCGGGCTGGGTGCCGGGCGTGGTTGTCGGGATCGTGCCGATGGTCGTGGTTGTTGGCGCCGGAGCCGTGAAGCCCGGGCTAACCGATGCAACCTGGGGTGTCGCCTGAACACCGCCTAGCACGGGCTGGCCGGCAAGCCCTGGTGCGGGCGTACCGGTCGCGCCAAGAGCGGGCAGCGTTCCCTGCTGCACGGTTGAATTCTGCACGGGCGCAATTTGTGACGGTGCACCGATAGTGTTGAGGTTGGCGGTATTCGAGCCGGTGGACTGGCATGCTGCCAGCAACACGGCAATCGACGCAATTCCCGCAGCGGACAACGATCCGCGCATCCAAACCAGCATAAGGTTCGACTCCTGCCGAAGGCTAAACAAAGGTTAACAGCTTGGCTGCCTTATAGCCAAACGCTTGATCGCACACAACCGCCCGGCCCGCATAAGACCCAAGGCATACCAATATGGCTGCAATGGGATCAGGATGCCGCCATGTCCCTTAATAGTTCCTGCGCGAGCACGCTTGCATCGCGCGCCTCATCCTCCGGAACCTGGATGGGAATGCCTTCGGGCCCGAAAAGATTTCGCACGCCCGGCAATCCGCCCTCCCCTTGTTCGAGCGGATGGAATCCGTGCGCCCGCAGGGCCACAACAAGGACGCGCGCCGCCGATGGGTTCTTCACATGGGCAATGATTTGATAGCTCATCCTGGTCTCCGATCCCGCCAGGCGATCCTGAGGCTTGCGAGATGCCTGGGCAAGACACAAAACCATATCGCGGCCATGTGCCTTGCGGACGCCATCAAACTGTTGCACTCACACCTAAGCTGTTTCACTCTAAGCTGATTTGCTGGCCTGCATGAGCCGGAACAAGCGCGCGGAAAAACACTCCGCCTTGGGGACTGAATGGGCGCCTATATTCTTCGCCGCCTTCTGCTGATGATCCCGACCGTTTTCGGCATCATGGCGATATCCTTTCTCATCACCCAGTTTGCCCCCGGGGGCCCTGTCGAACAGGCGCTTGCCAATCTTTCCGGCCAGAACCGTTCCATCACCGAACGCATTACCGGCAGCCAGGCAGGTGACTTCGCCGGCCAGCCCAGCCCTGGCACGGGCGGCAGCACCTATCGCGGCAGCCAGGGCCTCTCTCCCGATCTCGTCGCCCGCATCGAAAAGCAGTTCGGTTTCGACAAGCCGCCGCTCGAACGGTTCGGGCTCATGCTCTGGAACTACCTTCGCTTTGACTTCGGCGAGAGCTATTATCGCGATATCTCCGTCATCGACCTCATCAAGGAGAAGATGCCCGTTTCCATCTCCTTAGGGCTCTGGATGACGCTGATCGCCTACGGCATCTCCATCCCCCTGGGCATAAAGAAGGCCGTTACGGATGGTTCGCGCTTCGATGTCTGGACCTCCACGATCGTCATCATCGGCTATGCCATTCCCGGCTTCCTGATCGGCATCATGCTGATCGTTATTTTCGCCGGCGGCAGCTTCTGGTCCATCTTCCCCTTGCGTGGCCTGGTCTCCCCCGGTTGGGAGAACTTCCCCTGGTGGCGACAGATCCTTGATTATTTCTGGCACATGACCCTGCCCATCATCGCCATGGGCTTGGGCGCTTTCGCCACCACGACGCTCCTCACCAAGAATTCCTTTATTGACGAGATCGGCAAGCAATACGTCACCACCGCCCGCGCCAAGGGCCTTACCGAGCGACAGGTGCTCTATCGCCACGTCTTCCGCAACGCCATGATGCTGATCATCGCGAGCTTTCCCGCGGCCTTCATCTCCGCCTTCTTCTCCGGCTCGCTGCTGATCGAGACCATCTTCTCCCTCGATGGCCTGGGCTTGCTCGGCCTTGAATCGGTATCCAACCGCGACTATCCCGTGGTTTTTGCCACGCTCTATATCTTCAGCCTGCTGGGCCTTGTGGTCTCCCTCCTGTCCGACCTTGCCTATATGTGGGTCGATCCGCGGCTCGATTTCGAAAGCCGCGAAGTATGACCGATCAGATGCAGCAGGCGGCGGCCATCGAGGCGCCGCGCAATCCCACGCTGTCCCCGCTCAATCAGCGCCGCTGGCTCAATTTTAAGCGAAACCGCCGCGGCTGGTGGTCGCTCTGGATTTTCCTTGCGCTGTTCCTGGCAACCCTCGGCTCAGAGTTCATCGCCAACGACCGCCCCATCCTCGTCTCCTACAAGGGCGAACTGCTGTTCCCCGCCTTTGTCGACTACCCCGAATCCAAATTCGGCGGCTTCCTGGCCGTCACCAACTACCGCGACGAATTCATCGCCTCTGACATATCGGCCAATGGCTGGGCTCTATGGCCGCCTGTCCACTTCAGCTACCAGACCATCGACACCTATCTTCCCTATTCCGGCTCCGTTGCTCCCAGCTGGCTCATGAGTTGGGAAGAGTTCTGCTCCCGCTACCCCGCGCAAACCGCCGACCCAAACTGCCACATGGGCAATTACCATTGGCTGGGCACCGATGATCGCGGCCGCGACGTCCTTGCGCGCCTCCTCTATGGCTTCCGTATCTCGGTCCTGTTCGGGCTGACGCTCACCCTCTTCTCCTCCATCATCGGCGTCGTCGCTGGCGCCGTGCAAGGCTATTTCGGCGGCTGGGTCGATCTCCTCTTCCAGCGCTTCATCGAAATCTGGACTTCCATTCCTGCCCTTTACCTCTTGCTGATCATCTCCTCGGTAATCGCCCCCAGTTTCTGGGTCCTACTGGGCATCCTGCTTCTCTTCTCCTGGGTCGCCCTGGTGGGCATTGTGCGCGCCGAGTTCCTGCGCGGCCGCAATTTCGAATACATCGCCGCCGCCCGCGCCCTTGGCGTATCCAATTGGACCATCATGTTCCGCCATTTGCTGCCCAACGCCATGGTCGCAACCCTCACCTTCATGCCCTTCATCCTTTCGGGCTCGGTGGTGACGCTCACTTCGTTGGACCTCCTCGGCTTCGGCCTGCCCCCCGGCTCCCCCTCCCTGGGCGAACTGCTAGCCCAAGGTAAAAACGACCTTCAGGCCCCCTGGCTTGGCCTCACCGGCTTTTTCACCATCGCCATCATGATGACCCTCCTTGTCTTCATCGGCGAAGCCGTCCGTGACGCCTTTGACCCGCGAAAGTCGATGGCATGAGCGCGCCCCTCCTCTCCGTCCGCGACCTCACCATCCGCTTTGGCGCCTCCGAAGCAACCAGGAACCTCTCCTTCGACATAGCCCCCGGCGAAACCCTTGCCCTTGTGGGCGAAAGCGGCTCGGGCAAATCCGTCACCGCCCTCTCCGTCCTCCAGCTCCTGCCCCCCTCAGCGCAGCTGTCGGGAAAGATCCTCTTCAAGAACCAGGACCTCCTCACAGCCTCGCCCACTGAACTGCGCGCCGTGCGCGGCAACGACGTTTCCATGATCTTCCAGGAGCCGATGAGCTCGCTCAATCCGGTCCACACGGTCGAGCGCCAGATCGGCGAAGTCCTCGCCATCCATCAGGGCCTGCGCCCCAACGCGGCCCGCGCCCGCACCCTTGAACTGCTCGACGCCGTCGGCATTCCCGACCCCAAAAGCCGCCTCTCCTCCTATCCCCACCAGCTCTCCGGCGGCCAGCGCCAGCGCGTCATGATCGCCATGGCGCTCGCCAATGAGCCCGATCTGCTGATCGCCGACGAACCCACCACGGCCCTCGACGTGACCGTTCAGGCGCAGGTCCTCACACTGCTCAAATCGCTGCAGCAGCGCCTGGGCATGGCCATGCTGTTTATCACCCACGATCTGGGCATCGTCCGCAAAATAGCCGACCGCGTCTGCGTCATGACAAAAGGCGAGATCGTCGAAACCGGCCCCGTCGCCCCCCTCTTCAGCAATCCCCAGCACGCCTATACCCGCCATCTCCTTGCCGCCGAACCGCGCGGCACACCGCCCGCCACCGATCCCGCCGCACCCACCATCGTGGATGTCGCCGACCTCAAGGTCTGGTTCCCCATCAAGCGGGGCCTGCTGCGCCGCACCGTGGGTCATATCAAGGCCGTCGATGGCATTGATCTCTCCATCCGCCGCGGTGAAACCCTGGGCGTCGTCGGCGAAAGCGGCTCGGGCAAGTCGACCCTTGGCTATGCCCTCCTTCGCCTCATCCCGTCCGAGGGCCGCATCGTGGTCTTGGGCAATGAGATCCAGGGCCGCTCCTGGAAAGCCATGCGCCCCCTTCGTGCCGATATGCAGATCGTCTTTCAGGATCCTTTCGGCTCCCTCAGCCCCCGCCTGTCGGTCGATCGCATCATCGGCGAAGGCCTGGCCGTCCATATGCCCAAGCTCACCCCAGCCGAACGCGACGGTCGCGTCGTCAAGGCACTGGAGGAAGTTGGCCTTCCCGCCGAAGCCCGCTTCCGCTATCCCCACGAATTCTCCGGCGGCCAGCGCCAGCGCATTGCCATCGCGCGCGCCATGGTGCTCGAGCCCAAATTCGTGGTGCTCGACGAACCGACCTCTGCCCTCGACGTGTCCATCCAGGCCCAAGTCGTTGATCTCCTGCGCGATCTGCAACAGCGCCATGGCCTCACCTACATGTTCATCTCGCATGATCTCAAGGTCGTGCGCGCGCTCGCCAACCAGCTCATCGTCATGCGCAACGGCAAGATCGTCGAACACGGCCCCGCCGCCGATATCTTCGCCACCCCCCGGTCGGACTACACAAGCGCCCTCATGGCCGCGGCCTTCGACGTGGCAGTGATTGACGCACCATCGCTTGATCCCCCTGTCGCCTCCTGACATTTCCTCCTAGAACTGCCTGTGACCCTCTGCAAATCCGGAGCTGCCTGATGAAGTTCACCCCCCTTCTCATCACCGCCCTGTTGGGTCTTGCAGCGCCGGTTGCGGCGCAAACGCCGACCGACACCTGGTCCCACGCCTTCACCATGATCGAACAGCCGAAATACCCGGCCGAGTTCCCCCACTTCGACTACGTCAACGCCGATGCGCCCAAGGGCGGCGTGGTCCGCATGGGCGACATGGGCGGTTTCGACACCTTCAACCCCATTCTGCCCAAAGGTGAACCGGCAGGCGGGCTTGGCCTGATCTACGAAACCTTGCTCACCCCATCGCTTGATGAAGTGAACACCTATTATGGCCTCCTGGCCGAAAGCCTCCGCATCGCACCCGATTACGGCGCCGTCACCTTTCGCATGAATCCCGCAGCCAAATGGCACGATGGAGAGCCGGTAACGGCCGAAGACGTCGTCTGGTCTTTCAACAAATCCAAGGAGCTCAACCCCAATCAGGCGCAATACTACGCCAATGTGGTCAAGGCGGAAGTCACCGCTCCCGGCGAAGTCACTTTCACCTTCGATCAAACCGGCAATCGCGAACTCCCCCTGATCCTGGGCCAGCTCCAGGTTTTGCCGCAACATTGGTGGGAGGGCACCAACAGCAGGGGCCAGCCCCGCAACATCGCCGAGTCCACGCTTGAGGCGCCCCTCGGCTCAGGGCCCTATCAGCTCGCAAACTTCGATCCTGGCCGGACCATCACCTACAAGCGCGTGCCGGACTATTGGGGCCTCACCCACCCGACCCAGATCGGCGCCAACAATTTCGACGAATACCGGATCGAGTATTTCCTGGACCTCACCGTTCAGTTCGAAGCCTTCAAGGGCGACCAGTTCGATTGGTGGAACGAGAACCAGGCCCGTCGCTGGGCCACCGCCTACAATTTCCCCGCCGTCACCGAAGGCCGAATTGTCCAGGAGCTTTTCCCCCAGGATTATAATGGCTATGGCAGCATGGTGGGCTTCATCCCCAATCTGCGCCGCGCCAAATTCCAGGACGAGCGCGTCCGCGAAGCCCTTAACTACGCCTTCGATTTCGAGCAGCTCAGCACCACGTTGTTTTTCGGTCAATACGAGCGCATCGACAGCTATTTCTTTGGCCTGCCTTTCCGCTCTACTGGCCTCCCGCAAGGCGAGGAGCTGGAAATCCTCAATTCGGTCAAGGATCAGGTCCCGCCCTCCGTCTTCACTGAGGAATTCACCAACCCGGTGAGCGGTGACCCACAAAAGCTGCGCGAAAACCTGCGCACTGCCCTCCAGCTCCTGACGGACGCTGGCTATACCCTCCAGGGCAACCAGCTCCTCGACCCCAGCGGCGCGCCCTTCACCTTCGAGATCCTCCTCAACGGCCCCACCATCGAGCCCGTCGCGCAGAACCTCGTCACCAACCTCGCCAAAATCGGTATCCAGGTGTCCCTGCGCTCGGTCGACAGCCCGCAATATATCAACCGCCTGCGCAGCTTTGATTACGACGTGATCTATGGCGGCTGGGGTCAGTCCTTCTCGCCGGGCAACGAGCAGCGCTATTTCTTTGGCTCATCCAGCGTCAGCCAGGAAGGCTCGCAAAACTACCTTGGCCTAACCGACCCTGGAATCGATGCTCTCATTGAAAAGATCATCGCTGCCGACGATCGCGACACCCAGGAAGCCGCCACGGCCGCCTTGGACCGCACCTTGCTCCACCACCATCTGATGGTCCCCAGCTACTCCCTGCGCCAATCCCGCATCGCCCGCTGGAACCGCTTCAGCCACCCCGACCCCCTGCCCGAATTCTCCAGCGGTTTCCCCACCATCTGGTGGTACGACGAAGCCAAAGCCGCCGCCACGGGTGGTGGTCAGTAAGCAAACAGCCAAACTGGTCGGGCAGCCTCCAGCCTGACCCCACTCTCGATGTCATCCCGGCCTCGAGCCGGGATCCAACCCAAGATTTAGGGCGTGCCGCAATGTAGCTCGGCTTGAACTCCCCAACCAAGCACCATCCGACCAACAGCCCTCATCCTGAGCTTGTCTAAGCACGAGGGCATGGCACCATCGGCGTACCCGCCCTCATGGTTCGACAAGCTCACCATGAGGCCTCGGGCGGGCCAGTGTAGTGGCCTGCCGCAGCTCGTAACTGCCAGTAGCCCTCATCCTGAGCCCGTCGAAGGACGAAGGTGTGGCACATAAGCCTCCACTTGCTCAACTATAGTCAGGCTATGAAAACACCGATCAGCTGCGGGCAAAAGCCCCTCAATAGTCCTGCTCATAAAACACGCCTAGGCTCGACTCCCCGCCCTGCCCGGCAGCACCGGTGATCTTGAGATCATCCGTCACATCGAGATTGATCGTCACCCGGCTCTGCCCGCCCGCCCCGGCCTGCACACCCAGATACACATTGTCCTGGATATAGGTCCCGGCCTGCACCGCAACATTGCCCTGCGCATCTGTAACCACGTCGAGGTCATCAAGCCCCGCCGCCCCGCGCAAACTGTCGACCAGCCCGCCGCCACCGCCACCACCGACCAATTCCCCGGCCGCCGCCGCCAAACGTGCCAATTGCAGGGGCGAAAGCTCGCCCATGGAGCGCCCAAAGATCAGCCGGCTCAAAACCTCATCCTGCGGCAGCGTGGGATTGGAGCTAAACGTCACCTCGATATCGGAAGCACGCCCCGCCACCGTCACGAACACGGTGATGTCGTCACCCTCGATGCTTGCCACGAAATTCAGCAGCGGATCAAGATCCCCCACCAGCGTCACGGCACCGCTTTCGAAGTTCACTCGCTCCCCGAGGATCGACAGCCGTCCGCGCGTCAGCTCGAACGCACCCACGGGCTGGATATCCCCGATCGGCCCGGTGATCCGCACCGACCCACCCACCTCGGCATCGAGCCCGCGGCCACGAACAAACACCTGATTAGGCGCATTGAGGTTGATATCGAGCAACACGCCCCCCGGCCGCGTCTGCGGCACCGGCGCACCCGATTCATCGATCCGCGCCCGCGCCAGCGTCTGCTCCACGGCCGGCGGGGTGCGCACATGCTCCACATCGATCAGTTGTGCCCCGCCACCAAAGCTTTCCGGCACGGTGATATTGGCTTCGTCGATCAGCACATCGCCGCTCAATAGGGGCGAGCCTGCCAGATTGCCCGTGAGTGCCAGATTGCCCGACCCGCGCGCCACAAACAGATTGCCATCGGCATAGCGCGCTTCGTTAAGCGCTATCCGGATACTGGCCGGCAAGCCACCCGAAAGCCCCACCGAACCGGAAGCGGAAACCGACCCGCCCGTCGCCAGATTGGCCGACAACGACGCGATCTCGAGGTTAGTCCCGCTCAGGCTCGCCAAACCCGTGATCCCCTGCAGCCGCAAATTCAGCTCGGGATCCACATAGCCCGCGCCGCTGGTCGCTACGCGCCCGCCGAACTGCGGCTCAGCCAAACTGCCGCGCACCTGCGCATCCAACGTCACGACGCCGCTCAATTGCCCGCCACGATCCGCCACAAAGCGGTTCGCCAGCGCCAGCGGCACCGATCCGGTCACAGCCACATCGAGCCCACCGCCGCCCAGCGGCACCGAGCCCGACCCCTGCAGCGTCAAGCCGCCCGACCCGTTCGCGCGCACCGATGCCAGCCGCACCACATTGTCCGCAAAGCTGCCATTGGCGGCCACTGACAAGGGTGCAATGCCAAACTCGCTGATCGCTGCAGCATCAACGCCCTGCGCGTCCGCCTCGAACTGCACCTGGGGCGCACTGCCCGTGCCCCTTATCGTCGCCCGTCCGTTCAGCGTTCCCGCAAGGCCAAGATCGGGCGCCAGCGTATTGGCAATCGAGAGCGGCAGCGCATTGATGTCCAGCGCGATATCCAGCGTCTGACCCGCCGATCCCGTTGCCGTCACCGAACCTGAACCCACATCGAACCGCACGGCATCGAGCGATACATTCGAGCCCGCCACCTGCAACACAGTCGGCCGTGCCAGCCGCGCCCCGAGCTGCCCCTGCACCAGTTCGAGCCGGTCCACCGCCAGCCGATAGCCATCTTCAACCGGCGTCAGCGCGCCGGCTACATCCACATCCGTGCCCGTTGCAAGCGCCGCCTGCGCATCAAACGCCGTCGTCGTGCCGTTCTGCGACGCCGTGGCCACAAGCGTGCTGATATTCACACCCGCTGCCGCAATATCGCGTCCGTTAAGCGACCCATCGATCACCGGTACGCCAAACAGATCGGTGAGGTTCGCGGACACATCCGCCGCACCCACCGCAATCCCGTTCACCTCCAACTCGCGCACATCGCCGCGCACAGTCGCGCCCTGCGTGCCGTCCACCGGCGCCAGCGCGATCTCGGCATTCACCGCACCCGAAGCCTCCAGCAGCGCCAGCGCCGCTGGCACCGACACATCGGGCGAAACCATGCTCAGATTGCCCTCGATCAATCCGCTCTGCGCCACGCGCACCAGATCGCCGCTGATGCGCGTGCCCGCGGCCTGGAAATCGATCCCGCGCAGCGCCTGCTCGTCGGGTGATGCCGTCAGCGCCGCCGCCAGCGCCGTCCGGAATCCATCCAGCGCCGCCTCGCCGCTGATATCACCCTCAAGCGTTGACTCGGCATATTGCCCGGTAAAGCCCACATTGGCTTCCCGCAATTGCCGCCCCGCCAGCGTCCCACTGGGCACCCTGACATCAAGATCAAGATTAATCACCCCCTCGGCGCCCCTGGCGGTTCCCACCACCGCGAGCGCACCCGACGCTTCTTCGGACAACAGCTCGAGATCGCTCAGATCAAGGTTGAACGCAAAATCGGCCGTTTCGCTCGAAAACGAGCCATCCGCCAGAACCTGCACCTGCGGGTTTTCGATCCGGAAATCGTCCGCCGTCAGCCCATTGGCCGTGCGCGCCACCCGCCCGCTCAGCGCAACATTGCCGGCCAGCAGCCGGTCGGCCACTTCATCGTCGATGCGCAGATCGGTCCCCGTGCCATCCAACCGGAGGTCGAACCCACCGCTCACCGGCATGATCGAGCCATTGGCCCGCAGCGACAGCGCCCCATCGAGCTCACGCCCGGCCAGCCCCGAGAACGGCGCAATGCTCGACGTCTCGACGCCGATGTCGCCGGAAAAATCGAGCCCGTTCAGCTGCCCCGTCAGCATGGCCGTCAGCGCTTCGCCCGCAACCCGGAATTCGGCGAGCTGCACCGGCTCGCCTGCATTCCACAGGCCGGCAATGCCAATACCCACGCCGCCGCCCAGCGCCGCTTCCACCTCAGGCGAAGCCTCGATGCCAGCCAGCGTACCATCACCATTAAACGTAATGCGCCGCGTCGCGGGATCGCTGAGATTGCTCGCCACCCCACCCACGCTCAGCGCGACCGTGTCAGCCGCAAAGCCGGAGGTCGAAAATCCCGCAATGCTCAGCGTCGACGTCCAGTCCTCATTGCCCTCGCCGCCAAAGGCGATCGCTAGTTGCGCCGTGTTGACCTGCGTCGCGCTTCCGGGTACCGGCAGCGTCACTGCCGCCCCATTGGGATCTGCAATCACGGCGTTGAGCGCCAGCGTGCGCAGGAAATTGTCCGCGGATGTATCCGCAGCCGCCTCAAGCGACAATTGCCCCCCGCTCAGGCGCAAGCCACTGATGGTGAAGCCACCGCCCGAGCGCACCAGCGCATTGGCACTGAGCGACGTTTCCGCGCCGAAAAACGGCCGGTAGGGCTCGGCCACAAGCGTTGCCAGCGGCCCCTGGAGATCCGCATCGACCGCAAAGCCTTCTGCCTGCTGCTCGATGGTCGCGGCGCCCGACAGGGCCGTCTGCCCATTGGCCTGCAGCACCAGTTCCGTGCGCAGATCAGCCACCGGGCCCGCGCCCGTCAGGGTCAGCGTAACAGCTGGGCGATTTTCAATGCTGAGCAGATTGGCCATGACGCCGTTTTCCGGCTCCACCAGCGACAGGCCGAGATCAATGGCATTGTCTTCGGCGGTATAGGCAACATCGAGATCGAGCGTGCCCCCCGGTCCGTCAAGCCGCACAATGTCGAGACTGGTATCGAGATTGCCATCCTGCAGCGTCAGCCCACCGGCCAGCGAAATCTCCGAGCCCAGGCCAAACACATCCTCGCCAAAGGTCACCCGCGGAACGTTCAGCTCCTGGAGGATAATGGCGACGGGAAACTCCGGGATCTCGAGGGACCGGGCTTCCGGCGCGGGCAAGTCCACGCCCTCGGCCGGCACGGCATTGCGAATGTAATCGATGCTCTCTGCGGTAAGAGAACTCACCTCCAGCCGGCCCAAAAACAGCGCCGCCTGGTTCCAGGTCAGCCGCGCATTGGTCACACGCAGCCACACGCCTTCCTGGTCGGAAATGGTGATCTCGCGGATCGAAACGTCCGATCCCAATATGCCATCGATATTGGAAATCCCAATCTGGCGCTCGGGCGTTGAAAGCCGGTCCTGCACGAAATTGGCAAGGAACCCCTTTTCCGCCTCGCTCGCCGTTCCAGCAATCTCCTCCTGCGCAAAGACGCCCACCGGCGCAAAGCCGCATAGGAGGAAAGCACCAAGGGCAAGCCCGCGGATTGGAGAAATCAACTTGCCCATCAGAACGCCTGTCCTATGCCCACATAGATGGCGTAATCGGGATCACCCGACTGCTTGTTGAGCGGCACGGCCACATCGAGCCGCAGCGGCCCAAGCCCAGTATAATAGCGAACGCCAACACCCGCCCCCAGCCGCAAATCCTCGATCCCGGGGAACTCATCGCCCGCCACATAGCCGCCATCGAGGAACCCGACAACGCCGATGCTTTCGGTCACCTTGGCACGCGCCTCGAGCGATCCTTCCAGCAGATATCGTCCGCCGATGATATTGCCAAAGCCATCGTCCACGCCGATCGAGCGGAACGCATAGCCGCGCACCGATCCGCCACCTCCGGCAAAGAACAAGCGATCGGGCGGCAGTTCATCAAGCTCTGCGCCGATCACCGCTCCGGCCTTGACCCGCCCGGCCAAAACAAACGGATCATCCTCGCCAAAACCGAAATAGGTCCGCCCTTCAACGGTTACCCGCCCGGCCGCATTGCCATAGTTGAATTCATAGAAAGGCTCGATATCGGCCCGTAGATACCACCCGCTGGTGGGATCCACCATGTCATCGCGGAAGTCGAGGGTCGCCGCTCCATAAGCACCGACCAGCGCGAAATCGCGCGTTCCCTGCGCGTCTTCGAACTGGCTGCGCTCGAATTGGGCGCCACCTTCAAGGGTGATCTGGTCTGAAAAAAGATGCGTCAGGCCCACACGGCCGCCGGCCGAGACTTCGGTATAGGTCGGATAAACCGTCCGCTCTGCCGAGATCGTCGCGACAAGATCGGTGTCAGGCGTAAAAATGCCCGGCTTGGTGAAGGTGCCACCAAAGAAATAGTCGAACTCTTCGGTTTCCACGGGAAAACCGATGCCCGCGATGCGCGCATCGAGCCGCAGCCGCTCCGCCTGACCAAAAAGATTTCGCCAGAGATGGAAAGCCTCAATGCCCAGCCCATCGATCGTCGAATAGGTCGCGCCCACGCCAAAGCGGGCACCCGGCAGCTCCTGCACCAGAAGATCATAGGGCAGCAAGCCATCGGCGCCGATCGATTCGGCCGCTTCCAGCCGCGCCGAGCGAAACACTTCAAGCCGGTCCAGCCGCTTCTGGGCGCGTTCGACTTCATCGGGGTCGAACTCCTCGCCCACGGTCAAACCCGTCTGGCGCCGGACGAATTCGGGGTCCATCCGCTCCGTGCCCGAAACGGCCACATCCCCAAACGCCGCCTTCCGGCCCGGATCAACATTGATCCGCACATCAACAAGCCTTGTTGCATGGTCGGCCACCACATCGCGGCTCGCGATAAAAGCCTTGGCATAGCCCTGCTGCCGCCAGGCTTCTAGCGCCAGCGCTTCCGCCCGCGTCACGACGTTGGATCGGGCCACCTCGCCCACGCCAAAGCCCTGGCCGGACGGGGAGTCCACCTGATCGAACGGATCATTGGTGGGCGGCGCCTGGTTGACGATATCGACGCGATTGAAATGAAACAACGGCCCGGGATCCACCACAATGGTCACCGGAACCGGATCGGGCAGTTCCACATCGGGCGGCAGACCCGTGACCTCGCTTGCACCCACCCGGATGCTGACGACGCCCCCATAGTGGCCTTCCTGGTAAAGCGCCGCGATGATGCGCCGGTAGTCGCCCCGCGCCTTGGCCAAAAGCCCCGCCGCACCCGATGCCGGCTCGTCCTCGTCGGCCACCAACGCCGATGCATTGCGCACCACGTTTTCGAGCTCGCTCCCGCTATTGACCACCACTTCAACGCTGTAGGGCTGCGGATCGGCGATCACCGCCTCGGCGTCCGCATCGCTCTGGTCTTCAAAGAGCTTGACCCCGAAAATCTCGAACGCATGAGACGGCGTAGCAAGGGCAAGACCTGCTGCTGCAACGCACAAAGCGCCGATACTCGTTACTAAACGCGCGATCTGCAGTGGACCAACCCCCGCCAAAAACTCTCCAGCCCCTTGGCCGCAACTTAAAGCTGCTTTAATCAAACAACCATTCACATGTGACCCAGTTTATCATTTGAATCAAATTCCGTGTCCTATGGGCAACGAATCGTTAACGCCCACCCCGTGTTGACCCCGCTTCAACTGCGGTCCACTTTGCCCTTTCGGTTCTAAACTAGGCGGATATTTCCATGTACCAGCTGCTCGATCCCAGCCGCTTCGTCGTTTTCATCACCGGCGCCACCTCCGGCTTCGGCGCCGCCGCAGCGCGCCGCTATGTGGAGGCCGGCGGCAAGGTGATCGCGACGGGCCGCCGCCATGACAGGCTGGTGGAGCTGCAAAACGGGTTGGGCAAGGCCAACTGCCACATTGCCGAACTCGACATCCGCGACCGCGCGGCTATCGACCGCGTGATTGCCGATCTTCCCAACGAATTCGCCGGCATCAACATCGTCCTCGCCAATGCCGGCCTCGCCCTGGGCCTCCAGCCCGCCGCCGAAACCGACATCACGGATTGGGAAACCATGATCGCCACCAACATCACGGGCCTCGCCTATACGGTGCGTGCCTTGCTCCCGGGCATGATCGCGCGCGGCGGCGGCCATGTGGTGACCCTTGGCTCCGTCGCCGGCGACTACCCCTATCCCGGCGGCTCTGTTTATGGCGCCACCAAAGCCTTCGTGAAGCAGTTCGCCCTCAATCTGCGCTCGGACGTCCAAGGCAAGAACATCCGCGTCACCAATATCGAGCCCGGCCTCACCGAAACCGAATTCTCCCTCGTCCGCTTCAAGGGCGACGAAGCAAAAGCCGCCAAGCCCTACGAAGGCACCAAAGCCATGAACGCTGAGGACATTGCCGAAACCATCATGTGGTCCACGCTCCTGCCCGCCCACGTCAACGTCAACCGCCTCCAGGTGATGGCTACCACCCAAGCCTTCGGCCCCTTCGACATTTATCGCGGTTAGGGTCGCTCCAGACCATTCCACACTCGATGTCACCCCGGGCTCGACCCGGGGCCCATCCTGAGATCTCGAGATGGATCCCGGGTCGAGCCCGGGATGACAAAGCGCAGGTAGGAAGATGCGGCGGACCATGCCACCCAACTTCCCCATTCCCCTCCACGCCCCCAATCGCTATTCTCCCCCCATGACCACACCAGACCCCCTGACCCTCAATTCCTGGCAGGTAATCGCCGCCCTGGACGAGCTCCCCCCGGGCCTCGTCGAGCGCACCATCCTGCTTGACACTCCCCTCGCCATGACGCGCGACAGGGACGGCCTCCCCGTCGTCTGGCGCCGCACCGACGAGGAAACCGGCGACGAGATCGACCCCGAAACCATTTTCGATCGCCTGCCCGTCACCACCGGCTATGGCTTTGTCTGGACCTCCCTGGGCACCCCACCCACCGACCTTTTCCCCATTCCCGAATATGCCGAACCCGACCGCGTCAACATGAGCTGCGGCTCCATCGGCATTCATGTCTCGGCCCCGCGCGCCGTGGAAAACTTCCTCGACATGGGCCACTTCCCCTATGTCCACACCGATATCCTGGGCGCCGAACCGCACACCGAGGTCAAGGAATACGACGTCGAAGTCTCCGAGGAGCGCGACGAAGTCCTCGCGACCCGGTGCCGCTTCTTTCAGCCCCGCGCGGCCCTCTCGGCCACCGACGGCATGGAAGTCGAATATGTCTACCGCGTGCCGCACCCCTATTGCTCGGTGCTCTACAAATCCTCCCCCGAAGCGCCGGAACGCCGCGACGTCATCGCCATATTCCTGCAGCCCGTTTCCGAGGAACGCTGCCGCGCGCATCTCCTCCAGTCCATGATCGACTCCACCTCGACCATCACCGAACTGCGCCGCTTCCAGCAGACCATTTTCGGCCAGGACAAGCCGATCCTCGAAAACCAATACCCCAAGCGCTTGCCCCTCGATCCGCGCTCGGAAACCCCCATCCGCGCCGACAAATCCGCCATCGCCTACCGGAGATGGCTCTCCCAGAAAGGCGTCAATTACGGAGTGATCCCCGTCGCCTCTTGATCAACCGCGGAAGCTTTAGTCGACACCTCCCCCTCTCAGGGGGAGGATCAAGGTGGGGGTCTGTTTAGCCCGGATATTGCGGCTTCCTCCCGGCTAGAGAAAACCACATCCAGTCCCGTACGCCAGGACTGCAGCAAACGACCTCATCCGATCGTGGCGCGATCTACCGAATATTCGGATGAAAGCATGACTCTTTCCCTCACCGATTCCACCTGGTACCCCATAGCCAGCTCCGACGACCTCCCCTTCCGTCACGTCTACCAGGGCCAACTCCTGGGCCGCGAACTCGCCGTCTGGCGCGCCGACGACGGCAACGTCAATGTCTGGGAAAACCGGTGCCTCCACCGCGGCGTGCGCCTCTCTATCGGCATCAACGAAGGCGGCGAGCTCAAATGCCAGTACCATGGCTGGCGCTACGCCAATCGCTCCGCCGGCTGCACCTATATCCCGGCCCACCCTGCCGATGCCCCCGCGCGCCGCATCCAGAACCGCACCTATCCCGTGCGCGAAGCCTTCGGCCTCATTTGGTCGGCCGCCAATGACGATCAACCCTTCCAGCCTTTTCCCGGCGCTGAAACAGGCGAGTGGTTCCCCCTTCGCCCCATCCCGGTCAACGCCGCCCCCGAAGACGTCCTTGCCGGCCTTGTCACCCTCGCGCCCGACGACCAGCCCGCCGATATCCTCCCAGGCCTGGCCGTGCGTCTCGGCGCTGCCCACTATTTCGTCCAGCCCGTCGACAGCAATCGTGCCGTCATCCGTGGTCTCCTCCAGGGCCAACCCGAAGACGCCGTAACCACGCTCCGGAGCTACAACGAAACGCTCACCAAGCTGCGCGATCGTCTCGAGCGCGCCGCCCGCAAGAAGCCCGCACCCGAGCCGCTGCAACCATCCTTCGAGCAGGTCTCGGTCGACCTTGCTACCATGCCCGACATTGCCATTCCGCGCGGCAACACCATCACCGTCGTGGTCAAGCGCAAATGGGCCAGCGCCGATGGCATTATTGGCTTCGAGCTCGCCCCGCGCGAAGGCCATTTGCCCACCTTCCAGCCAGGCGCTCATATCGACGTCCACCTGCCCAACGGCCTGATCCGCCAATATTCCATCACCAATGGCCCCGGCGAACTCCTCAGCTACATCATCGGCGTCAAGGCTGAGAGCGCCGGCAAGGGCGGCAGCAAGATCTTGGTGGAAAGCGTGAGGGAGGGCGACCTCCTCTCTATCTCCGAGCCGCGCAACAACTTCCCCCTGCGCCGCGACGCCGTCCGCACCGTCCTCATCGCCGCCGGCATTGGCATCACCCCGCTCCTGTCCATGGCGCGCTTCCTCGATAAATCGAGCCTGCCCTACGAACTTCACTATTTCACGCGCCTTGGCGAACACATTGCCTTCCGCCCCGAGCTCGAAGCGCTCCACGGCAAGGTCCAATTCCACACGGGCCTCGCCCGGCCCGAAATCGCGCAAACCATCTCCCAGACCTTGGGTGAATGGAGCCACGCCCAGCACGTCTATGTCTGCGGTCCCTCGGCCTTGCTGGAATCCGTGCGCGTCACCGCGGCCACCCAAGGCTGGCCCGAAGAGTCCATCCACTTCGAATATTTCAAGAACGACAAGGTCATCGACGACAGCTCGAGCTTTGAAGTCGAACTCGCCCGTTCCGCCATGACGCTGCAGGTTCCGGCCGGCAAGACCATCCTGGAAGTCATGCGCGAAGCGGGCCTTCAGGTCCCGTCCTCCTGCGAGCAAGGCGCCTGCGGCACCTGCCTCACCGGCGTCATCGAAGGCGAATGCGACCACCAGGACGTTTATCTCAACGACACCGAAAAACGCGCCAACACAGCCATTCTCACCTGTGTGAGCCGCGCAAAATCCGCGCGCCTCGTGCTGGATATCTGATGCGCCATCCCCATCATCCGTTCCATCGTCATCACCCGGCTTGTCCGGGTGATCCATCGCTCAAAGCACGCGGGGCCCTCGTCTGGATTGCCCGGACAAGCCGGGCAATGACGAAAACCCAAGATTTGGTGAGCCAATGATCACCCTCTACGACTTCGAACTCTCCGGCAATTGCTACAAGCTGCGCCTGCTGATGAGCATCCTGCGCCTGCGCTACGACGTCATCCCGGTTGATTTCTTCCCCGGCCGCCAGCACAAATCCGACTGGTTTTTGAAGCTCAACCCCTTCGGCCAGCTTCCCGTTCTCAAGGATGACGACCTCGTCCTCTCCGATTCCGGCGCGATCCTCGCCTACCTCGCCAAGAAGTATGACGAGACCGGCCTCTGGTTCCCCGACGATCCCGCGATCACAGCCGAAATCCTGCGCTGGCATGCAATCGCCGACGACATCACGGCCACCGCTTCCGCCGCCCGCCTGGCCCTCGGCTTCGACTACGACTTCGATGTCCCCAAGGCGCAGGCCGGCGCTCACCGCATCTTCCGCCTCATGGACGAACACCTCTGGTTCGGCGAACGCGAAGGCCGCGACTGGCTCTGCCGCCCTGCGCACCCCACCACCGCCGACATCGCCTGCTTCCCCTATGTGATGCTCTCCGAAGAAGGCGGCATCGGCCGACAGGACTACCCAGCCCTGCGCCGCTGGTGCGATCGCGTCCGCCGCATCCCCGGGTTCACAATCATGTCCGGCATTTTTCCGGCCGGCCGGGCACTGGAACAAGCTTGACCGCAAACCCGATCTGTCTCTTCCCCTTTCAGGGGGAGGTTAGGTGGGGGTAGCCCCGCGCCCGCAATCCGGCTATTGCGGTAAACCAAAACCACCGGAGTGTTCCCATGATCATCGAGCCCAAGATCCGCGGCTTTATCTGCACCACGGCTCATCCCGTCGGCTGCGCCACCAATGTGCAGCGCCAGATCGATCATGTCGTGGTCAAGGGCCCCATCCCCTCGAGCCGCAAGCGCGTTCTCGTCTTGGGCTGCTCCACCGGCTATGGCCTGGCCTCCCGCATCGTCAACACCTTCGGCAGCGATGCCGACACCGTCGGCGTTTCCTTCGAGCGCCCGCCTGCCGAAAACAAGCCTGCTTCCGCCGGCTGGTACAACAACCGCGCCTTTGAAAACCGTGCCAAGGCCGCCGGCCGCAAAGCCGTGACCATTGAAGGCGACGCCTTTTCCGATGCGGTGAAAGCCGAAGCCATCGCGGCCATCAAGGCCAATCTCGGTCAAGTCGACCTGATCGTTTATTCGCTCGCCTCACCCGTCCGCACCGACCCAAAGACCGGCGAAACCTTCCGCTCCGCCATCAAGCCCTATGGCTCTTCGGTCACCAGCAAGACGCTGAACACCACCACCGGCGAAGTCTCCGAAATCTCCGTCGAGCCCGCCACCGAGGAGGAAGCCGCCGCCACCGTCAAGGTCATGGGCGGCGAGGATTGGGAACTCTGGATCGCGGCGCTTGCCGATGCCGGCGTTTTGGCAGACGGTTTCCTCACTCTTAACTATACCTATCTCGGCAGCGAACTGACCTGGCCCATCTACCACAAGGGCACCCTCGGCAAGGCCAAGGGCGATCTCGACCGCGCTGCCGCAGCCATCCGCGCGCGCTTCGGCGATGGTGCTGCCAATGTCGTGGCGCTCAAGGCCGTCGTCACCCAAGCCAGCTCCGCTATTCCCGTCGTGCCGCTCTATGGCACGCTGCTGATCAAGGTCGAAGACGAAATGGGGCTAAGCGAAGGTCCCATCCAACAGATCGACCGCCTCTTCCGCGACAAGCTTCAGGGCACCCCTGCCGTCGACGACGAGAACCGCATCCGCGTCGATGATTGGGAACTGTCCGAACCCATGCAGGCCGAACTCAAGAAGCGCTGGGCCGCCCTCACCACCGAGTCGCTGCCCGCGCTGGCGGACCTTCCCAAATACCGGGCCGAATTCCTCAAACTCTTCGGCTTCGGCCTCGGTGGCGTAGACTATTCGGCCGACGTCGACCCGCAAGTGGTGAACTAAATAACTAACGGACCACAATAGTCCCGCACACCAGATGTCACCCCGGGCTCGACCCGGGGCCTATCTCGAGATTTCTCCGCAGCCGCAAGGTCTCAGTACCAGTTCACACACCTCAGGATGGATCCCGGGTCGAGCCCGGGATGACATCGCGCGTGTTCAGGGCCCGGTGAACACCTGACCCCCTGTATGCGTGCTCCCCACCCTGCCAATCCCGCACGGTGAAACACCCATCTCCGCCCGCAATCTCTGCCGCCCCAATATCCGCTTTCCCATACCCCCCGGGAATATCGAGAATATACCTCGGCTGCGCCAATCCCGAGACGCGCCCGCGTAATCCCGCCACCAGCGCCTGCCCCTCCGCAATGCTCAAGCGAAAATGTCCCGTCCCCGGCGCTAAATCCGGATGGTGCAGATAATACGGCTTGATCCGGTTCTCGACAAAACACCGCAAAAGCGCCGCCAGCGTATCGACATTGTCATTCACCCCCCGCAGCAGCACCGACTGGCTGATCAGCACAATCCCGCCATCCACCAGCCGCGCCACCGCAGCCTTCGCTTCCTCTGAAAACTCCCGCGGATGATTGGAATGCACCGCCAAATAGATCGTCTTGCCACTGGCCTTCAGCGCCCCGATCAGCTCGGCATTCACATGGCTTGGCTCCACCACCGGCACCCGCGTGTGGAACCGCACGATCTTGACATGGCTGATCCCCGCCAGCCGCCCCGTGATCTCCCGCAGCCGCCGCGGTGACAAGACGAGCGGATCGCCCCCCGTCAGGATCACCTCCCAGACCTCCGGATGCGCCGCGATATACGCAATCGCCGCATCCAACTCCGCCGGCGTCAGGGTCCCTAGCCCCTGCGGCCCCACCATTTCCCGCCGGAAGCAGAACCGGCAATAAACCGGGCAAACATGCACCGCCTTGAGCAGCACCCGATCGGGATAGCGGTGGACAATCCCCGTCACGGGCGAATGGCTGAGATCCCCGATCGGGTCCGACATCTCCTCTGGCGTCGTCACCAGCTCATCCACCGTCGGCACAAACTGCCGCGCGATCGGGTCCGCGGGATCATTTGGGTCGATCAGCGCAGCGACAGCCGGCGTGATCCCAACAGCATATTTTGCTGCGACGGCCTCAAGTCCGGCGGCATCTGCAACCAGGCCGGCCTCTGCGAGCCCTGCGAGGGTCCTGATACTGTAAACCCCTTGGTGCTTCATCACCGCACCTCCCCACAACCACCGCGCAGCACCTCCCCCTTGACGGGGGAGGTTGGGAGGGGGTGCTCGGAGCCACGATCTCTATGGGGCAACCGCCCCCCACCCTTGATCCCTCCCCGCGAGGGGGAGGGTGTCGACTGACAAATGGTGCGCAAAGCTTCACTCACCCCGCAACCGGCGCCCAAAGCACCGCCTCGATCCGCGGCGCCCCAGTCGCGAGCATCACCAGCCGATCAAACCCCAGCGCCACCCCGCTCGCCTCCGGCATGATCTCGAGGGCCGCCAAAAAATCCTCATCCACCGGATAGCGCTCGCCATAGATGCGCTCCTTCTCGGCCATCTCAGCCGCAAAGCGCCGCCGCTGCTCCCCCGCATCTGTCAGCTCGCCAAACCCATTGGCCAGCTCCACCCCGCAGGCATAAAGCTCGAACCGCTCCGACACGCGCCGATCATCCGCCGCCCGCCGCGCCAGCGCGGCTTCCGCCGCCGGATAGCGGTCCAGCACCGTGATCCGCCCATTCCCCAAATGCGGCTCCACCTTGTCGGTCAGAACGAGGCTGAAGAGATAACTCCAGCTCCGGTCCTCCGGCACAGCCATCCCCAGCGTCAGCATCTGCCCCGCCAGCGCTTCGCCATTCGTTATACCCTCGCCATCCATCGTCGCCAGCAGATCAATTCCCGCACATCGCCTGAACGCCTCCACAACACTCAGTCGCTCCGGCTCGGCAAATGGATCGCATTCCCGCTCGCGGAACCGCAAAGCCTTGGCCCCTGTCGCTTCTGCCGCCAGTCGCAGCAGTGCAACGCAGTCATCAATCACCGCGTCATAGCCTTCGCCCACCCGATACCATTCCAGCATGGTGAACTCCGGGTGATGCAGCGCGCTCCGCTCCCGGTTGCGCCACACATGCCCCAGGCTCGCAATCCGCAGTTCCCCGGCTGCGAGCAGCTTCTTCATGGTGAATTCGGGCGAAGTATGCAGATACATGGGCTGCCCCACCCCATCATTGCCGATCATGGTGGTGGCAAAGGCATGCAGATGGGTTTCATTGCCCGGCGAGCGCTGCAGCGCCGGCGGGTCCACCATGAGGAAGTCCCGCTCCACCAGATAGCCGCGCACCGCAGCCTCGATCCGCCCACGCGCCACAAGGATGGGCCGGCGATCGGCGTGAACGCTGGGCGTCCACCAAGGAGAGGAGGGGGAAAGATTGGTGCTCATGCGACCTTTATCGTGAGGCAGACTGGCGATTTACCCCGAGATAGGGTAGTTGGCGCAGCGAAAACACTTTTCCAAGCGCCGGACGGCCCTGCCTCTACGCCGCGCTGTTGAAACGAACAAGGAAGAATAATGGTCAAAGTCATCGCCTCCTCGCTGCGCAAGGGGAACGTCGTCGAGCAGGACGGCAATCTCCATGTCATCCTGACGGCTGAAAACGTCCACCCTGGCAAGGGCAATTCCATCACCAACGTCAACATGCGCCGCATTTCGGACGGCGTGAAGGTCGTCGGCCGCTGGCGTACCGTGGAAATGGTCGAAAAGGCCGACGTGGACGATCGCGAATATGACTATCTTTATTCCGACGGCGAAGGGCACCATTTCATGGAGCCCGCCACCTATGAGCAGATCACCGTTTCCGACGAAGTGATCGGCGACCAGAAGGCCTATCTCGTTGATGGCATGAAGGTTCACCTCAAAACCTTCGAAGGCGTTGCCCTGTCGATGGAACTGCCCCAGCGCCTGACCTTCGAGATCGTCGAGACCGAACCCGTGGTCAAGGGCCAGACGGCCTCCTCCTCCTACAAGCCCGCCGTCCTCAACAACGGCCTGCGCGTCATGGTCCCGCCCCACATCGGCACCGGCACCCGTATCGTAATCCTCACCGAAGACAACTCCTACGTCGAGCGTGCAAAGGACTGATCACGAGGCTAGCCCACCCCCGATCGTCACCCTCGGGCTTGACCCGAGGGCTCTACACTTGCCCACCTGCCGCTAAGTGCAGGCCCCTTGGGTCAAGCCCAAGGGTGACGGCAGGTGATGAGCCACAAGCACCTGAAACTTGAAGGATGCTTCAACGAAAAAGGCCGACCGCTCCACGCGATCGGCCTCTTTCATTTAAACCCAGCTAAGGCCTAGGCAGCCTTCTTGTTCGCCTGCGCTTCGGCCAGCTGCGTCAGCTTCTTGTCGGTGGCAATTTCTTCCTGCAGCGTCTGGTCGAGCAGCTTGACGGCATCATTCAGGCCCAGCTGCTGCGCCCAGCTCTTGAGCGTGCCATAGCGGGCAATTTCATAGTGTTCCACAGCCTGCGCGGACGAAGCGAGACCGGCATCAAGCGCATCGGTGCCCTTGTACTCGGTCATGATCTCCTTGCCTTCCTCGACAATGCCAAGAATGGCTTCGCAGGTCTTGCCGCGGGCCGGCTTGCCGATCATCTCGAAAATCTGCTCGAGGCGTTCGACCTGGCCTTCGGTTTCTTCGGCATGCTGCTCAAAGCCTGCCTTGAGTTCGGCTGAGCCGGCAGCTTTCGCCATCTTGGGAAGGGTCTTCAGGATCTGCTTTTCGGCGTAGTAGATGTCCTTGAGCGTATCGAGAAACAAGTCGTTCAGGGTCTTCTCAGCCATTTCATCGTCTCCAGTGGAAGTATTGTCTGCCCCTTCAACGGGACTCCTTGCTTAGAGTTCCGGCCGAAATGATCTCGTCTGGTGTTCGGATCGAACTGTGCATAGGTTGGGCGCAAACCGCGATTGATCTTGCATGACCGCATCCCTCTACCCCACCGATTTCTATCAAAATCGCCGCGCACACACCGCGCATGCCGCCCGGCGTATTCTCGACGCCCTGCCACAAGACCTGCCGCGCGCCAGCGTCGCTGATATCGGCTGCGGCACGGGCACCTGGCTTGCCGCAGCCCTCGCCACCGGCAGCCAAACGGCCTTTGGAATGGAGGGCGGTTGGGTCACTCCAGCCATGCTGGACAACCAGCGCATCCAATTCACCGCGCACGATCTGGAACAAGCTTTCACAGCCCCTCCCGTCGACCTCGCCATGTCCCTTGAAGTCGCCGAGCACCTCTCCCCGGAACGCGCGTCCAGCTTCGTTGCCGATCTTGTGAGGCTAGCCCCTGCTATCCTGTTCAGCGCCGCCATTCCTGGCCAGGGCGGCATCGGCCATCGCAACGAACAATGGCAAAGCTTCTGGGCCCGCCTCTTTGCCGGGCATGGCTACACCGCTCACGACATCATCCGCCCCCGGATCTGGACCGACGAAGCTATCCCCTCCTGGTACCGGCAGAACACTGTTCTTTACCTGGACACCTCGACCCTTTCGCGCCTGAACCTGGTGCCCACCGATCCCAGCCTGCTCGATTGTGTCCATCCCAGCTTTTGGGAACGAGCCAATCGTGAACTACGCTACGCCAATGCCCTTCCCGAATCCGAAGTGCTGCGAATCCAGGCACAACAGGCCCAGCAATAGCCCCCCATTTCAGCGCGCGGCCCAGAGCAGCCCGCGCCGCAATATCTCGCGCACCGGCCCACCCGCCAGCTCGTCCGCCGTATGCCCGAGTGAAGAATAAAACACCCGCCCCTGGTCATGCATCGTTGTGAACACCACCGGCATCACCACGTCCTTGCGCCAGGGGTGGAACTCGCCCGAGAAGGTCGTCGTTGCCAACACCTCAACCGCCGGATCATAGTTGAGGTAATACTGCTCTGATGTGTGCTCGAAACTTTCGATCCCTCTAGTGATCGGGTGCTCGCTGTCGCGCACATCCACGCGGTAGGTAAGGATATTGCCGGGGTGCTGCACCCAATAGCAGCTCGCCATATAACGAAACGGCACGCTCGCCCGAAAACTCGTCGCCAGCCCCATATGGTACCCGGCCAGCCCCGTCCCCGCCCGCACCGCCGCCACCAGATTGTTCATCTTTTCCGGCGCCAATTGCCCATCGGTGATCACCGGCACCACAAGGTCATTGCTGCCGACATCCTCGGCCCCAAGCGCGTCGTAGTCGGGCGTCACTTGAACGGCAAAACCCTCCGCCTCCAACAACTCCCGCACCACCCGCGCCCCCCGCTCGGGCGTATGCAATTCCATCCCGCCCCAAACCACGAGGGCTTTTTTGCGTGTCATGCTCGGCTCTCCCTATTGTCGCGAGCGGTCTATCAGCACCGGAACATGGATCACCCGGACAAGCAGGGTGATGCGGCGTAGCGGGCAACGGGGTCAATCCGCTGTTTGCCGCCTCGCATTTCGTCCCATCGTCATTGCCCGGCCTGTCCGGGCAATCCACTCTTCCCGAGCACCAGACCTGCCTTATAGCCCCAACCCCACCGCCTGCGTCCGGTGCACCCCCTTGGGCACGAACGAAAACTCCCCTGCAATTCCCAACAGCTCCGCCGCCAGATGCACCACGGAGAGCCACATCTCCGTGCCCTGAAGGCTCGGCGCCTGCCCATCGGCAAAGGCAAAGCCCTGCCCGCTCACCCAGCGCTCCCCGGCGCGCCCGATCACTGCGCGCGCAACCGCCTCCGCCTCCGCCCGCCGATGATCGGTCTGCCCCAGGCACAGCAGCAGCGGATGAATCGTGTCCAGCAGATTACACGCCGTATAGGTCGCCCCCGAAAACCCGCCGTAATTGCGGTGATTGAGCAGCACACTATCGATCGCCCGCTCGGGATTGGGCACCGGTACCCCAAACTGCGCATAAGTCCCCCGCGTCAGCCGGTAAAACCCGTTCACCGGCTGCAGCAAGCCCTCCGCCGCCGTTGGCGATCCCCAAAGCCCAGTCCCACGATCCTGCCGCAGCGCCAGCCAGCCAAACAGCGTTTCCCGTGCCCGCCCGCTCGAATGGCAGCGCGCATTGAAATAAAGCGCCGTCCCGATGGCATCCACCGCCGCGCCTGCTCCCCAGGCCCGCTCCCGCCAGCTTAGCCCCTCCAGCCATTGGCACAGCGCCGGCGCATCGAGCTCCACCGCCGCAACGGGATAGAGCGGCTTGCCCCCCAGCACCTCGATGGCATAGCCAACCGAAAGCACATTATAAAGCGCCAAACCATTGTCGCGCACCGCCTGCCCCGGCGCAGGCGGCTGATGGGGGTCGGGGAACAACCCCGTTTCAGGATCCTGCAGCGCCTGCAATTGCGCCAAAGTCGTCTGGACATCGAGCCCTTCGGGCAGGCTGTCGAACCCGGCCGTCAGCTCGATCGCATCATTAAGATGCCGCGCGCTGCGCCGCACCTGCCCATCCGCTTCGCGCGAAACAAATGCGCCATTCTCGCGGTAACACGCCAGCACCTCGGGCAGCTGCGTCTTGGCCGCGCTCCCGAGCTTGCCCAGCGCGCTCACCGCATCGGCCTTGGCCCCGCGCCCCCGAAAGCGAACCACCCTAGCCGGCACACCGCCCACAATGGCGAGCGGCGGCACATCCTTGCTGACCACAGCCCCCGCCGCAATCACCGCCCCGCGTCCTACCCGAACGCCATCGAGCACCACGGCGTTGGCCCCGATCCACACATCGTCCTCGATAATGATCCCAAGGCTCTCGTGCTTTTGCGTATGAATGGGCACATGGGGATCATCGAACCCGTGGTTGAACCCCACGATCGACACATGGCTCGCGATCCGCACCCCATCGCCGCACCGCACCTTGCCCGAAATCATGGCATAGGGATTAACCGTGCAATGCGCTCCAAACTCCACATCCCCCCGCACCAGCGCATGCCCGGCAATCCAGGAATGCTCGCCCAGGACGAGATGGGTGGTAAACACCGCCGCCTCTGCCGCCACATAGGCAGTCGGGGCAAAGCTCGCCCCCGCCACTTCAGCCAAACGCGCCTGTCGTGCCCTGTGCTCCGGCGCCTCGATATCCGCGGGCGTCCGGTCCCAGGTCAGAAACTGAAGCCGTTGTTCGTGCCGAAGATCTTCCGCCGTCCGATAACTATCCACTGACCTCATCCCAAACACGGAACGCACCCTCCCCCTTGCGGGGAGGGAAGCGAGATAGGACTTAGCCCTCCGCTAAGTCCGTCATCGAGCAGGGTGGGGGTATAGGAGCCCCGATATCGTGCCTTCACGCCCAACCTTCCTTATGCACCAACCCTAAGCCAACCGCTCCAACAACGCCGGCTCCACCTCGAACTCCAGCGCCTGCCCACGGACAAATCGCTCCACTTCCGTCACCGCCATCTCCCCTAGCCGCAACCGCTCCATGCCCACGGCACCGGCCACATGCGGGGTCAAAAACACATTGGGCAGCGAATAAAACGGCGACCCCGCCACGGGGATTTCCGGATCGGTCACATCGATCACCGCATGGATGCGCCCGCTCTGGAGTTCAGCCAGAAGCGCCGCCTCATCCACCAGCGCCCCCCGCGCCGTATTGATGAAACTGGCACCGTCCCGCATCAACCCCAGTTCCCGCGCCCCGATCATATGCCGTGTCGACGGTAGGGATGGCGCATGCAGCGACACCACATCGGAGCGCCCGAGCAGATCGTCGAGATCCACCAGCTCGCAATGATCCAGCACCGGATCGTTGGGATAAACAAAGGGATCGCTCAGCAGCACGGTGTAGTCGAGCGCTTGGAGCAGTTTGGCGACCTTGCGACCGATCCGCGAGGCACCAATCAGCCCCACCACCCGCCGATAATTGCCGATCGGCTCGTTCATCAAGGCATAGGCGCTGCGCCGCTGCGGATCCGCGCGATAGCGGTCACGCAGCTCGAACACCCGCTTGTTGGCAAAGATGATCGACGCCAGCGTGAACTCTGCCACCGGCACGGCATTGGCATCAGCCGCATGGGTTACGCGAATGCCCCGCTGGTACACCGCATCGTCTAGCGTGTATTTCACCGTCCCTGCGGCATGGGCAATCAGCTTTAGCCGAGGCGCCGCACGCAGCACCTCGGCATTGACCGTTGGACAGCCCCATCCCGTCACCAGAATGTCGGCCTCGCCCAACACAGCCCTCGCCCCGGCGCTCGAAAACTCCTCGAGCGGCGCTGCCTGCAACACCTCGCAACATTGCTCGAGCCGCCCCAAAGCCGCGGCATCGAACACGAACTTGGTTTTGTCTGCCGCCATTGCAAAGGCGAGTTTTGGTCGCATCAGAACCGCTCCGGCACCAGAATGGCGCTGACATCGACACCCCTACGGGCAAACAGCTGCTCAAGCTCGCCCAAATCCGGCGCCTGCGGCACCCGACCCAATGCAGCCTCGGCAGCCTCGCCGGCCGGCAGCGCCATGGCCGCCGTCACCAGCACGCTTGTTCCCGCCGCGATATCGCCGCGCAATTGCGGCACCAGCGTCTTGGCCACGACGAGATTGGTGTTGGGAAAGGGCCTGTGCGCCCGCCCGCTCCGCTGCCCGGAAAGATCGACGATAGCACTCAAATCCGTCCGGCTCCGGGCCACCGCCCGCCCGGCTTCTTCCAGCACTTGGTCGGCATTCAGATCCGCCCGTCCGATGGCAAATCCACCTTCTGTGCCATGCAAGGCGCGCGGCGTCGTGATCCGGTGCACGCGAATATGCCAGGGATTGGCCGGCAGGAGCCAGGTTTCCACCTCCACATCGCTCCAGGGCTTCCAGCGCGAATAAAGATTGTCACCGGCAATCTGCGCCGCCTCGTTGGCCTCCCGCACCCGGTAGTGCCTTCCATCGTCCGATAGCGCGAGCGCGCCATCGAACACGCCCATTGGGTAGGCGCGCTCGTCCACCTCGACGGAAAAGCCATAGCGCGAGGCATAAACGAACTTGGCGTATTTCTCCGTGCCCGCCCGCATCTGCCAGTTCTGCTGCCCGCTCGAGAGCGCCACCACATTGCCCGGCGTATGCATCATCACCATGCCCGGATGCTTGAGCGGCACCGGCGCCTCGTCCGTCACCGCCTCGGTCTCCTCTGCCGTCCAGAACGGATGATCCTCGGGCAATGCCAGCGGCAAAAAGGCCTTGAGCGCCCAATAGGGTGAGCCTGCCGAATTATAGCTCTCGCTCATGAAGAGGTTGGGATAGCCATAGCCGATCGATAAAATGCCATCCCTGTTGGCGATCGGCTTTTCCGCCCACCAGCGCAGATGGCGCATGAACTGCCCCTTGATCTCGCCCCAGGGCAGCGCCTCCACATCGGCAAAGGCCAGCGCCCCCCAGATGCCGCCACAGGCAAACCGGTAGGTCAGGCTCCGCCCAAAGGCCAGTGTGCCGCCCTCGTCATCGAACCAGTGCCGAATGTCCTTGGCAAAAAGCTCCGCCCGCTCCTTGTAGGCTTGGACGCGCTTCTCATCGCCCCGCGCCAGCTTGGCGTAGATCAGCCCATAGAAGTGCATGGCAAAGGGAATGTAATGGTCGATCCGCCGGATATTGCCGTCGCGGTACCACCCGTCACCCAGATAAAACCCGTCCAGCTCCTCGAGGTATTTTTCCGTCAGCGAGCGGTCGAATTCGACGCCACATTCCTCCAACCCCAGATCCACCAGCACACGGAAGAACTTCCAATTGTTGTCGGCATAATCGAACTGCCGCGCATGCTTCAGGTAAGCCGCCAGGTTATCCTTCGCCTTTTGCTCCAGCGGCTCCCAAACCAGATGCGGCAGGAGCCGCATGGTGAACCCGATCGCCGCCAGCTCCACCATGCGCTGGTCGGTCGAGTTCACCTCTCCCCAATACTCTGGATGCTCGGGATCCGTCCCGTTCGCCAACCCCCGCCGGTATAGTTCCCAATGATCGAACTCAGCGCCACCCGCCGCTAGCGGCGTCAGCCCCCAGAGCGGCCGCGCAAACCCCTCCAGATCAGCCGCCGCCCGATCAAAATGCGCCGCCGCCCCATCGAGCCGCACCCGCGCCCCGCCTTTGGAAAAATAGGGCAGCAGGGGCTGGAAAAGGTCACGCAGCGCCTTCTCCACATCAGCCCGCGTCCTCAGCGGATTGCCATGCAGCGGATTGGCGGAAACGGGATCATAGGTCATTTATTACTGTTCCTAACGGAGTGTTCGGTTCTGCATCCGTTGTGCCGCAAGCACCGGACGGCACCTCCCCCTCGACGGGGGAGGTTGGGAGGGGGTGTCGGAAGCCCCGATATCTGGGCTCCCACCTCCACCCTTGATCCCTCCCCGCAAGGGGGAGGGTGTCGACTGCAGGTAATCGGGCATGCGAAGCGAAAAGTGCAGCATCACGCTTCATGCAGCACCTTGACGGGCCCATCCTCATAAGCCCCCTTTAATTCGAGCTCCTCGGCGAAAAGGCACGCCGCCTCCTGCGCCGTCCCGTTTACCCGCCGCAGCGCCGGCTTCTCCGCCCGGCACACATCCTGCGCATAGCGACACCGTGTATGAAACGGGCACCCCTGGGGGCGATTGCCCAGATACGGGATCTCCCCGCGCACCTCAGCCTTGCGGCCCTTGCGCCGCAGCGGGTCGGCAATGGGCAGCGCCTCAAGCAGCAGCTCGGTGTAGGGGTGGCGCGGCCGTTCAAACAGCATCTCGGTGGGCGCATTTTCCACCACATGCCCGAGATACATCACCACCACCCGGTCAGCGATGTAGTTCACCACTCCCAGATCGTGGCTGATGAAGATATAGGTCAGCCCGAATTCGCTCTTGAGGTCTTCCAGCAGGTTCAGCACCTGCGCCTGAATGGAAACATCGAGCGCCGACACCGCCTCGTCCGCGATCACGAGCTTTGGGTCGAGTACCAGCGCCCGCGCAATGCCGATGCGCTGCCGCTGCCCGCCTGAAAAGGCATGCGGATAGCGCCCCACGGCTTCTGCCGGAATGCCCACCTTGGCGAGCGTTCCGATCACCCTGTCTTCCAGCTCCCGCCCCTTGCAGATCTTGTGGATGCGCAAGGGCTCGGCCACAATGTCGAACACTCGCATATTGGGGTTGAGCGAGCTCATCGGGTCCTGGAAGATCATGCGGATGTCTTGTCGCCAGGGCTTGATCTGCCGCTTGTTGAGCGCTGATAGCTCCACTTCGCCGCCAGCCTTGGGGCGGTAAACCACCTTGCCCGCCGAGGCCGGCTGCGCCTGGATGATGCAGCGCCCCAGCGTTGTCTTGCCACACCCGCTCTCGCCCACAATGGCCAGCGTTTCCCCGGCTTCCACCGTGAGGTTGATGTCGGTCAGCGCATCCAGCCGCCGCTCGGCGCCGAACAGGCCCCCGCTCAGCGTATAATGCTTGGAGAGGTTCTCCACACTCAGCAGCGTGCTCATGCCGGCTCCTCCACGGGAACGCGCGTCAGCAGATGACACCGCGCATGGTGCCCATTCCCCAAATCGGTCCGCGCTGGCCGGATCGTCGGGCATGGCTCAAAGGCATGCGGACAGCGGCTGGTAAAGGCGCAGCCTTCCGGCCGGTCCTTGGGTGCCGGCACCGTCCCCTTGATCGGCGACAGCCGCACCCGATCGGCCTTCCGCGCCATCTTGGGAATGGAGCTCATAAGCGCCTGCGTATAGGGGTGCTTGGGAGCGGCAAAAACGTCGAACACGCTCCCCTGCTCCACCACATCGCCCAGATACATCACCGCGACTTCATCAGCGATCTCGGCCACCACGCCCAGATCATGGGTGATAAACAACATCGCCATGCCGAAGTCGGCCTGCAACTGGCGCAGCAGATCCAGGATCTGCGCCTGCGTCGTCACATCCAGCGCCGTCGTCGGCTCGTCGGCAATCAACACCTGCGGCTTGCAGGCGAGCGCCATGGCGATCATCGCGCGCTGCCGCAACCCGCCCGAGAGCTCGAAGGGATAGGCATTGGCCCGGTCCCGCGCGCCAGGAATACCCACCTGGTCCAAGAGCGCGACGGTCCGCTCCCGCGCCTGCTTAGGCTTGAGCCCCTCGTGGATGATCATCATCTCGTCGATCTGGTCGCCGATGGTATGAACGGGCGAGAGCGAACTCATCGGCTCCTGGAAGATCATCGAAATCTGGTTGCCACGGATGGCGCGTAGCGGCAGGCTGTCCTGCTTAAGCTCAGCAATGTCGACCGGCGCCTCGCCCTTGGGCTCAAAGGTAATGGACCCACGCTGGATCAGCGCATTCTTGTCCAGCAAGCGCAGCACGGCCCGCGCCGTCACCGACTTGCCGCACCCGCTCTCCCCCACCAGCGCCAGCGTCTTACCCGGCGTCAGCGTCAGCTCCACCTGCCGCACGGCCTCGATATCGGCCTCATCGGGCGAGGAAAACACGATCGACATATCGGCAATAGAAAGGATTGGTTTGGTCATTGTGGACCTCCACGGCTTGTGGATGTGGCGGGAAGGACCCCCACCCTGGCCCTCCCCGCAAGGGGGAGGGTAAGATCGCGTGCTGGGCAAATCCTTGCCACATGCACCGCGCCCACCTCCCCCCTTGCGGGGGAGGCCAGGAGGGGGGTGATCTCCCCGCACGCAAAAATCGGTAAGTTCACCATCACCTCACCGCCCATGCGGATCGGCCGCATCGCGCAGCCCATCGCCAAAGAAGTTCATCGACAGGATGATGATCACCACGCACACGCCCGGCGCCAGCAACCACGGCGCACTCGCAAGCGTGCGGATATTCTGCGCATCCTGCAAAAGCGTCCCCCAGCTCACGATCGGCGCCTGCAAGCCCAGCCCCAGGAAACTCAGCGCGGTCTCGGCTAAAATCATGCCCGGAATGGCCAGGGTCGCCGCCGCAATGATGTGGCTCATGAAGCTCGGCACCATGTGCCGCGTGATGATGCGCCAGTCGCTCGCGCCATCGAGTTGCGCTGCCGTCACGAAATCCTCGGTGCGAAGGCTCAAAAACCGCCCGCGCACCACGCGCGCCAGTTCCGTCCACCCGATGAGCGAGAGGATAATGGTGATGGCAAAGTATGTCTGCAGCGCCGTCCAGTCCTTGGGCATGGCCGCCGCCAGCCCCAGCCAGAGCGGAATGGTGGGCATGGAACGGATGAACTCGATCACGCGCATCACCGCGCTATCGAACCAACCGCCATAATAGCCGGCAAAGCCACCGATAATGATCCCGAAAAAGAGGCTCAGCGTCACCCCGGCTAACCCAATGGAAAGCGAAATGCGCGTGCCATGGATCAGCCGGCTGAGGAGATCCCGTCCCAGCCGGTCTGCGCCCAGGATATAGAACGGCGCACGCGCCTCGCTCACGCCCATGAGCTTGACGGACATAGGTATGAACCCGGCCAGCAGATAGGGATCGCTCGGCGCAAAGAACTGGACCGGAATTTCGATCTCGGGGTCCACCACGAAGATACGCCGCATCGCCTGACGATCCACTTCGGTGGAATAGCCATTCACATGCGGAAAGAACCGCCACCCGCCATTCTCGTCGGTTGAAAACAGCTGCAGCCCCTGCGGCGGCGCGTAGGTGTAGCGCGCGCTATAGGCTCCCGGATCGTGCGGTGCGAGAAACTCGGCAAGGATCGCGACGAGGTAAAACAGCGCCACGATCCACAGGCTCACCAGCGCCAGCTTGTGCCGCTTGAACCGGCGCCACATCAGCGCTGTCTGGCTCTCGCGACGGGCGCGTGTGGTCGGCGCGGCAACGGGAATGTCGGTCATGGTTTCCACCGCCATCTACTTGCTCCCATAGCGAATACGCGGATCGATCCAGGCCAGCAGCAGGTCTGAAATCAGCGTGCCGATCACCGTCAGCATGCCCAGGAGCATGATGATCGCTCCGGCCAGGAACATGTCCTGCGAGGTCAGCGAGCGCAGCAGCAGCGGCCCGGCTGTGGGCAGGTTTAGCACCACCGAAACGATCACCGAGCTCGACACCAGCGCCGGCAGCAACCAGCCGATGGTGGACACCAACGGATTGAGCGCTACGCGGACCGGATATTTCATAATGGTGCGAAATTCGCTCAGGCCCTTGGCCCGCGCAGTGGTCACATAGGGCTTCTTGAGTTCATCCAGCAGATTGGCGCGTAGGATGCGGATCAGCTCGGCCGTCCCTGCTAGCGACAGCACCAGGATCGGCGCCCAGGCATGGCTCAAAAAGTCCCACACCCGCGCCGGGCTCCAGCGGGCATTCTCCATCCCTGGCGAAAACAGCCCGCCAATGGTTTCCCCGAACCAGATGAAAGAAAGATACATCAGGATCAGCGCAAAAAAGAAGTTTGGGATGGCGAGCCCGATGAAGCCGCCAATGGTGGCGAGGTAATCGCCCAGCGAATATTTCCGAACTGCCGCATAGATGCCGATGGGCAGCGCCACCAGCCACATCACGATCACAGCCAGCCCTTCAACGAGGATGGAATTGCCCAGGCGCCCCCAGATCAGCGTCGTGACCGGCGCCTTCCATTCAAAGCTCTGCCCGAAATCACCACGAAGCACGATGCCGGAAATCCACTTCCAGTACTGGACGAAATAGGATTCCCCGAACCCATATTGCCGCCGCAGCGCCTCGATGGTTGCCGGGTCCACCCGGTCCCCATTGGCGGCAAGCGTTGCGATATAGGTCGTGAGGTAATCGCCCGGCGGCAGCTGGATAATGGCAAAGGCCACAAAGCTCACCGCCCAAAGGGTCAGAACCATTGCGATCAATCGTTTGCCAATGAACCCAAGCATGGGCGTCTCCTGCGATTTTTTGTTCTGGCGGCGGCGAAACTTGTCGTTCCCACTGGCGCGGCTCCTGCCACGGTGTCATCCCGGCGGAAGCCGGGATCCATCCTGAGGTTTCACCCAGGCCCCCATCGCCCTAGCCAAGTTCAACGACCTTGCGGCGCTGGCCATATCTCGAGATGGTTCCCGGCTTCCGCCGGGATGACATCGAGATTAACCAGCCTCTTCTTCCGTCGTCATTGCCGGGCTTGTCCCGGCAATCCAGCGATGCTCCAGCATCCCCTGGACCACCCGGACGAGCCGGGCGGTAACGGTGTAGAAAGATGCGGGGCTGATGAGGCTTCTTCTGTTCCAGCCTCTTTGTCCCCCCACAATCAACTGGTCTCCCCTTCCCCTCGCAGCCGGAGAGAGCCGCGAGGGGCGGGAGGGATCCGTTACTCGGCGGCGAAATACCACTGGAACGGATCATAGGGTGCCGGGGTCGGGAACAGATAGGCGTGGAGCATCGGCTCGGCGATGTTGCGCATATTGTTCTTGGCGATGAAGTAGCCATTGCCCGGCAAGCTCACCCCGATCACCGGGAAGTTTTCCTTGGCCAGCTGCAGGATCTGCTTCATCAGCTCGTCGCGCTTGGCCGGATCGCCTTCCTGGCGGATCTGGTTGAGCAGATCCATCTGCTGCTTGGCCCAGTCGGCTGGCTCTTCGGCAATCTCGGGGCGCGAGCCGTTGAACCATTGTGCCCAGCGATAGGCCCAGACTGATTCATCGCCCGAAGCCATGTAGTAGCGAGGCTCCTGGATCACATCGAGGCCACCATCGCCCTGCCAGATCTGCGCATCGTAATCGCCCAGCGGACGCTTGTCGTAGTAGAGTGTGCGGTCGATGTTGTTGAGCTCGACGTCGATGCCGCCGGCCTCCAGCTGCAGCTGGATCAGCTCCATCATATCGGTCCATTCGGTGCGGAAGGCCGCAATGGTGTCGATGGTGATCTGAAGCGGCGAGCCGTCCGGCATGGTGTAGAAACCATCGCCGTTCTTTTCGCCCAGGCCCGCAGCCTCGAACGCCGCAGCGGCGGCTTCGGGGTCGAACTCGGTATATTGCTTGGCCATTTCCTCGTCATAGAACGGAGATTCGGGCCGTGGCGCTGCCTGGAAGGGTTCACCGTCGCCGGTAAACACCACGTCGATGATCTCCTGCCGGTCCAGCAGATGGCTGATGCCGATGCGAAAATCCTTGTTGGAGAACAGCTCGCGCCGCGTGGGATCAACATGGTTCATGTTGAACTGGATCGTCATCGTGTTCATGCTGGAAGGGATATTGGCACCCAGCCGGTAGTCGCCCGCTTCCTGCCCGTCAAAGAACAGCGGCTGGTTGGCGACGGTCGCGATATGGCGGTCCTGGAAATCGATCTCGCCATTGAGCGCCATCAGTGTCAGCTCTTCGAGCGAGTCCGACACGCGCATGTCGAGCCGATCGATATAGGGCAGCTGGTTTCCTTCGGTATCGACCTTCCAATAATAGGGATTGCGCACAAAGGTCGCGCGGGAGGCATCGCCCGTTAACGGCTGCTCGATCATCCAGGCATTCATGAACGGCAGGTCTGGATTGGCCCAGCGAATGGTTTCCGTTGCCCAGGAGCAGCGGTTCGCCATGTGCAATTCCCAGGTCTCAAACCCTGCCGCCTTTGCTTCTTCGGCGGCGTTCGGATTGGTTCCTGGATAAAACTGGCCGCAATAATCCTTGGAGAGCGACACCACGGTCAGCCCGTTGATCGAGGCCAGCTCATCCATGATGATGCCGTTGGGATGCTCGAACACGAAGCTGAAGGTCGTCTCATCGACCACTTCCACGTTCACCGGATTGTTGGGGTTTTTGATAAACGTGCCGACGCCATAGCCGGGCTCTTTCATCAACTGCACCGCAAACTCGATGTCAGCCGAAGTAAACGGCGTGCCATTGTTCCACTTCAGCCCCTCGCGCAGCTTGAAAGTATATGTGCGCGCGTCCTCGCTGACTTCCCAGCTTTCCGCCAGATTGGGGATGATTTCCTTCCATTCGCGGTCGTAACGCACCAGGCCATCATAGGCGACGGTGCGGCCGATCCAGGCATTGTCGAGCCCGCCCCGCAGCGCCGAGCGCCAGGTGCCGCCATAAACACCAACGCTTTCCACCGGCTCCACCACCAGCGGATTGGCCGGCAGGCGCTCTTCGAGTGGCGGCAATTCACCGCTCGCCACCATTTCGTCCAGCATAGGCGCCTGCTGCTGCGCCAGTGCTGCGCCGCTCAACATCAGCAAGGCGGCCAGACTTGTTGTTATGGCTAGGCCGGCACGATGGCGCCGCCCGGATCGGGTGTTCATCATGGATTTCTCTCCCTCGATGGCCGTCTGTTGTCCGGCCGGCGCCTTGTGACGCGTAACGAAAGCTAGGGCAGAATTTGCGCTCTTGCAAGCAATTTGCGCAATTCACGCAATAAACGCAAATAGCGAGATTTGCGCTGTGGCCACAGTCACATAGGGGAGGGAAAAGCGACCCGATGCGCACCCAAACGATAACAGTCTGCTAACAAAAAGGGAGGGTCAGTGACTCAGAATATGGTCTCGCAAGTATCAGCAAGGAGCCCCAAAACCGACCGGGATGCGAAGCTCAATGCTAGCAGTCTGCTAACGCAAACCGCTCATCGGTGACACGGTGCTACAGCCTCGGCCCTAGCGATGAGCAAAGGTCCCGACATTGAAAATGGTCTCACCGGGCACCAGCGAAACCCCGGTTTCCAGCTGCTGGATGGCCGTTTCCCCATCCATGTGCTGCGCCAGGAGCCGCACCGCTCCCCGCCCGATGGACTCACGATCCACGCGCATCGTGCTCAGCCGCGGCGTCGCCATCCCGGCAATCGGCAAATCGTCGAACCCGATAATGGAAAAGCTTGGCGTAAAGGGGCTTTCCGGCCCATAAAGCGCCTCCAGCATTTCCACGGCCGCTATATCGTTCCAGCTGAACAGCGCCGTCACATGATGCTTGCCGGCCATGAGATCAGCCAGCAGCAGCGCCGTATTGCGCTCCGCTGTATTGACGATGGTGCCGACCGCTCCCGGAGTTGCCGCAATCGCCGCTTCGAACCCTCGTTGCCGCTGCAGAATGGTGGGGCGATAACGGTGCGTATAGTGCAAGATATGCCGGTGCCCGGCATCAAGCAGTCTCTGCGTCGCCTGGAATGCCCCATAGAAATTGGCCGGCGAAACCGAGCTCAGCCGCATCTTGGGATCGCTCCCATTGACCAGAACAGCCGGGATATTTTCTTGCCCGCACCATTCGATCAACTCGTCCCAGGGATCGATCCCGGCAAGAAGAACCCCGCCCGCATCGGCCTGCGCGATCTGCTTGCGGATCATGTCGAGCGTGACGACGGCTTCGTTGACCAGCCGCACATCGAGCACCATGCCGGCCTCCGCCGCCTGCGCCCGCATCCCTTCCACAATGCCGAAATAAAACCCGGAAAGACCGCTCGTGGCACTTCCCAACGGCACCAGGGCGACCGCGCGCTTATCCCCGGCCGCCATGCCGGTGATATGCTTGGATTTATACCCCAGCGTTCGGGCCATGCGCTGCACATCGCGCCGCACGGCCTCGCTGATCCCGATCTCGTTGGCCAGCGCACGCGACACCGTGCTGACTGACACACCGAGCCGTTCTGCAATATCAGCCTGGTTTGCGCGCTTCTGCATGGATGGGCCCGAACTTATCCTCCTTCAACGCAATATTTGCGTTTTTTGAGTAAAGCAAGCCCGGAATTCCCTAGCCGAAGAGTTTCCCCAGCCAGGCCATCTGCTCGCGGTCCTGGAAAGGCCCGCCACCTTCATGGTTGTTGTACTCGTATTCTACCATGCTCTTGAGCCCCGCATAGGCATTGAACGCCCCATAAACGGTCGAGGGCGGGCAGATATCGTCCATCAGTGCCACCGAGAACAGGGCCGGTGCTTGGGACTGCCGGGCAAAACACACGCCATCAAAATAGCGCAGTGTTTCAAACACTTGAGCCTTCTTATCCCTGTGCTGCGCCAGCAAGCGTACAATCTCTCCATAAGGATCACGCACCGCCTTTTGCAGGGCACGGGGAAAGTCACACAGGAACGGAACATCGGGCATGACAGCCTTCACCCGCTTATCGATGCCGGCCACCGCCAGCGTAATGCCGCCGCCCTGGCTGCCGCCGCAAACCGCCACGCGCTCTGCATCAACGAAATCCTGTTCGAGCAGCATGTCGATTGCCCGTACCGCATCGGTAAACACGCGCCGGTAATAATAGTCGTTCTTGTCCAGGATACCCTTGGTCATCATGCCCGGAATGGATGGCGTCGTGCCCACCGGGTCGGCTGTCGCCCCCGTGCTCCAGCCACTCCCCTGCCCGCGGGTATCCATGCGGAAATAGGCATAGCCCGACGCGGCCCAATGCAGGTTCTCATGAGGAAAGCCGCGCCCGCCGCCATAGCCGACATATTGCACCACAAGCGGCAACCGCCCGCTTCGCTCTCGCGGCAAATGCAGCCACCCCTTGACCGGATGCCCGCCAAAGCCCGGGAATGTCACATCGAAAACCTCGACGAGCTTGAGGCTTGTCTCCGCCGGCACCATGCTGGTTGCGCCACCAGCCTGACGCGCCTCAGCGATGGTCGCGTCCCAGAACTGCGTGAAATCGGCAGGTGTTTCCACCCGGCTCTGATAGGCGCCGAGTTCAGGTTGAATGAGATCTGGAAAGGGCATGGTATCCTCGCAAGGCTTTTTGCCGACCATGCACGGCCAAAGGCCCTCAGGCCAGAGGCCTGAAGGCTAACGCACAGCTAAACCGCTTTACTGGGAGAACGGCACCGAAGCGCGCAGCACTTCGCCGGAATCGTTGAACTCCACTTCGAAGTCCACGGTGATGTCGCCATTGGCGAGGAGGATCTTGGACCCGATCCGCACGTCGCTGCCGCTACGGTCCTTGTCACGCTCCTGCAGGTCAAAGCTGATCCGCTCGCCCTGCAGCCGCCCCACGGCCAGCCCGGTAAAGCCCGCATTGGAGCTCATCGCCGCTTCATAGCGCTGCGCCTGGTCGTTGAAGGCAATGGTGCCGCTGATCGAAAGATTGGCGCTGACGAGGCTGCAGCGGCCAGTATAGTTGATCTTTTCGGCATTGCCCTTGGCAACGCTGAGCCGGCAGGTAAAGGGCTCGGACTTGCCTCCGCCCACAAGGGCCCCAGCCCCGCGCCAATCCCCGATATAGGATGTCAGGACATTGAGCTCCTTTGGACCGGCCACGGCAGGCGCAACGCTAAACAACGCCACCAGGGCTGCCAGTCCAGCGGCCGGCATCTTTGATCTAATCGTCATGAGGCATACGCATCCAGCTTGGGGTAAAATTCATTGTGGCTATATTGCGTGTGCTTGGGGCAATGTCGAGATGGATCACCAAGCCGCATGAGCCCTAAACGCCCGGAAACCCGGCAACTGCGTCCTCGCGGCCTGGACAATATTAGTTTACCCCTTTTGTGCCATAAAGGTAGGAACCGTTCCACAAGCGGGCAAACAGACACGGGATTTGGCTCTTGCATACGACTGCCTCTGCGATCATCGATGCCCAGAACATTGTGTATTCCCTTGAGATTGCCTCTCGCCCACTTCACATCCTCAAGGGCGTGTCGCTGCGCGTAGCCCCTGCTGAGGTTGTTGCCATTGTTGGACCTTCCGGTAGCGGCAAGACATCGCTGCTGATGCTGCTGGCCGGCCTTGAGCGGGCAACATCAGGTAACGTCATCGTACGCAACAAGAATTTGTCGGAAATGGGCGAAGACGAGCTCGCCCGCTTCCGCCGCAAGACGCTGGGCATTGTGTTCCAGAGCTTTCACCTGATCCCATCCTTGACGGCCCTTGACAATGTCGCCCTGGCGCTGGAGATCGCCGCGCCCGAACTAGCCATGAAGGACGTCCGGGCCCGCGCCGCTGAGGCGCTCGCAGCCGTAGGCCTGGGCCAGCGCCTCGATCACCGCCCCACTGCCCTCTCCGGTGGCGAGCAGCAGCGCGTGGGCCTTGCCCGTGCCATGGTCGCCAATCCGCCCCTCCTCCTGGCCGACGAGCCCACCGGCAATCTCGACCAAAGCACTGGCGCCGTTGTGGTGGAGCTCATGTTCGACCTGGCCCGCAAGAATGGCACGGCCGTCGTCCTCATCACCCATGATCCCGCCCTGGCAGCCAGGGCCGACCGGGTCTTCACCATGACCCAGGGCGAACTCACCGAGACCACGGTAACAGCCTGATGGGCAATCTTTGGGCGGCCGTCCGCATCGGCCTTCTCGACCTGCGTGGCGACCTGCGCCGCTTTGTTCTCCTCGTTGTTTGCCTCGCCGTCGGCACGGCCCTGATCGCCGGCGTCAGTTCCGTCGGCTCCAGCATTGCCGGCGCCATTGATACCAATGCGGCAGTCCTGATGGGTGGCGACCTCGAGCTATCGCGCGCCGATCGCCCCGCCAACCCCGACGAACTCGCCATTTTGGAAGGCTTCGGCGCCGTTTCCAGCGTCATCGACACCAATGTGCGCGCCCAATCCCCCCAGGCTGATGCCTTTGTGGACCTGACCGCCGTCGGCACCACCTACCCCCTGGTCGGCTCGGTTCAAAGCCCCGAACTTACCGCTTCCGGCACGCCCCTCACGCAGTTCCTGGGGCTCAAGGACGAGGTTTTCGGCGCCCTCATCGATCCCTTGATGCTGGACCAGCTCGGCATAAGCGTGGGCGATCGCTTCCAGCTCGGCGGCACGGAGTTCGAGGCCCGCGGCACACTATCCAAGCTTCCCGATGCCGCCGTGCGCGGCTTCCGCCTGGGCCTCACAGCCCTTGTGAGCCAGGAAGGTTTCTCGATCATTTCCGATCGCACCTCGCCCCTCCCCGGCCTTGGCAGCTGGTTCCGCTACAAGATCCTTCTTGATGGCGAGGACCCTGAAGCCGCCAAGGAGCGGGTAACCACCGCCCTCGCCGACAGCGCCTGGACCGTCCGCTCCGCCCGTGATGGCCTGGGCCCCATGGTGCGCTACTACGACCTTTTCATGCGCTTCCTCGTGATCGTGGGCCTTGGCTCCCTCCTGATCGGCGGCGTCAGCGTCTGGAGCGGCATGCAGGCCTATATCGCCGAGCGCGCCAATGTCATTGCCATCCTGCGCAGCATGGGGGCTGACCGTTCCCGCGTCTTTATCCACTTCTTTTCCCAGGTGCTGACCCTTGCCGCCATCGGCGTCGCGATCGGCCTGCTGATCGGTGGCGGCGCGGCGTTCCTGGTCCTGCCCTTTGTTGGCCAAGCCGTGGGCATTAACCTGCCGTCCCAGCTCCACCTGCAGCCGCTCCTGGTCGCCGCAGGCGCTGGCCTCGTCACCGCCTTTGCCTTTTCCTACCTGCCTCTCCAGCAGGCGCAAACCATTCGCCCGGTTTATCTTTTCCGCTCCAAGGGCCTTGGAGCGCCCGCAACGGATTGGCGCCGGCTCATGCTTTCCCCAGCGATCCTTCCGCTGATTGTCGCGGTCGTGGCCTTCCTGCTGCTTGCCTATGCCATGACGGGCGACGCCATGCTCGTCGGCGCCTTTGCCCTCGCCAGCGCGGCAGGCGCATTGCTGTTCCAGCTCTACATAGCGCTGGTGCAACGCGGCCTGCGCCGCCTGCCCGAGCCTCCCACCCGTATCCTGCGCCACGCCATTCGCTCCATCGCCGGCACGGGCGGCAACAGCAGTTCGGTTGTTGTGTCTGCCGGCTTGGCGCTCACCATGCTGATCGTGGTTCTGGTTCTCCAAAGCAACCTGCGGCAGGAATTCTTTGGCGCCTCGGCCTTTGATGCCCCAACCCTGGTGGCCTCCGACCTCTTCCCCGATGAGGTGGAAGCCCTTGAGGCCATGTCCGGTCCACGTACCGACATCCCATTCTTTGTCGCCACGCCCATGCTCCGCGGCGCCCTGACCCAGATCAACGGCACCCCCGCCGCCGAGGCGGAAACACGCGGCCCCGAAGCCACCTTCCTTCTGTCCGGCGAAGTGCCGCTGACCTTCCGCGACCAGATGCCGATCACCTCCAAGCTGACCGGTGGCGATTGGTGGCCACCCGGCTACACCGGCGCGCCCCTTGTCTCGCTCCACCAAAGCCTGCGTTCAGGCTTGGGCGTCGACATTGGCGACACCCTGACCTTCCTGATCTTTGGCGAAGAAATCACGGCCGAGATCAGCAATTTCCGTGAATATTCCTGGCAAGGCGGTATCGACTTCCTCGCCACCTTCTCCCCCGGCGTGCTGGAAGCCTACCCGACAACCATCTTTGCTGCCGTCACCACCCTTGCCGGCCGCGAAGAAGCCGTCGAGCGGGAACTCGCGACAGCCCTGCCCTTTGTCAGCTTCATTGCCATTGGCGATACGCTCAAGCAGATCACCAATGCCCTTAGCCAGCTTTCCTTCGCCGCGGCCCTGATCGGCGGCCTCGCTGTTGGCAATGGCCTTCTGGTGCTGATCGGCAGCCTCGCCACCGGCCGCCGCCAGCGCGAAGCCGATGCTGTCATCACCAAGGTCCTGGGCGCCACCCGCACCGAGCTGATGCTGACAGCCTTCGCCCAATACCTCGTCCTGGGCATCCTTGCCGCCATTCCAGCCACCCTTTTGGGCATCGGCCTGGGCTGGCTGATCAGCCAGATCATGCTGGAGGTGGATTTCACCTTCGGCGGCGACATCATCCTCCTTGTGCTGGCTGTCGCAACACTGATCACGGCCCTGCTCGGCGCAACCACCATCCTGCGCGCCGCCTCCGCCCGCCCGGCAAGGCTCCTGCGCGACCTTTAGCGACCCAATCCCCGTCATCCGGGGAAACCTAAGCCAAGGCTATTTCATTATGGCCTTGGCTTAGGAGGCCCCCAATGGCTCGCTATTTCTTTCATGTCATCAACGGCGAATTCATCCCCGACAGCACGGGGCTTGAATGCGCAACACAGGACGACGTGAAGGATCACGCCGTGCGCATCGTCGGCGAAATGCTCAAGGACCAGGGACTAAAGCTCTGGGACACCGGCCATTACGACATGTTCGTCTGCGATGAAAAGAACCGCACCTTGCTCAAGCTGTCGTTCACCGCGGAAGCCTTTCCACACACCGTAGACGCTTGGTTATCCGCAAAGGACCCCGCATAAACCGAGCAACGCCTGCAGCTTGGCAAGTGTGCTGTACGGGCACCAAGGGAGCCGTCATTCAGGGCACCAAACAGGTTAAGCGCAACATTCCGACGGAACGCCACCGCACCATCCGCATTAGCCAGTCAAGTTCCAAGGAGATCGCCCATGCTTGCCATGGATTATCGCGGACCCTACCGCGTGCGCGTCGAACAAAAGCCGATGCCGACCATACAGCACCCCGAAGACGCCATTGTGCGGGTCACCCGCTCCTGCATCTGCGGATCGGACCTTCACCTTTATCATGGCATGGTGCCCGACACCCGCATCGGCATGACTTTCGGCCATGAATTTACCGGCATTGTCGAGGAAGTCGGCTCCGAGGTGAAAAACCTCAAGGCCGGCGACCACGTCATCGTCCCTTTCAACATCGCCTGCGGCAAATGCCATTTCTGCCAGCAGGGCCTGTTCGGCAATTGCCACGAGGCCAACCCCGAAGCGACTGCTGTTGGCGGCATTTTCGGCTATTCGCATACGGCCGGCGGTTATGATGGCGGCCAGGCCGAATATGTCCGCGTACCCTATGCCGATGTCGGCCCAACCAAGATCCCAGCCGGCATGGACCTCGATGATGCGGTCCTTTTGACCGACGTCGTGCCCACCGGCTATCAGGCCGCCGAAATGGCTGGCATCAAGCGCGGCGACACGGTTGTGGTCTTTGGCGCCGGCCCCGTCGGCATCATGGCCGCACGCTGCGCTTGGCTTTTCGGCGCCGGCCGGGTGATCGTCATTGACCACGTCGAATACCGGCTTGATTTTGCCCGGCAATACTGCCCCGCAGAGGTCTACAATTTCCGCTCGGTGGAAGACCCGGTCTTCTTCATCAAGAAAATCACGGACTCCCTGGGCGCCGATGTCTGCATTGATGCCGTGGGCGGCGACGCTGCCGGCAGCGCCATGCACACCCTGCTCGGCACCAAGATCAAACTTGAAGCCGGTGCCGCCACCGCGCTCCATTGGGCCATCAACGCCGTCAAGAAGGGCGGCATTGTCTCGATTGTTGGCGTTTATGGCCCCACGGGCAACATCGTGCCCATCGGCAATGTCGTCAACAAGGGGATTACCATCCGGGCCAACCAAGCCTCGGTCAAACGCCTGCTGCCGCGCCTGATCGACCATGTCCAAGCCGGCCGCATCAATCCCAAAGCCCTTATCACGCACAAGGTTCCGCTCGAAGAGGTTGCTGATGCCTACCACATCTTCTCCGCCAAGCTCGACGGATGTATCAAGCCCGTCCTTGTCCCTTCCTCAGTCGACCGCTCCTGATAATATCGCGGTGCAGCAAAGGATTGATCCGACCACAGTTGTCGGCTGGGGCGTCGATGCCGACCCGGCCAACGATCCCACCTACCCCATGCGCGACGTCTCGCGCGACAGCAAGGGTGGGCTTGATTGGCAGCGACCAACCTTGCAGCCCGAGCAGGTGGAAGTCCTCCGCTCGACCGAGCACAACCGCCGCCCCGCGGTCTATGGCACATCCACCCCGCCAAGCGGGCTGAGCGGGGCCATAAGGCGCCGCGCGTTTCGCAAAAGCGAAGGCAAGTGGAGCCACTGGCTCATGCTGCTCGCAGCAGATCGCATCAATGTCATCGAGGGCATTGGCGACGATCTGATGCACGGCCGGGTGCCCAATATCCCGGGCGAAATGGGCATCCGCTCGGAAATGCAACACAACATGCCGGGCCTCATCCGCAAGGTCGCGGTGACCGGGGCTGTTCTGGCCGTGATCGCGGCCCTCGTACGCTCGAGTCCTCACTCGAGCACGCGCAACCGGTACTGACCAGAAATGGCCGAAGCCGCCACAGCAAGGCCAGGCCGGCAGCTCCACTGGAGTTTCTATCTGCTTGGCTTTGCCCTGGGCGGCTTCTTCGACGGCATCCTGCTGCACCAGGTGCTGCAATGGCATCACCTGCTGAGCGGTCTTGAAGAGGCGCGGCACGATGTAAGGCTGCTGATCCTTGCCGACGGCCTTTTCCATCTCCTCATGTATGTTCTGGCGGCAATAGGCCTCGTCCTTCTATGGCGAAGCCGGAATGCCTTCGCGAGCAGCAGTGACCGCCTCACCCTGGCTTGCGCCCTGATCGGCTTTGGCGCCTGGCATGTGGCCGACGCCATTCTCTCCCATTGGGTACTCGGCATCCACCGCGTGCGCATGGATGTCGACAATCCTCTCCTCTGGGATCTGGTTTGGCTGGCTGTATTCGGCCTTGTCCCACTCGTCTGGGGCATAGCCCTGCGGCGCCGGATCGACACAAGGTCAAAGGGGCTCATGCTTAGCCCTGCAGCCCTGACCCTTGGCGTTCTGGCATCGGCTGCCGTCGCATCCATGCCACCACCCGGCGGCGGCCCCGTCATGGTTATGTTTGGCCCCAATGTCACGCCACAGGCGGCCTTTTCCGCAACCCAGGCCTTGGATGCCAAGATCCTCTGGACCGATCCATCACAACAGCTTTGGGCTCTTGAAGTGCCCTCCGACACCCAGGCCACCGGCTTCTACGCGCTTGGGGCCGTCCTGGTCAGCAACAATATCGTGCCCCTCGGCTGCCTGGACTGGTTCGCCGCAAAGGCCTAGAAAAAGGCGCCCGGCTCAAGATGAGCCAGGCGCCAATCCTTGGCTAGATCATGATCTCGCCGCCGGTCACTGGAACAACGGCTCCAGTCATGTAGCTGCCCTGGTCGGACGCCAATAGGACATAAGCCCCCGCCAGTTCCGCCGGCTGACCTACCCGGCCGATCGGGGTCTGCTGGCCAAAGGTACTGACCTTTTCCGGCGGCATGGTCGAGGGAATAAGCGGCGTCCAGATTGGTCCTGGCGCCACGGCATTGACCCGAATACCCTTGCTGCCGAGCATCTGCGCCAGGCCCGCAGTGAAGTTGGAAATAGCACCCTTGGTCGTGGCGTAAGCCAGCAGTTCAGGCGAAGGCGATTTCGACTGGATGGACGTCGTGTTGATGATGGAACTACCCGGCTCCATATGTGGCACGGCCGCCTTGCTCAGAAAGAACGGCGCGTAGATATTGGTGCGCAGCGTGGTGTCCCATTCTTCCGACGAGATATCGGTCAGCTCGGCATAGGTGCGCTGAAAGGCGGCGTTATTGACCAGGATGTCAATGCCGCCCAGTTCATCCACCGTCCGCTGCACCAGCGTCTGGCAATGCGCCTCATCGGTGATGTCACCCGCAATAACCAGGCACCGACGCCCTGCCCCTTCCACCAGTTCGGCGGTCGCGCGGGCGTCCTCATGCTCGTTGAGATAGGAAACAACGACATCAGCGCCCTCGCGAGCAAAGGCGATGGCCACAGCGCGGCCAATGCCACTATCGGCGCCTGTGATCAGGGCGATCTTGCCGTTGAGCTTGCCACTGCCGACATAGCTGTCCTCGCCATGATCGGGGATGGGCTGCATCTTGCCCGTCAAACCTGGCGGGGACTGCGGCTGCTCAGGAAACTCGGTCGGCATGTTGTTGTCTGGCATGGCTTTCTCCATTGTTTAGAAAAGCCAATCCGAACTTGCCCCTAAGGTTCCCGACCACACAGCTCAAAGAGATTTCAGCCCGCTATAGACTGTGAGTAGGCTAATCCTTGCCACCGAAATCGGCCATGATCCGCGGGATCTCCGTTGGTATTTCACTGGCCAGATACCCCAGCAAGCCATGCGTGTTCTTGAGGCGATCCCCGGCCTCGCCATGCATGAAAACGGCCCATTGCGCCGCCAGCAGCGCCGATGCACCGCGTGCCAGCAGCCCGCCGATAATGCCCGACAGCGTGTCGCCGGAACCCGAAACAGCCAACCCGAAATTGCCATGCGCAGATTGCCAGATTTCACCCTGGGGGCTCGCGATATGGGTCCGGCTCCCCTTCATGATCACAACAGCACCCGTGGCAGCAGCGGCACGCCGCGCGGCACCGGGCGGATCTGCCTCGATGCTTTCAATCGGAACATCAAGAAAGGTCGCCATCTCACCCGCATGCGGGGTCAAGACCACCCGCCCGGCATGCTTTTTCACGCGCTCAGGGCTGTTGCGCAGGCCCGTCAACGCCGCCGCATCAAGGACAAAGCTCGGGCCTTCCGACCCAGACAGAATGGCGGCAGCCAAAGTCCCGGCAGCTTCGTCGTCCAGCATGCCGGGTCCAAGAACCAGTGCATCCTCGCTCTTGATCCTCGGCAGGATAGACCCAGCATTTCCGGGATCGATGTCGCCATTCCCGTTCTCGCTTAGGCCGACTACACGCGCTTCGGGGATTGCCAGGCCAAGCCCGAGCGCGCTCTGTGCAATGGTGGCAATCTGCACCTTGCCGGCCCCCGACCGGAGCGCCGACAGCGCCGCGAGAAGCACTGCGCCCGGCACCTCCCGATTGCCCCCAACCACGATGACCCTGCCGCGCGAATTCTTGTCGACCTCCCCCAAGGGAAGCGGAAGCGGGTTGCGCCGGAGGAAATCGGCTGTAATCGAATGATCGCTCATTGTGGCGCCTTCACCAGCGGCGGTTCCGCAGTTACGACGGCCCCTGCCTCCTCCAGTGGAGCAACGAAATTATAGCGCTGCAGCGCCATTTCGCCGCCCCTGCGATCGCCTTGGACAAAGCGGTACTCGGTGATCGAGCAATTGGCGACATCGCCTTCCCTATCGATCGCCAGGATCTCTTCCTCGCTCAGGCGCTCAAGCAGGTAACGCAGGCAGAGCACCACCACCTGATGGCTGACGATCAGCACGTCCTGGCCCGCATGGTGGAGGCCAATCGTATCCATGAGACCGCGCAGCCGCAGGATCACATCGCACCAACTCTCCCCCGCTGGCGGACGATGATAGAATTTGCCCAACAGGCTGCGAAACCGCGCCTGTTCGGGGTATCGCTCGCGGATCCCTGCCGTGGTCAAGCGATCAAGAATGCCGAACTCCTTTTCCCGGAGCCGCTCGTCCCAACTGAACTCCGCATCGGCAAAGCGGCCATGCTCTGCAACCAGTTCCGCCGTCCTGCGCGCTCGGGAATAGGGCGATGCAAGAACGACCTCGGGCAATCCGCCCGCACCATCGCGCGCAAACCAGCGTCCAAGCGCAATGGCTTGCTGTTCGCCATTGGCACTTAAGGGAACGTCGATGTCGCGATGGTCAATATTGATCTCGGCCAGCCCTGCATCCATGGCAGCCTGCCGCGCCACATTGCCCGTGCTTTCCCCGTGGCGAACGATCCACAAGCGCCTGGGCCATCTTTGTTCCATTCGACGTTCCTTTATGGTGCCATTGTTATCGAGCCAGCGCCTGCACCAGCCCCGCCTGCGTGCTGGTTCGAAGGGTCGCGGCCGGTTCCATGCCCGTCAAAATCTCCCGCAGCATGATAGCGTTCTTGATCGCGTAGCCATCGAAGTCATTGTTGAAGTAAACCCAGACCCGCTTGGCACCGGAAGCGCGAATGCGGTGTGCCCAAACAAGCAGTTCGTCATGGCTATAATCGTGGCGATACCATCGCTCCACGCCATGGAAGCGGACATAGATGTCGTCGGCTGTCTTGATCAAAGCGTCAGGCAGCTTGGGCCCGCTGCAGGAACAAAAAATGGCGCCGGCCTCCCGAAAGGCCGTGTAAACCGCCTCGTTCCACCAGCTTTCATGGCGAAACTCGACCACATTGCGCCGCCTGGGGTCGAGTTGCCCCACAATCGTCTGCAGCAAGGCCGGCGAATATTGCACACTGGGCGGCAGCTGAAACAAAAAGCAACCCATCCGCGGCCCCAACAGATCAGCGATCAGGCCGAAATCCTTGACCAAGGTCCCGGTGTCCTCGAACTTCTTGATGTGCGTGATCAGCTCGGACACCTTGACGGTGTAGACCATCTCCCGCTCGCCTGCCTGCTGGCTCCAGGACTCCACGGTTTTGAGGGTTGGCCAAGTATAAAACGGAGCATTCAGCTCTACCGTGCTGAAATGATCGGCATAATGGGCGAACCACTCACTGGTTGGCATTTGCGTCGGATAAAAGCTGCCCTTGAGGTGCCAATAGAACCAGCCCGAACACCCGACGTTGAGCGCTGGCAGCGGATAGGAACGCGGTTCAGTGCCGCTTTCTTCCGCAAGCAGTCGCGCCTTGTGCATCTTGCCGGCGCGCAGAACCGTAATCTCGCGCTGCTTGGTGCGCTTTGCAGCTTTCTTTTCGCGCCGCTCTTCTGGTGTCAGCTTCGGTTCGGCCATTTAGCCATAACCAAATTCCACGCGGGAAGGTTCAGGTGACGGACCATTTCTTCCCAAGTTTGCGCCTAGTTTCGCCGCCGCCCCACAATTTCATCGCCACACCAAGGACAGCAGGAAATGGCAATGCCTTCATCCAGCGCGAAGAACCCGTCGCCACTCACCGGAAGCACGTAAAACAGATTGCCTCGCCGCACCCCCTCTCCAACGGTCTCGGCACTGACAAAGACCAGCTTGCTCTCGACCGCAGCCGCCAGCTGACCACACGAGCAGACTGGACGCTCCGCCCAGCGAAAACTGCCCCAGACATCGCCGGCCCTGACGTTAACTCGCTGAAGCTCTTTCATTACCCTGTTCTTCCGCCTTTTGCTGGCTACCTGTGGAACATCTAAACGCACGACACATGTTGAAAACCATCATGGCGCCTGCAATGTTCCGGTGCTGCCGTCCCACAGGCGATCACCACGAATGAACTTTCCCATAAAGCCGCACGACATTCTAAGCCTGACCGAGGACTCCGTTGCTGCGCTGGCAGCCTCGCCCGGCTCGGCTCGTCGTGCCTATGTTTGCCTGATCATGGCCGCCCATCTGGCCGAACACGTCGCTGCCGCCAAAGGGGTCGATCCTTCCGACTACCGTTCGGAAATCGAACTACGCCAACCTGCCCTCAAGCTCGTGCGGGATCTGGGAAACTATGCCAAGCACGTCCACATCACGCGTTATGCGCCTGAGGCTGAACGGATAGGGAGCTACGCACCGCCATCATTTGCCGACTTCGAGGATGACACCGACGAGGACGACTGGGCCGACGATGCAATGGCCGAAGGCTTCTACATCCGCGACAGTGCCGACCAGGTCCAGCCGCTGCTCACCATCATGAGAACCGTTATTTTCTTTTGGCGCGATGAATTGCTGCGGCAGGGGCTTTTGCCCCAGCCCTGATGACCGACAGGGGAGAACGATAGTGATCAGCGAACTTTCAGAGCCGGTCCGACTTACCGAACAGCACGCCCAAGCCGCTGCACAGGTGCACCGGCGCTCCTTCGATGCGCAGCTGCCGTGGCTTTCCGGTCTTCATACGCCCGAGGAAGACACCTTCTATTTCCGCAACCATGTCCTTCGCGACTGCACCGTTTGGGGCATCTTCGCGGGTGATGGTCTGGCTGGCATCATCGCCTTTCGTCCCGGCTGGGTCGACCAGCTCTATGTGCTTCCCGAACACCAGGGAAAGGGCATTGGCCACACGCTCCTGAAAGTGGCGCAGGCTAATTCGGACGAACTCCAGCTCTGGACCTTCCAGAAAAACGACGCCGCCCGACGCTTCTATGAGAAGCACGGCTTTGCGGCCGTTGAGTTCACCGACGGAGCCGGGAACGAGGAGCGCGAACCCGATATGCGCTACCACTGGCGCCGCCCGGCTGCCGAGGCGCCTACACCTTCCGCCGCAACCCAATAAACCGGCCCAAGCCCCAATCTATGGCTCTTGGGGGTAAGGCCATCAGCACGCCATGTTCGAGAATAGGGTGGCTTGCAGGCCGGTAGCGCAGCTTTGGCCGCGGCTCGGTCAGTGCGCGCCAGATTACCTCGGCAATTCCCTCAGGACTGCTGCCGTAGTTCTTGCCTCCTTCCACCATGGTGGCGCCGCCTTTGTTGAAAGGCTCCTCGTAGATCGTGCCGTCATAGCGCCCCTTAAGCGCCGCCACCTTGTCCCAAACGGGCGTATCCACAACGCCGGGGGCAACGGCACAGACATGGATGCCGTAAACCTTGAATTCGCGCCTTAGAGCGCCGGTAAATCCCTCCACCCCATGCTTGGACGCGATATAGGCTATGGCAAGAGGCTGCCTGAGCTTACCTCCCATCGACGACAAATTGACGATGCGCCCAGGTTTTCCCGCAGGGCTGGCATCAACACCCAACAAAGGCCCAAAAGCCTTGGTCACAACAAACAGGGAAACGAGATCCGTCTCGAGCTGCGCGCGAAGTTCCTCGAGCGGCTGCAGCATCAGGGGCCCGGGAATGGCAATCGCTGCATTGTTGACCAGCCCCGACAAGCGCCGGCCACCCAAAGCCACCCGGACCTGTTCTGCTGCTGCAGCAACGGCCTTGTTGTCACGAACGTCGCAAACAAGTCCATGGAAGCGCGGGCCCAATTCCCTGCCAACCCGGTCTGCATCATCCTAGCTGCGCACAATTCCAAAAATGTGAGCGCCATTCCCGATTGCCAAACGGGATAGGGCATGGCCAATGCCGCTCGACGTGCCGGTCACAGCAAAAGCAGGCGCCGTGCCGATGCCGGGCGATCCTGTTGCTTGCTCCACCCTGATGCCCTCCTGCTACATCTATCCAGAGGCGTGCCTATCGCGAGGGTGAGGCCTCCGCCCCAAAAACCCTTCACATCCATTGGCTGGTATGGCCCTTCGAGTTGCTCGATCTCCTGCGGGCTCAGGGTCAACGCCTCTGCTGCCACCGCGTCCTCGATATGAGACAGCTTGCTTGCACCCACGATGGGGGAGGTCACACCCGGTTTTTGCAGAACCCAGGCCATGGCTATTTGTGCCATAGGCACGCCGCGTGAATTCGCCACCGCCTCAACGGCTTCCACAACGGCCGGGGCATTGCCTTGGGTTTCTTCATACATGCTCTTGTTGTAGCGATCGGTCGTGGCACGCTTGGTCTGCGTGCCCCACGGCCGCGTCAGCTTGCCCCCACCAAGAGGACTCCAAGGCAGCAGCGCCACCCTCTGGTCGAGGCAGAGCGGGATCATCTCGCGTTCTTCCTCACGATATGTGAGGCTTACCTGGTTCTGCATGGAAACGAACTTGGTCCAGCCGTGTAATTCAGCAGCATGCTGGAGTTTGGCGAACTGCCAGGCCCACATGGAAGACGCCCCGATATAGCGCGCCTTGCCGGCCCGCACGATGTGATGGAGGGCCTCCATGGTTTCTTCCACGGGCGTGAACGGATCGAACCGATGTATCTGGTAGAGGTCGACGTAGTCGGTGCCGAGACGCCGCAGGCTATTGTCGATCTCGCTGAGGATGGCCTTGCGCGACAGGCCCTGCCCGTTGGGCCCTGGGCGCATGCGGCCGAAAACCTTGGTGGCAAGAACGATTTCGTCCCGCGGCGCAAGCTCCTTGATCACCTGCCCGGTAATCTCCTCGCTTGTCCCTTGCGCATAAACATTGGCCGTGTCAAAAAATTGACACCAGCCTCCCAGGCGCGGCGGAACATGGGAAGGGCCTCCTCGATACCGAGCACCCAAGGTCGCTCCTCCGTTACCTTGCCGAAGGACATGCAGCCAAAGCATATGCGGCTGACTTCAAGGCCTGTGCGGCCGAGGCGGGTAGTTCTCATGGAATGCTCCTCGGAGATGGTTTTGGCAGCCAAGCACGAACAAGCTGCCCGCTCCCCGCTGCCCAAGGTTTTCCGAAGAATGTCCACCGGCGCGGATCGTTCACACAGACCGCGCCGATTGATCTTGATTATTGCAGCTTGCCGAGATCATGAGGTCGCCTGGCAGGCAGGAATGCCGTTAAGCCAGCACTTCCACCTTCACAGCTGCCGTGCCGGGCCCAATCATGTCGATGGCCTGAGCTGCGCTCTTGGAGAGATCGATGATGCGGCTGCCAACATAGGGGCCGCGATCATTGATCCGAACAACAACGGATTTGCCGTTCTTTTGATTGGTTACGCGCACCTTGGTGCCGAACTTCAGTGATTTATGCGCCGCTGTCAGCCCGTTCATGTTGTAGCGTTCGCCATTGGCCGTGGTACGACCATGAAAGCCAGGTCCATACCAGGACGCTACCCCGCTTAGGACCTTTGCCTCGCTAGCGTAAGCCTGCGGTAGGATGGGAGTGGCGCAAAGAGCAAGAGAAAGAGCGATGCTCAGGGCGGCCTGGGGAAATTTCTTCATATGCGTGGAACCAAGTCTCGTGAGTGGCGTTGTTGATGCCGCCATTCACCTGAGAGATGTGTTCTAAGATCGCAATTGTATGGGCAGAACAGGGGTTATTCTGCGGTCCTGCCCTGCTCTTTCCTCATTTTACGGCTCCTGTGCCCCACATGTGGCACTCATGAGAACGGTCAACTGGGCATTTGGACCCGCAAGCGGGAACAAGCCGCAGGTGTGACCATTGAGACACGCATCGACAATGGCCTCGCTCCAGTCGATGTAATTGCCTCCAAGACCCTCCAACGCCACCTTAAAAAGGGGACCTGATGGTCCCCTTTTGAACTCGGCGATTTAGCTCGACATCGGCGGCATTGCCTTTTTGGGCGTGCCATGCAAACGCGGATCGGCCGGCGGCAGTTCTGTAACCGTTTCGCCAAGCGGCTTGGGGTCGGCCAGGTACTGGAACTGGCCCTTGCCGTCGGGCGTCGGCCCCTTGGCCCAGCGCCCTTCGGCGCTTTCGGTGCCCTCCGAGCAGTTCCAGAACTGGTAAGCTACTTCCGACTTTTCCTTTTCCTGCGGGAAGCTCATGGGCGCCGGCGTCGCATCAAGACCGTCTTCCTCCAGTTCGCGAATGGCGGCCAGCCACTGGTTCTGGTGCATGGTGTCGCGTGCGATAAGGAAGGATAGCATGTCACGAACGCCAGGATCATCCGTCATCTCATAGAGGCGCGTCACCTGCAGGCGGCCCTGCGTCTCCGCTGTTACGTTGAAGCGGAAGTCGGCAAGCAGATTGCCCGAGGCAACCGTATAGCGGGCGGTCCAGGGGAAGCCGACGCTGTCATTTGGGGTAGCGCCGCCGCCCGAGACGATAGCGTGCTGCGGATCCATGCCCGCCACAATGACGTCCTCCACGCGAGCGCCGCCCATCACAGCGCCGATCACCGAATTTTTGGCGGCTTCCTCACGTGCCTCTACCGGCGAGCTTTCCAGCAGGCGGGCAATCATGGTCGCCAGCATTTCGACGTGAGCGATTTCTTCTGTACCGATGTCCAAGATCATGTCCCGGTACTTGGCCGGTGCACGACAATTCCAGCCCTGGAACAGATAGGTCATCATGACGCTGATCTCGCCCCACTGGCCCCCGAGCACCTCCTGCAGCTTGTTGGCATAAACCGGATCTGGCTTTTCAGGGCGTGCATTGTACTGGAACTGGTTGGTTCTGAAGAACATCCTCAACTCTCCTGATTGTTGTCCGACGTTGCTGGCCGGGACCGGTCAAACGGGAGCTTCGCGTTTTAGTTGCGATCAGATTAACCACTACAACCCAGGTGGATTTGCCAAAATCCTCCTGCCTATGGCCAAGTTCGCGGCCGGGGCTGCCCTGTTGTTGCGGGGCCATTCTCCTCACCCCTTCATATGTTTGTTGCGTTCCTGCACGCCAATTCACCGGAAAACTCAATGGAACGGCTTGGCCATTCCGATCGTCTTGCTGAATAGGCAGGCTGGCGGGCGACGGATCGCGACCAGCTTTATTGTGGGGTCAAGAAGGTGCCGGAAGCAATGAGTGCAGAGAACCCGTATTTCACCATCGGGCACTCGACGCGAAGCATCGAAGAATTCGCTTCCCTATTGCGGGAGGCTAATGTCCAACTTCTGGTGGACGTCCGCTCCATCCCACGCTCCCGAACAAACCCGCAGTTCAACATCGACGTCCTGCCCCACGAACTCGCCCCATACCAGATCAGGTGCATTCACATTGCCGAACTTGGCGGCCTAAGAGGAAAGCAAAAGGCTGTGGAGCAAAGCGGAGGCTTCTGGCGCAACAAGAGCTTCCAGAATTACGCCGATTATGCCCTCTCTCCGGCATTCCAAACTGGCCTGGCTCAACTGCGTGAACATGGAACGCAAGCGCGCACGGCGATCATGTGCGCCGAAGCCGTTTGGTGGCGCTGCCACCGACGCATTATTGCCGATTATCTTCTGAGTAATGGCCAGGAAGTCTTCCACATCCTCAGCCCCGGCAACATAGCTCCTGCAAGCCTCACCAAAGGCGCCCACGCCAGCAATGGCCGCGTGAGCTACCCGCCGGGAAAGGGCGAACAGAAATGAGGGTCCAGGCCAACAGGCAGCCTTGAAGCCATTCGTTTAAGAAATTTGGCGCCAACGGCACATTGATAGTCGGAAGCAGTTCCATGATCGTGCTTCGCCAAACATCTTGGAAAGCTGTTCATATTTGAAAACTGGGACCAAGCTTAATGGTTCGTTCGGGAATAAGGGCAATGTTGCCGGCAACGCGACTTTAAGACGAAGTGGACTGGCTCATGCCCGGGCAGTTCTTTTTTTCCCTGCTGAACCCCGTGCTCAGCCTCGTTTTGGCCGCGACTTTCTTCGCTATCTGGACCAAGCGCCCGCGTTTGCACTACCTGCCGATGATGGGCACTGCTTTCCTGTTCAATGGATTAGGGTTCGCCCTCAACGATCTGCTGAGGCTCTATGAAGGTGAATGGCTCCGCGCGGCGGCCAACTTTGCCTTTTTTGCAGCGATATCTCTTGCCTGCATCAGTGCCCTAAGACGTGCAAATATCGGTATTCCGGTGCTTGCCCTGGCTGCGCTGTTTATTCTTACTGCCGCGGCATTCCACCACTACCTGATCGTCGAACCCTCTTTGGAGGCCCGCATCTATGTGGTGAGCGCCGCCTATGCCGTGATGACTGGCTATACATCCTGGCTTCTGATCCGGGCAAAGCCGAGCACACTTGTTGACTGGATTTTGTTCGCATTCATCATGCTCATCTTCCTGTTCGCCGTTGCCCGGCCAACAGCCACCTGGCTTGGCACACTCGACTTGAACGAAGGCGGGACGTTCACATCCTCGGACTACTGGGCGACCGTTGTAGCGTTCACACCCATGCTCGCTGTTGCTGCCGCACTGGCGTTCATTGCTGCCGTCGCAGGACAGATCATGATTGACCTCAGGAAAGAGGCAAACCAGGACTACCTTACCGGTTTGCTGAATCGGCGGGGCTTCGACAAGGAGGTCCTTGCACTCATGCCCGGGTCCGGGACAATTGAAGCCCCTGCGGCAGTGATGATCGCCGACATCGATAATTTCAAAGAGATCAACGACACTTTCGGCCATGCGGTTGGGGACGAGGTCATCGCGCTGGTTGCAAAAGTGCTGTCTACAATCGGCCGGCCCAATCTAGTCGGTCGAACTGGTGGGGAGGAGTTCGCCCTCTTCTTTCAGCAGCTCAGCCGTAACGCCCTTCTCCGGACCGCTGAAAGCATCAGCGAGCATCTGAGCACGGCCAGGCTGAATTGCCTGCCTGAAGGTCGCCACGTAACGGTCAGCATCGGTATTCACATCCGCGATCAACAGGAAACCCTGAGTGAGATGATGTCGAAAGCCGATGCGGCTTTGTATCGTGCCAAAAGTGAGGGCAAGAACTGCGCGATCATGTCCCCTCATGTCTTGCGCACGCTGAGCGGGGGATCACTTCAACGCGCCTCGTGGGGAAGACCAAGAGCGTATGTGCCTTTCGGGCCGGCTTATAGTTGCCCCTGTTTCACTGGGTCAGCCCGTCAACAACACGGATTTGACGACTGCAGATTTCCGCGATCTTTTCGTCATGCGTTGAGATCAGGAAGGTGGTCTTTTCGTTTCTGTTGATCTCGCCGATCAACTCCATGACCTGCATTGCAGATTCCCGGTCAAGATTTCCGGTGGGTTCATCTGCGAGTACAAGTTCTGGCTGGTTCATCAAGGCGCGTGCTATAGCGACGCGCTGCTTCTGCCCTCCGGACAATTTGGTCGCAAGATAGTCCATGCGGTGCTCAAGGCCGACACGTGCCAGCAACTCCCGTCCTCTCTCACGGGCAGCCTTGGTTTCTCGGCCAAGCTGGACAGACAGGGGAAAGATGACGTTCTCGAGCGCCGTGAAGTCCGGCAGGAGATGGTGGAACTGGAACACAAACCCGATATGCCGGTTCCGGAACTCAGTAAGCTCCCGGTCACCTGCACGGGTCAAGTCCTCCCCCAACATTTCATGCTCACCTGACGTGGGGCGCATCAGCGTGCCCAAAATGGTCAGCAAGGTGCTTTTCCCTGAGCCCGATGGACCCAGAAGCGCGACGAGTTCAGCTGAGTCGAGCCGCAGATCGAGTCCCCGCAAAACCCGTGTTTCGGCTTCTCCCTCACCATAGGTCTTTACGAGGTCTCGAACTTCGAGCAGTGCGCTCATTGCCCGATCACCGACACAGGGTCTACCCGGGCGGCGGCACGTGCTGGCAGGATCGATGCGAGGATGGCCCCAATCGCTGTAAGCGAAATGGCAAGGCCATAGGCACCCTGCCGCACATCAACCGGCAACCCTCCAGGCGGAGCCAGTTCCGGAACTGGAAAGGGCAGCAGGGCCGCATACCCCAGCCCTGCCCCGATCAATCCACCCAGGAGGCCAATTAGTGCGCCCTGCGTCACAAACACTAAGATCACGAAGCCTCGGCTGGCGCCCATTGCGCGCATGATGCCGATTTCCGGCCGGCGCCTATACGTCGACAGCAAGAGTGCGCTGGCTACACCAATGACAATTGTGATGAGCGCAAACGCCTTGATCAAATTGCCGGAGTTCGCCTGCGCCCGAAGGCCGTCGAGGAGCTGGGAATTACCCTCAGTCCAAGGCGTTGCCTTTAGGCCGGTCTCGTTTGCAATCCGCCGGGCGACAGGCGGCGCCTGATTGAGATCACTAAGCTTGATCTCTATACGCGAAATGCCCTGTGGCAGGTTGAACAAGGTCCGCGCTGTGGAAAGGCTGACAAAGGCAGACCTTGCATCCAACGCTTCGACGCCAAGCTCGAATATGCCACTCACCACCAAGGGACGCTCGACATCCTGATCCGACTGGAGGCGCACCACCTGGCCTACACTGACGCCGAGATCACTCGCCAATGTAGACCCCATGATGACGCTGGAATTGGCAAGATCGGTCGAACCATCTTGAAGCGCCTTCTCGATATCGGCAATTGCAGACACCTTGTCTGTCTCCACCCCGGTAACACTAACCGGCGCAGTGACGACACCTCGCACCATGAAGCCATTACCCACGATCTGCTGCGATGTGACGGCGACTTCGGGGAGCGCCTCGATCAAGGGCAAAAACGCATCTGCAGTGCGCAATTGCTGGCGCTGATTGGTTGCGCGTTGCTCCGCAACCAGCGCCCCAACATCGGGGGGTAGCAGAGATGCAGGATCACGCGATGGAGCCTCTACCGTGACATGGGCGATATCGCCCACGGTGCGCTGCACCAGAAATACCGCCAGCCCTCCGATCAATGCGCTCATGAAGATGAAAACGAAAACGCCCACCGCCACACCGGCAATTAGCAGTCCGGTTTGCCCCTTGTTTGCGGTGAGATAGCGCAGAGCAATCTTGAGGCCATAGAGCATGCGTTACTCCGCAACGACGCTTTGACGTTCCGCAATCGCAGAAGAGTCGGAGATCACCACATCACCTTCATTGAGGCCTTCCGTGACAATGACGCGATCGGCGGGCCAATCGGAAAACTCGACAGGCCTGCGCACAGCTACGCCATTCTCGAGCACGAACACGTGGCTGTCCGCGCCTTCGGTGACGATAGCTCCCCGCGGAACGGTGAGCGCCTCGGTTTCTTCGGACACAATGATATTGGCGTTCACAGTCAAACCAACCGGCAAATCCGCTGGCTCGGCGAAGGCAATCTTGATGGCACGCCCACCAGTCGCGGGATCAACGCTTGGTGCGGCAAACACAACATTGCCTAGGCGGGAGACACTGTGGCCAACCGGCTTCAAAAGCGCTTCTAGCCCGGCTTTGATCCTTGATGAGTAAAGCTCATCCACATCGGTCTCAACCAGTAGCTCAGAAAGATCGGCAACACGAAAAAGCTCAGCCTGAGGATCAACAATTTGCCCACGATCAACAGTCCGAGTTAGGATCACGCCTTCGAGCGGCGCCCGAATAGTGTATTGGTCCAGCTGACTCTTTGCCTGATCGAGTGCTGCTTGCAGCCGGGCAACCTCGTTGGTGGCACCTGCAAGGGCAAGCTCGGCATCTTCACGCGTCGAACGTGGGGCATTTTCGCCTAGGGCCACAGCCCTGTCTACGGTGGCCTGCGCCTGGGCTTGCCGAACAATACCAGCATCTAGCGCTGCTTGCGCTTGATCCACCACGCTCTTTGGCTGCGTAGCATCCAATTGCACAAGCACATTGCCTGCATTGATCATGTCGCCTTCGCCGGCCAGGACTTCGATCGCCTGTCCAGACACGGACGATCGAACCGGAACTGACTCGCGCGCTGCCACACGACCGTTGACGGCAAGCACTTGCGTATACGGACCTGGCGCGAGCACTTCGGCTGCCACACTTTTTGGCTTGGCCTCCCACGGACGTTCAAGGATTGCAAAAGCACCCGCACCAAAGAGCGCCAGCACAAGCAAGATCTTCCACGCAGATAAGCGACGCATGCGGGAGCCTTTTTGTTTCCGTGCTGAACTCGCCATTCTATGTCTCAATCGATAGACAAAATGTTGTACGATTGCCAGACCGCTTTGGATTAGATTCCTAAACTGGAGTTGTTGAACATGCCTCGGCCCAAGGGCAGTCGCGATCGTGCTTTCGAGGAAAGAAGGAGGGCCCTGATCGGTCTGGCTCGTATGCACCTGTCCTCGCCACTGGGGCGAAAGGCAAGTTGGCGGGACATTGCAGCTGCATGCAACGTCTCCGTATCGACCATGAACCACTATTTCTCTGACCGGAGTTCACTTGTAGCAGCAATATTGGAGCAGGCTGCACACGAAGGCGCGCCATTTCTGGCTCTGGCAAGCAAACCATCAGGCCCCTTCCCGCAGTCCATTGAAGACCTCGTTTCCAAGCTCTCCCTTGGCTTCAGTCATGGCGTTCTTGCCCTCCAAGTGATTGGGCTTGGCGAAGGCTTTGCGGACCCGCGAGTGGGTTGTGCCTATCTTGGCGACCATTTGGAGCCCGTTCTCGGGGCTATTGCCAAGCGTCTTTCACAGCACGTGGCCCTGGGCGAAATGAGAAATGTCGATACACACTTTGCGGCGATTCAACTTCTTTCTCCCCTGCTGATCATTCACCTGCATCAGACTGTGCTAGGTGGCGACCAGCATTTCCCCAAGGTGATAGATGATTTCTGCGCTGAGCACGCTGCAGCATTTGTTCGCGCCAGTCGAGCAGCTTAGCTCTCCCTAATAACATCTCAGCCTAGTTGAGACGGGTACACGCCCAGTCCAGTACAACCTGCCAAGCTTCAGGTCCGCAGAACAAGCACGTCTGCGGCAATCAAGGTGCCGCAGGCGGTGCAGAAGTGTCCACAGTGGAAGCGGTCCTCGCTTCAGGCGGTTCATCGATGGATGGATCTGCGGCGCTCGGCACGGTATGAACTTGTGCTGGTTGAGCGCTGCCGCTCAAAATCACCAGTTGGTTAGCGAGCCATCTTCCCGATAAAAGATGGGTAAGCTTACCTGCTCAAATGGATAGCGGCTGAGCCCTTCCCAGTCTACTTCCAGGCCAAGACCCGGTTCATCCGAGGCAATCAGCCAGCCGTTCTCCCAGCGGTGAGAACTGGTAATCACGTCGGCCAGGCTTTCTCCAGGACGGCGTGGCAGTTCCTGTACCAGCATGTTGGGCGTAGCCAGATTCAGGTGCAAACACGCAGCTGTTGACACGGGACCGATCGGATTATGCACTGCCAAGTCGATCAGGTGCGTTTCGCACCAGCCAGCAATCTTGCGAGCTTCCGTAAAGCCAGCAGCAATGCACATGTCGATACGGGCATAGTCGATCAGTTCTTCCTCGATCAACGATCGGAATTGCCATTTGGTACCGAGCTGTTCGCCCGCTGCAATCGGCACCGCGGTCTGGTCGCGCAGTCGGCGATAGGATTCGGGGTTTTCAATGCGCAGAGGATCTTCGATAAACATGGGACGATAAGGCTCAACGCCCCGGCACAAACGCACGGCATCAGGAACGCTGGTCCTGGTGTGAGCGTCGAACGCCAGCTCGATTTCGGGCCCAAGCTCACTGCGCAACAGGGCGAACGCGTCGATCGTCCAATCTACAGCGTGACGCGGTTCATACAGGGTAGCACCGAACGGACCGCTGTCCCAACGCAGGCAATTCCAGCCTTCTTCCGCCCGTTGGCGCGCAACCCCCAGCAACTCCTCTGGCGAGGCTGCTGCCATATGACAATAGGTGTCCACCTTGTCGCGCACCTTGCCACCGAGCAACTGATAGACGGGTACGCCCAGCGCCTTGCCCTTGATGTCCCATAGCGCGATATCAATGGCAGCGATAGCCGAGGTCAGCACTTGGTTGGACGGGTGAAATCCGCTGCGCCACATCAATTGCCAGAGGTGTTCGGACCGCATGGGGTCCTCGCCAATCAGCAGGGGCGCGAGGGACTCAATTACACCCGCCACGCCCAGTTCGCGAGAGGTCAATCCGCCCTCGCCGATCCCGATGATACCCTCATCGGTTTCCACCTTGACGAACAACATGGTTCGCCATTCCTTGACTAGGTAGGGGGTGATCGCCACGATTTTCATGATCGAGTACTTTCTTGGAGATACGGGGCCGCAGGGCCTACCAATTGGTGACGGAGCCATCGCGGCGGCTCAGCAGCGGAGCCTGCCAGAACTTGAACTCCTGTTTGCGCACCAGTTCTTCGTTGACTTCTACCCCCAGGCCAGGAGCATCGGAAACTTGATAGCAAGCACGCTTCAGGCGTGGCTGCACCGGGAAGAACTCCGAGTTGTCGAAGCCCAGATGAGTTTCAGCAGGGGACGAGCGGGTTTCCAACCAAGAAAAGTTCGAGACAGCCGCTGCAAAATGAACCGTCGCGGCGGTGCAGATGGGACCCAGCGGATTGTGGGGCATCATGTCGACGTAGTGGGCTTCGCTCCAGCCTGCCACCTTCATAGATTCAGTAAGCCCACCGACATTACAAACGTCGATACGATTGAACTGGTGAATGTCACGCTCGATGTAAGGCAAGAACTGCCACTTGGAGGCGAACTCCTCGCCAATGGCGAAGGGAATATCGGTCATCCGGCGCAGGGCTTCATAGGCTTCGGGCGCCTCGTCGCGGATCGGCTCTTCCAGGAAGTCCAATGTGCCTCGCGGCATTTTTTGGCAAAAACTGGCGGCTTCTGCGACGGAAAGCCGATGATGGTAGTCAACGCCAAGCACCACCTCGTCACCAAGCGCCTCGCGGGCCTTGGTGCACCATTTAGCAGTCGTGGCGATATGCTCGCGCGGCTCGTAGATGGTTTCCTCGTGTCCCGAGGGCGATAGGCGCATCGCGGTCCAGCCCGCTTCCATCAGCATCTGTGCCTGCTCGATCATCGACTCGCCTGGCTCGCCGGAGGTGGTGGCAAAAGTGGGTATGCGGTCGCGCTGCTTGCCACCGAGCAGTTCATAGACAGGGACGCCCAGCGCCTTGCCCTTGATGTCGTAAAGCGCAATGTCGATGGCGGATTGCGCCGCCGCCAGGACGCGGCCGCCTTCGAAGTACTGGCTGCGGTAGAGCTTTTGCCAGATGCCGCCGATATTGAACGGGTCCATGCCGATGATGATCTCGGCGAAGTGCTCCAGCGCCCCCACGACAGCTTTTTCTCGTCCCGTAAGGCCGCTTTCACCCCATCCGAAGATGCCCTCATCAGTTTCGATCTTGACGAGCAGTTGGTTGCGAATGCCGACCCAAACTGGAAAGGCGTGAATAGCGGTGATTTTCATTTCAAGCTGCTTCGGGTTCGAGTGCTGTTACCAGTGCCAGAGAGTACCGTCTTCAAGACGGTTCACCGGCAGATAGGCGCGCTGGTAGGGATATTTGGCGGCAAGTTCTTCATCTATGTCGACGCCATGGCCGAGCGCCTCGCCAGGGTGAAGCATGCCTCCCTTTAGGGACCAGGCACTGGGGAACACCTCAAGGATTTCCGGAAGGTAGCCCGAGAATTCCTGAATGCCGAAATTGGGTGCCCATAGATCGAGATGCAGATTGGCGCCAAGGCAGATGGGCGACATGTCCATTGCGCCATGGCATCCGGTGCGCACCGCATAGACCGATGCAAAATCCATGATCCGGCGCATCGGGGTAACGCCGCCCGCATGCACCACAGTCATGCGGATATAGTCGATCAGCTGCTCCTCCATGAGGAGGCGCGCATCCCAGATCGTGTTGAACACCTCGCCCACGGCCAGAGGCGTGGTTGTGTGTTGACGGATGAGGCGGAAACCTTCCTGCAGTTCCGCCGCTACCGTGTCTTCGAGCCAGAACAAATTGTAGGGTTCGAGTTCCTTGCCCAGCCGCGCTGCTTCGATCGGGGTCAGCCGGTGATGACTGTCATGAAGCAGATGCAGGTCCTTGCCATAGGTTTGGCGAACCTGCTTGAAGAGCTCGGGAACGTAGTTGAGATATTTGGACGTCGACCATGCTTCTTCGCGCGGCATGGCGTCGTCGGCGGCATTGGTGGTGACGGAATATTTGCCTGTGCCATAAACGTTGGGTAGGCCCGGAATGCCGGTCTGGCAGCGAACGGCCTTGTAGCCCTCGTCTACCCGCTTCCCCACTGCATCGACGCATTCAGCAATGTCAGTCCCCTGGGCGTGGGTATAGCACAGGATGTTTTCGCGTGAGGCGCCGCCCAGTAGCTGGTAGAGCGGCATACCGGCGGCCTTGGCCTTGATGTCCCAAAGCGCTGTGTCTATCCCAGAAATGGCACACATGGTAACCGGACCGCGACGCCAATAGGCACCGCGATAAAGGTATTGCCAGATGTCCTCGATCCGATGGGGATCGCGTCCGATCAGGCAGGGGATGACGTGTTCCTCGAGATAGGCGACCACGGCCAGTTCGCGGCCGTTGAGAGTGGCATCGCCGACGCCGTAGAGCCCCTCGTCGGTCATGATCTTGACCGTGACGAAGTTACGGCCCGGCGAGCAAACGATGACCTTGATGTCGGTGATTTTCACTTCTGGATCTCTTGGTAGCGAAAGCGATCAGCAAGGCGCCGGTCTCGCGGATCTGGATGGGGAATGGCCGATAGCAGGGCTTGGGTGTAGGCGTGCTGGGGTGAGCCGGTGACCGCCTCGGTGTCTCCAGCTTCCACGATCTTGCCGCGATACATCACAGCGACCCGGTCGCACATGTAGCGAATGACCGACATGTCGTGAGAGATGAAGATAAACGAGAGCCCCATCTCGTCCTGCAGCTTCATCATAAGGTCGAGCATTTGGCTGCGCAGGGAAACGTCGAGCGCCGAAGTGGCTTCGTCGGCAATGATCAGGCGCGGGCGGACAGAAATAGCCCGCGCGATGCCGATGCGCTGGCGTTGACCACCGGAAAAAGCGTGCGGGTAGCGTTCGCGCCAGCTGGGTTCTAGTCCCACCTGTTCCATGAGGCCGGCAACGCGATCATCAAGTTCCTTGCCGCGCGCCAGCTTGGCCAGTCGGAGCGGCTCGGCGATGATGTCGGCCACAGTCTTGCGCGGATTGAGGGAGCCGACCGGGTCCTGGAAGATCATGCGGATTTCCCGGCGCGCGGCCTTGAGTTCCTCCCCCCTTGCCGAGCACAGGTCGGTGACCGAGCCATCGGCGCGGCGGAAATTGGCCGTGCCTTGCTGCGGGTCATAGACGCGCAAGAGGCATCGGCCCATCGTGGTCTTGCCGGAGCCGCTCTCGCCGACAATGCCCAGGGTTTCGCCAGGGGAGACGGTGAGCGACACGTCGTCAACCGCCTTCATGCCGCCGGGAAACGTAAGGCTCATGTTGCGCACGTCAAGCAGCAGATCGGGTGCCAGAGATGCGGGTTCTCGAGCGACGCGCGCCTCGGCCTTGCTTTCAAGCTTCAGGACCGAGCCGATAAGCATGCGAGTATAGTCGCTTTGCGGCTCATGGAATATCTGCTCGACCGCCCCACGCTCCATGACCTTGCCACGATACATGACGAGCACTTCATCAGCGATCTCGGCAACAACGCCCATGTCGTGGGTGATGAACAGCACGGCCATGCCGTACTCCGCCTGCAGCCGCTTGATCAGCGTCAGGATCTCCGCCTGGGTGGTCACATCAAGGGCGGTTGTAGGCTCGTCGGCAATTAGCATGGACGGATTGCAGGCTAACGCCATGGCGATCATCACGCGCTGCCGCATGCCGCCGGAGAACTCGAACGTGTAGCGGTCAATTGCCTGCTCTGGATTGGGGATTTCCACTTGGGTCAAGAGCTCGATTACCCGCGCCCGCCGTTCTGCCTTGGGCATGCGGAAATGGATGCGCAAGGATTCCCCAATCTGCTCGCCCACGCGATGGATCGGCGAGAGCGAAGACATGGGCTCCTGGAAGATCATGGCGATCTCCCTGCCTCTAATAGACCGAATCTCGCCACCGCGCGGATCAAGCTTTGCAAGATCTACGCTGGTGCCATCGGGGCGAGTGAGCACCATGGAGCCGCCGACGATCTTTCCGGGCCGATCCACGATCTGCAGGACGGCGCGGGCCGACACGGATTTGCCTGATCCGCTTTCGCCCACAACGCACAGGGTCTTGCCGCGATAAAGGTCAAACGAAACGTCGTCGACAGCCTTCACGAGACCCATGCGGGTGGGAAACTGCACCTGCAGGTTTTTGACGCTCAGGACCGGAGTGGCTGGAGTAGCGGAGGTCATGAATGGGCCTCGTATGGATCGGCAGCGTCGCGCAAGCCGTCACCAAGGAAGTTAAGGCTCAGGATCGAGATGATAATGGCGGCTGCTGGAGTGAAAAGCAGCCAGGGCGCCTGCGACACCGCCCGGATATTCTGCGCTTCCTGCAGCAGGGTACCCCAGGAGACGATGGGCGGCTGCAAGCCGATGCCAAGGAACGAGAGCGCGGTTTCAGCAAGGATCATTGTGGGGATCGCAAGGGTGAGCGTGGCGATGATGTGGCTCATGAACGAAGGCACCAAATGATGGAAGATGATGCCAATTTCGCTCATGCCATCGAGGCGCGCCGCGGTAACGAAATCTTCGTTTCTGAGCGAGAGGAACCGGCCTCTGACCTCGCGGGCAAGCGACGTCCAACCCAGCAGGGAAACGATCAGAGTGATAACGAAATAGGTCTGCAGCGGTGGCCATGAGAGTGGGATAGCCGCCGCAAGCCCCATCCACAGTGGTATGGTTGGAATTGAGCGCAGGAACTCAATAACGCGCTGGATTACCGTGTCCACTGCACCGCCAAAAAAACCCGAGATACCGCCAATAGTGATGCCAAGCACAAGGCTGAGAAACACACCAACAAGCCCAATGGAGAGCGAAATCCTTGCACCGTGCACAACACGGGAGAAAATATCGCGACCCAGCCGGTCAGCACCAAACAGATACATGGATACACCCGGACCTTCGTCGAGGGCCCCAATAAGCTTGTGCTGCATCGGGATGAAGCCAAGCAGGGTGTAAGGCGCAGTGGGGACAAAGAACCCAACGCGAACCGGCGCTTCCGGGTCGGGAGTAAAGACGCGCCGCATGGACTCGGTGTTGAGCTCCATGGCCAAGCCATCGACATGGGGAGCAAAGCTGCCATCAACAAACAGCCCAAGCGCCTGCGGCGGCGCGTAGGTGAAGCGCGCATTGGTGGCGTTAGGGTCGTAGGGCGCAATGAAGTCAGCGAGCGCCGCAACTAGGTACAGGAACAGCACGACAAACAGGCTGGCCACGGCCAAGCGATGCTTGACGAACTTGAGCCAGAACAGCTTCCACTGACCGGCAACGGCGATATCGGCGCTGCGGGCATCAACGACGGCATGGTCGATGCCGGACGGCGGCAGGTTTGAAAGTTCTGTCGTCATTGCAGGCGTATCCTTGGGTCGGCGATCGCGAGCAGAATGTCCGAAATCAGGGTGCCGATAATGGTTAGGACAGAGATGAGCAGGATCAGCGAACCCGCCAGATACATGTCCTGGGACAGCAAGGCGCGAAGCAGTAGCGGCCCCGTAGTGGGCAGGCTCATCACCACTGAAACGATGATCTCACCGGAAACAACTGCCGGCAGAATCCAGCCCAGGGTCGAGATCAGAGGATTGAGCGCCATGCGCACAGGATAGCGCAGCAGCAGCTCAAGCTCGGACATGCCCTTGGCGCGAGCGGTCGTGACGTAAGGGCGATGGATCTCGTCAAGCAGATTGGCACGCATGATGCGGACAAGCGCAGCCAGACTTCCGATGCCGATGACGCAAACCGGCAACCAAACGTGCGAAAGAAAGTCCCAGACGCGCGGTAGGCTCCAGGCGGCGTTTACAAACTCGGGCGAGAAAAGTCCGCCCACGCTCTGCCCGAAATAGGTCGAGAGAATATACATGGAGACCAGTGCCAAAAGGAAATCGGGCACGGCGAGCATGAAGAAGGCAAGGAAGGTGACGCCGTAGTCGGTGATCGAATACTGGCGAACTGCCGAAATGATGCCGATCGGTATGGCCAATGCCCATACGAAGCAAAGCGTTAGTGCGGCCAACAGGAACGAGAAGCCGAGCCGCCCCCAGATAACATCCGTAACCGGACGATTGAGCTCGAAGGAGATCCCAAAATCGCCACGGAAGACGATGCTGGAAACCCATTTCCAGTATTGAACATAGATAGGCTGATCGAGGCCGAAGCGCTCGCGCATTGCCGCAATCGTGCCTTCTTCAAGCGAACCGCCGGAGCTGGCAAGATCAGCCATCAAGGTCGAAAGATAGTCGCCTGGCGGCAACTGGATGATGATGAATGCAACGATCGAAACGGCGATCATTGTGGGAATGGCGAAGAGTAGGCGCTTGAAGATGAAAAGCAGCATCTTCGCCTCCAGAAAAATTAGGTGTTTGGTCGAGACGGGGTGGCTTGGCGCCACCCCGCAACTGGTTGGCTTATTCGGCGCGGTCGAAGTACCACTGGCTCAGTGTAGGAGCTGGGTGCCAGAGGTTACCGGTGATCGGGATGCCCTGGACGACGTTCTTGATGTCGTTGTTGACCAGCATGTATTTCGGCATTGGCCGGGAAATGCCAATCGTGAAGAGATTGTCCGCGCTGATCGCAAGGAATTCCTTCATCTCGCGGAGCCGGTCCTCGTCGGTGACGGCAGCCTTGACCTCGTCATAGGCCTGGTAGGCATCCTTCACGCGCTGCGGAGGCTCTTCACCCGTTGATGGGTCGGAGTACCACTCGGACCACTTAGAGGCGAAGAAGATATCCGCTTTCTGGAAGGGGATATAGCAACGGACATCGGTATAGGCTTCCGAAAGGCCGCCGACGCAGTTCCAGATATAGGCTTCCTGCTCGTTGGCGTACCACATGGTATTAAGGCGCGCCCGGTCGGTGGTGCGGATCTGGATGTCAATGCCGACCTCGGCAGCGTATTGCTGCACCATCTGCATGATGTCCGGGTAGGACAAACCGAACACGTCTGCCACCATGAAGTTGATGGTGAAGCGGTTACCATCGGGCCCCAAGCGGAAACCCTGGGCGTCCTTTTCGGGCATGATCTTGTCGAGCATCTGGTTGGCCAGTTCCGGATTATACTCGGTGTACTGGGTCGACATCTTCTCGTCGTAGAGCTCGTGGTCGGGCTGCGGCGCGACTTGAGACGGAGCCCCCTGCCCCACGTACACGAGGTCGATGATATCCTGCCGGTTGATCGCATGGCTCAAGGCGATGCGGAAATCCTTGTTGTTGAAGATCTCGTTCTTGATCGGATCTTCGACGTTCAGGTTGAGAAGCAGGGTTGCATCGTTCGCCGGCAGATCCTTGACGTCCACGAAGTGGTAATTGCCTGTCTCCTGTCCATCGAACAGCACCGACTTGTAGGTCGAGTTGTTGATGTGGCGGAAGGCGAAGTCGAGTTCGCCGGCAGTCATCCGCAGCAGCATCAACTGAGGATCATCGAGTTTTGCCCAGGTGACGTTGTCGATATAGGGCAGCTGGTTACCTTCGGGATCGACCTTCCAATAATAGGGATTGCGCACCGCCTCGACTCGATCGGTATCCGCATAGGGAACCGTAAGGACATACGGGTTCAGCGTAGGCAGCTCCAAGTTCTGCCAATAGGCAGGCTGGAAGCTGACAGAAACCTTGGAATTGAACAGCGCCACCCAATCGGCCGCCGTGGCATCTTGCTCAAGAAGCGCCGGAATGCCCTCGGCATTGTACTTCTCGTGGAACTGGCTGAGGTAATGCCTCGGGTAAATGACGGGCAAATGCCCCTGGCCGTAAGCGAGCTGTTGCAAGAACAAGCCATATGGCGAAGCAAACTTAAACTCGACTGTTTGCTCGTCAATCTTGGTAACGACGACTGGCTCGCCGCCGACCACAAAGATCGGGTTCTTGTCGGGCGTCAACGCGGGATTGGAGAACACGTCCTCGTACCAGAACATGATGTCATCGACAGTGAAAGGCGCACCATCAGACCACTTGAGCCCCTCGCGCAGCTTGAAAGTATAAGTCGTTGCATCGTCCGAAGCAGTAACTTCTTCGGCCAACGAAGGCACGACTTCAGTCCAGTCGGGCGTCCAACGCACCAGCAGTTCGTTGGCAATCGTGCGTGTTAGATTGTAATGATCACCATTGGCGAGGATGGTCGTGCGGAGCGTTCCGCCGTACTGTCCGATCCCATCGACCATGGTTTCGACATACGGATTGGCAGGCAACCGCTCTTCCACGGGCGGCAAACCGCCAGATTCTACCTTGGCATCAAGCATGGGTGCTTGCTTGAATTCTTGAGCCCATGCCAGCGAGCTCGTCGACAGCAATGCCGTCACGAACGCACCGAACGCAAGCTTACCCAAACCGCGTTTAGTCATATGAAAGGTCATTTTTCCTCCGCCCGGCGCAACGCCTGCAAACGACATTTGGAACATACCGGGCCGCTTGATGCGGCCACTCATTGCGCGGCATTCTCGGCTGCCGGTACTCAGTACTTTCCAGATCGTACATTATCTGTCAACTTCGAAGTACCAAATCCGCAAACCTTCTATAACATGCCTCCGAAAGCCACAACATGACCGAAGTCGTAGAAGACCCTATTAGCCCTGAGCAGGACCTCGGCAGCGATGGAGCTGTGGATGCGGGCATCTACCAGCAGATCCTTCAGGACATTTTGGAAGGACGTCTCACAGCCAATGAACGGCTAAAGGTGAGAGCACTTGCTGAGCGCTATGGCACGAGTACCAACCCTATCCGGGAGGCGCTGCAGCAGCTGCGAGGCGAAGGCTTCGTGCTCTTTACGGCTAATCGTGGAGCACGCGTCCGGCCAATCGATGAAGATTTCGCCCGTGACATTTACGAAGTAGAGGCTCAGATCGAGCCCTATCTAACATCCTGGTTTGTTGGCATCGCCACAAATGACGACATTCGGCGCCTGGAATTGGTGCAGGATGAGATCGAAGCCTTGGGCTTCGATGATCCACTGCGCCATTCGGAGTTGGACACCCAGTTCCACCAGATAATCTACGACGGTCACTACAACCGCCACGCAGCAGATCTATGGTGGCGCCACCGCGAGATCCTGCGGGCTATTGCACGCCGGTTCCCCTACTCAATGGTGCGACGCAAGGAGATTATCTCTGAGCACCGCCAGATAATCGAAAAAATAAGGCTCCAAGACGCCGCCGGCGCAGCCGAAGTGGTTCGAATGCACATCATGGGATCGGGTCGGCACATCGTCGAGCACATGCGCTCCGCACGTATTCGGAAACTTTAGCTGATGAATACAGGGTGCCGCGCCTACGGCAGAGACGCTCTCTGGTTCGTCCGATTATAAAGGCTAGCGGCACGATGATAGCCGTTGGATCGTCAGTAGTCGTCGCAAAGGCTATTAAGGCTTACCAGTCATAGCCCCCGAGCTCGTGGAGATAGATGATTTGCTACGACTTGCTGTGGAGACGGTGGCGAGCGTACTTGCGCTGAAGCAGGTTTCGTCAAAGCCTCGGCCCTAGGTGTCATTATCGCCGTTGCCGCAGCAATAACCGGAAGCAACACTCCGAGCTATTGGGCGCCTGCCGCTCAACACCCAAATTTCAAAACGGGAATCCTTGTTCAGCATGGTCAGGAGGTTAGTTACGGCAACACCATCTCCTACCTTGCGACTACAAACGGACAGGCTGCTTACGGCCCCTACCCTGCCCTTCAGGGTGCGCAACCTAACGGCAGAAACGAGTGGTAAGCAGACTGGCGGCATCTGGCGCGCAAATGGCGAAAGCCGACATCGCGGACTTGCGGACGAAGAGTTATTGACACCGTATTGTATTACCTCGTGACGTAGACACTCCCCGTAGGCGTCTGGTCGCCAATCTGGCAGAGCGCAAGCACCCGGCATGTCCCGGCGACCCATCTTGCCGCCGCAAGGACCACCGGGACAAGCCCGGTGGTGACGACAATTGGGCATGACGGTTCGGCATAAGGTCCAGTCAGCGCGGTGTGACTTGATCCAGCATTGCCGAGACGAAATCGGACCCGCCCAGGGGCTCGCTGCCGGCGCGGACCGCGTTGGCGAAACCGATCAGCGATGAGGTTGGATTGTGGCGCGAGGCGCCCGCTCGCAGGTTCATGACCAGCGTCGGGCAGAGGAACAGCGATAGGCGGACGACACGGCGCCAGTCTTGCGGCAGCAAGTCGCGATTCCTAAGCAATTGCAGCAGCGGCTTCCAGGACTTCTCGGCCTTGATGCGCAGGAGGTCGGCGCGCACGGGCGTCAACTGCCAGTCCGTTTCGATCTCCAGCGTGCCATTGCTGTAGCGCGCGCTGGCCGAATAGGTTCGCTCGAGCTCTTCAGGGTCGTAGAGCCAGAGCGGATGCGCGAGGATATTGTGGAAGGTGGTCTTCACCTCCGCCAGCAGGGTCGGCACATTGTCGCCGGCAAAGGCCGGGTCGAAGAAGCTGAGATCGGCGCTGTTCCCCTGCTCCACGAACCAGACATTGGCATTATGCGCATCGCCATGCGCGACGACGCCACCCACATCAGCCAGCAGCGAAGGCTTGAGGCGAGCATGAGCGCCGTCGAAAAGCTGGCGGATCGTTTCGCTATAAGCGACGCCATTGATGACGAACCGAGCATCGGCGAAGTCCGGCCAAGTGAGAGTGGCGCCGGGAAAGGCAAAACTCTGGTCGACATAAAAGCTCTTGAGACGCCCGCCGGGATAGGCGCCCGTGGCCGGATCGATCAGGCGCTCGAAAAACAGGCGATTGATCGGCTCATTGGCGGCCTCATCGGCTGCGATCGGATGGAGGGTCTGTCGATAGACGTCCATGACCCGGTCACTCAGCCGGCTCTCCGCATCGGCAGCAATACGGCGCAGCGCCGGATCGTCCTTGAGGTCGAGGGCCCGCAGCACATCGGAAAGGCGGCGATCCTTGCGCCGGCGATAGACCAGGATCTGCTCGCCCGGCAGCACGGACATATGCACCGGCCGATCGACCGGCAGGCCGGCGCGGGCGAGGATGTCGGCGCGATAATATTCCCCGCTCATCGCCTCCTCGCCTTCCTCCTGGTGGAACTTGAAGAAATAGGCCTCGGTGTCGGTATCGAAGAAGCCGTTGAGCGAATTGAGGCTGTACTGATCGTAGTTGATCGTGACGTTGCGCGGATGGATGTCGAACAGATCGTGCAACAGCTCGCCCAGCATCAGCTGGGCGCGATCAGGATTGTCCTTGGCGACCGCGCGGATTTCGGCCGTACGGCTGGGAGAGGCTGTCATGGCTGCTACGCGATCTCGATAATGGTTTTCAGCCCCCTCGCCTTTCCGGCAAGCAGGCGCTGGAAGGCGTCGGGCACCTCTTCGAGGCGCACGGTCTCGTTGATGAACTGCGGCAGGACGGCACTCAACTCACCCGCCATGGCAATGGCGTCCGGCAACTCGTCCTTGAAGGCGTGGGAGCCAAGGAGGGTGATTTCCCGCTCGACCAGCACGTTTGGATCGAGATCGAGCTTGCCGTGGCTGATGCCGACTAGAACCAGCCTGGAATTGCTGCCCATGAGCTCTATGACCGCGCAGAGCGCTGCAATGCTGCCGGTGGCGTCAATGGCGAAGCGGATCGGCTTGCCACCCAGCGCCTCTGCGATGGCAGCGCGCTCTAGAGCGACAATCTTGCAAGCAGTGGCTCGCGCTACGGCGTCGGCGCGTTCGACATTGCGGTCAGCCAGCAGAATGGGGCCGTCATGGCGCTTCGACAGAGCGAGGGCGCAAAGGCCCCCAATCGTGCCGCAGCCAACGACCAGCACCGGCGCGCCGGGCTCGACGGCGAGCTTGCCGAGCGCATGCAGCGCCACAGCAACCGGTTCAGACATGACGGCGAGATTTGCAGGCAGATCATCGGGCCGTTTGATAACGAGACGGGCGGGCAACAAGAGCTGCTCGGCAAAACCGCCATCGCAGACTTCGCCGATAAAACCCAGCGAGGCGCATGAATTGCGATCGCCCGAGCGGCAATTGTCACATTCTCCGCACCAATAGCGGGAATCGGCCACCACGGCGTCGCGTGGCATGAACCCCGTCACATCCGCTCCGACCGCGGCCACGCGGCCGCACACTTCATGGCCTACAATGGACGGCGACCGGCTGATCCACTGGCCGGTCGAGAAATTATGCAGGTCCGAGCCGCAGATACCCGCGGCTTCCACATCGATCAGAACCTCGCCCGGCCCGGGCTGCTGCGGGGCATCGACCTCTTCAAAGCGCAGGTCGCGGACGGCATGCAGACGAACGGCTTTCATGGGCTTTTACCGGACGTGCTTGTAGCGTTCGGGCGAGACGGCGATGGCATGGGACGAAAAACCTTCGTAGAGGGCCAGCTTGTGGGCATGGCCGGCGAGCAGCGGGAAACCGGCGGCGGTCACATAGCCGATGGAGCTGCGCTTGACGAAGTCTGTCACCGACAGAGGCCCATAGGTGCGGGCCCAGCGGCTCGTGGGCAGCACGGCATTGGGTCCAAGGCCGAAGTTGCCGATCGAGCACGGCGTATATTGGCCGAGCAGGATTTCCGAGGCTTCAGTTATACGGCCGAGATGGTCATAAGGCTCGGTCGAGAGGATTTCGAGATGCTCGGGCGCATAGGCATTGATGAAATCGTAGCTCTGCTCCACTGCCTCGGTCAGCACGATGCCACCATTCTTGCCGGTCAGCACCGTGGTCGAAAAGCCGACGCGCTGTTCGGTCATCTGGGCCCAGAAGCCGGGCAGCGCGGCCAGTGCCTCTTCGGCGACGCGGCGGCTGTGGGTCACGAGATAGGCGGACGAGTCCGGGCCGTGCTCGGCTTCGATCAGCAGATCGAGGGCTGCGAGGCTGCCATCGACAGTATCATCGGCAAAGATGACGGCTTCCGACGGGCCGGCAGGGAGGCCGGTATCGAGCACTCCGGCGAGGAGGCGCTTGGCTGCGACGACCCAGGGGCTGCCCGGGCCGACGACCTTGAGCGCTGGCTTGATCGTATCGGTGCCATAGGCAACCGCCGCGACGGCCTGCGCACCGCCCACCTTGTAGACGGTTTCCACGCCGGCGAGACGCGCCGCCACCAGCGTTGCGGCATCCACCGTGCCATCGGGAGCCGGCGGGGTGACGATGGCGACATTGGGAACCCCGGCCACCATGGCAGGACCGGAGGTCATCATGGTCACGGACGGGAAGGAGCCCTTGCCGCGCGGCACGTAGAGCGCCACCGACTGGATGGGGGTGAAGCGATCGCCCGCGAAGGCGCCGGGACGGATCTCCTTCATCCACATAGTCTCAGGCTTCTGCTCTTCGTGGAAGCTGCGGATGTTTTCGGTGCCGAATTTGATGGCATCGATCACCTCAGCATCGACCAGTTTGAAAGCAGCGTCGAATTCGGCCTCGGTGACCTTAAGATTGCCCTTGTGCACGCCTTCGGAGCGATCGAAGTCACGCGCGAAGCGAACCAGCGCTTCGTCGCCTTGGGTCCGGACGGCCTCGATAATGGGCTTTACCTTCTCGATGACACCGGAGAGGTCGGCCTCTGAACGGCGCAACAGGGCTGCGCGCTGCTCCTGGTCGAGTTCGGCATAGGTGTGGAAGGACACATTGGTCATGGCGGGTCTCATGGAATAACGAGCGGCGACGCGAACGCCGTCACTTGGATTTGAGGAAGATGTCAAGGCCGACGAGCCGGTCCAGCAGCGCGATGATAATCGCCGCGCAGGCGATGAAGACGACCGAGATTGCGGCAAGATCGGGAGTGATGATCGAGCGAATGGAATTGTAGATCTGCACCGGCAGGGTGACGGTTCGGGCATCGGTCAGCAGCAGGCTGACGAGGAACTCGTTGAGTGCCAGGATGAACATTAGCAGCGACCCGCTGATCACACCCGGCATCACGGCCGGTAGCGTCACGTGAAAGAAGGTAGCGATGGGTGGTGCGCCGCAATTGGCGGCGGCAAGTTCGAGATCGGGATCGAGGTTCGCAGCGCTGGCGGTGACGGCCCAGATCATGAAGGGCAGATTGATGACGCAGCAGGCGATACCGATCGGCCAGATTTGCCCCAAAATGCCCATCTGCCCAAACAAGAGCATCAGGCCGATTCCCGAGCCGATTAGCGGGATGGTGAAGGGCAGCAGCAGGTAGACCTGCAGGCTGCGCTCGAACTTGATGGCATATTTAGCAAGGGCGATGCCGGCCAGTGTGCCAACGGGGATGGCAATCACAGTGCAGATCGCGGCAACAGTCAGTGATCGCATGAAGGCGCCGCGCAGGCCAACATCGCTGGCTATCTTGCCATACCACTGCAGCGAGAAGCCATTGGGCGGGAACACGATGATATTGCCCGAGGTGAAGCTGGCGCCTAACACTACGACGGTTGGCGCTGACAGGGTCAGGAGCACCAGGCCGACCATGACCCAGATGACGATTGATTTGCTCAGGGGAGCGGTCATTTCTTGCCCCTCCCCATGGCGAGCGTGCCGGCGCCGAAGACGGTGAAGATCACCCCGACAACCAGGGAGCCGATGCCGACAAGGAAGAGCGTCAACGCGGCACCCATCCCTTGGTCGGACGTGCGGAAGAACTGGTCATAGATGGCGTTGGCGATGAAATCCTGCGAGCCACCGCCCAGAACCGCTGGCATGGCGAAGTCGGTGAGCGAGAGGGTCAGAACGACAAGCCCTGCTCCGACCAGACCCGGCTTGGACATGGGAAGGATCACGTGGGTGAAGGTGCGCCACCAGTTGGCGCCGAGCGAGCTGGCGGCAGACTCGATCTCTTCGGGAATGGCAGTGATGGCCGGCGCCAGCATCAGCACGGCAAAGGGCAGCATATATTGCACGAGGCCGAACAGCACGGCGGGGTAATTGAACAGCAGGCGCTGCGGCTCTATGCCCACCCAGCCCAGCATTTCATTCATCACGCCCTGATTGCCTAGAATGATGAGCCAGCCATAGGCGCGCACGACCTGACCGATGAAGAAGGGCAGGAACAGCGCGATCAGCAGGAATTTTCGCAGCAGCGCACTGGGCGTGCGCACCATCAGATAGGCATAGGGAAAGGCAAAGATCAGCGACAGCAGCGTCACCACTGCCGCGCCAAGGAGAGAGCGCCAGATGATCATCCAGTAGAGCGGCTGCCTTAAGGCGGTCTGATAATTCGCCAGAGTAAAGTCGGCAGACGGCAGGAAGGTCGATCGATCCAGCACATGCAGGCTAGAATCCGCGATCTGCGCCATGCCGATGACCAGCAGCAGCACCAGCAGCACGGCCGGCGCCAGCATTAGATAGGGCACGGCGCCAGAGAAGCGGTTCGGCCAGAGGACTCGCGCCAGCATCTCGAGGGTGTCCATCACCCTCCATCGAAATGGATATGCGGTGCGATAGGATCGCATGGTAACTCCTTGCCGGTGGATGCCGCCCGGCATGGGCGACATCCCTGATCACAACGCCGGGCAGGCTTAGCCCTGCATGATCGCCTTGAACTTGCCGAACCACTCGCTCTCATGCTCGACCTGGATGGCGGTCGGAACGCGGATGAGGCGCTCGAAGTCCGCCGGCTCGGTCGGGTAGGACGGATCGCCGGCAAGGCCTTCCGGCGGCGTCAGGCCCGGTACCACGCCGGGCAGGCCCAGACCATCGAGCCAGACCTGCTGGGCGTCCTTGGAAATGGCGAAGTTGATGTACTGCTTGGCCCAGTAGAGTTCGTTCTCGGGCAGGCCCTTCGGGATCCACAGGCCATCGGTTTCGAACTTGGAGCCCTCTTCGGGGACCGTCCAAGCCAGCTCGATGCCGTTCTTCATGGCTTCACGAGCATTGGTCGAAATGGTCACGGCCAGATCGATCTCGCCATTCTGGAACCAGTTGGTGAAATCGGGATCTTCGCCGAGAAGGGGCTGCTGTTCCTTGACCTTCTCGATGAAGGACCAGGCAGCATCCATATTGTCCGGAATGTCTTCCAGCTTGCCGCCGCCGGCGACCTGTGCTGGGAAGTGGAAACCTATGCCGTCATTGTAGAGCGCGATACGGCCCTTGAATTTGGGATCGAGCAGCACCTGCAGCGACGTCGGCGCGCCCTCGGGGAAAGCCGATGGGCGATAGGCCAGCACATAGACATAGCCATAGGTATTGACGATCGGGTAGCCCTCGAGGCCAACCGGCTTGGCCAGTTCGGTCGTATTGGCAAGGTTAGCCAGATCGGACAGGTCCTCGGTTACGCCACGCAGTGCCGACTTGGTGGCATTGGTGGTGGTGTCCCAGTTGATGTGGATCGGCGGGATGCGACCCTGCGCAACGGCGGCCCAGACCTTGGGCTGGATTTCATTGTCTTCCGTGAGGTCATGGCGCACGGCAATGCCGGTTGCGGCAGTGAACGGATCGGACACGCCGGCCTGCAGGCTGGCGACCCAGGAGCCACCCCAGGCGCGCACGATGATTTCGGCTGGCTTTTCGGGTTCCTGCGCAAAGGCCTGCCCGGTCCAGCCGGTCGCGGCGAGGCCGCCAAGCGCGGCTGCGCTACCCAGGAAGCGGCGGCGCGTCAGCGCATAAGTCGATTTAGTCTTGGTCATCCGTTCTCTCCTGTTCCCACCGGGCACGCCCGGCCTAATTTGGATAGATCATTACGTCCTGCGGGTTCCAGCCGATGAACACGGCTTCGCCGATGCCGAACTGCTTGTGTGCAGCAGGGTCGTGGTCGAAGACCCTGATGATATTGCCATCCATGCCGACAGTGACTTCATACGCTGTCCGCTCCCCTTCGAAGATGGCATCCGTCACCGCTGCGGACAGCACCGTGCGGCACTGCCCGAGTTCGTCTGCACTGGTAGCCATGCGGACCTGTTCGGCCCGCAATGCGCCCACCACGTTTGCAGACACTGTCGGAGCGCCAGCGGCAGCGCTCCAATGTCCGATAAATTCTCTTTCGCCGGCCGCGAATATCACTTCCTGGCCGGCGGTCGACTTGACTGTGCCGTTGAGGAAATTGGTCACCCCGATAAAGCCGGCGACGAAGGCATTGGCAGGCGTGCGATAGGTCGCTGTGGGCGACGCCATCTGCTGGATACGCCCCTTGTCCATGACGACGACTTCGTCCGACACCACGAGGGCCTCGCGCTGGTCATGGGTGACGTTGATCGTGGTCACGCCCAACTCGCGCTGAATACGACGGAATTCGAGCTGCATTTCCTCGCGCAGCTTGCGGTCGAGCGCCGCCAGGGGCTCGTCGAGCAGGAGCAGGTCAGGCTCGAACACCAGGGCCCGTGCGATGGCGACGCGCTGCTGCTGACCACCTGAAAGCTGATGGATGCGGCGGTCGGCATAAGAACCAAGCTGCACCAGATCGAGGTAGCGCTGCACGCGCTCCGGAATGGTCGTGGCATCGAAGCGGCGCATCTTGAGCGGGAAGGCAACATTCTCAGCCGCCGTCATGTGCGGAAACAGCGCCAGCTTCTGGAACACCATGCCGACCGAGCGCTTGTGCGGCGGAGCTGCACTCACCGGCGCGCCATTGATGAAAATCTCGCCCGAACTCGGCTTCTGGAAACCGGCGATCATGCGCAGCAACGTCGTCTTGCCGGATCCGGAGGGACCAAGAATAGTCAGGAAACGTCCCTGGTCCAAATCGAATGACGCCGAGTCAACCGCATGGAAGCCATCGAAGGTCATGTTGACGTTCTGGACGGATACGGCGACCGCAGCCTTCTGTTTCCCGTCGCTTTTGGTCATGCCAGTCATTCAGGATCCTATCAGATCACCCACCAGGCGCCCGCCCTGTAAATGATGTCTATACATATTGGACTGCAGGTCAATCCATTTTTGAGCAAACCCAATTGCTGCCCAAATCTTCAGCAGAAGGGTCAGATCGACGCCAGATAGCCTCCATCTATTGCAATGCACTGACCTGTGACATAGGCCGAGGCATCACTGACGAGGAAGACCACGGCACCACCAATATCGGCCATTTCGCCAAATCGGCGCTGCGGTATTTTGGACTGCATGGAGCTTGCCCACGCCTCATCCGCATAAAAGCCTTCGGTCATCTGCGTCCGGAAATAGCCCGGCGCTATGGCGTTGACCCGGATGCCGCTCGTGGCCCATTCGGCCGACAAGGCCTTCGTCATGCCCAGCAGCCCCGATTTCGAGGCACCATAGGGCACCGCGGTGGGAATGCCGACATAGGTGGTCAGCGAACACAAGTTGACGATCGCCCCGCGTCCGCGCCCGGCCATATGGCGAGCCACGGCCTGCGAGCAAAAGAAACTGCCCTTGAGATTGGTATCGACAATCGCGTCCCAGATGCTTTCGTCGACATCGAGGGAGGGGGCGACATGCTCGATGCCGGCATTGTTGACGAGAATATCCACGGGCCAGTCCGCATCGAGCCTGTCGATGGCCCCGCGAATGGCAGCACTGTCCCGCACATCGAGAGCAAGGCCCCTACCCGGCCTGCTGGCAGCCTCCAGCTGATCAAGAGTGTCACCGAGAGAGGCCGCATTGCGCGAGGTCACGCAAACCTCGGCGCCCATCTTCGCTAGGGCCAGGGCCATGGCCTGGCCAAGCCCCCGGCTGCCGCCGGTCACGAGGGCGTGGCGCCCGGTCAGATCAAAGGCTGCTGGACCATTCATGCCAAGGCTCCTCCATCCCTGTTGACAGATATCAGCACTTCCGATCAATCATGTCTATACATAATTTCCGGCCAGATTCAGGGCCGACAGAATTCGGAAGGGCCGGCAAATGGCAAGTGACCTGAACATCGTGCGGCCCGAAGTGAAACAGCTCACACCATACAATTCCGGCCTGACCATTGCCGAGGTGCAGCGTCGCTATAACCCCAGGAAAATCAGCAAGCTGGGTTCCAATGAAAACCCGCTTGGCCCCTCGCCCGCAGTCGTCTCGGCCCTGACTAGCTATGCTGCCAACTCGCACATCTATCCCGATCCGGCTGGACAGGCCCTGCGCACGAGGCTTGCTGAAAAGCACGGCGTGGCGGTCGAACAGATAATTCTTGGTAATGGATCGGAAGATCTGCTGAGCGTCATTTGCCGAACCATTCTGCGCCCCGGCGATCGCATGGTCACGCTCTACCCGTCTTTCCCGCTGCATGAAGATTACACCACCGTGATGGGAGCCGAGGTTGATCGCGTGGGCCTCGACGCCGCGCTCGAAATCGACGTCGACCTGCTGCTCGCCAAAATCGGCACTGGTCCACGACTGGTCATGTTTGCCAATCCGATGAACCCGGCCGGCGCCTGGCTCAAGCCCGACGACCTGCGCCGTGTCGCGGCGGCAGTGCCTGCCCAAAGCCTTTTGGTGATCGACGAAGCCTATGCCGAATATGCCGAAGGCGATGGCTATCTCGAAGCGCCGGACGCCATGCGTGGCAAGGATAGCGATTGGATCGTCCTTCGGACCTTTTCCAAGGCCTGGGGGCTCGCAGGCCTCCGCATAGGCTATGGCATCGTCAGCACGTCGCTGTTGACCGGCTATCTCGATCGCGTCCGTACGCCCTTCAACACCAATGGCGCAGCGCAGGCCGCCGCGATTGCTGCGCTGGATGGTGAGGCGCATGTGCGCACGGTGGTCGAACTCGCCAGAACTGAGCGCGAGCGCGTCAGGTCAGCCCTGGAAGAAGCCGGCTATCGCGTGGTGCCGTCCAGGGGCAATTTCCTGTTCTTCGACACCGGAACGTCAGGCACCGATATTAGTGAGGCGCTGTTGGCCGAGGGTGTCATCGTAAAACCCTGGAAACAGCCCGACTACGAGCGCTTCGTGCGTGTCAGCATCGGCACTGCAGCCGAGAACGACCACTTCCTCGACGCGCTGTCGAAGACGCGGTCATGACGCCGGAGCGAAGGTTGCCGTCAATGCATGGCGGTCCCCGGGATAGGTGAGGCGGACCTGGGTGACTGGCCCGCCATTGCGCCAGGTCCGGCGCTCGATAACGAGACACGCCGTGCCGACTTCGACGCCGAGAGACGCTGCCGTTGCCGCGTCGGCGGCCGAGGCATGGATGCGATGTTCCGCCGAAGACCACGGCACCTGACGCAGCAACCACTGGCCGGGGGTGATTTCAGTAAAGATAGCGTCCTCCGCCTCCGGCACGGTTTCGAGGCTGATCAGGCGCTCTTCGAGGCAGAACGGCTTGCCGCCGGCACGATGGAGGCACGTGATATCGATGACCGAAGCCGAAGCAGGCACATCGAGCCGCAGGCGATCGGCGCTAGTCGCCTTGTGCTTGCTGCGCTCGATGACACGGAAGTCATAGGGCAGTTTCAGCGATTCCACTTCCCGCCGGATATCGCCGATTTCCAGCACGGCCGACTGCGTGTGCGGCTGGCTGACGAAACTGCCGCTGCGCTTGACGCGATCGATCAGGCCGGCGCGCGCCAATTGGGTCAGCACCTTGTTCACGGTCATGCGCGACACGCCATATTGCTTGGCGAGGTCTACCTCGAAAGGAATGCGGAAACCCACGGGCCAATCGCCCGACAGGATCTTGTTTTCGATGTCGCCCTGAATCCGCTGATGGAGCGTCTGCTCTTTGGGGTCCTGCTCTCGAATTTGGCCGCCTCTGTCGATGTCGCGCAAACCGGAGTCCCTACACAAACTGGGAATCTAATCGGATCGATCAGGGGCGGCGTCAAGCCGACATGACGCGCCGCATGGCCAGTTCGAATTGCTGGCGGACTATTTCGCGGCTCTGGTGACGACCTGAAGCGACGCGCTTCCGGCCCATGACCCAAACATCCTGAACAGCAACGTCATCGCCAAATATCCAAGCATCGAGAAGGTCGGTGGTGGGAAGATAGCTGACACGCGAAATATCCAGGGACACAAGATCCGCTGGCAGACCTGCCGCAATACCCGACTGCCAGCCAAGCGACTGCGCGCCACCCGCAGCGGCCTTTTCAAGCAGCGTCGCTCCCGTAGAGCCACCAGGCGACGCCACAGCATTGCGAATGCGATTGCCCAGGCGCTGGCTATATTCGAACTGCCGCAACTCACCGGCAAGGCTGATGCTGACATTGGAGTCTGAACCGACGCCAAAGGCACCGCCTTCGCCAAGAAAAGGCATGCCGGGAAAAATCCCGTCGCCCAGATTGGCTTCGGTGATCGGGCAGAGACCGACGACGGCGCCGTACCTCGCGATACCGGAAATTTCCTTGTCGTCGAGATGTGTCGCGTGGATCAGGCACCATTTCCCATCCACCGGCAATTCCCCCAGCAGCAACTCCACGGGCCGCCTGCCGTGGGCCTTGATGCACCCCTCGACCTCGAGCACCTGCTCGGAAATATGGGTATGGACCGGCCCGCCCTCGGCCATAGGCAATATTGCGCGGATCTCATCGAGCGTTGCGGCGCGCAGGCTATGCGGCGCGATACCGATACGGGCGCCCTCGACACCGGCAATGGCCGCGCGACTGGCAGCCATCAGTTTTTCATAGCCATCGACCGAGTTGATGAACCGCCGTTGATCGACGCCCGGCGCCGTCGGCCCAAAGCCGCCATGGGCGTAGAAGACGGGCAGCAAGGTCAGGCCAATACCGGTCTTCGCGCTGGCCGCCGCGATACGCGCGCCCATCTCCGCAATATTGGCATAGGGCGAGCCATCACAATCGTGATGCAGGTATTGGAATTCACCCACCCGGCAAAAGCCGGCCTCCAGCATTTCGACATAGAGTTGGGCGGCAATCGCCTGCACGTCATCCGGCGTCATGGACAGGGCCATCTTGTACATGACCGATCGCCAGCTCCAGAACGTGTCATCGCCCTGCCCCCGCCGCTCCGCCAACCCGGACATGGCGCGCTGGAACGCATGGCTATGCAAATTACTGACCGCCGGAGCCAGCACACCGTAATGCTCATCGGCATCGGCAGACGACGCACCGGTGACGACGGAAAGGATCCGATCGCCCTCGATCTCCACCAGCACATCATGCGCCAGCCCCTGGGGCAGCAGGGCGGTCTTGGCGAACAATCTGGTCATGGCCGGGCTCCACGCATCGGTAGCAAATAGCCTCTTGCCACCCTCCACATTATGTCTATACATTTTAGACAGAACTGGAAAGCGACAATGCGGTCCCGATGACAGATTTCTTCAACCCAACATCAACCAAGGCCTGGAAAGACTGCCGCCTGCTGACGGGCGTCGCGGGGCAAAACGTTATCCCGGACGGGGTGATCGTGGCGCAGAACGGCCGGATTACTTACGCCGGATCGGCGGACGATGCCCCGGCGCTCGATGGCGTCGCCGAAGTCTTTGACCTCGATGGCTGCTTAGTGACGCCGGGACTGATCGACTGCCACACCCACACTGTCCATGGCGGCCACCGGGCCCGCGAGTTCGAGATGCGGCTCGACGGCGCAAACTATGTCGAAATCGCCCAGGCCGGCGGCGGCATCATGTCCACAGTACGCGCCACGCGCGAGCTGAGCGTCGACCAACTGATCGCCCAGGCCTTGCCCCGCCTCGACGCGCTCTTGGCCGAAGGCATCACCACGGTCGAGATCAAGTCAGGCTATGGCCTGACCATCGAGACAGAGCTCGACATGCTGCGCGCCGCACGACGTCTCGCCACGCATCGCGACGTCAGGATCGTCACTTCGTTCCTCGCCGCGCATGCCGTGCCAGAAGAATTTTGCGGCCGGAAACAGGACTATCTCGCCGACGTGGTCCTGCCGGCGCTCGACCAAGCGCATGCAGAAGGCCTGGTCGATGCCGTCGATGGTTTTTGCGAAGGCATCGCCTTTACCGCTGATGAGATGGCGCAGGTGTTTGATCGTGCCGCGGCCCTGGGCCTGCCGGTAAAACTCCATGCCGAACAATTGAGCCAATCCGGCGGCACCAAACTGGCTGCCTCCCGTGGCGCGCTGTCGGCGGACCACCTCGAATATATCGAGGACGCCGATGCCGCCGCCCTCGCCGCATCCGGCAGCGTCGCCGTGATGCTGCCCGGCGCCTTTTACGCCATCCGCGAAACCCGGAAGCCGGATATCGACGCCCTTCGCCGGCACGGCGTCGCCATGGCCATAGCCACCGACTGCAATCCCGGCACGTCGCCGCTCACCTCCCTGCTCCTCGGCATGAACATGGCTGCGACCCTCTTCGGGATGACCGTCAGTGAATGCCTCGCAGCCGTCACGCTCAATGCCGCGAAGGCCCTGGGCCTCGAGGCAGAAACCGGGACGATTGAGGCCGGAAAGTCAGCCGATCTCGCTGTCTGGAACTGCGAAACACCGGCCGAACTCGTTTACCGCATGGGTTTTAACCCGCTCGAACGCCGTATTTTCAAAGGCAAGACGCTATGACCATTGTCCTGACCCCGGGCGCCGTTACGCTGAGCGTGCTGGGCACCATCTACTGGACCGGCGTGCCCGCCGTGCTCGACCCCCAATTCGACGCGGCGGTGCTCAAGGGCGCCGAACTTATCGCAGCGATCGCCCGCGGCAATGCCGCGGTCTATGGCGTCAATACCGGTTTCGGCAAACTGGCCTCGATCAAGATCGACGCGGCCGATGTCGCCACCCTGCAGCGCAACCTGATCCTGTCGCATTGCTGCGGCATCGGCGCGCCGCTGCCGGAAAACATCGTTCGCCTGATCATGTCGCTCAAACTGGTCTCGCTCGGTCGTGGCGCTTCCGGCGTTCGCCTGGACCTGATCCGGCTGCTCGAAGCCATGCTGGCAAAGGGCGTCATCCCGCTGATCCCCGAAAAGGGCTCGGTCGGCGCCTCGGGCGATCTGGCACCGCTCGCCCACATGGCCGCCGTGATGATGGGCGAAGGCGAGGCCTTTTTTGGGGGTGAGCAAATGTCGGGCAGCGAAGCCCTCGCCAAGGCAGGCCTGTCGCCCGTCGTGCTGGCGGCCAAAGAAGGTCTCGCACTGATCAACGGCACGCAGACCTCCACCGGCCTGGCGCTGGCCGGCCTTTTCCGCGCCCACCGGGCGGCCCAGGCGGCACTCATCACCGGCGCCATGTCGACCGACGCCGCCATGGGGTCGTCCGCACCCTTCCACCCCGACATCCATACCCTGCGCGGCCATCAGGGCCAGATCGACACCGCGGCGGCGCTGAGAGCTCTGTTGGCCGGCTCGGAAATTCGCGAGAGCCATATTGAGGGCGACGAGCGGGTGCAGGACCCCTACTGCATCCGCTGCCAGCCCCAGGTCGACGGCGCCTGCCTCGACATTCTGCGCACGGCGGGGCGGACGCTCGAAATCGAGGCCAATGCCGTCACCGACAATCCGCTGGTCCTTTCCGACGGCAGCGTCGTCTCGGGCGGCAATTTCCACGCCGAGCCGGTCGCCTTTGCCGCCGACCAGATCGCTCTCGCCATCTGCGAGATCGGCGCCATCGCCCAGCGCCGCATCGCGCTGCTGGTCGACCCGGCGCTCTCCTATGGTCTCCCCGCCTTCCTCGCCAAGAAGCCTGGTCTCAATTCCGGCCTGATGATCGCCGAGGTCACTTCGGCCGCGCTGATGAGCGAAAACAAGCAGATGTCGCACCCGGCATCGGTCGATTCCACGCCCACTTCGGCAAATCAGGAAGACCACGTCTCAATGGCCTGCCACGGCGCCCGCCGGCTGCTGCAGATGACCGACAACCTCTTCGGCATTATCGGCATCGAGGCACTGACCGCGACACAGGGGGTCGATTGCCGCACCCCGCTCCAGACGGGCACTGAACTGCTCAAGGCGCGGACAGCATTGCGCAGCGTCGTGCCCGAGCTGGAAGTCGACCGCTACATGGCGCCCGACATCGAGGCTTCCGTCCGCCTCGTCGCCGACGGGTCGCTGACGGGCACAGTTTCGCCGGGCATTCTGCCGGGGCTGGCGCTGTGATGGACGTTTTCGAAGTACAGCAAGGCTCGTCGCCAGTCATTCTCGGCTTCCCGCATACAGGCATCTTCATCCCCGACGCCATCGGCCAAAGGCTTAATGAAACGGGCGTCGGGATCACCGATACCGACTGGCATATTCACCACCTCTATGCCGGCCTGCTCCCTGGTGCCTCGGTGGTTCGCGCGCTGTTCCACCGCTATGTGCTCGACGCCAACCGCTCGCCATCAAACGAAAGCCTCTATCCGGGTCAGAACACGACCGGCCTCGTGCCCCTGACCGATTTCGATGGAAAACCCATCTGGAAAGTGGGCGAAGAGCCTAACGCGGACGACATTGCGGAGCGTATCGCGACCTTTCACGTGCCCTATCACGCCGCCCTCAAGGCGGAGATCGCGCGCGTCCGGGCCGAGCATGGCGTCGCCGTCATCTTCGACTGCCATTCCATCCGCTCCAACATCCCCTTCCTTTTCGAGGGCAAGCTGCCCGACTTCAACATCGGTACCGACGGCAGCACCACCTGCGACCTCGCTATAGAAAAAGCCGCCATCAACACGGCGCGTGATGCCACGACCTATACCAGCGTGCTCAACGGCCGCTTCAAGGGCGGCTGGACCACGCGGCACTATGCCGACCCGGCCAATAACGTCCATGCCATCCAGCTCGAGCTAGCCCAAGACACGCATCTCGTTCGCGAGAGCGCGCCCTTTGAGCTTGACCCCGACAAGACCGCCCGCCTGCGCCCGCACCTTCAGCTGATGCTCAAGCGCATTGAGGCCGTCGCCCGCACCCTTTCCGCAAAGGCACCAGCATGACCGATCCCCGTCACAATGTCCGCGAAATCCGCGCGCCGCGCGGCACCGAGCTCCGGGCCAAAAGTTGGCTGACAGAAGCTCCGCTGCGCATGCTGATGAACAATCTCGACCCCGACGTCGCCGAAAACCCCAACGAGCTGGTGGTCTATGGCGGCATCGGCCGCGCCGCTCGCACCTGGAAAGACTTTGACCAGATCCTCGCGGCTTTGGAAAAGCTCGACGATGACCAGACGCTGCTCGTGCAATCGGGAAAACCGGTCGGCGTCTTCCGCACCCATGCCGATGCGCCGCGCGTCCTGATCGCCAATTCCAACCTCGTGCCGCACTGGGCCACCTGGGACCATTTCAACGAGCTCGATAAGAAGGGCCTGGCCATGTATGGCCAGATGACCGCCGGCTCCTGGATCTATATCGGCACCCAGGGCATCGTGCAGGGCACCTACGAAACCTTCGTCGAGGCCGGCCGCCAGCACTATGGCGGCAATCTGAGGGGCAAGTGGATCCTCACCGGCGGCCTCGGCGGCATGGGTGGGGCCCAGCCGCTCGCCGCCGTCATGGCTGGCGCCTGCTGCCTCGCGGTCGAGTGCAACCCCGATTCCATCGATTTCCGGCTGCGCACCCGCTATGTCGACGAAAAGGCTGAGACGCTTGATGAAGCGCTGGCGCTCATCGAAAAATGGACGGCCGCCGGCGAAGCCAAATCGGTCGGTCTCCTCGGCAATGCCGCCGATATCCTGCCCGAACTGGCTCGCCGCGGCGTTCGCCCCGACATCGTGACCGACCAGACCTCGGCCCACGATCCGATCAACGGCTACCTGCCCAGGGGCTGGACCATGGCCGAGTGGCGCGAAAAGCGCGAAAGCGATCCCAAGGCAGTCGAAAAGGCGGCCCGCGCCTCGATGCGCGAGCATGTCGAAGCTATGGTCGCCTTCCATGAGGCCGGCATTCCGACCCTCGACTATGGCAACAATATCCGCCAGGTCGCCAAGGACGAAGGCCTTGAAAAAGCCTTCGCCTTTCCCGGTTTCGTGCCGGCCTATATCCGCCCGCTGTTCTGCCGCGGCGTCGGCCCCTTCCGCTGGGTGGCCCTCTCGGGCGATCCCGAAGACATCTACAAGACCGACGCCAAGGTACGCGAACTGACGCCGGGCAACACCCACCTGCACAATTGGCTCGACATGGCGCGCGAGCGCATCGCTTTCCAGGGCCTGCCGGCGCGCATTTGCTGGGTGGGGCTAGGCGATCGCCATCGCCTGGGCCTGGCTTTCAACGAAATGGTCAGCAATGGCGAGCTGAAAGCGCCCATTGTCATCGGCCGCGACCACCTCGATTCAGGCTCGGTCGCCTCGCCCAATCGTGAAACCGAGGCCATGCAGGATGGCTCCGACGCCGTGTCCGATTGGCCCCTGCTCAACGCGCTGCTCAACACCGCCTCTGGCGCCACCTGGGTGTCGCTGCACCACGGCGGCGGCGTCGGCATGGGTTTTTCCCAGCATGCTGGCATGGTCATCGTTGCCGATGGCACCGATGACGCAGCGCGACGCCTCGAGCGGGTGCTGTGGAACGACCCCGCCACCGGCGTAATGCGCCATGCCGATGCCGGCTACGAAATCGCCCAGGACTGGGCCCGCGAAAAGAGCCTCGACCTACCAGCCATCCTCTAGGACAAACCATTGCGGGCTCTCCAGCCGGGAAGCCCGCCTCAAACGGGATCAAGCCTTGCGCCTCTTGCGATACCGCGATCTCCCCATAACGCCATGGAAGAACGGCGGCGGCATTACCCGCGAGATCGTCTCCACCTTGGACGATGGAGGGGGAGCTGATTTTCTCTGGCGCGTGAGCATCGCAACAATTTCTGCGTCGGGACCTTTTTCGCTCTTCGACAACGTCGACCGCACCATTGCAGTCCTTTCCGGCAATGGCATACGCCTGAGCCATCCGGCAGGAACGACCGAGTTGACGACCTCTGCCCCACCTTACGCATTTGTCGGTGAGACACCGATATTTGCCCACGTCATCGAAGGCGAAACGACTGACCTGAATGCGATGTCACTGCGGCACAGCTTTCATCACGAGATGCAAAGGCACCTCGTGTCGAAAGAGACCATCCTCCGAACAACGGCACATCAAAGCGTCATCGTCTTCGGTGGCCCCATGACTGTACATTACTATGGTGAAGCCCACGCAGTGGCAGCGCTCGACGCAGTGACAGGGATTGCTCAGGATTCGATCCTGACACTAAACGTTTCAGAGCCTACGCCCTGCTATCTGATAATGTTTCGGCCGCTGAAATAGCTATGGCAACAATTTTTGCAAGCCATTGCGGGGGGGCGGACTGACGGCTTTCAGGCGGAATAGATGGCAACTAGACGTCGGATTGTGTGTCCATGTCTGCGTCGAGACCGACGGTGTTCGGGAGCCTCGGCAGGGCCAACAGGTCGTCGCACTCGTCACTGACGGAATTTTGGAATTTGGCCAACGGCCTTACGAAGCGCCTGCTCCTCTCTCGCAAGCCATCCTCGGATCACCGGATTTGGAGCAAAGCCCGAAACATATGCTCCTCGAGGCACAAGAATCTGGCGCCAAAGATAGCGCCACAGTCATCGCCTGGCGAACAAATAGCTCAGAGCCTGGGCTGAACCCAAGCGCCTGATCTACTGCTGGCCTATTAGCGCCCGAAGGGCTGTGTCAGGTTTTGGGAATAGTGACCGAACCGGCGAACGACCGAAAAGGGGTCGGCACCTGACTGGTACCTTGAGGGTGGGTTGCAGAACCACTGTTTCCGAATACATGCTGGGACATACAGACATGCTCGACGGCGAAGCCGGCGCGTCCATTGCGGAGCTTCGAGTTGCCTAGAGAACTGCCATCGGAAAAGACCGCTTGCGAAATCGCCGGACGAGTGTTCGGCTGGACAGCAGTAACGGCTCGACGGTTCACAACAGGAATGGCGTTCTTCGTCTATGAGGTGACCTCGGGCAGCCAACAGGCGGTTGTGCGCATCGGCCTTCCACAACAAGCCGATGTCCTGCAACAAGGCTTGCGACTGACAGCGCAACTGAAGCCCCTTGGAGTGCCGCTGCCTGAGATCTTAGGCCATGGCAGACATGGGAGCTTTCCGTATGTGTCCATGGCGCGCCTTCGAGGGACCGACTTAGGTCACGTACTGCACAGACTTTCAGACGAGCAACTTCGCCGCATCGCCTCAGCGGTCTCTGATGCACAGGCAGCAACGGCGCGCTTGGGGCGTGGCACTGGGTTTGGTTATGCTTCGACTCCACACGACGCACCGCATGCGCATTGGATGGATGTTGTTCGGGCGCATATAGATCGCTCTCGGCTAAGGATCGTGAAAAATGGGCTATTTCCTGTCACGGTCATAGAGAGCGTCGACGCCATGCTGTCGGGATTTGCTTCGCAACTCGACATCGTTGAGGCTAATCCCTTCCTCCACGACACGACGACAAAGAATGTCATCGTCTCGCCGGAAGGCTACTTGTCCGGCATTGTGGACGTGGATGACCTTTGTTATGGCGATCCGCGCTATCCCGCTGCTCTTACGGCTGCCGCATTGCTCAATAGCGGGAGGCCAATCGACTATGTCAGTGCTTGGCTGGCTAGCGCTGGGCAGGCCTGGGATGGGCTCTTCGAGTTTTATATAGCTACGTTCTTGCTGGACTTCATGTCCGAACACGGGATGAGCTTCAACGGCAACGAAGTGGCGTCGGTGGCGCATGACCGTGAGACGTTAGGTAGACTGTTTCGGGAGGCCGTCTCGCGTGCTGAAGCCGGGGCTCGGCAGTTCCTGCCCGGGTGAATGACTGATCCTGATCGAGGTCCCGTTTGTATAATGGCAGAATTAGGCCGACCCACGATTGTGTCGGACACAGTTACTGGCAAGATCATGAGTTTCAACATTGTCTCAGAGCCTAAGGCAGCGCGCCTGTGCGGCTCATTTCCTAACCAGCATGGGCAATGTCAGTCCCCATTGTGTTTCTTGCGGGTGCCCTGTTGGCTCGAACCCTACCTTTCTATACGCGGCTATCGCGCGCAGATTATCTGGGTGCGGGTCGGTGGCAATCACAGGCGCTCCTTCCTCAAAAAGAGCTCCTACCCGCATCGCGATAAATGCGGATCCATGCCCCAGACCGACCATCTCAGGATCGCCTATGAATTGGTCGATGCCCCTTGAGCCCTTTGGAAGATAGGCGAACGGGTGGTCTTCCCAACTGTGAACCGTGTAGTCCTGGATATAGGCGAACGGCCGATCGCCGTTCAGACGATCCAGCGTGAAACTCGGGCATCGGCCAAGTTCACCTCATTGTACGGCTCTCGGTCCCACCATTCTCGAACATGCGAGTTTGATTGCCACTCCGCTAGCAGCTCGAGATCGTTGGGCATCACCTTACGAAAGCGATAATGATAGGATTGGCTCATGCGTTCAGTCTACCATTCACCAGCCAGCCGGCACTTCATCTGATGTCCGCTTCTAAGAATTAGAGCTTCGATGTTTAACGTCAGAAGTGGGGTCGGATGGCTGCCCCTGCCCAGCGTCTGCAAAGCGGCGAACAGTCCCCGTCCGCGACCCTGCCATAATCGTTCTTCTTGCGGCCGCTTCGGCCACAGGAGAAATGTAATGGGTATCTCACACTATGATCCTGCTGCTGCAGGAAGACCCGCTTCGAATGCCGGCAGGCAGGTTGGCGCCAAGCGGGCGCTCAAGGTCAAACAGATTTGGTCAATCCGCTTCTTCCTCGACCGGGAAGGTCGAATGAGAGATCGGGCGCTCTTTGATCTCGCGATCGACAGCAAGCTGCGGGGATGCGATCTGGTCAAGATCAAGATCGGCACACTCGTGGCTGGACCAACAATCCGTTCCAGATCAATGGTGATCCAGCAGAAGACGGGCAGACCCGTTCAATTTGAAATCACCTCGGACACAAGAGCTAGCCTGCTGGCCTGGTTGGAGCGACGAGGCGGCACGGTTGATGACTTTGCGTTTCCGAGCCGCGTCAATGCTGATCGCCACCTGAGCACGCGTCAGTATGCACGGCTTGTCGACGAATGGGTCACCGCAATCGGTCTGACACCGCAGGAATATGGCACCCATTCGCTGCGCCGAACCAAGGCGTCGATCATCTACAAGGCAACGGGCAATTTGAGAGCCATTCAGCTACTGCTCGGGCATAGCAAGATCGAGAACACGGTGCGGTATCTGGGAGTCGATGTAGACGATGCACTCTCGCTATCGGAGGCAACGGAGATCTAAGCAATGCGGCTTTGCCTGATCCTTGGCAGAGCCGCTACATGCCCCTGCCCTGCCCGACTTCACTCGCCCCATTTCGGTCGGCTGATTGCCCCATGGATACTCCCCAATAGCTGCCGTCGTTCTGGTGGAACTGTGAAGGCCCTCAGGCTTTGCTCTCCTGATCCAGAAAGTTGAGGAGCTTACTCGCGCATGAGAAAACTGTTTGCACCGCTGACCCTTATTGCTCTTTCTGCCTTGGCTGCTTGCGACAATGCTCCCGAAAGCGAGCCTCGAGCCAGCGTGCAGTCCAATGCTGATGGTTCACGTACGGTACAGCTCAATGTTCCTGAATCCTTCGCTCCGGCGGTTGATGCCATTGCCAATCCTCAAGCCACCATTGATGATCTGCGAGATCGAGCTGGCACGATGACGGAAGAGATGCGCCGGGATGCTGTTGCCGCTGCACGCCGATCCGCTGAAGAAGGCGCTCGTGCGCTTGGTCAAACAGAAGCCGAAATCCGCGAAGCAGGCGATGTTGCCGATCGATCGGCTCATCAGGCTGCGGGT